>JAGWZK010000047.1 GCA_018968885.1 Planctomycetota bacterium | reverse complement strand
CACCTTTGCGGGTGTAGCTCAGTGGTAGAGCGTCACGTTGCCAACGTGAATGTCGAGGGTTCAAGTCCCTTCACCCGCTTGTGATCGAAAGCCCAAGGCCCCAGGCCTTGGGCTTTCTCGCTTTTGGCGCGTGAAGCGTGCAGGGCCCGCGGCCATGGCCGTGGCGCCGGGTGGTGTGCTGGAGAAAGCTCCGTCGGCTCCGCCGGCGGGGTGAGGTGCCGGATCGTCGAGGCGGTCATTCGCCGAAGTTCAGCAGCAGCACGCCGATGTCGCCGGCATTGACGCCGCCGTCGCCGTCAAGGTCGTAGGGGTTGGGGGGTGGTGCCGATTGGTAGCCGGTGTTTCTGAACCAGATTTGACTGGTGCTCCATCGGCAACTTGTACCGTCATGAGCGCGAGTCTCCCAGGCAAGGTTTGCCACGAGGTCGAGTGCGCCGTCGCCATCACAGTCCATCAATCCCATCATCCCACAGATGATGGCGTATCTGTTCGGACAATCACCACCACCGGAATCTCCATCGATCAAGGCGTTCACAAATTCGCCGATGCGCGTCCCGCCAACAAGCACGCTGCTGGTCGCAATCGCCGGGCGATCACCAGCCTCACCAGGATGGATTGCGTACGCAACAGCCCCCACGTCAAGCGAAACCCCTTCTGCAAGGACGGCGAGGCCAGAGTCCCAGTAGTCATATGCTGGAATGACCGTCTCGACCTTGCCGTCACCGTTCACGTCGGCTTGGTGCATGAGAGAGACATTGAGCCAGTAGTTTGCTCCGGGGCAGGTGTTGAGCATGCGCGGCGTCGAATCAAACCACAGTTGTGGCTCGCCAACACAAGCAGAATCCGGTGCGAGTCGAGGCAAGAATGCGGAATCACCTTGTGAGGCCGTCAGACTTTCCAAGTTGTGAGTGCCTCGAGCTCCGTCATGTAGCGGATGCGTCGCGTGGGATATCCGTGCCTGCGTTGCCCCATGCGGGGTCACCGCCACTCGTCCGAGGCTGCCGGCGGCACTCGCGGCATTCATGAAGTGCGGCGAAGAGACGACGGCTGCACCAAGCACGCAGGCTCCGAGCACACACAAGCCGACACCCGTAGAACTAGACTTCATGTTTGACTCCATTGGTTGGGGGAGACTTGCTCGCAACTGCCTCACCGTGGCGAATTGATGGTGCAGTCAATGGGCGGCGGCGGGTCGCCGGTTTCCTTGCCGAAGTCGAGCAGCGTGGCGCCGATGTCGCCGGCGTCGACCGTACGGGACTGGTCGACATCGGAGCGGAGGAATACGCCAGTGCCGTCATCAAGCGTTCGCCAAACGCCGGCACCTGGGTTGTAAGCGGTCCCCCAACCAAATTCATTAAGGTTGGCACGGCCATTAAGTCCACCGATGTTTCGAACGTCGATAACGTTGTCGGACCAAATTCGATACGCAATGAAGCCGCCGTTAGCGTGCTGAAAGAGCGAGGCGCTCACAATCCGCCGTTCTCCGCTGCCGGCCTGGGCATACGCCTCGCCCCCACGTTGCGTCGCGATGAACGCGGTGGCGACCATGCCAGCTGAAAGGGCCACAAGTCCCGCACCCGTACTGATCTGCTTCATGTTGTCCATACCTTTCTGCCGGAACCCCCGGCTGAAGGAGCATGCCACGGAAACCAAACGAGGCCAAATCGAGGCTGGCGGATTGGGTGCAAAGATGCCCTCGGCATGGTGCAACGTCTTCTGGTCGGGGTGTTTGAGGCAGGAGATCAGGCCATGACTGCATCGACACCAAACGGACGGACAACCACGGGTCCGTTCGCCTCGGGCAGCGCAGGCGAGCCCGGGAACGCGCACGCGTGTCGCGTGGCTGCGGCACGGGAGGGTTCGTCTGGAGTGCAGTA
>JAGWZK010000046.1 GCA_018968885.1 Planctomycetota bacterium | reverse complement strand
ATGGATCTTCAAGCTGCGCTACAAGATTTATGTCGAGGAGATGGGGCGATTTCAAAAGCACGCGGATCATCAGCAAAAAATCTTGCGGGAGCCCTATGACGACAGTGGTGTTCTTCTGGGAGTGTACTCGGACACCGCTGCCATTGCCACAATCAGGTACAATTGGCTCTCGGATCCTGCGATGAGGGATTATGTGGACTTGTACGGGCTCACATGTGTTCCAAACGCCGACAGGGCGAGGTCGGTGATTGTTACCAAACTGATGTGCGATCGGCGATACAGGAACACTGGTGTCCTTAAGGACATTCTATTGGCTGTGTTTGAAGATGGGCTGAGGGCCGGGGCGGCTTTTGCGTACATGGACACAAACTTGCCGCTTGTTCCGTTGTTTGAAAAGTTCGGATGGGAGTGGCGCGATAAGGCAGTGGTTGATCACCCAGAGTATGGTGAGGTAGCGCTTATGCAGTTGTCAATGCTGAATTACTCCCTTCTCGAGTCCAGAAGTTCTCCATTCTGCTCCATCCTGAATACGTACAATGGTACGGATAGATTTTCTTCAGTGCCCCCTGTGTTCCAAGAAAAAACAATGAACCAATTTTGAAGCTCAGCTTTGTGTGTGACAGTCACCAGGCTGTTTCAGTGACCTGCCCCCGGCTTTTCGGGCCACCGATTAATTGAGAGACTGGCCCTGCCGACAGGAGGCAGGGATGCGGAAGTCGAGATTTACGGATGAACAGATTGTGGCGATGCTGCGGGAGTCAGATCGGGACGGCGTTGCGGTGGTTGCCAAGCGCCATGGGGTGAGCGAGCAAGCGATTTATGGCTGGCGGAAGAAGTTCGGAGCCTTCCAGGCGAACGACGTGCGACGCCTCAAGCAGCTCGAGAGCGAGAATGCCCGGCTGAAGAAGCTCGTGGCCGAACGCGACCTCGAGATCGAGGTGATGAAGGAGATCAACGCAAAAAAATGGTAAGCGTGCCGGCTCGTCGATCCCAGGTAACGCATGCAACGCGTCGAGGGATTTCCCAACGGCGGGCCTGCACGCTGATGAAGGTCAGTCGGTCTGCCCTGAACTATAGCTCGAAGCGCACGGCGCGCGACGCACCCGTCATCGCGCGCATGCGCGAGATTGCAGGCCAATATCCGCGGTATGGCTATCGCCGCATCCGGATTTTCCTTGGCCGGGAGGGCTATGCGATGAGCAATGGACGCATGGAACGGCTGTGGCGACAGGCAAGGCTTCAGGTTCCGCGCAAGCGGCCGCGCCGACGTGTCGCCAGCACAAGACCAAGGCCTGAGGCGCCTTTGATGGTCAATCAGGTCTGGGCCATCGATTTTGTCCATGACGCCTGTGCCAACGGACAGAAGCTGAAGTGCCTGACGGTGGCGGAAGAGTTCACCCGGGAAGGTCTTGCGATCGAAGTTGCTGGTGCGATCCGCTCGAGGCACGTCATTGACGTGCTGTCCCGGCTCGTGTCTGAACGTGGAGCACCGATGTTCATCCGCTCCGACAACGGCCCCGAGTTCGTCTCGCGGGCCATTCTGAAGTGGGTAACCGATGAGGGCATCGCGACGGCACTCATCGACCCGGGCAAGCCATGGCAGAATGGCGTCAACGAGAGCTTCAACGGCAAATTCCGGGACGAGTGCCTGAACATGGAATGGTTCCGCAGTCGGGCAGAGGCAAGGGTGGTCATCGCCTCGTGGCTCGAACACTTCAACACCGTCCGGCCACATTCGAGCCTCGGCTATCTCACGCCACGCGTCTTCGCGGAGAAATGCAGAAACGAACCTCCAGCGTCCGAGCCTGCAACGGGCCGGGACGCTGCGGTACTTGGGGCCTGCGCGCCCCGGCCCGTTGCACAACCGCTCCGGAAGGGGCAAAACGAAATCAATGGGAGGGCTGGCTTCTCAAGTTAAGGGTGGTCCGAAGAACCTGGGCAGGTCAGCTCCCCGATCATTCTTCTCAAGAAAACCCGTCCAGGCCTTGGGCAGGCTGAGAAGCCGCAGCGTGTGACCCGTAGGCGCTGTGTCGAATATGATGTGATCGAAGGCCGACGCGT
>JAGWZK010000022.1 GCA_018968885.1 Planctomycetota bacterium | reverse complement strand
GTCTCATCCATCAATCCCTTTAACACATTCCGCGGCATGTGCAGTCCATCCCCCTGCATCGTCTCAGCCTTCCCCAGATGCAGGTCCGCCGCCAGCACCATCCGCCGCGCAGGCAACCACGCCGCCAATTGCGGCAGCAGCACCAGCCGCTCCTTCCGCCCCACACCAATCTCGATCTCAACGCTTCCTCGAATCACACACCACTCTCCTCAAATGCCGCGGCCGCCCGTTCCCACTCCTGCTTCATTTTCCGCACCCGATCCAGCACCGTTTCCGTGCTCAACCGTGCTCCCAATCGTTCCGCCACCAGAGGCAAACCCAGCGGTGTTGGGCTCGTCGGGTGCTTCACCAGCAGTTCACCCGCCGCGATCCGCTGCATCGCCCGCCCCAGACGACTCTCCTCAAACTGCCTCTCCAGCACTTCCCTTCGCGCCTGCATCAGCAGAATGTTCTCTGGATCAAACTCGCTGAACACATCAAAGATCAATCCGCTGCTCGCCTGCAGTTGCCGCGAACTCTTCCGCGCTCCCGGATGTTGCTGAAAAACGAGCCCGCTGATCCGCGCAATCTCTCGAAATTGCAACTTCGCAAGTGCTGACAACTCCACGCTCGCCGCCACATCAGCTGCAAGATCCTGCGTTGAAAACAATTCCCTCGTCATCATCTCCGCAAATGGATACCCCTCCTCCGCCAGCACCTCAAATCCATAGTCGTTCTGTGCAATCGCAAACGTCGTCCGCACATTTCGCCCCAGCCGCAGCGCGAGCAAGGCCCCCAGTCCCGCATGCACCAATCGCCCCGCAAATGGGTACACAAACAAATGCTCCCCTTCTCGCGTGCGCACGATCTCCACCAGCGTCTGATCTCGCCGCGGCGCCGCCGACATCCCCCGCTGCGCCATTCCCAATGGTGCTGCGCACCTTAACTCTGCCCCCAACTCCGCCTCTTCACTCCCCAACCCCCCCAACTTCTCCAAACTCTGCCGCACCGCCGCACCAAGACTTTCCGAAATCGGCAATCGCGTCCCACCCCAGATCGGTGTCAACGCGCTCCGCTTCTTGCTCATCCGCACCACCGCCGTCAATTCCCGCATCGCCACAAACTCCACCATCCGCCCCGCAAAGAAAAACGCATCCCCCACCGCCAAGCGCGACACGAAACTCTCTTCAATATTCCCGAGTCGCTTCCCACTCTGCAGTCGAATCTCCAGCGTTCCATCCCCGGTAATCGTCCCGATATTCAATCGATGCAGATGCGCCAATCGCGCCGTCGTCACCCGATACACACCCTCCCCATCCTCCTCCACCTTGTGATATTCCGGATACGCCTTCAACGTTCCGCCACCCTCGCGCACCATCGACAGCACCCGCTCAAACTCCGTCTCACTCAACCCCTGGTAACTCCAGGTCTGCCGCACCGTCCCCAACATCTCCCTCGCCCGGAAACCTGGTCCCACCCCCACCGTCACCAGGTGCTGCGCCAGCACATCCAGCGGCTCGCGCACCGGAGTCCGCTCCTCAATTTCTCCACTCGCCACGCTCCGCCTCGCAGCATCAATCTCCAAAAGCTCCAACCCATGCGTCGGCACGCACAACACCCGCGAACTCTCCCCCGGCTGGTGATTGGCCCGCCCCGCGCGTTGCAGCAGCCGCGCGATCCCCTTCGCGCTCCCAATCTGCACCACCCGTTCCACCGGAGAAAAGTCCACACCAAGGTCCAGCGAACTCGTCGCCACCACCAGTCGCACACTTCCATCCTTCAGCCCCGCCTCGATCCTCTCGCGCTCTTCCCGGTCAATCGATCCGTGGTGCAACCCAAGCACACCCGCCCACTCCGGCTTGGCGAAATTGATCGCTTGAAACCACTTCTCCGCCTGCGATCTTGTATTCGTGAAAATCAGCGTGCTCTTCGCAGGATCGAGCCACTCAATCAGCCGCTCCAGCATCGCCATGCCCAGGTGCCCCGCCCACGGCAATTCATCCACACTCTCGGGCAGCAGACTCTCAATCACCACCGGTCGTTCCATCGCTCCACGAATCAACCGCGGCTTGCACCCCATCCCACATGCGACCCCGCATGCAACAAGCGCCGCCTCCTCCACATTTCCGATCGTCGCCGACAACGCCCACGTCCGCACGCCCTTGGCCCAATCCCGCATATGCGCCATCGCCAGTTCCACCTGCGTCCCCCGCTTGCTCGACAGCAGTTCATGCCACTCATCCAGCACCACGCACCGCACCCCTCGCAGAAGCTCCACCGCGTTCTTGCGTGACAACATCAATGACAGCGATTCCGGTGTCGTCACCAACACGTGCGGCAATTCCTCCCCTTGCTTGGCCCGCAACGCAGCCTCCGTATCCCCCGTTCGACTCTCCACCCTCACTCCACCTCGCACACCCTTCTTTCCCCTACCCACTCTCTCCCCCGCCAGCACACCCATCTCCGTCAACGGCAGCTTTAATGCCAGTTCAATATCCCGCGACACTGCCCGCAGAGGCGTCACATACAGCAGCCGCAGTCCCTTCCCCAGCGTCCCCGCTCGCGCCTCCGCAATCAACTCATCCAGCGCACCACCCACCGCCGCGTACGTCTTGCCAGCGCCCGTCGGCACGGAGATCAACCCGCTCTCGGCGGCGCGATACGCCTCCCACGCTTCCTTCTGAAACGCAAACGGCTTCCATCCGCGCGAACCAAACCACGCCGCCAGACTGCACGCGCGATGCGTTTGCTCATCACTGCCATGCACGGACTGCTCCGTGTCGATGCTCTTCATCCTTCTAGCAGCCGATGGCATGCAAAACCGTACGCTGGCCTTCGCCTCATTCACCGGCGCGGATGGCTTCCAGGGGCTTGGCTTCCAACATCATGGTTTCGCCCGCCTCACGCTCCGCTTCCCTCACCACAGCTGGCAGCTTCGCACCCTTTCGCAATCTCCACACCGTCTTGAGCAAGTCCCCGATCATCTGCGGCGTGTCGCTGCTCACCCGCAGCGTGCTTTCAGTCGGGTTGTCCCACGCCACCGGCATCTCATGAATCGTGTATCCCAGCCGCCGCGCCAAGAGCAGCGCCTCCACATCGAACATAAACCGGTCCACCGTCAATCTCGAAAATACGCCCGTCGCGGCATCCGCCCGAAACGCCTTGAACCCGCACTGCGTGTCCGACAGATCCGGCAGCGCCAGCAGTTTGGTCAGCATCGGCGCCGAGTTTCCCAGGAACCGTCGAATTGGATGCTGCTTGCGCACGATGTTGCTTCCCATCGCACGCCGCGATCCGATCACCACCGCGGCGCCGCCGCTGGCCAATTCCGCCACGCGAGTCAAATTATCAATCCGCGTCGAGTTGTCCGCATCCAGAAACACCCGCCACGCCCCCGTTGCCGCCATCATCCCCCGCGCGACGCTGTATCCCTTCCCCCGATTCTGCACATTCCGCAGCAGCCGCACCCCCCGTCCCCGCGCCTCCACAATCGTCGCCCCGGCGTCGCGGCTGCCATCATCCACCACGATCACCTCGTGCCGCACACCCGATGCCGTCAGAAAATCCTGGATCCCATCCAGTGTCGATGCGATCACCTTGGCCCCGTTATACATGGGCACGATCACACTCACAGATCGCAGGGGTTCCAGAGACACCACTTCATTTTACGCAAAGTGCCTGCACAACGTCCCCCGCACTCCCCAACATCGCGCCCAATCCGTCTCAACCGCGGTAATTCTCGCCAATCTCGCGAGATATCGGGCCAGAAATGCGCCAGTCAAGCCCGCCGCGACCATTTGCAGGGCTGGTTTTGGACGATGACCATCTTGGCTCCTAGAATGCTTTGTCCGGGGTGTAGCGCAGCTTGGTTAGCGCGTTTGACTGGGGGTCAAAAGGTCGGCGGTTCGAATCCGCCCATCCCGATTTACTTGCCACCCAAGGCCCTGCCTTGGGTGGCGGTCTTTTTGCCCGGCCTCCAACGTGCATCAAGCCTCATTTCCTCCCCTCATCTCCTATCCTCCCGCACATGTCCGTCGCCGCCTCTCATCCCCTCCACAAAGTCGCTCTCGTCGTCAGCGTCTACAACGCGACCGTTACCGATCCCCTGCGCAAAGCCGCCATCGCCGAGTTCCTCCGGCGGGGTGGCAAACCCGAAAATCTTCTCACCTACGAAGTACATGGCTCCTTTGAGATTCCTGTGGTCGCCGAAGCCATCATGCACGCCCATCAGCAGAACGGCGTTCTCCTGACCGCTGTCGTGTGCCTCGGCTGCATTATCAAGGGTGACACCCGCCACGATGAAATCCTCGGCGATGTTGTCACCCAAGAGCTCTCGTCTCTTGCCGTTCGCCACCGCACGCCCATCGGCCTCGGTGTCCTCACCGTCAACACCAACGAACAGGCACTCGCCCGCGCCGGTGGCGATAAGGGCAACAAGGGGCAGGAAGCAATGTCCGCTGCGCTTGATGCCGCTCACGCCGTCCACGCCGCGCGGCACCTCCAAGGGGCGTTTCACCTCTCTGGCGATTCTCCCGACAAGCTCCGTTCTTGAATCTTTCACACCGATTCACTCACCATGACCGACTCCTCATCCAACCAACCCCTTGCCACGCTCACTCAAGAAGGCCTCCGCCTCATGGCCTTCGAGCACTACCTGATGCTCGGAGAGCCCGGTGCCGCAACAGCATCCACCGATCCTCTCGAATCACTCCCTCCCAATCAGCGAGAACGCGTCGCCCAGATGGCCATTCGCCGCCTCACCTTTCAAGTCCTTTTCGAGCTCGACGCCGTACCCGCAGCCGACGCCCTGCAAATTCGCGGCATCCTTGCTCGCGTCCCCGGGCTTGGCCCCCTCGAAGCCGAACGTGTCAGCGACACCGTCACCAAGGCCATGGAATGGCGCAAAGACGCCGACACCCTCGTCCGCGAACTCGCCCCAAATTGGCCCACGCACCGTCAACCCGCCGTCGATCGCGCCATCCTGCGGCTGGTCTATGCCGAACTCAAACTCGGCAAGACCGATGCTCCCCTCATCATCAACGAGGCTGTCGAACTCGCCAAGCGCTTCAGCACCGAGCACTCCCCCGCCTTCATCAACGGCGTCGCCGACAACATGCGCAAGCGTCTGACCACCGCCATCCCGCCAGCACCCACACCCGGAGTGGCGTAACGCATGGGCCTCTTCTCCAAGGTCTTCGATTCCTTCAAGAAAGGCCTCGAGCGCACACGCGAAGCAGTCGTCGGTGGCATTCGCTCCATGCTTCTTGGGCGCAAGCTCGATGAAGATCTCATCTCCGAACTCGAAACCAAGCTCATCGCCGCCGATGTCGGTCAGAAAACCACCCGCCACCTCATCGACACCATCCGTACGGAGTTTCGCGCCGGTCGCCTCGAACGTGGCGAGCAAGTTCTCGACTACATGAAATCCGAGATCAAGCGCATGTGGCCCGAGGCCGATCGCGCTCTCCGCTTTGCTTCTGCTGGTTCCGGCCCCACTGTCATCCTCGTCACGGGTGTCAATGGCGTCGGCAAGACCACCAGCATCGCCAAGCTCTGCCGCTACCTTCGCAATCAGGACAAAACCGTCCTCCTTGGTGCTTGCGACACGTTCCGCGCGGGCGCGGTCCGCCAACTCGAAATCTGGGCCGAGCGTCTCGGTGTCGATGTGGTCAAAGGTCAACAGGGTGGCGATCCCGCCGCCGTCGCATTCGATGCTTGCGCCAGTGCCAAAGCCCGCAATGTCGATGTCCTCATCCTCGACACCGCTGGCCGCCTGCAGACGCAAGATCCGATGATGCGTCAACTCGCCAAGCTCCGCTCTGTCGTGACCAAGCAGATCCCCGGCGCACCTCACGAAGTGCTTCTCGTCCTCGACGCCACCAGCGGCCAGAATGCCCTCCGTCAGGCCGAAGAGTTTGGCAAGTCCACCGGCAGCACCGAACAGCCCTTTGGCCTCACCGGCATCATCCTCTCCAAGCTCGATGGCACCGCGAAAGGCGGCATCGTCGTCGCCGTCAAAGACGTCACCAACACTCCCGTCAAATTCGTCGGCACCGGCGAAACTTCCGACGATCTCGCTCCCTTCGATCCCGATGCCTTCGTCGAAGCCATCTTCGCGGAGTAACTCCCGTGACACCCACGACTCACAACGCCACCATCCAAGTTCTGAGTACTGCCTCCGATATCACTTCACTCCCCTCTGGCTGCATCTTCGTTGCCACCATGGGCGCACTCCACGAAGGTCACGCCGCACTCATACGCGATGCCGCGCAGCGTGCTCGCGGCACATCCGCGCCTGTCGTCATCAGCATTTTCGTCAACCCCACCCAGTTCAACGACCCTGCCGACTACGCCCGCTATCCCAAGACCCTCGACGCCGATCTCTCTCTCGCTCACTCCGCCGGGGCCACCCATGCTTTCGTTCCCGATGTTTCCCTCCTCTACCCGCTTGGGATGGACGCCGCAAAATCCCAAGCTGCAGCCATCACTCTTCCCCCTGTCGCAACACAACCCAACCTCGAAGATTCCCGCCGCCCCGGCCACTTCGCCGGTGTGTATCTGGTCGTGTGGAAACTCTTCGAGCTCGTTCGCCCCTCCGCCGCCATCTTCGGTGAAAAGGATTGGCAGCAGCTCCAACTCATCACCGCCATGACCGCAGAAATGAATCAGCGGCACGGCACCTCAATCCGCATCATCCCCTCCCCCACCATTCGCGAGCCCGATGGCCTCGCCATGAGCAGCCGCAACCGCTTCCTCACGCCCGCCGAACGTGCCATCGCACCCGCCATCCACCGCATCATGCATGAAGCACGCACGCTCACCTTCCCCGCGGTCGCCGAAGCCCACATGCTGCAGCGACTACAACACGCCGGTCTTCACCCCGAATACGCCGTCGTCCGCGATGCTGCAACTCTGCTCACCCCCATCCCCGGCATCCCTTGGCGCATCCTCGTTGCCGCCCGGCTCGGCTCCATACGCCTGATCGACAACATGGCGTGGTAGTGCCAACGTCGCCCCCTTCCGCGGCTTACTCTCGACTCCACATCCAATCGGAGATCCCCATGCCCCTCGCTCGCACCTCCATGCACCAGTTCCATGCCGACAACAAAGCCCACATGGGCGAGTACGCCGGCTGGGATATGCCCCTCTACTACACCTCTCCCCTCGCCGAGCACAAGCAGGTCCGCACCAGTGGCGGCCTCTTCGATGTCTCCCACATGGGCCGCGTAAAGGTCACCGGTAAGCACGCTCGCAAGTTCCTCGAAATCCTCTGCTCCCGCCGCATCAGCGATATGCAGAACGGTCAGTGCCGCTATTCACTCGTCTGCAACGAGCAGGGCGGCGTCAAAGACGACGTCATCGTTTATCGCAACGACGATGACGATTACCTCATCGTCGTCAACGCTGCTAATCGCGCCAAGCTCCTCAAGCACTTCGACGATGTCATCCGCTCCCGCGAGCTCACTGTCAAGGTCGACGACACCACTGAAAACACCGTCATGGTCGCCGTCCAGGGCCCCAAAGTCATGGACGTCGTCGGCAAAGTGAGCAAGGAAATCCCCACTCTCAAGAAGTACCGCTTCGCCATCAAAAACCTGATGATCGCCAAGGTCGTCGTCAGTCGCACCGGTTACACCGGCGAAGATGGCTTCGAAGCCATCCTCCCCTCCTCACTCTTCGCCCTCGCCAAGAGCATGATCCTCCAGGACATCGACGTCAGCAAGCCCGATGCCGTCATCAAGCCCATCGGCCTCGTCGCCCGCGACACCCTTCGCACCGAGGCCGCTATGCCCCTCTACGGCCACGAACTCGGCGAAGACATCAACGCGCTTTCCTGCGGCGTCGATTTCGCCATCTCCCTCGACAAGCACACCC
Source organism: Planctomycetota bacterium (assembly GCA_018968885.1). Classification (GTDB taxonomy): domain Bacteria; phylum Planctomycetota; class Phycisphaerae; order Phycisphaerales; family UBA1924; genus F1-120-MAGs238. Next base: position 47,935 of record JAGWZK010000022.1, on the reverse strand, counting down.
AGGAACGTGGCGAACGCTTCATCGGCCAGGATGTTCTCGAACAAACCAGATCCAGTGGCGGACCCGCTCGCAAACTCGTCGGCATGTTCGTCGAAGGCAAACGCACCGCGCGCCAAGGCAACCCCATCCTCATCGCTGGCAAATCCGTCGGCATCATCACCAGCGCCTGCCCCAGCCCCACCCTCGATCGCTGCATCGCCATGGGCTTCGTTGATGCCGCACTCACCGCCCCCGGCACCGCCGTCGAAATCGACACAGGTCGCGGCATGCTGAACGCCACCACCACCGCCATGCCCTTCTACAAACTCGCCAAGTAATTATCATGGCAATCGAACGTGGCACGGTCCTGGCTTTGCAGGGCCGTGCTGTGTTGCGATTCTGTATTGGGTTGCACCAGTCTCCAGACTTGTGTGCTCCCTTGCCTCATTTGGCAATTTGGCCATTTGGTATTTGGCCATTTCCGTAACGCCGCTTCAGCGGCGTTACGGCAGCGTCCAATCCGCCCGATCCGCGCGATCGCACCACCGCTGCATGTCTTTCATCTGATCGTACGAAAACACTTCCGCGTGACCATCAAACAACGCGGCAACCGTCTTCCCCGTCCGCCGCTGCGCCACAAACCCACTCGCCAAACCCGGATACTCCGCCTGCGCGTCATACGCATTTGTCCAACGCAATCCCTGTCCTGCTCCCAGATACGGCGGCTCCACTCTGAAGTACCCCTGCGGCGCGCCAAGTTGCGGCAGCAGTGGCTGCACCTCACTTCGTGCCGAAGCGAAAGTGATCAATTGCGTCGGTCGAGTCACTTGATCTATCCGTCTGACCACCACGCCCGTCCCCACACGCTGGTCATAGCCAGCATCAAACTGCCCCAACCGATCCGTACCACCCACAAACGTCACGTTCATCCCCAGCGACGGGAACAGTGACACCACATAGCGATAGTCGACGCCGTACTGCCCATACTCATTTCGCCTTTGCTGCAGTTCCGTGAGCAGCTTCTCCTCTGGATACAACCCGCGGAATTCATAGTTCAGATAGGGCGCGAGTCTCCACGGATACCGCTGCGCATCCTCATTGAAAACCCGCTCACCCGCATCATCAGTCACCACCATCGGCCCATTCACCTGCGCCCTCGTCGGATATCCCGGCAGCACCGCGCCCTTGTTGGTATCCGCATACAGGTTGAACGCCACCATCAACTGCCGCGCTGCCGACAGTTCTCTCGCCTGACGCGATAAGAACGTGCAGTGCGCGATTCCGGGCAGCAGAATCGCAATCAGGACCGCGATGATCGCAATCACCACCAGCAGCTCAATGAGAGTAAAGCCGCCTCGCCGCATCGCGCTTATTCGCGCCATGGCCGCGTCGCCAAGCACTTTGCGCACCGGACAAAACACGCCCGACCGCGCTCTTGAATCCACCCCGTCTGGTCCCATCACATGCTGCATCGTCCTGTCCTATCGACTTTCTCAACGCCCCGTTCCGAGAGGCAGATACCCCATCCTCGCACGGTGCACAACGAACGCTCCGGTTTCCCAGTGCCGATCACCTATATTTGCCGCTCTATTCTAGTCCGTTCCTGTCAAACCGCAACTTTACTACTCTACAGTAAAGACATAGTATACCTAGTTGAGAACAAGTCTCAACTATTCGGTCGTATCATTCATTACCACTCATCAAGGAGTTCGTCATGTCTCAGGCCTCCCCCAGTGCAGTTCTTGCGCTTGTCGCCGCCGCTGGCGTCGCCTCGGCTCAGCCCTTTGTCGCTTCCAGCACGAATCCCAATCTCGACCGGTGGATGTACCCCTTCAACAGCACTCCCGGCGCCGAAGTTCGCGCCCCCGTCTTTGCCGCCCTGAGCCAGAGCGGCTTTGACGATCGCGATTCTCAGATGTTGGTTCGCTTCGACACCGCATCTCAGATTCCCTCCGGTCAACCATTGTCGAACTATCGCGTGTCCCGCGTTCGGGTTCAGGTCACCGTCTCCAATACGACCGACTTTGTCTTCTACGACCCCTCCGCAGATCCCCTCAGCGCTTCATTCCAAACCAGCGATCCCGACTACGTCGCCGATGCCGATGCTGGCACGCCCATCGAGATCTATGGCGTGGGCTTCCGCAACGGCCGCACCATCGACACCTTTCTCGAAAACACCTCCTTCGGTTGCTTTGGCTTCCCTGTCGAAGGATGCCGGAGCGTTTTCGCCGCCGACTTTGATTCCAACGGCGCGCTCTTCGATATCTCCCGCCATGTCCGTCAGAAGGTTCCCACCACTGCCTGGGCCATCGGCACCACGAGCTCTCTTACCGCAGGACAGCAGATTCCTGTCGGCACCACCTTTGATCTCGAGCTCGATGTCACTCGCCTCGGCATTCAGCAGTACGTCCGCCAGGCACTGAGTAGTGGCAAGCTCATGCTCTCCCTCACGTCCCTACACCCCGCCAGTGGCGGCCCCGGTGGCGGCACCAGCAGCGACTACCCCAGCTTCTACACCAAGGAAGCACCCGGTGGCGTCCCCGCCACCATCCTCATCACCGGCCGCACCTTCACCGGCGCTGATTTCAACGGCGACACCGTCGTAGACTTCTTCGATTACCTGGATTTCGTCGCTGAGTTTGCCGCTGCCTCTCTTGAATCTGACTTCAACGACGACGGCGTTATCGACTTCTTTGACTATCTGGATTTCGTTGCCGCCTTCGCTGGCTGATCCTAAAACGTGCGGTCGATGACCGCATCGGCCATCACCATCATCAGTTGCTTCACCGGGCTGAGTGCCACCGCGTCCAGTCCTTTCTTTGCGCGATCAACCAGTCCCGCCGCCGTTTGCTTCGCGTATTCAATAGATCCATGCTCGCGCAGTGCGGCCCCCAGCGCCGAATCATCTTCGTGATTCCACTCGCGCGTTGCCGCACGCTTTAAGACCCGCGCAACCTGCCCATCATCTCCACTCTCTCGCAACACATGAATCAAGGGCAGCGTCATCTTCCCCTTCTCCACATCCTTGCGAACGCTCTTCCCAACCGTGCCTTCATCTCCCGTCAGATCCAGAATGTCATCCTGAATCTGAAACGCCGTCCCTAGGAGGTCGCCATACTTCGCCATCGCATCGACCACTGGCTCCGCGGCATCCGAGGCCATCGCCCCCAATTTGCACGCCGCCGCGATCAGAGCACCGGTTTTTCCTCCCACAATTCGGAAGTACTCCGCCTCGGTGAGCCCGATGTTCCCACGTTGCGACAACTGCATCAACTCCCCAGCGCACACCGCCACCGCCGCCTGGCTCACCACGCGCGACACCGTGGGCCGCGCACTCGCATTCGCCAGGTCATACGCATGCGCGATCAGATAATCACCCAGCATCACCGCCGCTTCATTCCCCTTGAGGGCATTGATCGTCCGCACGCCACGACGCACATCCGCCTCATCCAGAATGTCATCGTGCACCAGCGTCGCCATGTGCACCATCTCGCATACCGCCGCCGCGATGATGTGGTCTTGGTTCCACATCCCATCGAGTTCAGCCGCAGTCACTTTGCCACCCGCGCTCACTTTGGCCGCCAATCCGCATACCAGCGTCAGCACCGGCCTCAGCATCTTGCCGCGATACCTTCCAACGTGCTCAGTCAGTTCATTGATCGGCTGATCCGCCGACACTAACTGAGCGTCAAATCGCTGCCGCACTCGCGCCAGTCCAAGCGCAAGCGCCTCATGCACAGGTTGCATCTCAGGATGGGTGGATAGTTCAGCGATCATTGTGCGCTGCAATTCTAGGTTTTCTCATCCTCATCCATGCGCCACGATGTACGTCACGTGGCACATGCAACTCTCACCCTTGTCCGTCGGGCGATACATACCGTTCCCGCCCCCCTTGTCATCATCCCCTTCCCAATACACGGTCGCGTTCTTGAATCCCGCCTCCATCAGCAGTTCCCGTGCCTCTGGGATGCTCCACCATCGCCAGTCATAGCGAAACGCCCGGTCCATCCGCGTCCCGTCCCGAAACAGAAAATTGATGAAGCACGTGAATTCGTGCGTCACCGCGTTGAACGCATGCTGTTCCCACTCATACGTGAATCCTGCGCACCTCCGCCGCTCCTTCAGCAGTTCGCTCGACTGCGTCCCCCCCATCAGGTCCAGCACAAACACGCCACCCGGAGCGAGCGCCTTCCGCACCTTGGCAAAATACTCCCGCAGTATCCCTCGCTCTTTGAACACCCACCACGAAAAGTTTCCCGCTGAGACCACATCCACTTTGCCGATTCGTGGCGGATGCAGCACATTCCCTTCCACCAGATGCACACGCTCTCTCTGGGATTCCGTCAACTGCGCCAGCCGCTTTTCCCGCGCCCACGCCAGCGGCGCAGGATCCAGATCAATGCTGAACGCCACGCGATCCTCACCTCGCTTCACCCAGCTCTGGCTGATCGCCGCCGTCGCACAGAAATCCTCGCGCAGCACTCGCGGCATACGTCCATTCAATCCCCGATACACCCGATCAAAAAACTTCACCTCATCATCCGGCGTCTGCACCGCGATCTCATAGAGCGCGTGGCGATCTGCAGTGCGTGCGGTCAGAACTGGTTTGCGGCTGCGTCCTTTGGCTTTCACGGCTGGGAGTATCACACCCTCCGCCTGCAAATCCAGTCCCCTGCCCATGCTTTTCCGCACTGATTCACCCCTTCATCGCCGATATAGTCCGCCCTGCTCCGGCTGCCGCCGGGTGTACTGAGCATCGATTCAAAGGGGCTCGGAGAAGGATCACATGCGTCTGACGATGGTTGGAACCGGATACGTGGGACTCGTCACCGGCGTTTGCTTTGCCTCAACCGGCAACGATGTCACGTGCCTCGATGTCGATGCCAGAAAGATCGACACCCTCAAGCGTGGCGAATGTCCCATCTATGAGCCCGGCCTCACCGAACTCATGGAACGCAACTACGCCAGCGGTCGCCTCCATTACACCACCGACAAGGGCGCTGCCTACAAGAATGCCGATGCGATCTTCATCTGCGTCGGCACTCCCAGCGACGAAAACGGCCACACCGATCTCAAGTACATCAACTCCGCCTCCGACGACATTGCCGACGTCTTGAAGGCCCTGGGCCCCAATCAAAAGCCCAAGGTTATCGTCATGAAGTCCACGGTCCCCGTTGGCACCACCCTCGCCGTCAAACACCGCATCGCCGCCCGCGCCGGTGCCGACATCCCTTTCTCCATCGCCGACAATCCCGAATTCCTCAAAGAAGGCGATGCGATCAATGACTTCATGAAGCCCGACCGCGTCGTCTGTGGCGTGGAAAACGACGCCGCCGGCGAGTTCTTCCGCCAGCTCTACGACCCCTTCGTCCGCAACGGCCACCCCATCTATATCATGGACATCCTCTCAGCCGAGATGGTCAAGTACGCCAGTAACAACTTTCTCGCCACCAAGATCAGCTTCATTAACGAAATGGCCAACCTCTGCGAGGCCTACGGAGCCGACATCGGCAAGGTCCGCGAGGGCATGTGCGCTGACAAACGCATCGGCAATCAGTTCCTGTACCCCGGCCTCGGCTATGGTGGCAGCTGCTTCCCCAAAGACACCCTCGCCTGCATCATGATGGGCGATAAGGCCGGCGTTCCCGCCACTCTCTCCAAGAGTGTTCACGACGTCAATCAGCGTCAACGCGACCGCTTCTTCTCCAAAATCCTCACCCACTTCGGAAGCGACCTCAAAGGCAAACGCATCGCTTTCTGGGGCATCGCCTTCAAACCCCGCACCGATGACATCCGTGAGGCCCCCGCACTCACCCTCATCCGCAAGGCCGCCGCCTCAGGAGCAACCTGTGTCGCCTTCGATCCCGTCGCCAACGAGAACGCTCGCGCTGATCTCGGTTCCATCGCTCAGGTCGTCGACAATATGAACGATGCTCTCAAAGGTGCTGATGCCGTGGTCATCTCCACCGATTGGGACGAATTCAAGAGCCCGGACTTTGCCCAGATTCGCACCCTCTTGAAAAAGCCGGTGATCTTCGACGGTCGCAATCTCTATCGCCGCCGCCAAATGGCCGAGTTGGGCTTCACCTATTACAGCGTCGGACGTGCCCCCGTCAACGCCGGATAACCATTCGCGGCAATCCGTTTCGCGCGAACCTTCGGCCTTCCACGGGAGTAAAGTTCCGCGCATGGAATGGCTCGCGCGCTGGTACTGCAAGCGCATCATCAACGTCAACGTCAACATCATCGTGGCCGGTGCGCTCGCGCTCGGCTTCACAGTGATCGTCATGACGCTGATCGGCAAGGCAGGTCTGGATGAAAAGATCCACAACGCCTCAGGCCTCTCCGCCAAGTTCATCGTCGGCGGTCTCACCTTCATCGTCGATCTGGTTGCTGATATCGCCGTCTACTTCCTTCTCCACTGGCTCGCCAACCACCTTCCTCGCAAGAGTGGCCACCTCATCAACCCCGCCTACGCCAAGATGAGCTTCTTGGAAGATGCCGGCCGCGTGCAGGTCCAACGTGCCTGCCTCTCCCCCGTTCTCTACATCATCGCCCTCGGTGGCCAGCACGCTCTCCTCCACGCCAACTACTCCATCGCCGCCAGCACCACCATCGGTTTCGTGGCGGGTATCACCGTCACCCGCATCCTTCACACCGGGTGGATGTGGCTCGAGGAACGCAAACTCGCCAAAGAGCACGGCCACACACACGTGATCGCCCCCTCTGAACAACGCCCCGCCGCCTGAGCCGCTAGGAGTTCCTCCCCCACCATGTGCGGCATCGGTGCCATCCTTCACCTGAATCACAAGGGCTCGCCAGTCCCTCCCCACCCCATCGATTCGCGCTGGCTCGATGCGATGGACAACGCCATTGCCTTCCGCGGCCCCGACGGCCACGGCCGCTTCACCGACCAACGCGTCAATGCCAATAGCGACACCTGCTCCATCTCCCTCGTCCATCGCCGCCTCTCCATCCTCGACCTTTCCGGCGGCGCGCAGCCCATGACCCGTGGCGGCATCACCGTCGTCTTCAACGGCTGCATCTACAACCATCGCGCCCTTCGCGCCGAACTCGAAACCCTCGGCCATCACTTCACCACCGATCACAGCGATACCGAAGTGTTGCTCCACGGCTGGAAACAGTGGCAGCACGACCTCTGGCCCAAATTGGATGGCATGTTCGCGGTTCTGCTCTGGGATGCAAACACGTCTGAGTTCGTCGCCGCTCGTGATCGCTTCGGCGAAAAGCCCCTCTTCGTCGTTCAAGCCACAACGCAAACCGGCACATATGCCGTGTTCGCCAGTACCACCGCGGCAATCGAGTCGGTCGTGAATGAAGGTACCTTTCCAGGTGCTCGACTGGCTCCTTCTGAACCATGGAACTCAATCGGCTCCGCAGTGGCGATTGCTCAGGGAGCACTTCAACACGAGTTTCCCCGCCATGGCATCACTTCCATTTCTCCCGGAACCGTGTGGTCCTCATCAGCGACAAAACCTCCGGCTCATGCGATCGCACTTCATCGCGGATGGTGGTGGGCTGGTGCTCCGCGCGTCCACTCTTCACGACGATTGGACAGCAGTAACGCCGAGTCTGAAATCGAAACTGCACTGATGAAGGCCGTGAAATCACGCCTCGAATCCGATGTCCCTCTAGGGGCATTGCTTTCCGGCGGCGTCGATTCTTCTTTGGTCTGTGCGTTGGCCAAACGCGAACTCGGTTCTCTCGCAACAGTGTGCGTCCGCATGCCGCACGCTGCCTACGACGAATCCAAGCATGCCCAGATCACTGCGGAATGCATCGGCACCACTCACCGCACGATTGAGATCGCTCCCGACCCGCTCAACGACCTCGAGCATCTGATCCGCTTACTTGGCCACCCCTTCGGAGATAGCTCACTCTTACCCACCTATTGGGCCTGTCGCGCGGCACGCCAGCACGCCAAAGTTCTTCTTTCAGGCGATGGGGGCGATGAGCTCTTCCTCGGCTACGAAAGGTACAAAGTGATTCCGTGGCTTCAGGCCATCGGGCCCTTCGGATCACTCGCGCGTCTTGCACTCGGCTGGAAGTTCAAGCAGCATGATCCCAAATCCCGCGACGCCAAGATCGCCCGATTCCTCGATGCCTCAGCCGGTGATGGCTACCTCGATCTCGCCGCGATCTTCCCCAAAGCCGATCGTCAGCGACTCATACCCGGGCAGACAGGCAAGTGGGCGTTCACCGAACGCTGCCGGGGAATGGAGTACTCATGGGATATCGGCGACCATTTCCCCGATGTGTTGCTTGCCAAGGTCGATCATGCCTCGCTCGCCGCGGGAGTTGAGCTCCGTGCTCCGTTCTTAGCCAGTGACCTTGCCACGCTGGTCCTCTCCCAGAGGCACTCGTTGCTCACCCCTGGTGGCCTGCGCAAGGGCCTCCTCCGCAGCATTGCCCGCAGATACCTCCCCGCCGAGATCGTCGATCGTCCCAAGATGGGCTTTGCCATCCCCATCGGCGACTGGTTTCGCTCAGACTTCGGTCGTCTCAACTCCCGCCTTGCCGATGCCCTCGCCAGCACCGACCCCTTCCCATCCTCCCTTGTCGGCTGCGAACTCAACCTCCCCTTCGCCCGTCAGATCCACGCCGAGCATCTCGCCGGCACCCGCGACCATTCCCAACGGCTGTACATGCTGCTGGTCCTCGCCATCTGGTGCCAGCAGAATCGCTTAACCCCTCCGCCTCGCTACGCTCCTGCCACCGGTTGACCCCCAGGGAAGGGGGCCCCCCGGAATGCAAACAGATTTCGCCAACTTTTTGGCCAAGGAATGGAGTCGTATCCGATGTTTGGATCCGTGAATCCCCACTCTGATCCCGGCTCCTCCTCGTCGCACCAATCACCCGATCCTGACCTCGTCGCCGCACAGCGTCGACGCTTCCTCATGGGCATCGTCGGAATCGGTGCGGCGGCCCTCATGGCTGGCTGCGAGACCGGCCAATCCGCCCTCATGCCCGGCCCTCGATACCCCGACATGGACGACGGCGAAGACACCTTCAGCCCCGATGTCTGGAAGAAGCCCGTCTATGTCGGCAACACGCCGATCACGCCCAAGGCCGCCCCGCCGCCAGTTCCAGCCAGTGCACTTCCACAAGGTGTGATCTCGCGTTCCACCTGGACTCGCGCCGTCCCCATCCTCAGCCGCACCGGCCCCATGGGCCGCGTCACCCGCATCACTATCCACCACGATGCACTTTCATCCGCTGGCTTGACGACTCAGGCCGCAGTCATGGCACGCCTGGAGCAGCACCGAGCCAATCACGTCCGAGCTCAATGGGCCGACATCGGCTACCACTACATCGTTGATCCATCTGGCCGAATCTGGGAAGGCCGGCCCGCTTATCTCACCGGCGCTCACGTCAAAGACCAGAACGAAAACAACATCGGAGTAATGTGCCTCGGCAATTTCGAAGTCCAGTCCCCCACCGCCGCGCAGTTGGCCTCTTTGGATCAATTCGTCGGCCAGCTCGCACGCAACCACCGCGTTCCCATCGGGCGTGTTTACACGCACAAGGAACTCGGAAAGACCCTCTGTCCCGGCAGAAACCTCCAACGCTACATCGCCCAATCCAGAGGTAAGGGCGGCCGCATGTTCGCTCTGGCCTAAACCTCGTCCCAAATCACCTGCGTACGTTCGTCCGTGGCCCCTTCCTCCAAGACCACCAGGATCCTCCTCATCCGCCCTTCGGCCTTGGGTGATGTCGTGCGCACCGTGCCAGTTTTGGTTTCTCTGCGCCGAGCCCACCCCGATGCCCACATCGACTGGCTGGTGCAGGATGATTTTCAGGAAGCCATCGCCCACCATCCCGACCTCTCCCGCGTCATTCCCTTTCCCCGCCGCGCCTTTGGCCACCAACTCACACGCGGCCAATTCGGCCCCTTTCGCGCTTTCCTCCGCGAGCTCCGCGAAACCCAGTACGACATCGTCTACGACCTTCAGGGCCTTGCTCGCTCAGGCATGATGACCCACGCCACCCGTGCCCCTCGTCGCATTGGCTTTGCCGATGCTCGCGAGTTCGGCTGGCTCGGCCTCACCGAACGCATCCCCGTCTCTGCCGACATGCACACCGTCGAGCGCATGCTCGCGCTCACCCACGCCAGTGGCGTGCCCCCAGTTCGCGACATGCGCCTGTACGTATCTGACAAAGACCGCCTCGGAATCCTCGCTGATCCCGATCTCCCCAGCGATGGTTACGCCGTTCTCGCCCCCGGCAGCCGCTGGCCCGGCAAACGCTGGCCCGATGAACGCTTCGCCGCAATCGCTCAACATCTTGTCCGTCGTGGGCTCAAAGTCTGCCTCGTCGGCTCTCGCTCTGAGCGCGATCACGCCAGCCGCTGTCTGGATCTGGCGGACCGCACACCCAAAATCATTGACCGCATGGGCAAGACCACCATCGGCCAACTCATGGCCATCATCCGCTTCAGCGCCATGGTCATCGCCAACGACTCCGCGGCTCTTCACATCGCCGTCGGCTTTGATCGCCCCAGCATCGCCCTCTTCGGCCCCACTCGCGTCGATCGTGTCGGCCCCTATCGCCGCGAAGCCGATGTCATCCAACATATCGAACCCGAAGACGATCTCAACCACAAGCACGCTGCTTCCGGCCTTGCCCTCATGAAGCGCATCACCGTGGAAGAAGTCATGCTCCGCATCGACTCCATGCTCCTCTCCGACGATGTGGCCGAACTCGGAGACATCGATGACGTAGGCGACATCGACACCAACTGACTCCACGCTACTCTGAGTCATGTTCGGATCACACCTCTCCATCGCCGGTGACATGTGCAACGCACTCCGCGAAGCCGAAAAACTCGGCCTCGATACCGTGCAGGTCTTTACCAAAAATCAGCAGCAATGGGCCGCCAAACCCCTCTCAGCCCAGCAGATCGCTGATTGGAAATCCGAAATCAAACGTCTCAAGTGGTCCGGCCCCGCCAAGGGCGTCTCCCACGCCTCCTATCTCATCAACCTCGCCAGCCCCGACGACACCCTCTGGAAAAAATCCATCGACCTCATGCGTGATGAGATCGAACGCTGCGAGCAACTCGAAATCCCATACCTCGTTCATCACCCCGGCGCCTTCACCACCTCCACTCTCGCCGATGGCATTGCCCGCATCGCTGCCGCATACAAAATCCTCTTTGCCTCAACCTCCGGCTACCGCACCGTCTCATGCCTCGAAGGCACCGCAGGTGGTGGCTCCACCATCGGTGGCGCATTCGAACACCTCCGCGATCTTCGCGCTGCCATCATCTCATCTACCGGCCTCCCCGATCGCATCGGCTTCTGCCTCGACACCTGCCACTTGCACGCCGCAGGCAACGACATGTCCACTCGCGCCGCCGCCGATGCCACACTCAAACGCTTCGACCAAATGTGCGGCCTCTCTCACCTCCACGTCATGCACCTCAACGACAGCAAAGGCACCCTCGGCTCCAAACTCGATCGCCACATGCATATCGGCGAAGGCGAGTGCGCTGCCAACTCTCTCGCCGATTCTGGTTTCACCGCCGTCGTCAATCACCCTCACTGCGCTCGCATTCCCAAAATCCTCGAAACACCCAAAGATGGCGACTGCAACGGCACGCCCTGGGACACCGTAAACCTCGCCCGCCTGCGCTCCCTCCTCCATTCCAGTCCCATCCCGCCCATGATCGTGACAAAGCCCGCCCCGACTCCCAAGCCGGCAAAGGCACCCAACCCCACTCCAAAGGCAACACCCAAGACCACCAAGAAGCCCGCGGCCAAAGTGACCGCCAAAGTCACCAAAAAGACGACCAAACCCGCGGCTTCCAAGCCAGCCAAACGCGCTTCCAAATAACCTCCCGCCGGACCATACTCACCTCAGTCAAGTGCACTTTCCGGCCTCTCTCCCGGGTTCACACCAAGTTCCGGATAATCTCATTGAAGTTCACCCTCAATACCGGCCGAATCTCTCTTCGTCCCTTTGCTTTCAGGGGTATCAGGGGCGTGCTGCGCTCATGGCAAGGCAACCCGCGAATACCATCCGCCGAACGTACTTGTGGAACAGCGATGAACTCCAAAACACTCTCAAACCACGCACTCGCAACCCTCGCCACCGGCCTCATCGCCGCCACCACGCTCTCTGGTTGCGCTTCTTGGGGCAAGGCCAAGCCGCAAACCGCCGCCCAAGATAAGCAGGCGCAACTCACGGACGCACTCGAGTCACGCCCTCGCGCCCCTAAAGAGGCCGCGACCGTGGCCGTCAAGCGCGCCAATCAGTTGCTCGCCGATGGCCGCTCTGACGATGCCCTCGCCGAGTTCGAACGCGCCATCGAGTCCAACCCCACGCTCACCGTCGCCTACATGGGCGCTGGTGACATCTACCGCGAGAAGGGCGATTACAACACCGCCGAGCAACGCTACGGCCAGGCCGCGCAACTCGAGCCCCAGAATTTCGACGCTCAATACCTCCACGGTCTCACCTTGCAATTGCTCACTCGTGCAGGCGACGCCGTCAAGGCCTACCTCCGCGCTCTCACCATCAAGCCCGACGATTTCAACGCCAATCTCAACATCGCCACCGCCTACCTCCAACTCCGCGAAGCCGCCGAAGCTGTCGCATACGCCGAGCGTGCGGTCCGCATCAAGAGCGATTCCGCCCTCGCCCGCACCAATCTCGGCGCCGTCTATTACGCCATCGCTCGCTACGAAGACGCCGTAATCGAATATCAACAGGCCGCCGAGCTCGCCCCGCTCACCGGCCCTCTCCTCCTCAATCTCGCCGACGCCCTCGGCAAGAGTGGTCGCATCGCCGAAAGCGTCAACACCCTTCAGCAACTCGTCAAGACTTCTCCCTCTGCCGTCGCCTTCGAGCGCCTCGGCGCTGGCTATTTCAAACTCCGCCGCTACGAAGACTCCAAGACCGCCTTCAACCGAGCGGTCGAGATCGACGGCAACCACTACCCCGCCATCAACGGCGCGGCAGTCTGCTTGCTGAACCAGTACTTCTTCTCCAATGAGAAAGACGAAGCCGCCCGCCAGGAGGCCATCCGCCTCATGCGCCGCTCACTTCAGATTGAGCGTCAGCAGCCCAAGATCGTCGAGCTCCTCGGCCGCTACAACTAAACCCTTCACGTTTCACGGTTTTTCTCCCCTTATCACGTTCACCGCTTCTAAGCCATTGTCACACAGGGGCTTATATTTATTTCCAAACAAAAACCTTCCAAGCCCTTGCGTATACCCAAACACTACCCTATCTTGAGGACATGAGCACTTCCAACTTCCTCTCCATCCCCGACTCCGATTTCGACCTCCTCGACCTCCTCTTCGCCCACAATTTCAACCTCCGAGATCTCACCTCCACCGCGCCCGAAACCCACCCCGCGCGCCGCTCCTTCCTGCGTCTTGTCGGCTGGGTCGCCCAGCCCCACATCCGCAGCGCGATCCAAGCCGTAAACACCATCCTCCAGCAGAACATCCAATCCAGCACCGCCGCCCTCGTGTCGCGGCACATCGGGCCCCTCGAAAGCGCCCTCGGATTCATCACCTCTCAGATCACTTCCGATCCCCCACCCTCCTCCTCCACCTCCGACGCCGATGTTGCGGATTCGGATCCACAAGCCGCCCTCAAACACCAGCACCACGTCGTCCGCGAGTGCCGCCTAATCACCTCCACCATCTCCCGCTTCGTCTCCCTAGCCCGCCCTCGTTCCGAACGCTCGTCCAATTCATCTCGCGCTGCCAAGCTCCGTGCCGCCTCCGGTGCAGTGCCATCGCCGAATGATGCCTCACCCACTCCCGACATCTCCGCCGAAACCAACCCGTCCGCCGTCGATTCCATCCTTCGAGCTGTTCACCACTCCGCGGCTCCTTCATCCCCCCGCCCCTCCATCGCCGCGGCACTCAACAACCTCCTCCCCCACTCACCAGCCGCACGCGAATCCACTCTCGTTCCAACCTCCTGATTTCCCGCAAGGGCCTTTCACTTCTCTGATGCCCGTTTCCTGCTGCCCTATGTCCTGCTCTTCTCTCTTCGCCCGCATGGGCGAACGAAAATAGCCCCCAATGGAATGCGTCGCGCAGATCGGTTGTTCGCTACAGCGAACGACCGATCCAGCCCCTGGAAATCTCCCCTAATGCTCATCCGCACTTTGTGCGGACGAAACCATCCCTCGTCACACGCACTCGCCTTCCTCCTCAGCACTCAGTACTCAGCACTCAGAACTTCTCTGCGTACCCTCGCCCATGCCCGCAAAACGCCGCCGCAACATCCACTCTCACGCCGCCAATCCGGCCAAATCTGCCGCTTCCAAGGCCGGTGCGAAATCCTCCATCGCCCAACCCAATGCTCAACTCTGGGGCGGCCGCTTCGAGCACGGCGCCGATCCTCTCTTCAAACTCTTCAACGACTCCCTCCCCTTCGATCACCGCCTCACTCAGCAAGACATCGCAGGCAGCATCGGCTGGGCCAAGGCCATCACCGCCGCCGGAGTCCTCACCCTCCCCGAGTGTGAAAAACTCATCAATGCCCTCGAACAACTCTCCGATCAGGTCACTCGCGATCCCGGCATGCCCCTCCGCTCAGGTCAGGAGGATGTCCACTCCTTCGTCGAATCCTGGCTCGTCGAAAAGCTCGGCCCCCTTGGCAAAAAACTCCACACCGGCCGCAGCCGCAACGACCAGGTCGCCACTGATATCCGCCTTTGGACCCGCGCTCAGGTCGACGCCCGCATCGGCGAGATCCTCGCTCTGCAACGCGCCCTCGTCACACTCGCCCAGCGTGAGCACGCCACCATCATCCCCGGCTACACCCACGTCCAGCGTGCCCAGCCCATCCTCGCCGCGCATTGGTGCATGGCCTACTTCGAAATGCTCTCTCGCGACGCCGCACGACTCGCCGATGCCCGCACCCGCATCAACATCTGTCCCCTCGGCTCTGCCGCTCTCGCCGGCACCACCTACCCCATCGACCGCGAAACCCTCGCCGAAGACCTCGGCTTCGATGCCGCCAGCGACAACTCCCTCGATGCCACCAGCGATCGCGACTTCGCCCTCGAAACCCTCGCCGCCGCATCAATCTGCGCCGTGCATCTGTCTCGCCTCGCGGAAGATTTGGTTTTCTACGCCTCGCAGGAGTTCGCCCTCGTCGAAATGCACGACAGCGTCTCCAGTGGCAGTTCACTCATGCCCCAGAAGAAAAACCCCGATGCCGCCGAGCTCATCCGCGGCAAGTCGGGCCGCATCATTGGCGATCTCGTCGGCCTCCTCGTCACCCTCAAAGGCCTCCCCCTCGCCTACAACAAAGACCTGCAGGAAGACAAAGAAGGCCTCTTCGATGCGATGGATCACCTCTCCATATCCCTCCGCATCGCCACCCGCGTGATCGAAACCCTCAAGTTCCGCCCCGAAAACGCCAAACGCGCGGCACAGGGGGGCTACTCCAACGCCACCGACCTCGCCGACTACCTCGTCTCCAAAGGTGTCCCCTTCCGCGATGCCCACGAAGAAGTCGGCAAACTCGTCCGCCACGCCCTCGCCGCCGGCAAACCCCTCGAAGACCTCACCCTCGACGAATTCCGCCTCCACACCAAGGTCGTCGGCAAGGATGTCTACAAGTGGCTCACTCTCGAAGCAGGCCTCGCCAAACGCGAAGTCCGCGGCGGCACCGGACCCAAGACCGTCGCCCGCGCCGTCGCCGCCGCAGCGGCGAACCTGGGGATCAAGACGGTGCAGGTGCGGAGGCATTGAGTCGTGGCACCACCCTTCCCGGCGGTGGAGTTCTTTGGCAACCGAATGTCATTGCCTTGCTTGGGTACCCCCACGTTCCGCGTGGGGCTTCTGCCTTGGGTGGCACCGCTCTCCAGAGCGGTGTGCCTCTCGCCCCAACGGGGCGCCGGGGTGTAGCCACGGGTGAAGCCCGCGCTTCGCGGGCGCAACCCGTGGAAAGCGATCTCTCTACACAGTCCGCCCCGGCAGGGGCGGCAGAATCACATCTCACAACGCCTTGGCAACAATCCGCGAAACCACATCAACACTTTCTCGTACTCTCTATGACATCGTGAAGATGCACGCCCTCACCGATGGAGTCTTGACTGTGATCGACGATGCCCCCGAACTTCTCGCCATCGAACCTGACGACCACCACGCTCAGCACGTCGGCACTCTGTCCGATGGCAGGCAGTTCCTTCTCACCACTCCATTTGAGCCAGCAATTGGCACAAGCCCCGGCTGTGAATACATCGCCCTCTATGTCTTCAATGAATCCGGCGAGCTTGCCGAAGCCAAAGTCGGACGCATCGGCCCTCGTTCAAACACCACCGACCAGACGCGACAAACACTCTTATCACAATGGCTGCTGGATCTCGGCGGCATTACACTGGAACGTATTGAAGTCAAACCCTTCGCCATCGAACGCTTCGGAATCACATTCGGACTTGTACCACGAGAACCCGAAGATGAAGATGGCTCATGGACTGTCGAAGCCCAACCCGGCAACTACATGGCTTTCTTTGAACCGTGGGATAGCGGCGAGTATGACACATAATCCAGTGATTCAGACCGCAAGCAGTAGAGCGAATGTCCAAATCCACCCGCCCACTCACCGATGAAGAACGCACGCTCCTGCGTTGGATGCTGGAGAACAGCGGCCCGGAAGCCGCTGTGTTTCTACCGCAAGTTGAACATGCTGAGGCCACATTGTGGAAGTGCGCTTGCGGCTGTGCGAGCTTTATATGGCTGTTCGAGGACACACCGAACCCGAACCCGGTTGGGGAGGTATTGCTGACTTTGTGTTCGGCAAAGACGAAACATTTTATGGGATTTGTGTTCTTGAGAAAGCCGGGTTCTTGCAAGGCGTCGAAGTCTATGGGTTTGGAGTTGACGCTCCTAAAGTACTTCCCAAGCCCGAAGAACTTCGTCCGTTCGGTAACCAGTAAACGTTCATCTATGACTTTGATGCAGCAGCATGTCCAAATCCACCCGCCCACTCACCGACGAAGAACGCACGCTCCTGCGGTGGATGTTGGAGAATGGCGGCGACGAAGCCAGAGCATTTCTGCCCCAACTTGAGCGAGCTCGTGCCACCACGTGGAAATGTACTTGCGGCTGTGCGAGCTTAGAACTGAACATTCGCGGCTATCAAACGCCAGATTGCGGCTTCAATCCGATTGTCGATTTCGGGTTCGGCACTGATGAGAACGGCAACCCCCATGATATTTTCGTGTACGAACTCAGTGGCGTCTTGGGCGGTATTGAAGTAGGTGGATTCGGAGTGAATGCTCCTCGCTGGCTCCCCACACCAGAAGAACTCAGGCCTCATCGGAAATGAGACCGCTTCAACTTTCAACCGCGCTTGCCGCCCGCCACTTCGGCCGCAGGCCGTGCACCCACCAACTCCCTCCCCATTGCCTCAATCGCCCCCTGCAACACACTGATTGACTTGCAGTATTCACTCAGCGATATGTGCTCATTGGGGGTGTGATCGAGGGCGGAATCGCCGGGGCCGTAGGCGGCGATGGGGCAATTCCAGACGGGGTTCACGACGTTCATATCGCTGGTGCCGGTCTTGCGTTTGGGGGTCGGCGTGCCGCCATGATCGCGGATGGCGTTGCTGAGTGAGCGTGCCACCAGATTGCTGCGATCGGCCACCACGGCGGTCTCCTCCCCAGCCGTAGTGACCACAACATCGCGCCCTTCCGCCGCGGCGCGAGCCAATTCCGCGATCTCGGAGGGCTGCACTCCCGGCGACAACCGCAACCCGACCACCACTCGCGCCTCATCAGTGAACCCATCCGACCGCGTCTCCATGCTCCGCACCGTGCACTGAATCGAATCAAACGCACCTGCCTTCGCTCCGGCACTCGACTGTGTGGAACCGGGCTTCACCGGCACCGCGCTCACCCGCGATTGAAACTCATGCACCACACCCAGCACCGCATCCGCCGCCGAGCCATCCGGCCCAGCCGTGTGCGCCACCTCACGCCGCGCTGTGAACGTCACCAGAATCCGCCCCTTATACCCCAGCGTCACGCCATCCCAATGGCTCGGTTCACCGATGATGCAGGCGGCGGGGCGATACGTCGCGGCCGCATGTCTTGCCCCGCGGCTGGTGGCACACTCCTCCTCTGTCGCGCCGATCACGATCAGCCGCACACCAGCGGGCAACTCGGCTCGACTTGCTGCCGCGATGAACGCGCACAGCGGCCCCTTGGCATCCACCGTGCCACGACCATAGAGCAAGTCCCCTTCTCTTCTCTGCGGCACCAATCCCGGCACCGTGTCCATATGACCCAGCAGCACGATGTCAATCGGCCCATCACCCAGAATGCCCACTGCGTTGCCTGCTTCATCGATGCCCGCCCGCATGCCGCACCGCGCCATCGCGCTCGCCAGCACCGCAGCACAATCCTGCTCCTGCCCGGAAAGCGAAGGCACCGCCACCGCCCACTCAAGAAGTCGGATGGCATCGTCATCACTCAGTGGCAAGCGGCACGCAGAATTCAGCATCACGAAATCACCGTTCCCTCTCCTGCCAGCGCACGCCGGATCGGCGAAGCCGCACGTGCATCGGCGATCACCGCGCGAGCCACACCCGCCCGCACCGCTTCGCCCGCCGCCATCACCTTGTTCTTCATGCGGCCCCCCGCCAGTTGCACGGCGCCATCAATCTCATGCTTGGCGATCCGCGAGATCAGCGTCGCTTCATCGGGGAAACTCCGCAGCAAACCCATGACGTTCGACAGCAACAGAAGTGTCTCCGCCTTCAGCGCCGCGGCGGTCTGGGCGGCAGCGCGATCCGCATCCACATTGATCGGGTCTCCCTCCGTGCTGATCGCCGGAGGCGAGATCACCGGCGTGAACCCCGCATCCAGCAGTGTCGTGATGAGCTTGGTGTTCACCCGCTCCACAGTGCCGCTGTAATCGTCGCGGATGATGCGGACGACACCGTCCTCGACCGCACGGATGGCGTCCTTGCGCTTGCCTTCCCACAGCCGCGCATCCAGCCCCGAAATGCCCACCGCGTTCACACCGTTCCGCAGCAATTTCTCCACCAGTTGCTGATTCATGACGCCGCGGCAGGCGAGCTGGAAGATCTCCAACGTCCGCCGATCCGTCCGACGGCTGCTGTGTCCGCTCGGGCTGGTAATGAATTGCGCCGGATGCCCGAGCGCTGCCGCCAGCGTCGTCGTCGCGTGCGAGGCCCCATGCACAATGACCACGCGCTGGCCAGAGCGGATGACTTCGGCGGCATCGGCGGCGAAAGTATCGAGATTCACGCCTTCACTGCCACCGACTTTGACGACGAGCATGGGGAGTCCCTTCGGTTTGGTTCAGAGGGGGTGGAGGCCGGAGAAGGTGAGGGCGGTGGTTTCGGGGAAACCGAGCATGAGATTCATGCACTGCACCGCAGAACCTGCCGCACCTTTCATCAGGTTGTCAATCGCTGACAGCACCACGATGCGGCCGGAATCGGGATCGACTTCGAAACCGACATCGCAGTAGTTCGTGCCGCTGAGGAGCTTGGGTTCGGGGTAGCGGTGGATGCCGGTGCGGTCCTTGACGAGGCGGATGAAGGGCTCGGAGCCATAGTGCTCGCGGTAGATCTTCCAGAGATCCTTGTCAGCGAGGGGTTGTGTCGGAGTGACGTGGGCGGTGCAGAGAACGCCGCGGACGAGCTCGACGGACGTGATCGACATGTGCAGGTCGAAGGTGCCGAGCTCTTGGCGGACTTCGGCCTGATGGCGATGGCCGGTGGGTGCGAAGCTGCGGACGGAGCCGGACTTTTCGGGGTGGTGGCTGGTGGCGGAGGGTTCGGCGCCGGCTTCGGAAGAACCGACCTTGACATCGGCCACGACGGTCCGGATAAGGCCGCGGGTGGCGAGGGGAGCAAGGGCGAGATTGATCGCGGTGGCGTTGCAACCAACACCACTGGCGAGCTTGGCAGTGGCGAGCCGCGCGCGATGGAATTCTGGAAGGCCGTAGACGAAGCGATCGAGCCAAGCAGGAGAGGCGTGATCACTGCCGTACCACTTGCGATACGCGGCGGGATCGCGGAGGCGGAAATCGGCGGAGAGATCGACGATGCGGGGGGCAAGAGTCGAGAGATGGTCAATCTGCCTGGCGGCTTCGCCGTGAGGAAGGCAGGAGAAGAGAAGATCGCAGGGCGCGAGTTGATCAGGGGCGATGAACTGGAGCTTAGTGCGATTGCGCAGGTTGGGGTGCGAAGCGTGGACGAAGTTGCCGAGCTGCGAGCGCGATGTGATCTGCGCGACCTCGACGTGAGGATGATCGAGGAGGAGGCGGAGAAGTTCACCACCGGTGTAGCCGGAGCCGCCGAGGATGGAGATGCGAGGGCGATCGGTCATTGGACGGTTTCCAGCGTGCGGCTCGGGATGGTGATAGCGGGAGTTGGCGAGGTGCGGGCTTGGGAGATGACGAAGTCGATCATGCGGCCGGGGATATCAACACCGGTGGGCGCGATGCTGTTGCGGAACTCCATGGTGTGATTGACTTCGCTGACCAGGAGGCCGCGATCGGGGCACTCGAGAAGGTCGATGGCCAGGAGCCCGCCACCTAACGCGCGTGAAGCAGCGCGGCAGATGTTCTGAATGTCCGGGGTGACGGTGAGTGCCGCGGCCTGACCGCCGCGAGCGGTGTTGGTGATCCAGTGGGGGCTGGTGCGGCTGATGGCGCAGATGGCCTGATCACCGACCATGAAGACGCGGAGATCGCGGCCGGGCTTGTTGACGTATTCCTGGATGTAGAAGACGGAGTGCTGCACGCCGCCGAGAGTGGACTTGTGCTCGATGAGGGCTTCGGCGGCCTCGCGGTCATTGATGCGGGCGAGGAGGCGGCCCCAGGAGCCAACCGTCGGCTTGAGCACGCATGGGTAGCCCATCTCTTCGATGGCGCGGAGGGCGCTTGGGGGATCGAGGGCGATCTTGACGCGAGGTGTGGGGACGTTGTGTCGAACGAGGAGCAATGACGTCGCCAACTTATCGCCGCACGCCTCGATGACGGAGGAGGGATTGATGCAGGGGATACCGAGCATCTCGAAGTAGCGGACGGCGGCGACCGCCTCGGACTGGCCCAGGCAGCGATCTAGGACCGCATCGAAGCGAGTCCAATCCGCGTGGGAATGGATATCGAAGGTGTGCTCGCGGACGTCGATCAATTCGTGCTGAATGTTGCGGGCAGCGAGGGCCTCGGCCAGAAGCCGTTCCTCGACACGGATGCGGGAGTGGAGCAGGGCGATGCGCATGGGAGAGATCCAGAGGCACTAGGCATTGGGCACTAGGCACTAGGGGAATACGGAAAGACGGTTCGACGATGGGGATCATCGGAGGAGAGAAGCAGTGACGGAGTGACGGAGTCGAATTTCCAAATTCCAAATACCGCACTCCTCATCAGAAGGGTTCTATTAGGTCATTTGGACATTTGGCTATTTGTCCATTTCCGGCGGCTTTGCCGCTGGACTCACTCGCCCCAGTCTTCCTGGACTTCGGGAGCGAGGGCGAGGGTGAGGGGCGTGGTGGAAGTGACTTCGAGTTCGACCGCGCAGTCGGCGCAGCGGAGAACTTCGCCACGCATGGGAATGCGCGAGAGGGTGATGGCGGCAGCGCACTCGGGACATTCGCAAGTCGCGGCGGCTGTGTTGGGGGTCGTTGTTGCGGGAGTACTCATGGGAACGGCCTTTCTGAATCTGGAAACACAAACGGGATAAAAACAACAAGGGCCCGCGAGGAAGGTCCTGGCGAGCCCGCAGATCCTGTTCACCGGCGTACGGCCGATGGGGATGTCAGCGTGTCAGACCAAGACCCTTTTCGAGGGTTTTTTGGTGGCTTTGGATTTGAGGGATTTCGGGGCCGAAGTCGACAACGCGGCAACTGCTGTGCAGCAGTTCATCGAGGCCGAGTTGAGAGACATCCGTGCCATATTTGAAAGATCGTCAACCGACAAGGCAGAGCTGCACAACCGGCTTCTGCCTGTCATTTACTGGGAAAGCGGGTGACGCGATTCGAACGCGCGACTTTCACGTTGGCAACGTGACGCTCTACCACTGAGCTACACCCGCGTGGTACCAAACCCCCAACACTCCGGCGGTTGCCCGCCGGGTCAAGACGATAGATCGGTTCCTGATGGGTGTCAATCCAGCGAGGGGAAGGATGTTGGTTGGTATGGGGTGGGTTTATGGGGTTGGAATGGGGATTCGGCAGGAATTACCGGACAGGGGAAGTACTGAGTGCTGAGTACTGAGTGCTGGGTGAGGGCGGGATTTCACGGCGTCGCTGCTATTGAGGCGGGACCATCAGCGCTAGTGCGTGCGGTCGAAGGTAATGAACGAGGAGTCGTCCGCCCATGCTCATGGGCGGAGATCAGAACAATCAGACCGAACCAGACGCTGCGCGTCTGGCAACCAACATCCGCCTGTTTCCCGGGCGAAGAGGAGCTCGATCACAATCACGTTGGGTTCGTCGTCGTTTCTGATTCTTCCTGCGCGGTTTTCTGGATCTTCGCCGAAACCTTTCCGTACACAAGGCCCACACCAAGCATTACTGACCCGAGGACGAGGAAGCTCACTGTGCGCCATTCCAGCGACAGCGCGCCGAGGTCATAGATGACGACTTTGGCGAGTGCGAGGCCGAGAAGGCCAAGACCCACACGCCGCGGCCAGGGGCGGAGAATTTTGAAGCCCAGCACGATGAGCCCGATGGCGACGAGGGCCCACCACACGCTGACTGCGGATGAGCGTGCGGTTTCATCGCTGAAGACAATTTTGGCGACGCGGGCGATTTCGAAGGAGGTGGAGACGAAGAGGGTGCCACCAGCGACCGACCAACCCACGATCGTGCGATTGGAGCGTGGCGGCAACGACCAACCTGTATTGTCGGTGAGCCACGCCCCGATGAGCGCGGATGCGGCGATGACGAATGAGGACAGGAGCCCGGGGTGCATGAATGCTGGCGCGTTACTGCTCAGCCAGTTATCGAGGAAGTACACCACCAGCCAGAAACCGGCAATGAGCATGATGCTGACGTTGGCAGCATGATCGACCCACAACCTGGGCCATAGCCCTCGCGCCAAGAGCAGGACGCACGCGACGAGGGGAAGGATGAACGTCAGCGGCTTTGGCTCTGTCTTGATGTGAAACCACAGCACAAAGCACAACGCCGTACCTGTGATTGCGGTGATTCGGGCCAAGGGCAGACGCCAGAAGGGCACGATTGAAAGGGCGTTTTCGGGCTCGGCTTGGTCTTTTGGCTCTGCTTTGTCGGGCAAGCCGATCAGGCGTGCCACCCACAGCCACGCGACAGCGAGGACCGCGGCCGTAGCCATCCAGCGGCTGAAGTACACGCCTTGCACGAGCGTGCCCACGCTGAGGACATCGCTGCGCCACGATTCGATGCACACCAATTGAAAAAGGGTGATTGTGAGCAGAATGACGGCGTACGAGGCGAGAGCCCAGAGTTTGGTCCTTCGTGCTGCGAAGGCGGCGGCGATGGCGATGAAGCCCCATGCCGCGAGACGCAGCCAGTCGGTGAATGCGAGTGCGACGGCCATGGGGATTAGCGCGAAAACCTCACAGGTCAGCACGCAGGCGAAAATCTCCGCTGGGGAGCTCGGTTTACTGAAGAGCCGCTTGACACTGGGCACCAGCAGCCATGCGAGTACGGCGCATGCCGCCGCGAGAATCAGTGGCACAGTCCAATCGAGTGTCTCTGCGAAGCCCTGATTGCGATGGACAAAGACAGTGGCGATGCAGAATGCCCAGCCGGTGATGCTCACTGAGCCCAAGATGGATGTGTTGATGGAGATGGTCGCCGCGGTTGTGCCCAAGGCCCATTTGTTTACTGCTTTGAGCGTTTCGAAATTCAGCAACGCCCAAGCAGCGGCAATGAAGAGCAGGACGGGAAGCAAAGGCAACCAGTTGGAACCAAGGACCCACACCGCTCCGATGATGAGGGTGCCGATGAGCGCTGTGGTTCGCACCGCCATGAACATCGGCCCGCGCCAGATGGTGAGGCCGACTGCCAAGCCGAGCAGGACGGTGAGGTGAATCGGCATCACCCACGGCGACGGGTTGTCGGTGTGCACCAGCAACGGGGTGAGGTATCCACCGATGAGGGCGACCACGCCGACTGTTGCGAATTGCGACCGCGCTGAGATTGCGATGCCCATGAACGCCACGCAAGCGAGCATCGCAAATGCGACACCAGGCGACACCAAGTGGAACGTCGCAAAGGAGACGTATGCCGAGAGGTAGACCACGCCGAGGCCGGCGGCATTCAGGCCAATCGCGGCCATCGCGGACCATTTCTTACGCACCACATTAGCGCCGACCAGCATCGCGAAGCCGACGAGCGAGCCGAGGATGCACTTGAGGCCCGGCGGGACGTTTTGGAACCAGCCACGCCGCCACGCGACGGCAAAGAGCAGGCCCATACCGATAATGAAGAGGAGGGCTCCGGCGATGGAGGTCCAGCGTTGGCCGATGCGCTGCTCAAGATTGGCCCAATCGGTCTTGGTTTCGGGTTGCGGCACGCGCTGATTCGCAAGCCACTGCCGCGCGGCTTCGCGGCGTGCGGTTGGGGGAATGTCGAAGATTGGTGCGGGGCCTGATTGCGCCGCGTGGGTGGGTTGGGCACTTGAAGACTCGCCAGTCGCCGCATCGGTGGCGAATGTCTGGGGCAGCGGAGGGGGCGCCTCGGTTGGCGGCACGATTTTGCGGGGTGGTTCGACCCACATCAGACCGAGGCGTTTCTCGATGTGGCGCAACCGCTCCTCGATCATGCTGAGGCGGTCGTCGTTGCGGTCTTGTTGAGGAGGGGTTGAGCCGGATTGCATGCATTGGTCTCGGAAGTCTGATGAGTGAGCAGACTATCGAGATTTCATGCGGTGCGCAAGTGCACTGACACGTAGACGTGTCAGCGGAACAAGATTCAAGGATCACTCGCGCTTGCGTATGGCGGCGGTGGAATCCTGAATCGCTTTCTTCACATCGTCGACGGTGTACCAATCCATCTTGATGGGATCGGGACGGGTGGGCCCGGAGATGGCGAGGAGGGGGATGCTGACCCAGCCGAGTTCTTTGAGTTTGGCAGCGCCGGGTTTGTTGTTGCCGGTGAGGTCGATCTTCATGGGGACGATGCCGTCGGAACTGAGAAGCTCGACAATTTCAGGAGTGTGCAGCACGTTCGATTCGAGGAGCTTGCAGTTGAAGCACCATTCGGCGGTGAAATCCATGACGACAACTTTGCCCTCGGCCTGATACTTGGCGAGGCGCTCGGGGGTGTAGCCGACCCAGCGGATGGGGCCGTGGTCTGTGAATGCACGGGCGATGCCGACGATGCCGACGGAGAAGGCAAGCCCGAGGATGGTGAAGACGCTGCGCCGGACGAGGGATGAAGTGATCTTGATGGTGCGGAAGATCATCCAGAGCATGGCCCCCACTACGACTGCGGCGACGAGCCACCAGAAGAACCGGATGGGTTCATCGACGGGTTCGCGAAGGAGAGGATCGATGCCGACACCGATGAAGTAGATGGCGACGGCAAAGAGGAGGAGGCCGAGGACTTGCTTCAAGAGTTCGGAGGCGGGGCCGGACTTGGGAACCCACGAGACGAGCTTGGGGAAGGCGGCGAGAATGAAGTAAGGAAGAGCCATACCGACACCGATGGCGGCGAAGACGGCGAGGATAATGGCGGGAGATTGAGTGGCGGCCCAAGCCATTGCCGCGCCGCCGAAGGGGGCGGTGCAAGGCGTGGCGAGGACGGCGGTCATGATGCCAAAGACGAAGCTTCCGCCGATGGAGTCACGCTTGGGATCGACGGAGTAGACCCAGTTGGGGAGGTTGAAGGTGAAGAGGCCGAGCATGCCCAAGCCCATGATGGCGACGAAGATGCCGATGCCGATGGAGACCCAGGGAATCTGGAAAAGTTGATTGGTGGCGGTGAAGGATTTGATGCTGGCGATGAGAATGGCGATGACGAGCCAGAAGAAGACGACGCCGGCGAACATGATGGTGCCGAGAAGGAGGGAGCGGGAGCGAGAGCCCGCCTCGTGGCTGAGCCCGATCATCTTGATGGGGATGACGGGGAGGACGCAGGGAGTGAGGTTGAGGAGGAAGCCGCCAAGGGCGGAGGCCAAGAGAAGGAGGGCGAAACCTGCGCCGGATTTGGTATCGACTTCGAAGGACTTGCCGAGGACATCGAAGCGGACGGTGGACTTGGCTCCGGAGCCAGGCGCGGCATCGATGAAATTCTGAACGAGCTCGGGTTTAAAGGAGGAGAAGACGGGATCAGCGGGGGTTGCTGCGACCGTGGGTGCACCGATGGTGAAGGTGGAGGTGAGGGAGGTCTCGACGGGAAGCTGGCACTTGGTGTCGTCGCAGGCCTGATAGGAGATGTTGACCTTGAGGGGGCGCGGGCCGGGAGTGGCCGAGGCATCGACATTCACGACGAGAAAGACGGTGGCTTTGCCTTCGAAGACACCGTACTTCTCTGCTTTTCCGGTGCCTGCGAGATCGGCGAGGATTTCGACGGGGCGGGGCCATTGCATGCCGCTGACTTTGAGGCCGGCGTCGGGTTCGAGGGTGACGACGGTGGGAAAGGGCTCAAAGTTGGCGGCTTTCCAGGCAGCGGGAACCGCCGGAGCGTTGGTGTGGACGTGCCACTTGGGGGCGTGGTCGAAGGTGACTGCAAGCAGGGTGGAGGAGCCAGGGGAGACGGTGGTGTCGCGAGCGGCGAGGGTGACGATGACTTTCTCGGCGCGTTCGGGTTCGTCAGGAAGAGTGAAGTCGGGGATTTCGGCCTTGGAGCCGGTCTTTGAGGGGGTGGCTTCCGGGGGTGCGGCATTGGCAAGGGTCAGCCCGGAAAGGGCGATGAGGCAAGCGAAGAGGGGGAGAAAGCGGGAGAGTGATGGGAATTTGGGGAGCATGGGATTGGAGGATGGTACGAAACAGGAGGGGAACAGGTTTGGTGCAGTTCGATGCCGGCGGCAAGCGACCGTCCCGGGAATCGGGGAGGTTGTTTGAAGAGTTTTGCAGAATGAAGGAGGCGAATGGTCGATAACGGGGGGATTGGTTGAGTGTGAGAGCACAGAGAGCACATGGCCGACACGCTAGATCAAAGTTCGATCGATGCATTGCTTGCCACGGTGGGCGAGGATGTGGCGTCGCCTCCTGAGCCCGAGGCTGCGAAGATATTCAGCCGAGCCCGCAAGGAAGGATTCAAGCCGGAAGTCCGGCCGTATGACTTCAAGCGTCCAGAGCGCGTGAGCAAAGATCAGATGCGGGCGTTGCAGACGCTGCATGAGGCGTTTGCAAGAAACTTTGGCGCGAGCTTGTCGGGGTTTCTGCGCACGATCATTGAAGTGAAGGTCGCGACATGCGAGCAGATGACGTACTCGGAGTTCATCAGCGGACTGCCGAATCCAACGAGTTTTAATCTGATTGAGGCGGATGGACTTGAAGGGCAGATGTGCCTGGAGATTTCACCCCTGATCATCTACCCGATCGTGGACAGATTGCTAGGGGGGACGTCGCAGGACCTGTTCATTCCGCAGAGGCCGATGACGCTGATTGAGTCGCGATTGATCGGAAATGTGACCAAACGCGGTTTGAGTGCCCTGTCGGAAGCGTGGTCCGGGGTCAAGAAGTTCGAATACTCCATCGCGGCGACGGAGAGCAACCCGCAATTGGTGCAGATCGTGCCGCCGAACGAGGTGGTGGTGGTCGTGGGGTTTGAGCTGAAGATGGGAACGCGAGCAGGGACGATGAACCTGTGCATTCCCTATAACGTGATTGAGCCGGTGATGGATCTGCTTTCGAACCAGAGTTGGTTCAGTTCCAAACACGCCGCCGGACGAAGCGAAGAGGATGTCACGCGGACGCTGGGGCGTGCGGCGTTGACGATCAAGGGTGTTCTGGCGGAAACGACTATCACGCTTGAGGATCTGGTGAAGATGGCTCCTGGGGACGTGATTGTGACTGAGCAGGAAGCGTCGAACCCCGCGGTGCTGTGCATCGAAGGGGAGAAGAAGTTCTGGGTAGAAGTTGGGAAATTCAATGGGCAGAGGGCATTGAAGGTGGTTCGTGCGGTCAGCTTGACCGAATCTGAGTAGGCCTGTCGAATATGGCGGGTCATTATGAAGTACCACTTGGGTTGGGTAACTCCCTACCCCGCTTGGGCGGGTGTGGACATTGGAGTTGGGGTGCACTAAACTTGACTGGAATCTGTTCGGACCCGTGATCACGGGTAAGGAGCTGTCATGCTGAAGGTTCGCAATCATGCTCGGTGATCGGATGCACTCCATCCGCGCATCGGCTGCGCCCTTTTGGCTGGCTGGGTCAGAGGTTGTCCCTTTGCAAGGAGGGTTGGCCACTGGCTGAGCTTGCTCGATCGTGATCGGTCTCGATCTGGTGTGACCAGAGCGAGATGAAGGGCCACGGCAACCACCGTGGCTTGTTTGTTTTTGGGTTCGAGCGGACTTGGCCAGACGACTGGCAAGACGACTGGCCAGACAACCTGGGTTGACGACCGGCCTTGACAATCTGAACGAGACAATCTGAAGAAAGAGGATGGACAATATGAATAGCGCTGAAATGCTTCGTCTGCTTGATGGAATCTCCCGTGATCGCAATGTGGATCGCGGTCTTTTGATTCGCGACCTGGAACTGGCGATGGTGTCGGCCGCTCGCAAGTATTTCAACACGTTGGATACCGAAGAGTTTGCATGCAAGATCGATCCGGTGATGGGCACGATGACTTTGACGCGTCACGGTGAGGCACTGGAGATGCCCCCTGCGGCCTTTGGGCGCATTGCGGCACAGACGTTCAAGCAGGTGATGATTCAGAAGTTCCGCGATGATGAACGGGCGACGATCAAGGAAGAGTTTGGGCGCAAACTCAACGAGATCGTGACGGGAATAGCGCAGCGTTACGAGGGTGGCACGCTTGTGGTGCAGGTGGAACGTGCCGAAGCGTACATGCGCAAGAGTGAGCAGATTCCCGGCGAGCAATTTGAACCGGGTGATCGCGTGCGCTGCCTGGTGCTGGATGTGAAGGAAGCGGGAAGCAAGGTCGAGGTGCACGTGTCGCGATCGCACCCGGATTTCATCAAGCGTTTGTTTGAGGTCGAAGTGCCAGAAGTGGCTGAGAAGATCATCGAGATCAAGGGAATGGCCCGCGAGGCCGGCTATCGCACCAAGATCGCGGTGGCCAGCGTGGACAGCAAGGTCGATGCCGTCGGCGCGTGCGTGGGTGTGCGTGGCAGCCGCATCAAGAACATCGTTGATGAATTGAACGGCGAGAAGATCGACATCGTCCGCTATAACGAATCGAGCCAGATCCTGATTCAGAATGCCCTGAAGCCGGCAGAAGTCTCTGAAATCTCCTTGTGCTTTGAACTGGGCCGCGCCACCGTGGTGGTGCGCGACGACCAGTTGTCGCTGGCGATCGGCAAGCGCGGCCAGAACGTGCGCCTGGCTGCTCGCCTGACCGGTTGGGACGTGGACATTCTGACTCCGGAGGAATTCAACAAAGGCCTGGAGACGCTGTCGCAGACGATGCTCAGTGTTGAAGGGATTGACGAGAAGCACGTGGACAAGCTGGCAGCACTCGGCATGGTCAGTGTCTTTGACATTGAGGAAGTGGGCGCTGAGGTGCTGATGACGGAACTGGAGATCGATCAGGCCGCGGCGGCGCGGATGGTCGAGATCGCCTCGACCAAGGCCAAGGTGGTTGCTGAAGAGCAGCAGAAGGCCAAGGAAGAGAAGGAACGTCAGATGAAGGAGCAGGCGGACGCGGCACAGAAGCTGCTGGGGGGCGAAAGTGCCTCGGCGGGTGATGAAGCGGCGAATGCGATTCTGGGACGGGGTGGCGCGGGGAACTCCTGAATCTGTTCAGGGGCTTGGTTGAGCATTTGTGTGTGAGTGCGTAGACGTGTGTTTGAGAGTCGATGGTCTTTTGAGAGCGTGAAATCACAGTATGAAAGTCAGCGATCTTGCCAAAGAGTTGAATGTCGAATCCAAAGCGATTATCCAGAAGCTGCGCGCTGAAGGAATCGGGGAGGAGACGGTCAAGACGCACGCATCCGCGCTGAAGGCGGGCCTGGTGGCGACGATCCGCGAATGGCACGCGGCGGGCGAGATCGTTTCGGAAAAAACGACTGAGAGCAAGTCCAAATCCAAAGCCAAGGGCAAGAAGGCCGATGGCGGCGAGGCATCCGAAGGCGGGGCCGGTGTCGCTGTGGTTGCAGCACCGCCGGAGTCAGCGGCCAAAGACGAAGTGATCGTCAAAGAGGTGAAGGCCGCCAAGCCAGCATCAATCGTGACGCCTCCGTTGCCGTCGAAGCCAGCGTTTACAACGCCACCGGTGGAAAGGCCGGTGGTGCTGAGCGACCCGAGCGAGACCCACGCCAAGGCAACACCGGTGAAGCCGACGACGCCGATCGCTCCCACGGTGGCGGCGCATGCGACGACAGCTCCGCCGTTGAAGCCCGAAGCCATGGCGAAAGCCGCAGCAACCACGGCGACGCCGGCGACCCAACCCTCGGCTCCTGCCGCAGGCGCACCTCACGGAACGACGGATGTTCACGCTGGAAGCGCCCCCACTGCCGCGACCCGTCACGACGGAGGCGGAGCAGGAGTTGCGACGCATCGCCCGGGCGGGGCTGGTGGCTCAGCCAGTGCCTCGGGAACTGGTGGTGCGGGTGGTGGCATGGTCGCTCCTAACCGGCCAGGACCGGTTGGGCAGCAGAATGTTCCCAAGCGCCCGACTGCAGTCACTCCGGCGGGTCCGAAGCTTGAGAATCGCGCACCAGTGAAATTGTCAGGCCCCAAGGTCGTCCGCATTGAAGCACCAGAGCCAGTTGAAGCGCCGCGGCCACGCCGCGTCGGCCCACCCATGGGTGGTCAGGGTGGTGGTTCGGGTACTCGCCCGGCCGGACCGGGTCGCTCGGCATCCGGATTTGGCGGAGGTGGCGATGATGATCGCGGCCGCAGTCCGCGGCGGAATGCCGGTGGTGGCGGTACTGCGGGAAAGCGTTCGACGGGTGCTGGCGTGCCTGAGCGTCGGCGTGCATCGGCGGATGATTGGGTGGGTGGTGGCAATGTCTTTAGCGAACAGGACCTGATCGAGCGTGAAGCTCGCCTGATTCGTTCTGGTGGATTGCTCAAGAAGCGTCGCCAGGATGCCAAGCGTCCGGGCACGGCGGGTGGTCAGACGCATCTGGATACGGGTGAGCAGATTGTCGAAATCTCGACCCCTTTCACGATCAAGGATTTGTCGGCGGCCACGGGTGTGAAGGGTGCGGAGATCGTCAAGAAGCTCTTTTTGCAGGGCGTGATCGTGACGATCAACTCTGGTCTGGATGCGGCCAAGGCGCAGGAAATCATGATCGATTTTGAAATCGATCTTCGCGTGGTGGAGAAGAAGACAGCGGAAGAGGCCGTGAGCGTCGAGTTCGGCGGTCGCGAAGCCAAAGACCTTCAGCCGCGCGGGCCGGTGGTCACGATTCTCGGCCACGTCGACCATGGCAAGACGAGCTTGCTGGACAAGATCCGCAATGCCAACGTGGCTGCGGGCGAGGCGGGTGGCATCACGCAGAAGACCAGCGCGTTCCGCGTCAGTCTGAACGTGAACGGCGAAGATAAGGAAGTCGTCTTCTTCGATACGCCGGGCCACGAGGCATTCACGAGCATGCGTGCTCGCGGTGCGACGGTGACCGATGTGGTGGTGCTGGTGGTTTCGGCTCCCGAAGGCGTGATGCCCCAGACTATCGAGAGCATCAACCACGCCAAGGCGGCCAAGGTCCCGCTGGTGGTGGCACTCAACAAGATCGATCGTCCGGATGCGACCGAGGCGGCGATTCAGAAAACGCTGGGCCAATTGGCTGCGGCGGGTGTCAATCCTCAGGAATGGGGTGGCGATACAGAAGTGATCCGAGTGTCGGCAACGACGGGCAAGGGCATTCCGGAATTGCTGGAGACGCTCGACCTGCAGGCGACGATTCTGGAACTCAAGGCCGACTTTGCTGGCCACGCCCGCGGCACGGTGATTGAGGCACGCATGGAAGAGGGCCGCGGCCCGGTGGCCAACGTTCTGGTTCAGCAGGGTCACTTGCGCGTCGGTGATTATGTGGTGATGGGTCGTGCCTTCGGGCGCGTCCGCGACATCACTGATGATCGGGGTCAGAAGTTCAAGGATGTCACTCCGCCGTGGCCAGTGCAGGTGTCGGGTCTGAATGCCATTCCCGATGCGGGTGACAAGTTCTTTGTCGTCGATTCGCTGCGCAAGGCCCAGGAAGCGGCGGAGAATCGTCAGCGTCGCGAACGCGAAGCGGCACTGGCGGCTCCGAAGGTCACGCTGGACAACGTCTTCACGCAGATCGCCGACAAAGACATCAAGGAAATTCTGGTGGTGCTCAAGGCCGACCTGCAGGGCACGGTCGATGTGCTCAAGGCCCAGTGCGAAAAGGTTTCGACCGACGAGATCAAGGTGCGCGTGCTGCACTCTGCGATCGGCGGCATCACCGAGAACGATGTCAGTCTGGCAGCGGCATCGCAGGCCATCATCATCGGCTTCAACGTCATTCCGTCGGGCAAGGCCCGCACCGTGGCGGAGAGCAAGGGCGTGGAAATCCGCACCTATCAGGTCATCTACGACATCGTGGACGACCTGAAGAAGGCGGCGGAGGGCATGCTCAAGCCCGACCTGCGCGAGGAAGTGCTGGGTCACGCCGAAGTGCGTCAGGTCTTCAAGGTCAGCCGCGTGGGTTCGATCGCGGGCTGCTACATCACCGACGGCACGGTGCAGCGCGACGCGCTCATCCGCGTCACTCGTGATGGCGTGGTCATCGAGCACGATCGCGTGCTGGAACAGCTCAAGCGTTTCAAGGACGATGCCAAGGAAGTTCGCTCGGGCATGGAATGCGGCATGAAGATCGTCGGCTACGACGACATCAAGCAGGGCGACGTGCTGGAGTGCTACCGAAAGGTCGAGGTGAAGCGTTCGCTGTGATTCGAGCGGGAGTGACACTCGCCTTGGGTTTGCAGCGGAACGGATGAACGCATGATCGTCGGCATTCTTCAGTTTGAATTGATCATTCACCACGCGGAGTCTTTGAAAGACAAACGCCGCGTGGTGATGTCGGTCAAGGACAGACTGCACAGGGAGCATCAGGTTTCCGTGGCCGAGGTGGATCGGCAGGAGAATCCGCGTGTGGCGGTGCTGGGGCTGGCGATTGTGGGGAGTGATGCCAAGTACATCGGCGATGTCTTGAGCAACATCACCTTGAAGCTGCGTGCCTTGCACGATGCAGAGCTGGGTGATGTGACGCGTGAGATTCTTCGTGGTCACGCCGGAGAAGTGCAGCGCGGGCACCGGATTGAAGATGATGCGGAGCAGGATGGCCTCGCTCCTACCGCCGATGAGGCGATGAAGCAGATGCTGACAGAAATGGCCACACGGGCCGAGTCAGCGATGACGGAGCTGAATTCCTCCGACTCACAGGGAGGAGGCCGATGAGCAGGCGAAATGAACAGATGGCCAGCGCGATTGCCGATGCCGTGCGCGAAGTGCTGGTGCGGGGTGTGAACGATCCGCGCGTGTCGGGGCTGGTCACGATCACAGGCGCGACAGTCGCGGATGATTTGTCAGAAGCGACGATTGGCGTGTCGGTGCTGCCGGCAGAAAAGGGTAACGAAGTTGTCGAAGGGCTTACCGCAGCGTCAGGTCACATTCGGCGTGAAGCGGGCGAATTGGTCCGCGTGCGTCGGCTTCCGTTTCTCCGTTTCCGCTTAGATGATTCACTCAAGAAGCAACTGGGTCTGGCGCAGGCACTGGGCAAGGTCGCGGCAGAGCGAGCCGAGAAGGAGCGCAAGGCAAGCGAGCCGAGTCAGGGAGATGAGTCATGACCGGCTCTGCCGAGAATAAGAAGCTTGCGTCGTTACTCAAGCGATTACGGGCGCAGCACACTGCCGCGACAGTGGCAAACCGCGCGCCGGACTTTGGCTTTGAAGACGCCGATCCCGTGGTGCGCGAGGTGATGTATTCGCTGCTGTTGTGGGAGACCACGAGTTCCAATGCCCGGAGCGCGTTTCGCAAGTTGACCGAGACTTTTCTGGATGTGAATCACCTGCGTGTGGCGATGCCTGATGAAATCGGTGCAGCGCTCGGCGAGCGATACCCAAAGGCATTGGAGCGTGCTTCGCGACTCCGCGCGGTGCTTTTTGATGTTTTCAAGCGAGAAAATGGCCTGGCGATGAGTCGCGTGACGGCGGCGAGCAAGCGAGATGCGCGGACGTATCTGGATTCGCTGGAAGGCATGCCACCATTTGCCGCAGCGCGAGTGGCTGCGGTATCTATGGGTGTTCACGCCTTTCCCGTGGATGATCGCTTGCTGCGGCTGTTGACGCAGGAAAAGGTGGTCGAACCAGCACTGTCGGCGGCCGAGGCCGGGCGCTGGTTGGAGCATCACGTTCCCGTGGCCGAGAGCGAAGGGTTGGTTGATCTTTTGCAGCACTGGTCTGACACCAGCGCAACGGCAAAGGCCGAGCAAGATGCCAGCGGCGCGAGCAAGCAGGACGGCGAGGGGCGGAAACCCTCCAAGGCCAAAAAGGTGGCAAAGGGCAATGCCGAGCGTGGCAAACCACTACAGGACAAGAAGTCCAAGCCCAGCAAGAAAGCCGTTGAGAAGTAAACTCCACTCGTGCATGGCTTTGGTGACAGCAACGTGACCAACGTGTGACCGACTTGTGACTGACATCAAAGCCGCGGCATCGGAACAGACATGAGAACACGCACGATTCCCGGGACGCAGATTCAGATTTCAGAAGTCGGCTTTGGCTGCTGGACGATGGGTGGCCCCAACTGGAACACCAGCACGGGCGCATCAATCGGCTGGGCAGATGTGAACGACGACGAGATTCTCGCCGGGATCAAGGCGGGGCTGGATGGTGGTGTCAATCACTGGGACAACGCGGATATCTATGGCAACGGGCGTGCAGAGCGCACGCTGGCGGAGTCGTTTCGCACGCTGGGTGTGAAGCGCGAGAGCCAGGTGATCGCGACCAAGGTGGGGCATTTCAAAGGGACGGCGATTCACTCGTATGAGCCGCGACACATTCGCAATCAGTGCGAGCAGAGTCTGCGAAATCTGCGGACTGATTACATCGACATCTACTACTTTCATCACGGCAGCTACGTCGGACAGGGATACGACAAGAACGGCAACCTGAGAAATGATTACGATTACCTGCCCGAGGCGGCAGCGATGATGCACTCGCTGGTGAAAGAGGGCAAAGTGCGGGTGATCGGGCAATCGGCATACACGGTCGAGGATTTCGCGCGAGCGATCCCGATTCTGAAACCCAAAGTGCTGCAAAATAAGGCCAACTTCCGTTATGACGACTTCATCAGGCCGGGAAGCCCGATGCAGGATCTGATGAAGCAGTACGACTGCGGCTTTGTGGCGTTCGGGCCGCTGGATCAGGGCATTTTGCTCGACAAGTTTGACCCTGAGAATCCCCCGAAGTTTGAAGAGGGGGACTACCGGGGCGGACGCAAGGACTTCAATCCTGACACGCTTCGCGGCGTGCGCAGCAAGCTGGCCGAGGTGAAGAAGCGATTCGCAAGAGCGGGCGTGAGCGACATCGAGACGCTGAGTAGTGCCGCGACGCGGTGGGTGCTGAGCCATGAGCGGGTGCTGTCTGCGATTCCGGGATTCAGAAATCAGCGGCAGGCAGTGTGCAATCTGCGTGCGGCGACGGATGAACCGATGAGCCAGGCGGATGCGGGGTGGATGAGAGGGGTGTTTGCCGGATAAGTAGGCGATTCAACGCCGAGGCGTCGGCGTATTCTAATTGCCAATCGGCGTATGCGACTGGTGCTTCCGACTCTCGAAATGGGTGCCCTATCGTCATTACATGGTTGTTCTGATCGGTTTGATCTTTGTGTTGGCCGTTGCTATCGCCATCGCTGTACTGCTAGTCCATTTGCTGGGTAATCCCCGTTCGATCAGAACTTCAACTCAGCAAACCGCGCCTCCGTTGCCGTATCAACCCATCGCGAGACTACTTACCAGTACCGAATTGCACTTTTATCGCGAATTGTTCGCCGCTCTATCACCCAACGTGTGCATTATGGCAAAGGTCCGCGTGGCGGATCTGCTGGGAGTTAGACCGGGTGCATCTGGTTTCTACAAAGCATTCAATCAGATCAGTGCCAAGCATGTTGATTTCGTGTTGTGCGAAGCAGATACAACGAAGATCGTTGCGGCGATTGAACTTGACGACTCAACCCATCAGCAGACAAGGCGACGCAAACGTGATGACTTTCTCAATCACGCGTTTGCTTCAGCACGAGTGCCGCTCATTCGTGTTCCCGCTGCCCGGCAATACGATCGGCAAGCGTTGGCCACACTCGTCCAACAAGCAATCGCCGCCAGTCACCCAGCGATGACTCCCACGAATCAACCCGTAGCAGTAGCACTTACTGGGAGCGGTGCGGCAGTGCCGCACTCAGGGCAGGTAGGTACGCCATCCAGGGTGTAGCTGCAGCGCAGGCACTGGCCAGCGTTCAGGCGGTGGACGAAGCGACGTCTGCCGCGCCACGCGAGCAACGGAGGGATGAGGAGCAGGATCAATAGGTACGCAATAGGGATTCGAAGTGCGGTGCCAGTTTCACCTTGGCGCGACGTGGTGATGACACCGATGCCGCCAATTTGCACGCCTCCATCGACAGATTGCGAGGACATCACAAATGGGTTGGCAGGTGTGACATCATTGATCTGGCGAGCCGCCCACCCTTGATGGTCGCTCCATTGTTGGGATAGCTTCAGCGAATCCGAGCCATAGCTGATGTACTCTGAGTACCCGCACGTCAATACGCCGGAATGGCTGGAGAGTTTCAGAGATCGCAGTGCGAGTGCAAATGTGGTCTTGAACAGACTAAAGGAGAGGCCGTGTTCAGATGGCACCGACTCGGCTGACGAAGCCAGCGTTCTGTGCCAGCGATACTCCACGAGGTGTACGCGGCTCATGCCAAAAACATGCAGCGCGGTCAGAAACACGAAAAGGACTATGCACACGATGGTGAGTCGAGACAATCGCGGCGGTATGGGCACTGGCGGCTTCATCCTTCACCCCACCGCAATCGTCGTCCCGGAGTGAATAGACCGCAACTCCGCCTCAATAGTCTTCGTGACGGCAAGGGCATCCTCAAGTGAAGCACGTGGGCGGCGGTCGTGCGCGATGCAATCAATAAGGTGGCGGATCTCCATGTCATAGCCGCCCAAACATGCGAAGGACATAGGTTCAGCTCGATCGGGGTGATAGACCGTCACGGTGGGCTCTTTGCTGAGATCGAACTCAATCGTGGCTTTCTCAAAGTTCAGCAGGTATTTCATGCGAAATCCGCCAGATGGCGCGACGGACCAACCACCTTCGGCGGTGATGAGGGCCTGCGATGCCGGGCCGGTGTGGTAGCGGAAGGTCGTGTGCACATGGTTGCGGCTGCCGCTGGATGAGACCGAAGCGGGTTTGCCAAAGAGCCAATGGACAAAGTCTGTATCGTGAATGTGCAGATCAAAGATCGCCCCACCACTGCGGGCATCGTTGCGATAAAAATCACTCGCCCATGCAGGGCCGGAACCCAGCCGCTCAAAGCGGGCGGTGCGGAGCGCGCCGTACGTTGACTTGGTCACAACGTCCTTGAGCCATTCCCACCCCGGCCAGAAGCGCATGCACATCGCGGGCATGCAGAGGCGGCCGGACTTCCTCGCAACGTCGATCAGGGGCACGATTGCATCCGCCGACAGCGCCACCGGCTTTTCAAGCAGAACGTGCTTGCCCGCGTTCAGGGCCTTGGTGGCCAAGTCAACATGCGAATCGGTGTAGGTGCAGATACTGACAAGATTGATGTCGTCATCGGCAAAGAGTTCATCGGCGGTCTGGTAGCCACGAACCTGGGAGGGATCAAAAAGCAGTTCCTCAGATGCACCAGTGTCGAGGTTTCCGGCGGCGGGCGGGCGACCAGCGCGGCGGTCGGCATCGGCATCTGCAACGGCGAGGAGCTTGCAGGGAAAGCCGTCCTTGCGGGCAAGTTGATAGGCCTTGATGTGCGTGGCGCCCATGAAACCCAGTCCGACGATGCCAATTCCGAGGGTTCGTTGTGAAGAACTCATGCAATCTCCGCAGAGGGGCTGATCCGCTTGAAAATGTGTTTAGACAGAGTACCTGCAAAGCGTATCTCTGTACAATCTGGTTGATTGACAAATCGTGGCGCGGAAGGAACCGTGCCGCGACGCGGTCCATTGGGAAAGGAAGCAGGGATGTCAGGATCAGTTTCTGGGCAGGTTGCCACCAAGACCCGCACCAATACAAGCACTCAATCCGTGATGGGAGAGCCAAGCGTGGAGCGTCACAAGACTCCGGAGAAGATCGCGGTTTCGGTACACCCTACCAGCACCGCCGCGAGTCGGGCCGTGGCGGCAGAGATCGCCACGCTGATACGCGAGCGGGCCAGGCAGGGGAAGAACGCGGTGCTGGGCCTGGCGACGGGGTCCACGCCCCAGGGTGTTTACGAGGAACTCGTTCGGTTGCATCGCGAAGAGGGATTGAGCTTCAAGAACGTGATCACGTTCAACCTGGATGAATATTGGCCGATGGGCACGGATGAATTGCAGAGTTACCGGCGCTTCATGCGCGAGTACCTCTTTGATCATGTGGATATCGACCCCAAGAACACGAATGTGCCGGATGGTACATGTGCTCCCGGAAAGGTTCAGCAATTCTGCGAGGATTACGAGCGCAAGATCGCGATTGCGTGTGGAATTGATATTCAGATTCTGGGTGTGGGCCGCACCGGACACATCGGCTTCAACGAGCCCGGATCACCGATCGACAGCCGCACGCGGCTTATCACACTGGATCGAGTAACGCGGATGGATGCGGCGAGCGATTTCTTTGGCGAGCGGCACGTGCCGCGGCAGGCGATCACGATGGGTGTCGGCACCATCCTGGATGCCAAGCGCGTCGTGATGCTGGCCTTTGGCGAGCACAAGGCGGGGATCATCAAGCGTGCGGTGGAAGGTGACATCACGACCTCCGTCGCGGCAAGCTTTCTGCAGAAGCACCCGAATGCGACGGTGATGCTGGACCCGGCATCCAGTGCTGAATTGACGCGATTCAAGACACCTTGGCTGCTGGGACCGCTGGCAAACTTTGGCATGTCGTGGGATTTGCACACGACCAAGCGCGCGGTAATCTGGCTGGCACACACGGTTGGCAAGGCGATCACCAAATTGACAGATGAAGATTACAACGAGCATGGCCTGCAGGAACTGCTGGCGGTGCGGGGTGGTGCCAAGGGCGGGGCCTACGACATCAATATTGAAGTCTTCCGGGCTTTACAGAAAACCATCACGGGCTGGCCTGGCGGCAAACCTTCAGGTGGGCCGCAGGACGTGCCCAAGGGTGAAGCATTTCCCAAGCGAGTTGTCGTCTTCAGCCCGCACCCGGATGATGATGTCATCAGCATGGGAGGCACATTCATCCGCCTGTGCGATCAGGGGCATGATGTGCACGTCGCCTATCAGACCAGCGGCAACATCGCGGTTTGGGATGAATCCGCCCTGCGGCACGTGGATTTCGTGACCGAATTCGCCCAGGCGTTTCCGCAACTGGGCAAAGAGTTTGCCGATCGGCTGGAGCAGAACATCGAGCAGTTCATCGCCAAGAAACAAGCGGGGCAGGTGGATAGCCCGGAACTGCAACGCGTGAAGGGGCTCATTCGCCGCACCGAAGCGCGTGCCGCGGCACGGTACAGCGGTGTGAAGCCGGATCGGATTCATTTTCTTGATCTTCCGTTCTATGAGACCGGTCGCGTGAAGAAGAAACCGATCGGCGAGGAAGACATCAAGATCACGATGAAATTGCTGGATGAGGTGAAGCCGCACCAGATATATGCGGCAGGTGATCTTTCCGACCCCCACGGCACTCACCGCGTGTGCCTGGCAGCGATCAAGGCGGCGGTCCTGCGTCTCATGGATCGGGAGTGGATGAAGCACTGCAAAGTGTGGCTTTATCGCGGGGCATGGCAGGAATGGGGCCCGGATGACATCGAGATGGCAGTGCCATTGGCACCAGAAGAAGTGATGCGAAAGCGGATGGCGATCTTCAAGCATGAAAGCCAGAAGGACATGGCGCTGTTTCCGGGTCCCAGTGACGCGCGTGAGTTCTGGCAACGCGCTGAAGATCGCAATCGCGCGACGGCCAAGTTGTATGACAAGTTGGGATTGGCGGAGTACGAGGCCATAGAGGGGTTTGTGGAGTGGATACCGCAAACTGACGCGCTGCACAACGAGTAAATCACGTACAAGATCGATCACACTAAGGAACCAGCATGTTGAAATGTCAATATCTGTGGGCGGCGTGTGCGTGGATTGGTGTGTCAACACACGTGCTGGGCATGCAGCCTGCGGTCGCGCCAGCGACTCCTGCGGTGACGGCGCCCGTTGACGTTCCACCTCCCGTAGTTGGTGGAGTGCACGTCACGCGGTCGGCCGGAAACGGTGCGATGCGCGTGTATGTGGTGATGACAAAGGATAGTGGCGGTGATCGCGTGCGTGAGCCGCGCGAGAATGTGGGCGAGTGGTTCAATACGCCGCAGACCTTTGCCATGCCTGTCGATGCCGCGACGGGGAACGTGACCGTGGATGGCACCTGGCTTGGCTTTCCCAAGCAGTGGAACCAGATCGCGGCGGGGGATTACGTGATTCAGGCCGTGGAGAAAGTGAGCCGCGACGGATGTCACTGGGGCAAGGATGCAGGAGATCGATATGGCGAGCCGGTGCGCATCCGCTTTGAACCGAATCAGACCGATGTTGTGACGCTGAACGTGGACAAGGTGGTGACCGAGCGCCCCTTTCGAGAGAATGAACGCACCAAGCTCTTTGAGATGAAGAGTGAGGTTCTCTCGGCCTTTGCAGGTCGCGATGTCATGATGAGGGGCAGCGTGTACTTGCCACCGAGTTGGGCTACTGAGCCCCAGAAGTCGTATCCGGTGGTGTACTTTGTCACCGGCTTTGGCGGCACGCACCGGGATCTCGGATTCATGCGTGGGATGATTCCGCGCGAGGGCCCGGAATCAGAGGTCATTGTCGTTGTCCCTGACCCCACGTGCTTTGAAGGGCACAGCGTGTTTGCAGATTCGGCGAACAATGGCCCACGCGGTGCGGCGCTGGTCAAGGAGTTTGCACCGGCTCTGGAAGCCAAGTTCCGTGGTGGCGGTGCCGCGAGGCGGTATGTCACAGGCATCTCGTCCGGCGGGTGGAGCTCGCTGTGGCTGCAGATCGAATATCCCGAGGACTTTGCCGGCTGCTGGTCGCACTGCCCTGATCCGGTGGATTTTCACGACTTTCAGATGATCGATCTGTACAAGCCCGGTGTGAACATGTATCTGGACGAGCACGGTGACCGGCGTCCGATTGCTCGATCGGGTGCTGCACCAAGTCTGTTCTACAAGGACTTTGTAGCGATGGAAACGGTGATGGGCCCGGGTGGGCAGATCAGTTCGTTTGAGGCAGTGTTCAGCCCCAAGGGCGGTGATGGCAAACCAGTGGAGATCTTCGATCGCGCGAGTGGTCAAGTGTTCACTGATCGCATGAAGGACTGGGAGAAGTACGACATCCGCCGCAAGATCGAGGCCGAATGGAGCGCCAAGCGGTCGCTGCTCTCCGGTAAGATTCACGTGTATGCCGGAGAACTGGACACGTTTTATCTGGAAGGGGCCGCGCGGCGGTTGAAGGACTCCCTCACCAAATTGGGGAGTGATGCTGAAGTGACGATCGTGCCACAGATGGCGCACACGATTTACCGGGCGGGAATGAAGCAGATGTTTGAGACCATTGCCCGGAACGAATCGACCAAGTAAGCGTCTGATTGACTGGGGTCAGCGCATGAGCAATCAGCATCAGCCGGATATGTGTAATGAGATGGCAGCGCTGGTGAGCCGAAGAGCAGTCCTGGCAGGATCACTCATCAGCACCATCGCAGGGGGAGCAGCGGTTGCGGCGGCCACAAGAGCTCACGCTGAATCGGTGACTCAACCGGCGGGCACTCGGGTCGATGCGTCTTCGCGGCGGAGAACCCCGGCCGCGGTCGACCCGCGCAGTGGGTACATCGTCACGCCCAAAGGAAAGGTGCAGCACGCGCCCCGGATCATCGCGTGGTACCCGATTGGAAACTCCTCCCCCGATGACAAGGACCGTCGCATCGGGTGGAACCTCAAGAAAGAGGGATGGCAGGGCTTTGTGGATCGTTACGCGCTCCCCGTCATGTCGGGTGGATTCGATGCGATTCAGTTACACAACCCCGGAGGCACCCGGGCCAAAGAAGAGATGATGGCGGACCAATTCATCACCGCCAAGGAGTCGGGACAGCGTTGGATTCTTCAGGAGTTTGTTGATGCATGGAAGCCGGTGACCAAGCGAATTCCGGTGATCGCGTACATGGGGATGCTGCCGAAGAATCCTCGCTTATTGGCACTACTCAATCGCAAAGACTATTTTGGTTTTCTTGTCAACATCGCCGCGGCGTATCGATTGCCGTTGGAAGCCGGGATGGAGATCGCATTCGACGCGCTGCACGATGTGAAAGAAGGAAGCTGGGAACTGAATGTCTATCGCCTGCTGACGGCCATGGGCGTGCGCACGTATGTTGAGACAGCTCCGAACGCGTCAGATATCCCCCTGTTTAATGCCAATTTTCAGATTGTGAACACAACGCTCGAGCGGACGCTGAAAAACGCCGAGCCGTGGATGGCACCTCTGGAGCAACTGAGTGGCGAGCGGATCATCCTCCTGAACAACTTGCCGCAAGGCAAGAAGTGGGAAGACGAACCCGATTGGGTGCCGCAGTGGATGGCGCACTGGATCAACCAGGGATGGACCGTGGCCGTGAGCCCCACATGGATGCTCAAGACCAAGGTGCGACCTTGGGATGCGGTGCAGCCGCATCTTGATCGACTGCGTGAGGGTCGGCCATGATCACTTCAACTCACGAACCTTGATATTGCGGAAGCGGACCAGATCGCCGTGATCCTGCAGCGCGATATAGCCAGTGGTTTTGGTATTGAAGTTCTTCATCCCCGGCCACTTGCTCTGCTTGTATGCCGCGGCAAACGCCTCGCTGGTGGTGTCCACGTCCACCACCTTCCAGCCGTTCAGGAAGTGCTGAATGCGCGTTCCCTGAATCACGATGCGTGCAGAGTTCCACTCTCCGGCGGGGCGTGAGACATCGACCGCGGTGGGAATCAGGTCGTATAGCGTGCCAGCGCGGGTCTTGGGCTTCTTACCATCGGCGTGCCGCGCATCATCGAGAATCTGGCATTCCGGACCGGTTTCCCAGGGGTAATTGAACTCTTCGGAGCAGTGATACATGATGCCGCTGTTGCCACCTTCGGCAACGTTCCACTCGCAGGCGAATTCAAAGTTGGTGTATTGATCGAGGGTGACAATGTCGCCGCCGCGACCGTTGGTCTCGTGAATCAGTTCGCCGTTCTTGACCACCCAACCCTGTGCAGGCATCGCAGTCTTCTTGAAACTGCGAAACTGCGGCGTGGTGCCATCAAACAGCAGTTTCCACCCATCCGCCTTCTCCGCATCTGTCAGCGTGTTGTGCGTGCGCTGATCTGACCATGATTCGATGGTTACCGAACCTGTCGCAGCCCATTCGGCGCTGCGCGCCAGCAACGTCTTGAAACCGGGGTTGGAGATCGAGGGCTTGTTGGAGTCGCTATTCACCCACACATGTCCCAGTGGTGTGGCCAGAATGCGGCCTTGACCGAAGGAAAGAGTCAAAGCCATCGGTTCGGCTTTTCCCGTGCCGCCGGATTCCTTGCTCGACATCGCCTGAGCAAGCAACTTGTACGGCGCGTTCTGAGGATTGGTCAATCCGTGGTACAGCTCATCGGGTGTCGACCACGCTTTGAGGCCACTCATCACCGGGTGGTTGGTATCGACCGGGTCGACGGTGAATTCATGAAACTTGCCGTGGCCCGCGCCATCGCGCCACATCAGGCCGATCATTGATTCATATTCCTTCCAACCGCGAAATGAGTTGTTGGCTGAGTGAATTGCGACCACTCCCGTACCCTTGGCCACTGCCTCGGCGAAGTTCCTCTCCGCCCCGGCCCCCCACCGCTTGGGCGCGTGGTCATCGTTGTAGTCGAGAATGAAGACCTGATACAACCCCACGTTGGCTGCATCGGCGAGAGTCGTCGCCGGATCGTCGGTAACATCGACAGCAAAGCGCGTCGTCGCCCGCAACGTGTCCGCGTGCATGCGGCTGGTGTACTGCCAGTTGTGGTTGTTGTGTCCGGTGATGATGAGGGCGCGAATTGGCTCCGCGGCCCCCTCAGCACAGGCCATGGCACAGGTGCAGGAAAGGGCGGCAAGAATCGCGGTCGAGGTCAGTCGCTTCGATGAGTTGGTCATGGTGCACAAGATTAGCGGGGGGTTTCGGTGGATGCCGGAGTGGACACCTTCCATGCATCGGGCAAGTCTGGTGGAAACCAGACAGGAAGGTCATTCAGGGAAGCGCGGGCTGTTTCAGAGGTCGGAACATTCCACGCCTGAAAGAATGGCCCAAGATTCTTCCCCACGGCCCGACTCATTCGCGTCATCCATTGGTCATGCTTGGCCAGGTCCCCCTTGGGCCGCTGATCGGGAGTCAGAGTGCGGTACTCCGCAAAGACCTTTTTGTACGGCTCCCAACCAAACCCCTCTACCAGTTGAGCATACATCTGCAGGGCCAGGAACGGATCCTGCTTCCACACCTCAAAGGTCCGACCTTTCTTCTCCCAATCCGCGAACTGCTTGGCGCGGTCCTTCATGCCGCCGTGCCCTTCAGACCATGGTTTCTTGCACACAGTTTCCAAGACGTACAGTGAAAACAGATTGCACGTCACCTCCGTCGTACCGTCAAATGTCC
This sequence comes from Planctomycetota bacterium, assembly GCA_018968885.1. Lineage (GTDB taxonomy): Bacteria > Planctomycetota > Phycisphaerae > Phycisphaerales > UBA1924 > F1-120-MAGs238. Next base: position 2,968 of record JAGWZK010000022.1, on the reverse strand, counting down.
AATCGGACTCCTGATGATTGTGGCCTAATTCGTGAAAGAGACCCCACGATCCCGCGTGGAGTTTGGCCAGTTGTGTCATTTCATCCACCGCATCAAGATGCGTCATGATCGGATAGCCACTGTGCATGTATCCCGCGCTGATCTGCACATCTGCACAAATCCTCTCTGGCCTCCCACGCTCACGCGGAATCGCTGCCAGATCCGCATCCGCATCCAGAACCTGATTCCAGAACTGCATCAACTCTTCAGGATTGTCAAGATTGCGAATCTCCGATGATGGCACTGTCAGAATCACCTTGTCCGTCGCCAGTTCCGCCCATGGCCCCGGCGCATTCCGAATCGTCGACTTCCACTCCTCCATCCGCGTCGATCCCAGCACAAACAAAGGCGCGGCAACCGCCCCTCGGATCGTGATCTTCATCCGCTCCTGCTCACGCACTTCCCTCGGAGCCATGACATAAATCAGCCCGCCAAACGAACTGGCCATGACCTTGCCATCGTTGATCAGGTTGTACGCCACCGAGACATCCGGCGCCCGTCTCCAATCCGGATGATGCCACAGTCCATCCGTGTGTGCACCAATCCGAATCTGCAGTTGCGGCGGCACCACATCCCGCTCGCTATCAAATTCAACCGTGATCGGCTCACCCGGCACCGCATACAAACCGGTCGAAATCCACTGACTTTCGCGGCACACGATATCAATCGTGCGTTCGATCCGAGGCGCATCGGCGGGAACACTTCCCGGAAACGCTGCCGCGGCGGGGCTGGCCGGACGATCCGCCGCCGGGTGATGATCCATCTCGGCAAGGTCTGCCGCCATGATTAACCTCGCCAGCGCATTCCGCAATGGCTTGGATTGCGAAGGAACCAGCTCATCCGCATGAGATGCTCTCAATTGCGCGATGACCGGCCGCAGGAATCCATCGCTTCGTTGCGCCACACGAAGCGCATCCAGCAGCGTCACCGAGGCCTGCGACAAGCGCGCAGCAAGAGCCGCTTCCGGTTTGGTGTTCACCTTTCCCGCCTGCTGCTTGATCAACTCCATCGCGGGCTGCGCGAGCATTTCCTCAGGAATCGGCTGAATCTCATACGTCTTGTCTCTTCCCCCATCACACATCTGATCCGTAAACGCCATCCCGATCGGCGCCAGCAGTACGTTCATGCCATGCTGTGCCATCGGACGATCACGATTCACTTGCCGCCATCCCCAACCTGTTGCACTCGCCAGCATTCCACCGCCGCGTGTGATGAATGTCTCCAATCCCTTCTGCTCATTCGCAGATGGCGAAGTCGCGGTAATCAGAATGTCGATTCCCGGCAGGCCCGCGATCACATCCTTCTCCCCAACGCTGCGAAACTCCGCGCCCGGCACCGCATCAACTCGGCTGTTCTCCACGTGATAGAACCCGATCACCGGATTCCTCTTTCCGCTCCCGAGCCACGCCATCAGATTCTGCCCTAGTGTCTTCAGGTTCGCATCCTTAGACCACAGCAACGAGGAATAGCCACCATGACCAAAGATCGCGACTCTTCCCTCGCCCCACTCCCCGATCGCCGCGAGCGCATGCAGATTGCCCTTGGTCCCACCCACGATCAGCGGCCGCGTATCGGGCCCCCAGCACGACACCGCGCCCGGTGATCCGATCTCTTTGATCGGGCCGACTCCTTGCAAAATGGAGTCTGCTTCCGCCTGCGTCGGAGGTGCCATCCACGCCACAGCAACATGCGAAGTCGCCGTACAGTAAATCAGGGAACCAATCATCAGTCGAGTCGTCAGAATCATGCGAAGGGTCAGCATGATGGAAAGATACCAGATCACGCCGGAGGTATACAAGCCCTGCAATAATCCAGTCACCTGACTCGTTCAACCGTGGAGATCATCCATGCTCTCGCGTTCTTTGTCACTCGCCGCGTTCATCTCATTCATCGTCTTTGGATCGCTGTGCACACTTTCGGCGTGTCAATCCACCGCCACCATGCGCGAAGGCAACGATCAATCCGTCCCCCTCATCGGTTCGTGGACTTTGGCCACCATGTCCGAACCAACATTCAGCAATTCACTTTCGCAGGGCGCCCCGCCTTCGCTGAAGTTTGATGAGAAAGGCGGCGTGACCGGCTTCAGTGGCGTGAACCGCCTCTCGGGCGGCTATGACCTTGGTCAAGCCCGCACCGGCAGGATCTCGCTGGGACACCTGGCCTCAACCCGCATGGCAGGCAGCCCGGAAGCGATGCGGATCGAGAATGCCTTTCTCACCGCACTCTCACAGGCTGATTCCTTCAGCATTGATGGCGGCAACGGCATCCTTGCATTGAAGCGCGGCAAAGACACACTCGTCACCTTCAGTCGCAACAAGTAATCCCCTTCATCCGCGTGCCAGTTGCTTGGCTCGCGCCGCCGCCGCGTTCATCCCCAGTGCGATCGCCTCACTGAATCCGCGCTCCTGCATCGTGGCGAGCGCTGCCTCCGTTGTACCACCCTTGCTGGTCACCCGTGCCCGCAGCGTCGCCGCAGATTCGCCACTCTCGGCCAGCATCAGCGCAGCCCCTTTGATGGTCTGATTGACCAGCGCCCGTGCACTCTCGGCATCAAATCCCTGCCGCTGGGCCGCCGCCTCCATCGCCTCGGCCAGGGCAAAGACATACGCCGGACCACTCCCCGCCGCCGCGGTAAAGGCATCGATCAACTCTTCCGAAGTCCGCAGCACCACCGGCCCGATTCCGGCAAAGAGCTTCTCGGCAAACGCATCATCACCGCTTGCCATCCCCGCCGAAGCACACAACGCCGTCGCCCCTTCTCCGATCGCCGCCGGCAAGTTCGGCATCGCGCGCACGATGCGAGTCGCCGGCCCCAGCGCATCCCGCACCCGCGCTCCCGGCACCCCGGCGAGAATCGTGATCACCACACCAGCCCACCTCTCCAATCCCGCCCGCTTCCAACTCTCCGCCACCCCCCCCACCCCCCCCA
>JAGWZK010000021.1 GCA_018968885.1 Planctomycetota bacterium | reverse complement strand
GGCGGTGAAGTAAGGGCGGTGAAGTAAGGGCGGTGAAGTAAGGGCGGTGAAGTAAGGGCGGTGAAGTAAGTCACCGCCGATTGCTGAGGCGAAGGTCAACGATCTCCGCCTCCAGAGCTTCGCTTCCTGTCCAAGAATTGATCTTCAATTGCACAATCAGGTCGAGTTGGGCCCCGATCGGCAGATCGCGTCCCAACTCGGCCTTTTTCCATCCGATGGCGCGAATGCGCCGACTCCCGCTTCCAAGATGCATTTGCAGGTGCTGTTGATCAGATCCCATGGTGCGTGGCCTGCCATCTAGGGGCACACCTTTCAGCATCAGCCGCACGCCGGGATTATCGCGGCCAAAGGGCTCCATCTCGCGGATGCCTCTGGCGACATTCAAAGACAACTCCTCCCAACATGCCTCGCAGTCATACATCACGCTCGGTGACAGCTGCTCCGCCCTGATGTGCTGCGTGGCGTGTTCGGCAAACGCCCGCTGAAACCGGCCGAAATTCTCCGGTTTCACCTTGAGCCCCGCCGCCATCTCGTGCCCGCCAAACGTCTCCAGCATTTCGCGGCAGGCGTGCAACCCGCCATGCAAGTTGAACCCCTCAATGGATCGCCCTGATCCTGAGCACAATCCGTCGCGCTCGCACAGCAGAATAGTGGGGCGGTGAAACTGCTCGACCAATCGCGTGCACACAATGCCCACCACGCCGGGGTGCCACTCTGAGTGTTTGAGCACGATCGCGCGATGATCGGGGTGATTCATCCCTTGTTCGATCACCATCTCGCTGGCCTGCTGCGTGATCTCGCGTTCAATCGCACGCCGAAGGTCATTCTGGCGCGTCAGCTCCGCCGCGATCTCTGTCGCCCGTGCCGGAGGAGCGATGGTGAGCAGTTCGAGTGCTTCGCGCGCGTGCCCTAGGCGTCCGACCGCATTCAGCCGCGGGGCAAGTTTGAATCCCACATCTTCGGCCAAGATCTTGGCATCGTCCAATCCAGATTGCCTGACCAATTCACCCAAACCTGGCAATGGTGATGCCTTGATGCGTTTCAGACCAAATGCCGCGATCACGCGATTTTCATCCACCAGCGGCACGACATCCGCGATCACGCCCATGCTCGCCAGGGCGAGAAGCTCCACCAGCAACGTGCGATACGCCGGGGGCACGCGATCACTCCCCGTCCACATCGTGCCCGTCCGCCATGCGAGTTTGTACGCCACTCCCGCACCGCACAATTCTCCAAAGGGGTACTTGGACCCATCCAGCCGCGGATGCACAAGTGCGAAACACTCGGGATATTCCTCGATAGGCGGCACGTGATGATGATCTGTGATGATCAGATCCACGTGGGGCGCTGCGGCTTTCAATGCCGCGGCCTGGGCTCGCGCGGTAATGCCACAATCCACCGTGACGATGACTTTGGCGCCCTTCTCTGCCAGCGCGATTAACGCTTCAGAGTTCAGCCCATACCCCTCATCGATCCGGTGCGGCACATACGTGCTGACATCTGCATCCACCTTCAACGTCCGCAACGCATGGAACAAAATCGCCGAGGCCGTGATGCCGTCAACGTCGTAATCTCCATAGATCACGATCCGTTCTCCCCCTCGAACTGCATTGCACAGACGCTCCGCCGCTTTGTCCAGCCCCGGCATCAGCGATGGATCATGCAGCGACCGCATGTTTGGATGCAGGAAGCGTTGCCGGGACTCCCCAGGCGACACACCCCGCGAAGCAAGAATCCTCTCCATCAATGGCAGCGTTGCATCTGCCGCGCCTCCGCGGCAAATCCACCGTGCAGAAGGCGTAGTCTTCCCCGGCTGGTGCAACGCCCCGCCAGTGCCAGTCTCAAGAGGATGTCGGAAGAAAGGATGAGCCATGTCTGTTCGCCTCAGCAAGATATACACCAAGACTGGCGATGACGGCACCACCGGGCTGGTTTCTGGTGCTCGCGTGCGCAAGGACTCAGCCCGAGTCGCTGCCTATGGCGATGTGGACGAACTCAATTCCTGTCTCGGATTGGCCCTGATCGAAGCAGCGCGAAACACCACGCCGTACAGTGCGCGGCTGCATTCGATTCTCGCGCCAGTGCAGCACGATCTCTTTGACCTTGGGGCTGATCTGGCCACTCCAATGCCGCCCGGCGAGGCCCCTTCTGCCGCGCTCCGCGTCGTGCCTTCGCAAACTGAGCGTTTGGAGCACGCCATCGATGAGCTCAATACCCACCTCAAGCCCCTGAACTCCTTTGTCCTGCCCGGCGGCACACCCCTAGCTGCCCATCTTCACATGGCGCGCACAGTCGCCCGCCGCGCCGAAAGGGCTGCGGTCACTTTGCACGCTCTGGAGCCCACCCAAACCAGCCCCGAAACTATCCGGTTTCTAAACCGGCTCAGCGACCTGCTTTTCGTCGCTGCCCGTGTCGCCAATCACGGCGGGTCAACGGATGTGCTGTGGAAACCAGGCGCAAATCGCTGATCGATTCGATGTAAAGCCAAATCAATGAGAGAGTTACGTGCATTCTGTGGGGGATTCTGCTGTTCCTGAAAAAAGCCGAACAAAGCGGAAACGCTTCTTGGCGAATTCCGTACAATGACGACGTGGATCGGCCCCTCGACACCTCCGCCTTTGCCAGTGAGTTCGACTCCGAATTGGAGAATGAGCGTCAGCAACTGCTGCGCCGCCGGTTTCTGTGGTACACGGGCACAGTGTTGTTCCTTTCGGTTTTTTCACTGATATTCGGGATATTCGGCGTCCGCGAGGCCATTGGAGCGTCGACACGGAACGGTGCCGCCGCGTGGATCACGCTGTTTGTCAATGTCGCAGTCTTCGCGCTCTTCTGCACGGCCTTTTCGTATGTCTTTTATCACAAAAGCACGCGCTGGCCGCTTTTGAAAATGGTCTTCTGGCTCATCGTGATAACCGGCTCCTTGAATCTCCTCACCGGATCCCTCGCAGCGGCATATTTCGAGGAACAGGGCGGAGCCAAGATCAGGGTCGTCCCTGCCAAAGGGCCGGTGGAGATCTCTACAGATTCGACGCCGTCATCTGATGCACCCGAAAAGTCACAGGCAGTTGTAAACCCACGCCGCAGCTCGACTGATGCGGACGCGGTCGCTTCCAAGGTCGAAGAGGCCATCCGAGAAGGGGTGGAGGGCTCGACCTCTGCACCTTCGGCTGACCGCGACGACAGCCGGGCTCGTGATCAACGTGTGATCCGCACTTTCAGTGTCTTTGGTGCTGCTCTGGCCGGGCTGGCATCGGTCTTCAGTACGCACTTTTTTGCGTGTCTGTTTCTGCCACTGACACCGCGAGAGTGCATCAGGCCACTGATTCCCCTTTTGGCTCTGAATGCACTGTTGACCATCGCCTACGTCATTTTTGTGTTGACCTTGCGCGATGGTGGCTGGGGTGTCGTGGCACTCGGCCTGGCGATGATTGCGTTTTCCCCCATCATCGGCATGCCTGGATACTTTGTGATCTGGTGGCGCGATTCACGCTTCCGCGAAGGTTTCACCAACCGCGTACTTCGCGGCCGCTACAACGAAATGCGTCGCGAGCTCGTGGATGCGCGGCGTATTCACGAGTCGCTCTTTCCTCGCTCGGTTGTTGATGGCCCCCTGCACTTCAGATATGCCTATGAACCCATGAGGCAGATCGGTGGCGATTACCTGTTTTCCAAGTTGGCGCATATGGAGGATGGCCGCCACGGCATCCTCAACCTCGTTGTGCTGGATGTGACTGGCCACGGCATCCCCGCGGCTCTCACGGTCAATCGCCTGCACGGCGAACTCGAACGCATCTTTGCCGAACACCCAGCCATTGGTCCGCATGACCTGCTGCACATGCTCAATCGCTATGTGCACCTCACGCTCAGTTCACACTGGGTGTATGTCACCGCGTTGTGCATCAAAGCCGACAGCCGCGATTCCACCGTCGAGTATGCCAGTGCTGGCCACCCGCCGGCATTCCTCTACACCGCGGATGGCCGCCTCGAAGAATTGGAATCCACCGCAATGATCCTGGGTGCCTGTGGCCCCGATGAATTCGATGCCCACGCCAAGACCTTCCCCTTTGGCTTGGGTGATCGCATCATCGCATACACCGATGGCGCGTTTGAGTGCCGTGACCGCAATGGTCAGCAACTTCGCATCAGCGGTATTCGCCGTCTGCTGGCGCGCGGCCCCGGCGAAGCCAAGAGCTGGCCCGAATCGATCATCCGCGCCGTCGCCGATTTCCGCCACGGCCCGCCCCCGGACGACACGCTGGTGATCGAGATTTCGCGCCCGGTTTCCGCATCGTTTGATGCCACCGGCCGCTTCCTTCGCTCGGCCTCTTCCCAATCCGGTAGGTTTGCCGCGATTCGCGCGTGATGTTGGGCTTACACCGCGCTGCCAAGCCCGATCATCCGGCGCCACGCGCTCGCTTGCCCCAAGTGAAACGCGATGTGATCGTTGAGCATGAAGTTGACATGCGCGCCCAGCACCGGGAAGTTCACGCGGCGAGCTTCGTCGGGATGGTCTTTCAGCAGGGTCTCGTCAGACAAGGTTGCCACAAATGCCGCCAGGGCATCGTGCCCTTTGAAAAAGGCCTTTGTGATCTCTTCCATCCGCGGATAGATCTTCCCTTCCGAATCGTCTAGGCACTTGGTGCCATCCTTGAAAAGTTCCACAAACGTCGGCGAAACGGCCACCGAATCTGCCATCGGGCTACCCAGCACCGTCAACACGCGGCTGGGATAAATCGCAAGGTGCCCATACACCCATGCCGGGTGATTCGATTCAATCACTTTTCCGCCTGGCGCACCCAATCGCGCGAACTGCGCAGGTGAAATGCCCACCAGCAGCTTCTCACTCATCATCCGCATCCGCACGTGACTCTTGAGAATGACCTCAGCGACTCGACCCATGACAACTCTCCATGTGTGGTTTACATCCCGATCAACTTGGCATACAGCCCCTTGGCCTGCGATACATCTTCAGTCCCCCTCACGATCGCTCGCCCATCGGCAAACACCGTGATCACTGCCGCGTTCTTCCATCCGGGAAGTGCAGACGCCTGCTCCAGCCGCACAAAGACCTTGGACCCCGTCACCCGCCCATGAGATGCCAGCCGCTGGGCCAGCGATTCCAGATCAATCTTGGTTCCGGAGGGATTTCCGGGAATCTGTACAGCCAATTGCCCGCACAAGTGGGGAGGCTCGTCCCCATTTCGTCCGGAAAGAAACTCTCTTTTCCGATGCACGCCGCAGCATGGGCAATCAACCCGCTTGCTTCCGCGCAGATCCACTCTTCGCCGCTGATTGGACCACAGATCAAACTCCAGCAGTGACCGCGACAGCAGGTGCTGGTGGCCCAGCAGGATCTTCAATGCATCTGTCGCTTGCGCTGCGGCCACAATCGACACCGCCGGCCCCAGTACCCCCGCCGTATCGCATGTAGGTGTTGTCCCCGCGGGTGGCGGCTCCTCAAACAGACACCGCAGACAGGCACCGGTTTCCGCATCACTGTTCGGGGTTAGCGTCGCCTGCATCCCCCGCGTGGCGATCACGCCTCCATAGCAAAGCGGGATGCCCCTCTCCACGCACAGATCATTCAGCAGATACCGCGTCGCAAAGTTGTCCGTCCCATCCAGCACCACCTGCACGCTCTTCTCAATCATCTGGTTCACATTCAGATGGGTTAGGTCCACTGCGTGCGATCGAACTGTCAGGCCCGGATCAATGGCCAGTAATCGGTTCTGCGCCGCCTGCACTTTGGGCAATCCAGCCGCGGCGTCCTCATTCGTGTACAGCGTCTGCCTCTGCAGATTCGTGATTTCCACAACATCACGATCCACGATTGTCAGCATTCCGACGCCAGCCCGTGCCAGCAGATCCGCAATTCCGCACCCCAGAGCGCCCATCCCCACGATCGCCACGTGTCCTCGTGCGATCCGTTGCTGCCCCTCCTGACCCCAATCAGGTAGCAACATCTGGCGGTGATGGCGGGGTACTTGGCTCACGCGTCCTCAGCGTAGCGCAAACGAATCTTGCTAAAAACAAACCGGCCCCCGCATGAGCGAGGGCCGGCTGAATAAACGGGATTCGGATATCAGTTCGCAAAGTGAGCGAACGCGCGGTTGGCTTCGGCCATGCGGTGCGTCTGATCACGCGTCTGCATCGCCTTGCCTTCGCCCTGCGCTGCGGCATAAAGCTCATCTGCGAGGCGCTGACCCATGGGGCGGCCACGCTCGCCGCGGCACGCATCGATGATCCAGCGGAAGGCCAGCGACTGCTGACGCTTCTTGTTCACCTGCATGGGCACTTGGTAGTTCGCACCACCAATACGCTTGGAGCGGACTTCCACGAAGGGCTTGACGTTTTCAATCGCCAACTGGAAGACCTGGATCGCCTCCTTGGGGGCCTCCGGGTTGGTTTCCTTGGCGAGCTTGGCCTGAATGATGTCAAAGCAGTCATAGACGACGCGCGTCGAGGCGGTCTTCTTGCCGTCGTACATCAGGCAGTTGATAAAGCGGGCAACGACCAGATCGTTGTAACGAGGGTCGGGCTTCAACTGAGTTTCGGATGCGGTTCTGCGGCCCATGTGTATCTCCTTGTGGCTCGCCGATCAGGTTTCCCGGATCGAGTTCACCGTCATGGCCGGGCTGGCTCGTGACGATTACTTGCCGTTTGAAAAACAAAACCCGGCTCAACAGTGAACCGGGAATGAAAGACTGATTACTTCTTGGGGCTCTTGGCGCCGTACTTCGAGCGGCCCTGCATGCGCTTCTCAACGCCGAGACAGTCCAAGGAGCCACGGACGATGTGGTAACGCACGCCGGGGAGGTCACGCACGCGGCCACCACGCACGAGCACAATCGAGTGCTCCTGCAGGTTGTGGCCTTCGCCACCGATGTAGGCGGTCACTTCCTTGCCGTTCGACAAACGCACGCGGGCGATCTTGCGAAGCGCCGAGTTGGGCTTCTTGGGGGTCGTGGTGCGCACGATCAGGCACACGCCGCGCTTCTGGGGGCACGCCACAAGGTCCTTGACCTTGGACAAGGGAGGAAGGGGAGTGCGGGGCTTGCGAATCAGCTGATTGATCGTCGGCATGGAAAAACCCAGAATCGATGCGAAAACTCAATGACTCCGAGTCGTCGCCGACCCGGTTCCCAAACTAGGGCCTCGATGATAGGCCACCGTTCGCCATCTTCAAGCCCCCCAACCAACTCCAGATGAGCACGCTAATCTGCCTGCAGCTTGTGAACAACCCTTGACTTTGCATTATTGAGTCCGATAACCATGAATCACGACCTCACTGTCCGTCAGTTCCAAGACCTCATTCACCGCCGCTATTTCCCAACGGATTCCGCACGAGGGGCCGCGGGGACTTTCGTCCTGTTTATTGAAGAGGTGGGAGAGCTTGCGACAGCCCTGCACGACAACCGGGCAGGCAAGAGCCCGACCCCGGAACAGCAAGCCAATCTGGTCGAAGAGTTTGCCGATTGTCTGGCGTGGCTTGCGACGCTTGCGAATATTCACGGCGTGGATCTGACCAAAGCGTTGGAGAAGTACACCGACGAGGAACGCGTCAAGGGCGTGAAGGACTAAACGCACTCACGAGCCTGTCGCGCGGCGGAGGTTGAGAATCAACTCGACTTGCCCGGTGTGTTTGCCAAGGGTCTTGGCGATTTCGACTGCACTCATGCCGCGATCGGCAAGTCGGTACACGTTGTCGTGATCGGCAGGGCGCGAAGTTGTTGCATCAGAGGTTGAAGTTGCCCGCGTGCTTGAGAATGGACTGCCCTGCAGTGCTGCCGGGGTGAGCAGAGGTCCTGCTTCCAAATCGCGCACGCGGCCTTGCAGGTGAGCCAACTCCTGAGTGAGTTGTTCGACCTGGCGGCGGAGAGTGGCGATTTCTCCTGCGGATTCTGCTGGTCTGCGATCATCCACGAGACGCAATGATGGTTCACCCGTTTCGCTGCCGCTTGATCTCACTGCGGGCCTTGGCGCTTTGGCTGGTGGTGGATACTTGGCGTAGATCTCGTTGCGGAGAGCAAGAAGCTCGTCCATGTTGCCGCCAAGTTTGGGTTTCACGGGTTCAGATTTCTTAGAGTTCATCCGCCGCAGCGAGTGCACGATGAGCAAGACACCAACCACCGTGGCGATAGTCATGATCGCCTGATTGGTGGTGAAGTTGAAGGAACCCGGATTGGGAACGGGTTGCTGAGTGAAGGTCTCTTGAGTCGCGGGCTGTTGCGTGGAGTGCTTCGCGGCTGATTGCCGTTGCGAGTCAATGCCATTGTCCCCTGCGTTGCCCGTGGCGGAATCAGCGGTGGGGGACTGCTGAGACGGGGAAGATGGCGTGGACGCGGTCAGAGCGTCCGGTGTGTTGGTGGCCGTGCCGCGATGTGAATCAGGGGAGTTGGTCAGGTCATCGAACATGGGGCACGCGTCCTTGCGTTTGCGGCATCCGAATCAGAATGCTGGGTACATCGTACCATGGTTCCAAGATGAGCCGCGATGAAGGTGCCAATCTGGCGAAAGGACGGCGGGCCCAGCGTTCGCACGCCGAGCGCATTGTGGCCGCGTGGCGGCGGCTGTCGGGTGGGTCCAAGGTTCGCGATGCAGAGAGGCGAACGTTGGTCGCGTGCTCAGGAGGTGCAGATTCGGCAGCGCTGGCGATTGCGCTGGCCGGTGCGTGCGCTGAGTCGGTGGTCGTGGCGTATGTCGCACATGACATCAGGGACGAGACGGTGGTGCGGTCTGAGCAAGCGCACGTGAAGGCGCTTGCCGACAGTTTGGCGTGTGGCTGGGCGAGCGTCGAGATTCAGGTGAAGAGTGAGAGTGGCAATCTGGAGGCGGTGGCACGGCGGAAGCGTTACGCGGCATTGACAGAACTGGCCAGAGCCAACGGCTGCAAGTTCATTGCGACTGGGCATCAGGCGACAGATCAATTGGAGACGGTGCTCATGCGACTGATGCGAGGCACCGGACACGTCGGTTTGCGCGGCATTGCCGAGCGAAGGCGGCTGGCAACCGGCATCACCCTGATTCGACCGATGCTGAGCGTGACTCGCCAAGAAGCCGAAGCACTGTGCGCAGAGGCGGGGTACGTGCCGCTGGTCGATGCGACCAATACCGATCAATCGCTGCTGCGAAACGCGGTGCGAGCGCGGGTGATCCCGATTCTCAAAGACCTCGCACCCGGTGTGGAAGCGCGAGTGGCCCGGACCGCGCGACTGGCGTCGGATAGTGGAGTGCTGATTGAACTCGCAATCCAGGAAGCATCGAAGCGATGCGACCTCGTGCTTCAGGATGGTGAAGCAAGTGTGAGCGTCAGTTGGAGCCGAAGCGCACTGCGACAGGAAAAGTCAGCCACGGTCCGCTGGCTGTTGTGGCAGCATGCGCGGCAGATGGCAGAGCATGCAGATCGGGTTGATCTTGCTGCGGTAGAGCCGGTGGTGCGGGCGATCTTTGGGAATGGTACAGACCCCAAGGTGTGGACGATCAGCACCGTACGCGTTGAAATGACCGCGCGGCGTGTGACGTGTACGCGTGTGAAGTGAGACTACTTCTTGGACGGGTTCTGCGGAATCTGCCCAAGATCGATCACTGCGAAGTTGGATTGGTAGTAGTCGATCCCCAGCACGCCCTCGGCAATCGAGGTGAACACGATGCAGTTGCGGCCGTACCGGCGTGCATACTCCAAGTCGGCGTAGCTGGGGCCGGAATAGCCGCGATTGCTGGTGGATTGAGCGTGGAAGTGGAAGTGCAGCAGGGCCAGATCGCTATTGGCGACCATGTCGTCGGAGGCGATGAATTGCGTATCGCCCATGCGTTGCCCGGGGCGTGGCGGATACAACACGGTGATGAACTTGGGGGCGTTGTTTTCGCTGGTCTCGGCGGCTGTCGATTCGCGGATGATGCCGCCATATTCGGTGGTCGTGTCTCTGCGATCCAGTTCGGCAAAGCGGGCGAGGGCAGGAGCGATATTGGGTTCTTGCAACGCTTCGTCGATGACGAGCATGGAGAGAAGGTCTCCCCAGCGGAGGCGATCATCCCATGCGTCCAGAGACTCGCGATACGGGCGACCAACTGGCGGCGGCTCAGCAGCCCGGACATTGAGCGTGCGGCTCTTGACGCGCTCGCTCAGCACGTTCTTCAACTCTGCGCGCGTCATGCTCAGCCATTCGCTGCGGTGCTGCGCTGCCCAACGAATGGGCTCGGCGTGGCGAAGGGCGAGGGGCCCGGTGCGATCAAAGTCGAGGCCGGCAATCACGCCGCGAGTGGTGGCCCACCAGGTGGCGTTTTCAGCGATCTTGTCATCACGCAGGCGCATGGCCCACTTGAGCTCATCGCCGGTGAGGGGAATGGACCGCAGATCCTTGAAGCACGCGCGGATCGTCTGCAGCACACGGTCATCGGCTTTGACGACGCCAGGAGCATCAAGAGAGGTGATGAGGCCGATGCGCATCGAGCCGTCGGCATCGAGGCGCCCCAAGAGATCCCACGCGTCGCTGCGCAGTCTCTCCTGCCAGTTCATGCCGTAGGTGGACTCGGCCTCCGGGGGCGTGACAAACGCATCGAAGACCAGATGCTCGATGGGTTTGCCCTTGGAGAGTTTGCCCAACGCGACACGCTCGGCTCGCTCCGAATCCTTCACCTCGGGAATCCAGCGGCTGTACGAGCGAATCAAAGGCGGAATGAAGTCATCCCATCCGCGCGTACCCGCGATGTCAGAGAGGAGTGTCACCATCTGGCGGCTCTTCTCACGCGGCAGAATCAATTTGGCCATCTCGCGGGCGTCGGCGGCTTCGGTGGCATCGGGGCTGTCAAGCAGGTTGCCGACGATGCGGATGCGAAGCTGGGACGGCGTGGCTGGCGACCACACCAGATCTTTCATCGCGTTGCGGGCCATTTCGCGGTCGGGCGTTCCGGGCTTGGAGTTGGCCCACGCCGCTTCCATCGCTTCGATCCGAGCATTTTCCGACAGGGCGGGATTACGCATGTCGGTGATGGGCGTTGAGCTCGGGCCCGAAGAGCACGAGGTGAGCACGGCCGCGGCGGCAAAGCCGCAACAGATCAACAGGGTGGAGACACGAGTGGAGTTCTTGGCCTTGGACATATGGAGCCCAGTGTAAGAGGATGTGGATGCCTGTGTAGGCGGGTGTGTCAGTTACGCCGCGTTGCGTGTCGGTCCACGAACTCCTGGTACTGCTCGGGGGTGTCGATTCCCTGACTCGAACAGGGATGAACTGCGACCACGATCGCATATCCATGCTCAAGAACACGAAGTTGTTCGAGCACTTCGGTGCGTTCCAAGGGCGTCGGGGCCATATTCTGATACACATCCAGAAATGGCCGGCGATAGATATACAAGCCGACATGGCGGAGGAGTCCGGCCTCACGCGTGCCCCCATCGCGATGGTGGGGAATGGGGCTCCGGCTGAAGTACATTGCCCGACCCGTGCGATCGGTCACCACTTTGACAATCGCCGGATTGTTCGGATCCTCATCAGCTGCGAATGGAGAACCGATGGTGGACATGGGCACCGACGGCGATGCGGCATGAAGCGCCGCGACGGCGGCATCAATCGCGCCGGCATCCATCTCCGGCTCATCACCTTGGACATTGACGACGATGTCATCGGCGGAAAGTGAGAGGGCGTGGGCTGCTTCGGCAAGGCGGCTGGTGCCACTGGTGTGGTCTATGCGGGTCATGACCACTTCGGCTCCGAAGCGATGGCAAGCATCTGCGACTTCGGGCGTATCGACGGCCAGGATCAGGCGGTCGAGGGTGCGAGCGTGCCGCGCGGCTTCCCAGACGTGCTGAATCAGGGGCTTGCCAGTGCGGTCGAGGAGTACCTTTCGCGGCAAACGCGACGAGGCCAGACGGGCGGGAATGATGCCGACAATGCTCACAGAACACCCCGGAGTGGAGTCGAACCACCGACCTGCGCTTTAGGAAAGCGCTGCTCTATCCAACTGAGCTACCGGGGCACAAGCCAAGAGTAGCAGGGGTATCAGGTGTTTCATGCTTGCGTGAGATTCACTACGGTTACGGATGCACCTTGACCCTGCACGCATGTCCCAGCCAGATCGATACAAACTGCTCATCGGCGGCATTGTGCCGCGACCGATTGCGTGGGTTTCCACCCGTTCGCCGGACGGGCGGCTGAACCTCGCTCCATTTTCATTCTTCTGTGGGATTTCCTCGAATCCGATGACGCTGTGTTTCTGCCCGGCCAATCGCGAGGATGGGAGCATGAAGGACACGCTGCGAAATGCTCTGGTGCCAGCGGATGGGGGAACAGGCGAGTTTGTGGTGAACATGGTGAGTCACTTTCTGGCGGGTGCGATGTCGGCGAGCGCGGCTGAGTTGCCTTACGGGGAATCAGAGTTTGACTATGCGAAAGTGCGGAGTGTGGCGTCTGAGAAGGTAACTGTGCCGCGGGTGGCGGAGTGTCTGCTGGCGTATGAGTGCCGCACGATGCAGGTGATTCAGTTTAATCCAGGTGCGCCATCGGGTGGCAACATGGTGATCGGTGAAGTAGTGGGTGTGTGGGCCAAGGACGGATTGGTGAATGCGCGGCATCACATTGATGCGGCACAACTCGACGCGATCGGACGCATGGGGGGGATGACGTACTGCACGACGCGCGAGCGGTTTGACATGAACCGGGGTTAGATCAGAATGCGATCTTCAGACATCACAGATCGTCGCAGCGGCGGCGAGTGCGGCGGCGGGATCGGCTTTGGGCATGAACTCCTGGCCCAGGTAACCGTTGTAACCGGTGGCGACGATGGCTTCACAAATGGCTTTGTAATTGAGTTCCTGCTTGTCATCGAGGTCGCGGCGGCCGGGGACGCCGGCGGTGTGGTAATGGCCGATGGCCTTGGCGTGGTCGGTGATGGTGCGGATGACATCGCCTTCCATGATCTGCATGTGATAGATGTCGTAGAGGAGTTTGAAGCGATCGGAGCCGACCTCGTTGACGAGATTCACGCCCCAAGGCGTGCGGTCGCACATGTAGCCCTTGTGATCGACCTTGCTGTTCAAGAGTTCCATGATGATGGTGACGCCAAGGGATTCGGCGAGGGGCGTGATGCGCTTGAGGGCGGCGGCGCAGTTTTTCAGGCCATCCGCATCGGAGAGATCGGGGGCGCGATTGCCGCTGAAGACGATCATGGTTGGGATATTGGCGGCCTTGACAAGGGGAAGAAGACGCTCGGACTCTTTGACAAAGGCATCGTGAGAATCGGGGCGGTTGATGCCCTTGTTGATCGTGACGGGACCGTTGGCGACAGCGCAGGTGAGGCCGAACTGGGCGGGGATGTGCCACTCTTTCTCGCTGAGAAGTTCGACGGAGGCGATGCCGACGGATGAGGCTAGTTTGCAGAGGTCTTCGAGCTTGGTGGAGCCAAAGCACCAGCGGCAAACGGATTGCTTCAGGCGTTTTTTAGTGGCACCTGTGGGTGCCGATGGGGGAAGGGGCATCGGAGAGTCCATCGAAATATTCGCGGAAGCTGTGAGGCCGGTCATACCAGCACCCAGCGCGGCGGTGGTCAGAAGCTGGCGACGGGGGATGTGGTTGGAGTGGTCGGTGTTCATGGAAGTGGTCCTGATTTGGGATCAGTTGCAGGTGGAGCAAAGACGGCAAAACGACGGATCGCGGGTGGGCCGATGGATTCGAGAATGCGCAGCCGCGCCGACTGGATGGTGGTGGGGGGAAGTTTGATGATGCGTTTGTGACCGACAGATGTTCCGGTCGCGACTTCCAGCCAAGCGTCATTGACCATGATGTCGACGGCGAAGCGGAGGACACGTTGACCCTTGCGGAGATCTTCCTGAATCATGATGCGATCGATGATGGAGGGCGCGGAGGGCTGGGTGATCAGTTCGGTGGTTTTGCCGCTGGTGTCGCTGACGGCGGTGGAGTAGCGAGCGGCAATCCAAGAGCCGAATTCGGCACTGCGTGCGGCGTCTTCAGGTGGGATGAGACCGGAGCGGTCGGGGGTGTTGTTGAGGAGGAGTACGCCCCCACGGCCAACGGATTTGTCGTACATGTCGGCGAGATGCTTGAGGGATTTGAGAGTGTCGAGATTGTCGGTCTTCCAGAACCAGGTGGCGCGGATACGGGCATCGCATTCGTTGGGGAGCCAGCGGTCGCCATTGGGTGTGCCGTGAATATGCGTGTAATCGCCCCAAGGTTTGTCGGCCTTGGAGGGGACGGCGTTCCAGTTGGTTTCGGGGGCGATGCCGTCTTCGTTGCCGACCCAGCGGATGGTGGCTTGGGGGCCCTGAAAGATCATGGCATTGGGGGCGTGGGTGTGCAATATGTCGCCGACATCGAAGGTGAGTGAGCCATCGAACCAGACCTCCATCATGTCGCCATAGCGAGAGAGGAGTTCGGTGAGTTGGGCGCGAAAGAGCTTTTCGTACGCGGGTTGATCAGAGGGGTTCTTGGCCTTGCCGCCAACACCGATGCCGTGTTTGCGATCTTGGGGCGAGAGATACACGCCGAGTTGGAGGTCAAACTTCTTGCAACTGGCAGCGAGATCGGCCATGACGTCGCCCTTGCCAGCTCGCCAGGGCGAGGACTTCACGCTGTAATCGGTGGTGTCGGTGGGCCACCAGCAGAAACCGCCCTCGTGCTTGGCGACGAAGACGATGTATCTGGCACCCATGGATTGGGCGACGCGGCACCATTGATCGGTGTCGAGCTTGTCGGGATTGATGGCGGAAGCCGGAGTGCTGAGGTTGTCCGACTCGGTGTCTTGCCAGGTCTGCGGGGCGATGTGGATGAACATGCCGACCTCGAGCTCTTGCCACGCGAGTTGGTCGGCGGTGGGGACGGCGATGGTGCGGCCGGATTCGGTAATGGGTGCGGCGAGATTGGGAGAAACTGAAGCAAGAATCTGTGCGCTGCACGTCGTGAAGATGTGAGCGCAGAGTGCAAGAAGCCAGATAAAGGTCTGACGGTGGAGCATGTGCAATCCCCCCATTGGGTTGAACATCAGATCAACGGAGTTTTACCGGGTACGGCCACTTCGACGGCGGGAATGCTGCCGAGGGTGTATGAAGATGGAGAAAGATCAAGTTTGGAGTTCATGGCCTGATCCCATGTGATCGCCTTGCCGGTGTATGCGGCCATGCGGCCCATGATGGCGGTGAGGGTTGATTCGGCGATGCGGATGCCTTGATTCAACGGTTTGTTGGACATGATGCCAGCCATGAAATCGACGTGTTCTTGCCGGTAGGGATTGTTGTTCTGGCCGGCGAATTTCCAGGCATTTGGGCCGGTGATGTTGGCGCGGCCGGGAGATGTGGTGATGGTGCCCTTGGTGCCGTGGACGACCTCTTCGACACGGTTGACGCACCCTTCGATCTGGCGGCAGAAGGAGTTACCAACGACGCCATTGGGATACTCATACTCAACGGCAAAGTGATCGAAGATGTGGCCGTACTCGGGGGCCTTACGGACTTCGCGCCCACCCATGGCCCAACAGCGCACAGGATTGGCGCCGATGATCCAATTCATGACATCGAGGTTGTGAACGTGCTGCTCGACGATGTGATCGCCAGAGAGCCAGGTGAAATACAGCCAGTTGCGGAGTTGCCACTCCATGTCGGTCATGTCTTGAGATTGGGTCTTGACCCAGAGACCGCCCTGATTCCAGTAGCAGCGTGCAGCGACAGGATCTCCGATGGCGCCATCCTTGATGCGGGCGAGGGCTTCGAGATAGGACTTTTCGTGGCGGCGTTGCGTGCCGCAGACGATGGAGAGATTCTTCTGCTGGGCGAGTTTGGAAGCGGCGATGACCGCGCGGACGCCAGCGGGATCGACAGCGACGGGCTTTTCGATGAAGGCGTGTTTGCCGGCCTCGATGGCAGCGGCGAGGTGCATGGGGCGGAAGTGAGGGGCAGTGGCGCAGATGACAATATCGACGCCACTGGCGATGACTTGCTTGTAAGCATCAAAGCCGGTGAACTGGCGTTCAGGGGCGACGTTGACACGGGAGGCGAGGTCGGTCTCGAGGCCTTTAAGGCCATCCAGGGAGCCTTTGACGCGATCGGGGAACATATCTCCGAGAGCCCAGATTTCGACATCGGGGGAGGCTGCCAGAATGTCGGCAGCGGCACCCGTTCCGCGACCGCCGCAACCGATGACGCCGACCTTGAGTCGGCCTGAAGGACGCTGGACGCCAAAGGAAAGGGAGGGGAGGAGGGTAGTGGCAGCGACCGCAGTTGAGGCGGAGGCGACAAAATCACGACGAGACAGGGGGGAGCGGGGATTGGTCATGTGCGCAGTCTACCGGAAGGTGATTCGCGCGCCAAGCCACCCAAGTGGGAAGAGTGGATTCGGGGTAGTTTCCCTGGCGTATTGTGGCTAATGAGCAGAAATGTGCCAAACGGGACGGAGTTGTGGCAGAGGGCGGCGGGGTTTGCGGCAAGGGCGCACCGGCATCAAGTGCGTAAGGATGGGGAAACGCCGTATTTTCGCATCCGTGTCGCGTGGCGATGACGGTGGCGGTGGTGTTTGGATGCACGGATGAGGTGGTGCTGACTGCGGCGTTGTTGCACGACACGATCGAGGACACCACGACGGATTTTGATGATCTTGAAAATGAGGTCGGGGTGCAGGTGGCGGAGATCGTCGCGGCCTTGACCAAGAACATGGCGATGCCGAATGAGCAAAGAGAGAGTGAGTATGCCGCCCGGCTGGTGAAGGCGGATTGGCGGGCGCGGCTCATCAAGCTGGCGGATCAATTTGACAATGTGAGTGACGCCATCGCGAGTGGGTGGACGGGTGAAAAGATGAAGAAGGTGGTTGGGAAAGCGGAGAAGGCGATTGAGTGGGCAACGGGGGATGAAGCGGCGCATGCGGCGACGGCAAGAGCGATGAGAGTGTTGGAGAAGTTGATTGAAGACGCGAAGAGCCGTGGGTAAGGCGGCTTGAGTTACTTGAACTTGCGCTTGCGGATGGTGGAACTAAGGTCATAGAGGTCGATGTCATCGGAAGTGCCGGGAATGCCATCGGGGCCATTGCTGCGGAAGGTGTAGCCGCGTGGGGAATCGGCGAGGGTGTATTGATATGGGAAGCCCCAAGGGTCGGTCTGGTGTTGGACTGGTACACCGGCAGGGGTGGAGAGATTGACGAATGAGGGGGCGGAGCCATCGGGATTGCGCTGAGATTCTGCGGCGGTGGACAGAGCCGCAGCGGCAGCGGTGAGGGTTTCGATGTGATCGGCAGTTGGCGATGGGCCGCTCGGGGTGTTGTCGCGTTCCATCATGCGGGCCTGCGTTCGGTCAAGTTCGCGGTTGACTTCTTTCTTGATTTCGTTGGCAAGTTTGCCACCAAAGACGATGAGGCCGATGGCGGTGGCGATCCACATGATGATGCAGATGATCAGGAGGAGGAGGGCGAGAAGTCCGGGCCAGCGAGGGGATTTGTAGAGACTGATGAGAGCAAGGAGGCCGGCGATGAGTCCGAGGGGGATCAGGACGAGGAGTGGGATGCCGCAGATTCCCAATGGAGTGCAGATGGTGACGACGATGAGGGTGATGAGTGAGATGAGGCCCAGGGTGTTGCGCTTTGGGGCAGGTGGGGATGCCGCTGAGGCGGTGAAGGCCTCTGGCGGGAGTGGAGGGGGTTGGAGCGGGTCGGAAGCGTTCATGTTGGGTTATCGGCGGAAGTTTGGGGGAGTCAAGAGGCGGGAGGAGTGAAATGAAAAAGCGGAGCCGGGAAGAGCGGCCCCGCCAAAGGTTGATTGGGATTGGCTGGATCAGCGTTGCAGGATGATGCGGACGCGGGAAGTTTGGCCTGCGAGGACTTCCACCCGGGCGGCTCCTCGACCCACACCTTCTTTGGAAGCGACGACTTCATACAAGCCGGGGCGGAGCGAAGGGAAGTTAAAGCCGCCACTGGTATTGCTGCGCGTTGACTCAATGAAGCGGCGCGACATGATGTCAACGCGGGCTCCAGCGACAGGAGAAAGTGTGCGATCAGGATTGACGGAATAGACGATTCCTGCGACTGATCCGGCTCGCGGCGGTGGGTCGGAGGCGCGAAGAGTGGAGGGGATTAAGAGGGCAGCGGCGACGAGGGCGAAGAGCAGCGTAAGGATGGAACGGCGTGGCGAACGAGGCGTTGTGGACATGCGTGAACTCCTAAATGGGTTGGACCGTTGTCCGGCCCCCGAGAATGACTTAACGAGTGGTGGAAGGGGGTTATTGCAGGGCGGATATGAGAACGTATTGCTAACATCGGGCATGGGTACGACACAGGCGGCTCGGGCATTTCTGGCTTCATTGGTGGATTACGCGGGGCTCTTTCCACCGGCAAAGTTGTCCATGGCCGCGAGTTGCGAGAACTTTGCACGGTACTTGCAGGGGGAGCATGAATGGATGCTGGGGAGGTTTGTGTGCCCGGTTTCGCGATTGAGGGAGTTGTCGCAAGCGGCAGCAGCCCTTATGCCGGGGACGTTTGCAACTAGTGGGTATCGGGAGTATTCGCACAGTGAGCCGTGGGTGATCAGCGCGGTGATTGACGGGGCGTTGGAACAGGATCTGGACACGATTGAGAGGTTTTGTGCTCATCACGCGGCAGAGGAAAACGGATTGGCCCGTGTAGATTGCATTGAAATGAAAGTGATGGATGCGGCGCAGGTGGACTCGGCGTTAGATGTGATCCCGGCAAATGTGCACCCGTTCTTTGAGGTGGCGGTGGATCAGGATGTGCGGGGTGTGATCGCGGCGATGGCGGGGAACCAGTGCGCGGCCAAGGTGCGGACAGGTGGAATCGTGGCCACGGCATTTCCGACAGCGGAGCAGGTGGCGCGATTCATCGTGGCGTGCGTTGCGGCGGATGTGCCTTTCAAGGCCACGGCCGGGTTGCATCATGCAGTGCGAGGCGAACAGAAACTGACGTATGAGAAGGATTCGGCTAAGTGCACGATGTTCGGATTCCTGAATGTGTTTGCCGCGGCGACCGTGGCGAGGGTGAGAAGGGCGAGCGTGGAAGAAGTGGCGGCGGTGCTTATGGAGACAAAGGGGGAGAGTTTCAGTTTTACAGAGCAGGGGATAAATGTGGGGGGCGTTGAGATTGATGCGGCGCAGGTGGCAAGGGTGCGCGAGACGTTTGCGCTGTCGTTTGGGAGCTGCTCTTTTGAAGAGCCCGTACAGGAATTGCAGGCGGCGGGAATCATCAGTTGATGCGATTGGCTGAGTGCGGGCTGGCGGTCGTACCCTGTGGCCATGAGCAATACTGGTGCTACGGCAAATCCAACGCTTGATCCGAATCTGAAGTCCTGGGCCCCTGGCGCCAATGACGAGGGGACGGAGTTTCCCATTCAGAATCTGCCGTGGTGTGTCTTTGCGCGGAAAGCTGACGCGCACATCGGGCGGCACACGCATGAAGATGGCAGCGTGCACGAGCATTCGCACATCAACCCGCTGTTTGGTGTGGCGATCGGCACTGGCATTCTGGACCTGCACATGCTGCTGGAGGCGGGGGAACTGGAATCTGTCTTTGACGATGAAGAAATGAACGCGATTTCCCACGCGTTTGAGGACACCTGCTTGAACTCACTGGCGGAGCTTGGGCCCGCGGTGACCAGCAAGCTGCGGCGTGCGGCGAGTGAGTATCTGCGAGAGGGTGGAACGAGTGGTGGCGGCGGACAGCAGGCGAGGCGTCTGCGAACCAAAGTCATCGTGCCCATGAACGAAGCGTTGCTGCTGCCTCCGATGCACGTTGGCAATTACACCGACTTCTACGCCAGCATGCACCACGCCACCAACGTTGGTGCGATGTTCCGCCCCGACAACGCTCTCCTGCCCAACTACAAGCATGTGCCGATCGGTTACCACGGCCGGGCCAGTTCGTTGGTGGTAAGTGGTAATGACATCCGCCGCCCCAAGGGGCAGCAGTCGCCTCCTGAGGATGGCAGTTCGGGCCCTGTGTTCGGGCCGTGCAAGATGCTGGATTATGAATTGGAGGTCGGCGCGTTCATCGGTCGCGGCAACGAGATGGGTGAGCCCATCGGAATCGCCGATGCACGCCAGTACATTTTCGGCTTTTGCCTTCTGAACGACTGGTCAGCCCGGGACATACAGAAGTGGGAATATCAGCCGCTGGGCCCCTTCCTGGCCAAGAACTTTGCCAGCAGCATTTCGCCCTTCGTGGTTTCGCTGGAAGCGCTGGAGCCATTTCGATGCGAGGGGAGTGTGCGCCCGGCAGGAGACCCGGAGCCGATGGCGTATCTCAATGACAAGACCGATCGGGCCAGCGGCGGATTTGATGTGACGCTCGAGGTGCTGATCGCGACCGCCAAGATGCGCGAGGCGAAAGTCGCTCCGAGCCGCGTCTCAATCGGCAATCTCAAAGACCTCTACTGGACCTTCAGCCAGTTTGTGGCTCATCACACCGTGAACGGGTGCAATCTTCAGCCGGGCGACCTGCTCGGCAGCGGCACAGTGAGCGGGGCAGACCCGGCGAGCCGCGGCTGCCTGCTGGAATTGACGTGGGATGGCATCGATCCAGCGACCAAGAAGCCCAAGCCCCGGAAACCCGTGCAACTTCCCGGCGGAGAAACACGGACATTCCTGCAAGATGGGGATGAGGTGATCTTCCGGGCGTGGTGTGAAAGGCCGGGGTTCCGGCGGATCGGGTTTGGAGAGTGCCGCGGTGTGATACTGGCGGCAAAGTAGAGTGCGAGATGGCTCTGGGGGAAATCGTGGAGTTTGTCTTCTCCGTTATCGTGATTATTCTCGCGCTGGCTCTTCCAGTTTACGGGTTGATGCCGGTACGACCGCGGCAAGAGTACAAGAGCGGAGAGTGCTGGAAGTGCCGCTACCCGCGCGATGGATTGGGTGATGCTGATTGCCCGGAGTGCGGATCGTCGGGCGTGCCTTATCAGCCCCCGAAGCCCGATGTGCCTTCGCGGCGTCAGCAGGTCGCGATGTGGGGCGTCTACTGCTTCATCGCAATCGCAGCAACGCTGAGCCGCCGTGTTTTACTTCGCGTGGCTTATGGGTTTCAGTACATGTTCGACGGGTTCACGTTTGAGCAAGGGTGGCGACTTTCGCCCGAGCGCTAGCTCTACGCGCCTACTGGACAGGGCACCCTGGTGTTCGGAATATTGATGCTGGGCTTGCCCATTTTGGCTCGCCTTGCCAGCGTGAAAAGGGGCATTTACGTTGCCATCTCGTGGATGGGGCTCGCGTTCGTTTTCGCATCGATCGCGCGAGTGTAAGCCGCTGGTCAGAACTGCCTGATGGTCTTTGGCCGCACGACTTCCTTGGCGAGCCCGACCTTCTCCATCGCCCAGATGGTCCACCAAGTGGGGTCGAGTTCGTACCACTTCATACCGTGGGCCGCAGAGCGCTGCTCGCCGTGGTGGTTGTTGTGCCAACCTTCACCGAAGGAGAGGAGAGCGACCCACCAGTTATTGCGGCTGCCTTCGTCGGTATCAAATCTGCGGTAGCCCCAGGTGTGCGATGCCGAGTTCACGAACCACGTCGCGTGGTAAACAATCACGGTGCGAACGCCAATACCCCACACTACGAAAGAAAGCCCCTGATTCAACGTCAGCTCGCCGATGACGTAAAGGAGCCCGGCGAGAATGAACTGCGGAACAGCGTGCCAACGATCAATGAAAGCCAGTCCTTTGTCGCGTGCCAAATCCTTGGCCGCGTCTCGGGCGGGGCGTCCTTGCGGATCCTGCGTAAAGCACCACAGCACATGACCCCAAGTGAAGCCGTGCTTGGGAGAGTGCGGATCCATGTCGGTGTCGCTGTGTTTATGGTGCAGACGGTGCCCGCCCACCCACTTGATCGGCGGACCCTGCCAGTTCAAAGTTCCCAAGATGGTGAGGAAGTACTCAACGGGCTTGGGTGTCTTGAAGGAGCGGTGCGTGAGCAGGCGGTGATAGCAGAGGCAGATGCCCAGGCCGCCCGTCAGCCACCAGAGGAACATGGCGAGGCCGAAGGCCCACCACGAGAACTGGACGAAGAACGCCGCTCCAGCCAAGACGTGCAAAGAGACGATGCCGAGAAAATTCACCCAATCAAACTTGCGATTGAAAAGCGAAGGGGGAAACTGCAGGGGATTCATCTCGGGCTTGGCTTCAATTTCTGCAGCGGGTGCAAGCGCGGGCTCAGCGACATTGACGCGCGGTGTGGACGAGGGATCAACGAGATTCGGCATCCGTGCCTCCAGCGGTTCACTAGTGAACCCCGTGAGTGTGTGCCAGCGATACGAAATCGCGGGCAAGCCAGTTCGAGAATGGCGGAGTCTACCGCCCTAAACAGACAGAAGCGCGGAAAATTTACGGCGAAGTCCTTTATTGCCAACACCTTTCACCAACTGAGTTGATGGCGAACACGTGCCGCACCATTGATTTTACGCGTTTTTGAAGATGCAAACCGTGAATAAAGGGAAAACCCACTATTGCCCTTGCGCAAGGGAATATCCCTTGATGCCGTCAAAGGTCCGGAGGAGTTCGTACGAGCAGACGGTGAAACTCTCGGCGATCTTGTCCATGAGGGCGACACATCGCGACTGGCCGAAGTTGCCGGGAGCGACATTGTCTTTGAGTTCGAAGCGGACGCGATAGTAATCGACGCACTCGGTGTAGATGCTGCCAATGGGCCAGACCTGGGTGCCGCGATTCGAGATGAGTGAAAGTTTGAAAGGAGTGTCGGCGCAGGCGCGGGCCATTTCTTCCGCCAATGACAACGGAGCGAGAGGTGAATCAAGATAGATGTCGCAGCCAACGACGTGGGTGACGAGATTCTTGTAGGTACGGATGACCTGCTGGGCCTGCGGCTTGGGTGGACGGATGAAGCAGGTGTCGGCGGCATCGGCATCGGGGGTGGCGGGGACGGTCTTGGGTTTGTTGCCAAGATTGTCGATGATGGCCTGCGTGAATTGCTTGGTGCCGACGCTGGGTTTGGACTTATCGCCAAAGTCGCCGGTGTGGACGCCGGATTCGAGGGTGGCGAGGAGGGCGTTTTCGATTAGTGCGGCTTCCTTGGCCAGACAAATGTGGCGAAGCATCATCAGGCCGGAGAGGACGAGTGATGTGGGGTTGGCAACGCCCTTGCCAGCGATGTCAGGAGCGGTGCCGTGAACGGCCTCGAAGATACTGATGTGGTTGCCGATGTTGGCGGAGGGGGCAAAACCCAGGCCGCCGACCAGGCCAGCGCACAGATCACTCACGATGTCGCCCTGCAGATTGGGCAGCACGATCATCTGATACTGCTGGGGCTTGAGCACCAGATTCATGCACAGGGCATCGACGATCACATCCGCAATTTCGATCTCGGCAAAGTCTTTGCCGACGGCCTTGAAGCGATCGAGGAAGAGACCATCGGTCATCTTCATGATGTTGGCCTTGTGACCGCAATGGACTTTCTTGACGCCGAGCTTGCGGGCCGTCTGAAATGCGAAACGGTGCACGGCATCGCTGCCGGGAGCGGAGATGAGCCGCTTGCACTGGATCATGTCGTTGGAGAGGCGGTGTTCGACGCCGCCATAGGTGTCCTCGATGTTCTCGCGGACTACGCTGAAATCCAGATTGATCCCCGCCTTGGAGTACACGGTTTCAACGCCCGGCAGAGTCTTGAAGGTGCGGAAGTTCGCGTAAGCGTTCCATAGCTTGCGGGCCGTCACGTTGATGGATTTGCCGCCGCCACCCTTGGGCGTCTCCATCGGGCCTTTGAAAAGGATGCCGCAGTCTTCGACAGTGCGGATCGCGGCGTCCGTCATGCCGCGCGAGTTGCCAGTGAGGAAGACTCGGGCGCCCATCTCAACGGGTATGAAATCGACGTAGTTGGTGACCTTGGCGGCCTTCATCAGCTCAACGGTGGCATCCATGATCTCGGGACCGATGCCATCTCCGGGAGCAAGAGCGATCTGCACTTTGGCCATGACGGGTGAATCCTGAAAGGGTGTGAAAAATCCAGCCGCGCGAGGAGGGTGCGTCTGGGGGCCAAGGGTAGGTTTGCAGTGAGGGGAAGAGGAGGAGTTCTGGTGTGAGAAAGCGGGTGGTCAGCCACCGATTTGGGGCTTAGGCGTGCTGGTTTTGTTGAGGTGGCGGTCGATGGCTTGGACCACGAGTTCGTGGAGCTTGAGGGCTTCGCGATCGACTTCGTCGCGGTCGCCATAGTTGACGAGGACGCTGAAGGCGACTTTCTTGCCCGAATCGTTCTGAATGACGTAACCAGAGAGGCAGCGGACACCGTTGATGTAGCCGGACTTGGCCCGGACCTCGTTGCGGATCTTGATGTCGGTGAAGCGGCGCTTGAGAGTGCCGGTGCCAATGGTGGCGAGAGAGGGAGTGAAGACGGCAGAGACCCTCTCATCGTTGCCAATAACGCGCAGCCAGTTCGCCAGAGTGGAGGCGCTGACGGCATTGAGGCGGCTCATGCCTGAGCCATCGGCAAGGGTGGTGGACGATGCCGCACCGGGGCCGAGTTTTTCGGCCAGAAGCATTCGCATCACAGCGGTGCCATTTTCCCATGAGCCGGGCTCCTTGGTGACGTGGTTGCCGACACGTTTGCAGAGGGCCTCGGCATAAAGGTTGTGGCTGTCGTTGTTGCTGCGCGTGACGATGTCGGAGATGGGTGTGGAGATGACGGCGATGGTGCGAGTTTGGGGAAAGCGTTCATCCGTCCCGGCAAGGCGTACCTGGGAATGGGTGACGCGCGTGCCACTGGTGGTGAGGCGGTCGGCGATGAGGCGGCCAAAGAAGATGGCGGGCTCGTGCATGGTGACACGGTCCTGCGTGGCGATCGAGAGATCACCAGCGAGGATAAAGCGATTGTCGTCACCGAGGCGGTCGAGACGGGTGCGCTGCGGACCCTTGCCGATGGTCTTGGCCTTGTTCTCGATTTCGATCCACGGGGCAGAGGGTTCGATGGAGACTTGCGGCGAGCGGCCGATGCCGTCGGGAGAGGGTCGCAGGAAGAAGGAAATGACGTTGGTGTGAAAGTTGAGGCCGGAGACCTCAGCGCAGTACCAATTGCGGAGTTGGTCGACCGGCCAGGAGGGGTGGACGTAGTTGCGATCAAAGACGCGATCGTCCATGATGATCTGGTGAAGTGAAGTGGGGCCGGATTTGCGAATGGCACCAGCGAGGGTGTCGATGACTTTGTCGACATCGAGCGGGGGAGTAGCGTCGGCGAGGAGTTCGGGATCGCCCAAAGCAGGATCGCCCGAGCCCTTGATGATGATCGATTCGGCGGTGGTCAGAACTTCGGTTCGGAAGACAAAATCGGGGCCGAGGGTGAAGAGCGCGGCACCCGAGGAAAGCAGCTTCATGTTGGAGGCGGGGATGAGCGCATCGTTGGACCTATGAGCGGCGAGGGTGTCGCCGGAAGAGACATCGACGATGCTGATACCAACTTTGGCTTGACCCATCTTGAGTGAAGAGAGGATGCGATCGACATCGTCATCGAGGGGGCCGGCAAGACATGTGGAAGATGCGAGCAGCGTGCACGCGGCCAAAAGACGGGAGAGGCGGGAAATGCGATGGGAAGGCGTCACGGACATGACCGTTGTGACGCGTCGAAGAGCTTGCGGGTTCGACATGGGTACAACAACTCCACCCTAGATCGTTCTGGCTGGCAGGAATAAACCGGTGTAGATATCGGCGGAGGCGGGGCGGGGCGGTCAAAAAGTTGACAGGGTTTGAGCTGATCCTTGGCGGTATCAGCTGGACTGGATTGCAAGACTGGGGAGGCGTGCCTCAAGAAGCCACAGGAGTTCTTCAATATTCGCTTTGGATTGGAACTCCCAGTGGGCCCAGCGGATGTCGCCGACAGCGGTGGCTGCGGTGATGCCATCACGCATCCACTTGGAGACTTCGCGAGACGGGAGGCGAGAGAGAATATGGGTGGAAATGGGAAGCACGAGCTTTGTGTGGGCGGGTTGGGGCACGATGTAGGCGACGATGCGACCGGCGTTATCCTTGAAAACCACAGACCACTTCCAAGATGGGCCGCACCACGCGACGCTTTCCTTCACACCTTGGACGGAAAGGATGGTGGTGCGCAGATGATCGACGAGTGCGAGTGATTGCTTGCTGAGGTCGTCGCGCAATGCGTCAACGCTTGGGATCGCAAAGCGATCTTCCCACACCGGCTTGGGCTTCGGGATGGACAGCGCCATTCGGACCTCAACTAGATTATTGACAAGGACTTCGGTGAAATCCACTGGGGTGTTTTCTTGCCCTTTTGGTGAGGGGGGCACGACTGAGGTAGGATGCGGGGCCTCGGGTGAAGTTCCCGGAGGGTACAGGAGTTTGCATGACCCAGGGTGCGACCAGTGTGTCTGAAGGCGCGATTTCGATTCTGCTGGTTGATGACAACGAGCAGAATTTGGAGTTGATGACCGCATACATCGAGGAGCTCGGGTGCAGCGTGCGGCTGGCACGGGATGGGATTGAGGCGCTCGAGCAGGTGGCGGCACAGAAGCCGGATTTGATTCTGTTGGATGTGATGATGCCGCGAATGAGCGGGTTTCAGGCGTGCAAGAAACTCAAGAGCGACGAGGGGACCAAGGACATTCCGATCGTGATGGTGACTGCGCTTTCGGAAGTGAGCGATGTGGAACACGCTGTGGATGTGGGTGCCGACGACTTTTTGTCGAAGCCGGTGAACCGCTTGGAATTGTTGACGAGGGTGCGGTCGCTATTGAAACTGGCAAGTGCGCGGCGGGAACTCAAACGGGCAATGGATGAAATCAAGCGATTGTCGAAGTGATCAGCACCCCTGACTGAACGCGGCGACGAAGTCGAGATAATCGAAGAAATCGATGGTGGTGTCGGCGTTGAAATCGGCGGCGGTGTCGCCGTTGCTGAAGGCAGCGACGAAGTCGAGATAGTCGAAGAAGTCGATGGTCCCGTCGAAGTTGAAATCGGCAGGGCGGAACGTGTCAAAAGAGAAGGAGAGGGGCGAGGAGTTGGTGGAGCCGGCTCCGTTGGTGGCGGTTACGCCCCAGTAATAGGTTTGGCAGGTGGTGAGGAGACCACCGGGGAGTGGGTGAGACGTGGAGGCGATGGAGGTGGTGTAAAGGGGAGAGGAGAGTGTGGGAGAGAGGGAGATTTTGACTGAGTAAGAGGTCGCAGCGGTGGCGGCGGTCCAAGTGAGGGTGGGCGTCAGGGGTTGGGCAAGTGAGCCGTTGGACGGGGTCGTGAGGGTGAAGGCACCTGGTGCGACGGGCGCGGGAAGGATGTAATCGGCGATGATGGGGCGATGGTCCGAAGCGAGAGAACTGGCGGATGAGGGGACCGAGAGGCCTTGGAGTTCGGTGGGGAAGGTGTTGGTGTTCATCGAGCCGGAGACGAACAAAACAGCGCGGCGGAGCGTCGCGATGGAGTCTTGCCAGGCGAGATAGTCGAGTTTGCTACTGCCCTGGGTGTTGCGAGAGTTGGAGTTGAAGATGTCTCGGGCATCGTCAAACAGCATGTCGGTGCGATCACGATCGGTGCCGTCGTTTGTGCCATTGGCGGCTCGGGTCATCCACCATGCGGGGCCGTCGCGACCGTTGGTGTTTTCGTCCTCGTTCCAATCGCCGCCGATGATGACGGGGGTGGTGGAGGTGAGGACTCGCGTGGCGGCGGGACCATCGAAGATTTTGTTACGGGGATCCGGTGTGGGGCCGCCGCCACCGTTGAAGAGATAATCGATGTAGTACGCAGTGTTCTGGGCAGCGGTCAGTCGGTCGGCAAAGTCCTGAGTGGTGCCACCGGACTTCAGATGTGCGCAACCGATGACGACATCGCCAGCGTACTGAGCATCGGGGAGATCAATCTCAGCAAAGGCGAAGCCACGGATGCCACCGTTGCCACCGGGGGCGTATAGATCTGCTCCGCAGAAAAAGGTGCCGACGGCCGTGCGGGTGTCGCCCGTGAGATCGGTGAAGGGATAGCGGCTGAGGATGACATTGCGATTGAATCCGTCGTTCTGGTCGCTGACATAGACGTAGGGGAGGTCGTAAGTGGGGGCGTACTTCTGGACATACGCGGTGACGGCAGCGTTGGCGCGGAAGGGGTCGTTGCCACCACGGAGGAAGAGATTGATCGTGGTGGTGAGATTGGCGACGGAATCAACCCCGGTGCCAGTGTTGTTCCCGTCGTTATCGCCCACTTCCTGAAGAATGAGCACATCCGGTTTGATGGCGGCGATGATGCGCGAAGCTGCACACCAATCGTTGAGTCCTTCGACTTTTGTGGTGCTGGATGAACAAATGGTGTCCCAGACGTTCCAGGTCATCACACGCAGGTCGCGAGTGTCGGTCTTGCCGTACTGGCGGCCTGCCGGGTTCCACTGCGCGTGGGCCAGAGTGGGGCAGGCGAGAGAAAGGAGAATGGCGGCGAGTGAAAGTTTCATGACGTCAAGATTGTAAAGCGTTGGTCAAATCTGAATGAATGAGGAAAGTCCGAAAAGACAGACCCCCGGACTACTCCGGGGGCCTGCGTCATGCTGGAATTTCTGATCAGCAGCCGGTGGAGAAGGCGGCGACGAAGTCGAGGTAGTCGAAGAAGTCGATCACGGTGTCAGCGTTGAAGTCAGCGGTGGGATCGTTGCTGGAGAAGGCGGCAACGAAGTCGAGGTAGTCAAAGAAGTCGACGACGGTGTCGGCGTTGAAGTCCGCGGGGCAACCGGGGGCGGCTTCGACATCGGCACCGATGTAGAGGACGACGTGGTACGCCTCGTCGCGGCTGTTGGGGTACTGAGGGCTGGTGCCGGTGGGGTTATCAAAGAAACCATCGGGACCATCGACGCCGTTCTCGTCGCCGATGTCATAGATGACGGTGGCGTTGACAACGAGACCGCCGAGGGTCTTGCTCTCGCTCTGCGAGAGCGTGGAAGGATCGGTGTTGTTCCAGGCCTTCTGCATGCCCGAGCCAGCCCAGATAGAGCCGGGGCTGATGGCGCCGTTGGCGGCAGTGCCGCTGCCCTGATAGGCGAGCTCGAGGAAGGTGATGCGGTAGTCGCGGTCAGAGTTCTGGCCGTGGATGGTGGTGCCGGGCTCGAGGACGAGCTCGAGGCGCCAGGAGTGGTCGGCGGGGTTGTAGACGCCACGGATCAGGACCGTGTCGAAGTCGCTACCACCACCGGGGAGGCGATTGAAGAGCTCGGCAGCAGCGAGGAACCAGCAGTTGCCCTTGCTATCAAAGACGGGATTGGAGATGGAGGGGCCGAGGATCGACGAGCCGGTGACCTCGATGAGATTGGCGAGTCGGCCGATCTGGGTATAGGTTGTGCCGTCGTAGGAGTAGATCGCCTTACCACCAGCTGGAGTACCAATGTTGTCAAAGTCGGTCCAGGCGACAATGCCCCACTGGGGCGTGCCGCTGGGCTGAGAGGGATCGAACTTGGCAGCGACGAGGGCGTTGCTGGGGTTACCAGCCAAGAGGGTGTTGTAGGTGTCTTCGTACACCACGGCCGCAGCGAGGACGTTGGTGTCGCTGAGCTTGCAGAGAGCGACCTGGCCGCCAGCGTTGAAGGCAGCGAGGCCTTGATAGTGGCGGAAGACACTGGCACCGGGGGTGGTTTCGCCCCAGACATACCCGTCGATGTTGTCGGTGAAGTTGCCGGCGGGGCGGCGGAGGAGGCGAGTGTTGGAGACAGCGCCGGTGTTGCTGACGCCCCAGACTGAGATGCTGAACGCATCTTCCACGCCGCCACCGGTGGAGGTGTCACGCATCAACTGCGCGCCGGTGCCGCTGGTGCCGGCGAAGATGCTGTCGGCGAGATAGGAAACCGAGCCGCGGCCGATCTTGCCAGCGGCGTGAGCCGCGGTGTTTGCGAGGCCTTCGGCCTTGAACTGGGTGTTGAAGTCAGCAGCGATGTACTTGGGGGTGCCAGAGTTGACCGCAGCAGGGATGTTCATCACGCCTGTGATAGTGGCGTTGTAGTTGTCCTCGGGTTGAGCAGTGGCGACGGTATCGGTCGCATCGACACCGGGCTCTTCGGAGACGATGTTGGGATTGGTGTTGCGGGTGGCAAGGTTGACGCGGAAGACGTTGTTGCCGAGAAGACGATCAGTCTGGGCCGCAGGAACCTGGTTGTTGTCGGCGCGGAAGTAGGCAAAGCCGCTGGCATCGACGGAACCATTGCCGAACTGAGCGGTTTCGCGGTTCAGGTCAGCGGAGATGCTGGTGTTGTAGCCGTTGAGGTTGGTGTCGGCGGCCTGGACGCGCGTGACGTAGAGGCGGTTGGGATTCGTCTCTTCGAAGTTGATGACTGAGGCGACGACACCTTTGTAGAAGCGGGCGTAGGTGGAGTTGGCGGGATTAGGACGCTCGGCGCCGTTGGCGACGGCACTGATGGCGAACTGAGTGGTGGCGGCAGGGCCGGCGACCAGAGAAACCGAACCGGCGTTGCGGTCTGAGATACCAGCGCCGGGGGTGGTCCAGAGGGAATACGTGGAAGAGAAGGAGGGGCGATCCAGCAACTTTGTCTGGCTGATGACGCTGGCGTTCCAGAAAGAGTCGAAGAAGCTGTCAGTGGCGCTGTCGAGCTTGATGCCCTTCATGATCGGGCCAACGCGGAACTTGGTGCCCCAGGAGGTTGTGATCTGGGTCAGGTCAACAACGTACGACGAGCGCTGTGAGACACCACTCTGCCAGTGCTTGAGTGCATCGCCGGGCATGCCATTGCCACCATCAAGGTTGGCAGAGACGCTGTCCTGAGCAAATGCGGCGGTGGAAGCGCCGGCGCACGCCAGCAACGCGATCAGACGGGTCTTCGAGTTCATTCCTTCTTCTCCTTAACAATGCGAGGTTGGTGACCAGATTGCGAGACCGATGGCGCGTTCGCGATCGATAGATCGGAACTGCGTGTCAGCTGCGACCGCCAGGCGTGAAGAACTCTCTCTCCTCCAGCAGGGCTTCACAACTCTTTACTCCACCACCACTTTGGGGTGGAATGAATGATATCAGGTACCGATTCACCGCACCCTCAATTGTGAAGTTACAAGAGGTGAAGTTTGCGCGAAGGACGTGTCGACTACAGGTTATTCGGACGTTCAAGGTGGTAGTCCAGTCGATCTGCAAGGGGTTACTTGTGCATTTGGGTGATTGTCGAGGCGAGTTGGCCGGCGAGGGCGGCATTGCTGCGGACCAGTTCGAGATTGGCCTTGAGCGTTTCGCCTCCAGAGATCCGGTGGAGCGCTGAGAGGATGGCGGGGGTCCGCTGCCGCGCCGAGGCACCGGCGGCATCGGCTTGCACTTCGGCTTCGCTGAGCCATGAGGCGAATTCGCCAGAGTCGAGTTCAGCACCCTTTGGAATGGGATTGCAGACGACGATGCCTCGACCGGTGCGGGCCATTTCGTGATCGACGTAGCGCGCGAGCGATGTGATGTCGGCGAAAGAGGCATCGACATCGATCTTGATGCGGGGGAGCGAACGCAGGTAGAACGCGGGAAACTCATCGCATTGATAGCCGACGACGGGGATGCCGAGAGTTTCGAGCATTTCGCGCGTGGCGGCGACATCGAGGAGTGATTTGACGCCACTTGTGACGACGGCGACGGGGAAACGAGTAAAGGCCATGAGATCGGCGGAGATATCGAGGGATTGGCCAAAACCCTTGTGGACACCCCCGATGCCGCCAGTGGCAAAGACCCGCACTCCGGCAGCGGCGGCGAGCTCCATCGTGGTGCTGACGGTGGTGGCGGCGTGAGAGTTGGAAGTCAGGAGCACGCCAAGGTTGGATGTGTTGGCCTTGGCGACGTTGCAGTGAGAAAGAAGGGTGCCAAGTTCCGCTTCATTCATGCCGACTGTGGGGACGCCGTTGACTACACCGACCAAGGCAGGGTTGGCACCAGCCGCGCGAACGATGCTGCTGAGACTGTGGTGGAGGGAGAGTGCTTCGGTCTTGGGGACGCCGTGCAGAAGAAGAGTGGTTTCGAGGGCCACTGCTGGCGAGATAGCGCGTGAAATCATGGGCATGGATTGATGGTATCGGCGGAATGACGAATTCACACCACGCGGTTGGGGGGCTCGGTACCGGCAAGAACGGCGGCGGCGTTTTCGCACACCATCTGGGCCATAAGGGCGCGGTACTTGAACTCGGCGCTGCCAATGTGCGGGGCGAGAACGCAGTTGTCCAAGGTGCGAAGGAGGGGATGGACGACGGGTTCCTTTTCAAAGACGTCAAGGCCGGCGCTCCAGATCTTGCGTTGCTGAAGTGCCGTGGCGAGGGCTTCTTCCTGCACTATGGGGCCGCGGGCGGTGTTGATGAAAATGGCGGTGGGCTTCAGAAGGGAGAGTTCGCGAGAGCCGATCATGCCGCGCGTTTGCGGGGTGAGGGGAGTGTGAACGCTGATGATGTCGGCGGTGGCGAGACCTTCATCGAGAGACAGGCGGCGAGCAGAAAGTGGAGCGAGTTCGAAATCGATGTGCTGTGTGCGGGCGACATAAGTGGTGCGCATGCCAAAGCCAATGCCGCGGAGTGCGGTGGCATAGCCGATGCGCCCCGCACCGACGATGCAGAGGGTCTTGCCGGTGATATCCATGCCCATGAAGTCTGATGGGCCGAAGGGTCCGTTGGCGGGATATGTATCAGAGCGGGCGTAGCGATCGGCCTCGACGAGGCGGCGGGCGCAAGCGAGAATGAGAGCCCACGCCAGATTGGCGGTGCCTTCGGTCACGGCGTGAGGGGTGTTGGTGACGACGATGCCGCGTTCACGGCAGAGGGACAGGTCGATGTTGTCGGTGCCGACGGCGAAATTGCAGACAGCGCGCAGAGAGGGGCCAGCGGCGTCAAGGATCTCACGGTCGATCTTTTCGGAGACCCATGTAATAAGGATGGAGGCGCCTTGGACCAGAGCTTTGAGTTGGTCGCGGGGGAGAGCGCGCTCGCCGGGGGCTTGACGGATGTTGGCACCGGGAAGTGCGATGACCCCCGGCATATTGCGGCAGACGGCGACGATTGGTTCGGTCGGCATAATGGAAGGTATGGTGTGGAGCGGGGGTTGTCTTTGGGACGGTGGTCATTGAAGAGGCTTGACGAGTGAAGATACTGACGTGGAACATCTTGCATGGTGGGGGAAGGCGCGTTGCGCAGATCGCGGTGGAACTCGTAGAGCGGTCGCCGGATGTGATTGTGCTGAGTGAGTTCCGCGGGAACATGGCGGGGCAGATACGAGCCATGCTGAGTGATCATGGGTGGAAGCATCAGGTGCTGGCTGGAGAGGGATTGAGGGGAGAGGGGAATGCGGTACTGATTGCGTCGAGATATGAGGTGGAGGGAAGGGAGCTGGAGGGGAACCCGGTGCCGCGACGGGCAGTAGAGGTGAGGGTGGAAAAGGTGGGGTTGCACATCATCGGGTGCCATGTTCCGGATCAACCGGGGGGAACTGACCGGGTGGGTTGCTGGCGAGCAATCACGAATCGTGCGAAAAACCTGTCGGATGCGCAAGTTGTTGTGATCGGAGATTTCAACACCGGGCGGCACTTTCAAGACGAGGTGGGAAGAGGATTTTCGAACGTGGAAGCGCTGGGAACGCTGTGGACGCACGGGTATCGGGACGCGTTTCGTGTGTTGCATCCGAAGGCGAGCGAGGCCTCCTGGGCTGATCGGTCATTGGATCCGGGGCAGGAGACGATTCGTAAAACCGGTTTCAAACCCTTGAAAGACAGCACTTTGCGAAAAGACGATCTGCCGCCACGTGTGATGCTTGGCGCGGTGCGTATTGATGGTGCATGGGTGTCTTCACGATTGGTGTCCGGCGTGCGCAGCGCTGAGTATGACCACGGAGTTCGGCGTGAGGGGGTAAGCGATCATTCGATTTTCACGTTGGAAATTGATCTTTGAAAAGAAAGGTGATGCAAAATCATGCGAAAACCCGACAAAATTGTGCCCACAAAGAGCGATCGCGACTTGATCGCGGCTCTGATTGTGGTAAATTTCCTGTGAAATCCGGGCAAAATGGAAAACCCGGAGTGTTTCACTCTCCCTTTCATGGAGGATCCCATGGCCAAGAAGACTGCAAAAGCCGCTGCCAAACCCGCAAAAATCGCTCCCAGCAAGAAGCAGCGCACCAAGAGCGAAATCTACAACGTGATCGCTGAGCACAACGGCATCTCCCGCAAGCAGGTCGCCGGTGTTTTCGACACCCTCGGCAACCTCATTGCTGCTGACCTGGCCAAGGGTGGCGGCGTGTTCGCCGTTCCCGGCATGATGAAGATCTTTGTCAAGCACAAGCCCGCCACCAAGGCCGGCATGAAGCCCAACCCCTTCAAGCCGGGCGAGATGATGGAAGTCAAGGCCAAGCCCGCCTCCAAGGTGGTCAAGGTTCGCCCAATGAAGGGTCTCAAGGCGATGGTTGCCTGAGATTGAAGAGGCTGGCAATCCAGCTTTTCACACAAGACAGTTTTGTGGCGCAGGGCGTGCTCGATTGGGCACGCCCTGTCTTTTGATGAGGATGGAACGGTGAGCCGCTACGCTGTTTTGGAGAATGACGTGAAGATGAGGGCACGATGACTGAGCCGAATACTCCCAACTCGACAGACGCTTCCGCAGCGAAGGGCGGTGAGGCAAAGCCGTCGGCGGGGGATGGATACGAGGTTGTGGGCGGCATCAGCAATGAGAGTGTTCTGGCGGGTTTTGATGCGGAAAGGGACTTTGACAAGGACATCGCGGCGGCGGAATCGGAGAAGCCCGGGACTCCTTCGCCGCGGTTTGAAAGGCCAAGGAAAACCGAGCGATCAGAAGCGGCAGGCGGAGCAAGTATTGCAGATGTGGATGATGTCGCCGATATGCCGGTGGACGGCATGCCCCTGCCATTGATCAAGCCGGCGCATCGATCGGGGTTGGATTCGCCTCAAGTTTTGTTTGGTGCGGGCGCTGTGATTGTTCTGGTGGCGATGATCGCCTCAGGATGGACGGCCAAGAGTCAGAATCTGGCGGTGGCTTTTCTGGCGGGTTATCAGGCGATACTGCACACGATCACGGGCGTGGTGGCGCTGGTGGTGATCAGTTTGTTGCAGGGAAGACCAGTGGGATCGTATGAACAAGGTGCGGCGCGGCTGCTGGTGGCGATCGCACTGTTTCAATTGGTGATGGGCCTGGAGTTGGGGCTATTTGATGGAAAGGCAGAGGAGTTTGCGATAGCTGCTGCGGTGTACGCGGCGGCGATGATGGCACTGTTTCGCCTTCGGTTCAAGGTGATTCTGGAGATCGTGGCCGTGCATCTCTTGATCATCGGGGTGATGTGGTTGGGAACA
This sequence comes from Planctomycetota bacterium, assembly GCA_018968885.1. GTDB lineage: Bacteria > Planctomycetota > Phycisphaerae > Phycisphaerales > UBA1924 > F1-120-MAGs238. The sequence goes on along the minus strand of JAGWZK010000021.1, from coordinate 22,212 downwards.
CAAATCGCGATTGCGGCAGTGCCGACGGTGAAGCGATGACGATTCACTCGCATGAATGTGAAACTGTGGAGCGGGCGGTTCGCACATTCGCCGAGCAATTCGGGGATGCACCCACGCACTTGGCGATTGCGCCTGGGCGGGTGAACCTGATTGGTGAACACATTGATTACAGCGGCGGCGTGGTGCTGCCCATGGCGATTGAACGTGTATGCGTGGCAGCGGCGCGGGTACGCCCGGGAGAAAATCAGACTCGGCTCTTTTCAGCGGATGTAGCAAGCGGAACAGCGTTTGATGCCCAGATGCGATTGGTGCCTGAGGGAGCGATGGGGATGGTGGATGGGGAAGTGCAAGTTCAGCGGGGAAAGTGGTGGACGTATGCGCTGGGTGTGATTGCTCAGTTTCAGGCCAAGACAGAGGTGCCGGCGTTTGATGTGGCCTTTGCCAGTTCGGTGCCATTGGGTGGTGGGTTGTCGAGCTCGGCAGCGTTGGAAGTGTCGTTGGCGACAGTGCTGGGGGACTTCACGCAAGTCGTACTCTCCGCGAGTGAGCGGGCGAGGTGGTGTCAGAAGTCGGATCATCAGTTTGCGCTGGTGCCGTGTGGGATCATGGATCAATTTGCTTCATCTGCATGCGTGGCTGGTCATGCGTTGCTGATTGACTGCGCGACAAATCTGGCGCGGGCGGTGCCGATGCCACCAGCCGATCAGGCGGTGGTGGTGGTGATCAATAGCGGCGTGAAGCACGCACACGCTGGCGGGGAGTATGGGGAGCGGGCTTCGGTGTGCCGCGATGGGTGGCCCCGGCTGGGTTTGGAATCGCTGGGAGAGTTTGAAATCGGGATGGAGGGGGCGCTACAGGCGCGGATTGCGGGGATGGAAGAACCGGCAAAGCGGTACCTGCGGCATGCAGTGAGTGAGCAGGTGAGGACATTGGAGGCAGCGCAGGCCCTGCGAAAAGGAGATGTGGCGAGATTTGGGCAGTTGATGAATGATTCGCATCGGTCGCTGGCGGAGGATTATCGCGTGTCGTGCGCGGAACTTGATGCGATTGTGGAGGTGTGCCGCGGCGTGCCGGGGTGTCTTGGAAGTCGGATGACGGGGGGCGGATTCGGTGGATGCGCGATTGCGCTGGCGACGCCTGCGGGAGCGGAAAGGATTATCGAGGAATTGGGGAAGAGGATCCGAACACCTGAGGGCGAGAGGCCAGCAATGTTTACGACGAGAGCGGTGGGTGGTGCGCGGGTGGAAAGAGTGTGAGGTTGTTAGGATCAGAGGGGAAACTGTGTTGTGAGGAAGGATCATTCAGAGCATGAGCAGCAAGCCGCCATCAATGCCGAATCTAACGGGGAACCAGCTGCTGGGCAAGATCGCGTCACGGCAGGCGGTGGTGGGGGTGATGGGGCTCGGATATGTGGGGTTGCCTCTGGTGCGAGCGGTGTTGGAGGCGGGGTATGCGGTGGTGGGATTTGATATCGATGCTGAGAAGATCCGGCTGTTGAAGGATGGCACGCCGTATCTGAAGCATCTGGGCGAGGAATTACCCCGGATTCTGGCATCGAGCACGAAGTTCAAGCCGACAGCGGATGCAAGTGCGCTCGCGGCGTGCGACATCATCGTGCTGTGTGTGCCGACGCCACTGGGAAAGCACAACGAGCCGGATCTGGCGTATGTGCGGTCGAGCACGGCCCTGGCGGCGGCGGTGATGAGGTCAGGGACCCTCTTGTGTCTGGAAAGCACTTCGTATCCGGGTACGACACGCGAAGTGTGCGTGCCGATTCTGGCGGAGAAAGGGCTGCGACTGGGGGAGTCGGTATTTGTCGCGTTCAGTCCTGAGAGAGAGGACCCGGGGCGGCGGGATGTGAACACGAGGACAATTCCGCGACTGGTGGGCGGCGTGGATGCGGTGAGTGGGGAAGTGGCGCATGCGTTCTACTCCAGCGTGGTAGAGCGGGCAATTCGGGTGGAGAATGCTGAGATCGCGGAGGCAGCGAAGCTGCTGGAGAACATTTATCGAAGCGTGAATATCGCGTTGGTGAATGAACTGAAGCCCCTTCTCAGCGATATGGGGATTGACATCTGGCAGGTGATTGAAGCGGCAAGGACCAAGCCATTCGGGTTTCAGGCGTTTTATCCTGGACCGGGTCTGGGTGGGCACTGCATTCCGATTGACCCCTATTACCTGACGTGGAAGGCAAGGGAGCACGGTCACAGCACGCGGTTTATTGAATTGGCGGGAGAGATTAACCACCGCATGCCGCGATATGTTGTGGAGCAACTGGGGATGGCGTTGAACAGTCATGGAAAACCGATTCGTGGGAGCAAAGTGCTGGTGCTGGGGATGGCGTACAAGGCGAATGTGGATGATGTGAGAGAGACACCGGCAGCGGAGATCATCACGCAGTTGATGGATATGGGAGCGCAGGTGTCATACCACGACCCGCATGTGCCGGTTTTCCCGGGAATGCGCAAGTATGACCTGGACATGGCGAGTGTGGAGTTGACGGCGAGTGCGGTGCAAAGTGCGGATGCGGTGGTGATCGTGACGGACCACGACGCAGTGGATTATGCGTTGGTGGGTGAACATGCGGCATTGATTGTGGATACACGAAATGCGATGAAGCGGGTGAAGGGAAACGTGCGTGGCGTGGTTGTGAAGGCGTAGGACAAACCAAGTTCCAACCGCCAAATTCATGAGGCAAGCAGCTTAACTCGGTGAAGGATCAGGTGATTGGAATAGGGAAACCCCGTCGCCGCGCTGCGAGCGGAAGTTGCGAATGCGGATGCGGAAGCGGCTGATGAGGTTGTAGTACATGACCAGTGCAATGAGTGGCCCCAGCCCGATGCAGATGTAGCCGACGACGAAGATGACGGGGAGAAGCCAGCGGTATTGGAGAGCAGTTCTCTGCATGGTTGGTTCGGGGATGCGACCGGCAAGCCAACCGAGGTAGTTGAGACTGAAAATGATCTGCACGGCCCAGAGGGCAAAGATCGACAGCGTCACCAACCCTGACATGATCAACAGAATCACCATCGCCAGAGAGATGTTGGGATCGCCGGAAGTACTGCCCGCGGCGGCGATTAGAGATTGATTCATGCCGACACCGAAGAACTCGAACCCTGCTTTGGCGATGACACAGCAGGCGTTGGCGATTGCGGTGCCGCGAACCACGCGGCGGAAAGTGTCGGATTTGTCGGTGCTGCTGGATCCCGGGTCGCGCTCTGTGAACCAGTACCACCCGGCGACGCTGAGAAAGGCGTAGAGGACGCTGACGCCTCCGGTGAAGGCGGCAATGGTTCGCTCGGTATCGAGTACGCTGCCAGTGCGGGCCGCAGGTGAAGCACCAGAAAAGGCGATCGATGTTGAGATTCTGGCGATGATGGCAGTGAGTGACCCCAGCACGTAAAAGATGATGGATGCAAGAACCGCGACAGCACCACGATGGAGGAACTGAAGATACTCGCGTGGGGCCACGGCGAGGAGGTCGCCGTGAAGAGAATCCTGGACCGGTTTGGCGCATTCGGGGCAGACGCCGCCCACATTGAGACCGGCAAGGTCGTAGCCACAACCGCGACACAGCACTGAGAAAGGAAGTGGTCCGGTGATGCTGATGGGGGGAGGAGGGAGGACGGTAATCGGATCGAGAACGACGGGCTCGGTCGTCGAGGGAAGATCGCGGGAAATGTCTGGCGGCGTTTCGGACATGGTGTTTTGGGATTGAAGAGAGGATACCGGTCTAAGCCCCATGTCACTCGTCGGAGTCTGCATCCACGGGTGAGAGAATGGGGCGTCGTAAGCGTTCGAGTGCCTGTTGATAGCACCATCTGGCAGCTTTGCGGACTTCCGGAGAGGGATCGGTGACGCGGGTGGCGAGAAGGGACTTGGAAAGAGAGAGATACTCGGGGAAAGTGGTCGTGTACCGATCGAGTGCCTCGCAGGCGGCTGCGCGAAAACGATCGCGGGGGTCATTGAGGGCGATGAGAATGAAGGTAATGGCCTCGGGGGCCTTGGCGCGAAAGCGAGTGATGGTGAAGAGAAAGCGGTGAGAGTCCAGATCGGGATCGGCAAGTCGAGCGGTAAGGAGGGGAATGACGCGGTCGGGGGCGGCTCTACGGAAGGCGTACGCCGCGCCGATGGCCCGTGCGGAGCGCGATGGGCCGTGTTCGAGTTGGGGCATGAGCACAGCAAGCACTGCGGGAGATTCCAGACGCTCGCGGGACTGCTCCAAGAGAAAGCTTATGGCTGGCCAGGGATCAGCGACGCGAAGGAGTTCGACGAGCTTCTGTTCAGAGATGGTTTGTTTGCCGTGCACAGCGATGGCAGTCCAGCCACTGCTAGAGATCGGTTGGCCTGCGAGGGCGCGAGCAATAAAGCGCTGGGCCACTGGTGGAATCGGTTGACGCTTGAGATATGAAAGATCAAGTGCGGCATCGTGAACTTGCGGCTCAGAGTGACTCAGGAGTGCCGCGATGCGCTGGTCGAAAGCGTTGATTTCCAGCACGGGAGAGGTGATCGCAAGTTCATGCGTGGGATCGGGAATCCACTCTGCGGCAATCCAATCGTTGATCTGCAGTTCGTTGGTGGCTTCTGCGGCGCGAAGGGAAACCGCAGTAGTTGGAGATTCGAGTGATTCGAGAATTCGGAGAATGATTTCGCGTTGAGTCGTGATGTGGTTGGCGTAGCCGACCAATTCGCGATAGATCTTGGGGCGACTGAGGTCGCTCATGTAAAGATCGAAAGCCCGCAGCGAAGTGTGCCTTTGATACCAGTGCTGAAGGTCAGGAACGAAGGAATCTTCAAGGAGGCGCTCGTGAAGACTGAGATCTTCATCGGCGTTGGGAGAGCCACCGACCAGCCACTCATCGGGGACGTGCCTCATGCCGAGAATGAGAATGGGAGTGGGAACAAAACCAACGGGGCCGCCACGCTTGAAGCCGGAGAAGAGGGGAGGAAGGGAGGCCAGCAGCACTGCCGCGATGCCGAGAAGGATGAGTTTGCCACCGCGGCGAGTGCGGAAGAAGTGAGATTCGCTGGTGACGGTGTGGCCACACTCGGGGCACGTGAGGTGAGACGTGCGAATGGGGTACCAGCAGGCAGGGCAGCGGCGACGACCTCTGGCGCGATCGCCATACAACCCACGGGTGACGAGGGCAGTCGCGATGAGCATGATGCCGATGGAGGCAAGGGTGCTGATGCGGAGGGCATAGCTGTCGGATTCGAAGAGCCAACTGAGAAGAAATGAGGAGCCAAGGAGGATGACGAGTCCGAGGGTGATGGAGATCATGCCGCCGACGATGGCGGGGCGAATCGGCTTTCTGGTGCGAAGGTCGGCCTCGGTGGAAGCACAGTTCTTGCAGGTTGGGCAGGTGAGTGAAGTCAGACCACGCATGTCTTCATCGCAGGCAGGGCACGAGCGTCGGCCCTCGATGTCTTTGGCGCGGCTGAGACCTCGCCAGATGAGAGAGACACCCCAAAAGACCAAGAGGCCGACGAGAGTGAGGATGGTCAAGATTGGGACGGCAATCAGCATGGACAACCCCTTGAGCTATGTAGAGGAATGCGAACAGTACCCTATCTTTATGGGGAGGTGCTCGTTTGGGTTGCGTTAGATTGTTGAATGAACCGACAGAATCCAACCACCGCCTAGTACTAGGTCCGGATAACTGTGGTTATACAGCACAACTGCTTGCCCCGGAGCTACCGCGGTTTGCGGCTGGTCGAAGGCGACATGGAATCTGCCAAGACGGCCTGAGGCAGTGGGGGTGTCGGCGTCATTCAGCAGAGTGATTGTGGCGGGAACAGCTGTTGAGTTGTAGCGGTAGCGAGCCAAAACGCGATGAGGATGATGTGGGATGGGAACAAGCCAGTTGGCCTCGCCGACAGTGCAAGAGAGGGAAGCGAGTTGTTCGCGGCGGCCGACGACGACGGTGTTGGTCTCGGGGTCTTTACGGGTGACAAAGTACGGTTCCGGACTCGAGATGCCCAATCCGCGACGTTGGCCGATGGTGAAACGGTGCTGGCCATCGTGTGTGCCGATGTTTTCGCCGGATTCGGTGATGATGCTACCGCTTCGGGCAAGATCAGGGCGACGACGTTCGACCAGCCCGGCGTAGTTGTTGTCGGGGACGAAGCATATTTCTTGAGAATCGGGCTTATCAAAGACGGGAAGGCCAAACTGTTTGGCGAGATCGCGGACGTGGTCCTTTTCGAACTGGCCGATGGGGAACATCATCTGAGAGAGTTGATGGCGACCGACACCAAAGAGGACGTAGGACTGGTCTTTGGAATGATCGATGCCGCGAAGAAGGGCTGGATGATCAGGTTCCACAGGACTGGCGCCGATGCGCGCGTAATGGCCACTGGCGACGATCTCGGCACCAATCTGGTGGGCGTAGTCGTGCAACTTGCCAAACTTCAGCCAGTCATTGCAGCGGACGCAAGGGTTGGGAGTGCGCCCCGAGGCGTATTCATCGACGAAGTAATCGATGATGCGGCCAAAGTCCTGCTTGAAGTTGCAGACGTAGAAGGGAATGCCGAGTTCGGCAGCGACGAGCCGCGCATCGGCAGCATCGTTGATGGAACAGCACCCCTGGTGACCGATCTTGACCTGGGTCAGACTGACGACGCCCGGTTGATTGAGTTCGCACGCGGTATCAGCGGAGTGCAGCCCTTCGAGTGATTCGCCGGGAGAGCCAAGGCGCATGAAGCAGCCGACGGCGTCATACCCGGCGCGGACCAACACGGCGGCGGCGACAGAGGAATCCACGCCGCCACTCATCGCGATAAGCACCTTGCGGCCGTTGCCGGGCGGGAAGTTGGGGAATATGACGGGCACTGCGAAATCGTAGGGATTCTGAGAAGGCAAGAGATCAAGCCGTTTTCAGCTACGCAAGTCGTAGGGATTGGCCTCGTCGGTGGTTGGATGAATCGTTGCACTCTTGGGGGTGCCTGGTGCTTTGCGGCTGCCGGCACGTTCGCGCAACTCGACCGGAGGCGGCGGCGGGACAAAGACGCGGGCCTCGGCCTCCAGCCGTTCGCGGGTGGCCTTTTCGATGATGCGGCGGTCGCGGTCGAGTTCGGCAATTTGGCTGGAGATCGCCCAGGTTGCCATGTTGGCCAGTTTCACCTGGCCGACGATGAACATGATGATGCCGTATGCCGCGGCGAGTCCGCCCAAAACACCGAGTGTCATAACGAAGAAGGAAAGCACGCCACCGATACCGGCGAATCTGCTCGCGATGAACGAAACAGGCAGACCGACCATGATGCTGAGGCCGCAGGAGTGAAAAGACTGGGCCAGTTCATCATCGCGGCCCCACTCGGCGAGAGCAGCGAGTTGGAAGCAAAGCGTGCCGATACCGATGATGCCGATCAATTGAAAGATAGCGGCGACCCACTGCATGGTGGTGTACAAACCTGGCACAACAGCAAAGCCAGGCGTGACGCGGATGGGGTTGGCCTTGACGGCGGCTTGAATACCGATTGCGAGAGCGACTCCCGAAAGCACCCATGCGAACTGGGACAAGCGATTCCACCAACGCAAGCGAGCGAACTCGCGGCTGGTGATCCCGATGGGGTCGATGGCGGATCGACGTGGCTGCGTGACGATGAAAACGCCAATGCACCAGACCAGGTTGCTCGCTGCCCAGATCGTGGCGGTGAGCGGATAGTCATACTTGACGTACGCCACGAGGCCAGCGATGGTGCTGATGATGATCGACGCGGCGCAGAGCCATGCGCCCGACGCGAGGGTGCGGAGATAACTGCGCGGGGCATCGGTGAGGGCATCGCCTAGTCGACGTTTTTTGCGATCGACCTTGGCGGCTGTGCCGCACTCGGGGCAGAGCGCACTCGTGGGCAAACCGGAGAGGTCGTAGCCACATTTGCGGCAGGGTGTGCCGGGCTCGATGGTGTAGACCACGCCACGCGTCAGGATTTCTTCACCGATGGGCATGGGTGAGATTCTCAGGAATGAGTACCTGAATCATCATACAAGAACGGGGAAGCCCGGTTGCACGGTGCGGCGAAGTGGTAAGTGCATCAGACCGGCGCGTGGCGGACGGCTTCGACCGCATTCTTGAACATGCGGAGCCCGGGGGCATCGCCTTGGCGGTCGCTGCGGTTCAGCCGCGTCCAGAAGGGGTGGCGATTCCAGGCGAGGTAACGATCGGGATGAGGCATGAGGCCGAAGATGCGACCACTGCGATCACAAACACCGGCGACGGCGAGGGCCGAGCCGTTGTAATTGTCCTGATAGCGGACGACGACCTGACCGTTGGCTTCGAGCTTTGGGATGGTGGCCTCGTCGATGGGGGCCAGTCGTCCTTCGCCATGACCGACGGGAAGAAGACGAGTGTCGGCAGAGCCGAGGCCACTCATGCCCTTCGTCCATAGGCACACGGAGCGTTCTTCATAATGAACGGGTACCCAGCGACAGACATATCGCCCGCCGACATTCTGAGCCAGACTCAACGATTGTTGAGGCGCTGTTTCTGACCATACTTCCCCATAGCCGGGGCCGGGCAGAAGGCCGACTTGGACCAGGACTTGAAAGCCATTGCAGATGCCGATCATGGGCGAGCCGCGATCGACGGCGGCGCGAAGGGCAGGCCAGAGACGCTCACGAAGTTTCATGGCAAAGATGCGGCCGCTGGCGACATCGTCACCATACGAGAATCCGCCGGGGAAGGCGACGATATCGGCAGAATCGAGAAGTTGGGGCTGGCGGATGAGGGTGTCGAGGTGGACCAATTCGCTGGTGGCACCGGCAAGCTCGAAGCCGTGGCAGACTTCGATATCGCAGTTGGTTCCTGCCGCACGAATGACCAGGGCTTTTGGCATGGGCCCATCGTATGACGGTTGACGGTGATTGCCGAGCGAATCGACAAATCGCTTAGCGGGCGGGGTAGTCCCACTCGGTGCCGGGGGTGTAGCCAATGAGTTCGTAGAGCTCTTTGCGCGTCTGCATCTGATCGATGAAGCCGGAGACAGCGCCATCTTTCTGGAGTTGGGTGAGGGCTCGCGTGACCGCACCCATTGCAACGCGAAGGAGACTGACGGGAAAAATGACGCAGGAGTAACCGAGCTCGCCGAATCGGGTGACGGGGATGATGGGGGTCTTGCCAAACTCGGTCATGTTGGCAAGGAGGTAAGGGGTGGATCTACCACCAATGGTCTTTACACCTTTCATGGCGGCGGCGAATTTCGCGAACTCATCCTCACTGGTGAGCCCTTCGGGGAAGAGCATCTCGGCACCGGAAGAGACGTAGGCCTTGGCGCGAGAAATCGCGGCTTCGAACCCTTCGACACCCTTGGCATCGGTGCGGGCGCAGACGATGAAGCCGTTATTCAGTTGCTGGGCAGCGCGTGATGCGGCGCGGATCTTTTCGCAGGCATGATCAATGGGTACGAGGGCCTTGCCATCCAAGTGGCCGCAACGCTTGGGGAAGACCTGGTCTTCCAGGTGCAGTCCGGCGGCACCGGCGCGGGAGTAGTCGATGACGGTGCGGCGTGCCATTTCTGCCTCACCAAAGCCAGTGTCGGCATCGGCAATGACGGGTAGGCCAGAAGCATCGGCGATTTCGCGGATGAGTTTGGAGAAGTGATCGAGGGTGAGAATGCCCACGTCCGGGACGCCGGCAGAGACGCTGGTGGCAGCGCCGGAGACGTAACACCCCTGGAAACCGGCACGCGAGATGGCCATGCCGCAGAGGGCGTTGAAGGCACCGGGAAGGGCGATGCAGGAACGGTCCATGGCTTCGCGAAGGCGTTGACCGGGGGCGAGAACTGGTGCAATCGTCATATGCCATGATAGAAGCGGATCAGTGGAAACGCAGGTATCCTGAAGCGATGAAGAATGTACACGAATTCGTGCTGGTTGCAGGTTTGCTGGCGAGCTCGAACGCCATAGCGACAACACCGGTCCAGGAAGCAATGGGTCGGGTGTCGGCAGAACGCGCCAAGGCGAGCGTGGACACACTGGCTTCGTTTGGCACGCGGCACACATTGTCGGAAACGGAATCTCCAACCCGCGGCATCGGCGCGGCACGCAACTGGCTGAAAGGTGAGTTTGAGGCCATCAAGACGGATGCGAATGGTTTGCAAGTGCGGTTTGAAGAGTTTGCCGCGCCGAAGATGCCTCGACTTCCGGATGGGGCCAGGATTGTGAACGTGGTGGCGACGTTGCCGGGTACGAGCGCGGCGGCAAAGAACCGAGTTGTGTACGTGGTGGGGCACTATGACACCATCAACGCTGATCGAATGGACCCGAAGCGCGATGCTCCGGGAGCCAATGACGATGCCTCGGGAACCGTGGTTGTGCTGGAGTGTGCTCGGGTGCTCGCCGCGAAGCCTTTGGAAACGACGGTGGTATTTCTGTGTACGGCTGCTGAGGAGCAGGGTTTGGTGGGCGCGAAGTTCCACGCTGAGCAGCTTGCGGCAAGCGGGGCGTACTCGAGCGTGTGGGTGCTGAATAATGACATTGTGGGCGATCCGAGCGTGCCATTCATCTTGCCGAATGGGAGCGCCGCAGATTCGAGTACATTTGTGCGGGTGTTTTCTGAGGCGATTCCGCGGAATGTGGGTGCGGAGGGATTATCTAGACTGCGTACCGAGGGACTGGAAAATGACTCGCCAAGTCGGCAGTTGGCGAGGTATGTGGCGGAAGTGGCGCAACGGGAGGGGATGAAGTTCGTGCCGCGATTGATGCATCGGCAGGATCGCTTCCTGCGCGGTGGGGATCACAGCGCGTTCAATGAGTCGGGATTTCCAGCGGTGCGATTTTCGGTGCCGGCTGAGGATTACTCAAGGCAGCACGCCGATGTGATCACCAAGGATGGCAAGCCCTACGGCGATACCGCAGAGTTTGTGAGTGGTGCATATGTGGCAGATGTGGCGAGATTGAACACGGCCGCGATTCTGCATCTGGCGAGCGCGCCGGGGCCGACCAGGCGCACGCGCATGCTGACCAAAACACTGGAAACCACCGCGACATTACGCTGGGATGCTCCTGCCGATGCGGATGTGGCTGGATATGAGATTGTGTTGCGAGAGACTTCCGCCCCGATGTGGCAGCACACCATCGATGTGGGAATGGTGACGGAGAAGACGTTGCCGGTGTCCAAAGACAACTACTTCTTTGCAGTGCGCGCGTATGACTTGGATGGCTTCCGAGGAGTGCCAGAGATCGCTCGCGCCGTGGCAGAGTGATTGTCAATTCGGCAGGTTTAGTCCAACGGAATCAGGCGGATGTTCTTGAACCAGATCTTGGCGCCCTCGCTCTGCAGACAGATCTTGCCGGGAACTACCTCGACGTCTGTGGCGCGATTGAGTTCTTCGCCATTGACGTTCAGGATCACTGTGCCGCCATTGACGATGATTTCGTATTCGTTCCACTCGCCCAGGGGACGCTCGGCGGTGTGAGTCCTCTTGGTGTTACGGCCATTGGTGCGCTCCTTGGCCGCGGTCATCTTGAAGTTGTCAATATTCCAGAAATCTCCGGCGGCACCGGATTGAAGTTGTGCCTCAACACTCTTGGGCCACACCTTGTCGTCGCCGACCATGCGCAGCAGCACGCCGCTGTTGCCGGGCTTGGCCGGGTCATGCTTCCATTGCAGACGCAGGATGTAGTTGGTGTATGACTTCTCGGTGCGGATGTAGCCGCCTGGGTTGCCAGCACACTCCAGCACGCCGTCCTTGACACTCCACACGCTCTCGGGCTTGATGCCTGCCTTGGCAGCATCCGGCACAATCGCGACCCAGCCGGTGAGATCCTTGTGGTTGAAGAGCTTTTCCTCCTTGGGGCCAGCGGCATCGAGCGCGCGGGCACGGAGATTGCGATACGACACTTCGTCGCCGTGATCCTGCAGAGCCAGAGCACCTTTGGGCTGAATGCCAAAGCCCTCATACACCTTGAACTTGCTGGCGGCGATCTTTCCCGCCCATTCCGCCGTCGGCTTCCCGGCATCATCAAAGATGTGGGCTTCAACAGTTTTCTTGCCATTCAGCCAGTGCTGAATCACGCCACTGCGTAGACGGACTTTGCCGACGTTCCACTCTCCGGCTGGCTTGAGCGTCTTGCCCGGCAGTGGGGGGTACAGGTCATACAACGCTCCTGAGGCGTGGGCATCCTCCGGCTTAACGCCGTATGTCGCGTCTTCAAGCACCTGATACTCCGGTCCTGTCTGCCATGTGGTGTCATGTTTCTCAGTGACACGCCACATCACACCGCTGTTGGCCTTGGCACCGAGCTTGAACTCAAAGTCAAACTCGAAATCGCTGTATTCCTCACGTGTGATCAGATCACCACCACCACCCTTGCTGGCGTGGCTCAGAACTCCACCCATCGCACTCCACCCCTTATCCGGAAACCCCGGCTGCCGATACCCGCGCCATGCATCGGGTGAGCTGAGAGATTTCCAACCCAGCGAGGAATCCAGCGCGCCCGGTGAATCTGAAGCGATAGCCTTGCCGGCCGCAGAACCACTTATTGCAACCATTGCGACGACAGCGAGTGTGATCTTCATGAGATCATCCTATCAGATTTCGATCCGACCTTCCGCGAACCGGGCCAACCTGCCACAATCTGTTCCCATGCTACCGGTCGTCCCTCTCGCCGTTCCCGCCCGCACGCCCCTTCGTCAGCGGGTCTGTTCCCAGCAGCTGCTGCTTCTAGGGCTTACCGCGACCACCGTGCTGACTTCTTCCACTCTGGCATGCGAATCGCCGATGGTGATTGCTGGTTCGCCAGCGACCTCGATCACGGTCTCGCTCTCTCCCCACCCACCCTCCACCGAATCGGAAATGCTGGACTGGCTGCGCGGCATTGCGTTCAGCGGTTCCCCCGGCGACCTCGCCAAGTCCATCAGGCCTGCACGGCCCGTGGATGGCTCCTTCGATAACGCCTCTCCCTGGCTCTTCTGGAGATTGACTACTAAGCAGGGCGATGGCACCAAGATGGTCGAAGTGCGCCGCACATCCAGCGGAAAGATTCTGCTGCGTGAAAGGCCTGATGCCACAGCCAAGACTCAAACTTATCGCCTTAACTCAGATACGGCTCTGCGGCACATCTCGTCTTGGAACATCTGCTCTCCGGATTGGCTATCCCGCCGCGATGTTCTGCCTGAAGGAACAGCGGTTGCTTGGCCACACCCAGTGCTTCCTGCGCTGGTGAACTTCGACAAAGACCTGCTGGGTGCGCGTCTGCTTGGTGGAGGATTCGCGCAGATTGATCCTGCAAAGCGCGATCTTGCGCAATCCTCTCTCACGGCGCGCCGACCCAAGAATGATGCGGCGCCTCGGCGCTATGGCTTGCTGGTGTGGATCAACGCCGCTCCCGGCGGCACGATTCCAAAATCGCTCGAAACCGCTTGCGACGCAGCCGGAATCTTCATTGTGTCTCCCAACGATGTTCCCAACGAGTGTCCGATTGCCGATCGCTGCCAGCACGTGATGGACGCCATTGCGACCGTGTGCCAGACTCTGCCCATCGATCCGGCTCGCATCTTCACCAGCGGCATCTCTGGGGGCGGTAAGACCTCGGCGATTCTGCACACGTGCTTTCCCGAGATCATCACTGGCTCCATTCCCATGGTCGGCTTCATCGGCTATGAGAATGTGCCCGCCGAGAATGGCAAGATGTATCAGGGGCAGTTTCGCAAGCCCCGTGCCGAAGTGTTCTCGCTTCTCAAGTCTCACCGATTCGCCCCCATCACCGGGTCACAGGATTTCAATCGTGATGTCACGCACGCCACCGCGCGGTTGTACACACGCGATGGCCTCACCGTCAAGGTGTGGGATGTCCCTGGCATGGCTCACAGCGTGGCGCCATCAGCAACCGTACAAGAGGCCCTGAGCTGGATCGAAGAAACTTTGCAGCAGAAGCAGGCAGCGCTGAACACCAAAGGCGGCCTGCTTGCGGAATCGGCCAAGGATGAAGCATCGCGAAAGGCCCTCATCGCTGCCGCGCCGTGGTCAGACGCCGCGTGGAAGGCGTATCAAGATCTTGGTATGTTTGCCAGACAGGAAGAGGTCAAACCACGACGCGAAGCCAAGTGATGAGAGTGTCGATCAGTTGGGGGCTAAGTGCCTCGTATCACCGCTTTAGCTGAGATGACTCGGCTCCGGTGTTGATGGGTCGGCGGCTTTGAATGCCGCGAATACGCGATCGCGGGCCTTGGAGTGATCCACGATCGGCATCGGATAGCAGCAGCGGCTGCGCGTCAATGGTTCGGGATCATGAATCTCATCACTTGAGAGCGACTTCAGTTCAGGCACGTAGTGCCGAATGAAAGCCCCCTGCGGATCAAACTTCTCGCTCTGGCTGATGGGGTTGAAGATGCGGAAGTAGGGGGCCGCATCGGTGCCGGTAGAGGCTGACCACTGCCAGCCCCCGTTGTTGCTGGCGAGAAATCCGTCGATCAGATTCTGCATGAAGTACTTCTCACCCCAACGCCAGTCAATAAAGAGGTCCTTGGTCAGGAACATCGCCGCGACCATGCGCAAACGATTGTGCATCCATCCCGTCGAGTTGAGTTGTCTCATCGCGGCATCCACTATGGGGTACCCGGTCATGCCCTGCTTCCAGGCCTCAAACTGCTTCTCGTCGTAGTTCCATTCGATGCGATCGGTAGCTCGCTTGAAGGCGCGATTCATGCACACGCGGGGGAAACCGACCGTGACGTGAACGTAGAACTCACGCCAGATGACTTCGCTGATCCAGTGTGACAGCCCCGGCTCACCACCATCGGCCTTTCCAGCGTTGGCCTCCATCGCCGCGAGAATGCACTGCCGAGGCGAGATCGTCCCGATCGCTAGGGCTGGGCTGAGTTTACTGGTGCCAGCGACAGAGGGAATGTCGCGCTGATCTTTGTAGGCCTTGCCACGTTTGCTAACGAACTCCTTAAGCCACTGCTGAGCGACATGTTCGCCGGCCGGCCAGAGTTTCAGCCGCGTCGCTTCATCGATGTGCTGCGAGAAGCCGTTGACATCGGACGGAACCTCATCCGACACCAGGCCGCTGATCTTCTCTTGCTTCTTGGGTCTGCCACCCACACAAATCGGATGCCCGGCATCCATCGCCTTTAGCCAGGCCTTCTTGAATGGTGTGAAGACGGTGAAGTAGGTACCGCTGCCGGTGCGTGGCAGTTCTGGTGGCAATGCCGTTTGATCGACATACCCGGTTGCCCGCAAGCCAACTCGTGTAAAGGCATCCATCACCCGCTGGTCGCGCCGCGCCTCATCAATCTCATATTCGCGGTTGAAACAGATCCCATCTGCCTCGACCTCTGCCGCGAGCTTCACGAGCATGTCGGGAATCTGGGCTTGCTTCTTGACGACGAGCACCCGCAGAGGGATGTTCAACTCCTTCAGGTCTTCGGCAACTACGGCAAGAGCCCGCAGCCGGTAATCGACCTGAATCGGCGCCATGTCATGGCTGGCCCATTCCTCGGGCGAGACGACATAGACCGCCACCACGCCCCGCTTGGCGGCGCTGCACGCGGCGAGCAGGCTGGTGTTGTCGGTAATGCGCAGATCAGAACGAAACCAGTGGATCAATCTCATGGCCCCTTGATTTCGCTGGCCGAAGAGTTCAGGATTCGCCTTCAAAAGAGAAGGTCTGAGGCGTTTCTGTCGCTTACTCATTGGGGTTTCCACCCCGGTGAGGATCGGCTGCCGCTCACTCCGTGCTGCTTGCGAATTCGCTCAGCGGTGATGCGAATCTCAACTCGCTCTTCTTCGCTAAACCGATCAATGTTTCCAAGCACCTTATTGACGCGTTGATTCTTCGCAAGAGTGGGGCGGTGACGCATGAGAAAGTCCCAGTACATCGTCGTGAATGGGCAGGCCTTTTCTCCGGTCCGCTTGCTTGGATCATACTTGCACCCCGAGCAGAAATTGCTCATTTTCTTGATGTATGCCCCGCCACAGATGTAGGGCTTGGTGCCCACTATGCCTCCATCGCCATGCTGGCTCATGCCCAGAGCGTTGGGGAGCGTCACCCAATCCACCCCATCCACAAACATACCAAGGAACCAATCGCTGACTTGTTTGGGGTGAACGCCGGCGAGCAGGGCAAAGTTCCCCATCACCATCAATCGCGCAATGTGATGTGCAAAGCCATGCTTCACCACGCTGCCGATACACTCGCGCAGACACTTCATCTCCACATCGCCTGTCCAATAGCACGGTGGCAGATTTCCCGTGTGGTTGAGGGCGTTCATCAATTCATATTCCGGACCTTCAAGGTAGTAAATGCCCCGAATGAACTCGCGCCAGCCGATGATCTGTCGAATAAATGCTTCCACGGATTGCAGCGGGGCCCTCCCCTTCTTGTACGCCACAATCGCGGCATTCACACACGCCCTTGGATCCAGCAATTTCAAGTTCAACGAACTCGACAACAGCGAGTGATACAGAAACGGCTCACCGCTCCACATCGCATCTTCATACGGACCAAAGTGGCGAAGATGATGATCAATAAAGTGGTTGAGGGCTTCCGCTGCCTGCTCATGCGTCACGGGCCACTGCAAGCGACCCTCGGACAACTCGCCCGGCAGCCGCAACTTCGATCGCACATCACGTACGACATCCTGCGTGATCCCATCCCACGCCCAGCCCGCTGGGTCACCTTTCTTTGCACTCGGTAGGGGGGTTGGCTTGGGATCAGGCCCACCCTTCCCAAAGCTCTGGCGATTCTCAGCATCCAGATTCCAGGTTCCGCCAACGGGTTCACCCCCCTTCTCGATCAAGATTCCAAGACGCTCACGTTGATGTCGATACCAGTACTCCATCGTCAGCGTTTTGCGACCTTCGGCCCATGCTGCGAAATCCTTCGGCGTCGAAATAAAATGCCGATCCTCGCACCATTCCGCACTCACCTTTGCATTATCGCACACCCTCTGAATCATCCCCTTCACGCGATGCTCGCCCGGTTCAACAACGCACAACGATCGTGGCTTCACATCCCGCAGCGCCCTGGCCAGCTCACCATCAAGTGCGCCGCTGTGGCCGTCCTCAACTAACTTCACATACCTCACCGGACCAAAACCGTTCTCCTCCAACCACGTGGCGTGATGCCGCATCGAAGCCAGAAACAACACCGTGCGTTGCATGTGACTCGGCACGTGCTCACTCTCACCTGTCGCCTCAATCATCACGATGCGATCGCGGCCAGCCACAAACCCATCCAACGCAGCGGAGTTGCGATCCAATTGATCGCCCAGAATCAGGATCAGCCGCTCACAATTGGCTCGCTCGGGTTTCTTTCCCGCATCCTGCGGCACACGCTTTGGCATGGTCCCGGTTTCGACCTGCCGCCGGGTTCGGATGCCCGAATGCGCCATGAGCGGGCCACGGAAGCCCGCATCCGAAATGGATTTACATAATATATGTTATAGGACGTTCAATGTGCTATTTCCTGGCGTTTCCCTGATCTTTCGGCGAAGTCTCTTTTGGCAAGTCGCCTCTCTGGTCGTCACTCTCAGATCGATACGCTGGACTTTGGTCTGATCCACCCCTTGGCTCATCGCCGTTGATCATCCGCGGATTTTTCGCCCCTTCCTTCTCTAACTCACTATCAATCCGTCTCAGCATCGCTTCCGATGCCGCACCACGCCGCCGCGCGATCGCATCTGGTCCGCCCGCCCGCACATCGCGAATTCGGCCAGATTGCACATCGACCATCCACGGCTCCAGAACGTTCTTGCTCAACCAGTCACGCACGCGATCCTTCTGGTTCGCCATGAAATAAAACAGCAGTTCATGTCCACCCAGAAAGTTGATCCGATCCGGGCGTCCGAGCAATTCATACAACTCCTCACCCGTATCCGCTGGAACAATCTTGTCCATTTGCGCGTGCATCTGCAAAACCGGAATCTGCCTGAGCAGGGGGGCTGTGTGATATGGATCTAGTCTTGCGTGATCCAGGTAGCGCTGCACAAACTTTGCCTTGTCCGCTTCACCCCCCCTACCCGGCCCCCAATTGATTTGCAGTTCCAATCCCGGAAGGTTGGCCCGCATTGTGATATCCAGCAGGTTCACCCCACCACCCACCAGTACGGCGGCCTTGATCTCTCCCGGCATCGTTTCTTGAAGTCGTGCATACACCGCCGGCGTGCACAACGCTCCCAGCGAGAAGCCCATGATCACAAACGGCCCACGCGCGAGGTCCGGTCGTTCCTTCTTGATGTATTCCATCGTCGCTTGCACGGCAAACGCCTCTTCCGCCAATCCCTCATCTGCCAGTAGCGCGATCTTCTTCGCCGCCGCGTCCAGTTCCTCATCAGTTCGAATATTCACAACCGTTTTTCGCCCCACCAAACCTGTCAGGGCTCCTGCCGTTCCCACATTCACAACCCGCCATCCCTGGTTTCGCGCTGGAGTCAGCAGATCTCGCTGATAATCCGCCCCACCCAGCGCCAACATCCGAATGATCACACCCCGCGTCGGTTCCGGCACCGGTGGCGGCAGCGTCACATACACACCTTCCGAGATTTCCGCCTCCGCCTGTGTGAATTGCGGCCGCACTCCGTAATCCGTCGACCGATCCTCCGCTCTCTTCTGCTCTCTCTGGCTCCACTTCAGATACCGCTCGATCCCCGCTTGGCGTAGTTTGTAATCTTCCGTCGTTGGCGTAAATGAACTGCGGTACATCCCCACCAGTTGCCGTCGCACAAATCGATCACCCGGATCTGGCGATTCCAGTGTCCACGGCTCTTCATACACGCGGAACAGTCCGCCCGCATGCAATCCCTTGTACACCAGCGTCCGCTCCGGCACCGTCAATTGTGGCATGTATATAGAGGGGGCTTTATCCAGTTCGACCCCGTCTCGCAGAGCCAGACGAAACGTTTTCTCCGGCGTTGCTTCCAGAATGGTCTTCACCGCGTTCTCATCTCGCGCGGGCCACGTGATTTGCGCATTCTTCTGCTTCTGCGCCTCGATCATCAGCGCGAGCCGCCCACTCCCCGCACTTCGATAGGACATGCACCCCGCGGCACCAGCCAATACCACCATCGCCACACACAGCGACATGCCCGCCACCACACTCCGCATCGGCATCCGTGCACTCATCATGAACAACCGTATCGACCCTCATTCCCCCTCGCCAACACAACCGCTCCCAGATACGGTTCCCCATGGCCAAATCCCCCCGCTCCACCATCACCCTCGGCACCACCCCCCTCTCCATCGCCGAGGTGGTTTCTGCCTCTCGCCATGATGCCAAAGTTGTCATCTCCCCAACCGCCCGCCGCGCCATGGCTGCCTCCCGCAAAGTCGTCGAAGACGCCCTCACTGATGGAGAGCCCCACTACGGCATCAATACCGGCTTTGGCTCCCTCTCCAAGCGTCGCATCAATAACGAAGACCTCGCCACCCTTCAAACCAACCTCATTCGATCTCACCACGCTGGCGTCGGCGCTCCCCTTTCTCGTGAGATCGTCCGCTCCACTATGTTGCTGCTTGCCGCCTCCCTCTCTCGCGGCTTGTCGGGCGTACGCCCCATCGTCGCCCAGGCCATCGTCGATCTTTTGAACGCCGACATCACCCCCGCTGTCCCCGAAGTCGGCTCCGTCGGCGCTTCCGGCGACCTCGCCCCCCTTGCTGCCATCGCCAATGTGCTGATCGGTGAAGGTCACGTCCTTGTCAACGGCCGTGCCATTCCCACTGGCCCCGTCCTTAAGCGTGCCCGCATCAAGCCCCTCGCCCTCGCCGCCAAAGAGGGCCTCGCCCTCATTAACGGCACGCATCTCATGGCTGGCCGCGGCGCCCTCATCGCCCACGACATCGAGCAACTCATCACCGCCTCGCTCCTCTCCACAGCCATGTCCATCGATTGCTGCCGCGCCAGCGATGCATTTCTCGATGAACGCCTCTACGAAGCCCGCTGCCACACCGGCCCCGCCATGGTCGCCAGCGAACTCCGCCGCATGCTCAGCGGCAGCACCATCCGCACTTCTCACCTCGAAGACGACCCGCGCGTGCAAGACCCCTACTCCCTCCGCGCTGCCCCCACCGTCCTCGGCGCGGCACACTGGTCACTCCTGGGCGCGATCGACGAACTCGAAATCGAACTCGGTGCAGTCACCGACAACCCACTCGTCTTCACCGATCGAAACCTTCCCCCCATCGTCTCCGGCGCCAATTTCCACGGCATGCCCATCGCCATCCCCCTCGACACTCTCTCCATCGGCCTCACCCACATCGCCGGCATCGCCGAACGCCGCATCTATCTCATCACGGGCGCCTTCGAACCTGAAAGCCACCTCAAGCCCTACCTCGCTGCCAAGCCCGGCCTCGAAAGCGGCCTGATGATCGCCCAATACACCGCCGCTGCCTGCATCAACGAACTCGTCACCCTCGCCGCACCCGCCAGTGTGGCCAACGTCCCCACCAGCGCAGGCATGGAGGATTACAACAGCTTCGGCCCTCGCGCTGCCGCCAAAGCCGCCCGCGCTGTCGAGCTCGTCCGGCATGTCCTCGCCATCGAATTCCTCTGCGCAGCCCAAGGCCTCGAATACCACCGCCCCCTGAAGAGCGGCAAGCCCGTCGAAAAAGCCTACTCCATCATCCGCTCCCGCGTCAAGCGCCTCACTGCCGACCGCAACCTCAATCGCGATATCCAGGCCATCAGCGATCTCATCGCCTCCGGCGCATTCGAAGGCCTGTGATCGTGCGTGTCATGTGTGGCACCGATCTCTAGATAGGTGTGGTTCTGTTTTTGTGCTACGGATTTGGCTCTGCAAACCTGCGTGTCTTCGCCCATAAAATGGGCGAGTGATGTTTGCCAGGGGTAAGCGATGCGCAGCATCGCGCCACCCCTGGAAAGCATGCCCCCACACACAACACGCCGCATTCCACACTGCCTCAGAAAAAGCCGCGGAACGCGGCTGGACATATCTGTATCCCTGAGTACCCAGCACTCAGTACTTTCTTCACTCTTCCTGAACATTGTGCCGCGAGGATCGCGGCACATAAGATGATCTCTACGCTGGCTGTACGTTCAAGACATCACGGAACAAGACCAAGAAGCGGTCGCCCTTGCCAACGTTTCGCAAGCGGCTTGCCTTCTTCGCAAGTAGGCAGTTCCGGGCTGATCTGGAATCCTGTGATTCCTGATTTGACGATCGCGTCACGCAATGCTTCCGTTATGACGATGCAAGGGCCGTTATTAAGCGGAACAAACATTGGACATTCTGGTGGTACCATCGTTGGATCGATGACGAACTTGGAGAATGACATGACCTCCCCGCTCACACGCAGATCAGATTGTTTGCGATTGTGACAATCAATCATGCGATGGCAGTTGACCATGAAATAGGTGACAATCTTCTTTGTCCGCAATCGCAACGGCACTTCAAAGTATTGAATACAAGGACCGCACCCAGCCGCCAACAACACCTCTAATGCGCGTGGAGACACGAAAAGCCCGAGCGAATGAGTCCAGGGAACATCCTCGATCGGTCCTGAACCAACTTGTGAGGCGCGAACTTCAGTCTTGGGCCAACTTGTAATCCAACGCCCACCAAAAAAACGCTGCTCAGTCCAGAACGGCATGGTGACACGCGCCTCACTTCGTTCTTCGCCTCCAGAGGTGTACAAGTAACGGAACTGATGTTTCAAGTTGGCCATGAGTCTGCTTCAATGATTGCTGCGCTTTGTGAGAGCGATATGAACATCACCCGCATGAATGCTCAAATACTTTACTCACTTGACCATCTGCTGCATTACCCCAATCACCTCCCCCGCCCCCACCACAAACACCTTCTCCCCTTCTCTCACTTCCACCGCCACTCCCCCCACAAACTTGGTAAACGCCGGCATCACCACCCGCTCACTCCCCACCACAAACGCGGGCAACTTCATCGCGCTCCGTCCCGGCCCCACGACAAACGCCGGGTGGAGATGCCCACCCATCACCACGCGCCCCTCTCTCGCCTCGCGCGGATCATGCGTGAACACCACACCATCCTCCTCAAACTCCTCCAGCACTTCCACATCCGTCCCGCCGCACAGCACCTCCAGCTTTCGATCATGATTCCCGCGCACACACACGATGCGCCTCCCCGCTTCCCTCTGAAATGTCACCCACCCCTCCCAACACTCCTTCACATCCTCCGTCACGCCGCGCGGCGCGTGAATCAGATCACCCAAAATCACAATCCTCTCAACCCCTTCGCCACCCCCAAACCCCTCCACCACCGCCGCCGCATCGCT
>JAGWZK010000045.1 GCA_018968885.1 Planctomycetota bacterium | reverse complement strand
GGTCGATTTC
This sequence comes from Planctomycetota bacterium, assembly GCA_018968885.1. GTDB lineage: Bacteria > Planctomycetota > Phycisphaerae > Phycisphaerales > UBA1924 > F1-120-MAGs238. The sequence goes on along the minus strand of JAGWZK010000045.1, from coordinate 2,183 downwards.
CACGTACTTCTGCCAGTCGAGGCCCACGCGGCCGAAGGCCACCTCCAGGCACTCGCGGATCGTGTGCGTCTCGTTCGTCGCGATCACGTAGTCGTCGGGCTCAGGCTGCTGCAGCATCAGCCACATCGCCTCCACGTACTCCTTCGCGTAGCCCCAGTCGCGCCGCGCATCCAGGTTGCCCATGAACAGCTTGTCTTGCAGCCCCAGCTTGATGTGCGCCACCGCCCTCGTGATCTTGCGCGTCACGAACGTCTCGCCCCGCCGCGGCGACTCGTGGTTGAAGAGGATGCCATTGCTCGCGTGCATGCCGTAGCTCTCGCGGTAGTTCACCGTCACCCAGTACGAGTACACCTTGGCGCACCCATACGGACTGCGCGGGTAGAACGGCGTCGTCTCCTTCTGCGGCACCTCTTGCACCAGCCCGAACATCTCCGACGAACTGGCCTGGTAGAACCTCGGCTGGATGCCCACCTCGCGGATCGCCTCGAGCAGGCGCACCGTGCCGGTGGCGGTGATGTCGGTGGTGTATTCGGGCGCGTCGAAACTCACCCGCACGTGGCTTTGGGCCGCCAGGTTGTACACCTCGGCCGGCTGGATCTTGCCGATCAACCGAGCCAGGTTGCTGCCATCGGCCAAGTCGCCGTAGTGCAGGTGCAGGTTGTGCTTGAGGCTGTGCGGATCTGAATAAATCCCCTCAAGCCTCGACGTGTTGAACGTGGAGGCCCGGCGGATGATGCCGTGCACCTCGTACCCCTTCTCGAGCAACAGCTCCGCGAGGTATGAACCATCTTGACCGGTGATTCCGGTGATCAGCGCTTTCTTGGACGAAGCCATGGGATTCAGGAAAAACTAAGTGCATCCACTGTGCGGGCAGCGATTGGCCACAGCAACCCTCGGGTTCAACGATCAGGGCGGCTCAACATTTGAGCCGCCGTACCAGCACCCGCCGCTCACTACTGCTCCGATCACCCCCTCTGCCACTTCAGCGACGTCAGCACCGCGCAGAGCAACACGAATTGATGGTGAATGCTGTAAATCTGGAACGGAAGGTCGAACTTGGCATGGATGAGAATGCCCACCATGGCAACCCCAATGAGTAGGAAGAATTCGGGCGGGGCCGGGATGCCATTGCCCACGAACGGCACGAGCCAAACCGCCAAGAAGATCAGCAAGATGATCACAAAACCTACCGTCCCAAACGTGATGCGAGTCTCCAAATAGTCATCGTGGACGTAGCCGTTCCATGCTGGGTCTTTCTTGCGATAGAAGTAATACAACGGGGCAAACGTCTCGGCCCCGGATCCTAAGACCGCAAAATCCTCCGCCATCCGGGCTGCGTCCTCATAGATGAGCTTCCGGCCACTCATGCTGCCAATATCCTCAGACCGGAACCGGGCCATCAAAGCCTCGCCTCCCAACCATCCTCCAACACCCAAAACCGCCAACATGGCCGCCAACACGCCCAGCTTGAACCCGACCTGACGCTTCGACCAAAGCATCATCAAGACGAACACCGCCACCAAGAGCCCCACCAAGAGCAAGAATCCACCGCGACTGTTCGCCACCACCACCCCGGCGGCGGTCAAGGCCGCCAACACCAAGAGCAACACATGCGGATCGCCACCCGATCGATGCGACGTCGAACGCCGGGCCACATTCCTGCGCCGCAGCACCCACCAAAATCCCATGGTGACTGGCCACATCAGGTTCAGGTACTGCGCGCCACTGGATCGGTAGGGAAACGGACCAAAGGCTCCATGGCCCCCGTTGATGTGGTTGGTGAAAGTCCACAGCAGCTGTTGAGTGCCATCCAAGCGCTGCAACATGCCCACCAGGGACACGGCCGCCGCATTGATCGCCAGCGTCCAGAGCAGCCATTGCATGCGGTCGCCAGGAAACCGGGACGCGCCGTCGCCAGACCGGCGTTCCTGCCGGGACGCTCCCATCAGCCAATCGCGAGCCGCAGCGAAGCTCAAGACGATGGCCAAATACTTCCAGAATGCCCCCAACGTCCGGTCCTGATCATGAGACTGAGGCAACCACTCGATGGGTTCGAGATAATCGATCTCGACGCCGGTAGCGAAGGGATGCCCCGGAGTGAAGGTGTACTGAAGACTGGCTTTGGGGTTCAACGCACTGCAAAGCACGTAGCCGAGCAAAGTGATCACCAAAGCCCAGATGCA
>JAGWZK010000044.1 GCA_018968885.1 Planctomycetota bacterium | reverse complement strand
CACCTTGTCTCCGCCTTCGGCGGTCATAAACAAAGGCGCATCACCCACCACGCTCTCATCTCGATACGTCTCTGGCCGCTCTGCTTTGCCGATCCGTCGCGCGGCCAACTTCGCATACTCCGGATTCAACTCACACCCCACCCCATGCCGCCCCAACTCCCGCGCCACTGCCACGGTGGTCCCGCTCCCCAGAAAGGGATCCAGCACCAGGCATGGCACAGGATCGCCCCCCAACCCACGAGCATCGCACTCACACGATGGTGCCCATCCGATGGTCTTGGTGGCTACACCCGCCACGCTGTTGGCGCATGAATTGCCAGTGCCATCTGCACCATCGCGCTTGGTGAAGTCATTGGGCCGCTCGCGCGTGATCTTGGTCTTGTCAATGATCCGCGTCCAAGGTGCGCGACACGCCGGGCAACACCCCTTCTCACTTGTCCCGGCCTTGATCGCGCGGCGCGGAATCTCAGTGGGGAACGTGGCAAAGTGCGCTTCTTTGTATGGCTCAGGTCCAAGGTGCCACACGTTGCGCTGGTTGCGCCCGCTCGGCCACTCCGGCTGATCGCCCGAGTAGGTCGGGTTCCCGTTGCTTCCGGCGTGCTTTATTCCACCAATGGGAGGCATCCTTCCACCAGCAGAAGGTCGCTCGTTTCCGTCCAGCGTTCCAACTGGCGGCCTTCGATCATTTGGCCAAGTCAGCGGCTCCTTCACCGCCTCAGCGTCATAGAAATACCGCTCACTCTTGGCCAGCAGGAAAATCGGCTCCCACGATGAAGTAGGTCTATCCGTGCAACTCTCCGGCATCGGGCTCTTCTTGGCCCACACGATCACGCTGCGAATCCACCACCCATCGGCCTGCAACGCCATCGCCACCCGCCACGGCATCATGCACAGGTCTTTGGGCTTGAGGCCGGGAACATTTGCACCAGAACGCGGCAGGTATCGCTCGTCCACTTGCTGAAAGCCCGAAGATTTCCCTCCAGCGTGTCCTCCGTTACGACCCGCGTTGTACGAATCCCCAATGTTCAGCCAGAACGTGCCATCATCGCGCAGCACCCGATGCACCGCCCGGCCCACCTCCACCATCTTGGCCACAAACTGCTCCGGCGTTTCTTCCAGCCCGATCTGCCCATCCACGCCATAATTACGCAGCTGCCAGTACGGTGGGCTGGTCACACAGCACTGCACGCACTTTTCAGGCAGCGTGCCCATCTGTTCGATGGTGTCTCCGATCAGGATGCGCGATGGTTCCATAAACATCTCCATGTTTTGCCTACGTCGATCATGAGAACGCATACTCCGATTTGAGAACGTCCGACACATCCCAGTCGTTGACCATCGGCGGGTCGTCAAACTGCAACCCCTGGTAACGCTCTCGCCACTCGTTCGCAAGGTTCATCAGCAACGGCTGGCGGTGGATTTCCACAAAGGTTTCACGCAGAGTTGTGGATAACTCATCCATGCTGTTCGCGTGGGTGGCAAACATGTCGTGGACCTGGGCAAAGGCGTTGCCGCCGCGCGTGTGCCGGATCGCTGTAATCATCATGTGGGCAGAGTCGATGCTGTGGACAAAGTTGGGAGCCACGCCGTTGATCTGGGCGCGCGAATCGACCGGCGCGTCGCTGGTCTGTGCCACCACCTCAAAGTCACCAATGACAGTGGCGGCACTCAGCACCTTCCATTTGCGGTCTGGCTGGACAACAGGGAACCCCAAGGGTGAAGTCCACTGCACCAAGTGCGGAGTGTTTCCGTCCTTGCTGCTGACGATCTTCTTGGCACACTCTTGCAGCCACTTCATTGCACGGGTGGCCGATTGGCAAACGTCGCCGATCCCCTGCATGGTGATCTTGGAGAGATACCACGCGGTCTTGCTCAGGTCATCGTCCTGAACCCCCGCCTCTTTGAGCCGGGCAAGGATCTGTTCTTTGGCCCCAATCGCGGTGACACCATACACGCTGGTCATCACTGGCTGCTTGACCACGGTGCGGGTGAGAATGGGAAGAATCCGCTTGGCGTGATCGTTACCAGTGGTTGCGTCTTCTGTCACAATGGCGCGGACCGAATCGAGCACGGCGGAGTAGACATCGCTGGGCTTGTCACTGGGGATCAGATTGACGACACCGGCGGCGCGGCGATCTCGCCCCAGGGCTGCGTAGTGCTGTAGCCCGTTGCAGGAGCCATCGACCTGAACCGGGATATGTCCCGCGAGCTCGTCATCGAAGAGGCCCATGCAGGCGGTGAGGAACTGGAACGGCTTGTCTGCCTCCATCCACCATTGGCACTTGAT
>JAGWZK010000020.1 GCA_018968885.1 Planctomycetota bacterium | reverse complement strand
GAGGGGCCAAGGTTCAAAAGGGGCCTTGACGGCCGGGGGCAACGTCCTCAAACTGTGCCCACGAAACACCCGGGCGGCCTGCACCGGCCCGATATCATCCGGCGGGGCCGGAATCGGCGGGATCTCCCGGAATTGCTAAAACTGCAATCCGATGGTGATTCTGGACCGAAACTGCCGCCTCGCGCATCTCAATAAGAGATGGTGGCGGCGTTGGTCTGTCTTCTCTTGTTACAGGCGTTGTGACCAGGGAAACGCAACCGGCTTTCGTGCCGCCTGGGAGTGTGTATGACCAAGTTGTTCCGCCCCTCTCTGATCAATCTTGCTCCGACTGCCCTCGCCCTTGTGGTGATGAGTGGCGCGTGTCACTCTGCGTTTGCCCAGCAGGCGACCGCCCAGCCGGTTTCGGCCTCCGCGGTGTTGTCGCTGACCGACTGGTCAAACCAAGTGTGGGTTTCGGGCACGACCCGCGATGGCAAAGATCTTTCTGCCCTCCTCAACGCGACCCCGGCGGATGCCGGCAGCACGGTGGTGACGCAGGCCAAGTCTCTGGCCGACAACATCGCCAAGCGCGAGAGCGATCGTGCCAAGCGCATCGCAGAGGTGAAAGAGGAACTGGATAAGAACCTGCAGGGTGATGCTTCTGATCTTTCCATCTCCAAGGCGTTCAAGTCCGCGCTCGAACTGCAGCTTCTCTCTCTGGATAAGACCGAGTTGATGAAGCAGGATCGCATCAAGCAGCTGATCGACAAGGGCGATGCCGCGGCACGCGCCGCCGAGGAGCGTGGCGACTGGCTGATGGCCTCGGAGTTGTACGCGCGTCTGGATGCCTTGCTCGATGACAAGGGAAGCTATCGCAAAGATGCCGAGCGACAGGGGCGTCGCCTGGCCATGCTTCGCATGTACGTGCCGGCGAAGTTGTGGCAATTGCGCAATGAGCGTGCCAAACTGGAAAAGACCAAGGAATTGCCTACGTACAACCCCGCAGGCGACGATTTCAATACCAAGCTCGCGGATATTGATCGCGCCATGACCGTTCGCGCTGTGATCCGCGCTGCGTCACGCCACGTCGAACAGCCCACGCTCAACCGCGTTGTGGTCGATGGCGTCGAGGCCCTGCGCACCATGACACAGACGGCAGATCTTTTGGACGCGTTCCCGGGTTTGGCCGATGAAGCCGCCAAGAACGCCTTCGTCAAAGCCCTTGATGCGGAGATCACCGGGCTAAATCTGGCCAAGGCCGACATCAGCGCCGAGCGGATGGATTCACTGCTGGATCGGATCATCACCGCGAGCAACAACTCGGTGAAGATCATGCCGCAGGCGATCCTGCACGAGTTTGGCAATGGTGCATTCAGCCACTTTGACGAGTTCAGCACCATCATCTGGCCGGATGAGATGGGACGCTTCCAGCGCGCCACCGCCGGCAATTTCATCGGCATCGGCGTGCAGATTGAGTTTGATGAATTGTCGAACGTGAAGGTCTCGACGCCTCTGGAAGGCATGCCTGCGCACAAGGCCGGCATCCGCGCTGGCGATGTGATCAAGACCGTCAATGGTCAGGCCCTCTTTGGCATTTCCTCGCTGGATCAGGCGGTGGAACTCATCACCGGCCCCATCAACACCAAGGTCACGCTGGGTGTGGAACGTGAGATTCCTGCAAAGGATGGCGCTGAGGCCAAGAAGGTCGATCTGACCTTCCCCCTGCAGCGCAGCAAGATTGAAGTGCGCACCGTCAAGGGGTGGAAGCGGGCCAGCGATGGTTTGACTCCGGGCGCGAACGAGTGGGATTGGTACATCGATTCGGCCAATCGCATCGGCTATGTGCGTCTGACCCAGTTCTCTGACAACACCTCGCGCGATATGGATCGCGCCTTGGCCTTGATGAACAACGCTGGCGGCGTGAAGGGCTTGATCCTCGACCTGCGCTACAACCCCGGTGGCTATCTGGAGCAGGCGATTGCCATCAGCCGCAAGTTCATTTCTGAGGGCCCTGTCGTGGGGATGAAGTCCTCCAACGGTGCAGTTGAATTTGATGGCAACGGCTCGGCAACGGCCAAAGCCCCGCTGGCGGATATCCCGGTCGCCGTGCTGGTGAATGAGGGCTCGGCCTCAGCCAGTGAGATTGTCTCTGGTGCGATTCGCCACTACGCCCAGAAGGGTCAGATCAAGGCCACTGTCGTCGGCGAGCGTTCCTACGGCAAGGGAAGCGTGCAGAATGTCTGGCAGTTGCCCGGCGCCAACGCCAGCTTGAAGGTGACCACGCAGTACTACACCATGCCCGATGGATATGTGCTGCACCGCAAGCCCGGCGCGACTGAGTGGGGTGTGGAGCCCATGATCCACGTCGACATGCTGCCTGCCCAGATCACCGATGCCCTCACCATCCGCAAGAATGCCGATGCGTTGCCGGACGCGGACAACAAGAACACCGAAGACCCCGCCAACCTCTTTGCCAAGGGCGCGGATGTCCAGCTCCAGACGGCGTTGGTGCTGGTCCAGAGCCAGGTGGCGGCTAGCCACTCGACGGCGGCGGCACAGAAGTAAACAAGCCAAGGCATCAGGAATCAGGCACCAGGCATCAGAACTACCCAAGGCACTGAGTCATCTGGCTCGGTGCCTTTTTGATTTTGGCTTGGGCAAACAACGCTCGCCATGTGCCGCACGCACTTTCTTCAGCCCGACGTGCCGGAATTGACTAGCCGGGGGCCGTGGCGACAGCGACACCCGCGGAAAGCGACATCATCACGCTCTACGCGGTCTCTCGATGCACAGGCCGAACGACTACTCCCACTGAATCGCCGCAGTAGGGCAAAGATGGATCGCTCGCTCCATGTGCTCAACGAGCTCCGCTGGCACCCAGCACACGATCTTGCATGCATGTTCGCGTTCGTCGGCACTCACCCACATGTCCCACGCCGGAACATCAAGGGCATCGACCACACCTGTCTCCTCTGCCAACTCTGAACCATCCGTGTAACGAAGATCCATGGACGCGAACCGCCCCTGACGACGCCAGCGGGGTCTCCATCCGCAGGTGTTCAGAATCGAGTTCACTTTGCCAACACAAGATTTACCAGTATTTCTCAAGCCCAATCTGAACATCTCCGCGCGGCGGGCCGCAATAACATCGGGCATTGCCCGACGCACACCGGCACGCAATTCTGAGTGTTCGGTTGAGGTCCAGTGGTGGCGCATGAGTTCGGCGAGATCAATCGAGGGCCGAACCTCGGTAGCAAATAGGTTGCGGTGTTGGGAACGAAGATACATCAGCCACACGTAAGCGTCGGAGACGATTGATTCATCAAGTATTGAGCGACCATTGGTTGGCATGGACGAACGACCGTAGCAAAGCCCAAAGGGTCAAGTGATGAGCCCTCAACCTATGCTTAACTACTGGTCCCCAAGCGCGCCGACAATATCCAGCATCGCCCACTCTCTGAAAGTGGGCTTCCCTTCCCAATCCTCCCACTCTCTGATCATCTTCCTTAGGGTCAACCCAAGATGATGAGCCAGTTCCTTGTCTCCATTCAACGCACTCATCTTTGCGATCGCGCCCATCGCGGCAAAGTGAAGGTGCAAACTGAAACCAGTGGAACGCGACCGTGAGAGCAGTGTTGCAATGATGCAATACACCGCGTTGGTGCTAGCACGGTCTGTGCAGCACACAAGTGACCGCAACGGAGCGGCTAGCACGATCCGTGGCGTGTCGAGAACTTCGTACTCGTACCAATCCTCTACAAACGCTCCCTCAACAAGACCAGCGAGCGATATCAGGACTTGCAAGGAATACAACGGAGAGTCTTTGCTCACCCGCACGGTTTCAAATGCTCTCGACGCCAAGATTGCCTCCCCGACATCGAACATGATGTGCCCAACAGAAGTTGATTGAACATCCCATTCGCCAAGCGATTGCAATCGTTCGTAACGCCACAGTGCATCGATATCACACGCGCCGCACGGCGTGTCACTCAATCGCACCTCGATTGCCTCGCGCACTGGTGTCAGGCCAACCAAGTAGTTTCGAACGAGATCGGGAAGAATGAACAGCATGTGACGAAATGCAGCAGAATCGAACACGCAACAGTTACGCTTTGCCGCGGACGATCTGCATGCAAAGCGACGAATCCTGGAGTGGTCACCACAGCCGAGTCACTTGCCCGCATAGTCAATCAATCGCGCCAGTTCATTCCGCAACTGTCCGCGCGGCACAACGCGATCCACAAAACCCGCCTTCTTCAGAAACTCTGATCGCTGGAACCCTTCGGGCAGTTCCTGGCGGATGGTCTGCTGAATCACGCGGGGGCCGGCAAAGCCGATCAGGGCGTTGGGCTCGGCAATGATGATGTCGCCCAGCATGGCAAAGCTCGCGGTCACACCACCAGTCGTCGGATCAGTCAGCACACTGACAAAAAGTCCACCGGCATCATCAAACCTCGCCAGCGCGGCGGAGGTCTTGGCCATCTGCATCAGCGAAAGCCCCGACTCCTGCATGCGGGCCCCGCCAGAGCCAGAGACGATGATCAGGGGCAGGTCGTGCTTGGTCGCGTGTTCGATCGATCTTGTGATCGTCTCCCCCACCACCGAGCCCATCGAGCCCATCATGAAATCAAGATCAAGGACGCAGAGCATGGCATCGCGGCCCTTGATGAAGCACTGGCCGGCGCGAATCGCATCCGCCACACCACTCTTGATCTGCTCGGCCTTCACGCGATCGGGATAGGCCTTGAGGTCTTTGAACCCGAGACGATCGGTGGACTCCAGATCGGCGAACATTTCCTGGAAGGTGCCGGTGTCGGCGATCTGGTTGACGCGCATCGTGCCGCCCACGCGGAAGTGATGCTGGCACTCCGGGCACACCTGAAGGTTTGCCGCCAGATTCTCTTTATAGAGCATCGCGGCACACCCGGGGCAACGCAGCCACAGCCCCTCGGGGACTGATTTCTTCTTGTCGGGAGCGACATCGTTCCAGGTGCGAGCCGGCGCCTTGCTGGCGGCGGGTGAAGCGGTCGGGGAGTTGGTGGAGGAAGAGGCCTTCATGGTTTCCTTCTGCACATGAGAGTCGGGCTTTGGGGTATTGGATTGCAAGTTCGCGTAGTTCCGATGCCGCCCGACTGGTTGAGCGTCGTCTCCGACGACGCGTGAATCACAGTGATTGATCTGAATATCGCCTGAACAGTTGCAAGGCGATCACGATTGGAACGAGAACCTCCGGTTGGACTTGGCGGCCCGAGTACGGGCCGCGGTCAAGGTACAGATAACTCAGCGTTGGGCGGATGCCTGACGCTGCTGGGTGGAAGCCGCCACGGCGGCCATCCGGCCCAGTTTCAATTCAGCCATGTCCACCGACACCCATTCGGTGCAGGGGGATGATTCCAGTTTGTCCCACACCTGATCGATGGGCAGGCCGAAAATCCGGGCTCGCACCAGAGCCATGGCAAAGGGACGCAGGACAATGCCCACACCCTCCGGACCCCGGCGCCGACCGATGCCTTTGATGACCTGCTCAATGAGCCGATCCTGGGCCTCGGTCATGGATTCGCCCTCAGGGGGGACGATCTTGGCCGGGTCATGCCGCCATGCCTTGTAGGCGCTGGCGTAGCGGACCTCGAGTTCCTCTTCGCGTTGACCTTCCCACAGGCCCAAACCAAGCTCGCGGAGGTCTTCGACTGACTTGACCTTGCCTTTGCCGGTGGCGGCAGCGACCAGCGCGGCAGTGCTGCGGCAGGCCTCATCGGGCCCTGAAAGAACCAGAGCCAGGTGAATCGCGCCCAACTTGGCACAATCCGTAGCCGCAGCGGCGCGGCCCTTCTCACATAATGGCAGGTCAGCACACCCCTGCATCCGACCCTGGCAATCCCAATCCGTGAGGCCGGATCGCACCAGGAGGACCGAAGCTCGATTGGAATCACTCATGGTCTGACCGACCGGGATAGGTCGGACACACTCCGCCGCGATTGAACGGGGCTGTTGGCCCCAAGCACACCTCGCCGATCCCCGGTCGCGGCCGGAAATCGGTGACTCAGAGTTTAGCACGAGGCGGTTTGAAACCGTGCGTATGCACCACTCTGATGTCGCGCATCGAGCATCAATACACCATATATACACCGTACAAATATGCCGTTTGGGTGTTATCGGTGATGAATGTTGCGAGAACTCGAAGAGGACGCGCAGAACCGACCGGTTTTGCACTAAGTTATCGGTCGTCTATTACGATCCCCTGAGTGCCGCGACTCCCCTCAGGCGGTCGGCGACAGGCAGCCCAAACAGGGCGGTGGCGGCGACGAGGATGTCGCACCCGGCCTCGCGGACTTTGGAGGCGTTGGACTGATTGATGCCGCCATCCATCTCGACGCGCTGATCCGGGCCGAGTGCCGCGCGGGCGCGACGGGTCTTCTCGAGGACGGGCTCGATGAAGGATTGACCACTGAAACCGGGGTTGACACTCATGACCAAGACCATGTCAAAGTGGGAAGCGATTTCGAGGACGGGGTCGATGGGAGTCGGAGGATTGACGGCGATGCCGACGGTCATCCCGGCAGCACGGACGCGGCGGGCCAGTTCGATCGCGGCTTGGCCCTGATGCACCTCGATGTGGAAGGTGAAGTGATCGGCTCCGGCCTTGGCAAAGGGCTCGACATACATCTCTGGCTTGGCGACCATCAAGTGAACGTCGAGGGGGGTGTGCGGGAAGGCCTTGCGGACACCCTTGCACATATCCGGTCCCATGGTGAGGTTGGGGACGAAGTGGCCGTCCATGACATCCAAGTGCAGGAGGTCCGCCCCACCACTGGTGCCATCACCAAGAACGGTTCGACAGTCGCGCTCCATATTGCCAAAGTCGGCAGAGAGAATGGATGGGGCGATGAGGGGCCAGCGACTGCAGGGGGCCGAACGGAAGATGCGATTGGTGGGAGTGACCTTGGTGAGTTCGGCTGCGGCGGCGGTGCTCATCGTCAATGGTAGATTCGATCAGCGACCGGGTGGTGGAGTTGCGGCCTGATTCGCGGCACGTTTGGCGGCTTGTTCGCGGGCGCGAGCGGCTTCTGTCGGTTTGCCCATAGCGTCGAAGACCTCGGCGAGGCGCTGCAGTGGCTCGGGGCGTGTGGAGTCGATGTCGGCGGCTTTTTGCAAATGGATGGCGGCTTGATCGAGTTTGTTGTTGCTGGCGTAGGCCATGCCGAGTTCGTATGCCGCAGGGCCGGAGGTGGGTTGCAGTTCGGCGGCTTTGGTGAAGCAGGCGATGGCCTTGTCGGGTTGGCCGAGTTGCTGGTAAATGCGAGCGGCGAGGGTTTGAGATTCTGGTTGATTCTGCTTGGCTGCTTCGTCGGCACTGCGCAGGAAACCGTCGCGTTCGTTGGCGTTGGCGTACAGCTCGGCCTGAGCGATGCGGACCTGGAACATTTCGGGGTGACGCTCGAGTGTCGTGCGATAGAGATCGTGGACTTCGGCGATGGGTGCGCTGCGGAGCATCATGAGCCGCGACAGGCCGAGGACCAGATCTGGCCCCGGATCGCCCATAGGGAGGGCTTGACGCATGAGGGCTTCGGAGCGGGTGCGATCTCCGGCGACGGCGCTGAGCCATGCCATGCGGACGAGGCGTTCTTTGGTGTGCTGCCAACCAAAGCCGGTGGGACGAGGGCCGGCGTGATCAAAGAAAGTCAGGGCTTGAGTGGCTTGGGCGCGGTCTGTCTCTGATGGTGTGTATGCGGGAGAGAAGACGGCGTCGTAGGGGGTGGTGATTTTCAGGTCGATGGCGTCGGCACGCCAGAGGTTGACACGCACCCAGCCGGACCACGCCGCCGCGGCGACGCTGGCGACGGTGATGACGATGAAGAGCCAGCCAACGAGAGTGATGCGGCCCTTGAGTTTCAGCTGGGCGTGAGCACCACGGACGTTGGCATCACGGAAGATGGTGAACGTGCGAAAGACGAGGTAAACCGCGCACGCCGCCATGCCTGCGGCCATGAGCAGGGGCACCGAATCCATCATCGCGCGATAGGACCAGAAGAGGGCAATGCCGGTGATGAGAAGCAAGGCCTCGGTGGCAAGCGAAAGGTCGTAACGCCTGGGTGCGGATTGGCGAACCTGAGCTTCGACTGAGCGGGGCTTGGTGAGGATGGACGGCGTCGCAAACGACCATGACAGTGCGCCATTTGGGCAGACGCTGACGCAGTCCATGCACTTCATGCAGCCGGGATCAACGACCTTACCAAAGTCGCGGACCTCTTCGTGCACGCGGACATTGCTGGTGCACGTGGCGGTGCAATGGCCGCACCCTTCGCAGGCGTCGCTGACGACGATCTTGCCGAAACTGACTTTGTCGACGACACCGAAGATGCCGCCATATGGGCAGCCGTAGGTGCAGAAGGCTTTGGAACCCATGAGATACACAGTGACAAAGGCGCAAACGAGAAAGAAGGGGATGGCAACCTGCCAGGTGGGGAAGGTGTGCCAGAAATCGTCGGTCATGAAGGCGTTTTGGAATTGCGGCCGCACACCAGGCGCACCGAACAGCCACTCTGGCCAGGGGATTTGGGCCCATTTTAAGAGTGGTATCACCACCTCGCGCTCGATGGTGGGCCAGATGAACATGTAGGTGCCGAGGAGAAGGGGTGTGATGATGAGAAGTCGGGTGCGGAATGGCTTGGGATGAATACCGATCTTCTTCATCATCCAGGCACAGAGATCCTGCAAGGCAACAACGTGACAGGCCCAGCCACAGAAAAAGCGGCCGAAGATGAATGTCGAGAGAATGGCGGCAAGGAAGAAGACAAACCCGGCATTGACCTTGCCCAATTCCAGCGTGTACATCGCCTCGCTGGGCTCGACGGGAGTGAGCGTGGTGCCCTTGGCGATCCAGTGCCAAAAGTGGATAAGAAAGAGGACGTGAATGAGGATGAGGGCGCCGAGACGCCACCACGAGGCCCTGGAGGGCTTGATCTTTTTGGGGTGACCAGATGGCTCGGTGGCGACGGGGAGTGACACCGAGCGGGGCGAGGGGCTACTTGTCGCGGCATCAGCCGTGCATGGCATGGATACAGCGTACGAGGGCAAATGCCCGATCAGCATCCATCTGCGAAGGCGGCTACAAAATCCAAATAGTCAAAAAAGTCGATGATCAGATCGCCGTTCACATCCGCTCTCGCTGCCGACTCGCTGAACACAGCGACAAAATCAAGATAGTCAAAGAAATCCGCAGTGCCATCACTGTTGAAATCACAGGGAACGGGCAACACGCGGCGGTAGAAGGCCCAATTTGCTCCGCCCATGGCTCGCAACAGGGCCAGCGTGTCGTGCCCAACACCCACATGCGTGGACCATTGGTGAGGGATTCCCACATCGATCAGGCGATTGTGCAGGTCCACATTCGGCGTGAACATCGCATCACTCTCGCCGACCGCGATTCTCAGCTCCATCTGATTGACGATGAATGTATCGCGATGAACCTCTGATAATGCCCAAGGGCTGCGGGCGTAAAAGATCGCCGGGTCGCTGTTCCACACATCCGCATAAATCGAGGCACGTAATTGGGGCGGCACCCCGGTGCCACCTGGCGCATCCATGAAATCAGTCTGCACCGGCCCAGCGCCCAGCATGGATGCGGCGCAGAAGCGGTCGCTGTAGACCAGACCGAAACGTCCAGCCCCATACCCACCCATGCTGAACCCCTCGACGATTCGCGAGTCGCGATCAGGAATCGTGCGAAAGGTGGCATCAACATGCGGTACAAGTTCGTGAATAATCACGGTCTCCATGGGGCGCGAGCCACTCGCGGCGTCGCAGTACATGCCGTAGGGCATGCCATTGGGAAACACGATGATCATGGGCTGAAGCAGTTCCTGAGCCATCGCCGTCGAGAACCAGTTGACCATGGGAGCGATGCCCGCAGTCGCCGACCCCGATCCATGCAACCAATAGAGAACGGGGAACCGGCGCGTCGGTTGACTGGCATATTCAGGGGGCGTGTAGATATGAAAGCTGACGGTGGAGCCGGCAGCAGAGCTCTGAAAGGTGCGATATTGAAGCCCCGGGGCTGAGACGATAGGTGTCGTCCATTGTGCAGATGCGCTCACGCCAAGTCCAAGCGCACCGATGGCAAGTACAGCAATGGTAAGTGCAGCCATGGCAACCGCTCCTGTTGGTGGAAAGACCACCTTGAATTGCGAGATCGAATGCGTTGTCACCATTCACCTCCACATGGGTTCAACGATGATCCTTGCGCAATATTTCATTTACGCGAGGCCACCGACGCAGTTGGTGCTGCGAGCGGCATTCGGAGAGAAGTGATGACTCAGCACCCAACGGCGAACTCTTCGACGAAATCCAGATAATCAAAGAAGTCGACGACGGTGTCGGCGTTGAAATCGGCATTGGGGCCGTTTGCCGCGAACTCGGCGACGAAATCCAGATAGTCAAAGAGATCGACCACCGTGTCGGCGTTGAAATCGGCAGCGCATGAGCCAGTGGGATCAGCAGTCACAAAGACGCGGACCACCGAGCCCTGCGCGATCGGCCCTAGTTGGCCCAACGGGTGCTCGGGCTGGCGATAGGTGACGTTGTTCTGCGCCCCCGGCGTTGCGGAGGATGGATCCTGGGTCTTGAAGTTACCGGAGTTTGAAGTGGCACCAAAGCGACCGCCGCCGAACAAAATCACATACCACCCGTTCTCCAACGTTGCGGTCATCGAAGCACGCGCCTCGCGCGATCCACCAGCGCCGGTAGGGAGGGGAACCAGCGTGGTCGCGACGACATCTGATCCGGTGAGATTGAATTGGTCAGGATTGTCATTGGGGCCATCGAGCCGTACCAGTGCGGCAAAGACGCTGCCACTGCCTGCAAAGAAATGTCCGCCCACTTCACGCACGGTGTACGGACCACCGGTCACTTCAAATCGCCAACCGGTGTAGAAGAGATTGGTGCAGGCGATGCCGCCGCCACTGACCGCACCGGTCCCCTGCAATGAAGCGCGGGCAAACTCGACGGTCTGACCCTGTGCAGCGCACGCGATCGCGGCCATCGCAACGACGGGCAACAATGAGATACGCATGATCCCTCCCTTTGAAACGAGCATGACCTGGGTAATGCGGGGAACGTTCAGCAGCCAGTGGCAAACTGAGCGACAAAGTCAAGGTAATCAAAGAAATCAGTCACGGTGTCACCGTTGTAGTCGGCGCTGGGACCGCCGGCGGCGAATGCGTCAACAAAGTCGAGGTAATCAAAGAAGTCCACGACGTTGTCGTTGTTAAAGTCGCTGGGGCAGCGAATCGCGCCGCTGGCGACGATGGTGCCGCGGACGCGGATGGAGCCAAGGCCGGGGTTGTTCGGGTCGAGGGGCGATGTGGTGTCGAAGGTTGTGCTGAGCGTTGCATTGCCATTGGAGACAGCCACCGTGCCCGATTGCGTCTGGTTCGTCACGCCCTGATCGGCCAGATTGATGTTGTCGACACACAACAGGCCTGAGCTTTGCAACTGAGAACACACCACGCCGGTCGCGTTGTACGCCAGCGTTCCCTGTGTGATGGTGGGCACATCCGTCAGCGTGACCGCTCCCGCGGTGATCGGCACCGGACCAAACAATTGCGGCGGGTTGGCATACAGAATCACCAGGTTATTGGCGTTGGAATTGAAGCGGCCAAGAATGCTGAAACTGATGTTCAGCGTGAGATTCTCGGTAAGGGCTGCGCGAATATCGGTCAAACCCATCGTGGTCGGCGCGCTTTGGCTGTTGAACACCGCGTCGTAATACCCGGAGACTGGCGACGAATCCGTGGCACTCGAACCGATCAGGGTCAGCGTCACCGTCACGCTCGATTGCGATTGATTGATGGTAAGGCGGGAAGGCGCGGCGATCGCGGTCCCGGCAATGACTGCAAGAGCGACTGTGGCAGCGGTGAAAGGCATCATGCAAAGACTCCAAATGGTTGGGGCATGATAACAGAACCGGAGCCGAATCCAGCACCCGATTTGTCATCCCAGATTCATCGTTGGGAAATCTTCGCGCTCGTTATCGGTCGCATTTAGAGAAAGTCAAGGAAAAACAACTACCCCTGCCCGAAACACTCGGACAGGGGCAGTCTTGAGGGGGGTGAAGACTGGGTCAAAGCGATGCGGATCGCCTCCGGAGTGCGCCCAGAGGGGGTGCTTTCACGATCCGCATCGGGAGGTTTGATTTTGGTTCAGCAGCCAGAGGCAAAGATTGACACGAAGTCGAGATAGTCAAAGAAGTCGGTGATGCCATCAGCGTTGAAATCGGCGGTTCCAGCTGAGAATTGAGCCACGAAGTCCAGGTAGTCAAAGAGGTCAACCACGCCGTCGAAGTTCACATCTGCGCGGCAGGGGGGAGTTCCGCCGTTCAGGTACACACCCACTGTGTTGCTGTCACGATTGCTCACGGCCAGATCGACCATGCCATCCGCATTGAAACGTGCCACGGCCAGATTGCTCGGCGAAACGCCGCTGGCAAGGAGCGCGGCGGCGCCCAACGCACCGCCCGTGGTGGTCAGGATCGTGAGATTGGCAGAGTCCTGATTGGCGACGACCACGTCTTTATCACCATCCAGGTCAAAGTCTGCGGCGAGGATGGCACTGGGATTGAGGCCACCGGTAGCCACGGCGACAGGAGCAGAGAATCCACCACCGGCGAGTTGGGCAAGGGTGAGCACCTGATTCAGGCCACTGCCACTGGCCGAGGCGACGATGTCTGTTCTGCCATCGCCGTTCATATCTGCAAGCGCGATCCCTTCGGGGCGAACCTGCACGCCCACTGGGTACGCTACCGGCGTTGCAAAGGCAGTGCCGCCGACACTCATCGCCACGCGAATCGTGCGGTCACGGCTCGACGATGACACTAGGTCAGGAAATGTGTCGCCATTCAGATCAGCTGCGTCGATCCCCTTGGGCTCATCGCCTGCCGGGATCGTCGAGGTGGACAACACACCTGCGCCGTTGTTGCGAAGCACGGTAAGCGTGCTGGAGTCACGATCTGCTGTCACAAGATCCAGATCACCATCTCGATCCAGATCGGAAGCGACGATTGCGATGGGGTTTGCACCTGTCGCGTTTAGAGCCCCCATGACAAAGAAGCCACTGCCGTTGTTGCTCATGATGCCGACGCGGGCTGAGTTCTTGAGAACGATTGCCAGATCCTGATCACCATCGCCATCAAAGTCGCCCGAAGCGATAGCGCCCGGGCCGCTGCCCGAGGGCATGGCAAACAACGATGCGGCACCGAATCCTCCGGTGCTATTGCCCAAGCGAATCTGCACACGATCAGGCGTGTCGGTTGTGACAGCCAGATCCATAAAGCCGTCGCCATTGAAATCGGCAGAAGCGATGCCATCGGGACGCTCCGCAGCAGCGAACGTGCTGGCTGGTCCGAATGTGATCGCCCCCTGAGCCAGACCGGCAGTCAGGCACAGAGCGAGTGAAGATTTGACAGCGCATGAGACAACCATTGAGATACCCATCGGGACACTCCTTGCAGTCACCCGTTCAAGAAACTCAGATCAACAACTCTGCGAATCATCAGCATCCGGCGCTGAACGACTCCACAAAGTCGAGGTAGTCAAAGAAATCGACAATCCCATCAGCGTTGAAATCCGCCGCGGTCGCGCCGGAAGCAAACTGCTGCACAAAATCCAGATAGTCAAAGAGATCCACGATGCCGTCTGCATTGATGTCGGCAGTGCACGGATCGGTGTAGAAGGCCAAGCACCAGGGATCACGCATGAATGTTTCGCCCATGGTGAGAACCAACTGGCCGGTTGTCGCGTTGTACTTTTCGATGCGATGGCGGCGTTTTTCGGCAACGTAGACAAAGCCATCAGGACCGGCGACCACCGCATTGCAGTGAATATTACTGGCAAAGATGGAGAGAAACTGACCAATTGGGGAGTAGCGCCGAATCACTTCATCGCTCCAACTGGCGATGAGCACATCACCATTGGCCAAGCGAGTCACGCCATTTCCGTTGGCAAGCTGCGGGGCAAACATCCCCAGCGAGGCGCCTGTCAGCGCATCAAACCGCGCAACGACATCAGCTCCAAAGTCGGTGACCAAGACTGCATTTTCTGGCAAGAATGCCATGAAACGAGCGCTGCCACACGCTGTCGGAGCGATGAACTGCCCCATGAAGGCGCCGGTCACGCCGTGGTACTTCAACAGGCCGCCGGCATCACCATTTGCGGCAAGCAAGTGACCGTCGGGGCCGAACTGCAGATCGGTAGAGTTATCCAAACCGCCCAGGCCGCCGGGAATGAATGTGTCGATGAGTGCACCGGTCTTGGTGCTGTAGCGCCGCACTTCGTCGGTTGCAAAGTCGGTGAGATATGTCAGCCCATCCGGACCAACCGTCATGCCAGCCATGGCGTTAGCACCGTGGGCCCGCGTGGTGACCACATCTCGCAAAGTCACACCAGTCGCAGCATCGAATGCAGTGACGCGATTGGTGTCCCAATCACTGGCGATGAGTTGCAAAGGACCAACCCCAGCGTGCGCCGCCGAGGCGCAGAAGATGCCGGCAGCCAAGGTCCTGAACATTCGAGTTGGAACTGGGTTGCGGTTCATACTCAAATCCTTGACCAGACACGAGGGCCGCAAGGGTGAGCGGCTCAAATTCTGGCATTTTCTCCAACACAAGCGAAACATGAAGATCTTGGCGACCGATGTTTCTAGAAACATATTACCGGCTGTTTGCAATGCTGTCAAGCCATTGCATCGAATTTCCAAATATTTCTAGAAATACTTTCCGACTGGATCGCGTTTGGGTATACTGCCAATCTCATGGGTGCTGCCCCCTCCATCCCCCCGGGAACGCTCGAAACCGACCTCGTCGATGTCGTGGCTGCCCTGCGGCAAGCAATTGGCGCGATCCTGGCCGCCATTCCTCAGCCATCGAACAAAGCCGCAGATGTCGCGAGGCACTTCGGCCTGCCTCGCAAACTGGGGTGGCAGATATGGAAGGTTTTTGCGAGCGAGGATCCTCTTACCGCGATCCAGCATCTTCCCAGCCCTGCTGGCTTTGAGAGCTTTCTGCAATCTGCTCGAGGGTTGGGTGCAAGCGAGTCGATTCTCACAAGCGCTCGCGCCGCGGCATCGGGCGTCGACGCGGTCGTCGCGCGCCACGCAGATGACCGCTCGAATCTGGATTTAATGATCGATTCGCTTGCGGGTGAGCGCCGCGATACGGCGGAAGAGCAGCACCGCCGCGAGGCGTACAAAGCCAACACGTTCATCTTCGGCAGCACGCTGGCGGTTCGTCTGGTGCTGCATGTATTGCGAGCGGGAAGCGAGAAGGACCGCATCGATGTCGCGATCGTGAATGGCCTGATCGATCTCCGCCGCACCCGCGCAGAGGCCAAGCGGCATTTGCTTTCGATCGGTGTGCGCGATGAGCACAAGCCCGATTCGGCGCAGCGCGCATCGATTGTGCCAGGAGTGGCGCAAGCGGGGCAGCCCCCCTATTTGGTCCCCTACTGCTCTGCACCGTTGCCGAAGTTGATAGCAACGCCGAGCGTGGATGGATACCTGGATTACTCAATGCAGGAATGGCCCGTCGGCAAGACCGGTTCGGTCACGGTGACAACAGGAGAGGTGTTTGCCAACTTCGCCTCGCGCCTGGCGCGCGAGCGAGACACGCAGGCCAATCTCGTCGCACACATCAACCGCCCGACTGAAGTACTGATTCACGAAGTGCTGGTGGAGCCCGGACTACTCGGCACTGCCACGCCAAGGGGGTTGGTCTTCAGCGAGTTGGAACGAGTGACCCGTGCGCACACGCAGCGCCGTCCTGACGACCTGCTGCCGGTGACGTGCGCGGTGCAAACGATCGATGCGGTTGCCGGCACGTGCGATGACTATCCGGAACTGGACGAGATGGTCGCGTATGTTGGCGAGCAACTGAATTGGCCACTGAGAGCATTTGCTCGCTATCGCCTGCGTCTGGCGTATCCAATCCTGCCCAGCGCTGTCATCATGCAGTTTGACCTGCCAACGTCCTGATTCATTTCAGTGCATCCACTTCACCTCATCAGGTCAGCCGTGCCCACCTGGGCATCGGCGTACTTCTGATGCACCTCGGCAAAGTGCTTGCGGTAGATCGCGTCGATCTTTTCGGCCGAGGGAAACTTGGCGACAAAGCCGGGGTGGACACGCTCGAGTGTGGCCTCAGCAGCTTTTATCAGGTGCACCACCAGCGTGCGGGGGTCCTCCAGACCCACGGCGATGCGGATGGTCGTGGGTGTGATGCCAGCATCGCGCAGGGCATCAGCGGACATTTCGCTGTGGCTGGTGATCGCTGGACACAACACGACGGTGTTGGGCTGACCCAGCGACACCTGATGCCCGAAGGCCGGCTCCAGACAATCAAAGAATCGGCTGAAGACCTCGCGGCCGAAGCCGGTGCCCCGACCTGAAGTTGGGCCTCCCTTGCCTTCAAAGTCGATGGTGAAAAGCCCGGCAGGCATGCCCAGATAAAGCACCTTCTGCGCGATGGCGTGATTCTCACTCTCGGGAAGTGCTCCACATTTCACGTTGATATCCGGGTGGCTGGCAAGCACTTCGGCCAGCGTCCGAGTATTCACCGCCTTGCGGAGCATGCGGAGCTCCAGCGTGTGCATGCCGGTGAGCACTTCATATGCCTTGTCTGCATCGAGAAACGCGCCCTTGACGTAGTAGACGTTCCAGAAGAGGGATTCATCCCATTGATACGTCCGCATCTTTCCATCCGGCGCAGGGCACGCCATCGACTCGTGCTTGGGGATGAACATGCGTGCATTCCGCCCGATCACCACGCCCGCCGTGGTGCCGCCGTGACCGGCGATGTCCTTTGTATACGAATGCAGCACAAAGTCCGGCCGCTCCAACGGGTCCTTCCGCTGCAAGGGGCGATGCAGGAATGGCGTGCCGACCGTTGAGTCACAAATCACGGTCAGGCCGCGTGCGTGGGCTTCTTTACAGATCGCTGGCACATCCAGCGTGTAGCCATGCGGATTGCACGGGCTTTCGATGTACACATAGATGTGCCGCCCAGCCGCCAAGCGATCCTTGTGCTGCGCTGAGATCGCATCAAACGCCTTGACGAAGTCAGCCGCGGAGTATCCATCAAAGAAATGCACCGCGACATCCAGATTCGATTTCTTGCCGTACCAATCGTGCATGAGTTGATACGTGCCGCCGTACACGTTGCGGCTGGCCATGACTATGTCCTGATACCCCACCAGGTGGCTCAGCACAGCATCGACTGCCGCCATGCCACTGTTGAAATTCCAAGCGAAATACTCATGCGCCAAGGGCCCTGCTTCGACATCGACGATCTGATTGGCCAGCGAAATGCTCGTCGGGTTCAGCAAACGGCTGTACACAGAGTGCAGCATTTCCTTACCTTCAAAGGCCTCACCCACCCACTCGGCGCATGCATAGATATACGTCGCGGTTCGCGCGATCACGGGCCGCGAGGCAAAGAGAGCTGTGATGTTGTCAAAGATCGGGTACGCACCCTTGGCGCTGCGCTGCATCGGATGGTTGACAATCGACTGATACGTGCTCCGCTGCGGGTGCTGCAACGTGTCGAGGATCTTGGCCAACTGGAACGTCAAAAACTTCTGGGCTGCAAACCGCTCCACCCGCTCCAAACGCGACAGGTTTCCCAGCTCTGCGGCGTGCAACTCCCACAATGCCTTCAGGTCCGCATTGGTCTGGTAAATATTCGTCGCTAAGGTCGCCAGTTTCTGGCCGTAGGCACTCTTGGCATCAACGCCAAAGTGCTCCAACTGTTCTCTCACCAGCCCGGCCACATCCGATGCCTCACTCGTGCGACGCCGCGGCGAGATTTCCTTGGCAGCAACGAAAGCAGGGGAATGATTCGACGAGGATTGGCTGTGGCTGGGACCGTGGTTCATGACCCATCCTATCGGCCCGGTACCCCATTCAGAACCCGCTCACGCCGAAAAAACACCAATCCCTCACCTACCCTCCCTCTCCATGACTTCCCCAGCCACCCCGAATTCTCCCAACACCTCCAACTCGCCCAAGTCCGCACCCGATGCCCCTGCGCCCAAGCTCGAAGCCCAACGCCGCGAGAATCGGGGATTGGTCGCGGCTCTGGGCCTCAATCCCTACGGCAGCCGCGTGGAAGGACTCATTCCACTTGCCGAAGCCAAGGCCTTCTACTCCGGCCAGGCCGATGAAGCCCACAAGGCACTCGGAAAGGATGGCCCCAAGGACTCCGACCCGCGTCCCCGTGTCCGCATCGCGGGACGCATCGTCCTCTTGCGCGACAATGGAAAACTGATCTGGGCCAATCTCCGTGATGAGACCGGTGATCTGCAAGTCGCGATCAGCCAGAAGGATGTCAGTGAAGGGGACTTCAAATTTGCAAAACTCAGCGACCTTGGCGACATCATCGTCGTCGATGGCCGTCTGATGAAGACCAAGACCGGCGAGATCACGGTGTGGGCCGACAAGCTCACTCCCGGTGCCAAGTCACTCGTCCCCCCACCCGAAAAGCACGCCGGGCTTTCTGATGTCGAGCTCCGCTATCGCCAGCGTTACGTCGATCTCTGGGCCAACCCCGAAGGCCTCCGCGTCTTTCGTCTCCGCAGCAAGATCGTCACTCGTGTGCGACAGACCCTTGCATCGCGTGGTTTCGGCGAAGTCGAAACCCCGATGATGCAGACCCTCGCCGGCGGAGCCGCCGCACGTCCCTTCGTCACTCACATGAACGCGCTATCGATCAACCTCTTCCTGCGCATCGCGCCGGAGCTATACCTCAAGCGTCTGCTGGTTGGCGGCATGAGCAAGGTCTATGAGATCAATCGCAACTTCCGCAACGAGGGGCTGGATAAGCAGCACAACCCCGAGTTCACGATGCTTGAGGCCTACGAGGCCTTCGGCGATTGCTCGACAGTCATGGACCTCACCGAGTCCATCATCCGCGATGCCGCCCGTTACATCGCTCGCCAGCCCGAGTATGCGGAACTCAATCCCACCGCCGATGTCGTCAATCTGCGGCTCCCCTTTGGCGACATGATGATCGACTATGGCAAGCCCTTTGATCGCGTCCGCTATCAGGATCTCTTCGAGAAGGCCCTTGGCTTCTCCATCGGCGATATCGATCGCTGCCGCAAGGAGGCAAAGGAACGCAAGATCATGTCCCCCGACAATGCCGCCAAGCTCGACGAGGCCTTGCTCATCAATGAGCTTTTCGAGGAGTTTGCCGAGAAGTCCATCAGTGCCGAGCGGCCGACCTTTATCACTGACTACCCCGCCGCGATCTCACCACTCACTCGCCCCAGCCCGACCAACCCCAAGTTTGCCGAGCGTGCCGACCTCTTCATCGGTCACATGGAGATCGCCCCCCACTACACCGAGCTCAACGACCCAGATGTGCAGCTCGCCAAGTTCACTGAGCAGCTTGGTGGTCTCGACGCGGACAAAGCCGCTGAAGAAAACACCTATCGCACCCTCGATGAGGACTTCATCAATGCCCTCAAAGTCGGCATGCCCCCCGCCGGAGGCATGGGGCTGGGCATCGACCGACTGGTCATGCTGCTCACTAATCAGCGCACCATCCGCGATGTAGTGCTCTTCCCACTCATGCGTCCCGAAGCATGATTCACTCACACACCAGTGGGTGCAAAGAACACGGCTGTGTCATTCACGCCATCGGTCGTCCAATACTTTCGCCAGCTTGCGGTCGCGGCGGCAAACTCAGCCCACAACGGTGTCTTGGGATTCCCATTCACAGGAATCGCCTTTGGACAACGTGACTCGTGTGGCAGATAGTGCTGCGAGTTGTCCAGCACGATAATTCCACCCGGCTTCACCGCCGTCACCGCCCACACCGCGCACGCATCGCGCACAGATCCATCGATCAAGATGGCATCTGCCTTGTGTTTCAACCGCTCCGCCGCGGAGCGGACATATTCCTCTGGCTGCGGCGCTGCGAACTGCACATCTGCCTGACTCATCCCCGCGGCCTGCAACCGCTTCACCACTTCCTTCTGCCAATCCTGACTCGCTTCAACACTGATCACCTTTCCCATCGCACCGACGTGCCGCGCAAACCACATCGTCGATCGCCCTGAACCAAACTCAACCACCGTGTCTCCCGGGCGTACGTACTCATGCAAGAACGCGACAGCAGTCCGCGTCAGCCACGGATCCTCGGGATGCGACCGACTCCACCATTCCTGGCGAATACGACTGAATAGATACCGCGGCGTCCAATGCGCGTGCGGCGTCGGAACAAACACATTCAACCCAAGCTTCCCTGCCGTGGCCATGCATCTCCCCGCGAGACCCACCCACACACACGTTCAATACCTTACCAAACTGATCGGGATTCGCCAACCCAAAGCACAACTCAAATCAGGCCCGAAATGGCGAATCCGCATCTTTTGCCGAATTCACAGATCAACTCGCACTCGGAAGGGCCCGGAAACTCATCCGTGCAGCACGCGGCACGCCGCCTGCAACCTCTCCCGCTCCTGCGACGACATCAGACTGATCACACCCAGTGCTTCGTAAGTGGCCAAGATCGACTCGGCCTGTAGGCCCAAGTACACCGCATCCGTATCGATGATTTGGCGTCCCATGATCGCTTCCAGCTGCTGCTTGGTATACGTCGGCTTGGCGTGCGCTGTCGACTTGGTCCCATACTGATTCAAGTTCGATGCAAAAATGCCCGCTGCCGACACCGGCAAGAAGTCCTCGTACCGCAGTGCCTCAAAGTTCACCAGCCCATCGCGCACCAGCACATCCAGATCGGCATGACCAATGCTGCCCCGCGCCGCAAGGCCCTTGCCCGTGGGGTGATAGCTTGCCAACACCAGTTCCTGCTGCACCAATTCCGTCGCACTCATTGGAAACGCGGCGAACGGCGCGGCATACTGCTTCTGATACTCCACATAATCGCGCTTCGCCAATGTCGGATCGGCATTCGCACCTTCCGCCTGACTCAGACACCTGTCATACAACTCGCGCCCCTTCGTCGTCGTCGCAAAGAAGCGCTGCTCGATTTCCCCGAACCGCGCAGTATGCACCGTGTTGATCATCGTGCCATCCGCATTCGCAAACGTCACCGGTTCGGTCAGTGCCTTGTACGCATCCTGCCGCAACAGCACCGGCACACCTACTGCTGGCCCCTCCGTGGTGTCTTTGAACCCCGAATGTTTCAACCCCTTGAACGAGCACTCCGGCGCCGACATCGCAACCACTAACCGCGCCACGATCTCTTCAATCGCGCTTGCACCACCTGCATCGTGCGGCAGTCGCGCAATCTCCTCACGTGTCAAATGCCGGAACGTCAACCGCAAGTATTGCCGATCCGCATTCTGAGCCAACTGCCGTAACGAATTCGCAGCGCGACGGCGGAATTCCGCCTCATCCATCTCACCCATGCCGAATTTCATCGCTGCTGTATAGAGATCAATCCAGAACGTGTTGGGCGTCAGGTGATTCAGATGGTGCGATTGAAAACAAGCGATGTCCGCGGCGATCTTGAACCCCGCATCGCACAAGTCCTTGTACAACTGGTGATCTCGCGCCTGCCCGGTCCATTTGAAAATACGCTCAGTACCTTCTCGAATGAGAGCTTCACCATCCTTCCAGTCCAGCCCGCCTTGCTTCTCCGATTTTTCGATCAACTGTTTGGCGATGTCTGAAAATACCTGCCGCGGGGCGAGCACGGATTCGATCCGCTCTCGCGTCGCCGGATCAAAATAATCCGTCATCAGCAGCGAGCTGAACACGCGGTGTTCAGGGTTCCGCATCGAACGAAACGCCGTTGCCACGATCGGCTGGCTCTTAGCGCCAACGTTGGTCATGTCGTAGTAATTGTGCGGCTCCATGGCAAAGCAGCCAAAGAAGCGGCAAATCCACCGATACTCATCCGGCCTGCCGATACGAATCGCTCCATGCCGCTCACCACTGGTCCGCTCAAGTTGCGCATCGCTGATTGAAAAGCCCGGATACAACTTCCCCAGCAGCATGCACACCGCACTGTTCGTCGCGTTATTCACTGCAAGCGAGCGGTCATACATCGGAACTTCAAGAGCAAACATGCGCGAAAGTTCGGCAAACAGCCTGTGCTGCATTTCAATCTTGCTGGCGAAGGTGGTCGCGGCAGTTGCAAAAGCCGTCATGGTGCATCCCCGATTCGCGACCGTCCATGCCCTTCACAAACGAGCAAATGACACGAAGGTCAACTATTCAATAGTATCGGTCAAATACACGCAGGAAACCCCAGCAAAGTTCGTGCCGCTCACAACTTTTCTGCCCGAGTTCCGGTGAAGAGGTCTCCCTGCTCCAACTCAAGTAGACGCTGCTTGACCGAAATCCCACCGGCATATCCCGTCAATCTACCGGTTGAACCCACCACGCGATGGCACGGCATAATAAACGGCAATGGGTTCTTTGCCATCGCCAGCCCGATCGCGCGGCTCGCCGTCGGCTTTCCCACGGCTTTCGCCACTTCCTTGTACGAACGCGTCTGCCCACGCGGAATCGCGCGCGTCACCTTCCAGACCTTTCGCTCAAACTCGGTTCCCTGTGGCACACCATCCGCCAGCGGCACATCGATCTCCTCTCTCTTCCCAGCCTCGTAGTCCTTCAGTTGCTTCACGAGTGAGCAAATCACATCAGGGAGTTTTCCTGCTTTTGCTCGCTCGCTCCGCTCCGCCCAGATCATCGACACCAGCCGCTCTTCAGGGTCCAGCTCAATCTTCATCTTGCCCATTGCGGTTTCCACGATCCAGGTAGATCCCGCCTCCATGCTCTTCTTGGTGTTCATTTCTGCTTCCTTCGTGTGCCGACCTTTGACTTGCTGAGCTGCGCATCTTGCGAGGCCATCCGCCACAAATGCATCACCGCGTATGACCGCCACGGTCTCCACGCTTCAGCGATTCTCTCCGCTTCTCGATCTCGCTCCACTCCCAACATCTTCCGCAGCACCAGATCGCCGCTCACAAACACATCCGGCGATCCCCACGCCCGCATCGCGATGTACCGCGCGGTCCACGGACCGATCCCCGGCACTTCCTGCAATTCTTCAATCATTCCTTCCGCTCTCTGTGGCACACCGCCATCCTTCGATTGTTTCTTCATCATCTCCGCCAGCGCGATGATGCTCTTCCCCCGCTGCCGAATCACCCCCAACTCACCCAGTTCATCCACACTCACGGTGCTCATCTTTGCCGCAGTCGGCGTCAATCGCGTCAATCCCGCGACACCAGTCTCCAACGGTGCCCCCCACTTGCTCGCCACTCGCGCCATCAGCGTCGTCGCCGCCTTCAGCGTCACCTGTTGCCCCAAAATCGCCCGCACCCCGCACTCAAAGCCATCTGCCGCGCCGGGAATCCGCAGGCCCGGCGCCTGCTTCACACTCGCCGCAAATCGCTCACTCCGCGCCAACCACTCATCGATCACCTGCGGCTGCGCATCCAGGTCAAACATCCGCCGCACCGTCGCCACAATCTCACCCGCCTCCATCGCCAACCCTTCCGACACTTCGATCATCACGCGATGCCGCGCTGCATCCAGCCGCACCCTCCACCAGCCGCTCACCTTGGGATCAGATGCCGATCTCCACGTCCGCGCATACACCCCATCCCCCACCACCTCCACACCCGGAATCGCTCGCCCAGCCAGAAACTCCAGCATGTGCTCCCATTGCATCGGCGGCCGATACCCCACCTGCAGCGTCAGCACGCCACCATTCGCCACCTCACCACCCTTCCGTCTCACATCACGAATCGACAACCCATACCGCTCACGAAACGCCGTCTGCAAGCGCCGCACACTCCCGAATCCGCTGGCTCTCGCCACCCCATCCATGCTCAGTTTTGTTTGCCCCGCCAGTTGCTTGGCCATCAGCAGTCGCTGCGTCTGCACAATCTCGATCGGCGTCGCCCCCGCGTGCGCCAGCACCAGTCGTCGCAGATGCCTCGATGTCACACCCGCCCGCGCGGCAATCTCCTCCACCCCCTTGGCCTCCCCACCTCGCCTCACCCCGCTCATCAATTCGCGCGTCGCCCACGCACCCAATCCGTGCGCATCCGCCAAATCCGGCAGCCGCACCCCCGGCGCGCACTCCGGCAGGCACCGCAGGCTGGGTCGGAACCCCTCCCGCTCCGCCGCCGCGGCACCCATAAAAAACACACAATTCACCCGCTTGGGCGTCTTGGCCGGGCACACGCTGCGGCAGTACACCCCCGTGCTCTTCACGCCCAGGAAGTACACCCCGTCAAACCGCGCGTCCCGCGCCGCGTGCGCGGCATACAAGTTGTCCGGGGCCATGTTCACAGTTGTCCGGGGCCATGTTCACAGACCCAGCGTACCACCCCGCTGGCCACTCAACGCGCCATTTTCGGACATGGATGTCGGATTGAGCAAACAGCTGCCCGGCTCACTGTGGCGGCAAAGCACTCCCCCCACGCTTCAATCGTTTCACCCAAGCGTCAAACGTCTTCGCCGCAACCTCAAACTGCGGCACGATCTTCCCCGTCTTCTTGTCAATCTCCGCAAGTTCATGGTCAAAGTAGACCACCGGGCAATCGCCGTCCGTGATCTTGGAGAGGTCCAGAGCAAAATAGCCACCCCGTCCATCTTCGCTAATGCACACCAGATGCTTCGGCCAAACGAGTTCTTTCCATGCTCGAAGACGCTTCGTCTCCTCAACGGCCATAGCTCCGTCAAACACTTCAACCTCACCATCTATCTCGGGAGAGTTTTTGAAGTGCTTCTGTATGCGAGAAGGAATCTTAACAGAAAGCGATTTCTCTATCGCGTTTGGGCTGGTAAACCTGTTTGTGCTGTGAGAAACGACAAGTGCTGTGTTCCCTTGCTAAAGCAATGCTGTTATCAAAGCACTGCGAGATCGCGATTCTTCTCGCAACATCTTGATCGGTTGGCACTCAAAAGTACCAGGAGCAAGTTTCATCAGCGCAGCACCAAGCTTCTTGCTGATGACGATTTCGCTGCATAGGTACTTCGGATGAAACGCCTGCACACTCGACGGGATTCGATTCGGATCCAATACCAAAGCGTTGTCTGAATCTTTCATCCGCAAAACATCGGGATCCGATGCGTTAATGACCTTGGTTTCGGCCATATTCACACAGTCGATCTCGCGATGAATATTGACGTAGCAATAGCGGATGTCCTTTCTTGGGTTCTTCTTTCCCCAATCAAGTTCAATGGGCATGAGTTGGACATCATTTGGAGCCAACAGAGCGAACTGCTCAGCCAATTCTACTGCGAGCGCGATGTCCAAAACACACCATGCAAGCGTCAGACGGGGAATGGCATGATGCGTGACACGCCATTTGGATACCCACTTGCGCGTAGCAATTCTCGTGGGGAGCCAGTATTCTCCGCTCCCAGATGACTTGAGAAGTTCGCTCACACCTGTCAAACTGGATGGCTTTGTTTCAATTGCGCAGCGACTGTTGATGCCAGTACCTTGAAGCAATCTCACGAATGCCGGAGATTTCATGCTGTGGATCGCTCCCATTTCGGTTCAGATTGGGCTTATCACCAACATCGCCGATCGGACGCCTCACCCAAAGTCGCTTACACCTCCACCACCATCGCCACGCTATTTCCTCCGCCCAGGCACAGCGCCGCCACGCCGCGTTTCCCACCCGTGCGGTGCAACTGGTGAATCAGCGTCGCCAGCACACGCGCGCCCGAAGCGCCGATCGGGTGCCCCAGCGCCACGCCGCCGCCGCAGATATTCAGCTTGCTCTCCGGCACGCCCAGCACCTTCACATTGCACAGCACCTGGGCCGCGAACGCCTCATTGATCTCAAAGAGGTCAATGTCCTTCACCGTCAGGTTCGCCTTCTTCAGGACGCCCTCGATGCCCGTGATCGGCGCAGCGAAAATATCCTTCGGTGCCACACCGCTGGTGTGATACGCCACGATCTTGGCGATCGGCTTGATCCCCAGTTGCTCGGCCTTGGCCAAGCTCGCCACCGCCACCGCCGCCGCGCCATCCGAGATCTGGCTGGCGTTCGCCGCCGTCACGGTGCCTTCCTTTTCAAACGCCGGGCGCAACTTGGCCACACCATCCAGCGTCGTATCCGCGCGAATCCCCTCATCCGCGCTCACGCCCGGCGACTTCTTATCCAAACACTGCTCGCCCGTCAGAGCCACAATCTCGTTCTTGAAATATCCCGCCTTGGTCGCCTCCGCCGCGCGCTGGTGACTCTGCACCGCAAACCTATCCTGCTCTGCCCGTGAAATCTCGTACTTCCGCGCGATGTGATCCGCCGAGTTGCCCATGGCGCACGCCTCAAACGCGCACCGCAACCCGTCATACGCCATGTGGTCTTCCATCGTCGCCGGGCCATACTTCACGCCCTCGCGCACCCGGGCAAAGTGCGGGGCCTGCGTCATATTCTCAAACCCGCCCGCGATCACCAGCTGGTTGTCCCCCGCCTTGATCGACTGCGCGGCAAGCATCACCGCCTCCAACCCGCTGCCGCACACCTTATTGATCGTCTTGGCGCTCAGCGTGTCGGGCAATCCCGCCTTCAGCCCCGCCTGCCGCGCCGGGTTCTGCCCCAGCCCCGCCTGCAGCACGCACCCCATGATGCACTCATCCACCGCGTCCTTCAACTTGGGCTGCTCTGCAAACAAAGCCGAAATCGCATAACTCCCGATCACCGGGCTCGGCACCTTCGACAGCCCGCCGAAAAACTTCCCAATCGGTGTGCGTTTCGCGGCAAGGATGACAGGGGAATTGGCTGCGGACATCGGTGCTCCTGAGTTTGACAACCGGGCGAATGTTCACCCGGATACTGAGATGCCGGATCGGTATCGCCGGACTCCCCACGATAGGAAGACCCTTACCAACTGCCAACTGCGTGTCCGCTGCCTGAGCTTCTATCCCGTTGCCCCTCCTACGACCGCACATCAAAGCGAGTGTTTGGAGACGGTTAGGGGGATGTGCCTAGAACCTAGCCCAGAACCTGTCTGATGGGAATGATGGAGCATCCCAAGCGCAGGAATCCTTGGAAGAGTGTGGTGAACTTTTCGTAGCGGATGAAACGACGACGGGAATTCCGGGACCATGAGATAGTGACCGATGCAATCGCTGCACGCTTCGCTTTGCTGAATTTGTCATCGACATAGCACTCATAGAGGCGATAACCGCACCATCAAACCAACAGGTTACGCAGTACTGGAGTAGCTCTTAGCCAGTCTTGACTGCTTGAAGAGATGCACGGCACTTCTGCCGTATACGGTCAAGTTCCGCTGCTGTCACCGCGAAACGATTCTCGTAGGATCTATGGGTAGTGCGATACTCGCTAATTAACGTTCGCAATGTTGCGGTCTTATCCGCAATATCAACACTATGCCGCGATCGAATGCGATTCAGCCAGTCGACTGGGGCTTTGGCGGCATTGAACGAGGGTGCGTGTTTTTCGCAACTCATTCTCCAGTAAATCAAGTGATCGGTCAATCGTCGGCCAAACCCCGGAATCGTGTGAATGATTTTCCTGTCGATATCGGCAGCGGTTTCAATGCCAAATGATGCAAGAACCGCCTTTCTTGAGGGTCCGATATCGGGAATAGAAGCACTGGAAATCATGTATCTCTGTAAATACCTAGTTAACTGCTCGTTTCGAAAATCGACATCAGCATTGTTTAGTTCTGCTTCAAGCGTTTTATGGGCAATTGACAGCCATTTGCTTGTGTCTTTGATTTGTTGACCAAGTTGATGAAGAGTGTCATTGGCTAAGTGTTCCAAATCTCTTGCCTCCGACTCGATTCGAGTCAGTTGGTCAATCGCACTCAGCGCAGAATGCCTACGCATTTCATGGGCCTGTTTGGCCGCTTCGTATCGGGATTTGAATTCGGATTGCGCACGGGCTACAGCATCTGAGTGCGCCCTCGTCTCCGCGTTCGATTGCAACACCCTCACGAACAGCAACACGACTCCAAGGAAAATGCCAGCGATACCTACCGGTGGGAGGATGAACAGAAACACGAATCCAATGAATAGGAGGCACCCACCTGCTGTACCTAGTTTCGAATCCTGCTTGGGCCGCGCAATCATTGAGGCAGGCGAAGGCGGATTGGGTAGGCTTGTCGGCACGGATCGCTCGTATGCGAGAATGTCGGGCTCGCCGCACCGTTCTCCAAGAGGTCGAAGAGTTGGTAGTTGTCCGGCTTGGCGAATCAAGTCGCCGATCGAAAGTTCACCCAAATCGATCGGGCGTGTTTCGACTTCTCCGTAGTGCGGGAATGGGTCGCGAAGTAGTCGGCAAAGTGGACAAACGCCGCAGTCATACAAAAACTTATGACGGGGATTCTTTGCACAGCGTCTGAGTTTACCGCGAGTACGGTCGAGCGCATTCATCCATTCTGCCGCCGTAGGGCGTTGGCATCCCAAAAATGATCGCTCGAAAAAGTCGCCCAGTTCACCGAGTGCCGACACTGAAAGTCGGTCAGGCGGTGGGGACACTTGTTTCCGTCTGTGATCCGAATAGGCGTATAGCCCTTCGCGAATCGCTTCTTCGATTGTGCGTCCTCTGCCGTCTATCGGTACGCCCGCGAAAGGGTGACAGCCTTGTACAAGAAGCTGGAAGACAAGAACCGAGAGCCCAAAAATGTCGTGGATGGGCGTTCGTGTCACTTCGCGGAAGTTCGCGCCCTGCAACTCAGGCGCCGTATAGATCGGCGTGCCGACTTCACACGGGAACAAGACACCATTGTGCTGCACCTGAAAGGAGTCGACGTCGATGAACCGCACCGTGCCATCGTCTAGAATGTAAACATTGCTCTCGTTCACATCTCCGATTACGCAACCGGAAGCATGCAAAGTCGAAGCCGCACGCATCAGATTCATCGCCACATGGACGAGGAACCCGTAGTCGATCGTTCCGAACGCGATGCGCTGCTCCGCAGGGTGCGAGAGTTTGTCGATGATGCCCGGGCCGCTGATGCGAGGCATCACAAAGCCGATGCATTCCTCACTTGAGTTGTATGCGAGATCGACCGGCCATGCGGAAACCGCTTCGAGCGCAGCAGTACGTATCTGTGCCATCGCAACCAACTTGCGGTGCCGCAGGTCATCCACGGGCTTGTGGTACAACTTCACAAGGCGATCGCCAGTGCCGTTGAGTTCGTGGATTCGTCCCTCACCGCCCTCCGCGAGTTTGCGGCCAAGGGAGAGTTCCTGCCCGGTGCTGAGGCGAGCCAGACTCACGCGTCACCCTCTTGGTCGCGCACGGCAAGTACGAGAGTCTTGTCATCATCGGTGCGGTGGTTAACCTGTGGTGAGTCCAGGAATCTAGCGAGGTCTTCCGATAGATCCGACGGATCGGGCGCGGCTGTACATGTGGCGAACAGACGTTCGAACGCCGGACCATGAGGGCCCTTTGTGCGAAAGTCGAGCAACAAGGGAGCAAGTCCATCTGTCATGCACGCGACGCGACGGATTGCCTTATGTGCGATAGCGATCTGCAGTGTTTCCGAAAGCGGGGCGCTGGTGATGAAGTCGGTCAGGTTGAGTGCCGCTTGGTCGGGCCAATGCGCAACGTGAAGTTCGCCCGGCTCTCCCCAGACGATTGCGCCGTCACCCACCTGTCCGAAGACGGAATACTGATCCCCAATGACAGCAACTTGTAGCGTCGTCGCAAACTCTCGCAGGGATGCCCCCTCGCGCTTGGCTAGATCCTCAACTTCGCGCAGCGCTGCGAAGAAACACTGCCGGACACACTCTCTCGCTGTCTCAGCATTGGCGAGGGCGTCGGAATTCGATTTCAGATGCAGGATTGCCGTCGTGCACGCTATGCGCGAGCCCAAGTGTGACAGCGAAGCCGAGCCCGCACCATCAGCCACGGCAACGAGGAGCCACTTCGCCCGCTCACCTGCGACCACAAAGTCCACCAGGTGCGAGTCCTGGCACGGGACCGAGTCAGCAAGGTGGCTGGTGCCTAATGCGGCTGCCTGAGCTACGCGCCACGGTCGCATGATTCAGGTTGGAACATCGGCCCATCCGCCATCGCCAGTTGCTGGCGGGAGCGCGATGTTGGTGCCGACCTGCGACTGCGAGACTCGTGACTGCGAGTTTGACAGCCACCGAAACATCTCGCGGAACGCGATGCCTTTGAGTCGAAGCGGTTGGCGAGTCGGGGACAACTGCCGCAGCTTGTCGTAGTTGGCTGCGCCAGTGCCCACCGCGAAGAACGTGAACTTCTTCTGTTGTTCCCCAAGTCGGACGGCCTCGCAAGCCACCCTCCATGCATCGTCGCCGTCCGTTGGTTCTCCGTCGGTGATCAGGAATATCCAAGGCCGGTAGTAGGCGACGCCGTTCGACTGGTACGTCGCTTTTCGTTCCTCAAGGTGTTTGATGCCCCACATGATGGCTTCTGCCATCGGGGTGTGACCACTCGCGTGTAGTGCCGGGGGGTCGAACTGTCGAGCAGTGACGAAGTCTCGCTCGAGCTCAACGTCACCACCGAAGCGGAAGATCGCGACCTCCACCCGTCGCGACGCGAGGTTGTCCATCAGAAGTTCGTCACGATACTGTTGCAGCCCGAGATTAAGTTCTGCAATCGGTCCACCCGACATAGAGGAAGAAGTATCCAATAAGAGGACACATGGAACACGTGGATCTGGATTGTCCGCAAATTCCTGGTCGGTGACTTTGAATCCGGAGTATGGTTCTTGATTCATGCGAAATACTCACGTTCTAATGGACTAAATCAGGGCAAAATGTTAGCCGTCATAGTGAGTGCCAAAAAGAACCCTGGGAAAAATTAAGCTCACAACGACTGGGGCGAGTGGCACCGATCGCGCCTGTTCTGTCTTTCGCCACCCCCTACCCCTCCAAATCCCATCCAAAACGCCGCCTCCCTCACCCACCAAACCTATACTCGCCATCTTTTCTCGCACCAAACCTCCCCCGGGCTGCCCCGATGCGGCTCGTGGTCACCACGGAAGGGCCTCATCTCATGCTTCGGCGGACACACACCTGCGGCGAACTTCGCGAATCCCACGTCGGCCAGACCGTCCGCCTCAACGGCTGGGTCAACGCCTATCGCGGCCACGGCACCGGCCTCACCTTCATCGACATGCGCGACCGCTTCGGCCTCACCCAGGTCGTCTTTGATGGTGCTGACCTCGCCAAAGAGATCATGGAAGTTGCCGACCACCTCCGCAGCGAAGATGTCATCGCCGTCCAGGGCACCGTGCGCATCCGCGTCGGTGGCCCCAACCCCAAGCTCGACACCGGCAAGATCGAGATCGTCGTCACCAAGTTCGAACTGCTGAACAAGACCGATCCCCTCCCCTTCATCCCCGATGACACCGGCACCGGTGGCAAGCTTGCCAATGAAGACATCCGCGGCAAGTACCGCTACATCGACCTGCGTCGTCCCACGATGCAAAAGATCCTCGGCATCCGCCACAAGGTCTATCAATCCACCCGTCGCTATTTCGATGAGAACGGTTTCCTCGAAATCGAAACCCCCATTCTCTATAAGAGCACACCCGAAGGCGCTCGCGAATTCCTCGTCCCCAGCCGCAACGTCCCCGGCTCTTGGTACGCATTGCCCCAGAGCCCCCAGCTCTTCAAGCAGATCCTCATGGTCGCCGGCTGCGATCGCTACATGCAGATCTGCCGCTGCTTCCGCGATGAGGATCCTCGCGCTGACCGTCAGGCCGAGTTCACCCAGATCGACTTGGAGATGGCCTTCGTCCGCCGCGAACACGTGATGGACATGATGGAAGGGTTCGTCCGCCGCCTGTGGAAGGACATCACCGGCTACGACGTCCCGCCGATTCAGAAGATGCCCTATCGCGAAGCGATGGAGCGTTTCGGCATCGATCGCCCTGACACACGCTACGGCCTCGAAATCACCGACATCTCCGAAATCGCGGCAAAGACCGATGTTGCCTTCTTCAAAGATGTCCTGGCCAAAGGTCAGGATCGTCCCAAGTTCAACTCCGGTCGCGGCGTGGTCAAGGCCATCCGCGTCCCCGGTGGTGCCGAAAAGCTCACCCGCAAGCTCACCGACGGCTACAACGAATTCGTTCGCGGCTTCGGCGCTGGTGGCTGCGCAGTCACCAAGGTGAACGCCGCTGGCGCCTTTGAAACTGGCATCGCCAAGTTCTTGGAGCCCGTGAAGGCCGAGCTCTTCGCCGCGCTTGGCCTGCAGCCCGGCGACACGATCCTCTTTGTCTCTGACCTCTACCCCATCGCCACCAAGTCCCTCGGCGAATTGCGTCAAAAGGTCGCCCGCGATATTGGCATCGTCCCCAAGCCCGGTTCCGAAGGCGGCCCCTGGAATTTCCTCATTGTCGTCGACTTCCCGATGTTCGAAAAGGACAAGGAATCCGGCCGCTGGATCGCCATGCACCACCCCTTCACCGCGCCACGCGATGACCAGGCCAAGGCCTTCGTCGATGCCGATGTCAACGACGATGTCACCATCGAGTCCATCGTCTCGGCCGGTTACGACATCGTCCTCAACGGTCAGGAGATCGCCGGTGGCAGCGTGCGTATCCACGATCGCGCTGTGCAGTCCAAGGTCTTCCAGCTCTTGGGTCTCACACCTGAGCAGGCCAAGGAAAAGTTCAGCTTCCTCCTGGAAGCCCTTTCCTATGGCGCGCCACCGCACGCAGGCATCGCCTTCGGCCTCGACCGCCTGGTGATGAACTTCGTCGGCACCAGCAACATCCGCGATGTCATCGCCTTCCCAAAGACCCAGACCGGTCAAGACCTCATGACCAGCGCACCCAGCAAGGCCACCGAAGACCAGCTCAAAGACGTTCACGTCAAGAGCACCTTTGTGCCGCAGAACTGATCAGCGGTTCTTACAAATGAGAACCAACCCCTCGCCGCGGCATCCAAACTCCGCGCCGGGTCGAAGCCCCTCCCACGTGCCCGACACCACCATGACCGAACATTGACAACCCCCACCACTCCATCCTCCCTCCCCTCGCGCCCCGCTGGCTCCAGCGATCCCATTGTCGATCGCCCCGGCACGCACGCGCCTACTCCCAACGACGATCTCTACCACCGCGAAACTCGCTTTGGCGAAGATTTCAAACGCCAGTACCCAATCACCTGGTGGTCCACACTCATTGGTCCGTTTCTGATTGCTGCCGGCGTCATCACCACCATCATTGTGATCAAGGGCGAGGCCTTTGCCCTCAAGCTTCTCGGCGCGGCTCTGGCCGCCTTCTTCGGCCTAGGCCGATTCGTCATCCTTTTCGGCAGCGATCAGAAACCAGATTCCGTTGCAGATGCTGCCGAGTACGCGAGCGAAACCGCCCGCAAATTCTCCTTCATGACCAGCGGCGAGCTCTTCACCATGGTCACCTTCATGGACCTCTTCGCCGCAACGCTGCTGGTTTTTCACGCAGGATTTCTCTTTAAGATTCCCAAGCTCGGTCCCGCCCTCCTCAAACTCCGAGAAGAGGGTGAATTCTTCATGCGTGTCCAACCATGGATGCGTCGCTTCAGTTTCATCGGACTCGCCGCGTTCGTGATGTTTCCCATCGCCGCCACCGGCTCTGTCGCTGGCGCCCTCTTTGGCCAACTCCTGGGCATGTCCCGCACCAGTGTCATGCTCGCCATCATCGTCGGCACACTCCTGGGCAATGGCTCGATGTTCTACCTCGGTAAAGCGATTCGCAAAATCCCCTTCTTTGATCCCAACAATCCGCTTTCCCTGATCGTCGGCCTCGGCGTCGTCATCCTCATCATCATCTGCATGGGGCTCTACTACTCACGCCTGAAGAAGAAGTACGCCGACCAGCGCATCACCTGATTTCAGTCGCCGCTGCATCCTGAAACTCCGCCACCACATCTCCGAACAATCTGCCGACATTCCGCGTACGCTCGTCGCGCAGGTTCGCCTGCGCCCAACACAAGGGAATTCACATGGCAGACATCATCGAGTACCGCATCATCGGCGACGATCTCCAGGCCGTCATCATCACGCTCGATCCCGGCGAGGCGTGCGTTGCCGAAGCTGGCGCCTTCCTCTACATGCAGGATGGCATCACGATGGCCACCCATCTCTCTATGAAGGGCGGCCAGGGCGGCAGCATCTTCGGCAAACTTTTTGAAGCTGGCAAGCGTGCCCTCACCGGCGACTCCTTCTTCATCACTTTCTTCGCCAACGAAGGCCCCAGGCGTGCCGATGTCTCCTTCTCCGCACCCGTCCCAGGCAAGATCGTCCCCATCGATCTCGCAGCACATCGCGGCGAACTCCTCTGCCAAAAGGACTCTTTCCTCTGCGCTGCTCGTGGCGTGGATGTCGGCATCGCTTTCACCCGAAAGTTCGGCGCTGGCCTCTTCGGCGGTGAGGGCTTCATCCTGCAAAAACTCTCCGCACCCACCGGGGGCCTCGCTTTCCTCCACGCCGGCGGCACAGTGATCGAGCAGACTCTCGCGCCTGGCCAGACGCTTCGCGTAGATACCGGCTGCCTCGTGGCCTTTGAATCCACTGTCGACTACGACATCCAGACTGTCCCCGGAATCAAGAACAAGCTCTTCGGTGGCGAAGGCCTCTTCTTCGTCCTTCTCCGCGGCCCTGGCAAGGTCTGGCTTCAGACCCTCCCCTTCAACCGCCTCGCCGATCGCATCGTCGCCACAGCCGGCGGCGGCGGCCAATCCGAACAGGGCTCCGTTCTCGGCGGCCTCGGCAACCTGATCAGCGGCGACTGATCTCCGCTCATCACCCCACAATTCTCATGACACCGCCACGTGGCGGTGTTTTCTTTGCGCCGTCACTCGGCACCTGGTACTCAGAACTCAGCTCTTCAGAACATAATCCGCGATCTGGCATTTCACAAACCGCTCCGTCTCCTCACCCATCTTCTCTTCCACCAATTCAAACCCGCACTTTTCCAGAATCCGCCTTGATGCAGTGTTGGCACTCGCCGCCGTCGCATGCAATGGCCGACGCGTCTCCTCTTCGAGGAACATCTTCACCGCTCGTGAGGCAAGCCCCTTCCCCCAAAACTCCTTCGCCATCCAGTATCCCAGGCAGTTCTTCCCATCCGCCTGAAAGCACGCCACACTTCCCGCAATTTCCCCATGTACTTCAATCACCCGCGCCCGGATTTGCTCATCCGCAAAGTACTTGTCCCAATTGGTAAAAAACACCTCGCGCGTCCGCGGTTTGGTTCCGGCCATGGTGTTGCTCTCGGGCTCCATCTGAATCTCGAACATACGCGGCAGCTCACTCCTGGTGACCAGTCGAAGTCGCAATTGAGTACTTTTCTGCTCGTTTGCCATATTGGTTCGAATCTCCGATTCATGCTGGTCTCTGACCGACTGATCCACAATTGTAAGATCGCGAAGACTTAGGGTTGTTTCACAGAGCGGTGACAGAGCACACGAGCGAATGCGCACCGATCAGGTGGCAGACGAACGGCACCGTGAGGTTTCTACCCTCCTAACCTTGTTCGGGGCCCCGTAGCTCAGCGGTTAGAGCAGGCGACTCATAATTGCTTGGTCCTCGGTTCGAATCCGGGCGGGGCTATTTCTCGTTGAATGTGTACAAAAAACAAAGCACCGCGCGATGCGACGCGGTGCTTGTGAATCTTGATGGTGCATCAGATCAAGCGAAGATCACTTGACGATGTCGTCGTAGCCGCCGGAGCGGGCCGGAGTCGCGGGCTTGGTGGTGGGAGTGGTCATGCCAGCTGCGGAATCAAAGTTTGCGGTGGTCTTGGGACGGGCCAGGAAAATCTCAACGCGGCGGTTAGCGGGCGTGTTGCCAGAGCCAGAGTTGGGAACGGCGGG
This sequence comes from Planctomycetota bacterium, assembly GCA_018968885.1. GTDB lineage: Bacteria > Planctomycetota > Phycisphaerae > Phycisphaerales > UBA1924 > F1-120-MAGs238. Next base: position 29,178 of record JAGWZK010000020.1, on the reverse strand, counting down.
GCGGAACTCGCCCCAGCCAGCGGCCTGCACCTTGCCGGCAAGGACGCCGTGCGAGACCAACTCGCTGCGAACGCTGATAGCGCGGCCGCAGGAAAGGTGCATGTTGCTGGGGAAGCGACGAGCGGTGTTGGCGCTGATGCGCTGCGAATCGGTGTGGCCGGTGACGATCACTTCGTAGGGCGCGGCGGCGGAGGTATTGAGAATCTCTGCGAGGCGTGCGATGGACTGCTTTGCCTCGCTCTTGACCGTGTCAGAGCCCGAGTCAAACGTCATGTCGCTGTTGAAGCGGAGCATGCCGGTGGCGGGGTCATAGGTGATGAGGTCCGGATACATGCTGGCAAGTTCACGCAAGAGCTTGTCGGTCTCGGGATCGAGCGCGGAGAGCTGCAGACCGGTGAGACGCTTGTTGAGTTCATCGAGATTTGCGCCGTAGCCAGCAAGCTGCTGACGCAGCGTGGCGTTCTCGTTCTGCAACTGTGAGATGAGGGTTTCGGAGCGCGTCGTCTGACCACGCAGCGCATCGAGCGCAGCGAGGGCTTCATCGCGTTGCGCCTTCATCTGCTCATACTGCTCCTTGTAGGTGCGATTGGTTTCGTAAAGTTTGTCCCAATCGCCCTGCGCGACACAGCCGCCAACCAGGGGCAGCATCGTCACCATCGAAAGCACCAACACCTTGGCCACACCACTCATTCCAGCGCGAGCACGACCCATTTCAACGCTCCTTCACTCACTTGGCTGAAACCTCGCGATGTCCCTTTCGCGAGGGGCGACAACACGCTCCCTACCGGTTCCAGCCGCCGCTTTATCAAGCGCACATGCTATTCTGTTTGCGGTCGGCATGCTGGCTTGGCGACACCGAAATGGCACGATTTTCTCAATCCCACTCTCACGCTCTGCGGATGCCGGATTCAGACTTCGGCCAAGCGGCGACTGCCGAGCCGGTGGATGTCATGCTGCTGGCCCGGTGGGTGATGGATGGGTGGACGACGGGGATGGCACCCGATGCCGCGAGCGGCGGCTGGGTAGGTGTTTTGGTCCACACGGATGGGTTGGAGCCCGGCCCGATTCCCGGCGCGTGGACGGCCAAAGCACCCGTCATCGCGGCGGTCGGGACACCGGAGGAATTGGGGCCTTTTCTGCGGGGCTGCCGCGTGGTGAGGGAGGAGTACCCGGATCAGATCCTGATTCCCGGCCTGGTGAATGGCCATGCGCACCTGGATCTGACGCATATTGGGCCACAGCCGCCGAGCCCTGGGGGGTTCGCGGCGTTTGCGGGGTTGGTGAGGGAGAAGCGGGCGGTGGAGCCGGAAGCGATTCGGGCTTCGGTGCGGCGGGGGGTGGAGATGTCGCTGGCGGGGGGCGTGGTGGCGGTCGGGGATATCGCGGGGGCGGTGCGAGGGGTGGCGGATGTGGTGGCGGCGGAGGAATTGGCGAGATCGCCACTGTGGGGGACGGCGTTCCTGGAGTTCTTTGCGATCGGGACGGGAGAGGAGCGGGGAAGGGCGGGGTTGTTGAAGGCGTTGAGGGAGATCCAGGCGACGGGGATTCGGGTCGGGATTCAACCCCACGCTCCATACTCGGTGTCTGCGGAGAGTTATGCGTGGGCGATGGAGCAAGCCGCCGAGTTTGATTACCCGATGTGTTCGCACGTGGCGGAGAGCCCGGAGGAACGGGAGTTGATTGAGAAAGGGACGGGGCCGCTGCGGGAGATGCTAGAGGGGCTAGGCATTTGGACCGAGGGGCAACGTGGGATGCAGCATTTTGGGAAGGGGAATTCGCCGTTGGCGCATGTGATGGACGCAACGGATGATGCCCACACGCCTTTCACGCTCGTGCACTGCAATGACTTGAGTGATGCGGATGTGCATGCTTTGCGGCACCGCTGGGAGCATCGCCCAATTCGTTTGGTATATTGCCCGCGCTCGAGTGAGTACTTCGGAACCCCCCACCACTTCGGGCCGCACCGGTATCGAGAGTTGCAAAGAGAGGGCGTGATGGTGGCGCTGGGGACGGATTCGATCATCAATCTGGAAGTGGGGAGGACGACAATCACGCCATGGCATGAGGCCAGCTCGCTTCTGAATCGCGATGCGATGGAGGCCCAAGAGCTGCTTATGATGATGACGACGCACGCCGCGATGGCGATCGGGCTTGATAGCGGTGCCTTTGACATCGTTCCCGGAAGAATGCCATTTGGGTTGGCGGCGGTGCAGGTTCCGGGAGGTACGGGCGATCCCCTACGGCGAGCGATGTTGGGGAGCACACCCCGGACAATTCTGATTCGGGACAAGCAATAGGCCGACAGAAACGATCATCTTCGCAATGACTCGCGTACGATGGGCTGGCTCGCGGCACTCGTCTTGCCGCACGGAGGTTGGCACTCGAAATGTCTCTGAAATGGCGGAAGTCGCAGGAATGGGATCGTGAGCACCTGACGGGATTGCTGGCCCCTGTGCGCTGGATACTCGGCGCTTTGTCTTCGATCTGGCTGGCGGTGATGACGCTGGTCTTCATCGCGCTGTACGGCATCGCGGCGAGTGTGCCGATCGGCATGCTGGCATTGATCCCGACGTTTCTGATTTATGGTTTGAGTGCGCTTTTGATCGTTGCGGCGGCGGTGTTGATTCCCGTGCCGTTGGTGGCGAAGGTGCTGAAGAAGAGCATGCCCGATGCCAGGGCGGGGCGGTTTGTGGTGTTGCTGGTGTTGGGTGCAGGGTGTGCCGCGCTAGCGGGATGGGCGTGGCTCACGTTCCTGTGGCCACTGATGCGCTGGGACCCTGTGGACAAGAGCGGGCTGAGGTTTTTTGCCTCGTTTGTTGACATGAACAAGTCGATCACGTTGCGGCGATTGCCAGCGATGGAGATGACGGAGCTGGAGTTCTATTCGTGGTGGCCTCTGAAGGCGGCGTTGATGCTGTTTGTGGTGAACATGACGGTGGCGACGATCCGGCGGATTGACTTCACATTCAAGAACATCGGCGTGCTGACGGTTCACACGGGGATCATCACGCTGGCGCTGGGGAGTTTCTGGTACGGCTCGGCGAAGGTGGAGGGAGACACGCTGCTGCTGGCGGGCGCGATTCAGAAGGACGGGACACCGGAGCCGGGGAAGCCACAGGACTCGTTTTACGATTACCAGCACACCGCGCTGTTTCTGGCGACCGAAGGTGGGTTCTGGGAACAACGTGGCATTGGCGATTTGCCCAGGTACAACGACTACAACATCGGCTCGGTAGGTTCGATTGGGGCGGGGGGAGCGGAGAAGACCGCGAAGGAAGTTGCCGGATTGCTCCCGGCATGGCACAAAGTGGAGAAGGAAGCGCACTATCCCCTGCCGATGGGAGCGGGAACACTCGATATCGGGATCGAAGATCGTCCGGCGGGGAGTGTTGCGCCGCAGGGAATGCAGATGGTGGATGCGGATCTGAAGTTCCGCGTGGTGGCGTATGCAAATTATGCCACCAGCGTCGAAGACTTTGTCGAAGTGCCCGCACCGAGCAGCGGCGCGACACTCAGGCCGGAGTTTCAGCAGCCATTACGCGTGTGCTACTTGATCGCTGATCTGCCCAAGAGCAAGGAAGATCCGACGCTGGTGACACAGAGGGCTTTTTCATACCTGTTCCTGCCTCACGATCCGGCGAATCGAGTGCGTGAATCGATTGATGTGTGCATCGAATACACACGCGGGACACTGAATGTCGGCGGGAGTGATGTCTCAAAGCCGGTGACACACAGCACGGGTATGAGTGATGAGCGCTGGAAGGATCTTCAAGCGGTGCTGCCGCCGGGTGCGCGGCACGGGCTGGTCATTGAAGTTCCCTCCTCTCAGTCGGGTACCACTCCCTTCACGATGACAGTGCCGATAACGCAGGGGTCAAAGGTCAAAGTCGGCGAGACGGGATACACCATTGAAGTGAAGGACATCGCCGGTCAGCCGCCATTTCCGATCATTACCGATGGGTACAAGGGGAGCAACTCAAGCGTGGCGGTGCTGCGGGTAACGGGTCCGGATGGGAAGGGGTTTGATCGCTGGGTGTATCACAGATTTCCTGAGATCAGTCAGGACATGATGGATGAAGTGAACGAGCGCGGCATGCCGCGACGGCGCGATGCGGATGGCGGGATTCGCATCGCGTACATCGACGCCTCCAAATTGCAGGTGTATCTAGATGATGTGGTCGGAGATGATGGAAAGGAATACACGCGGGCGATTGTGAGGCGGGCGGGCGAGAACGCGCTGGTGATTGATCGCATCGGTGCCAACAACATCATCGAGGGGATCTATCGCGACCCGCGCGTGGGCCTGGAGTTGGGAGTGCGCTGGGCCGACAGCCGCAAGGTGGAGCGTCCTGAGCCGGTGGCGATGGCCGAGCAGGAGCGAGAGTTGGTGGGGACGCATCAGCGCTCGATGCTGGGAGTGGAGATTTCCAGTGCTGGAGTGGATGGAAAGCCGGTGTGGAGCACAGTGACGTGGCTTCCCTTCGCGGCGTTTGTGATCGAGTCTCCGGTCTCACGGAGTGTGGAACTGCCGGATGGTCGCACGATCGAGATGGCCTTTGGCCGTCGGCGCTACGGGCTACCTGGGTTTGAACTGCAACTGCTGGATTTTCACATGATCCCCAACGAGCATCGGGGGCCACCCAAGGACTATCAGTCGTTGATTCGTGTGCTGCCGAGTTGGCGGAGTCAGACCAAGATCGAGCCGTACACCGCACTCGCGAGTTTGAATGAACCGTTGCAGGCACCATTTTCGTGGAGTGAGGAGAGATCGTGGTTTGAGAATGTGCTGGGTCGCCTGCGCGCGGGAGTGAATCCCAATCAACTCAAGTTCAGCCAAGCGGGGTGGGACGCCTCGACGTGGGAGAAGACGCAGAAGGAAGCGGATTCGGGGATGACGCCCCGGCCGTATGTGAAGTTCACGAGATTGCAGGTGGGAAACAATCCTGGCATTCACATCATCGCGCTGGGTGGCATCTTGATGGGGATGGGCATTCCGTGGGCGTTTTACCTCAAGCCGTATCTGGTGAGGCGAGAGAAGGCGCGGATTCAGCGCGAGTTGAAGGCGGGGACGTATCGAAAGCCGGGCCAAGCCAACGAGAAGAGGCCAGCGTCGATCAATGGACAAGTTACCCCTCATGCTCAAGACCAGCAGGAAGTAGGTGCCGCATGAAGTCGATGTTTGTCAACACTCTTACATCGCGAGCAGGCGCATGGCTGATTGCACTCTGCTTGGTGCTCATCACCGCCGGGCGGATTGCGCAGGCCCAGACTGCGCCGGACGGGAACGCGCATCCCAAAATGGGGCAAGTTGCCGCCAATGCCGAGCAGATCGCCAATCCCTTTGGCGACATCATGAGGACGAGTGGCTATTCATCTGCTGAAAAGGCCCAATTCGCCCACGGAATCAATCTTGAGCCGCTGCGTTCATTGAGCGTCTTTCATGGTGGTCGATTGAAGGTGCTGGACACCCTGTCGCGCGAAACCGTCTCAACGCTGTGCAATCGCAAGGATTACTTTGAGATTGACGCGAACGGAAAGAAAGTGAGTTTTGACCCACTCTTCACCACCATCGACATGATGATCGATCCGGCCTACTACGCCGACAAGCCGCTGGTGTACATCAACTTTCTGCCCTTGCGCGAGGCCATTCTCGAGGCCGAGTTTCCCAAGGACCCGGCCAAGGTCGATGAATGGAAGAAGAAACTGCGCGTGACGCCGATCATGTTCAACACCCACGCCCGCACTGTGGGTGCCAAGCACACAGATCAGCAGTTCACAGACGGCTTGGGAAGAGCGGATGCGGCATTGCGCCTGTGGCACTCAGGGTGGAGCAATCTGGATGTGGTGCCACCCCCAGTCAGCAAAGATCCGTGGAAGCACTTATCGACACTTGAGCCGACTCACCCCGCCCGCGCTGCGGCGTTGGCGCTTGGAGAGTCCTGGCGCAGGAAAGATGGGGTGAATGCGCAGAAAGCAATTGATGCGCTGGCGGCAGCGTTGCCTGCGATCAGCCCCAATGTGTATCCCACGACGCAAAGAACGATTGAAGTGTCGTACAACCGCTCGCGCGGGTTTGATCTGGGATGGATTGCGTATGCGCTCAGCTTTCTGATGCTGATTCTGGCCTTTGGCACCGGGCGTTCCTGGCTGATGAAAGGTGGAATCGCGATGTTTGTGGTTGCGATTCTGATTCATGCACTGGCATTTGGCATGCGCAGTTATCTGGCGCAGCGGTATGCGATTCAGAATCAATTTGAATCAATGACGGGAATCTCGCTGTTTGCTGCGGTCGTGGGGCTGGTGCTGATGGCGTGGCGCAAGCAGCCCTTGTTCGGTGCTGCCGCGGCGGGTGCGGGGTTCCTGGCATTGGTCGGCGCAACGCAGACGGGCATTCCCGGATACAACATCGAACGCGAGGCGGCGATCCTCAACACCAGCGTGCTCTTGAAGTATCACGTGACGATCGTGCTGGTGTCGTATTCACTCATCACGCTTGGGTTCCTCATCAGTTGTTTTTTTCTGGTCACGCACTATTCGGCCAAATCCAAAGGGACGTTGCCGGCGGTGGCGGTGGCCGGCGTCGGAGGCGTTGTGGGCATGAACGCGGATGCTTGCGATGCCACATCGGCTGCGGATGATGCACCCGCCGCGCCAGGAACAATCGCCAAGACCCTGAAGGATCTCGACACCGCACAGATGACGGTGCTGCAACTGGCGTTTTGGTTCCTGGGGGTGGGCATTCTGCTCGGAGGTTGGTGGGCGGACCACTCATGGGGACGCTGGTGGGCTTTTGACCCCAAAGAAACGTGGGCGTTGATCACCTGGATCGTGTATCTGATCCTGATTCACGTGCGCTTTGCGACTGGGAAGAACCGGTCGTTGATCTCGGCATGGCTCAGCGTGGTGGGTTTCTTCACCATGCTGTGGTGCTACTTCGGGGTCAACCTGATCTTGCCGGGGCTGCATGCATATGCGTGATGTCGGTTGGTATGGGCGAGGTTTTGCAGGGCTGTGGTGGTGTCAGTCCGATAGATGAAGTGGTGATCGGGATGCTGTGGATATGATCTGCTGCGTGTCGGTTCATAAATGCATGTGATTGGGAGACAGGGACTTGCAGAGCGATTCGACGCCAATTCCAGAAGGTCGTGGCAACGCCGGACAGCCGATAGATGGTCACTCGGGTGCGCAGCCCCATCCCCAAAACCCCCAGCATTCCGTGAAGCCATCCATGCCTCCGGTGAAGGTGACGTGGAAGACGACGGTTGCGCAGGCCAAGGACATGGCGGCGAAGCTGGATGCAGAGTTCGAGGCTCTGAACGCCGGCAATCAAAGCGCGAATGCGGATATTCAACCCGAACATGGAAACCTTGCTCCCCCCAATGACCTGGCGCAGCTGGCCACCCGTTGGAAAGCAGCCCAGCAACAGTTTGGCGAATATCACCCCATGGCGTACCAGTTCGTGCGCGAAGGTGTGCGGCACACTGTTGAGATGATTCACGGTCTGCGCGAGATGCAAGAGCGCGAAGGGGGCACATTGCACGCGCCGGATTCGGCGCGGCACGTGTCGGCGCAGCAATTGTGTTACGGTTTGAAGGATCTGGCGATGGATCGCTACGGCGGGATGGCACACACGGTGCTTTCGTACTGGGGGATTCGCGCCACGCGCGATGTGGGAAACATCGTCTTTGCGATGCTGGCAGTGGGGATTCTGGGGCGCAGCGACAGTGATGCCTTGGAGCAGTTTGACAGCGTCTTTGATCTGTCCGAGGAACTGGCATTTCCCGCCTGAAACAAGAGCGAATCAGGTGTGAATCACGGAATGCCGCCGCTGGGTGAGTCGAATTCGGCGCATACGCTCGGGCAATGGATCAGAGTCATGTCATTGCCGTGAGCGTCGGAAACACCCGAACCAAGGTTGCGACGTTCAAACATGCTTCACAGGGTCGCGATGTGGCCACGCTGGAAGCCGTCGCCAACACCGATCGAGCCGCGATCATCAAGGCGGTGCAAGACGCGGCGGGGGAACTGGCCGAGACGTCGATCATTCTGGTGGCGAGCGTCAATGACCCGGTGGCAGACCCGATCGAAAGAGAATTGAAGGGGATGAACTTTGATCAGGTGATGCGAGTGGGGAAAGACCTGCCGGTGCCGATCGAGATCGCGGTGGAGCAACCCGCGAGCGTGGGAGTGGATCGGCTGCTCAATGCGCTGGGGGCTTATGCCACCTTGAAGCAAGCGGTGATCGTGATCGATTGCGGCACGGCGACGGTGGTGGATTTTGTGGATGGGGAAGGGACCTTTCAGGGCGGGTGCATCGCGCCGGGAGCGGCGACGATGCTGAAAGCCCTGCACGAGCACACAGCCAAACTTCCTTCACTTCAATTTGCGGTGCCCGATGTATCACGCGGACCATTCGGAAAGGACACGGCGCATGCGATGCAACTGGGCGCGGCGGCGGCTGTTCGCGGCATGGTGCATCACCTGATTGATGTCTACGCGGAGTTCTACGAGGCATATCCGCAGGTGGTGGCGACAGGAGGGGATGCTCCGGCCCTGTTTGCCCGGGATGAACTGGTGGAAAAGGTGGTGACTGATCTTCAACTGCGGGGGATCAAAGAGGCGTGGAATCAGGCGATCAATGATGACGAGGAAGATCAAGGTTCGCGGCATGGCGCAGAGCGGGATGATGATGAGGACGATCGCGACGAGTGAATGGCCATGAGTGCGTTGCGTATGAACGACTCGGGACTTGGGGCGCAGTGGAGAGTGGTGGCCGCGCCTGCCGCGATGGGGTCGGCAATCGCGGTGATTGAATTGGTCGGTGAGAATACTGGCGATATTGACGTTGCGGCTCGCTCGCTGGGGCTGGGTGAGATTCGTGTTGGTGCGTATCGGCTGAAACAGTTTGCGGATGTGGATACTGGGATTGCGGCACGCTGGAGCGAGAGGTCGCTGCACCTGATGCCTCATGGCGGGCCAGCACTGATGAGGCGATTGTGCCAGTGGCTTCGTGACGCGGGGATTTCGGAGGCAAATCAGCTTCCAACCTGGAGTGATGTGGTTCAGGCGCATCCAGAGGCCAGAAGTGAGGTGGAAGCGGCGACCCTGTGGTGCATGAGTGCCGCAGCGAGCCCGGGAGCGGTGGATGTGCTGCTGAGGCAGTCGGAATTGTGGAAGGGTCGAGACCCGCGCGGACTGCGAGCGCACGATAAACGTTTCAGAGATCGAGTTCTGCATCGGCTCATAGAGCCGGCAACGGTCCTGCTGGTAGGCGCGGCAAATGTGGGGAAGAGCTGCCTGCTCAATGCCCTGACCGGGCGAACGGTGAGCATCGTTTCGGACGTGGCTGGGACGACACGCGATCACGTGGGAATCCTCACGGTGTGCGAGGATGTGACTATCCGGCTGATTGACACCCCGGGCTTGAGGCAGACACAGGACGCAGTCGAAGCGCAGGCCCAGAAGATCGCGGCAAAGCTCTGGAATCAGGCAGATCTGGTTCTCTGGTGCGGAGATGCAGCCCACGGGTTCTGCGATATTGGAGATTTGACCAGAGATACAGCCAGAGTGCTGCGAGTCGGAACCAGGCGCGATCTGGGAACCACTTCAGAGCCGGTGGATTGCTCCGTGTCGAGCGTGACCGGAGAGGGCGTGAGAGAGTTGAGGTTTCAGATTGCCGAAAGATTGGTGCCCCGCTCTGTCAGACAGGCACCAGTGCCTTGGAGATTCTGGGCGGGTTTGATTGCGGATCAAGATTGAAACGAGGCGGTTTCAAGCCTCAAGCCACCCTACCCTTGGCCCGTATGGCAGACATGGATAAACGGCATTTTGAGATTCGCGAACGAGCAGGCCTTGAAGAGTCACGGCTGAACTACGAGTTCATCGACTTTCTCAAGAAGTGGAGCACGCCCATCCTGCTGGTGGTGGCGGTCGTCGCGCTTGGGTATGCCGGGTGGCAGCGCTACACCAAGTCAAAGTCAACGCAGGTGGCTGATGCCTTCAAGGATCTGAATGCCGCCAGTGGCAGCTACCGGCTGGATCGCGTGAATGCGCGGCTGGTCAACCCACTGAGCGCAGGCGATGCCAACCCGGATGTGCTGCGGAGCGTGGCCGAGGATTATCCCAAGATCAGGGGCGTGGCGACCTTGGCCAAACTGCAGGCGGCAGATGCATACCTGCGCGCTGTGCGCGTGGGTGCCAAGCCGGGCGCGACATACACGCCGGATGGTGCGCTGTCGAGCCCTGATGATGCACTGAAGCCTGAGGATGTGACGAGCTATCTGGACAACGCCGATGCGTTGTATCGCGAGATTCTGACAACTGCTCAAGCGACGCAAGGGCAACTGCTGATGCAGATCAATGCCCTGCATGGGCTGGCGGCGGTTGCGGAATCGCGTTCCAAGTTTGATGAGGCCAAAGCCAATTACACCAAGTTGATCGAGTTGTGCGATGGCGGCCCCTTTGCCGCGCATGCCGATGTGGCGCGCAAGCGGATTGCCTCTCTGGATGGGTTAGTGGTGTTGCCGACGCTGGCTGCGGGCACGGAGTTCCCGAGGATTGAAGGGTTTGATCGCCCTCTGACACCACCGCCAACTCCCTCAAACCCCACCCCCACTGACGCTCCGGCAACTACACCACCCGCAACACCTGATGCTGCGGTACCTGCTCCCGGTGCGGCTCCTGCACCAACACCCGTTCCGGCTCCGTCGGATCAACCGACCACGCCGCCAACAGCTCCTCCCGCGAGTCCGGCTCCAACTCCTTCTCCAGACAAAAAGTGATGCAGCGGATGTGTGTGTGCGATGCCCAAGCAGCGGCCACCATCTTTACGCGATGACTCTGAGGGCGATGATCGCATCGAGTTAGGGTCAGGGGCGATCGCGCCCGGACCTGGTGGGAAAGTCAACGCCGAGAGTGTGCATAACGCGATTCAATCGGCGATGCAGGCGGCGCAGGCGTCGAGTGAAGCAGATGAGGATGGCGAAGAACTGCGGGGTGGGCTTTCACCCGATGCTGAGCGGGCTATCCGCACGGTGCGGTTTGTCTTGAGCAAGGACTTGCACAATCGGTTGGATCGCTATCTCTGCGATCGGATCGATTTTCTCAGCCGCAACCAGGTGCAGAAACTGATTGATGAGGGGAGTGTCAAGGTCAACGGAAAGTTGCCTAAAGCCTCGACAGATTTGCGAAAGAATGATGCTGTGGAGGTGGTGGTTCCACTTCCTCCGAGCAAGAACATTCAGCCCGAAGACATTCCGCTGGAAGTGCTCTTTGAAGATCAGCACATCATCGTTTTGAATAAACAGCCCGACATCATCGTGCATCCGGCGCGATCGCACATCAAAGGAACGATGCTCTCGGCACTGGCATTTCACTTTCGCAACCGAAGCCAGTTTGGTGGCGATCTTTCCACGGTTGGCAACGAATTTGCCCGCCCAGGCGTGGTGCACAGACTTGATCGGCACACTTCGGGGTGCATCGTTTTTGCCAAGACTGATGAGGCACACTGGAAACTAGGGCACAGTTTTGAGCATCGGCGAGTGGAGAAACGCTACCTCGCTGTGGTCCACGGCATCGTTGAGCCAGCGCAGGATGCCATCGATTTCCCCATTGGTCCTCACCCTTCTCGGGAGAAGGGATACCGCGAGAAGCAAGTCGTGCGGCACGATGAGCTGGGAAAGCCAGCGCTGACTCTGTATCGGGTGAGAGAATGGTATGGGGTGCGAGTTGGAGAATCGCCGAGTTCGACGGTGCCGGAGTTGCGAACGGGATGGGTGCCGCGCACACCCACCCCACTGCCGCCGGGATTGGCAAGGTTGCCGGTGACTGAGAACGGGTTGTATTCGCTGGTCGAACTTGATCTGAAGACGGGACGGACGCATCAGATTCGCGTGCATCTGTCAGAACACGGTTTTCCAATCGTCGGGGATGACATGTATGGGGGCAAGCCATACGCACGACGCGGCGGTGAGAACCTGATTGAGCATCCGGCCCTGCATGCCGCGTTGCTGGCGTTTGATCACCCGATCACTGAGAAACGCATGGAGTTTGTCGCGCCGCTGCGCAGCAACATCGCGGCATTGGTTGCCGACCTGCGGAACAAGGGCGTGACACAACCTGACGTGCCCGGAGCGCGGGTGGATCTGGCGACGGCCTTGTCGAGATTGGGATGACGATGGTCCAAAAGCGACGCACCCCCGAGACCTTCTCGAGGGTGACGCCGCTGTGTGTGGGAGACGGGGTTGGTTGGCTTCAGACGACGCAAACCGCCTGAATCCCCTATTTCAACGCATCCCCGGTTGATCACTCACGCATTCGGAAGATTTTTCTAGAAAGCAGGTAAATCCCCGTCCGAGCGGGTCCTTAGCGACGGCGGCGACGACCGATCAGCATGCCGCCAATCGCAGCCAGGGAAGCTGAACCAGGGGTTGGCACCAGTTCATATCCCCACTGGATGCCATCCAGGAATTCGACGCGGCCCTGGTTTCGGCCATCCCAATTGACAAGGTAGGGCTCAAAGAGCATGCCGGTCTTGGCAACACCAGGCGGGAGGGCGGTCGCGGGTCGATCGCTGAACTTGAGATTGAAATTGCCAAAGTTGTCGGCGCTGTTGGTGTTGGCGGCAAACTCACCGGAGTGCCAGTAGAAAGGGCCGCCGTCGATGCCATCGTTGGGCCAGGGATCGATGAATTCGCCGTTGGCGGCAGCGATTGTGCCGTTAGAGATGGTCGCCCCGGTGTGAATATTGAAGATCTGGTCAGGATCGAAGGGGATGCCGATGGGCTTGACGAGCTGGATCTACTGGAGGTTCATGTTGGGATCACTGGCACCCTTGTTGTAGCGGGCTTGCAGGGCAGCGCCACCGAAGGCGTTACCGAGCGCGCGAGCCATGTAGAGATCGATGGTGAGGTTGCCAGTGGCGGTGTTCTGCCATTTGGTGGTGTAGTCAAAGGTCCAGCCGGCAAAGGCGGTGACCCCACCGGCGAGTTCATCGCGCGTCTTCTGTGAGACGTTGTTCAAGAGAAAGAACTCATTGGCGTTGGCCACGGGATCGGGAACCAAGGTGGAAGTGAGCGAGCCGTAATGGGCCTGATGCGTGTGGTAATTGCTGTTGGCTTGGGGGTAGGTGACGGTGATGGCCGCACCGACCACAGGCGCGATACTGGCCATGGCCAGACCCGCGGCAGTAACGACCAGCCTCAGACGGGCTGAAAGAGATTCACTTGTTGGACCAGATGATGAGTTAAACGTGAACATGGGCACTCTCCTGAAGTCCCCTTGTCTGGGCCACCATCCCACCACGGGAGGCGGCCCAGACAGAACAGGGCCATTCAGGGGTGAACGAGTGAAAATTGAATTGCTCACGCGTCGCGCGAGAATTCGACGCTCACGTTACACCGTGATTTTAAGCAAGTTTCAAGTGAGTTTTTCCAGTGATTCGCGTTGGGCTCACTTCACCCAATCTTCTCTTTGCCGCCCATGTAGGGGCGCAGCACCTTGGGCACCGTGACCGTGCCATCGATATTCTGATACATCTCCAGAATCGGGATCAGAATGCGTGGGCTGGCGGCGACCGTGTTGTTGAGGGAGTGGCACACCACCGTGCCTTTGTCTCCGCTGCGATAGCGGATATTGAGGCGACGGCACTGGTAGTCATAGAGGCGCGAGGCGGAGTGAGTTTCGCCGTATTCGCCGCCCGTGCCGCGGCTGGGCATCCAGCACTCGATATCCACCATGTCGGCGTTCTTGGGGCCAAGGTCGCCAGTGCAGCATTGCAGGAGGCGGTAGGGAAGTTCGAGGGCCTGGAGGAGACCCTCGACGTAAGAGATCATCTTCTTGTGCCAGTCGCGGCTTTCAGCTTCATCGGCGCGGGTGATCACCACCTGCTCAACCTTTTCGAATTGGTGGATGCGGTAGAGGCCGGCGGTGTCTTTGCCTGCAGCGCCCGCTTCGCGGCGGAAGCAGGTGCTGACGGTGCAGTATTTGAGAGGGAATGAGGATTCATCGAGAATCTCATTCATGTGGATGCCCATCAGGCCGACTTCGCCGGTGCCGGTGAGGAAGGCATCGTGGCCGCCGCCACGCTTGGATTCTTCGATGTGATACGCCTGCTCGCGCCCCTGGGGGAAAAAGCCGGTGCCGATCATCGTCTCTTCGCGGACGATGACGGGGACGTAGACGGGTGTGAAGCCGTGCTTTTCGATCATGGTGTCAAAGGCGAAGCGCAGGACGGCTTGCTGCAGGCGCATGCCATCGCCGGTGAGGAGATAGTGCCGCGTGCCACCGAGTTTCACGCCGCGTTCGAAGTCGGCGAGCTTAAGCGTGCTGACCAGATCAATGTGTGATTTGGCTTTAAAGCCCTTGTTGGCCTCGAAGGCCTTGGAGGGGTCAAACCAGGAGGGTGCCCAGCGGCGGATCTCGACGTTGTCTTCGCTCCCCTTGCCAACGGGGACATCGGCATCGGGGGGAAGGGGGACTTGCAGAAGGAGGGCGTTGATCTCGGGTTCGAGTGCCGCGAGACGCTCATCGTGCTGCTGAATCTGGGACTTGAGGGCGGCGGGCTTGGCCTTGAGGGCCTCGAGCTCGGCTTCGAGTTTGGCCTTTTCGGCGCCGTCGGCTTTCTTGATCGCCCCGGCGAGCTTACCGATCTGAGGTCCGGCTTCCTTCTCGATGACGCGCTGCTGGGCTCGCAGGTTCTCCATTTCGGTCATGGATTGACGCTTCTGGGCATCGAGGGTGAGAAGGCGGTCGATATCGACATTGCTGGCCTTGCGGGCAGCGCCGAGTTTGTAGTGCTCCGGATTATCACGCAGATGCTTGAGATCGATCATAAGGGCGGGATGGTAGAAGCCAAAAGCGGGCATGATTCGTGATTCTGGGGAGTTCAACGGACGCACGGACCAACTTGTACAATCTGCAGATCTCGTCCCCCGGAGCACCCCTTGACGCACTGGCAACTCACCCCGTTGGTTGGTTCGATCGCACCCGTGGTCTTGAAAGAGGAGAAGGTCACTTTTGGCAGGCAGCAAGGTTGCTCGGTGGTGCTGGATGATGACAAATGCAGCCGCGTGCATTGCGAATTGGCCCCGGATGGCACCGGTGCGTGGATTCTGACTGATCTCAAGAGCCGCAACGGCACCAAGGTGAACGATCAGCGGATTAGCGGCAGCAAAGTGCTGGTGCCCGGCGACATTCTGAAGATCGGGGCCCATCAGTTTCTGGTTGAGGCGACGAGCACACTCGGCGATGCATCGGCGGAATCGTCGGTGGCAGAGAAACCGGGGGAGATCGAGACGATTCCGGTGGCCTCGGCAGGATCATCGGAGTGGGCGGCTACCTCGTCGCCGACATTTGATTCAATTGAGATCGGTTTGGCAGAAGCGGGTGAGTATCGCAATAAGCCAACAGGACCATCGTCAGCCCCTGCAATCGCGCGAACGGATCGGGATCTGCCGTGGCAGACTCAGCTCATCGAATTGATCGACACACTGCCTCCGGTGGGTGTCGAGCCAGAGCGCGTCAGTGTGATCGATGCGGGTGGCAAGCCGTCTGCAGCCCTCTCGGGAAGCAGCGAGGGGCCGAACTCGGTGCGACTGATTCTGCAACTGGCGAGTAAGACACGGGCGACGGATGTGCATGTGGAGCCCAAGCGTGAGACATACAACATTCGCATGCGCATCGATGGGCAGATGGTGCAGATTGTGGAACTGCCGCACCGGGTGGGAGAGCTTTTCTTTGGCTTGATCAAGACGGCGTGCCAGATGCGGGTGGCTGGGCACGCGGCGGTGCAGGAGGGGCACTTTTCCGCGATGTATCCGGATCGGCGAGTGGAATTCCGCGTGAGTTTCACTCCCAGTGTACATGGGCAGAAGCTGGTGTTGCGTGTGCTCGACGAACGAGGCATCCCCAAATCTCTGGCCGAAATGGGGCTGGTGCAGTACATGATCGACCGCGTCGAGCGTGTGTGCATGCAGGATCACGGGCTGCTGCTGGTGTGTGGGCCAACGGGGAGTGGTAAGACCACGACGCTGTACAACGCGCTGCGCAAGGTGGATCGCGAGACGCGAAACGTCATCACAATTGAAGACCCGGTGGAGTATCAGTTGGAGGGGGTGACGCAGATTCCCGTGGATGATCACAAGGGGAACTCGTTTGGCTCCATGCTTCGCAGCGTGCTGAGACAGGATCCGGATGTGATTCTGGTCGGCGAGATTCGCGATGAAGAGACAGCTCGCACAGCGATGCAAGCGGCGATGACCGGCCACGTCGTTTTCACAACTCTGCACGCCAAAGACACGGTGACGGCGGTCTTCCGCCTTCTGGATTTGAAAGTGGAGCCCTACCTGGTGGCCAACGCGCTCGATCTGGTGCTCGCGCAGCGGCTGGTACGGGTGCTGTGCGAACACTGCAAGCACCCGGTGCCAATCCCACCGGGCGTAGCGACGCGCCTTGGCAAGCACATTCAAGGCAAAGATGAAATGCTGGCGGCAACGGGATGCACACGCTGCTTGCGGACGGGATATCGAGGCAGACGCGCCATCTTTGAATTGCTTGAGTTCAACGATGAATTGCGTGATGTGGTTCTGCACAACCCGACGATCGCGGCAATGAAGAAGGTGATTGAGAGCGGCCTGTTTACCACCCTTCCCCAATACGGCTGGAGGTTGGTGGGCGAGGGCGTGACATCACTGGATGAAATTGACCATGTGGCGGGACAGGGATAAAACGTCACTTGGCTTCCCAACCTCCCCCCATGGCCTTGTACAGCGTGATGAGGTTTGAGAGCACGTTGGTGTTGGCCTGCGAAAGATTTTGTTCTGAGGAGAGAAGCTGCCCTTGGGCGTTCAGGACGCTGAGAAAATCGGTCTTGCCGACCTGATAGCGTTCGAGGGCGAGCTCGACCGCGCGGCGATTGGCATCGACGGCCTGAGCGAGGAGTTCGCGGCGTTGCTGTTGGCGTGTGAAGTTGGCCATCGCGGTCTCAACGTCCTGGAGGGCAATGAGGATCGACTGGCGATACGCAGCGTCGGCTTCTTCGACGCGGGCGGTGGCGAGAGCGATATTGCCTTCGACGCGGTCGCCATTCAGCACAGACCATGAGATTCCGGGAGAAAGAGACCAGAAGCGGTTGGCGAGATTGCCGAGGGACTCGAAGCGGTCGCTGGAGAGTCCGGCTGAAGCGCCGATGGTGAACTTGGGATAGCGATCGGCAACGGCAACACCGATGCGGGCAGTTGCGGCGTGGAGAGATTCTTCAGCGCGTTGGACATCAGGACGACGCTTGAGGACTTCGGAAGGGATGCCGACGGCGACCTGAGAGGGCACGGAAGGGAGCGGCGCGGCGGTGATGAGCTGCGAGTACAACTCGGCGGGTTCAGCGCCGATAAGGACGGAGATGGCGTAGATGGAGGAATTGATGGAGGCCTGGATTGTGGGGATCTGGGCCTGAGTGGAAGCGACCTGGGCCTCGGCGTTGGCGACATCGAGTTGACTGACGAAGCCGGCTTCTGCGCGTTCGCGGGTGAGGGAGAGGGTGTCGAGCTGGAGGGCGAGGTTGCGGTTCGTGATTTCAAGTTGAGATTGGAAGCCGCGCAGTTCGGAGTAGGCGATGCCAATCTCGCCGGAAAGGGAGACTTGGAGAGCGTGCAGGTCAGAGATCGTGCCGCGAAGATCGGCATCTGCGGCTTCGACGCCGCGTTCGATGCCGCCGAATACATCGATCTCCCAGGAAGCATCGGCTCCGATCTGGAAATTGTTGCTGGTGACGCCGCCTGAGCGGGAGTTGGAGCGTTGACGGGTGGCTCGGGCAGAGAGATCGAGGGTGGGTTGGCCGCCAGCGGCTGCGATCACACGGCTGGCGCGGGCCTGACGAACGCGGGCCTGAGCCTGCACGATGTCGAGATTCTGAGAGTACGCGCGGGTGATGAGATCGGCGAGAGTGGGATCGCTGAGGTTGCGCCACCAGCGCGAGACATCGGCTGGGCCGTCAACAAGGGGCGAGGAGAGCGTGCCGCGGGGAGCTCCGGGGCCGCGTTCGTTCCAGCCTGCGGGTGAAGAGTTTTGCGGCGATTGGTAGTTGGGGCCGACGGTGCAACCGGAAAGTGCGGCAGAGCACACAAGACCCAGAATGGAGCAAGTGGGTTTATTCATAGCGCAGTGCTTCGATGGGGTCGAGACGCGAGGCCTTCCACGCGGGATAGAAACCAAAGACGATGCCCACCACGGCGGAGGTGGCAATGGAGGCAATCACCGCCTCCATGCTGGCTTCGACGGGCCAGCGGAGGAACTTCTCCACGAGCATGGCGGAACCGCGACCGAGCAGGAGTCCGACGATACCGCCGATCAGGCAGAGGATGGTGGCTTCGGTGAGGAACTGGGTGAGAATGTCGCGGGCGCGAGCCCCCACCGCCATGCGCAGGCCGATCTCGCGAGTGCGCTCGGTGACGGAGACGAGCATGATGTTCATGATGCCGACGCCACCGACGATGAGGGAGATGAGTGCGACGGCCAGCAACAGATTCGTCATCATGTTGGTGGTGCTGGCCAGAGCGTTGGCACTTTCGGTCATATCGCGGATGCTGAAATCATCGGGCTCGCCAGGGCGGAGGCGGTGCCGCTCACGCAAGACTTCGGTGATCTGCTTGATGGCTTCTTTGATCTGGGCGGGGCTGGTGGCAGAGGCCTGAATCTGATCGATGTTGGCGAAGCGGACGGGTGTGGGCTCTTTGTTCGCAGCGGGAACGGGGAAGATGGCAGAAGCACCGGGGTACACAGAATTTGTGGTGCTGCTGGCGGCAGCATTGCCACCCGCAGCAGCGCCCGAACCGGAGGAGCCGGTGACACGGTACTTGATGGTGGTCCAAGGGGCGAGGATGACATCGTCCTGATCCATGCCAAAGGCGTTGGCACCTTTGCTGGAGAGAACTCCGATGACTTTAAAGGCCACGGATTGGATGCGGATCTCCTTGCCGACGGGAGACATACCGCCGAAGAGCTGTTTGACAATGGTTTGACCGACGACGCAGAGGCGCGCGGAGGTCCGCACATCCACATCCGTGAACATTTCACCTTCGACCAGATTCCCCCACTCACGCACCTGAAGGTATTCGGGAGTTGAGCCGTAAATGAAACTTGGCACCCAGTTCCGCTCTTCAAAAACAACCTGGGTGCGGGCACGAACAACTGGAGCGACACGACCGACCGCGGGACAATCACGCTTGATGGCCTCGGCATCTTCGGCGGTCATGGTGAGAGAGGAACCGGCCCCGAAACTGACACCGCCGCTGGAGGCGGTGCCGGGCATGATCATGAGGTTGTTGGCACCCATGCTGGAGATGGTTTTGGAGATGGAAGAACTCGAGCCCTTGCCGATCTCCATCATGGCAATGACAGCGGCGATGCCGATGACGATGCCCAAGACGGTGAGGAGCGAGCGGGTGATGTTGCGGCGGAGGGCGCGAAGGGCGGTCTTGAGAATTGTAGAGACAGTCATGCGTGCGCCTCCTGCGGAAGAGATGGCGATTCAACGATGAAGTCGGACTCGAGGAGGCCGTCTTTGAGCCGGATGTTGCGCTTGGCGGTCGCGGCGACGACGGGATCATGCGTGACAAGGATGATCGTGATCCCCTCATCACGATTCAGATCCTGGAACATCTTGAGGACTTCCTGTGTGGTCTTGGAATCAAGGTTGCCGGTGGGCTCATCGGCGAAGAGGACGGGTGGGCGGTTGACGAGGGCGCGGGCGATGGCAACACGCTGCTGCTGACCACCGGAAAGCTGGCTGGGAGTGTGGTCCATCCGCTCGCCGAGGCCGACTTTGCGGAGGAGTTCCTTGCCTCGTTCCCTGGCTTGACGGTCGCTCATGCCGCTGGCGGTATAGGAA
This sequence comes from Planctomycetota bacterium, assembly GCA_018968885.1. Lineage (GTDB taxonomy): Bacteria > Planctomycetota > Phycisphaerae > Phycisphaerales > UBA1924 > F1-120-MAGs238. The sequence goes on along the minus strand of JAGWZK010000020.1, from coordinate 9,296 downwards.
AGGGGCATGATGACTTGCTCGAGAGCGGAAGTGCGTGGGAGAAGGTTGAAGTTCTGAAAGACAAAGCCCATCTTGCGGTTGCGGACGAGTGCGCGCCCGTCGTTGGAAAGTCGGGAGATTTCCTCGCCGTCGAGGCGATATTCACCCTTGGAAGGGCGGTCGAGACAACCGAGGATGTTCATCAGCGTGGTTTTGCCCGAGCCGGAGGAGCCGACGAGGGCAACGAGCTCACCTTGATTGATGGTGAGCGTGATGCCCTTCAGGACGTGGACATCGATCTCCCCCATGTGGAAAGTGCGTTCGATGCCGTTGAGTTGGATGAGAGGTGAGGCCATAGGTGGGATACAGCGATTACATTCTGCGGCGACCGCCACCCATGGTCGGCGGAGCAAAGGGGTTGGTGGTTCCTGAGGGTGAGGCGGTTGAACTCGCGGCAAGTTCGCCAGTGATGACCGCATCACCTTCAGCGAGTTCCTCGCTGATGACTTCGGTGACAGTACCATCCGTAAGGCCGGGCTTGACTGAGATGGCGACGGGCTGACCGTCGCGAAGGACATAGATCGTGGAAGACTTTGCGCTCGCCGCACGCATCGAAGGCGCGCCGGGACTTGCCGCAGGTGCCGTACCGGAGGGCGCCCCTGCTGTTCCCGCAGGAGCGGTCGCAACCGCTGGCGCGCCAGGAGTCCAACGCAATGCGGCGTTCGGAACGGCCTTGACCTGGTCGCGCTTGTCGATGATGAACCGGACGTTCGCCGTGAGATACGGAAGCAGCTTGAGATTGGAATTGTCGGTGGAGATCTCCACTGTGTAGGTAACGACGTTTTGAGTCATCGTGGCGTTGAGGCGCACACGGCGGACAGTGCCGGTGAATTTGTCGGCAGGAAATGCGTCGGTTGTGAATGTGACGGCATCGCCGGGCTTGACGGTGCCGATGTCGGCTTCGTTGACCTGAACAAGAACCTGCATCTTGGAGAGGTCTTTGGCGATGAGAAAGAGACTGGGGGCATTTAGACTAGAGACGACGGTCTGGCCGATGTCGACTTTGCGATCGATGATGACGCCGGAGACAGGGCTAAGGATGGTGCACAGGGAAAGGTTTCGGCGCGAGCGGGTGAGGGAGGCCTCGGCGATTTTGATCTGGGCCTGGGCCTGACCGACGGATGCCTGAGTCTGCGTCACAGCGGCGACCGCCTGCTCGAAGGCAGATTTCGCAGCGTCATAATCTGCCTGCGAAAGAGCACGGGAGGTGCCGAGTTTCTGCGCACGCTCCCAATCGCGTTGGGCCTGATCGCGCTTGGCGATGGCCTGAGCCACATTGGCTTCAGCAACGCGGACTTGGGCCTGGGCGCTGGCGAGTTGTGCTTCGCCAGAGACCACATCTGCGGCGTACAGCGTGTCGTCAATCTTGGCAAGTATCGTGTTCTCTGTCACGACCGAGCGGTAGTCGATGGGCTTGCCATCGGTGTCCGTCCCGAAGGAGGCGATCTGGCCATTCACCTGCGTACCGACATCGACCACATCTTCGGGAACGACGGTGCCGGTTGCGGCGATGGATGAGACGATGTCAGTCTTTGCGACCGGCGTGGTGCGATATTGCTGGGTCTGTGAATCACCCGTGCGATGGGTCCACCACCACCATCCACCAGCAGCAACTGCGCCTGCGATCACAATCCCGATGACTGCCTTCAACATGCACGATTCTCCACGCCCTAATGCAACAGACGTTCTTGTCCCGCTTGAGGTTCATTTGATGTGCCAAAGTTCGAACAGCGTCACGAATTGGATGCATGTTTATTGAGGCAAGTACCCTATGACTCGCAATGCAATCAACCCGACGCTCCGGTCGTTGTGCCTTCCAATCGAATCAGAATATTGCCCAGATCATGATCAAACGCTCCCCGTGGCAGCACTTGATGAGCCCCGGCATCCAAGGCGGCCTGCATGATGTCGCGTTTGACGTGAGGCGCAAAAGCGATCATGCGGATGGACTTGGCGACCGCCAGTGATTCGGCGCTGCGCAAAAACTGAATCATCTGTAAAGCGATCTCAGGCGCTTCCAGATCCAAGACCAGCCCTTTGATCTCGGGCGTGTCGGCGAGTCGCGCTTGCAGCATCTCCAGAGAGCGCACCGGACGACACGCGACACCGACATCCTCGCCTGTGGCCTTGATCCGCGTCGCCCACATCAGGTCGCTGGCCAGGTACAGAATCACAGCAACACCTCGCCACTCGCGCTCACCGGGACAAGAAAAGCCGAGCGAACCATGCCGGTGAGCACTCTTGCCAATTGCTCCGGACCCGGCGGCGTGCCGCCCATGGCGCGGATTGCCTGCTGGGCCTGCTCGCCACTGGGGCGCGAGCCATCAAACTGCTGCACGAATCTCGCGACATCGGGGGAGACGATCTGCGGCATGGCCCATCCCTGATTGTGCAGCAGCTGAACGCTACCGGGTGGCACCTTGGCGGCCTCAGGAACATTGGCGGGAACCTGCACGCCCTGCACGGTGTTGGAACGACGCAGTCGCATGTTGAGCAAAGCTTCGGGCGTTGCCAAAGACGCCAGAGTGGTCTGGCCTGCGAAGATATTGCGAATGAGATCCGATCCCGCGCCGCGCCGATGGGTCATGGGAATCGACTCAACGCGCATCCAGTTCGCACCGTTGCGACGCCGCGCGATGATGATGCCAAATGAGACAAAGTTGGCGTTGTTCTCTGCGCACCATTTCTTCCATGCAGCAAAGCGTGCATCAAACTCTGCCCCTGCCTTATGGCCATCCGCCTCGATCATGCTGCGCCCGTAGTGCTCTGCTGTCACAGTCTGATTGCGGACGATCCACACATCCACGCCCGCATTGGCAAACCACAAGCGCGGGCGTTCACTCCAAGAAGGGGATGCATCCGCTGAATGATGCCAGTTGCAGATCATCGTGAACCAACCGTAATCGGCCAGCAACGCAGGGATTCCACGCGCCAGTGATTCAACCACACCATCGCCGACGCTGCTGGCCGAGATCGCCGATGCCCCGTGAGCGTCATCTCGCATGACAAAGGGGGGATTGCTGACGATCAGACCAAAGTGCTGCCCTTGCAGGGGATCAAGCAGACTTCCCATGCGACACTCAATCCGATCGCTCACACCATTGAGCTTCGCCGCTGCCTCGGTCAGAAGCAACGCGCGTGGATTCACATCGGTGGCGATGACCCGATCAGCGTGAGCCGCCATCAGCACTGCCTGCAACCCTTGGCCGCATCCGATGTCCGCAGCCAGTGCCACCTTGCTCCGCACTGTGAATTCTGAGGCCAGGACGCTGGCGTTCCCTACGTTGAGAACTGAGCCACTTTCCAAGGCCGGCCTGCCTGCTGTGGGATAGGGATCAGCGAGGGTCAAGGCCCCATAACACTCCGCGGCAGAGACCAAACAGGCCACCTCCTCGCCTTCAACGCGTGCCAAGCCCGCATCTGCAAGTCGTTTGGCCGCATTTGGACCCAGGGCCAAATCCAACTCTGCAACCGACACCCGAGAACCCAGCACCAATGCCCTCAGCACGGTCCCGAGGGGACCTTGGCTCAGGAGCTGCTGGTCGGCAGATGCGACCTGTCCGGCAACTGTGAGATCACCCAGCCCCGCGATGTTGCGCAGGGTGAAATGCAGGGCTTTGAGACGAGGGGCAAGCCAGGAAAGGTCGTGGTTGGGGAGCGCATCCAGATTGGCAATCATGGTGGGACGGTAGTTCTCAAAGGGGCTGTCGAATTGGGGGAGGAGGGGGTCGAAACGGGCGGGGGAGGGGGTATGCTTGCTTCCCGTGTGCCACCTTGGGCGTGCTGGCGGACGGGTATAGAGAAGGACGCACGCCTCGTCTTGGACACCTGCCCCGTTCGGTGGCAGACTGGAACCACTCCGTATGGCTACCGCAGCCCAGGCCAACAAAAAACAAGCCCCTCGCAAGCAGACCGGCGAGGTCTACTACAACCCGATCTTTGATGAACTCGGGTTTCCTTCTGACCCCGCAAACCTCTACCGCGAGACTGTCGGCGCGATGCTGCTCGCGGCTGAGCTGATGGGACTTTCCCATGAACTGCAGATCATTCTGGCTCAACCCAAGAATGAAATCATGGTGAACTTCCCCGTCAAGATGGACAACGGGAAGTACAAGCTCTTCAAGGGATACCGCGTTCAGCACAACAACGCGATCGGTCCTTACAAGGGCGGTTTGCGTTTCCACCCGGACGTCCATCTAGACGACGTCAAGTCTCTGGCCTTCCTGATGACGATGAAGTGCTCGCTTGCACAGCTGCCTTACGGCGGCGGCAAGGGTGGCATCAAGATCGATCCCCGCAAGCACAGCCGAACCGAGATGGAGCGCATCGTGCGCCGTTTCACCGCAGCTATCGCCCACGACATCGGCCCGGATTATGACATTCCGGCTCCTGACGTCGGCAGTGGCAGCCAGCACATGGCGTGGATCGCCGACACTTATTCCAGCATCACCGAAGGCAGTGGCAAGAACGGCATGGCTGTGGTGACGGGCAAGCCCGTTGAAATCGGCGGCTCCCTGGGCCGCGAGAAGGCAACCGGTCAGGGCGTGATCGACGTCTTGGAAGAAATGCTCCCGGAGATTGGCCTGAAGGGACGCCTCAAGAACGCCACCGTGAGCGTGCTTGGATTTGGGAACGTCGGCTCCTGGGCTGGGCGCCTGGCGCAGGACAAAGGCGCCAAGATGCTGACTGTGGCCGACCACACCGGCGCGATCAAGAACGACAAGGGCATCGACGCACACGATCTGGCTAAGCACGTCATGGCGACCGGTGGAGTGGCCAACTACAAGGGGGCGGCCAAGTGCTCGCTCGAAGAGTTCTACAAGACCAAGGTGGATGTGCTCATTCCTGCCGCTCTGGAGCAGATGATCGACAAGCAGCAGGCCGAATGGATCAACTGCACGGTAGTTGCTGAGGGCGCCAATGCCCCCACCACTCCGGCTGGCGAGCGCGTCTTGAACGGCAAGGGTGTGGAAGTGATTCCCGCGATTCTGGCCAATGCTGGTGGCGTGACCGTGTCGTACTTTGAGTGGTTGCAGAATAAGTCTGCCGAGTCATGGGACCTTGACCGCGTGGACACCAACCTCAACAAGCACATGGTCAAGGCCGCGCAGATGACGCGCGTGGCTCGCCAGAGATACAAGTGCAACCTTCGCACTGCCGCCTACATCGCAGCGCTCGAGCGTCTCAAGAATGTCTACGAGCAGCGTGGCATCTTCCCATAAGCCAGCTACACTTACGCCTGCAATTCAGCCCCCAACCCCAGCAGCCCCGCCCGCAGCAATGTGAGGCGGGGCTGCCTTTCTTTTGGCTGATCGCAGCCAACAATTCACAATGCCGTGGTATGTCACTGCGTTGATCGTGTTCCTCTTTGTGGTCGTCGATCTGGTGGTGGTGGGCGCTGTGATGACCGCCGCGATTGAGGGTGTGCTGGGAAAGCTCGCAAAGAAGTTCCCGGCTCAGCCCATCGGCCTGAACGCTAAACGTCGCAATTTTCAATCCATGAGCAGTGGGCTCGTGAATCTGGGTTTCTGTATTCACATCGCGACCGACGAGCAGCATCTGCACATTTTGCCAACTGCGTTTCTGCGTCTGTTCAAGGCCAAACCCATGAGCATTCCGTGGGACAAGGTTGATCTGCAGCCCGAGCAGCCCCGCAAACGCTGGCTGAATGTGCGTGCCGAGGGGAGCGATCTGACGTTGCCGGCCTGGATTCTGGATGATCAAGCCGGAGGGATGTAGCCAACCACTTGCCAACCGGCATTCGGCATCGGCTTTCTCATCCAACGTCCCTCCGGCACGGGACCAAAGCCAAATCCTGCGTACAGCGAGTGTGCATCGCGCGTCGCCAACGCCCAGTGCCGCAGGGTCTGTAGTTCAGGATGTCTCAGCAGGTGCTGCACCAACAATTTGCCGATTCCCATTCCGCGGCAAGTTTCATCGACAAACACGTCACATAGATATGCGAAGGTAGCACGATCAGTGATGACACGCGCCACGCCAACCTGGGTTCCAGATTCATCAAATGCGCTAGCGACCAACGAATGGCGAAATGCGTTTTCGACGACCTCGCGGCGAATTCCAGGTGACCAATACGACCCAGCGAGCCACGCGTGCACGCGGTCAAATTGCACCTCTTGAAGATCAAGCGATAAGCGAATAGCCATGGAGCAGATTAGGGTCGACAATCTCCCGAGCGCATTCAGGCAGCTGCCTGACCTCTGGCAATGCCAGCCCCAAGTACCTCATCCAACTCTGGATAGAGACGGCGAAGCGTCGAGCAATCCGCACGGTTTGGAACCGCTCTTCCCGAGCGTACGAAGCTCTCGATCAGGCGTTGCACCAGTATGCTGGGCGCTTCGCGACCTCCACACCAGTAGTCGTGATCGACCCAGGAAAGCGTCAGGATGTGCACGGACAGACCCCGAGGGCTCTGCCAAGTGACCTCATATTGCCAACCGCGAGCAGTCTCCTGCTCGATCATGCTCACGATACGAAGTTGAGAAATTCCGGCGTCACTCATCTGGCACCGATACGATTCGGCATTCTGGCGAGACGGCTTGACCGCGGATAGCCCGTGGCAGTCAGTTTGGTCGGGGCTTTGCCGGGCAAGGACGCAGGAAATCGATGTCGATTCTGACCGAAACAGCTCAACTTGGTCTGCGAAACTTGCGGCGGAAGATGCTGCGCTCCATCCTCACGGCCTTGGGTATCATCTTTGGCGTCGCCGCCGTGATCATCATGGTCGCCATCGGCGAAGGCTCAACCCGTCAGGCCCTTGCGCAGATTGAACAGCTCGGTGCTCGCAACATCATTATCCGCAGCCAGAAACCGCCGGAGTCGGCCAATCAGAATTCGGGATCGCAAAGCCAATCCCGCATGAACAAGTATGGATTGACGCGCACTGATCTTGAAGTGATTCGCGCGAATTTCCCCGATGCCGAATCCATCGTGCCATTGAAGGAGGTCGGTGGGCAGGTGCTTCGCAACGAGCGCCGCCGCACCAGTCAGGCCTTTGGCGTCGTCGCCGAGTTTGCCGAGGTGGCCAATCTGCGTGTGGCACGGGGCCGCTATCTGACGACGCGCGATATGGACGATGCCGCCCTCGTCTGCGTTATCGGCGCCGAGCTGGTCAACCAGTTCTTTCCAATGGAAGATCCGCTGGGTCAGACCATCCGCATAGATGCCAAGGTTTTTCATGTCGTCGGTGTCCTGGCTCCCGTTGGCTTGGCAGGTGGCGCGGGCAGTTCGCTGGTCGGGCGCGATCTGAACTTTGACATGCACATTCCAATGAGCACCGCCCAACAGGTCTTTGGAGATTCGATCTTCCGCCGCACCAGCGGCTCGTTCCAGTTCAGCGAAGTGCAGATCTCTGAAATCTACATGAGCGTCCCCACGCGTGATCGCGTCGCACTTGACGCGGAACGATTGCGCCGCGTGCTGAATGTGCGGCACCCCGGCATGACCGATACCACCATGATCGTGCCCCTGGAATTACTCGCTACGGCACAGAAAACCCGTCGCACCGCCAACATTGTGCTGACGCTGGTGGCTGCGGTGTCGCTCCTGGTCGGCGGTATCGGCATCATGAACATCATGCTGGCGAGCGTGACCGAGCGGACTCGCGAGATCGGCATCCGCCGCGCCATCGGTGCCACGCGCGATCACATCCTGTTGCAATTTCTGGTGGAAACTGGCGTCCTCAGTATCATCGGCGGCCTGATCGGGGTGATGGTCGGCATTGGTGTTGCGCTCGTTCTGGATAAGGGGATCAAGGTGCTCACCAGACTGCCACTTGTCTCAGGGTTCTTGCCGGCGGATTCCGGAATGCCGACTTCGGTCACGCTATGGTCGGTGCTTCTGGCCTTTGCTGTTGCGGTGATCACCGGCCTGGTCTTTGGCATTTATCCGGCGCGGCGTGCAAGCATGCAGGACCCCATCGTGGCATTGCGGCACGATTGAACAACATGTCGCACGGACCTGAAGAGATCGCGATTGCCGTTCAACGCCTGCATCAGGGGCGTTTGGTGGCATTTCCCACCGAGACTGTGTACGGCCTGGGTGCTGATGCGACCAGCGAGGTAGCCATCGCTCGCGTGTACTCCGCCAAGGGACGTCCATCAAACAACCCGTTGATCGTGCATGTCACCGATAGCACGATGGCTCAGCGATATGCGGATGTTTGGCCACGCGACGCGGCAGTGTTGGCACGCGCTTTCTGGCCAGGGTCGTTATCCATCATTGTGCCAAACGGAAAGAACATACCGTCTTTGGCGACGGGAGGTGGGCCAAACGTTGCCTTACGCAGTCCGGCACATCCTCTCACGCTTGCTTTGATTAAGGCTTTTGGAAAGCCGCTGGTCGGCCCTAGTGCCAATCGCAGCGGCCGCGTCTCCCCCACTCTTGCATCTCACGTCAGTGAGTCATTCACCGCCGAGGACGTCTTTGTTCTTGATGGTGGGCCTTGCGCCGGTGGTATCGAATCCACAGTCGTTGACCTCACCAGACCGGGTCCGACAATTCTGAGGCCAGGCTTGATCTCAGCTGAACGGATCGCTGCGGTGCTTGGCAAACCCGTGCTGGTTGCCTCCGCAATGCCCAGCACCGGCGAATCTCTTCCAAGTCCGGGACTTCTCGAATCCCATTACGCCCCCGTGGCGCCCGCTGTGCTCATCGATTCGAATGAAATCGGAGCCGCACTCGCTGATGGATCGCAAAGTGTGGTCGTGCTGGCTTGGAGCGAGCGAGGAAAACTGGCTCCGGGCCTGGTGATTCGCATGCCTGCGAGTGCGGCGGAGTATGCCGCCATGCTGTATCGCGCTTTGCGTGATGCGGATGCGACCAGACCTGATCTGATCGCAATTGAAAACGTCCCACGCGGAGGTGATGCCGCGGATACAGCCGTTTGGGAAGCGGTTCGGGATCGACTGATGCGTGCAACGGCACCCCGCTAGGTATGTGACGGTTGGACCGAGAATCTGCGGCTCTACAAGATGAGTGAATTGCGGGGTTGCGAGAGCCGATGAGGGAGAACTGCCGTTTTGGGTTGGGTTGGGGTTGGGCGACGGTCGGGCACGGAGTGCCTGAATGGTGCTTGACGCGGCCCGTGCCGCGGCTAGCATTTCGACCTGTCGGCGGCGTGAGCCAAAGACGGGAATCGCGGGCGGAAACGCGTGCGATATTGATCCCTGATAGCTCAATGGTAGAGCGACCGGCTGTTAACCGGTAGGTTCCAGGTTCGAGTCCTGGTCGGGGAGTTT
>JAGWZK010000043.1 GCA_018968885.1 Planctomycetota bacterium | reverse complement strand
GATGACTGGTTATGTGCCAGCGTACCAGATACAGAACAGGATCAGGGCCGCTGCAAAGAATACTAGACCGCCAACGGTGAACACGGCCCAGAATGAGCGGTCGGCATCGGCCTCACGCTTGGCCCGGCTAACCGCGTTGTAAACGTCGCGTTCTGTGCGGGTCACTTCACACCTCCAAACCACCCCCACCACGCGATGAACGCTGTCAGGGCGGTCAGCAGCACGATCATACCGATACCCACCGGCTTGTGCCAGCGGTTGTCCGGCGGGTTGCGGATACAACAGGATCGAGGCATTTGCGGCGTATTATGCCTGTTGGCAAAGGGGGTGAGACCCCCTGACAGATTTCGTACAGAATTCCCAGGGCGCAAAGCCCAGTACACAAAGCCAGGAAACCAAGGCCAGAATGCAAGGATGAAAGTCGATGAGAATTGATGTGGTCGGTCGGAATATTGCGGTGACGGATGCGATGCGCGAGTATTGCACCTCTAAAGCGGCCAAGCTCCCCAAGTTTCTTGATGGGAGCGTCCAAGCGATCACCTTTACCCTCACCAAAGACGACCACCACGCCCACGGCCAGTTCGGAGCCGAGCTCATCATCGATGTTCAGCACCACAAGGATTTCGTGGCCCACCATCACGACAAAGACCTCTACGCCGCGATCGACATGGTGACGGAAAAGGGTGAGCGCCAGTTGCGCGATCACAAGGAACAGCGTCAGCAGGGGCATCGCTAATTCCCCCGGGACAATCGCCGCAGCATCAGCGTGGAGTGACGATCAGTGATCAAGATGACCGACATAGTGCCGCAGGGAGCGATCGTGCACCAGGTGCGATCGACGACTCGCGAAGAAGTGGTGGTGGAATTGGTCGATGCCCTCATCGCCGCCGGCGGGGCTGATGCCTCCATCCGTGATGATCTCGTCAAGCGCGTCCTCGATCGTGAGCGAAAGGGTTCAACCGGGTTTGGCAAAGGCGTCGCCGTTCCCCACGTCAAGCACCCAGGGGTCAAGCGCATGGCCGCCGCCATCGGCCTCTCATCCCGCGGCATCGACTTCTCCTCCCTCGATCGTCAGCCAGTGTTCTCGGTCGTTCTTCTGATGAGCCCCGAGCAGAAGCCCGAGGAGCACCTTCAGGCCATGGAGATCATCTTCAAAAATCTGTCGAAAGAGAACTTCCGCCGCTTTCTCCGTCAGGCCCAATCTGTCGACGATGTTCGGGGCCTTTTAGAGGAAGCGGATCAGCAACATCTGATTGGTTGAGCCGCCTCCCTGGGTCTTTCTTTCCTTTCAACTTTTCTCTTTCGACGTTGAACTCTCTTTCCCCTACTTCGTACCCCCGGAATGCCCGCCGTGAGCAATCGTGCCGAGATCAAGGCCATCATCGTGAACAAGCTGGGCCTGCACGCCCGGCCCGCGATGACGTTCGTTGATCTCGCCTCGACCTTCGGCTGCGATGTCAAGGTCTCCAAGGGCGACACCGAGGTGGATGGCAAATCCATCATGCAGATGATGATGCTCGCGGCAGGGAAGGGCTCGGAGATTCTCATCATCTGCGAAGGCGATGATGCCGAAAAGGCCGCTGCCGCGCTGAAGGCCCTTGTCGATGCCGGGTTTGATGAAGAGTGAATGCAAGGCCCTTGGACTTCGCTCAGGGCAGGCACGAGGGATGAGGCACTTGGCACTAGGGTCGGATGCAACCCTTCCCACACTCCGGGCACACCGCATCTTCTGCAATGCCCGCTCTTGAGTATCCGCACGTGGTGCACTTGCCCTGTCGCGATGCCTGCCGCTCGCGCCATACCACGAACAATCCCCACAATGCGAACGGCGTCAGGATCGCCACAAGTAGCCAGAGTTTCACATGCACAAATGTCACCAGCGATCCCTGCTCGCCTCCTCGCCAGTACGCGGTGATGGGCTCGTTTCCGTACGCATCATCCTTAGTCATAAAAAATGTTCCGAGCAGCGGTATCCCGCCCAGCAGCGGGATGCCCGCCGGTTTCGACGGGTTGGTCTCCACCCATTCAAGCTCCCATCCTTGTGTCGCAGTTGACCACGATGCTCCCTGCCCTACATAGCGTGTGTATCTGCACAGTATCGCGCCGTGTTGAATCTTCACGAAGCAACATTGTTCGCGCGTGCTTGTGTTGTGCCGCAATTCCGGATACCCGGTGATCCACCTTTGCGTCGCCCACAGCGTCATCGCGCAATCCATGCCGTCACCATGCACAACAGCACTCTTCGCTTGAACTTGGCTCGCGGCATACGCACTCGCTCAGTGTACAAGCGCCGCCCAGATTGGTGGCAAGACGCGCCACTCAATCACTTCCCCTCCCCTCGCCCCAGCGGGGCGATCGTGACGAGCCCGGGTCGTCAGACCCGGGATAGCGGCTCCAACATTCGAGAGCACCATCGGTGCGCCACACTCTTCACCACGCAGTGGTGAAGGTGAATAGCCGGTGGTCGTCGCGCCCGCAAAGGGACAGCGACACCACCGGTAAGCATCCCCACACACTCCACACGGATTCCCTTTCACACTTTCCTTCACATTGTGCCGAGCGGAGCGAGGCATAGGAAATCACCCCTTCCTGCCTTTCCTCAGACTCTGCCCTCTTCGTCTCTAACAAAAACTCACACCTCCCCTCCG
>JAGWZK010000042.1 GCA_018968885.1 Planctomycetota bacterium | reverse complement strand
CTGGTGTACGGGGCTGATCGGTACGTCGAGTTCAAGCGGACGGCGGACAACGCCGACACCTTCCGCGGCGTGAACGGCGCGGCGGGCAACCGCTCGCGCGACGAGCGCTGGCTGGACGCCTCGGGCAACCTGGCCCTGTCGCAGACGGGCAACTGGCTGCGGCGACGGCTTGATCTCAACGGCGACGGCAACTTCACCGGCGGGGGGGGCGAGCTCGACGACACCGGCGTCTTCAGCCTCGCCAACGAGCTCAAGACCCGCGACACTGATTCCAACGGCACCGCCAACTACACGCTCGCCTACGACAAGTCCGGCAACCAGACCGCCGACGGCCTGGGGTACGGGTATACCTACGACGCCTTCGGACGGCTGGTCGCGGTCCACAAGGAGACCGACACGGGCGTGGTGTACGCCCAGTACCGCTACAACGGTCTGGGGTTCCGCATCGGCTGGCGCTACGACACCAGCGGCAACGGGTACGTGGATGCCGGCGATCCGTGGTACTACTTCTGCTACGACGACTCGTGGCGGATCGTCGCGACCTTCCGCGCCACCGACACGTACCCCAAGGAGGTCTTCGTCTACCACAACGCCGGCTTCGGAGGCTACGGCGGCTCATCCTACATCGACAGCGTGATCCTGCGCGACAAGGAAGTGAAGGCCAAGTGGACGGAGGAGGCCACCGACGAGCGTGGGGAACGCCGGTACTACTGCCAGAACTGGCGTGCCGACATCTCCGCGCTCCTGACCGACGCGGGGAGCATGGTCGAGTGGGTCAAGTACTCGTCGTACGGCGTGCCCTTCGCGCTGCCGGCGGGGGACACGGACTCTGACGGCGACTGGGACGCCACCGATTCCGCCGCTATCACTGGCACCTATGACGTCCGCAAGGACGCCAACCTCGACGGCGTCATCAACGCCTCCGACGTCACCCACGCCAACTCCATCACCGGCGGCTACCAGACCCTCGGCCGGGGCAGGCTGTCGTCATCGGGCGTCGCCAACCGCAAAGGCTACGCCGGCTACGAGTACGACCCCACCCTCGAAGCCGCCGGCAAACACCTCTACCACGTCCGCCACCGCGTCTACGACGCCGACACCGGGCGGTGGATGAGAAGAGACCCAATTGGGTACTTGGCCTTCATGAGTCTCTACGACTACTGCCACTCCGACCCGCTCGGATGGACGGATGCAGACGGCCAGACTCCGTGGTCTTGCCTTGGGTGCATGGCCTGCCTTGGCGCGGTGGCGGCGTCTTGCTCGATCCTGTGCACCAACGACCACTGGGACACGCCCGGCGAGGGATTCTGGAGCTGCTTCTTCAAATGTGTCGAGGCGACACCGGACGCCGCGCCGCTCTTGACCGAAGCTTGCGCAGGAGTCTGCGGCACGTGTATGCTGAAAGTCAAACTGCCGAAGAAGCCTCCAGGAATCAAACCTCCTTCAAAGACGCCCCCGAAACAAACACCGCCGAAAAAGCAGCGACCGAAGCGGGCGCATCCAGGCGACTGCACCGCGGCAGAGCATGCTGCCCTAGAAGCTGCGAAGCACGCGGCCTGCAACGGTGCTCAGAAATGCCGGCCAAGTGATTCTTGTGAAGACATGCTTTGGAAGATGGGCCGGCTAGAGGCATGCGCAGTGGCGCGACGGACAATTATGAAGCGCTGCTACAGAGGAGGCAATGAGGCCCATGAGCGGGAAGCTGCACGCCAGGAACAGTACGCTCGCGAGTGTTTACAGCTTGCCGGCGAACAAGGTTGCTTCGGCAAGCCTAATCCAGTCGACGATCAACGCTCATCGTCTGCGTGCGGGTCGTGTGCTATTCCAACCGGATGTGAGCATGGCTATTGACATGGCGAGTCTGTCGCTTCCGGCCGCCAATAATGCCCGCATCTTTTGGATGTTGGCGCGCAGTTTGTCGCCGGCACGACTGTCAGATGTCCCGCCGCTGTTTGATCTGACGAAGCTGGGGGCTGCTCCATTGTCTGCCGATGAGCAGATCATCTCGTTTCTTTCAACACGCCCCAAGCCATCCGAGACGGAAGTCCTGCTTGAAATGGTCTGCGAAACACCGGAGGACTCGACCTGGCATCTGGAACGAGTCGGCGCCTGTTCGCTCTTGCTCTCCTTCCAGGGCATGCATGACAACATCAACGTAGAGATGCGCGACTCGGCACTCCCGGCATTTGTCGAGAGCATCAGAACTTCAGGACAGGACTGGATCGATGCAGGATTCAGGTTCATGCTGTGGGTTGTTGCGCAGCCAAGGCCATACCGATCACTGGGACTCGACTTGATAGCGTGCAGCTTGCTCGCGGGACGGCTTGCACCCGACTTGGCTCGCGCCGCCTGTGAGCAAGTGCGTTGTGAAATAGACATGTATGATCGCAGAGCAGACTACCCATTCCATCCGCCACAAATCGGATACTCCGCAGCGGTCCAAAGCGAGTGGATGCTTGTGTTAGAGAATGGAGCCGGAACCATCGAAGGCGCTCGATGTCACTACGAGGCACTCAAAGAGATTATATTGCTTCGGTAGTACGGTCGTGCTTGTTTACTGATTCCTGTAAACATATTGAACACATTTCTGGCGCGATCGTGAAGCCGTGGCAGACTGTGGGGCATGAGCAGATACAGTTGGGTGAACTCGCTCACCGGAGAGATTGAATAGCAACACGTGATTAACGATTACTGATCCCTGTAAATATATTCGGATAAACGTGATCATCGCCTTGCCCGCCCTCGACCCGGCTTCTGACGAACGGGCCGAGTGCGGGCAAGGCTCAGGAACGACAAACACGGACGGCGACAAACATGTAGGACCAGAACCTGACCTGCACCCCGTTTCCTGATCCAGGCCTATGAGAGTCCCGGAGGTCGCCGGTGGCGGCCAGGAG
>JAGWZK010000005.1 GCA_018968885.1 Planctomycetota bacterium | reverse complement strand
CAACGCCGCGCCCACCTCTCGCCCACTCCCACTTCACATGAACCTCCCCCATCCCCAGCCGCGGCACTCCTCCCACCACACCTCCGCCTCCTCCTCGACACCTTGTCTCCTTGACACCTTGTTATCTTGCCATTCTGCATCCCCTAGTGCCTAGGGCCTGGTGCCTAGTGCCTAGTGCCTTACCTTTGCGCATGTCGATTGCGCTGCGAGACAGGTATAAATCGCTACGCTGCCACCATGACCCGATTCCTCGCATCCGCCGTGCTCGTCTCTGCGCTCACCCCGGCGTTCGCCAGCGCAGCCGGTGCCGACTCGCTCTCCCTCGGCTCTCCCGCCGCACGCCACACCCTGCGCGCTGATGAACCAGCCGGAGCCAGCGCCACAGCAGCCCAAGTCAAAACCAGCAACGGCCGCAAGAGCGTCCCCTTCGGCACCGAAGGCAGCGAATGGATCACCGTCGGCACCGGTGTCTCACATGATTTCCAAGGGAGCGCTGGCTTCGACGCTCACGTCTCGTGGAGCAACTTCATCGTCAAGGATGTCGAATTCTCCCTCGAGCTCGCGGCGTGGTATTACGCGCAGAAGAAACAAGACGCCCTTGGCCTCAACCCCCAGATGGTCTTCCGCTGGCACTTTGTCAACAACGAAAAATGGTCGGTTTTCGCCGAGGCAGGCATCGGCGTGGTGGCCTCAACAGACAATGTCCCCGATGGCGGCACCGCCTTCAACTTCACACCCCGCGCTGGCCTTGGCTTCACGCGGCTCTTGAATGATGAAGGCCTGCGCCTGCAAGTCGGCCTCCGCTGGGCTCACATTTCCAATGCGCGTATCAGGGGCGACAACCGCAACCCCTCGCGGGATTCGGCCATGCTCTACGCGGGTCTGATGTGGCCCTTCTAAGTCGGCCTTACGCCGCCTTGGCTGCAACCGCGCCGACATCTGCCGCAGGAGCCGCCAGACGCCCACCGACAAACACTCGGTTGCGTCCTGTCCTCTTGGCTTGATACAGATTCTGATCCGCGTCGTCAATCACCTGCTGTGCCGAAAGCGTCGAAGCTTCGGTCATACCGGAAACACCGATCGACATCGTGATCTTCCGCTCCGGATGGCGCGGCCACAACATTGCTTCCAGCGACTTGCGAAGCCGCTCGCAAAGGACAATTGCATCTTCGGGCTTGGTGTCGGGCATGATCATGCAGAACTCCTCGCCGCCATAGCGGCAAGGAATGTCGCTGGCTCGTCCCTGCTGACGCAGGAGCTTGCCAAGGCCGGTGAGAACAGCGTCTCCTGCGGGATGTCCGAAAGTGTCGTTCACGCTCTTGAAATGGTCAACATCGAAGAGGGCAATCGAAAGAGGACGGGAAGTGCGGGAAACGCGGCTGAACTCCTCCTGCCACCGTTCGTCGAAGTACGCACGATTCCAAAGGCCCGTAAGTCCATCAACACGGGCACGCTCGCCCAGCAACTGGACCAACTTATGAAGCTTCAATGCCGAACGAAGGCGAACCCGAAGCTCGGTGAATTCAAATGGTTTGGTGATGTAGTCGACAGAACCCAGCTCAAACGCTGTCACCTTGTCCTGCGTCGCCACGAGGCCCGACAGCATGATCACCGGAATCTCGACAGTGAGGCGAGTGTCCTTGAGCGTGCGAAGAACTTCAAAGCCGTCCATGCCGGGCATGTCGAGATCAAGCAGGATAATGGCCGGAACGTGTTCCTGGGCAAACTGGATGGCCTCTTGACCGTTGGTCGCGCTGATGATGTCGATTTCCTCCTGGCGCAGACGCGCGCGGAGCAACCGATGCACATCGGGCGAATCATCCACGATGAGCACGCAGGGCTTTTTCTCTTCGGCGGCGGCCTGAGTATTGGCGTTTGTCTGGCTCATCTAAATCTCACCCTACGAGCCTGGAAGTTTGGAACAGGGAATACGGCACGATCAGGCGGCAGCGCGACTGCAGAGGTCGATCAGGTTGTCTAGGTCGCGCTTGAGAGAATTGAGAGAAGACTGATTGGCAGCATCAGAGGCACGCAGCGCGTCTTCGAGCTTGCCAGCAGCGTCGCCGATGGTTGGAAATCCGTAACCAGCGGATGCGCCCTTAAGTTGATGGGCAAGGCGCTGGACTTCGCCAAGCTGGGACTGATTCCAGGTCGCATTCAGTTTGGCCACGCGATCGGGAAGTTCGGAAACGAAAAGGCCAACGAGTTCCTGCATGTCAGGGTCGCCAGCAAAATCGCTGACGAGGCGTGGCTGTGGACTGTTCTGAGACATGGGATCCTCCGTGCATTCGGTAGATCGGAGGTTTTTGCGGGTCGGTTTATCCCACGGATGGGGGAAAGTGCGCATCGCAGGGAAGCCCCGGCGTAGTCGTCCGCATCGAAACTGGGATGTGGGGATTCCCAAACTGGGGTATCCTCTATGGGTTCCCAAGTCGGCTGGAATCACGCGCGATCCGGCCTTATTCGGAGAGTTGCATGTCAGAGCGTCAAGTGTCGTGGGTCCAGACCCTGGTCTTTTCCGCAGGGTTGGCTGTTGGTGGTCAGGTTTGGGCTGCGGATGATGCGGGGCACTCCCCTGATGCGGCGATGCTGCGCTATCCGGCGGCGAGCTCGAGCCAGGTGGCCTTTGTGTATGCCAATAACCTGTGGGTTGCTCCCCGAGCTGGCGGGTTGGCAAGCCCGGTCGCCGCGCCCCCGGGCACGACAGCGTTCCCGCGTTTCAGCCCGGATGGGAAATCGCTGGCCTTCATCGGCAGCTATGACAACAACCGCGATCTGTACACCATCGGCGTGGGCGGGGGAATCCCCTTCCGCGTGACGCACCACCCGGGTGGTGAAACGCTGTGCCACTGGACCGAAGATGGCAAGCTGCTGTTCCTGACCAACTCGTTCGCAGGTCTGGGACGGCAGAGCCAGCTCTTCAGCGTGCCGGCAGCGGGAGGCATGCCGGAGAAGCTGCCGATGCCTTACGCCGGCTTCGGCAGTGTGAACCACGACGGTTCGATGGTGGCTTTCACGCCCCACTCGACGGACACGCGCACGTGGAAGCGCTATCGCGGCGGCATGGCGACAGACATCTGGGTGATGAATCTCAAGGACAAGAGCAGCAAGAAGATCACGGATTGGGAAGGAACCGACTCGTTGCCCATGTGGGGCAAGGGGAAGAACACGGGAACCGTGTACTACGTCTGCGATGCTGGCAGTGAGCACCGGCTCAACATCTGGTCATATGACACGGCGTCAGGAACACGCAAGCAGGTGACGACGTTTGCAGAGGATGATGTAAAGTGGCCATCGATGGGGCCCGGCGCGAACGGCAACGGGGAGATTGTCTTCCAGCTTGGCTCGAAATTGATGCTGCTGGATGTGGAGAGCGGCAAGAGCACGGCGGTGAAGGTGACCATTCCCGGTGCCAAGCCGAGCGTGGCTCCGCGTGCGATCGATGCGTCACGTAATGTTTCGGCGGCGAGCATTTCGCCCACGGGTAAACGCGTCGTGCTGAGCGCACGCGGTGATATCTGGACCGCGCCGGCCAAGGAAGGCCCTGCACGCAATATGACTCGCACCGATGGTGCGTTTGATCGTGATCCATCGTGGTCACCGGATGGAAAGTGGATCGCGTACTTCAGCGATCAGGATGGTGAGTATGACCTGTGGGTGAGGCCGGCGGATGCGCGCAGCGCTGAAGACGCCAAGAAGGATGACGAAGAAAAGGACGAACCCAAGAAGGATGATGCAAAGGGCGATGAGGCAAAGAAGGAAGAAGCCAAGAAGGAAGAGCCCAAGCCCGCGGTGAAATTTGAAGCGACGCGATTGACGAATTTCAAGGATGGATTCCGCTATGACCCGCAGTGGTCGCCGGATTCATCGATGGTGGCCTTTACCGACAAAGCAGGCATGCTGCAGGTCGCGGTGCTGAAGATCGAGGACGGAAAGGTCTCGGCTGAGATCAAGGATGTTGATCAGGATCCCGGCGCAAATCGCATGGCGATGTCGTGGAGTCACGACAACGCGTGGATCGCGTACTCCAAGAATCATGCAGACACCTCGCTCGGCGCAATCTTCATCTACAACGTCAAGACAGGTGAGAAGAAACAGGTGACTGGCGACTTATTCGCCGCGAGTTCCCCAGCGTTTGATCGCAAGGGCGATTACCTGTACTTCTCGACAAACCGGAATTTCAGCTCGCCACGTTATGCGGATCTGGATACGACGTTTGCATACGTGAGCACGGAAGTGCTGATGGCGGTGCCACTGCGTGACGGGATGAAGCACCCGTACGCAGTGAAGAGTGATGAAGAGGAGTACAAGAAGGACGAACCCAAGAAGGACGACAAGAAGGAAGAGAAGAAAGACGAGAAAAAGGATGAGAAGGCGGGCGAGAAAAAGCCCGAAGGTGATAAGCCAGCCGAGAAAGCCGCGAAGCCGGATGATGGTGTCAGCGGCGTGTGGGACTGCAGCACGGTGACGCCCAACGGCCCGATGCCTTTCAAGCTGAAACTCGCACTTGAGGATGGCGGCAAGGTGTCGGTGACGATCATCTCGATGATGGGCACCACGACAACCAGCGGCACGTTCGACAAGGCCTCGGGCAAGTTCTCCGTGACACTGGTGATGGGTCAGACCACGGTAGTGGTCGAAGGCACGATCAGCGGTGAATCCATGTCGGGCACCTGGGGTGCGGGTGAATCCAAGGGTGATTTCAGCGGAAAGCGAACGAGCACCGGCGCGAGCGATGACAAGAAGGATGATGCCAAAGCTGATGGCAAGAAGGACGACAAGAAGAAGGATGAGAAGAAGCCGGTCAAGATCGATTTTGACGGGTTTGAACGCCGCGCATTCCAATTGCCGGTTGCCGCTGGCAACTTCGGTCGATTGGCTGTGTCTCACGATAACAAGCTGATCTACGCACGCACCGGCACGGTGGGCGATTCGGGTGGCGGCAACGGGATAAAGATCTTTGATCTCAATGATGATTCCAGGGAAGAAAGGGCCGTCACGGCCGGCGGCGGCTTTGACATCAGCGGTGATGGCAAGAAGCTGCTGGTGGGTCGCGGCGGATCGTGGACGATCTGCGATGCTTCGGCGGGGGGCGGCAAGAGCCAGAACGTGACGGTCAGCGGCCTTCGCGCGACGATTGATCCCAAGGATGAGTGGAAGCAGGTGATCACGGATACGTGGCGTCTGCACCGCGACTTCTTCTATGAGCCGACGATGCACGGTGTGGATTGGGCCAAGGTGCGCGACCACTACCTCGCGATGGTGGACGACTGTTCTAACCGTGAAGATGTTGCATATCTGCAAGCCGAGATGGTGAGCGAGCTCAACATCGGCCACGCGTACATCAGCTCTCCTGGCGATGTTGCGCCGGGCGCGGGATCGGTGCCGGTCGGCCTGCTTGGCTGTGACTATGAATTCGACGCGACCAACAAGGCCTACAAGATCACGCGGATCATCGAAGGTGGTCCGTGGGATCTGGATGGCAAGGGGCCATTGAGCGAGCCGGGTGTGAAGTCGCGGCGTGTGAACGTGGGCGACTATGTGCTGGCGGTGAACGGCATTCCGGTGGATACGAACAAGGACATCTTTGCTTCGTTCATCGGTACGGCGGACAAGCCAACGCTGATCACGGTGAGCACCAAGCCCACCATGGATGACGCAGCACGTGAAGTACTGGTGAAGCCCATCGGCAACGAGGGGACACTGCGGTATCGCGCGTGGATCGAGAAGAACCGCAAGTATGTTGAGGAACAGTCAGGTGGAACGGTTGGCTACATTTATGTGCCAAACACGGGCGTGGATGGGCAGAACGATCTCTTCCGGCAGTTCTTCGGCCAGCGCGGCAAGGCGGGCCTGATCATCGACGAGCGGTGGAACGGCGGCGGGCAGATCCCCACGCGGTTCATCGAACTGCTCAATCGCCCGGCGACCAACTACTGGGCCAAGCGCGACGGCGTGGATTGGACGTGGCCGCCGGATTCGCACCAGGGTCACAAGGTGATGCTGGTGAACGGATTGGCGGGCTCGGGTGGCGACATGTTCCCGTGGCTCTTCAAGCACAACAAGATCGGCAAGGTTTTCGGCATGCGAACCTGGGGCGGGTTGGTGGGTATCTCAGGCAACCCGGGCCTGATCGATGGCGGCGTGATCACGGTGCCGACCTTCGGCTTCTACGAGCGGGATGGAACCTGGGGCGTGGAAGGGCACGGCACTGATCCGGATGTCGAAGTGATCGACGATCCATCCAAGATGGTGAATGGCGGCGACCCACAACTGGATGCCGCGCTGACCTACATCAAGGAACAGATCGCGACGAATCCCTACAAGAAGCCCGCACGTCCGGCAAGCCCGAACCGCAGCGGCATGGGGATCAACCCGGCGGACAAATAGGCAGAGTTCAAAGTCAAAGGTTGAAAGTTGAAAGTCAGAGTTGATTCAAGGGGCGGGCCGAAGGGCCTGCCCCTTTTCAGTACTGAGTGCCGAGTACTGAGTGCTGAGGGGAAAACACGGAGCCCGTCACACCTTCACTCTTCGCTGAGTTCCGCGGGTTCCATTTCGCAGCGATAGCCGCCGGCGAGATAGCCATCGAGAATGCTGTGGACTTCGGCGGGGGTTTTGGCGTTGCGGATGGCTTCCTTGAGGCGTTTCACGCCGCTGCGCGTGCCATCGGGATTGAAGCCCAGACGCTTGGCAAACCATGAGATGCGTCGATTGATCTGGTACATGGCGTAGCGTTCATCGCGCTGTTCGAGCATGAGCGTGAAGTAGCGGCGGACGATCTCGATCTTGACTGAATCGGTCGGAGCCGGATCGACTGTGCCGCGAGTCTGGAGTGACCAGGCATCGCGGAAGATCCAGGGAGTGGAGAGAGCCCCGCGACCGATCATGACGCCGGAACAGCCGGTTTTGGCGATCATGGCGACGGCATCTTCGGGCTCGCGGACATCGCCATTGCCGATGATGGGGATGCGTCCTGCGACAGACTCGACGACGCGGGCGATGCCGGCGTGTCTCACGGTGCCCTGGAACTTGTCTTCGGTGGTGCGTCCATGCACGGTGACGGCAACAACACCGACATCGGCGAGCATGCGGGCCAGATGAGGCGAACAGGCCTGACCGGACTCGTAATCAGAGGTTGACCAGCAGAGACGGATTTTGCAGGTGAGGGGGACGGGGACGCGCTCGGGAAGACCATCTTTGAGTATGGCTGCGCCGAGGCGCTCACGCCATTGATCGCGGGAGAGGGGGCACCGATCGAGTTCTTCACGGACGCGTTTGGCGACACTGACGGCGCGGGAAAGATCTGTGAGGAGTTTGGAGCCGCCATCTTTCTTGGTGACTTTGTCGACGGGGCAACCCATGTTGATGTCGATGACGGTGGCACCGTGCTCGACGGCCCAGCGGGCACCTTGGGCCATGATCTCGGGATCGGCTCCGTAGAGCTGCATGCCGATGGGCTTGTCGAAGGAATTGGTCTTGGCGAGATCGAGGGAGGTGGCGGTGCCGCGAAGGAGGCCTTGGGGAGAGAGGAGATCGGTGCAGGCCAGACCGAGACCGCCCCACTCGCGGCAGATCATGCGGAAGGCGAGGTCGCAATACCCGGCGATGGGAGCGAGAAGGAGGTTGGTTTCCAAGCCAACAGGGCCAACCCAAAGCTGCGGGGGCCAGAGTCGGGGGGGAGGTGCCGTTGGAGTTGGTGCGGGGTGGCCGGACATGCTGTTCAGAAGGGTATACGGAGGGGTTTGGGGGCTGAAATGGCTGTAAACACACGGTGGCCAGGGGCTGATAGGCCTTGACAAAGGTGGGGATGGTCCGAAAAGAACCGCTTTGGTTCTTTGCAGGCCCAGAAACTACCACTCGCAACCCTTTATTCTGGCGGTACTTATGGTGTCGACTATGCGGATTGGAAGAAATTTTCCACACTTTCCTTGCGTAACGGTGGTTATAGCGCACATTTAAGGTGTCTTATCTCTCTCTCCTCCTATTGGAATCAGCCCCGCGCGGAACACGGGGCTGATTTCTTTTTTGGGCTGAAATGATTTTGAAAGTCCGGGACTGTCGGCTGTGTGAGCGTTGGTTTGGTGTTTTTTCGCTACGCTGCGCGGCATGGTTCAGGATCTGGGTTTTGCACACGCACCGTCGTTGGTTCTGTCATCGGTTGTGGCATCGAGCTTTCGCGTCGCTGACTGGGGGGTGATGGCGTTGTACTTTGCCGCGCTGGTGGCGAGTGGGATTTACTTTTCGAGGCGGAGCAAGAAGGCAGCGGCAGAGGGACACTCGCAGACGGATGAATATTTCACGGCGGCGCGGACGATGCCGATCTGGGCGGTGGCGATCTCGATCATCGCGACATCGCTTTCGGCGGCGACGTTTATCGGCGCGCCACAGCAATCGTTTGCGGGTGACCTGACGTATCTGTCGACGAACATCGGCGGATTGATCGCGGTGACGATTGTGGCGTTTGTGTTCATACCGGTTTTCTATCGCGCGAATGTGGTGTCGATCTATGAGCTCTTGGAGCATCGGTTTGGAAGATCGGCCAAACTCGCGGCGAGTGGCACGTTCATGCTGGGAAGAGTGTTTGCTTCAGGGGCGCGGATTTTTATTGCATCGATTCCTCTGGCGATCATGCTGTTTGGCGACAGTGGCAAAGAGCAGCAGCCGACGTATCAATTGATCATCGGCATCTGGCTGCTGTCGGCGTGCGCGGTGGGATACACACTGGCGGGAGGCATCGCGAGCGTCATCTGGACCGAAGTGGTGCAGACGGCCATCTTGCTGGGCGCGGTGATTGCGGCGGTGGTGATTCTGCTCATGAAGATTCCGGCACCGATCGGGGATATCTGGAGTGCCTTGAGCACGGCGGGCGCGAATGGCGCATCGAAACTGCGAGTGATTGATTTCTCGTGGGATCTGGCCAAACCCTTTTCGCTGCCGGCGGTAGTGATTGGATTCACACTCTTGAACCTGGCGAGTTATGGAACGGATCATGACCTGGTGCAGCGGATGCTGACGTGCAAGAACGCGGTCGCGGGTGGGCGATCAGTGCTGCTGGCGATTGCGCTTGGCATTCCGATTGTGCTGCTGTTTCTGACGATTGGGCTGCTGCTGTTTGTGTTTTATCGCATGCCAGCATTGATGGGCGATGCGGTGCCGGGGTATGCAACGGATGACAGCCGGACGGTGTTTTTGAATTTCATTCTCAAAGAGATGCCGCCGGGACTGTCGGGGGTGATGCTGGCGGGGCTTTTCGCGGCGGGATTGTCGAGCTTGAACTCGGCGTTGAATGCGATGGCGGCGACGGCGATCAAGGATTTTTATGTACATGCGGCGCCAGCGAAGAGTGATCGGCACTATCTGATCGCGGGGCGAATGGCGGTGGTTGGGTGGGGCGTGGTGCTGGCCGGGTTTGCGACGTTCTGTGTCTTCTGGCAAAGGGCGGAGGGGCAGACGTTGATTGATCTGGCGTTGAGCGTGATGAACTTTGCGTATGCGGGATTGCTGGCGGTGTTTCTGACGGCGATCATGACCAAGCGAGGAACGGCGGGCTCGGCGATTGCCGCGCTGGCGGTGGGTTTCGTTGTGATCACACTGTTGCAGAAGCCGGTGTGGGGGGTGTGGGCGAAGTGGATTCCGATGAAGTCGGGAACTTTGGCGGATGTGACGTTGTCGTATCCGTGGCATCTGCCGATCGCGGCGACGATCTGCATGCTGGTGTGCTGTGCGACAAGACGCAGCGAGACGAATGTGGTGGCGGGTCCTGATTCGGCAACTTGAAGACGTGCAGGGAGGTATGAAGCGATCATGGATCAAACGCACAAGAACGGCAGTGATGGGCCTGTAGACACGCGTGGCGTGGGAGAGTCGTCGATCGTTTCGCGGTACAAGGCCGAGGCGGGGTCGATGGCGTTGATGCTGGTGCTGCTGGGGGCCGCGACGTATTTCATGGGATTGAAATGGCCGCTGGTCGTGGGGTTTGGCGTGTGCATCCTGATGGGCCCCGCATGGCCGCCCAAGTGGTCATGGTTGGGGACGTTATTGGGGATGCTGGGGCTGGCAGCGCTGGCGTATTTCAAATACTCGAATCAGCAGATTGCGGCGATTTTTGCAGTGATGGGAGTGATTTTTGCGGTGATGCGGTGGAGGGAAACGAGGCGTTAGGGTGAGAATCGGGAGCGGTGCGCCTATTATCCTCCCTTATGCATTTTGACGCCCACCAACCCGTGATTGACGCTCTTGAGGCGCGGATTTTGACGATCCGCGACTCTCTTTAACTACGACAAGAAACTTGCCACGCTGAAGGAGCTGGAAGGGCAGATGGCGGCGGAGGGGTTCTGGGATAAGCCGGATGCCGCCAAGAAGCTGGTGGGCCAGGTAAAGGCACTCAAAGCGCAGGTGGATTCGCTTTCGGGCGTGATCAGCTTCTTTGAAGACGCCAAGCTTGCCTATGAGATGGGCAAGGAGACGGGGGACAAGGGGCTGCTGTCTGAGGCGGATGAGGCGCTGTTCAAGTTGCAGCCGCGGATGGACAAGGTGGAGTTGCAGTCGCTGCTGAGTGGCGCGCACGATCCTAAGAACTGCTTCCTGACCATATCGGCGGGACAGGGTGGCACCGAGGCCAACGACTGGGCCGACATGCTGCTGCGGATGTACATCTTCTATTGCGAGAAGATGGGCTTTGAAATGGAAGAGGTGGAACGCGGATTCGGCTCTGAAGTGGGCATCGATTCGGTGACACTGCACATCAAGGGGCCGTTTGCGTTTGGATATCTGAAGTGCGAGCGCGGCACGCACCGCCTGGCGCGGGTGTCGCCCTTCAACGCGCAAGGGAAGCGGCAGACGAGCTTTGCCACGGTGGACATCACCCCCGAATTTGAAGAGGTGGATGTCACGATCCCCGAGACCGAAATCGAAGTGACGCCGTTTGTGCGGGCTTCGGGTCCGGGCGGACAGAACGTCAACAAGGTGGCGAGCGCGATCCGCATCGTGCACAAGCCGACGAACATCATGGTGGTTGCGAGCACGTATCGCGACCAGGGACAGAACAAGCGTCAGGCCCTGCAAGTGCTCATGGCCAAGCTGCAGCAGTTGGCGGAAGAGAAGCGTGAAGCGGAGATCGCGGCGGCCACGGGCGGCGCGATGGAACGGGGCTGGGGCACCCAGATCCGCTCGTATGTGTTCTATGACAATCGGGTGAAGGATCACCGCACCGGACATGAATCGACGAACTATGAAGCGGTTCTGCGTGGTGAGATTGCGGATTTCATTGATGCTGAGTTGAAGCGGTTGCGTTCCGAGAAAGAGAAACGCTGAGTCATGTTTGTCGATCGCGCCAATCTGAAGTTGAAAGCCGGTGACGGGGGCAACGGGGCGGTGTCATTCCGCCGCGAGGCCCGGATCAATATGGGCGGACCAAACGGCGGCAATGGTGGCCGGGGCGGCGATGTGATTCTGCAGGTGGAAGAGGGGATGGGGACGCTGTACGACTTCCGCGGCAAGACGATCATTCGTGCGCAGAATGGTGAGAATGGCGGCGGCAAGCAGTGCACCGGTTCGGATGCGATGGATGAAGTCATCAAGGTGCCACCGGGAACGCAGGTGTATGACGAGGCGACGGGGGAACTGATCTTTGATCTTGGCCCGCGTGATCGCGTGATCGTGTGCAAGGGTGGACGCGGCGGGTTTGGCAACGAGCACTTCAAGACGTCGATCAATCGCGCTCCGCACGAGGCGGAGCCGGGACACCCTGGTGAAGAGCGGCAGGTGCGGCTGGAACTGAAACTGATCGCGGATGTGGGATTGGTGGGTAAGCCGAATGCGGGCAAGAGCACGCTGCTGGCGGCGATGACGCGGGCGACACCGAAGATCGGCAACTATCCATTCACGACGCTGACGCCCCAGTTGGGGATTGCCGCGATCGATCCCTCGCGGCGGTTTGTGATCGCGGATATTCCCGGTTTGATCGAGGGTGCGAGCGATGGCGCGGGACTGGGACATGAGTTTCTGCGGCACATTGAGCGGACGCGGGTGATCGTGCACCTTTTGGATGTGGCGCCACCGGATGGAACCGACCCGGCGAAGAGCTATCGCGTGATTCGTGAAGAGCTTGAGGCGTATTCCAAGGAACTGGCGGCGAAGCCGGAACTGGTGGTCTTCAACAAACTGGACCAGGTGCCGGATGAGAAGGAACGCAAGAAGCTGGTGAAGAAGCTGTGCGACAAGCTGGAACTGGATGTTCGGAAGGATGTGCTGCTGATCAGCGGCGCGACGCGCGAGGGACTGGAAGAACTGAAGGTGAAGGTGTGGCAGCTCTTGAACCCCAAGGGTGAGCACATCGAGGGATGGAAGCCCGCGCCGGTTGAAGAGTGAAGTGAAGTTCGATTCGCGTGAGATCGAGCATTCGTAAGGGGACTCACGTACCCGCACCGCGACGCGGTGCTGGATGATCTATGGGATTCAACCCAGTGGTGCCGCTACGCGGCTACCACTGGCTATTCACCCCCATGCCTGCGGCATGAAGATGCGACGCAATCAACTTCCTCGACACCGGCAAGCTGATATTGAAGCGAATTCAGATGGATTGCTTTTTCTGGATGAGCGCAAGCCATTCAGGATTGCCGGTGGCTTTTTCCTTGCCGCCGAGAATGGGTGATTTGGTGAGGCCGCGGATGGTGACCCCCCAGTGCTGGGCGGATTCATCGATCCTAGCCATAACACGGTTGGTGATGTCGAGGGCGATGGATTCATCGAGGACGCCCTTGCGAGGGAGATCAATGCCGAACTCCTTGGCTTCGTAGTGCGGCTTGATGAGCGTGATGATGCGTCCGGAAGGGCGAAGCCATTTGAGCGCGGCGGGTATGACGAGGCGCTGGACGGTCCAACCAAGATCAACGACAACGAGATCGACACCATCTGAAGGGGGCACGGCGTGAAGAGCGTTGGTGCGCTCGGTCACCACGACGCGCGGATCGTTGCGGAGTTTCCACGCGAGTTCGCCGTAGGCGGTATCGACGCTGTGAACTTTTGCAGCGCCGGATTGAAGAAGACAATCCGTGAAGCCGCCGGTGGAGCAGCCAAGATCCGCGCACACCAATCCAGTCGCGTCGATGGCGAACTCAGCGAGGGCGTGATGGAGTTTGAGCCCGCCGCGAGAGACGAATTGGGGAGGGGTTGGATTCACAGATAGGTGAGGACTTCGAGACCTTGGACTTTGCGGAAATGGCGCGGGTTGGCGGTCAGGATGGGTTGGCGGTGGGAAACACAGGTAGCCGCGATCAAAGCATCAATATCGCCGATACGGTCGCCACGATTGGAAAGCTCTGCCGTGATTCGCCCAAACTCCTCTGCTATTTATGCCGTTAACTCCAAGATATTCAGATGAAGCAACGCACGCTGAACTTTTTCCAGCTCAGCATCTACTCGTGATGTCCTGAACGCTCCAGCAAAAAGCTCTGCCTGTGACACTCGCGACAAGTGAAGTTTTTGACCGGAGAGAACGACCTCTCGAACTGTTGTTGAAGCGGCTCGGAATCGTGGATTCCGAGGTCCCCTCATCAAGTCGACGACTGAGGTGTCCAAACAGGGCACAGGATCACCTCCGCTTTCGCGAACACTTCAGCCGACCGTTCACTTGTTCCTCAAGGGCACGAATCATGGCAGGGCTCGCTGGATTCTCCTTCAGCTTGCGCAGCCACGCATCGACATCAAAGCTCGGTTTCACCACGCGTTTGACGGTGTCGCTGAGTGATTCGCCGGGGGCGCGGTCGGATTCGAGCCGCGCGATGGCTTCCTTATCGAGTTGAACGTGGCGGTCTGCCATGCACCAATTGTATCGGCATGGCGAATCTGCCGGATTCGCTCTGGATTCATGAAAATGCCGTGGGGATGCCCACGATCGAAATACCGAGGCGATCCGACGCCTCCAGCACGCGGCGCTTCTCGATCATGATGCAATCGCCAGCGGCAAGCGCGAGACAGCCGGCGCCGGCGGCGTGAAGATTCTCAATCGTGCGGACGCCAATGGTGGGCACATCGCTGCGGCGGTCGTGGCCGGGGCGTGCACCTTTGCAGAGTGTCCAGCCCTTGACCTTGCAGAGCTGGCCAGCGCGCTGGATCATGCGATCGGTGCCTTCGACGGCTTCGACGGCGATGATGTCACGCTCGCGCACTGCGACGGCCTGACCGATATCCAGCCGCATGACCTGCATGAGCATGGGCCAGGCGAACTCATAGTCGGCAATCTGTGAAGGTGTTGGCTGGCGAGTGGTCATCACGCCAGGAGTGGAGAGCTCATCATCGATGGGCGCGGTGGAATCGATCAGGGCGACACCAGACCGATCCAATTCCTCAGCGATGGCGCTGAGCAGGGCGTGTGAGCGACGGTCGTGCCGCAGATGGCGATACCAACCGGCGATGGCGGCGGCATCGGGCAGGTTCTTGACCAAGCGCAGCGGGTCGTACATCAGCTTGGCCTTGTCGATCTTGCCGACCATGATGGCATGACGCACGCCGATCTTGGAAAGGACACGGCCCCAGGAACCGATTTTGAGCACGCCGACTTCGCGAAACGAATCGCAGAGGGATGGGAGTTCGGGCTCCCACTGACCACTGAGCCCTAGGCAGTGCACCACGTGGCCTGCCTGCTTCAGCGAGCGCGCGATGATCACCGGAAGCTGCCCACCACCGGCGATCAGCCCGATGGGGGTGGGCGGCGGAGGTGGATCGGCCAGGATGGTCAAAACCCCGGTTGTCGCGGCGGGACTCATTTGGAAGGAGATCGTATTCTCCAATTCCCGAGCCGCAACCTGCCGATAGACACTCCATGCCAGAGGGGCGGCTGGACATCACGGAAACTGGGGGTTTGGGCGAGACGGACGTTGGCCCGGTTGCCGCGCGGCTGATTCAGGCCAATCCGTATCTGCGCGTGTACTTTGCGTGTGCGAACCAGTATGTGCGTGTGCGTCGAGCCCCGGATGTGAATCGGTATCTGGCCCGCTGCCCATCGTGCGGTAACACCAAGAGTTTCCTTGTCGGTTCCCAGGGAACGGATCAGCGTTTTTTTCGCCTGACGTGCCGCTGAATCCCGACAGGGCGTGCGCTTGACGTTACACTGACCGCGGATGTCGAATGCCTCGTTCACCATTTCGCGGCCCACGGGGGCGTGTGCACACTCGGGCCAACCGATCGGCCCGGGGGAGAGGTACATCGCCACGCTGGTGGAGCGTCAGGGTGCCGAAGAGCTGGAACGGGTCGATTACACGGTGGCGGCTTGGGATGCCGGAGAGCGCCCCCATCCGCCGTTGTATCTATTTGCATCGTGGCGAGCAACGATGCCCACGCCGGATGCCAAGAAGCAGCAACTGGCACTTGGCGATGAAGAGTTGCTTGACCTTTTTGAGCAACTTTCGGATGCGGGCGATGTGAAAAGGCAGGCGTTTCGGTTCCTGCTGTCATTGCTGTTGATTCGGAAGAAGGTCCTGCGTTATGAAGGGCAGCGGACGGGGGTCATGCTGGTGCGCGAGGTGGGGACTGATACCTCGCTGCCGCCCTTGGAAGTGGTTGACCCCGGATCGGCGCCGGAAGCGATCAGCTCGGCGATTGAGCAACTGGGCGCGATCATGAACCTTGAGGTCAAACCGGTCGCCAAGACGGTCACGACTGGTTCGCGGTGAGATTTGCCTGATTTGGCCCCAGCGATATCAAGACTCGGTTTCAGGAGCACGCCTCACGTGCTCGTGGCGGGTGATACCGTTGGATCAATGACCATGAGCATCGTGATGACGAGCACAACGGCCCAGCGCATGACATTTGCCCAGCGGTGCGTTCTTGCCCTTGCGTGCATGTTGTGTGTGGTGCTTTCCGGCGGGTGCGCCACGCAGACGACACAGACCGATGCCTTTGATGCGCCTGCGGTGACGCGCGATGGTCCCGCGCCGACGTATGCCGCGTTTGCGGCGGCACACAATGCGCGAGTCAAGGGATTGGATCGGCTGTGGGCGCGTGCTGAGCTTTCGCTGACGTACACCGACGATGAAGGCGAAGTTCAACGCGAAGAAGCCGAGGCCAACCTGCAGTACATCCTGCCGCGAAAGTTCTCTCTGCTGATTTCCAAGGTGGGTGAGTTCTATTTCGGCTTTGGCAGCAATGACCAGAAGTACTGGTGGATTGATGTCAAGAACTCGCCGCGGACTGCCATTGTGGGCGAGCACGCCAAGGCGACACAGGACAAAGTGCACCGATTCGGGCTGGCGGTGCTGCCCCTGGAGTTGATCGATGCCTTGGGTATCGCTCCGGTGCGAGCCACCAATGCGGAGATCAAGACGGCATGGTCTGCGCGCGGGGCCTGGATGGTTTTTCGCGAGCCACTTGCTGGCGGTTTGACGCGGGAATGGTGGATCGAGACACCGACGATGTGGCCGGGACGGATCCGGTTGTTTGATAAGACGGGGCAAGAGTTGATCGATGCTCGGTTTGATCAATTCAATGTCGTGGAAGGGAGCGGGCCCCCGAATGCTCTGTCGCGTCACCCGGCTAAGATCGAAGTGCGGCTGCCTGCCAAGGCCACGACGCTCAAACTCAACTTGAACGACATGCAAAATCGCGGCGCAAAGGCAGGGAACGCACCATACGAACTGGATCGACTGCTGAAGGCCTATCGCATTGAGCGGAACATCGATGTGGACCAGCCGCTGGCAAAGCCGGCAACCGCGCAGCCAACCGGTGGTGCGACACGATGAGCCGCTTCGTTCTGTTGATCCTGGTGCTGATCGGGTCTCTCACCGCGCATGCGACTGGTGAGCAGGTGGGAGCTGGGTTCGCTGGCAACGCCAATGAGCCGGTGCATGGCTGGACGATCAGCCGCGACCCGGATGAACGCGACTTCGTGGTGATTCATGTTCCACCGCGCCGCCCCACCCCCGGTCTTTCGCCGATGCGGGCATCGCCCGATGGCGCAGCGCGCGGCGTGGTGCGCCTGAAAGCCGCCCCCACCTCCATCGCTTCACTTGGTTCGACAGCCTATTTGACCTTTGAACCCACCAAAGCGGATGCGCCGATTCCGTTGATGGCAGTCA
The DNA here is from genome assembly GCA_018968885.1 of Planctomycetota bacterium. Taxonomy (GTDB): domain Bacteria; phylum Planctomycetota; class Phycisphaerae; order Phycisphaerales; family UBA1924; genus F1-120-MAGs238. Next base: position 159,932 of record JAGWZK010000005.1, on the reverse strand, counting down.
CCGCGGTGCGCACCAGCATGGGCGAGTTGTGGAATTACGTTCCCACGGGCAGATTGGAAGCCAGAGCCGCGATTCCGGTCACGCGATCTGCGGTGCTGAGTATGATGGGGACACAGTCCGGCCTGCTGGCGCTGACGCAAAGCCGCGACGCGGCGACGAATAAGGCGATCTCGCTGCACCTGTACCGGCAGGGCGTGTGGGGTGATGTCACTCCTGCACTTCCGACGACGTTTGTGACCTCAGAAACGAATGCACCACGGCTCATTCACGCGGCGGATGGGACAGCGACCGTGGGCATGAAGGTCGGCTTAACACTTGAGATCTGGCAAGCCAGAATCACGACGGAGGCCATCTCTTCGCCTGCAGAGCCGACCGGTGATTCGGTGCCCACACTCACATCCGCCCCAGAGAAGATTACGCTGAAATCCACCGCAGAGTGGAGCAAGGTGTTGAGCACGCCGTGGGCGGAATCGGCATCCCCCGACCTCATTTCATTTGTTGCCTCATCCACAGGCAACGTGGTGATCGCCTCGATTCCTGCGCACGGTCAACAACCTGCAAGGTTGATTCGCCTGGATGAAAGAGGTCAGACAACGATCGCTCAATTGGAAGGCATCGGCAGTGGTTTCAGTACAGTGCCGATTGCCGACGCTTCGCGCATCGTCGTGCTTTCGCCTCCCATCGAAGCAAAGACCAAGACCTCGTCGCACTCTGTGACACCAACTCACACCATTTCTGAGTATTCCATCCTTTCAGGACGCAACTGGTACACCGGACCGACGCGCAATCCCAATCCCATCACTGGTGGCGATTTCCGCGTGGTCGTTGCGATCCTCATCGCACTCATGTCGATGGTGCTGTTCGTCGTCATTCGCCCCAACAAGTCCCCCGAAGCCATTTCACTTCCAGAGCATGCCTCGCTGGCTGAACCGACAAGACGCTTCATCGCCGGGCTGATCGACCTGGCGGCGGCGATCATCGTCGGTTCTCGTCTCGCGGGCGTGCAGTTTGACGACCTTTTCGCTCTCTCCACGTGGCTTTCCGATCAGGCCGTCATTTCGGTTGCCTGCATCGCCGGATTCGGTTTTGTCGCTGGTACTGTGGGTGAGGCGTTGACGGGTCGCTCATTGGGCAAGCTCCTCACCGGCTGCGAAGTCGTGAGCATCACCAATCGCGAAGATCCGGATCTTCCCTTCTCTGCCGCGCTCATTCGCAATGCCATCAAGTGGGGCCTGCCGCCTGTTGCGGTGCTGGGACTCTTTGATCCCTCGCTTCGCCACAAGGGAGACGAATTTGCCCGCTCGGCGGTGGTGATCTGGAACTATCCCGAAGAGGATGATCTGGGCGAGTGAACCAACTTCACGCCACTTTGAACTTTTGACTTTCTACTTTTTCTCGCCGACTTCGACCCAGCACGATTCCATGTGCCGCACGATCGCGCCGGTCTGGGCATAAATGATCTGCTCGCTGACATTGGTGCAATGGTCTGCAATGGTCTCGCAGAGCGAGGCGATCTCATGCACAGTGAAGCCAAAATCGACGCTCATCGCCCCTGCCGCGATCTTGGCCTCGGCGTCTTTGACGACCTGAATCTTGAAGCGGTTCACCGCGTGCTGGCTCTGCAGCACCAATTTGGCCAAGCGCGGGTCTTTCTTGCTGAAGCTCGCATTCACATCGCGGAGAATGCCGATCACGCTGTTGGCCATGATGCGGAACGTATCCGGAAACGCCGTGGTCACCGCCGGGTCGACAAACTCCGTCACCTCGACACCGACATCCGCGATCCGCTCCAATTCGTTGTTGACCTTGACCAAGGTCAGAATCCAGCGGATCTCTTCCTGCGTCACAGGTGTCGGGCTGCTTGCCATCTCCGTCAAGAGCGCCACCGCCGAGCGTTCGATCTCCACATCGATGCGGTCGATCTCGTCATCCAGTTTGGCCGCTTCCGCCGCCTTGACCCTGTCTCGTGAAAACAGGGCATCAAACGACAATTCTAATTGTCGCTGCACGCGCGACCCCTGAGCCACCACATCGCTCGTCAGGTTGGCCATCGCAAGCGAAAAATCTGTGCTACCGGGCATGGTCAAAGTGTATCCGACAATCGCAAACCGCACCAGAAGCGAACTACTCTTGGACTTGGTGTCAGAGTCGTGCCACACCCCACTGTGACATCCTGACGCTCAACCGATTTTCTAGCCCCCTCACTCACGCACACCGAAAGGCCCGTCATGTCCACCTTCGAAATCGAATCCATCAAAGGACGTCAGATCCTCGACTCCCGTGGCAACCCCACCCTCGAAGTCGATGTCCGCCTTGCCAGTGGTTTCGCAGGTCGCGCTGCCGTTCCCTCGGGCGCATCCACCGGTGAACACGAAGCCGTCGAACTCCGCGATGGCGACAAAAAGACCTACGGCGGCAAGGGCGTCCTCAATGCTGTCAAAAACGTCAACGAAACCATCGCTCCCGCCCTCGAAGGCATGAACGCCTGCGAGCAGGAAACCATCGACCGCACCATGCTCGCCCTCGATGGCACACCCAACAAGGCCAAACTCGGTGCCAACGCCATTCTCGGCGTCTCCCTCGCCTGTGCCAAGGCCAGCGCAGAGGCCAGCGGCCTTCCTCTCTATCGCTACCTCGGCGGCCCCGCCGCACGCACCCTCCCCGTCCCCATGTTCAATGTCATCAACGGCGGCAAACACGCCGACAGCACCGTCGACTTCCAGGAATTCATGGTCCAGCCCTGGGGCTTCGATACCTTCGCCGAAGGCCTCCGCGCTGGTGTCGAAATCTACCACGCCCTCAAGAAAGTCCTCCACGATGACCACCTCTCCACCGGTGTCGGTGATGAAGGTGGCTTCGCACCCAATCTCCCCTCCAACGAATCCGCCGTCCAACTTCTCGAAAAGGCCACCAAGGCCGCCGGCTACAAGTGGGGCGAGCAGATCTTCGTCGCCCTCGATCCTGCCACCAGCGAATGTTGGAACGAAGCCGCTGCAGATGGCAAGACCGGCTACAAGATGTTCAAATCCACCAAGGAGATCGTCTCCAGCGATCAGATGATCGACATGTGGACCTCCTGGTGCAGCAAGTACCCCATCCGCTCCATCGAAGATGGCTTGGCCGAAAACGACTGGGCCGGCTGGGCCAAGCTCACCGCCAAGCTCGGAGACAAAGTGCAGCTCGTCGGCGATGACCTCTTCGTCACCAATCGCAAGTTCCTCGAACGCGGCCTCAAGGAAAAGTGCGCTAACTCCATCCTCGTCAAGGTCAATCAGATCGGCTCACTCTCCGAAACCTTCGATGCGGTCAACCTCGCCCTCCGTAGCCGCTACTCCGCCATTCTCAGCCACCGCAGCGGCGAAACCGAAGATTCCACCATCGCCGACATCGCCGTCGCCACCAACTGTGGCCAGATCAAGACCGGCGCACCCTGCCGCTCCGACCGCAACGCTAAGTACAACCAGCTCCTCCGCATCGCCGAAGACCTCGGTGACTCGGCGGTCTACGGCAAGAACACGTGGTGGAGGAAGTAAGGGGTATCTGCCTTGAGTCCATGAAATGGACTCCTGTTGGTTGCCAGACGCGCAGCGTCTGGTGAGCGCCCTCCGTTATCGCATCTCCCATGGATATGGGCGAGCGAGAACTTCCATCGTCATCCTGTATTTGATCGCCTGTTAAAGAATCGGCTTGGGTCGAAGTATCGTCGCATTACGTCCTGAGCATTATCTTCGGGATTGGGAGGAGGAGGATTGCCCGTCGCGGAATATTTTGTTGCAGTTGTCAAGCGGCCGATTTCAGCGGAGCGAAGCCCCGTCGCGCAGAGGAATTGCTGGCAACGCTCTATCCCAGGAGTGTGGGGACCGAACAGGTCGTTAAGTGGCTCCACAGCACTTCCCACGCCCAAGACGTATATCTCGTGAGCGGCCTGAACGATTTCCTTAGCTTCTACCCATAAAGATGAATCACGCTTCGCCTCCCAATACAGTTTATAGTCGAATCGGGATTCCGACTCCCACAACTCGCTCACATCTGGGGTATGTCCGTACGGCAAATGACCTGCAATTGGATCTGTGCGTTCCGGAAGATACTTGCCAACGCTTCCATGAAGATGTATGACCTTCACACGGGAAGCGAACTTCCATGCCTCGGCAGGCGAACGCCCGCCTGCGTGTGCGGCCGCCATACATAGAAGATGCTCGATCGTTCGATCGTAGTTGAAAGTGATGAAGACAACTTGCTGCTCCTGCAACCGATCAATAGGACAATTGATGTGACTCCAAAGTGTGCCGAACCAATCAAAGCCGTTCTCGCTGAATCGGCTTATCGCTCGCCTCTCGTACATCAAGATCAAGTGAGCGACTAGGCTCTTTCCCCAGTCGCCAAAGTCATTATGACGACGCCGCAAAAAGTCGTCGATAGAAGGCAATAGCGACCAAAGAAAAGCGCCTCGAAAGTGATCATGGTTGAGAGTGATAGATTCGATTATTTTGCATCTGGTTGAGGTTGTCTGAGGAAATATGGAGTTGAGTGGACTAATTGCATGGGTGCGAGTGAACCCATGGACAAGCGGCGCCGAACCAAACAATGGCAACAGCAACTCTTCTCGAAGCCCAGCTCCTGATGGAAATCCAAAAGTAATATGTGCTCCCGCGCCAAGAACACACACAAGCGGGCGATCAATCGGGTTGTATTCATGTTCTCTCCACTCGCACAACTGAACTCTATACGATCTAGGTAGTTAGTGCCGCCGAACTTTTTCCAGCGACAAGGGGTAAGGTTTGCGTATGTCATCTGCAGTATCCTCTCCTCCCTCCGGCGACTTCGATTACAACGCCAATCGCGGCACGCACACCGCCGGCTACGGCACCATCCGTCGCGCTGATCCGCGCATCCAATCGCAGATCCACTCTGCTCTCGGCACTGCCCGCACCGTGCTCAATATCGGTGCCGGCGCTGGTTCATACGAACCCACCGATCGTCATGTCGTCGCCATCGAGCCCGCCGCCGCCATGCGTGCCCGTCGCCCCGCCCACGCCGTGCCCGCCATCATCGCCTCCGCCGAATCTCTTCCATTCGATGACCTGTCCTTCGATGCCGCCATGGGCACCCTCACCGTCCACCAATGGCGCGACCGTGCCACCGGCCTCCGCGAACTCTGTCGCGTCACGCGGCACACCATCGTCCTCCTCACCTTCGATCCCGAGCATGTCCACGATTTCTGGTTGAATGACTACATCCCGGAATTGACCGATGCCGACCAGATCCGCATGCCCAGGATCAGTGCGCTGGCGGAGGCCTTCGCCTCTCACGGCTTCACCACCACATCGCAGCCCGTGATCCTGCATGCAGATTGCATCGATGGCTTTACAGAGGCATACTTCGCCCGCCCCGAAATGTTCCTGGATGATGCGGTGCGGCAAGCCCAATCTGCTTGGGGCTTTGTGCCCCCGGGTGCCGAAGAGCGTGCCATCTCCGCATTACGCGCTGATCTGGCAAACGGTGCGTGGGAACGCAAATACGGCCACCATCGCACCATGCCAACCTATCAAAGTTCACTGAGAGTGGTGGTGGCTCAGCGCACCTAGATCGCTTCAAAACACATTGATCTTCACCACCCGCATCCGCCAGTCCTTGAATTCTGGTGCAAAAGTGACAATTCCAAACGTCACGAAATCAAACCCGCATCCGCGGCCATAGCTGCTGTCCGGAGACACGTTAAACGTCCACACCGATCCCTCCGGCACACCACGAACCTCTTCCGGCTGCAACCTGTTTCGAATCTCCTGCACAGGCTTCCCTGCATCCGTGGCAGTCTCTCCACTTTGCCAGTGGAAAAACGCCCCATCACAAGCAACCAATCGACGCATCAGGGGATTCAATTCCGAAGTGTGCTGATGCGCTCGTATCACGCCCCGCACTCGCACCTGTTCCGTACTCGCCGCCTGCAACAGGTACCTTGTCGGCCCCGCACCAAACACCAGCGACCGCTCATATCCAAGTGCTGCCTCATCTGCAAACACCGTGAAGTCATTCCACATGAACCCGATCGCCCGCGGCTTGGTTGGTGATTCCGGTGTGAAATCGCGCAGGTATTTCTCCGCCACACCGCGCGCTGTCGCATCTTCCCCCAGCCATCCCGCATGCGCCACATCAAAGGACTTCTGCCGCAATTCGCCCAGCAGTTGATACCGCATACCCACTGCCGTGCCAGATGCCGACAGCAGTGTTCGTGGATCAAACCCCGGCTCCATTCCACCGTGATTCAGCTGCAGCACATCACTCGCTGTGCCCGTGTACATCACCACCGGCAAACGGTCATACGCCCGCATCACCTTGGTGATATCTGCACTCTGCCCATACTTATCCCGCATTTCATCCAGAAATCCATACCGTGAAACGATATTGAAATCCTCATGGTTCCCGCGCACCAGATGCACCTGCCCGGTGTTCGCGGCTTTCAGCCGAAACAGGGTGTACAGCACTTCCACGCCATACATGCCGCGATCTGTGTAATCACCCAGAAAGATCAGATGATGCTTCTGATCGGCAATGCGAAATCCATCCAGAATACTGCGGCGATTGAGTTCTTCCAGCGCAGCCATCAGCGATCGCACATCACCGTGCAGATCACCCATGACAATCGCGACCGCATCGGCTGGCAGCAGCAGTCTGGCCGCAAACGGTTGGAATGCAATCTCCTTGGCCCCATACCAGCTCTTCGTGGTGTCAAAAAAGCTGTTCATCTCCGGCGCACTTCCCACCCAGTTCGCCGCACTCGCAAGCGAGCTTTCCTTCGTGGTCGCCAGAAAAGCATCCAGCGCCTGATCAAAATCTGCAAATGCAGGCAGAGGCAGGATCGTCTTCTCCGGCCGCTTGCCGTTCAACTCGCGATTGGATGGCAGTTTGGCGCAAGCGGTTTGCCACTGCGGATAGTCCGGCAGCGCGGCTTGCGCGAGCAGCCGTGGCGAAAGCAGGCACAGAACGACAATGGTGATCGCACGCAGCATGGGTGGTGGTGACTCCCGAATCGCGAATAGGTCGATCAGGGTATCACAGGGTGGCGATGCGGCGGGATATCTGGCAATCACTGCAAACCCAACTGGCGAGCGGAATCGCTGAGGGGAATGCCGCGACGCGGGGCATCGAAGATGCGGGGGATGTCGTCATGAGCGGCGTCCACGTTCACCTCATACACCTCGCGCCCCAGCCACAACTCCGCCGCGGGATCGGCGTATTGGTGCCGCAATTCTCCCAGCGTGTCACCTCGATCCCAGAGGTCGTTTGACCATTGGCGGTTCGGATCGGGGACATACACGTGAATCATGGGAGGGCCATTCCGGGCTGTGGGCCGCAACACCAGAATGGCACACGCCACGCACGCGGCAGCCGCGATCAACCCTCCCATCCATTTCCACGCGGCTTCGCGCGAGGGCCCAATCCGCATGACAACAGGTTGAGACAACGCCGATGTTGCAGTTGATCGAACCTGAGGCGCCACCAGCTTCGCCACCTGCGCTTCACACTCTTTGGGCATCGCGATTGGCACAGGACGGAGGGCGCGATCCAACTGATCGGACAGGTCGTCGGTGGTGCCAACCAGATTGCCGTTGATGTTGTGATTCATTTCTGAACTCATGTTGGCCTCCCTTCCGCGTTGTGTGCCGCGACCAAGTTGTGCGATCTGCCGATTTTCGACGTTGCCGCCTCGCGTTCGTTCATCCATCGTCGCAGTCGATCCAGCCCTGCCTGATAGCGGCTGGCGACCGTTGACTTTGGGACATCCAAGGCCGCACCGATCTGCAGCAGCGACAATCCGGCGGAGTGCTTCAAGACCACCACTTCGCGTTCGCCCCGCGGAAGCTGCTCGACGAGCCAGCGCAGTTCTTCGTCGCGGCTGGCATCTCCACGGGCATCGTGCGAGGTGTGCGCTGCCCCGCTCCCCCACCGCTGCCGATCCTGCCTCGCGACATGCTCACTTCGCAATCGTCGCTGTTGCGTGCGAAGCTGCGTGATGCACTGGTTACGAATGGCGCGCAGGAGATACGCACGCACATCATCAATCGCAGCTGCCTCCACAACGCTCAACCGCAGCACGCGGCACATGACAACCTACACCACATCCTCGGCATCGGGCTGAGAGCGGAGAATCGAGCGGGCAAAGGCGACCGCCCCCGGAGCCACCGCGTACCACAATGCCCGCGCTGAGTTCGGCTCACCTGCGAGCGTCTGGCACAGAAGGTGTTTGAGGTCGACATCCACGGTGAGTTTCACTCGATCTTACTTGCTATCCGAATCGGCGGGTGCGAGCTTGGCTTCTGCCAACGCCTTTCTGGTCGCGGCAATCGCATCGCGAAACTTGGTGTCACTCTGGCGAATCTTCATCACCGACGGGGCAAGCAGCTTGAAGACCTCACCAAACTCATCCCTCTTGATGCGCTGCTCCACCTGCGTGATCGCGGCGATGGGATCCGCCGCGCGATACGCCTCAGCCATCGCGTCGTAACCACCGGTGGCCTTCTTGCACGCCGCGGCGAGGGCAGTGGCATCCATACCGATGATGCTCTGCTGGGCCGCGACTTCCGTTGATGAATTCATCTGCAACAGTTCGTTCGCCAGCTTCTTCCCCGCATCAGCACCGGTGTAATGGCGTGGAATCCACTTCAGAAAGATATCGCGCTCGGTGATGATGCTCTGCGCGAGGCCCGCAGGATCATTCGCAGGAAGAGTGTCGATCGCATCAGAGATGACCTTTTTCGCCGCAGCGGTCATCGTGCCGGATGCGGCAAAGACACTCGCCTCCTCAAGCCCCTGCGTCGCGCCTGCAACCGCCACCAGACCGCTGATCACGACTCCATCATGCGAGATGTGATTGGCGGAGCGAATCGCAGCGGCAAGATACTCTGCCGCGCGATGAACCTTTCCAGCGACCCATGCGCAGCGAGCGTGATAGCGCAGCACGCGGCATCCTGCCCGATAGTGAGCCAGGTGCGGCATGAGGGCGAAGGCCCCGGCTTCGTGTGCAACCTCGAAATTGCAATACGGCATCGAGGCGGCGGCGACCAGACTCTCCAGGCATGAGCCAGAACGACTGAAAAGTTCTGAATCGGAATACGAGAACTCTTTCGGCAGCGCGTCAAGCGTGTAGGCCTTCTCCAACGTGTCCCATTTGATATCCGCAACCGCGGTCTTCACATCGGGAGTGATCAGCGACCACCCCTGCCAATAGACCAGCGCCGCGTTGCGCTTCTGGGGCTCCACATACCCGGCGGGGTAGGGCTGGATTTCGACATTGAGCGCGAATGCTGATGTCGTGGAAAGACCAACAGTGAGAGCGAGGACGAATGCCGCGACGGGAGCGAGTTTGCGGCGGAACGCCGGAGCATGAACGCGATGAGGCATGGACGGATCTCCTGAAGTGGCATCCGATGCGAGGAGCACTGAATGCCAACATACAGCAGACGCCGCCGGTGCCGCGACGTACGACGGGATGGTCAGGATTTTCAGGTCAGGGTGATGGTGCCCAAGACGATGTTCAGCTGGCGTGCGTTCTGAAAGTCCTCAGCAATGGTCAGCAGGCGGTACGTGCCGGGAGCGTAATTGAGATTTGCGGTGTTGATGGTGGTGCGCCAGGTGGTGGTCGGACCAAAGCCGGCGATATGCAGCGCATTCTGCTGATACGCCTCACCCACATTGAATAGCCCATCGTTGTTCTTATCCAGCCAGGTGAAGACGTTGCGCACAGCGGAGTCATCGCGGCCGGTAAACTCCGCAACCACCGAGCTTCCCGCTGAGAACGTCGGCTGCGCAGGCTGGAGGTTCTCCGTCCAAGGACGCGAAACCAGCTTGGGCCAGAAGCTGTACGTCGGACCCCACAGGTGGCTATCCACCGCCGCGGCGACAAACGCACGTCGATCAAATCCCATCTGCGCCGTCACGGTGAATTCAATCGTGGCAACGCCACGAACGGTGTCGGTGCCAAAGAAATACTCACCGATGTGCGTATCCACGCCGGGCGTCCAGCGATGGTCAAAGTTGGCATCAAAGAAAAGCGTGACCGCGCGAAGCCGATTCTGATATAGGTAGTCCAACGGCGCATCCGCGACAATTGTCAAACGCATGCGCTGCCCCACCTCCACTCCATCGCGGCTTGGTTCGCTGACATTCTGCCAGATGCCTTGTGTGATCACTGGGGGCGTCGGACCGGAAAATCCGTTCGTCACAATCGTCGCAGAAACCGGCATGCCAAATCGCTCCCCATACCCGCTGGTCCGATACGCCACAGCCATCAACTGGCCAACGATGGAACTACCGTTGATCATCGCCGAGCGTGATACATAGCCGCGCCCATCTGCCCCTCCCGCGGCACCCAGATCAACATCAGTTCCGCCATCAAAAGTGCCGTTGTAGTTCTTATCAAGAAAGAATGTCGCCGACACCGCACCCTGCGGATAACCCAGTGGCTCATCAACCTTCGCCGTAAGTGTCACACGCTGAAACGGTTGTGGATATCCCTCTGAGTAAATCACCACATTCGCCATGAATGAGCTGACAACGGGAAGGCCGACTGTGGCAAGCCCTGTATTCACAGCGCGATTCGTGGCCCACTGTCCCTCTGTATCGACGACATCGGCGACGATACGCGGGTAGGGATAATCGGGCCAGGTGCCATCGGGCGTGACTGTGATGGAGTAGCGGCCATCCTGATCGACGACGAAATCCTCACCCAGCGGTTGATCGACGCCAGGGTTCCACACATCGTTGGAATTGCGATCGAGGAAAAATGTGACTGCCCGAACACCGACATCATCCGCTGCGAGGGCACTCAGACGGAAGGGCTGATAGGTGATGGGGAAGATGGGCTCGGCGCGGATATCCGAAATCGTCGGCACAGCAGAACACAGCACTCGGCTTTCAAGATTCTCCATGAAGTTGTTCATGAGAGCATTTTACATAAGGAAAACACCCTGCGGAAGCAGGGTGCTTGAGGTTCATGAAGATTGAGATCGATCAGGTCCGGGTCAAACCGCAAAAAACGTCGTTGTTGCCAATCGCCCAACCCGTACCGTGCCCTCGAAATCAAACGCCTCAATCGCGATCGTGTATTGACCCGGCCCGTAGCGATTCATATCCAGCGTCATCTGCCAGCGGCCGCGAATCAGCGACCCGGAAAGACGCGTGGCCTGCTCGCTGAAAATCTCTTCCGAAGTTTGGTACCCGTCATTGTTCAAATCAATCCACGCCCGGAAGCCACGCACACCGTGATCATCGCGGGCATCAAAGGTGAATGTCACCGGCAAACCCGTCGACACATTCGGGGCCACGATGTTCTCAACCCACGCCTGGCTCTTGATGTTGATCCACTTGCTGAATGTCGCGCTCCACGCCGAATCGCCACGCTCAGTCGAGCGATCCTTGGCGGCAAACACGAACGCGCGATAATCAAAATTCATCCACGGCTGGATATTCACTGTGATCCGCGCCCGGCCAGCAAGCACATCCGGTCCAAAGAAGTACTCGCCGAGGTGACGATCAATCCCCGCATCCCAGCGGCCATTGAAGTTGCTGTCGTAGAAAGCCGTCACTGCCGCCAGGTCCTGATCCGCCTCGGCCTCGATCGTGAAGCGAACCGTGTCGCCGATCTGAATCTGACTTTCCCCACCATCCAGGGACAGATTGTCCGCGATCACGCTGCGAATTCGCGGCACGTCATACAAACTACCGGGAAGCGTGGTGCGAACCGGACCCCACGGATTGGCAAGGAGTTGATTGGAGGATTTCGCGGCTGCCGCGACGATGCGCGTTTCAAAGCCCAGCAGTTGATAGCGATAGGTAAACACAAAATTGCCGAAGTTATCCATCTCGCGCGAGTATGCGAGATGCTCATCGGCACCGGGATCCCAGCGTCCGTTGCGGTTGTTATCGAAGAAGAATGTCACACCTTCCGCCAGAGCACCGCGTTGCGTCGCATCCCCCACCACTGCGGTCATCTTCATCGTCACGTAACCGGGAATGTCAACCAGAGGCAGTGGACGAACATCGAGTTGAATGATCCGCGGCACATCGGTTGGATACAGAGTCGTCGTCGCTAGAGCGCCCGTCCACTGATCTTCGGCATCAACCGCATCGGCGCGGATGCGGGCCCACAATGGCCACGAAGCATCCGCAGTAATGCTCAATCGGTAGCGACCATCCTGGTCCGGAACAAACTTATCACCCAATGGTTGATCGGTGCCCGGGTCCCATATCGCGTTGTCGTTGCGATCCAGGAAGAAACTCACGCCCCGCACGCCGACATCGTCCGTGGCCAGTACGCTGATCGTGGTGGGAACTTGAACGACGATCGCATCGGTATCCAGTCGCAGGTCAGAGGTCGTCGGCGCGGCAGAAAGCAGGGAACGCTGCTCAAGGTGATCAAATTGCGGGGTGGCCTGGCTGGCAGATTGCAGGCCAAGATTCAGGTGCGAGAATACCGGGCGTGCCGAGCGCGAAAGCATGAGATTCTCCATCAGGGGGTCGCTATCGAGGGGGAGCGACCAGTGACAACAAGATACCAACCACCTCGTCATTTTGATTCGCGGACCGGCCCTGCGCCTCACACTTGTTACAGACCGGAGACGCTCAACTCGTTCCCCAGCTTGCCTAAGCCCCCACGCACGATCAATCTTAGAGAACCCGATATCACTGCTGAACGTGCGCACGCCCGCGCTAAGGAGCACCCCTTGGAACTCTTTGAACTTGCAGGTTCCAATTCGCTGTACTCGGTCCTGGCGACCGGTGCGATTGTGACTGCGCTGGCCTTTGGCATTGGCCGCAGCATCCTGCTTGCAAAGGTTACCGCCTCTGAAGCACGGCGTGCTCAGGCCGAGGAATCCCTCTCAATCTGGCGAAATAAGGCCGAAAAGCTCGAACACGAGCTCTCCGAAGTCGGTGGCCAGACCCAGCGCGAACTCCGCAAACGCCTCGATCACATTGCTGCCCTCGAAGACACCCTCAATCGTGAGCGTGCCGATCGCCTTGGCAGTGATGATGTCTTCAAGCGCCGCATCGCCGAACTCGAGTCCCTCGCCAACGAAGCCGAGCACAAGCTCGCCGTGCAGGAGCGCGACTTTCGCGAACGCATCGCCCGTATGACCGGCGAGATGAAGTCTGTCATGGCCCGCCTGGCCAACGACAATCGCGCCGCCTGATTTTTACTTTTCCACATTCCTAACCCATTGACACCCCGATGGTTCCGTCGGGGTGTTGCAGTTATAGGACTATTGTTCCTTACAAACACTTGACAGACATGCGACCAAACGATATACTAATATCCAGCCGGGAACCTCCGGGCTCTGTTCAAATTCAGAGAACCCTTTTGAAATCCAGCGAGGAGGCAAACTCATGATCGAAACTCGCCGCCACATCCGTTCCATCGCTTTGGCGTCACTGCTTCTGGCCTCAACCACGATCCTCAGCGGCTGCCTCGTCGTCGCTGCCGCCGGTGCTGGCGCTGGCACATACGCCTACGTCACCGGCGAACTTTCCTCTGTCGAGCAGGCCAACGTTGACAAAGTGTGGAAGGCAACACAAGAGGCAGTCAAGGAACTGCAATTCACCGTCAAAGAGCAATCCAAAGACGCTCTGCAAGGACGCCTCGTCGCCGAGCAGGCCGACAAGACTGATATCACCATCAAAGTCGAACGCGAGACGGACACCCTCACCAAAGTGCGCATCCGCGTCGGAGTCTTTGGCGACGAAGCCACCTCGCGGCTCATCATGGACAAGATCAAGTCCAACATATGACCCGCGCTCGCACATACCACCGATTGTTCTGCCCAATCCCAGTGTGGCCCCAGCGCACACTGCCTTCAAGCCAAATACTCGACGCGCCAGGAGAATTCCATGTCGATCACTCGTTGCCTCATCGCCTGCACTTTGACATCACTGTGCCTCACCACCATCGGCTGCCAGACCGGTGGAGGCGGCGGTCCCCGTATCGTCAACGCCGCATCCCCAGAGCGCAAAGCAGCCATGCTCGATAAGGTTGCAGCCCTCGAAGGCACGTGGGTCAATGTGCAGTCCAATGGCCAGCCCGTTCCCGCTGACCAGCAGGGCACCATCACCTTCTCCAAGAGCAGTAACGGCAGCGCGGTCCGCGAAGTGATGTTTCCCGGCAGTCAGCACGAAATGACCAATATGTACCACATGGATGGACAGGATCTGGTCGTCACCCATTACTGCGCGATGGGAAATCAGCCCCGCATGCGTTGCGTGCAGCCGGGCGCATCCGAACTCGCCTTCGGCTTCGACTCTGCCACCAATGTCCGCTCTAGCGAAGAAGAGTGCATGGGCGAACTCACCCTCCGCTTCATCGATGCCAACACCATCGAGCAGATCTGGAACAGCAACAAGGGTGGCGTCAGAACCTCTCACGCCGTCTTCACGTTGAAGCGCAAAGGCACCTGAAGCCGATCACAAGAAGTTGTCGGTTGATTTCCCGGATTCGGGGTCTCAGTGGCCCTCTGCACACTCGAAAGTACGGTGATTGAGTGGGTTCGCCCCTCAACCGTGACTACGCTTGGCACGCCTATGGATCTGAACTCACTCCTCCACGGAATTCTCACTGCGCAGACCATCGTCAGCGCGGTCTCCATTCTCATCTTCGTGCACGTCAACCTGATCGCCGCGGCGTATCTGGTCTATGCCGAACGCAAGATCTCCGCCTACATCCAGGACCGCATCGGTCCCAATCGCGTCGGCTTTGACTTTGGCCTTCCCATCTTAAAGCCCCTCAAAGGCATGATCGGGCTTGGTCAGCCCCTTGCCGACGGCATCAAGTTCCTCCTGAAGGAAGACTTCACCCCAAACAACGTTGACAAGATCCTCTTCACCATTGCCCCCGCCGCCATCGTCATCTGTGCCTTCATGGGCACGGTCCTCATTCCCTGGGGTGGCAACCTCGCGATTCCAGAGTTCACGATCCCCTTCATCAACGTCGACGTCGATGCCGCCACCGTCGCTGTCGGTGGCGCGGCACATATCAACGTCGGCCTCGTCTACCTCCTCGCCATCACTTCGCTGGGTGTCTACGGCGTCACGCTTGGTGGCTATGCCAGCAACAACAAGTACTCCTTCCTCGGTGGCCTCCGCGCCACCGCCCAGATGATCTCCTACGAGATCCCCCTCGGCCTCTGCATCCTCGTCGTTCTTCTCATGGTCGGCTCGCTCAAGGCCGATGCCATCATCAACCACCAGATGACTCACGGCTGGCTCATTCTCGGTCAGCCCCTGGCGTGCATCATCTTCTTCATCGCTCTATTGGCTGAGGGCAATCGCGCCCCATTTGACAACGCCGAGTGCGAGCAGGAACTCGTCGGTGGTTACCACACCGAGTATTCCTCGATGCGCTTTGCGCTTTTCTTTCTGGCCGAGTACGTCAGCGTCCTCACTGGGTGCGCGATCTTTGCCCTCTGCTTCCTCGGCGCGTATCACATTCCCGGCGTCCCCATGACGCATCCTTCTGACACCTCCATTCTCGGAGTCCTCGTCAAGACCTCTGTCTTCCTTGGCAAGGCCGTCGGCCTGGTCTGCTTCATGATGGTGATTCGCTGGACTATCCCGCGGCTCCGCTACGACCAGATCATGGTCGCCGCGTGGCAGGGCCTCATCCCCATCACGCTCGTCATGGTGATCGTCGCCAGCGTCATGGTCTTCTTTGGCGTGACCAATCCGTTGTACACAGCCACAGCCAATGTGGGTCTTGGAATTCTCGCGGCAGTCGTGATCGGCTGGAGCGCACCAAAGGTAGCCAATCGCAAAATCGCGCTCGCTGGCTCGCGCTTCAACCCGCTCCCCGGTGAGATTCCCATCACCCGTCCGATGCGGGCGGCCGCCGCTGATGCGCCGCACCAGTCCTTGTCCGTGCCACAGTCCTGAAGTCGGCCCAAGTCACAGTCGGTGCAGCTTTTCAACCGCATTCATGGCGGCGATCTTGTAACACTCGGCAAGCGTCGGGTAGTTGAAAACCGCGTTGACGAAGTACTCAACGGTCGCCTTGTGAGCCATCGCCGTCAGGCCAATGTGAATCAATTCCGTTGCGCTGGTGCCGATCGCGTGAACACCCAGAATCGTGTGCGAATCCTGATGCACCAGCAGTTTCAGCAGCCCCTGCTCATCACCGATCATCTGCCCACGAGCGGTTTCGTGATATGAGGCAACCGCGCTCTCAAATGGAATTTGCTCTGCGGTCAATCGCTCTTCGGTCCACCCCACCATCGATACTTCAGGGATGGTGTAGATGCCGTAGGGAAACAGGGAATCAAAGGACTCGCAGCGAGCACCGAATGCGTGACATGCCGCGATACGTCCCTGCTCCATGCTGGTTGAAGCCAGCGCCGGGAAGCCGATGACATCGCCGATGGCGTACATGTGATCGACCTGAGTCTGATAGGACGAATTCACGCTGATGCGGCCGCGGCTGTCGGCTCGCAACCCCGCCGACTCCAGATTCAGCGAGGCGGTGTTGCCTTGACGACCCACGCAATACATGAGGGCATCACCGCGGAGGGTTTTGCCACTTTCCAGAATCGCTTCTACTCGTGCACCGCCGGGTGTGGATTCATCAAGGCGACGAACGCGGACAACGGATTCACTAAGCCGCAGGATCATGCCGGCCTTGCGCAGTTGGTATTGGAGGGATTCGCCAATCTGGCCATCGATAAAGTCAAGCAGACGCGATTTGCCTTCTACCAGAGTCACTTCGACACCTGCGTGGGTGAACATCGAGGCGTACTCGGTGCCGATGACTCCACCACCGACGATGATCATGCTGCGAGGCAGCTTCCTCATCCGCAACACGTCGTCAGAAGTGAGAATGTGCTCGCCGTCAAAATCAAAGTTGGTGGGCTTGGCCGGGCTGGAGCCAGTGGCAATGAAGAACTTGTCGGCCACGATGGTGCGAGCGCGTCCACCCTCGACCACCTCGATCTCCAATGGCGAACGAAACCTGGCCTCACCCCGGATCACTTCTATGCCTTGGCGACGAAACTGCTCTTCGATCACCCTGTGCTCGGCACTGATGATGCGGCGGGTGGATTCCAGCGCGTATTGCAGGAGCTCGTCGCCGCGGCGAGCCGCATCAGACGAGCGGCGAACACGCTGCACCAACTCAGACTGAATGATTTCGCGGAGGGCTTTGCTCGGCACCGTGCCGGTATTGATCATCGCCCCGCCGCAGACGGCCTCGCGCTCGATGACCAGTACGCGTTTGCCCAACTTGGCCGCGGCCAGCGCGGCTTTCTGGCCGCCTGCGCCGCTTCCAATCACGCATGCATCAACCATGTCGGACATAGTTCAGGGTCCCCATTCCGCCGCACGCGCTGAGAGACTGCCCAGAATCGGGCACTCACCCAAAGGTGTTATCGGCAGAATGCGGGTGGCGAGTTGTGAAGCAGGGCAATGCGTACCCTTTTTTCCTGCATGTCGCGGCCTTACCTACTCATCACGACCCACACCACGCTCCACCTGGAAAGAACGCTGCGAGGCGTGACAATCCAGACCCTGTTACCGGCGGAGCTGGTGATCTCTTGTGATAACGACAAGAGGGATCTGGCGGATCACGCCCGAGAATGCATGACCAAGTTTGGATTGACTGGCACTCTGGTGATGCGGCCTCACAAGAACATCTGCCGCCTGTCGCAGGTGATCAACAACGGGGTGAGGGCGATGAAGGCATTGCCCGGCACTCGCGCGATCAAGCCGGAAGATCGGGTCATCATCATTCAGGGTGACTGCTGCCCTGGTCGGGATTTTGTGCGCACTCACATGGAACTGGGTCAGAGGGGTGATCTGGTTGTGGGGTTTCGGCATGACATCACCAGTGAGCAGACTGAGCGGTTTGATGATGAAGCACTTGCGACGGGACGCGATCCGGTGGGATTGACAGCCGAGCAGGTCGCATCGATTGAAGATCGACACCGCCGGCTGACGTGGCAAGCGCGGCTGAGGCCATTTGGTCTGGCAAAGGCGCACAAGCCCAAGGTGCTTGGAGCGGACTTTTCGGTTCGGGCCGGCGCGTTCGAGAAAATCAACGGGATGGATGAGGAGTATGTGGGGTATGGAAGTGAGGATGATGATGTCGGGCGGCGGCTGTATGCCAGCGGCGCGAGTGTCGCGGTGGGAATCAAGCAACTCGAGATCTATCACCTGTGGCATCAGACGCGCAAGGGCCAGGCGTGGGAAGAGTCATCGGGTGTTGCTCGTTTCAAGATGAAGACACCCACTCGGGCGGTTTATGGATTGGACAATCCACTGCCACAGGAAACGGTGCAGGTTTCGGAGATCGGCATTGACACGCCTCATCCGGTGCTGACATGAATCGCGACGTGATCACGATGTGGGCCGAACGGCTGGACACATTAACCCAGCAGCTTGTCTTTCCTGCGCTCACTGCAGAGAAAGAGCGTTTTGTCGATGGATTCGCAGACGGGATGGGAGATCGTCGGCCGATTGACAGGCCCCTTCTTGCACGCATCATCGGTGGGCTGCCCCACTGCTTTGTGAACCAAGAGGGTGATGATGCGGCGACGGCGATGATGAGAGCAGTTGGGCGGCGTGATGTTTCTGCGATTCGGAACTTGATTCGAGAGCCCGACGCGCACATACCGATGCCACTGATAGCCGAGCCAAGCATTGCGACATTGGAAGCGGAGACTGAACGAGAGTTGGCGGCGGTGCATGCGCTGGCGAGTTTGGTGCTCGCGAATGCTGCCTTCGCAGATTTACGACCTCGCCTGCTGGGTGCGGCAAAGTGGCTGATCGCGGAAATTCAACCAGACAACGCAACTCATCGCCCATGGGCGGTGCATGCTTTTGTGTTTGCCGCGGCGGTTCTGGAGCCGCACGCAGCGATCGACGCTGAGATGTACGCGCAGACACTTGTCCACAATGCAGTGGTAGCATCCGGCGCGACATCGGGGAAGATCGATGTATTTTCACTGGTCCTGCTGCGTGATGCGCAACAGGTTTTGCAGCGGTTGAGTTAACGTCCGCCTGCGATGGCTGGGACGAGGGGCGGAGTGTTTGCCAGAGCACTGGACGCTGGAGCAGCAGAAAGGCCAGAGTTGACTCGACGTTCCTTTGCGCGAGCAGCATTTTCCTGGTCGATCTGCGCCTGGCGCTGCATGATCTGTTCTGATTCGCGGGCAAGGTTGGCAGCAGGATCGCGGTGGTAGATGCCGCGTTCAGGCGGGAGCCCGTACGCATCGGGCGAGAGATACTTACCCTTTTCGTTCGCGCTCTTGAGCTCTTCCGTGGGGATGCGGTGCTTATTGGCCCAGGCATCCTGGCGAATTCCAGTGACCTGCCATGACACTTTCTGGTTGGGAAGATTGGTGCGAATAGTGAACTCGCCATCCTTCATTTCACGAACAACCTTGGCGAGAGCCCAGCCGCTGTCTGCCTCATCGATGACGGTGAGTTGATAGCGGAAATCGCGATTGAGGGCGGTGAACCAGTCGGGCATGGTGACCGTAGCGTAACCGGAAGGATCGGTGTGGACGAGATACCGTTGTAGATGTTCATCATGTCGGGTGATTCAACGAAGGAGTGCGAGAGGGTTTTGTTCTCTGGATCCAAGGGGTGATCAATCCTGAATGAACCACCGCTCTTGGCGACTGTGCCGTTGACGAATACGCGACCATCGAAGACCGCGGCATACGCAGTTGTGCTGGTTGCGCCACCATTGCCGTATACCGCTGCGCCGAAGCTCGTTGATGCGACAAAGCCAGCAACGCCGATGCCATTGCTGTTGTGATAGCCAGCAACGCCATACCCCTGACTGCCTGCTGTTGCGGGCACGATGCCCCACACTCCGGCAGCGTGTGAACCTGGAGACGTCGAAGTGATTGTGCCTTTGACTCCGGCGACACCCGAACCCTGCGAGTTTCCTGACGCCGACGACGTGTTCGCACCGTAGATCAGCCCAGTGGTGCTGCTGCCAAAGACGTCCAGCACGGTAGACGGGGAGCCGACGCCGATACCGACATTGCCTTCAAAATAGTTCCGACCGCCTTCGAAGTATCCCGCGTAGCCGGTGGAGCTGATCACCCTGCCACGCACGCCGATGCTGGTTCCGGTAGAACTGGTGTTGGATCCGAATACTGCAGTCCCGTCGCTACTGAGAACGGTGCCCAAGACTCCCGTTGTCACTCCAGCCGAAGCCGTGCTGGACGCGAGAATGGCCGTGCCGGATGTGCTTGCATTGGTGACCTGAATGCCGTAACTGAAACCAGATACCGCGGAGCTGTTGGCGTACACGGCAGTGCCGGAGGACGAAGCGTTGTCAAAGTAGCCGCCATAACTCTGCCCACTGGTCGCTGTGGCGCGTGCCCGCAATCCCTGGCCGGTGGGTGAAGCGGTCTCTGCCCAGATGCCGGTAGCAGGGTTGTTGGAATCGCCGCTATCGGCTGATGAGAAATTGAACCCCTGGAGGGCGCGACCTTTGGGGTTGTTGGTTTCGCCCCAGAGCGCGGTCGTGCGCGAGCCATTGCCTGGCGTGCCGATGAAGGCATAACTGCCGATGATTCGGGTTCCGGGGGCAGATTCGATGACGCCAAACTTGGTGGTGGTCAGGCCAGAAGCACCGACGAAGACCGGGCCACCCTCGTACTTCATGCGGTTGTCCGGCGCGGCGGGACCAACCCATTGGGCGTTACTGACTGCCGCGACGCACGAACCGGCGAGCACACCAAGGACACAGCGTAGAGACATGACGATCTCCTATGAATGACTTGAGGATGGAACTGGAAATGCTGGAACGGATTGCAGTTTACCCGAAACGGATTCGCGCGCCAAAGCCACACGAATTCAGGGCGAATTCGTTTGTCTGGGTGAACCGATGATGACGGTTCACCGGTGCGTCACTGCAGCTCAGCGTCCGGCGGCGATGGCAGGGGTCAGCGGCTGGGTAGTTTGAGCACCCAGGGATCCCGTGTTTCCGACGTGTGCATGGGCTCGTGCGGCGCGTGCAGCGATTTCTGCAGCAATACGCGCATTGCTGGCGGGGACGCCCTCTTGGTGCTTTGCCTTCGCGGCAAGGTCGGCATTGATGCCGGTGAGATCGTGGTGATAGATGCCGCGATCGAGGGGGAGCCCGTACACATCGGGGTGGAGGTACTTGCCACGGTCCTTGTCGGCCTTGAGCTCTTCGGTGGGGATGCGGTGCTTCTGGGCATACTTGTCGTGGCGAATGCCGGTGACCTGCCAGGAGATCTCCATGTTGCCGGGGACAGATTTGATGACGAAGGTGTTGTCCTTGATCTTGCGCGAGACGCGGACAAAGTGCATGTCGGGCGCCGATTCATCGATGACGCTGAGTTGATAGCGGAAGTCGCGATTGAGGGTTTCGAACCAATCGGGAAGTGTGATCGTCGCGAAGCCCTGATCGTCGGTAACGACGTTGCCGTTGTAGACATTCATCATGTCGGGAGACTCGACGAAGGAGTGGTAGAGGTACTTGTTCTCAGGATCCAGCGGGTGATCGATCTTGAATGAGCCGCCACCCTTGGAGACATTGCCCAGGACAAAGACGTTGCCGAGGAATGATCCGGCGCTGGCCGTGGTGCCACTGCCGATGACGGTGCCTAGAACGGCAGCGCCGTTGCTGCTGGCCTGAACAGCGCCAAAGACACCGACACCACTGCCGGCGTGGTAGCCGGCGATGCCGGATCCGTTGATATTGGTACTGTTGTTCAAACCCCAGACGCCGGAGGAATAGGCACCCGCGGAGGTGCTGGAGATGAGACCCTTGACCGCTGCCGGGCCGCCGGTGTTGGCGCCAGTGCTGGCAGAAGAATTGACCGCGTACACGGTGGCATCAGATGAGGAGTCCCGAACTTCAAGTTTGTAGTTGGGAAGATAGTTTCCAATTCCAATCTTGCCATCCAAGTAGGTCTTTCCGCCAAAGAAGTATCCGGCGTAGCCGTTTTTGGGCGAGATGGCATAGAGGGCGATGGGAGTGCCACTGCCGCTATCGACGCTGGAATACACACCGATTCCATTCTGGCTGGAGTTGGTCGATCTCAGTGATGTCGGTGACCCGGAGCTGGAGAGCGACCTGGCGCGGATTGCGACTGAGTTCTCTCCAGCGGTGTCGGCATAGATGGGATTCTCCCCGACTGCGTACACGGAGATGGCATTCGTCGCGAATGCCTCGAAATAGCCGGCGATTGCGCTGCCGCTAGAAGCCGTGGCGCGGGCGCGGATGCAGTTGCCGGTTGGTGATGCGGTTTCGGCCCAAACACCGGTGGCTGGGTTATTGGTATCCCCACTGTCTGCGGCGGAGAAGTTGAATCCCTGCAAGGCGCGACCCTTGGGGTTGTTGGTTTCGCCCCACAGCGCGGTGGTGCGAGCACCGTTGGTGGGTGTTCCAGCAAAGGCGTAGGAACTGATGACGCGGGAAGATGTCGCGGGCTCGATGACACCAAAGCGGGCGCTGGTGAGTGAGGTGACGCCGACGTAGACGGGGCCGGTTTCAAACTTCATGCGGCTGTCTGGTGCCGCGGGGCCGACCCACTGAGCGCAGGCAAAACCGGAGATCAATGCGAGAAAGGCAGCGGACGCAACAGAACGCAGATGCGGCATGGTCATACCCCTGGGCACACTCGACGCGCACAGAAACTGCGAGCTGCAGTTGCCGCGAGTGGCGGCGCAGGAGGAGCATACCAGACGGAACAGGGATTCAGACGATTAGCTGCCAAACCAGCTGTGAACCATGTGCCATGCTTTGATGGTCGGCGCTTTGATGGCGGCCCAGAAAATGAAGACGATGCCGAGTTGTACGATCTGCAACAGATAGCCAACGAGAGCAAGGGCTCCATCTTCTTCCATCAGTGCGACAGAAAACACCACGATGGGGACAATGAAGAACCAGTTAGAGCCGGGGATCGGCATGGGTGCGGCAAGGCCAATAGCTTGAAGCAGAATGAAGAAAGCCATCACGCGCAGCATGAAGCCGGTGGTGAGGAAGGTGAGCCGCGGCTTGAAGACCCTTTCCATCCCCTTTGTGACGCGGGCGATGCGATTGGCGATGATGTCGATGGTGCGGATGCTGACGAGGTGATCCCGAACGCGCTGAGGGAGCCAAGGTTCTTTGCGGCCCAGCAGAAGTTGCCAGGCCAGGCCGGTGATAGCGAGGCCAAAGGGAAGACTCATGCCGACGAATGGAATGGACACGATGGCGATGAAGGCCATGATAAAGCCAAAGCCAGCACGCTGGGTCTGGTGCAGGATGTCGCCGATGGAGATGTCGGAGCGGATCTTGCGGAGGGGGATGAGAGGCGAATCGTGATCACTCGCGGCGGCAGAATCAGCGGGATGGCCGAGAGCTTGGACAGGTGATACGAGCATTGGCGGCGCGGGGATGATCACGGCGGAGATCGGCGGGTGAGAATCCTGCGATGGTGGTGAGTTGGGCGTGGCGGGCGCGGGGGATGTGGGGATGCTGGTGGAAAAATCGGGATGAACGATGATGATCCGCGGGCCATCAGAGAGTGCCGCGCTGCCATGCGAGGCGAGTTCGGCAAAGATGGCTGAGAGTTTCAACCCGGAGTCCTTTCCGTGTGCACGATGAGAGTCGGGAGCGGAGGGTATTCGGCTGCGCCGCAAATCGCCAAACAGCTAAATTTCCAAATGGTCAAGAGTTCGTGGAGGTTTGCAGGAGCGGTGATCTACCCTTTACTTGATGCCCCTGCGTATTGACATCCTGACCACGTTTCCGGAGATGTTCAGTGCGGAGTCGCCTGCCGCGCTGGGCGTGAGTATTCCCGCGCGAGCCCGCAAGGCGGGGGTGCTTGAGGTGGTGGCGACGGATATCCGAGGATTTTCGACGGATAAGCACCGCAAGACGGATGATCGACCATTCGGGGGAGGACCGGGCATGGTGATGATGTGCCAGCCCCTGTTTGATGCGGTGAAGCATGTCGAGGGACTGGACCCGCGGCCAGCGCGGCGGGTGCTCCTGACGCCGCAGGGAAAGACGCTGACCCAGCAGATGGTCGAGGAACTGGCCAAACAAGAGCGGCTGCTGCTGATCGCCGGGCACTATGAGGGGCTGGATGAGCGGGTGATCGAGGAACTCGCGCCGCTAGAAGTGTCGATCGGGGACTATGTGTTATCCGGCGGCGAACTGGCGGCGATGGTGTTGATCGATGCGGTGACGCGGCTCTTGCCGGGGGCACTGGGGGATGCTGAGTCGGCGCACGTTGAGAGTTTTTGTGGCGAGCAGCGACTGCTGGACCACCCCCACTACACCAAGCCCAGAGAGTGGATGGGGCGGCAGGTGCCTGATGTGCTTCTGTCGGGAGATCATGCCAAGATTGAGGCTTGGCGGCAGGCCCAGAGGGTGGAGCGGACCAAAGCGAGAAGGCCGGATTTGATCGGCTAACGCCGGGAATTGGAAAATTCACCAAACTGAACCCTGACGATTACGGGATAGGGGATAGACGGTCGGCGAACCAAGGCCTATCATCTCGACCCCTCACTGGGAGGCCCGATTGGGGCTTGCCACGGAAGGGCCAGCACACAGTTTTGACACGAGGTTGTTCCATGTCCCGTCAGCAGATTCTCGAATCCATCAACGCTTCGACCCTCAAGACCGATGTTCCGACGATGGATATCGGTGACACGGTTTCCGTGCAGTTCCGCATTGTGGAAGGTGATAAGGAGCGTCTTCAGGCCTTCACGGGCGTGATCATCTCCCGCCACGGCCGCGGCATTGACGAGATCATGACCCTCCGCAAGGTGGTGGATGATGTCGGTGTGGAGCGCGTGTTCCCGATCAACAGCCCGGTGGTGGCAGGTTTTGAAGTGCTGCGTCGCGCTGATGCCCGCCGCGCCAAGCTGTATTACCTGCGTGATCGTCAGGGCAAGAGCCAGCGTCTGCGTGACCGCCGCCGCGGCTTGAAGCACGTGACCAAGATCACCAGCAAGGCCTGATGAAAGCGATGACTTTTCCAGCCGCCTCGGGAGAACCGGGGCGGTTGTGTTTTTGGGATCGGGTGAGACCTATCTTGTGGGCATGAGAGCGATCGTCTGCCAGCGTCAGGGAAATCCGGTCACACCGAATATCGAGTTTCGCACAGATTGGCCGGAGCCGAGTTCGCCGGGACCGGGGCAGGTGGTGGTGCGCGTACTGGCGACGGCGTTCAACCAGATGGACCTGTGGGTGGGTCGCGGTGTGCCGGGACTGAAACTGGAATACCCGCGGGTATCCGGGTGCGATTCGTGCGGCATTGTCGAGCAGGTGGGAGCGGGTGTGGATGCGGCGTGGTTGGGGAAGAAAGTGGTGCCGAATGCTGCGGTGAGGCAGGCAGAGCGGATGCACCCGGATGACCCGCCGGGAAGCACGTTGGCGCCGCTGTATGAATTGGTGGGCGAACATCACAACGGGATGCTGGCGGAGAAATACACGATTCCGGTCGCGAATCTGGCGGTGGTGCGCGATGATGTGGACGCGGTGCAGGCGGCCGCGTTTCCTTTGTGCTTTCTGACGGCGTGGTCGATGATGGTGACCAAGGGGCAATTGCGGCACGGGCAGAGCGTGTTGATCACGGGGATTGGTGGAGGCGTGGCGACGAGCGCGCTGTCGATCGCCAAGCACTTTGGGTGCAAGGTGGCGGTGACGAGCCGGCACCAGTGGAAACTGGACGGGGCGAAGAAGCTGGGAGCGGATTTCGGCGTTCTGGATGCGGGGCAGGACTGGTCCAAGGACGTGCGCGGCTGGACCAACAAGCGCGGTGTGGACATGGCGGTGGATACCAGCGGCAAGGCGACACACTTGACGTGCATCAAGTCGATGGCTCGAGGCGGGACGTATGTGACCGCAGGGGCGACGAGCGGGCCGGATGCGACCACGGACCTGGCGCGGATTTTCTGGAATCAGCTACGGATCGTGGGATCGACGATGGGGAGCACGGACGAATTGAAGGAACTGGTGGCCCTTTTCAATCAAGAAGCTTTGGCCCCGGTGGTTGATCAGGTTTTTGCCCCAGAGGAGTGCCAAAAGGCGTATGCGCGGCTGGAGGGGGCCGAGCAATTCGGAAAGATCGTGATCAAATGGTGATCGGGTGGTAAGCGGGGTTTTTGAGACCTAAACTCCAGACCGAGAGTTTTTCCCTCCTTGCCGGAGTGGCGGAACTGGCAGACGCGATGGACTCAAAATCCATTGGGGCTCACACCTCGTGCAGGTTCGATTCCTGTCTCCGGCACTTTTCTTTCTTTGCGAATTCCAGCCCTTATGTCTGACACGCTGCTGGACATTCTCGATCGGTGGCAGCCGTTCAAGGCGCTGGTGATCGGCGACTTCATGTTGGATGAACATCTGTACGGCGAGGCGGAGCGATTGTCCGCCGATGCACCCGTGCCGATCCTGCATGTGCGGAGGCGCGACAGCCGCCCCGGTGGCGCGGCAAACGTGTGCCTGGACCTGATCGCGCTGCGGGCGAGCGTCGAAGCGATCGGGATTGTGGGCGCGGATGAATTCGGGCGGACGCTGAGTGGATTGCTGGCTGCAGATGGTGTGGGTGTCAGTGGATTGGTCGAGGATGCTTCCCGCCCCACCACTGTCAAGCAGAACCTGGTGGGTCTGGCGCAGGGTCGCCACCCGCAGAAGATGTTCCGGCTGGATCACGAATCGCGCGAGCCGATCGCTCGCGAGATCGAAGCGGAATTATTGAACCGCGTCATAGCCAAACTGTCGTGGTGCGATGTGGTGTGCATCGAGGATTACGCCAAGGGCGTGTGCTCGGAAACATTTTGCCAGAGCGTGATCGCCGCGGCCAAGCGGGCGGGAAAGCCGGTGTTTGTCGATCCGGCGAAGTTGGCGGATTACGCGCGGTATCGCGGGGCGACGACGATCACGCCGAATCGGACGGAGGCGGAATTCGCCACTGGCATGTCCACGCATGTCGCGGCGGACGCGGTTCATAACTCGTCGGTGGCCAATCACCTGCTGAAGCAACTCGACCTGGAATGTTGCGTCCTCACACTGGACAAGCACGGCGCGCTTTTGGTAGAGCGAGGTGGGACAGCGGTTTCGGTGCCAACAGTCGCGCGGCAGGTGTATGACGTGACGGGCGCGGGAGATGAATTCCTGGCCGGATTGGCGGCAGCGAGGGCCAACGGGGCGTGCTGGAAGGATGCGGTTCGGCTGGCGAATGCCGCGGCAGGGCTGGAGGTCGAGGTTTTTGGAGTGCAGCCGATCCCTGTGGAGAAGATCCATCACTCGCTGCTGCGGCTGAGGCATGCTGAGCATGGACGGACCGATGCTGCAAAGTTGCGGAGTGTGAGCCAGTTGCAGGTGGAGATCGCCTCACGCCGCAAGGATGGGGAGAAGATCGCATTTACCAACGGGTGCTTTGACATTCTGCACACGGGACACATTTCGCTGCTGCAGCAGGCGCGCGCGACGGCGGATGCCCTGATCGTGGCGATCAATAGTGATGCCAGCGTGCGGAAACTGAAAGGGCCGACGCGGCCGGTGAACAGCGAAGCGGATCGGGCCCGCGTTCTGAGCGCGCTGGAATGTGTAGATGCGGTGGTGATCTTTGGTGAAGAAACGCCACTGGAATTGATCAGCGCGCTCTTGCCGGATGTATTGATCAAGGGCGGGGACTACACGCGCGAGAGCGTGGTTGGCGCCGATGTGGTGGAGGCGCGGGGTGGCAAGGTGGTGCTGGTGCCGCTGGTTGCGGGCAAAAGCACGACTGCCGTGCTGAATGCTCGGCAAATTGCCAAATAGACAAATGGCCAAATCAGGATGAGAGAAGATCGCCCGGAAGCTTGATGCCACGGTGACAGGATCAGCAGCCAGCCGCGAAGGCAGCGACGAAATCGAGGTAGTCAAAGAAGTCGACAACCGTGTCGGCGTTGAAGTCTGCCGCGGGATCACTGGCGGCGAAGGCGGAGACAAAGTCGAGATAATCAAAGAAGTCGGTGACTGTGTCGGCGTTGTAATCGGCCGGACAGCCGTTCGATCCTGCAATGAGAAACGGCAGATCGATAAGTTGGTCGGCACTGGCTTCGGGCTTGCCAGCGTCAGAAATCACGGTCCATGCTCCGGTTGCCACAAGAGTCGATGGCGCGAACTGCCTCGCATTGGCGTTGGCCGTCACGACAGAACCGGCGATTGTGACGGGGGGAGTGAGCGCAGGTTTGGAAGGATCGACGCAGTCGTACTGCCAGTCGAGCCAGTATGTGCCTGCAGGGAGGAGAGCGTTGATGCTGAGTTTGCTTGCCCAGATGGTGCGTGTTGCATCCGGCGTCATGGGGAATGGAGCGACCACGGAGTTGCCGATGCGCAGGATGTTGGTGGCCGAACTTTCCAGCAGTCGATTGGTCGTGGTATCGCCAAAGACAACGCTGCTGCCGACTTGACCTGGGATGCCATTCCAGATGCGGAGATTGACAGCACTGAATGGTGATTGGCCGCCGATGTAACCGGTCTGATAGGCGTACACGGTGATGGTGTTGACATACCAGCCAGCACCCGAGGGAACAGTAAAGTCATCTGCCAAGCGGAAACTGCCGGAGACCTCGCCGGTGTGATGTGCCGCGATGCCGACGAGCCCGAGCCCAACCGTGTTGGTGTTGTTGCTCGCAGATTCGCTCCAGATTTTTCCAGAGGGGGCGGCGATCCCAGAAAGTGAATTGAAGCCGGTGGCGAGTGCTGGTGTGGAAGGATCGGCGGAGCGATTGCTGTAGAGAGGGATGGCGAGGGATGATGCGCTCAGAGCGGTAAGGGCGATGAGAGCAGCGGTGATGTGGAGTGAAGCGGTGTTCATAGGAAACTCGTTGGGAAGTTGAAAGACGATGTTCTGAACTCTGGAAACTCCGTACACCGGTCTGGAGACCGGTGCCACCCAAGACAGGTACCAGCAAAGGCACTAGCAACGAAGGACATTGAGGGCCTGAGGTGTGAAGTTAGGGAAGACGGTGGAGAGGTTGGCATTGCCCAGCCGGTTCTGAATGATCGGCGCGAGGACGCTGCGGTAGTCAATGGTGACGTTGAGATCTCGATTCTGGAAGAGTTGGCCAGGTCCAAGTCCGGGCCAGTTGGCAATGACCTGCCCGCCGTTGATGCAGTTACCCAGAACCATCATCATGTTGGCATAGCCGTGATCGGTGCCTGCTGAACCATTTTCATTCAGTTGGCGACCGAACTCTGAAGCGGCCACCATGGCAAACGTCGGGTTGTTGGCGTTGGAAAGCATGTCGGTGTAGAACGCGGCCATGGAATTGGCCAGATCCGAAATGATGGTGTTGAATGTGCCAGTCAGCACACCCTGCGCATTGTGCGTATCCCATCCGGTGACGTCGATGGCGATGGCTTCCACGCCGACATTCGCTTTGACAAGTGCTGCCGAAGACTTGAGAGCCACGCCGAGAGATGTGGTCGGATACACCGCCCCACCGCCGGGGGCGTAGCCGGAGAAATTGATGGTGTTCAGCAGGTCAATGGTCTGCAAGGTGTTAAAGGCCACTGTCTTGAGGGGGTCCGTGGTGCCTTCATACAGGTCATCAAGCACAGCCGAGCGGGCGATCACCGTTCCCGCGGAACCTGTGATTCCAAAGTTGTCTAGATTGGGAATCGGAAGGGTGAGCGGCGCGCCGGCCAGAGTCTTTTGCAGGCCCGTCGCAATACCAACACCACGCAAGAGTGCGTTGGGATCCATCGGTGTGATGGATGCCAAGTGGCGGCCCAGCCAACCGGTGCCTGCGTTGGGGTCACCCGTGCGTGCGGTTTCCATGCTGCGCTGGGCATCAAAGTGGGACCTGGACGTGTCAGTTGAGCCCGTGGCGTGCAAGAACAACAGATGGCCGTTGTTGTATGCAGGCATGAGGTTGGCCATGCCGGGGTGGATGCCAAAGAAACCATTCAGATCAATCGCTCTTTGAGCCGCACCGCTTGTGGGGCTGGGCACATTGATGGTGGGCCGCGCTGAGTAGTAGTACTGATCGCCGTATGGAACCAGCGCGGACATGCCATCGATTCCGCCGCGCAAATACAGAGAGATCATGACATCGCGCATCCCGCTGCGATGGCTGGAAGCCAGCGACACCCGCGGCAGCCATGCAGGAGCGCTGGCAGCAAGGGCGGTCAGGCCGATGCCGGCGCTGGCCGAAGTTTGCATGAACTGGCGGCGGCTGAGGTGATTGAACTCGGCGCACGCGTGCGGATCAAAGTTGTGCTGATGCCCTGCCATGTTCAGCCCCTTATTTCACGATTCGTTCATCTCTGCACATTCCGGTTTTCTGACATTTCTTCTCATCAATACCACTGGAACGACGGCGCACCAATGGCCAATCCGACTGTCTCACGGCGAGTCGTGGCGTTTCCAACATTGGTATTGAGATATTGCTGCAAACGCGTGCGCTCTGCCGCAGGCATTTCGCCGCCAAACATTGCCGCATTGATCTTGTCGAGCATCTGCGCCGACGTTGTCATGCCCGCGAAGAAAGTCTCGACCGGGAACGAGATCCCGGTGATGGCATTGGTTGCCATGGAAGCACCCCAATTCCAACGGGGCAGGATGAGGCCGTTCCAATAGGCAAGCGTGTCGGGGTACCCATCTGGCGGTCCCCAGTTGTACGGGAGATTACCTGCGGCGTTCAACTGCGTGCGCATCACTGAAGTGGCCGTCACGGTAGAACCGGTGCCGCGGATGGCAGACACGAAATGATGGAATGGACGCTTGTGCCTCGGGCCATAATCCGTTGCCAGATTGTTGGGCTTGAGCACCTCTCGCACCATGCTCTTGATGTCGCCGTTGGTCGACGTATACACCGCTGCGACCGAATTGATGACGGACTGCGATACATTCTCGCCAAGGAACTTGCGGCACATCTTGGTGGCGATGAAGTTGGCCGTGGCGGGATGCGCCGCGAGAATGTTGAGAACGGTGATGCCGTCCTGCATGCCGCCACCAGCAGGAATCGTGTTGCCCAGCACGGTCTTCTGACCGTTATCGTGGGTTCCGGAATTGAAGAAGAAGACTCCGGCGTTTGCCCCGGAGCCGGGAGCGCCAAAGGTCCAGCCGGTGAAGCAGCGGGCGACCTCTCGCACATCATTCTGTGTGTACGGCCCGGTGACGGAGAGCGTGTGCAATTCCATCAATTCGCGAGCGTAGTTCTCGTTGGGTGATGCCGCGATATTGGTGTTGTTATCCAGATAGAGCAGCATGGCCGAACTCTGGGCGCTGGCATGCAGCATGGCGGGAAAGCTGCCCAGTGCGTTTGGGCGAATCACAGTCCGCTCATCAACTGTTTTCAGATATCTGCAAAGCTGGACATTGATATCGATGCTGAAGTGGTCCGTCCAGAACTCGACCATTCGTTCGAACAACTGCCTCTTGCTGAACGTGGCTCGAAGGATCAATGCCTCGATGAGCTCATTGGTCACCTGATTTGCAGCGAGCGCGAGCAATTGCTGCACCGTCATGTTCAACGTGGTGTACGAAGCAAGCCGCGAATCCATCGCGCTGTCATCGATGGAGAGATAGTTCAGTTGCTCTTCGAGGTACGCCGCGTATCCCAACTGCACTGCACGCGCCTGATCCGCCTGCGTGATTCCAAAAGTGGTGCGCCGAATCAACTTGTTCAAGAGCGCATTCGGATCGGCTTCGACGCTGTTGGTGACCGGTTCGGCTTCTGATGTGGAAGCCAACGAGGCCAAGGCAGCCGCGGCGGCGGCGTACCCGGCAGATGGCCTGCCGATCAACGAACCAAAGAGCCCACGACGGGAAACTGAACGGGACAGATGCGGCGATGCAAGCATGGTGTACCTCGCTCGTGACACACTCAAATGTGAGAGTCTAACGACCGGGAAAATCGCCTATTGCGTTCAATGGCGACGGCGGCCTGTCGGTTCCGACGCTTCGCGACCCAAAGACCAAACAAGGGCGCAAGGGCTATCCCGGGTGCCGGGATGAGGTGGTACTCCACTCTCATGCTGGGTCGAAACTCGATAACTGAGTTCTCTCGCGAATCAAACCTTTTTGCGGTGGCTTCCGCACCCTCTTCGCCAATCAGGCACCAGCCGTAATTCAGCGATGGAGCATCCAACATGTGCTGGGCATCGGTTGTCAGGTCCCATGTGTAGAAATCATTTCCGAACACCATCGTTGACGCACTGGCTGCAGCGGCAAAGTCGCCACCGGGTGTATTCCAGGAGGAAGTGTCGAAGGCGGTGTGAATCCAGGTGACATCGCCGGAGACGGTGATGCCGCCGGCTCCTTCCTCACCGGGCGGATCTGTAGCCCCCTCCGTCCATTGCTGAGTCAGTCGAAAGAAGGACACATCGGTACCGGTCGTTGGTGTCCGCGACATATGCAATGTGACGATGGCGGAATCAATGATGGCGCCTGCCGGAACATTCGCGGCGACATCAAATCGCAGCACCGTGCGGCGAATCTGACCAATCAAGGTCTTGCCCACGAACAGATATTCACCTTTGCCTCCCGCCAACGAGCCATCCGGGGATTCAAAGAGCGTGGAATCGTTGGCTGCGGCGAATGTGACAACATCACCGGGTGCGTGTGAGGCACACAACCCGGCGGTGGATAACACCAGAACAGCAATCGGTCGAACCAGCATCGACGACTCCCTCAATCACCCATCAAGCCGTGCGGAACGACCAGCTTGCCTGAGGATTGCAGAGTCATAAGGCTCAGTATGCCACATTTCACATTTGATTGCGAGCGAAAGTGATGGAACCGTGTAGAGATTTCCAAAGATCCGACTTTTTGCTCGCAGCCATGATCTCTGCGGTCAAATCCCCGTCGCCCTGAACGAAACACTGGGTCCGTTTTCGGTGATTCTTTATCTGCAGTCCGGTAATTCGTTGCTCATGCGAGCGATCCAAACCGTCCGCTATTCGCAGAATCGCAGCCAGCCGCGAAGTGAGCAGGCGTTGAGCCGCGTTCATGTCCTCGAGTTCCATGTGTGAAGCCCGAGGGAGCACCTTGCGGTGATAGCGAGCCACCGCCGCCACGATCGCCAACTCGATCTGCGAGAGCCCAGGCAGTCGGGCGTTGCAGATCAATGCCCATGAGTGTTTGTGGTGCTTTTCGTACTCGACAAAGACACCAATGTCGTGCAACTCTGCGGCCAGAGCCAACAACTGTGCTTCGCGCGGCGAGAGCCGCAATTTGGCTGGCAATGCACGGACAATCTGTTGACAGAGCTTTACGACGTGCAGACTGTGCGGAATGTCATCGTCGCACCTCTGAGCGAGGCGCTTGGCCGCTTCGTGTGCGTCAGATGGCGGCGATGTCAGCTGCCTGTCAAAGGCCTCAACGATCAACCCCTCGCGAATTCCCCCTTCCACAGTGCGAAAGGTTGATGCCCCGAGACGATCCAGCAGTTCAGCAGCCACTGCCAGCCCGGCCACGATGATGTCGGCACGTTCCAAGGGCACTCCCGGCACATCGCCGCGAGCCGCCGCGGGGAGTCGCCGCAGCTTCTCCAATGGCTTGAGAATGTCATCCGTCACTTTCAGCGTCGAAATCACGCGCGGCCTCGGCGGCCCCTTTTTTCTCGCTTCGTGCATCGCGGCAACCGTGGTCAGCGTGCCACCCGTGCCCACTACCAGATCGACATCGCGATTCCAGTCTCGTAACGCCGCATCAATCGTGCGGCGTATGAATGTCTGCATCACACGGAATCGGCTGCGACTCGAAGTCGTCGCCCCGCCAAATTGCTGCGTCAGCCGCACTGCACCCAACGGCATGGAAACGCACCGACACACCATTCCATCCACAGACAGAATCACCTGCGCTGAACCACCGCCAATATCAATAACCGCAGCGCATCCCTGTCGCAGCGAAACTTTCGAACTCAACCCCAGAAACGCAAGTCGCCCTTCTCGCTCGGGATCAATCACATCCAGATCGATCCCATGCTTGCCCGCGATCGTGATCAGTTCCCCGCCATTGGCTGATTCGCGAGCTGCGGCGGTCGCCACCGCAACCACTTTGTCCACCTGGGAAGTCTTGATCTCGGCGGCAAACGAATCGATGGCCGCATCAAACGCCGCCAGCCCCTGAGCGGGAATGCGCCCGGTTCGGGCCAGATCACTTCCCAATCGCGTGCGCACCCGTCGATCCGCGATGATGCGAATTCTGCGCCGAGGCCCGATGTCAGCAATCCGCATCCGCGACGAATTGGAACCGATATCAATCGCGGCAACACGCAGGGGCTTGGTCTGCGAGGGGCGTGCCTCCCCTCCGTATTTGAGTGTATTGGCAGCCAGGCCCGGTCTAACAGCCCTGGATGATGTGGACACGGATCTGCGCATGCGGGGTAAGGTACTGGAATTTCTGGGTTTGCGCCATCTTCACACAACCACCCGAATGGAACCTTTCGGGCTGGATCAGCGTACAAAGGGCGTTACACTTCCCCCCCGGCGATTGATCCGAAAGGACACAGCCGGGACGGCCCCGGCTTGTATGGCGAATGGATGCAGACGGGCACGGCCCGAACCACCTTCACCCCGGGACACGCACAAGAGAAAGGCAGTTCCCATGTCAGACGGCAACGCGAATCCCGGCAACCAGCAGCAGCAGGTCCAGCTCTCCATCGACGAGTCCAAGATGACGACGTCGTACGCGAACACGATTCGCACCTCGACCACCCCTGACGAAGTCGTCATGGATTTCGGCATCAACCTCCCCATGCCCGGCCCCAACAACCAGCCCGCCATTCTCTTCAGTGTCGGCAGCCGCGTGGTCATGAACTGGGGCGGTGCCAAGCGCCTCGCCATGTCTCTGGCCCAGGTCGTCCGTCAGTATGAAGAGCGCAACGGCGAGATCCAGGTCGGTCAGCGCGGCGGCCCCGCTGGCGGCGCTCCCAAGCTCGCCAACTGATCAGGCAACCAGTGGAAAAACTCAACGGGCCCGCACCAGTGGCGGGCCTGTTCTCATTCCTACAAAGTGCGTTGCTGAGTGCATGAGGGCCAAAGCGTGAAGAAACGGATTGCAGTCGTGGGTGCGGCGGGGTACAGCGGTGCGGAGCTGCTGGAGATTCTGCTCGCGCATGATGGTGTGGAGATCGTCGGACTCTTTGGGTCGGCACGCCGCGATAAGCAGGGTGCGACGCAGGGATTTGACGAGGTCTTCACGCGCTTTCGCGACCGTCTCACTCTGCCTCTGCAAGCGTTCGATGTGGATGCCTGCGCTGCCCTCAAGCCCGATGTGGTTTTTCTCGCCACTCCCAACGAAGCCAGTACCGAACTCGCTCCCGGACTGGTCGCCAAGGGCTTGCGGGTACTTGATCTCTCCGGCAGTTTCCGTCTCAAGGATTCATCGCTCTATCCAAAGTACTACGGCTTTGAGCATCCTGACACGGGCCTGCTCGCAAAATCCATCTATGGCCAGCCCGAGACCAATCGCAACGCCATCGCGTCGGCACAGATGGTGGCGGTTCCTGGTTGCTACGCCACTGCCGCGATTTTGGCACTTTCTCCATTAGGCAAGGCGGGAATCATCAAGCAGGGCACTCGCGCCATCGTCGACGCTATCAGTGGCGTTTCCGGTGCTGGCCGCTCCCTCAATCAACGCTCCCTTTTTTGCGAAGTCAGCGTGCAGGCCTACGGCGTACTGACCCATCGCCACACGCCCGAGATTGAGGCGTACTCCGGTGTTCGCACCGTCTTCACGCCCCACCTGGGGCCCTATGACCGTGGCATCCTTGCCACCATTCACATCGACACTGCACCCGACATCACTGCCCAGCGCGTCCGCGATATCTACCACACCGCCTACGACAACGAACCCTTCGTCCGCCTTCTCAAAACCGGCAACTGGCCCAGCGTCGCCGATGTTCGCGGCACAAACTTCTGCGATATCGGCTTTGCCATGGACGAAGCCAATGGCCACCTCATCATCTGCTCGGCCATTGATAATCTGGTCAAGGGTGCAGCGGGGCAGGCCGTCCAGTGCATGAACCTGTGCTTGGGTTTCCGGGAATCCAACGGAATGGCCAGCAAAAGTGGTAGCGGAGTTTCCCGATGAGCGCCGTCGCCGGGATCGCTCCCGTAGTCATTAAGATCGGCGGTCGTGCGCTCGAAGATCAAATCCGCGAGCCCGCCCTTTGGCGTTCCATTTTGGATATTCACCGCAAGCACGGAGTCATTCTCATGCACGGTGGCGGCGCGGCAGTCGATCGCCAGCTCGCTCGGCTGGGATTGGTCAGCGAAAAGCGTGACGGCATCCGCATCACACCTCCTGATCACATGGAGCAGATTGTCGGAGTTCTCGCTGGCGTTACCAACAAAACTCTCGTCGGAGCCATCAACCGCGAGAGTGCCAGTATAGGGATCAGTGCTATCGGCATGTGCCTGGGTGATGGTGGACTCGCACGCACGCGTGTCTCCAAGCGTTACGGCTTTGATGCGGGCCGCGTCGGCGAGGTCGAGTCCTGCGATGATGGCATCGCCCACACACTTCTCGCCGCCGGATATCTCCCCGTGGTCTGCTCCATCGGACTGGATGCCAATGGTGACTTCCTGAATATCAACGCTGATGACGCGGCGACCGGGCTCGCAAGCCGCATCCGCGCCCGCGCCCTCGTGCTCCTTACAGATGTCCCAGGAATCAAGGGCAATACTGGTCTTGTTTCCGAGATCGACCACGCTGGCATCGAAGCCATGATCGCTAGCGGAGAAATCTCTGGCGGCATGATCGTGAAAGCACGCTCTGCAGTCGAAACCGCCAAAGCCATTGGCTCCCCTGTCGTCATTCTCTCAGGTCAGGATGCCTCCGCCATTCAGGCGTGGGCCTCCGGCAACACCGTGGGAACCAAAGTGGTCCCCCGATGACAGCACGCTGAAACGCGTTCACAACATCTCCGATCAATTCCGTTCGCACGGCATTCGCATCACGTTGAATTGGTAGATTTCCAAATGACAAAGCAGTCGAAGAAAACTCCAACACCACAAATCAGCACCAAGGTCATCAAAGGCCTTGCCGGACGGGACCTCCTCTCTCTCGCAGAGTTCTCCTCGTCTGAAGTGCAGGCCGTACTCGATCTTGCTGTCGCGATGAAGCAGAATCCCGCCAATTACGACACCACTCTGAAGGGCAAATCCTGCATCCTCCTCTTCGAGAAGCCCTCGCTCCGCACCCGCATCAGCTTCGAGGTCGGCATCGCCAAACTCGGCGGTCACTGCATCTACATGGATCACAGCACGCAGCGCCTTGGCCAGCGTGAAAGCGTCCACGATTACGGCAAAAACCTCGAACGCTGGGTCAGCTGCATCATCCCACGCGTCTTTGAGCATGTCACCCTCACCAAAATGGCCGCCGCGAGCGGTGTCCCGGTCGTCAACGCCCTCTGCGATATGCATCACCCCTGCCAGGCGTTGGCAGATCTCCTCACCCTCCGCGAGTGTCGCGGCACACTCCGCGGCATCAAAGTCGCCTATGTAGGCGATGGCAACAATGTCTGTCATTCACTGATGCACGGCTGCGTCCTCACCGGCGCGAACTTCATTGCCATCACTCCCAAAGGATTCGAGCCAAACCCAGAAATCGTCAAAGAATGCCGCAAGATCGGTGAAACGATCGGAGCCCAGGTCACCGTCACCAACTCCGTCGATGGCGTCGCCGATTGCGATGCCGTCTACACAGATGTCTGGGCCTCCATGGGCACCAGTCAAGATGAAGCCGGCCGCCGTATGAAGACCTTCGCCAAGTATCAGGTCAACGCCGCACTCATGGCTAGAACAGGTAAGGAAACCATCTTCATGCACTGCCTCCCAGCCCATCGCGGCATCGAGGTCACCGACGAGGTCCTCGACGGCCCCGGCTCCGTCGTCTATCAGCAGGCCGAAAACCGCATGTGGGCTCAGATGGCGCTTCTGGCCCTGATTCTCAAAACCTGATATTTGTCTTCCGCCCACATGCAAAAGCCCTGTTCCGGGCTGTCGAAAACCTCAATTTCTCCCACTCACCGACTATTGTTTGTTTCGCACGCACCCATCCGCCGCGGCGGATGATTTACAAAGAGCATCGACCATGGCAAAGAAGATCTGCATCGCGTATTCGGGTGGACTTGATACCTCTGCCGCGATTCCGTGGCTCAAAGAGAACTACCCCGGCTGCGAAGTCATCGCCGTCGTCGGTGATGTCGGCCAGGGGAGCGATGAACTCGCCGGTGTCGAGCAGAAGGCCAAGAACAGCGGCGCCAGCGCCTGCTATGTTGTCGATCTCAAGAAGACCTTCATCGAAGACTACGTCTTCCCAACCATACTCACCGGCGCGATGTACGAAGGCCGCTACCTCCTGGGCACTGCCATCGCCCGCCCCATTCTCGCCAAGGCCCAAGTCGAGGTCGCACTCAAGACCGGCTGCGACGCCCTTTCGCACGGCTGCACGGGTAAGGGCAATGATCAAGTTCGTTTCGAATCCTGCTACTCCGCGCTCGCCCCACAACTCGAGCTCATCAGCGTCTGGCGTAAGTGGAATCTTCGCTCTCGCGAAGACCTCCTCGCCTATCTCGCCAAGCACAATGTCCCCACCACCGCCAGCGCCACCAAGATCTACAGCCGCGACCGCAACCTCTGGCACATCAGCCACGAAGGCGGCGCGATTGAAAATCCCTGGAACGCTCCTCCCGAAGATGTCTGGATGCTCACCGCCGATCCGCGCCAGGCCCCGGACAAACACGAAGATGTCTCCCTCACTTTCAAAAAGGGCCGCCCCGTCGCCTTCAACGGCACTGCCATGTCCGGCGATGCCCTCGTTGCCAAACTCAACGACATTGGCGGCCGTCACGGCGTCGGACGCGTGGACCTGGTCGAAAACCGCCTCGTCGGCATGAAGTCGCGCGGCCTCTACGAGACCCCCGGCGGCACCATCATCGTCGAAGCCCTAAAGGGTGTGCAGGAGCTCGTCCTCGATCGCGAGACCCGACACTTCCACGAGCACATCGGCCTCACTTTCGCCGAGCTCGTGTACAACGGACGCTGGTTCACCCCGCTCCGCGAGGCCCTCTCGGCCTTCACCGAAAGCGTCGCCAGCAAGCTCGACGGCGAAATCGTCGTCCGCCTTTATAAGGGCACTGCCACCGCCGTGCAGCGAAAGAGCCCCAACTCTCTCTATTCCGAAACCTTCGCCACTTTCGGCAAGGAAGAGGTTTACAACCAGCAGCACTCCGAAGGGTTCATCCGCCTCTTCAGTCTTCCCGAGCGCATCCGCGCCCTCAAGGCCATGCACAAGGTCGACTGATCTCGCGCAA
Organism: Planctomycetota bacterium; assembly: GCA_018968885.1. Classification (GTDB taxonomy): domain Bacteria; phylum Planctomycetota; class Phycisphaerae; order Phycisphaerales; family UBA1924; genus F1-120-MAGs238. The sequence continues at coordinate 120,662 of JAGWZK010000005.1, read as the reverse complement.
TATCCCCAGCTTTCCCGCTGTCGGTCCCCCGCATGGAGCACCGATGCGCGGTAGCATTGCCACCAGATGAAGCCCGCTCGTTCCGCTACTCATTCCATCGCTCGCACAGTCACGCCGCGTGCCACAACCCGTGTCACATTGGCGTGCACGTTGGCCTTCGCCGCGACGTGTTGCGCTTCCTTCCATTCCGCACACGCCGCGGCAACCACCACTCGCGCCTTCCGTGGCGACACCGTCGAAACTGTCCGCTTCGCGCTCGCCCCCGTCTCTGGCAATCTTCGCTTTGCCGCCAATCGCGTCAATGTCTGGACTGACAATGGCATCCAACGCATCTCCCTCGATGGCGATGTTCGCATCACCCTCGCCGGGCAAGAGTTTCAGGCAACACGCGGCACACTCTGGCTCTGGCGTCTTTCCGGCACCGCCGATGCCGGAAATTGGCAGGTCTTTGCCTTCCTCGAGAATGTCGAAAATCCCGCCGCGGATGTCGGCGTCACCATCAAGGCCGACAAACTCCCCATCCGCGCGGTGATCGCTTCCTCTGGCCCCGTCACCATGGCCGCCGATCTCCTGAAGCGCTCGGCCCCGACTGACGATGCCTCACTCACGTTCTTGAGCTCAGCCAGCGCGGCTCTCGCCGACGCCATCGAGGCCAACGCCGGTCGCCCCACTTCCGCTCAAAAAGCCGCCGCCGCGCTTCTCGAGCAGGAAGGCCAACTCCTCGCCACTCGCGATGGCCCGTCGCGCACCTCTCCCGGTCGTACCGGCAATCTGCCTCCACTCCCATCCGTCTACGACGAAAAGGCCGTCGCCGCCATGCTCGATGCCAGTGGCTTGGGCCCGCGGAAATCCGCCATCGTCACGCGGGACACCACTCCCAAAGAGGGCGACGAGACCGCCCCCGACCGTCGCAGAGTTTCCTCGTCCGGCGCATCATCTAGCCCCGCCTCCAGCCGCTCGGGAACTCAACGTCAGGCGCAGCCGCCCCGGGCCCAAGCCAAGCCCGACACCACCCAAGGTACAAATCCCTCCACCCAGATTGCCGGCAATACGACGCATCCGTCCGCATCCTCCGCTTCCAATGCCACAACTCCATCGAGTGCAACTGCTCAGCGCACACCCGCGGCAGGTTCTTCCGTTCCACCTCGCCCCGATGCGCCGCGCCCCGATACGCCTAGGGTGGATTCTCCCGACAGCATCTTCCTCACCACTGGCACCATCGGCATCAGCGCCGGTGGCTACACCATTCAATCCGGCACAGATGAGAACACCATCATCGCCTCTGATGGCATCGTCGTGCAGTACTCCGATGCCTCGACCGGCCGCACGCTGGAGATGACTGCTCAACGCGCCGTGGTCTTTCTCACTCCGGGCCCGCTGAGCCAGATTTCCCGCCTCGATGCCAGCAACGTGCGCGGCATCTATCTCGAAGGCGATGTCGTCGCGAGCGATGGCAAAATCAGCGTCCGCGGCCCCAAGGTCTACTACGACTTGCAGGCCAACAAAGCGGTCATGCTCGACAGCGTCTTCTGGACCTACGACCAGAAGCGCTCCCTCCCCCTCTACGTTCGCGCCAAAACCATCCGCCAGGAGTCCAAGGACCAGTTCAGCGCCGAGCAGGCCCGCCTCTCCACCACCGCCTTCTTCGATCCCGATCTCTCTATCGGTGCCAAGTCCGTCGTCATCACCCGCAGTGATGTTCAACCCACTGGCGACGGTTCTGGTTCCGGCGAGGGCAGCTCTGCTGATGGCCAAACTGGTGAAGGTGGCATCCTTTCTGGAATTGGTTCCGGATTGGGCGGCCTCGGTGGCACGGACCAAGGCGATGTGCCCAGTGGCGTCACCGCCGACATGCGGGGAATCACCCTCCGCGCCTACGGCCTTCCCATCGCCTGGGCACCTCGCTTCACCGGCGATCCCGGCAACGCACCCATCAAGGACGTCCGCCTCGAAGACTCCAACTCCAGCGGCCTGGCCGCCAAAGTACGCTGGAATCTCTACGGCCTGCTGGGGCGTAAGCGTCCCGACAATCTCAGCATCGATGTGCTCACCGATTACTACGCCGATCGTGGTTTCGCCGGTGGCACGCGCCTCAACTGGCAGAATCCCAACTCCCAGGGCGAGCTCTTTGCCTACGGCGTCCTCGACGACAGTGGCACCGATGTCCTCCGCCCCGGCACCAAGCTCGATCGCGATGGTGGTGGTCGCGGCATGATTCTCGGCGACAATCGCTGGCGCATCGATGAACATTGGACTCTCTTCACTGAAGCCGCACACATCGGCGATCCCGCCTTTGTCGATGGTTTCTTTGAGAACATGGGCGCCGAGCGCCGCGAGTTCGCCACCCAGATGCTCGCCACCCGCCGCGAAGACAACACGCTCCTGACCCTTCAGGCCAAGGACTCTCTCAACGACTTTGTCGCCAACGAATACCTGCTGCAGAGTCAGGGGTACAGCGTTCAGAAAATGCCCGAGGTCACCTACACGCGTCTCAACGACGACCTCTTTGCCGAAACCAGCCCGGGCCTTCTCACCTGGAGTCAGGAATATCGCGTCGGCATTCTCGGCATGGATTTTGACGAATCCATTGCCAAGGAACGTGGCTTCCTCAACGACTCCCTTGCGCAGCGCACCTTCGGCATCAATGGCCAGCAACGCATCGCCGATCGTCTTCGCGCTGAGGGGTACCGCGAATCCAGCGTCACCCGCGCCGACACCCGGCACGAATTTATGAGCCAGCTGCACGCTGGCCCTGTCAATATCACACCCTTCGGCGTCGCCCGCGTCACTGCCTACGACACCGATTTCGGCAATTACGCCCCCGGCGAGGACGACCAGCTCCGCATCTGGGGTTCCGCCGGCGTCCGCGTCAGCACCACACTGCAAAAGGTCGATGACAGCGTGCAGTCGCGCTTCTTTGATATGTCGCGCGTCCGCCACATCATCGAGCCGGGCGTCACCATCTGGACTGCCGGCAGCAACCGCGAAGGCAGCACGCTTCCCGTCTACGACCAGGCCGTCGAAGCCCTCACCGAAGGCACGCAGACCCGCATCGGCATTCACCAGACCTGGCAGACCATGCGTGGCGAGCCCGGCAAGCAGCGCAGCGTCGATGTGTTCCGCCTCGATACCGATTACATCGTCGCCAGCAAGGATGCTGACCGCCGCAGCCCCATCGGCCGCTGGTATGAATCACGCCCCGAGAATTCTGAAACCGGCGAGTTCTTCCTGACCGATGCCGCGTGGCAGGCCACCGACACCCTCGCCTTCACCGCCAGCAACGTCTACGACTTCGAGGCCAACCAACCCGCCCGCACCAGCGTGGGCATGCTCCTTGAGCAAGGTCAGGATTTCTCGACGTTCATGGAGTACCGCTTCATCAACAGCCAGGACTCTCAGTTCCTCGATGTCGGTGGCCAATACAAGGTCAGTGACAAGTACCAACTCGGCGCCATGACCAGTTACAGCGCCAAGACCGGGACCTTTCAGGATTTCTCCGCCAACCTGCAGCGACGCTCCGCCTCCGTCATCTTCGGTGTCGATGTCTCCTACAACGCTGTCACCGGCAAGACCGGCTTTGGCTTCCTGCTTCGTCCCATCGGCACGGGTGGTGGCGGCTTTGGCTCGCGCAGCGTCAGCGGCAGAGAATGAACCGCCGTTTTGCTTCCTGATGCCGGGTGCCTGAAGCCTTGCTTTCGTCAAAAACACACCGGGCCCGCCCTCAGGTGAGCCCGGAGATGATTCACAGGATGCCGGCGTTCACTTTATCGGCGAGGTTAATCGGCGAGGTTAGTCGGCGAGGACAACCACATCGACGCGGCGGCTGGCCGAGGGAGTGCTCTTGGGCTTGGCCGCGCCGTAGCCGATCGCTTCGATGCGACCGCTCGACACGCCCTTGGAGACCAGATAGCTCTTCACGGCTTCGGCACGGGCCTGGCTCAGCGCCTCGTTGCTGCCCCACTTGCTCTTCTTGATCGGGGTGCTGTCGGTGTGCCCTTCGACGCGGACGCTGCGACCGGCGTAGGTGTTCTTGAGCTTGCTGGCAAAGGTATCGAGCTCCTTCTTGGCGGCGGAGGTCAGCGTCGCGCTGCCGGAGAGGAAGGCAACATCGCCAGCGATCTCGAGGGTTTCGGTGCGATTGCTTCTGCGGGCCGAACGCCCATCGTCCATCGGCTGCATGGTAGTGATGTTGGGCTGAGGAGCCGGGGCGGGAGTGGCGCGGGCGGTGGTCAATTCAGACTGCAGGCCGGTGAGCTGGATGTCCTTCTCACGATTGCTGGTCTGGAGCTCGGTGACCTTGGCGTGCAGGTCGGTATTTTCCTGCTGCAGGGCGTTGTACTTGTCCTTACTCACGTTGTTGCAGCCGGTCAGGCCCGCAACCATGAGGCATGCAGCGAAAAGACCACCAACGACCTTGAGTTTGCCACCAGCCATATCGCATCCTTCCGTGAAAAGTACCGCCGAATCAGACGTGTCCATCACCCAACCACCCTCGACCTCACGCTTCGGATTCCACCGTGGCATGAGCCGGACGGCTCGGGGTTCTGATTCTTCAAGCGGTGCCACTGTATCGACCACAGGCGGCTTTTGCGCCCAATCGACAGGCAGCTTTTTCGCAGTCGCGCACAAAAGATTTCGCTTATCCACAACAACCGACAAGCACGCACATCAACACGGCCCAACTCAAGGGAGATCAATCGGCGTCACACTCTTCAAGATCGCTGTCATCGCCCTCTCGATCCCCGGCTTGCACAGGATCACGAGCACTGTCGCGATGGCAAGACACGGCCCGTACGCCATCGCCCGCCTGATCCTGCCCCCCGACACCACCTTGACGATCTGGAAGGCGATCCCCACGAACGCCGCGCCGAAGAAGGCGAGGATCGGATCGATCCAACCCAGCACCGCCCCCACCGCCGCCATCAGGTGCACATCTCCCAGCCCGATCGCCTCTTTACCAAAGCCCAGCGACCCCAGAATCCGGAAGATCCACACGATGCCGCCACCGATCAGGTATCCCATCAGCACGCCGCCAAGAGCGACGAGCCAGAGCGGCGCCTCGAACGCTGGAATGCCGCGGCCAGTTGCCGGATGCACCGCCCACGGGCCCGCCACCTTGACCGCCAACGCCCCACCCACCATCATCAACACCGCGCACGGGGCCAGGAACGCCAATTCCTTCACCATCTCGCGGCGGGCGTGGGGGTACTGGATCCACATCTCGGCCTGCAAAGGAAGTGCTGAGTTCTGCCCCCCACTAGTACTGAGTGCTGAGCCCGAAGGAGATGCAGAATCCCCCTGATCGGGTGAGGAAACGGGGACAATCGGGGTTTTTGAACCAGAATCCGGGTTGGGGGAGCCGGCACTCACCGCTCTGATGCCCGCATTCGTGACGTTTGTGCCCGACAATGGAACGTTGGTTCCCGACATTGCCGCGTTGTCGCCCTCCCCAGAAGCAGTTCCTCCCCCCTGAACCGGCTCCCCTGCATCAATTCCCCCTGATGCCTGGGGCCCGATGCCGGATGCCTTGTCTTGTGTGCCTGATGCCTGGCTTTGCCCCTTCTCCCACTCCTCATAATCCGCGAACGACCGTGTCAGCCATCCTTTGGCGATCATGACATTGGCGATACCCAGGCCGATCACGCCACCGATGCTGGCCCCGATCCACCACCAGCCGGCGGGGCCGGGAGTCGCCATCGCCCACACTTCGCCGCGGGCGGTGAGACGCAGTCCGCCCCCGAAACCTCCAAAGAGCGTGGTGCTATTCAGCCATGCACCCAGCGGGTGCAGCAGCAGTGCGACCAGCACCGGCACCCACGTCAAGACCAGCGGAATCGTGAAGGTCTTGGCATCGACGAGGGTCATGGCGACCAGACACGACAACAGCGTGAGGAGCGTGATGAACGCGGGCCACGTCTGGCCAAAGCCGTTCAAGGCCCACTCGGGCTTGATGCTCCCCCAGGGCACACCCAGCCACACGAAATCCGCGGGGACGATGTACCACAAGGCGTAAAAGACCGCGAACATGGCGGCGACGAACGTCTCCACCAGCGGGTATTCCGCGCTGATGGGGGCCTTGCAGAAGCGGCACTTGCCGCGCAGCAGCAGCCAGCCGAAGATCGGGATGTTCTCCCGCCACGTCAGCATGGTGGAGCACTTTGGGCAACGAGATGGTGGCGACACCACGCTCAGACCCAAGGGCAACCGGTAGACCAGGACGTTGGTGAGCGATCCCACGCACGCCCCGAAGGCAAAGGCAAAGACCACTTGCGTGATGATGAAGAGGACTTGGATCAATTCGAGGTTGGGCATGGGGGAAAGAGAAGGCGTCAGGCATCAGGCAACAAGCATCAGGACGGAAAAGCACAATTCACGCAGTGGATTTGCCCGCATCGGCGATGGCTTTGGAGAGTTCCACGATCCGCTGCTCGGCCTTGGAGAGTTCAACGCGGCAGGTCTTCAGCAGCGCGGCAGCACGTTCGTAGGCGGCCAGGGACTCTTCGAGCCCCAATTCCCCTGATTCGATACGACTCACGATGGATTCGATGGCTTCGACGGAGTCCTCGAAAGACTTGGGGTGAAGATCAGCGTTTTTCGGTGGATCACTGGAAGGCATATGCGTGCAGGGTATCGCGAGTTCCTAGGTGCGGCGGAGAGGCGCGTGCGAAACCACATCCCACTCGTCATTGGTAAGGGCAAAGCGGAGGTGATCCTGATAGGAACCGGCGATCTGCAGATATCGCGGGCTGAACCCCTCCAGCCGAAACCCCACGCGACGCACGACGCGGATCGATGCCAGATTGGTGGGGATCACGTTGGCCTCGACGCGGTGCAACCCAAGGCCGATGGGGCGGGAATTGAAGCAGTAGGAGACAGCCGCGCGGACTCCAGCGCTCACAAACCCTCTCCCCGCGTGCGCGGTGGATCCCCAGTACCCCATCACCACGTTGTTGAAAGGGCCGCGGCAGATCTGACTGAGACCAACCTGAGCCACAAGCTCATGCGAGGAGAGCAGAAAGGCGCCGAGCCGCTCGCGATCGGGCTGATGGGAGGTGCTGAGGGCCAGATCAAAGGCATCATCTGAACCCGGCTCGATTCCAGGTGTGGGAAGGGGCTCCCACTGCTGATGCAATGCGCGGCTTGCAGCGCGGATGTCCTTCCATGCCGCGCGATCGCCCTCAGCCAGGTGACGAATGCCGATGGTGGGTGTGGCAACCAGATACTCGGCGTGCGCCATGACGGAGCGTACCCACGGAAAAACACATCGGGCCCGGCACAACGCCGAGCCCGATGGATGAGAATCCTGATTGGAGGCTACGTCACTCAGCGGCGGCGACGCATCGCAGCCAAGCCAGCCAGAGCCAGAGCCGAGGCGGCGCTGGGCGCGGGGATGATGCCGGGCGTGAAGGTGATGCCTCGGACGAAGACGTCGGTATCAATCGTGGTCAGGCCTGAGCCATCGAGATTGACGCGACGCAGGGAACGTGTGCCGAGCTCGGCGAAAACCAGCGTGTTGGTCGAAGCGTCGTACTCGATCGCTTCGGGGGCATTGAGGCCCGAAAGGACGATCGAAGAGTTGACGAAGTTGCCAGCGCCATCGAGCTGAATGGCCATGATCAGACCGTAGAAGGTGCTGGTGGTGTACAGCGTGTTGTTGCCGGCGTTGGCCGTCAGACCGCGGAAATCGGTGTAGTTAAAATTGGTGAGTGCGTCGCTGGAGCGGGTGAAGCTCGCGGCGGCCGTGTCGATTGTTTCGGTGAAGGTGGCGGCGGTTGCGGTGCCGTTGATCGAGACCTTCCAGATCGTGCTGGAGACGTTGCGGTTGGGCGTTCCCAGGTAAGGACCGACGAAGCGACCGCCCGTGGTCGCCATCACGTAATACTCGCCGTTGCCCAGGGGGCTTTCGGTCAGATACGTGCCACCCTCGTGCCAGGCGCGGCCTTCGGGAGTCGGGTTGCTCACACCCGCGATTGCGACGCGCTCCTGCTGGAGCAGAGTCTGCGTGCCGGTGGAGTAGTTGACGCCGTAGAGACCACGCACCACAGTGGGAGGCGAGCCAGCGCTGATGTTGTCCAAGGAAAGGACGGAATTGGCAGCGGCGTTGTAGCGGATGCCGATGGGATTCCACATCTGACCGCCGGTGGAGACGGTGGCGGAGGTCGCGACCGCGTCGAGGTTGTTCAACGCATAGATGTGGCCGGTGCCAGACGAGCCGCCGGGATTGGAGGCGGGGCCTTCGCTGACGACGAAATTAGCAACGCCGCCAGGACCACGCTTGATGTCCGCGAGGCGATTGCCAGCGCCGTATGTGAATGCCACACCGGTGCCGTTGCTACCAGAATACTTGACGTACCCGCCCAAAGTGCCATTACCCGTCCGCGCATCGGTGTACACCACGGTGTCACCTGCGAGGGCAGCCGTCGACGCGGCTCCGACGAGAGCCAACATGCACATCACATTACGCATAACCGAGCTCCTCTCTATTTCCCTATGAACTACACACATTGCTGCCGCGCGCTCGATTGGACCCCCGCGCGACGCACGCCTCTATTTTAGTGGCGAGCCACACGCTCACCAAGCACAAGTGGTCGTGCAAAGCAGAATTCATCGGGGCGTAACGCTGATCGTCCGATAACAAGTATGTTTCCGGCCAGAATTGCGCAACGCTCCGTGCCTTCCACCGAGTCGAGTTCCGATAAGCAGCCAATCGGCCACCTGCGGAGGAACACACCTCCATCCCGCTTGGAACGCAACTGGATCGCGCGACACACGCGCGAAAGACGAATTTTTCAACATTCTCAACGGCTGTTGGTTAGTCAAGGAGCGGGTGCCGCGCCGGGAACGACCAGCCGAAGAGCTTCGGCCAGAAGAAGAACTGTGAGATGTCCAATCCCAAGTGTGACATGGCAGAAGTACTTACCGACGGTGAGCATGAAGAGCACGAGAATGATCAAGGAGACCAAGGGGCCTTTGTCGGAAGAGTACAAGCGACGGAATGAAGGGATGAAATTGCCGAGGATCTTGGAGCCATCCAATGGCGGGATCGGCAGGAGATTAAGAAGCCCGATGCCGCAGTTGAAGGCGGCTCCGACAGTCAGAAATGTCTCGATGTTCTTGCGGGCTGGTTCCTGCACACTGGTCGCAAGCACTATCCAAAGCGCTGCCGCGACCGACATTGAGATGAACAGGATGAAGTTGGAGAGGGGTCCGGCAAAGGCAACTTTGGCATCGTCGTACTTGCCGCGAAAGCGGGAAGGGTCAACGGGCATCATGCCCCATGTAAAACCCGTGGCGAGGAAAACGAGTAGTGACAGGCCTCCCATGTGAACCATGGGATTCCAAGTCATGTGGCCAGTGTCGAGGGGCGTGGGATCGCCACACTTGATGGCCACATACCCGTGCGCCAGCTCATGAATGCAGATGGAGAAAATGACCCAGAAGACCCAGCTCACTGCAAGAGCCGGGTCATCTGTCCAGAGGTTGTAAAGCCACCAGGAACTCATGCCGTCTCTCACCCTTTCGCCCGTGCTCACGTCAAATCGTCGTGGGCAATCCTTACCGGCATCAATGGCCAAGCAGCGACGAACCCGTCATCGCGGCAGGTTGCTCCATACCCATCATTGCCAGCAGCGTCGGGAAGATATCCGCAAGCCGCCCCCGCTTGGCCCTCACTTCCGGTTTGAACCATCCGGTGGTCTCACGATCTCCCCGAAGAGTTCTGCCTTTGAACCTCTCCCCCACCACAATCAGCGGCACGTCGTACACCGTGTGGCTGGTGTGCGGCGCATTGGAAGTCGGATCAAACATCTGCTCGGCGTTGCCGTGATCGGCGGTGACGATGAGCGAGCCACCCTTGGCCAGCGTCGCTTCCACGATCTGACCGACACAGGCATCAACGGTTTCGCACGCGGCAATCGCTGCGGGAAGTGAACCGGTGTGTCCCACCATGTCGGCGTTGGCAAAATTGACAACGATGAGGCGGGGGGCGTCTGGAGAATTGATGGCATTGAGCGTGGCAGCGCACACCTGATCCGCACTCATCTCCGGCTTCATGTCGTATGTCGCGACCTTGGGAGATTGCGGATTCTCGCGAATCTCGCCGGGGAAGGGCTCATCGCGATAGTCATTGAAAAAGAAAGTGACGTGTGGATATTTTTCTGTCTCCGCGCAGCGGAACTGCTTCAACCCCGCCTCCGACACCACCTGCCCGCCGATCCTTTCCATCTTCGGCGGCTTAGGGAAAGCGATGCCCTGCACATGAGGCAGGAGTGCTTCCCAGTATTCCGTCATGATCGTGTAGTGCAGGTTGAGCTTGGTTCCCCGATCAAAGCCATTCTTGCCCGAATCCGGCGAGGGTTTGACCTTCGCCCACTTGTCATCCGGGAAACAAAACGCGGCAGAGAGCTCTCTCGGACGATCACCCCGGTAATTGAAAAAGATCACCGAATCTCCATCCTTCATCCGGGATGAAGCGATCTGCTCGGAATCGCCCACCGCCTGCGGCGTGACAAACTCATCACCCTTCAACGTCGCACCGCTGGGGTTGTCGTAATACTGCTGAATCGCGGCGAGGGCATCGGAAGCGGGGTTGGGTGTGGCAGACGGTTTGGTCAAGATGTCGTAGACCAACTGCACTCGTTCCCAGCGATGGTCTCGGTCCATGGCGTAGTAGCGGCCAGCGACAGAGGCAATCCGCCCCACACCGATGCGATCACACGCCGCCTGCACCTGCTTGGCATATTCGAGTCCGGTGTATGGGCCAGTGTCACGCCCATCGGTGAAGAGATGGACATAGACGCGCTGAGAGAGGCCCAGTGTCTTGGCTGCCTGCAGAATGGCGTAGAGATGTTCGAGAAGTCCGTGAACGCCAGCATCAGAATTGATACCCAGCAAATGCAGGGCGCGATTGTGACCACCGGGCTGAGCGGTAAAACGCGACCCTTGCACAGCAGTCACCCGGCCCATGTCGCTGAGTAAGCAACGCTCCACACTTGCACGAATCGCCACATTCGTGTGCAGACCACTCTGACACGCTTTTGTCATCACCAGCGATTCCTGCGGCACCACGCGCCCGGCGCCGATGTTCTGGTGCCCCACTTCGCTGTTGCCCATGGTCGCATCTGGAAGACCGACATCCTCGCCACTGGTCTTGATGAGCGTCCAGGGATATTCGCGCATCAGTCGATCAGCGACCGGTGTCTTAGCCAGATGCACAGCATTGAATGCGTCGTGGGATGGATTTGGATTGGCACCCCAGCCATCGCGGATGACGAGAACGACCGGGCCGGAAGAGGTTGATGTCATGGGGTGGGTTGCTCGTTGGTGAAGGGAAGAAAGACCACGTTACGACATCGCGGCAATAACTTCATCAAAGTTCATCGCGTTCTTGATCTCGCGCTTCTGGCTCCACTTCACCACTGGACCCTTCGGCCCCTTGGTGATGATCACAGTGCCGCGACCACTGACGTTGAGATCTGCCCAGTACATGCCATAGGCCTTGCACACCTGCCGATGCATATCAGCTAGAAACGTCTGCTTGTATCCGGAGGCATCGGCCCACGCCTTCAGGGTGGCGAAGGAATCGCAGGAAATGCCGATGACTTGGGCACCCTTGGCGGACCACTTGGCGAGATCTTTGGTGATGCAGTCCATCTCTGTGCCGCAGATTCCCGTGAAGGCCAGGGGAAAGAAGCAGAGCACCACATCCCCCTTCTCCACGGCTGCCGACAGCGTGAAATCGTTGCGATTGTGATCCTTTAGGGTGAAATCCGGGGCTGCTTCGCCAGGGGCGATGAACGATTCGCGGGGGGAAAGGGTTGGGGTGGACATGGATTCACGATCCTTAAGAAAGTGGCACGATTCGAGCTCCGGCACATCCGGGATGGATGCCGGGGCGTTATGCTACTAGCCGTTGGCCCTGTTGTCCCTTCGGAAATTGACATTCCAGGCGACACGGAGTCACACAGCGGAGGATCCGCGACTATGGGTACGCACACGGACGGGCGTTCCAGCCCACAATCATCTATGAATTCAGCACGCGAACCGGACATTCGCCCCTTGGCCGAGCGTTATGCCGAAGTGCAGGAGCGCATCGCGGCCGCTGCCAAGAGCTCTGGCCGCAAGGGCGAAGAAATCCTCCTCATCGCCGTCACGAAGAACGCCATGCCCGATCAGATTCGCGCGTTGCTCGATCTGGGCCACCGCGATCTCGGTGAGAACAAAGTACAGAACCTGGTGCAGCGTGCCGCCATGGTGGATGAATACATGGCCCGCATGAAGGTGCTGGCTACCGGCCGCCATGCCAAGCCCACCGCGCCAAACCTCTTCGGCACGACGCCTCAATCCGCCCCTCAGGCCCGCTGGCACATGATCGGTCATTGCCAGCGCAACAAGGCCCGCAAGATCGTCGAGCTCGTCCGCCTCGTTCATTCGCTGGATTCACTGCGGCTGGCCGAAGAACTTCAAACGGTCGCCCTCCGCCGCGATGTGATCGTGGAAGTTCTGCTTCAAGTCGATTGCAGCGGCGAAGAGGGCAAGTACGGCTGCCCCATGCCGGCCGCTCCTGCCCTTGCCGAGCAGATTGACAGCATGATGAACGTGCGCCTTCGTGGCCTCATGACCATGGCGCCACACGATGACGATGCCGAGAAGTCACGCCGCGTCTTCATCCGCTGCCGCGAACTCTTTGAAGAGATGCGCTCCATGGGTTGCGGCGAGGGGCGCATGAACATCCTCTCCATGGGCATGAGCAACGACTACGAAGTCGCCGTGCAGGAAGGCGCCAACATGGTCCGCGTCGGCTCCGCCATCTTTGGCCCGCCCCCTGTCGGTCAGATTGACGTCGAGGAAAAAGATGAACCCGGTGAGGCAGATGGCGACGGTGATGATTCCGGCTTGATGTGATCTGTGCGGACTACGCGACCGTTGGTCGACCCGAAGTCAAATCAGATTCTGACCATCTCGGCATACCACTTCAGCCGCGCCTCGACCTCCGCGGGCTTCAACGTCTTGTACCGATCCAGCGAAAAGTCCTCAATCGTAAATGACGCCGCCACTGTCCCTCGTGCCAGTGCGCTGCGCAGTGTGGGAATGCTCAATGGGAACCGCATCCCCGGCGCGGCATGACCAGATAGCTTCGAGGCGAGATACCCCATAAAGCCGCCCGCAAACGAATCACCTGCGCCGGTCGGGTCGGTGACCTTCTCTGTCGGAAACGCTGGCAACGCTCCCAGCGCAATGCTCCCATCCCCCTCGCGCAGGGCAAACAGGCACCCGTGCTCACCCTTCTTCACAATCACAAATCGCGGCCCCATGTTCAACAAGTGCTTTGCCGCCGTCACCGTGTTCTTGGTATTCGTCAACAGCTCCGCCTCATCAAAGTTCAGCACCAGCCCATCCACTTCTTGCAGCAGGAGCCCAAGGTCATACCGCGCGATGTTGATCCACAGATCCATCGTGTCCGCCACCACCAACCCCTGCTGAGGGAATTGCTTCAGCAGTGCCAACTGCTGTGCCGGGTGCATGTTCGCCAGGAACACAATGCGCGAATCCCGATACGCCGCCGGAACCTCCGGTGCCCCCTCGCCCACCACTCCAAGTTCCGTAGAGAGCGTTTCGCGGCTGTTCATATCCGCCGAGTATCGCGCCGCCCAACTAAAGGTCTTGCCACCCTTGCGCGTCGTCAACCCCGCCGAATCTACATTCGTCAAGCCGTTGATCAACGCTCGCGATCCCGCCGGAAAGTCCTCTCCCACCACTGCGACCATCCGCACCGGCCCCATCATCCCCGCCGCCGCGGCAAAATACACACAACTCCCCCCCAAGACGCGCTCCGCGTTGCCAGTGGGGAGATAAACCGAATCAATTCCGACAGTTCCAGTGACAACAAGACTCATAGTCCACGAGGGTAGAACCCCCGATCAACTCGCGCATCCCATCGACCGGGCCAATCTCATACCATCATCCATGCTCTTCAAGGACTTCCTTCTCCAGCGATCCCTCATCGCGCCCGACAAGCTCGATGCCGCGCTTGCTCGCGCTTCTTCAACCGGCGAACGTCTGGAGCAAGCCATCGCCGCCACGGGTGCGATGTCTCGCCAAGCCGTCCTCACCGCTCTGGGCCAGCACCTCCGCATGCCCGTGGTTGATCTCTCCGCCTTGACCGTCGAACAGCATGTTCTTGCTTCCCTCCCCAGTCGCGTCGTCTATCGCGGCCGCTGTGTCCCCGTCTCCAAAGCCAACGGTCGCCTCACCATCGCCACCTCCGATCCCTTTGACAGCGCCCTATTTGATGAACTCCGCATCGCGAGTGGCTGCGGCATCGACCTTGCCCTCGCCGACGAAGATGAGCTCGCCAATTTCATCAAGGTCAATTACGGCGTCGGTGGCGACACCCTCGATGCCCTGGCGGCTGATGGCCAGGGAAACGCACAGACCGAAGTCGCCACAGCAGACGATGCCGAAGCCGCGCAAGAGGCCTCCGTCGTCAAACTCGTCAATGACATTCTCACCGAGGCCGTCAACGACCGGGCGACGGACGTCCATGTTGAGCCATATGAGAAGGAACTGGTGGTTCGGTATCGAATCGACGGTGTACTGCACCGGGCCAACGTCGCCGCGACGATCAACCGATTCTCCTCGGCCATAGTCAGTCGCCTGAAGATCATGGCGAATCTCAACATCGCCGAAAAGCGCCTCCCCCAGGACGGGCGAATCTCCTTCAAGACCCGCGTCGCAGGCAAGCCGCCCCTGGAGTTCGACTTGCGCGTCTCGATCATCCCCATGCTCTTTGGCGAGGGCGTGGTGCTGCGTGTGCTGAACAAATCCGCCGTGCTCATGCCCCTCACCGATCTGGGGATGCCCGACTCCGTCCTCACGCGCTGGGCCAAACTGATCGACCGTCCTCACGGCATCCTCTTGGTCACCGGCCCAACTGGCTCGGGCAAATCCACCACTCTCTACGCCTCCCTCAATCGCATCGTCTCGGACGAGATCAAGGCCATCACCGTCGAAGACCCGGTCGAATATCACGTCGCTGGCGTGAATCAGATCCAGACCAACGCCAAGATCGGTCTCGACTTTGCCGCAGGCCTGCGATCAATCCTCCGTCACGATCCCGATGTTGTCATGATCGGTGAAATTCGTGACAAGGAAACCGCTGAAGTTGCCGTTCAGGCCTCTCTCACCGGCCACCTGGTCTTCAGCACCCTGCACACCAACGACTCCGCCGGCGCCACCACCCGCCTCCTCGATATGGGCGTCGAACCATTTCTCGTTGCCAGCAGCGTCGAGGGCATCCTTGCCCAGCGTCTCGTCCGCCGCCTCTGCAAAGAGTGCGGCACCATGCACATCCCCGATCCCGCCGAAGTTCCCGACGATTTCCCTCTTTCCGCTGGCGAGCAGATTCCTCAATCTGTCGGCTGCCGCGCGTGCCGCAACACCGGCTTCAGAGGCCGCATCGGTGTCTACGAACTCCTCACTCTCGACCCCGAAACCCGCGACCTCCTCATGCACCGTGCCAGTTCGCAAGTGATCGCAACCCGCGCTCTTGCCCAGGGAAATCTGCAAACCCTGCGCGAGGATGGCTTTGCCAAGGTCCGCGCTGGTCACACCACCCTCGCCGAGCTGATTCGCGGCATGGCGGGTTGAATCTCCACGAGGAACTCTCTGATGGGTAGCAAAGACCCTCGCATCGACGCCTACATCGCCAAAGCCGCGCCCTTCGCGCAGCCGATCTTGCAGCGATTTCGCTCTCTCGTGCATAAAGCGTGCCCCGATGTCCAAGAGACTATCAAGTGGGGCATGCCGTCGTTTGAGTACAAAGGGCCCTTCTGCTCGATGGCCGCATTTAAGAAGCACTGCGTCTTTGGATTCTGGAAAGCGGCATTGCTGGACGAATCTCAGAAAGACAGCGACGCCGCCGCGATGAATTGGGGTGCGCCCGGGCGTGACCCCATTCCCGCTCGCATCGAGAGCGACGCAGATCTGCCATCAGATGCCACAATCCTGCGGCTCATTCGCAAAGCCGCGAAACTCAACGACGAAGGTGTGAAAGTGCCGTTGCAACGTAAAGTGCGCAAGCCACTGCCGTTGCCCAGGGATTTTGCCGCCGCCATCGCCAAGTCCAAGACCGCTTCCAAGGTCTTTGCCGAATTCTCCCCTTCCTGCAAACGCGAATACATCGAGTGGATCACCGAAGCCAAGCGCGAGGAGACTCGCAGCAATCGCATCGCCACCGCAGTTGAGTGGATCGCGGAAGGCAAGCAGCGAAATTGGAAATACATGAAGAAGTGATCGAAACACAAAAGCCCCCGCTTTCGCGAGGGCTTTGGGTAATTTCACTTTGTGATCTTCAACTCACTTCTTCTGGCTCTTCTCCCACTCTTCGACGGAGATATCCGTGACGGTGGCCTTGGAGAGAATGGCGTCCATGGCCTTGTGTTCGCGGATCTGGCGGATGATGCCGTGGCCAGCGCCGGACTTGATGATTTCATCTCGCATCTTGTCGGGGCGGACATTCCGCTCCATCGCCATCTGCACGATCCGCTGGTTCACATCCTGCTCGGTCACCTGCACGTTCAGCGAATCAGCCGCGGTGTTCAGGATAAAGAACAGTTTGAGTTCCTTCACCGCTGCGTCGTTGCTGCCGCTGCGGATCAGGGCGATGTGCTCCTCGATCTGCTGGGGCTCAAAGCCGCGATACATCAACTCAAGCCGCTTCTGCTCGATCATGCGGCTGGTCTGCGCTGCCGTCGCCTTGGCGGGCAGTTCCATCTTGGTGTTGTCAATCAGGAACTCGGCAATCTGGCGACGCATCGCCACGGAAGTCTCAATGTTCAAACGCTGAGAGAGCCGCGTCTTGACTGCGCTGCGCAGAGTGGCCTCGTCGGGGTAGCCGAGCATCGTGACCAGATCAGCGATGGGCTTGGGAATGATGCGATCGCACCGCTCGATCTCAAAGCTCACTGTGAGGTCCTTGCCACGCAGGTCCTCAAGTTCGTGATTTTCAGGGCCCTTGGCTTTGATCGTCACCTTGGCGCCGGGCTTGGGAAGGCCCAACTGCTTGCTGAAGTCTTCCACCAGGATGCCCAGGATCATCCCCTTGCCTTCCTTATCTGCCGGGGGAACCTGCACCACAGCACCCTTGAGGTTGTAATACTCCTTCTTATCCTTGCCGGCGGTCAAAATGGCGTGGCCCGTCAGATAGTCACCCGGCTCTGATGCCTCGCGCTCTTCCAACGATCCTTCCTGCACCGCGAACTTGTTCAGTTCATCGGTGATCATCTTGTCCGTCGCCTCGTACTGCGGCTTCTTGACCGCGATCCCCTCCAGATTCGGTAGCATGAACTCGGGGACGACTTCGACCTCAAGTTCAAACTTGAGGGCCTTGCCATCCTGCAATTCCAGATCAGCCAGCCCTTCAGCGCTGGGATCACTGATCGTCTTCAACTTGTTCTCTTCCACTGCCTTCTGATACGCCTGTGAGATCAGCTGCTGCTTAGCGTCATTGCGCACGTCCTTGCCAAACTTTGCTTCGATCATCCGCATCGGAACACGGCCAGCGCGAAACCCCGGCAACGCGGCATACTGCGAGTACGAGGCAAACCCTTCCTTCAACTTTGCCGCCACTGCATCCGCGGGAATCTCAATATGCATCTTTTTCAGACAAGGACCCGCATCGGTAATCGTTACTTTGTTTGCAACCGTCATGGAAACTCCAATCGAATAAGTCGGTGACTGGGGACCGGGGCAACGCGACATCGCGCCACCCCCCACCCAAAAACACTCCCGAGGTAATCCACGGGGAGGGGATTATTGGAGCGATCAAGCTGCCGGACCAATTGGGCGGCAGATTGTCGGGAGACGGTCTATCGGCTCAAATCGAGGGGGATTCAGCGTTTGAATTTGAGAATCGCATCCGCCGCAGCGACCCGCACACCCGCATCCTGATCCTTGAGCAGCGTGCTCAGATGGACGGCCAACGCGTTCTTTCCACCCAGCCCCATGACATAAGCCGCCTGCTTGCGTATGGCGGGCTCAGCGTGCGTGACAAATTCCGTTGCGATCATGGCCGCATCGGGTTCACCTAGCTTGGCCAACGCCGCAGCGACGGCCAGCCGGACATCCGCCGGCAATGGAGTCCCCGCCCGGTCCTTATACACCGAAAGGTTGATCAGGTTGTTTCGAGCCCCAGTGTCGCCAAGAGTGCCGAGAATCTGCGCCGCCAGGGCCACTGCTTCAAGATCGTCAGGGCCGGAATACAGAGCTGCTCGAACGGTATCGATCTGGCTTTGATCTCCCAACTTGACCAGTGCTTCGGCAATCTGAAGTTGATATGACTTGACCTGCGATTCGCTCGCCATGATGAGCTTTTCGCGAGCGGCCTGCCGCAGCAGTCCGAGCGCCGAAGGGTTGCGGATCTCACCCAGAATGAACGCAGCGTGCGCTCGAATTTGCGGCTTTTCTCCATTCAGAAGGATGTTGGCGAGTGGCGTCTGATCCACTTCCACGCCGGCGGCCGACAGGGCAAAGATTGCAGCCGATTTGACATACATGTTGTCCGACGAGACCGATGTCCGAGCCAGCGGCGCGAGTTCCTTAATCTTGTTCCGGCCAACCACCATCAACGCGACGGTTTGAACGGCGGCACTGGGATCCGTCAAGCCGCGTTCGATGATCGGACGCAACCGTCCACCACCTGAGTTGCCGGCCGAGCTCAATCCGCCAGCAGCCTCGACGACATTAGCGCGAATCTCGGGATTCGAGTCGTTGGCAAGGGACTCCAAAGTGGAGATGGCTTCCTCGCGGAGCAGCGATGCCTGTATCGGCGCTGATGATGCGGACTTTGCGGGAGTCGGCGCAGACGCATCGGATGTTGTAACAGCGGGTTGGGCGCACGCCACCGATGCGGCGATGGCAACCAGGATTGAGTTTGAACACGCGAGCATGAAGCACCTTTCGTGAAAAGACAAGGTACGTTGTTATCGGTCAACCGGTTCGCCCTGCCGGAGATTTGACCATTTCCCGACTGTTGGCCAACTTTTCCCATGAATCGAGAAATCCGACGTTTTAGGAGCACCAGCGCTGTGGAAAGGGCGGAATGCCAGCGAGCCGCTGATAGACCGGATTCTGGTTCTTGGCGAACAAAAACGGCCCTGCCGAAGCAGGGCCGCGTATGTGGTGTTGACGTGAATCCTGCGATTTCTCAGCAACCAGCGGAGAATGCGGTGACGAAGTCGAGGTAATCAAAGAAGTCGAGGGTGCCGTCACCGTCGGTGTCAGCGGTCATGCTGCTATCGCTGAAGGCCTGGACGAAATCAAGATAATCGAAGAAGTCGGTGATGTTGTCCGCGTTGAAATCGCTCATGGAGCGAGGAACCTGCACACCGAAAGAGATGGTCGCCCCACTGCCCGGCTTGAAGAGGCCGATGGTGGCGGTGCCGTTGCGTGGGGGGCGATTGGTGGTGAAGCGGAAGTTGTTCATGGTGCCCCATCGGAGGGCGTTGGCGTTTGGATTCTGGGTGAAATTCTGCGCTGTGGCCCAGGTCACTTGACCGGGGGTGGAGAAATTCGCGGCCCAAGGGGAATTGTCATAGGGCTCACCAGAGTGAGAGAATGACGCGTTGAACCCGACATCCTGCTGCAAAGCACTGCAGGGGAAATTGACCGTGAAAGACCCGGCACCGCGATCGCTATTGAGATTCTGCAATGCGTACTCATAGGTCCAGCGGTTGGGGGCGACCTGCGTCACCTTGTGGGCGATGATGAAGCGACCATCGCTGCGGACATCCTGCTCCTGAATGTTCACCGTGCTATCTATGACATCGCGCCAGGCAAAGATGGCGGCTTTCTGACGCTGGGTGGTGGAGTTGAGGGCGATGTTGTACTGATTGCTGGCAAACGACACATTCACGCGGCGGAACGAGGCGTTATTGAACTGGGCCCCAGCGCCGTAAGCACACTCATCGGCAGAAACGTACTGACCTTCGACGAAGTATGTGGCGCCGGCATTTTCGGCGGCGGCCAGATCGGTGTTCCGCACTTGAAGGCGGCGGCCGATGATGGCCGCGGGTGAAGTGACACCGGTGACGGGGAAGGGGTAATAGCCAGTGGATGCGTTGACCTGCGAGCGAGGGCCCAGGTTGGATTGCGAGCCGTTCAGAGATGCTGAATATGGATCGGAGCAGCCAACTCCAAGCTGGGTGCCGTCGGTGGGGTCGCCACAGGGGGAGCAGAGGGAGCCAGAGAGGGCGTAGAAGCCGTGCTTAAGCCAAGATTGGCCGATCTGCTCAAAGCGGCCAGCGCCGTTGACGACCTTGTAGCGGAACATGTTGGTGCCGATGACAGGGTGCTGGTTGTTGCCGCTGATCCAGGAGAGTCGCTGGTTGCCAATATTGCAGGAGACGGTGCCGACGCTGAATGCAGAGATTCCGCCGGTTTGGCCGTACGCCAGGACATCGTGGAGATCGCCGACGATGACGTCGGGGCCGGGGGTGGGGAAGGCGAGGGCGGTGCCAGCCAAAGCAGTGATGCACAGGATGGCGAGAGTTGACGAACGGCTCATGGAAATCTCCTGAAGAAACGCACTAGCAACTTGGCAGCAGGGCAAGTTCAAGTGGCAGGTTACACATCGCAAATCGAAAGAGCGGGTGAATGGGGTCGAGTGAGAGTTGGTTTGTTGGGAGGGGATGACGGGTGATTTCAGACAGGATTGGAGAGGGCCTTGCGGACTTCGTCGAGGAGGAGGGCGGCTTCGAAAGGTTTGAAGAGGACCTGCTTGCAACCATTCTGGCTGGCGCGGACGATGCTGTGGTGAGGGTCGTAGCCAAAGCCGGTCATGAGGATGACGGGAAGATCGGAACGGGAAAGGCGGGCAGCGGAGAATACCTCGTAGCCAGTCTTGTCGGGCATCTTGATATCGGAGAGGACAAGGTCAAAGGCGGGAATCTCCTGACGGGAGGCGGCCTCAAGGGTGGCGATGGCGGAGGAACCGGAATCGACGATGGTGACCTCGCAGCCGTGGTGGCGCAAAATGTC
The DNA here is from genome assembly GCA_018968885.1 of Planctomycetota bacterium. Taxonomy (GTDB): domain Bacteria; phylum Planctomycetota; class Phycisphaerae; order Phycisphaerales; family UBA1924; genus F1-120-MAGs238. The sequence goes on along the minus strand of JAGWZK010000005.1, from coordinate 99,626 downwards.
GCCGATGATCTTGCGGACGCGGGGTTCATCGTCGGCGACGAGGACGCGTTTGCGATCCAGAAGTGCTTCGGCGACGGGCTTGGATTTGCCGAAGTCGGCGGCAAAGACGGTTTGCGAGCCAGCCGCCAAGCCGCGAGCGCGATCTCGGACATCTTCGGCGGAAGAGAGGAGGTGTTCGATCTGGGAGGCAGTTTCGTCAGAGCGCCCGTCGCGGGAGGAAGCCGCGAAGCGGCGGATGGAGTCGAGGAGTTGATCCAGGGGTTTGCCGACTTCGGACTCGACGCGCTTGCTGGTGACCTCGTTGGTGTTGGAACGCTCTACGACGAGAAGATCGAGGGTGTGGAGGGCCAGGGCGGCATAGCGGGTGAACATCTCGGCGAAGAGGCGGTCCTCCTCGGAGAAGTGGGTGCCTTCGCGGGATTCGATGTTGAGAATGCCGATGACGCGATCAGCAAGTTTGAGAGGGACGGTGAGGGAACTGCGGGCACCAGCGAGACCGGGGAGGAAGAGGGGATCGCTGGAGGTGTCGTTGCAGATGTAGCTTTGGCCGGTGGCGGCGACGTAGCCGGAGATGCCGTTGCCCTCGGCTTTGGCGTAGATGTCGATATCGCCGAACTCGGGTGGCATGCCGTGCTGGATGGTGAGCTGGAGCTTGCCGGTTTTCTCTTCGAGGATGCGGATGGCGAAGTGATCGAAGTGGAGCAGTTCCTGGGCGTAGCGGACGATTTTCTCTTCGGCCATACGCAAACGGTCCACCGGGTGCATCCGGCGGACCGTTTCGGCGTCGAAAGACAGGAGGTCGCTGCCAGCGCGATCGATGGCTTCGACTTTCTGACGGAAAGCTCGTTCGGGGGTGATATCCCGAACGACGACGGAATACTGCGTTGAGGCGGGAGCAGGTACCTGCGTACTGGGGACTTGCGCTATGGTGACGCCGTACCAGCGGGAACCATCGGCAGAGGAGGCCTCGACTCGCCATGGTCCGGGCTGAGCGGGGGTGCCACTGCGCAGGGAGGCGGAGGAATGAAGGCCTCGACAAACGGTGCCGATGCGGGTGATGGCGGCGGGATCGAGGGAGCGGAAAAGTTCGTTGGCGAAAACGACTTCGCCTGTGGACGAGATGAGAGCGACGCCCTCACCGACGGCTTCGAGCAGCACGTTGAGCGATGATTCTGAGGTCATCGTGAGGGTCATCATCGGTCCGACACAGGCAAGCTGCCGAGCGGCAGCCCAGTACCACAGGCGTGCAAAAGAGTAGACCACCTCCGACCTTGACCTTGCTGGTGCCCTTTCAGGGGAGCAAGTAGGGTGTGAAGGCGCTGTCATATACGCAGGGATAGATGAAGCGGATGCGACGGGTGGGTATGCTCTGCCACTGTGATTGAGTTGCAGGGCGTATCCAAGCAGTTCGGAGCGATGACGGCGGTGCGGAATGTCTCATTCCGACTCGAGCCGGGTGAGATTACGGGACTCTTGGGTCCTAACGGGGCGGGTAAGACGACCAGCATTCGCATGATGACCGCGTACCTGGCCCCCACTGCGGGGAAGGTGCTGATCGGTGGGACGGACTTGGCGGTGGACCCGGGATTAGGAAGATCGCGGCTTGGTTACCTGCCGGAATCGACGCCCCTGTACCCGGAGATGCAGGTGGAGCAGTACATCCGATATCGAGGTGCACTGGCGGGGATGGGACGGCGCGAGGCAGGAATGGCGGCAGGGAGAGAGATCGAAAGGTGCCTGCTCAGCGGTGTGCGGCAGCAGCGGGTGGGGACGCTGTCGAAGGGATTTCGGCAAAGGGTGGGGTTGGCGGGCGCGCTGGTGCATGACCCTGAGGTGGTGATCCTGGATGAACCAGGGAATGGATTGGACCCGGCGCAGATCGTGCAGTTTCGCTCGGTGGTGTCGGAGCTGGCGCAGAAGCGGACGATGCTGATCTCTTCGCACATTCTGGCGGAGGTGGAGCGGATGTGTTCGCGGGTGCTGGTCATTGGCGGGGGAGAACTTCTGGCGGATGGGTCGATTGCGAAAATGACTCGGGGGAGCGGGCGGATAGTGGTGAGTTGCGCGGAGGGGGACGGAGCCCGGTTGCGCGAAGGGTTTGAGAAAGGTGGTTGGAGCGTACACACGCTCAAGGGTGAGCCGGGTGAAGTGCGTCTGAGTGTGATGAAGGTCAACATGACGCGCCAGAAGGTGGTGGAACTGGCGGCGAGCGTAAGCGTGGTGCTGAGTGAACTGCGGGAAGATCAGCCGTCCTTGGAACGGGCCTTCATGGAGATTTTGGAGAAGGCCGGGCGGGGCGGAAGAGGTGCGGCATGAGCACTCAGGGAAGAAAACGCCCGAAATTTCTGGGGCCGATGGTGGCGGTGGCAGCGCGGGAGACGGGGTCGTTGTTTCGGATGCCGGTGGGATGGGTGGTGATGGCGCTGTTTGCGTTTGTGACGGGGTTGGTGTTTGTGACATCGACACTGATTCCGTCACAGCCCGCGACGATGAGAGGCTTTTTTGCTCTGGCGGGGTGGCTGCTCTTGCCGGTGACGCCAGCGATCACAATGAGGACATTCAGCGAGGAGTATCGCAGCGGCACGATGGAATCGCTGATGACCAGCCCGGTGTCGGAATGGGCAGTGGTGCTGGGGAAGTATGTGGGAAGCGTGGCGTTTGTCGCGTTGATGATGATTCCATCGCTGGGACTTTTGGCGATCCTGGTGGGAGTGGCCAGCCCGAAACCCGATGCGGGGCCGCTGGTGGCGGGGTATCTGTGCCTGATGCTGCTGGGGATGCTGTATGTGGCAATCGGGATGCTGGCCTCAAGCATGACGGCGAATCAGACACTGGCGTATCTGGGAACGCTGTTTGCGCTGCTGCTGGTGCTGATGCTGCCAGCGGTGCCATTGGAGCGTGCGCCGGAGTGGCTGTCACGCGCGGTGGGATATGTGAATGTGCATGCGCGGGTGGCGGATTTCTCGCGCGGGTTGATTGATACGCGGCATGTGGTGTTCTTTGTCGCCACGAGCGCAATGTGCATGGGAATCACGTGGCTGATGGTGACCGCGCGGAGGTGGCGATGAACACTTCCGGCGGAATGAAGGCGGCGTGGTGGATCGGGCTGGGCGTGCTGGCAGCGCTGGTGTGCACGATCAGCGCGGTGTCGCTGGGTGAGCGATTTGGCACACGGTGGGATGTCACGGCGACGCGTGAGCATGCGCTTAGCGCGCGGACGGTGAAGCTGCTCTCGGGATTGCAACAGCCGCACCAAGTAGCGATCTGGGGTGATTTTGCGACGCTGGAAGCACAAGCCAAGCGGAGCGTGCTGGAAACGGTGGAGTTGTTCGAACGATCTGGCGCGAAGGTGACGTTTTCGGTGCTCGACACCGGGGGCGGCGGACGCGAGCAGTTTGTGTCGCTGGTGCAGTCGCTGGCAAATGCCGAGACTTCAGGGGTCAAGGGGTATGCGTCGAGCGCGAAGGCATTGATCGATGCGACGGGCGCGTTTGGCAAGGATCTGAGTGAAGTGGTCGGGCCGGGGATGGATGAACTGGCCAAGACTTTTTCACCGGCGAATCGGGAGGCGGCGACGCGGCGGGCCTCGGCGGTGCGTGCCGCGGGGCGGAATCTGATGGATCTGGCGGCGAAGGCGACGGCGGATCTCGGCGCGGACCCAATCGGGGCGGGGATGCCGGAACTGAATGCGCAGGCGGTGGCGCGACCGGTGCGTGATGCGCTGGGACTGGCGACGGAGCAGTTTGGAAAGTTTGCTTCGGAACTGGCTTCGGTGGGAGAGGCACCGGGGGCGTCGGATGAATTGATCCTGGCGACGCGGAGCGTGGTGCGGAGCATTACAGAGGCGAACACACGTGCACAAGGGGCGATCAGCGCATTCAACGCAGCGAAAGCACCGGCGGTGGTGCGGATTGTGGATGCATTGAAGTCGCCGCGGGGTGTGCTGTTGATGGGTCCTGAGGAGCCGGGATTGCTGGCGCTGGACTTTGATGAATTGTTTGCGCCGGGAAGCCGCGCGGATGCGAGAAGGCGGGCGGAGGAATTGCTGGCGACGGGATTGGCATCGATGTCGAGTGCGGTGAGGCCGATCGCGGTTTTCATGCATGCCGAGGCGCAGAGTGTGCTGGAACGGGGGAGACTGTTTGAGACGTTGCTGGCACGATTGACGCTGCGGAACTTTGAGGTGGTGGAATGGCCGGTGCTGACGATGGATGTGCCACCGGGATTTGCTGATTTGCGGGGGACGGCAGCGCGGCCGGTGGTGTACATCGCGCTCAGCCCGGATTCATCGGCATCGGGAGGAACGGGTGGATTGCCGGGAGCGCAGCGAGCACAGAAGCTGGGAGCAGCCCTTTCGCGGGTGATCGCGGATGGGGGCTCAGTGCTGGTGAACCTGAATCCATCGGTGCTGCCGAGCGCGGGACAGCCGGACCCGATCGCGGCGGCGATCGAGGCGGTGGGACTCAAGGCGGATTCGGCGCGGCCGATTTTCACTCGCGTGACGGGGAGCGGCGGGAGCACGACAATTTCGCCGGATGCGCTAGCATTGGCTCCAGAAGCGACTGGAAGCGAGTTGGGGAGCACCATCGCGGCAGGAATGCGGAACTTGCGGACATTTGCGGGTTTCCCGCTGACGATCAGCGCGGAGACGGGAGTGAAGTCTGCGGCGCTGGTGCAGATTCCAGTTTCGGAGAATGTGTGGTGCGAATCGCAATGGCTTGGTGTGTGGCAGACCCCGGCAGCACAGCGGGCGCTTATTCAGCCGATTCCGACGTATGACGCGAGCAAGGATGCGAGGCCGGATCCGATGGTGATCGCGCGGAGTGTGGAACGGGAACACTCGGGGCAGGTGCAGCGTGTGGTGGCGGTGGGAAGCAACAACTGGATGGCGGACTTTGTTCTCAATCAGCGGACCACGATTGACGGGCGCGAGGTGGCAGAGTTTCCAGGCAATGCCGAATTGCTGGATTCAGCGATGCTCTGGCTGAGCAGGCAGGACGGACTCTTGAGCGGTGGCACGGTCGGCGCGATCGCCCTGATCGATCCCCTGACCTTTGGTCAATTGCGGATGCTGCGGATTCTCGCCTTGGTGGGTATTCCCATCGGCGTCCTGGGGTGCGGCGTTCTGTACCGTTGGCTGCGGGGTTGAAGCAGAACGCACGAGCCCACGCTCGGATGCACCTATCACATGGAGCGCTGAGCAGCGATGGCACCGGACATCAGGACGAGCGAGAGTGCCGCGAAGATTGGTATCGCAGCAGAAACAGCGTGTGATGACGGTGCGGGGTGGATAGGGCGCGGCATGGGCTGAGCCGCACTCCGGGCAGTTGAATTGGCCTTCTTCGATAAGGCCGTGCACTTCGTAGCCGCAGCGCGGGCAGGGGCGGCGAGCGGATGAGCGAGGCATGAGATAGAAGATGATGCCGGCGATGCCGACGAGGGCGATGTACGGGTAGAACATGACTCGCATGGGGGGCTGGATAATCCAGCCGCGACTGACGAGCCATGACCAATAGTGCAGGAAAGCGACGAGGATGAGGAGGCCGATGGCTCCGATCCAGATGAGGAGGCCGCGCCAGGAACGACGCCAGGCGTAGAGGGCATACCAGACCGCGGCGGCATAGACGACCAGCAGAAGCACGGTCAAGGGTAAGGCACCTGAAACTTGGCACTAGGGGTAGGAAGAAAAGCAATGTCTCAAGGTGTCAAGGTAAACTGAGGACACGGAATATCGCAACGGTCACGCAGAACGAGCGATCAGGCAGCGGAGCGGCGTTGCAGCCAGGCGAAGAGAAGCCACTCGACGAGGAGGAGTACGGCAGCGATGATGACGAGCACTCGCCACCATTCCGCGGAGCGCGGCCCGGAGATCGACGTCGAATTGCCGGGGGTGGCTTGAGGGTTGAGGGTTGAGTGGAGGGCGGAGACGTTCGAAGCGGCCAGATTGATGGCCAGCGTTGTTACGGGGCTGTTGGCAGGACCCAGGGGCTGAGATAGTTGGTAAATTCCAACCCGGTCGATGGGAACGAAGGTAAGTTCGGTTTGTCCGGGTGTGATGGGAAATTGCTGAGGTGCTGAGGCGGCCGTGCCGGATCGGAGCGTGATGGTGCCGGAGGAGAGAGAGGAGGGAATGCCCAGGGTGATGGAGTCGGCGGTGGAATAGGAAGTGGAGGTGCCGCGAGAAGTGTCGGGACTGAGGAGTTCGGTGGCGCGGGCGATGAAGATGGGGAAGGAGACATGAAGCGGCCAGTTGGATTCGCTGATGGCAAAGAGAACAGCAAGGCGCGGGGGCGCGGCGGGAGTGCGTGGGCCGTAGAGGATCAGGGGTCCATCTGTGCCACGAGCGAGGACGCGGGCCTCGGCAGCAGGGTTGATGATGGGAAGAGATTGTCGGATCAGAATGGTGTCGATGGGGTTGTCGTCGAGGACTGGCGAGGCGCGATCCCACCAGAGTGGACGTGTGGGGCGTGGAGGTGAGGGCTTGGCGGGTTCGGTGGCGAGCGCAGCGCGAACTCCGAAGGAAAGAACCCCGATGGGGAAACGCGCGGGTGGTTCGACACGGTCGAAGATGGCGAGGGAGTAGTCGGCGAAATCGCGATCAACGAGGGATGCGAGGCGGGAAAGAGGAATGCTGATGACTTCGCCGGCGGTTGGAGCACGCGGATCTCCCCCACTGCTGTCGGTGACGATTTCCTGCAAGACGTCGCGAAGCATCTGCGAGCCGAAGTCGCTTTCGCTGGCAGCGGAAACGAGCAGGATGCGGCGGGGCTTGGGAGGAGGAATCAGTGTCCACACAGCGTCATCGGCTGTCAGGATGTCGGGGCGCGTGAGATGGGCAGAGATAACGGCCTCACCGGGAAGTGTGAGCGCGAGCGTGTGCTGGGTGGAGCCGGGAGTGAACGCGCCATCGGCGGAGCGCGTGGCGGCGGGAATGTTGAGCGTGAGGCGCTGTTGAGTTTTGCCATCGGCATCAATGCGGAGGGGCGCGATGCGGGCCTGGTTGGAGGAATTGATGATGCGGATAAGGACTTGAGTTTGCGCGCTGGTTTCGCTGGTGCGCCGTGCGACGATACTGACGATACCGAGATTGTCGGGGTTCGTCTGAGCGGGAAGCGTGGCGATGTCGATGCCTTGGGCGCGATCGACAGAGATGGGCGAAACACCATCGGTGATGAGGAGAATGCGGACAGTGCGCCGGGCCGACTCGGCAGCACTTTCGACTGCCTCGGAGGATGGAGTATCGAGTGAAGCGTCGAGTGTCGATGGGGAAGAGGCTTGCGATGCAGTCAGCGTCGCTGCAAGGGAACGTGCGGCATCGATGGCAAGATCAAGCCGCGCGGGCTGCTCGACACCCATGATCGAAGTGACTGCCGCTGAGAGGGCAGCGCGGCTGGCGGAAATGGGGAGAGTGGTTTGAGTGCGGGCGGCGGCCGTGAGAAGGGCGACGCGGCCACCGGAAGAGAGGGTTTCGTTGCCGCGTGAAAGGGCGATCGCTTTGGCCTGATCGAGGCGGATGGTGGAATCCGCTGGAGCGGTGCGAGAGAGCTGCGCGAGCATGGATGCGGAATGATCGAGAACGATGATGAGATCGGTCCGGCTGGAAGAAGACTGCCACACGGGGCGACCGAGTGCGAGCGCCAGAGCCCAGAGGATCAGAAGGTGAAGCAGGAGCATCCACGAAGGGCGGAGGCGCCGCCAAGGGACGTTGGCTTCCAGATCATCGACGACGGCAGAAAAGAAGGCGGTGGTACTGACGCGGATGGGGCGGCGACGGAGCTTGAGAACGTACAGGAGCAGCACGAGCGCGGTGCCCACGAAGGCGACGGCTGCGGCGAGGATTGGTTGCTGCAGGGTGAGCACGGGGGATTATGCACGCGATGAAGAGCGAGGGTGATCGCCACCGGGGCGGAGGTGAGGGGGAAGTTTGCGTGCGGGTTCCTGGATCGGGCGGGGCTTGGCAAGGTACCCCTTGCACCAGATGAAGGTTTCCCGCGAGACATCGCGGCTGGCCTTGGGCTTGAGCGCGCCAGCATCGGCAAACTCTACTTTGCACTCTTCGAGGAGAGCGGGAAAGTCAGTGCCTTCGAGGACTTTCATGACGGCATTGCCGCGAGGACGGAGAAGATCGGGGAGCAGATCGAGCATGCGGCGGCAAAGACGAACGGAGAGGAAGTCATCGCCGTGGCCGGAGGTGTTGGGGGCCATGTCGGAGATGACAACATCGAAGAGTTGATCGGGGGCGGGTCGAAGTTTGTCGGCGGGGGTTTTGTAGATGTCACCCTGGATGTGATGAACATTGCTGCCGAAGGGGTGGGTGATAGGGGTGAGATCGATGCCGACGACATAGCCCCGCGGGCCGACAAGTTCGGAAGCGACCTGCATCCAAGAGCCGGGGGCGCAGCCAAGATCGAGCACGGCATCGCCGGAGCGGATGAGTTTGCGCTTTTCCTGAATCTCTTTGAGCTTGTAGGCCGACCGAGCGAGATATCCCTCGTCTTTGGCCTTTTTGAAATACTCATCGTGCAATTGGCGCGGCCGTGGGGGCATCCAAAAACTCCTATTGCTTTATTCGGCGTCTTCATCAATAGGACGGTCTTCGTGTTCGGCGATCCAGAAGGCCTGAATGGTTTCGAGGATGCGCTCGTTGCAGGGGTGATCGGGATCGGGAGTGAAGCCGGGGAGTCTTTCGACCATCAGTTTGAGGTCGGTGAAACGGAGGCGGACGGGGTCGATATCAGGGTGGGCTTCGATGAGATTTTCGGCGATGAGTTCGACATCGAGCCAGCCGTAGGGAGCATCCATGGGCGATTCTCCGGAATCGGTGCGGAATCGTCGTGCGAAATTGGCGGACGTGATCAGTGAGGATCTTCTTTGACGGCGTTGCGGTTCCAAGAGGGAACGCGAACGACGATGGGGCCGTTTCCTTCGACAATACATTGACAGGAGAGGCGGCTGTTGCGCTGCAGGCCGGGGGCCTCTTCGACGCGGTCTTCCTCCGCTTCGGTGGCCTCACTCAGCGAGGATCCGCCGCCTTCGACGTAAATGTGGCAGGTGGAACACGCGCAGACGCCACCACAGGCGTGCTCGATATTGATGCCGCAATCCATGGCGGCTTCGAGTATGGAATCACCTTTACCGACCATGATGGTGCGGGTGGGCTCGGAGGCACCGAGGCCTTCGGGGTCTTCCATATGAATGGTGAGGGGGACGGTGGGTGGGGCCTTGGGTTTATTGGGGTCGCGGTGCATGGGTTTGAATCCAGTAAGTGAGCGGGCATCAGTGTAGGGGGCACCGATTTAGTCCCCCCAGTTTGCTACCCTCTGGCAATGGCGCACGGTTTGGACTCTGACAAGGTTGGTGGCGGCTCCGGTGGCGGCATCCCGGGCATGGAGATTTCCGTGGTTGCGCCGGCTCATAACGAAGAGGCGAATGTCGAGCCATTGGTGAATGAGGTAGGTGCGGCACTCATCGGCTTGGGAACCGGATTTGAATTCATCATCGTGGATGATGGATCGACGGATCGGACCCGCGAGCGTGTGAAGGCGTTGATGACGACGCGGCCTTGGCTGCGGTGTGTCGCGATGAATAACACGCCACCGGGGAAGGGAAACGGCCAGTCGGCGGCGTTTCACGCTGGCTTCCGGGCTGCCCGGGGACGACTGGTCGCCTCGTTAGATGCGGACCTGCAGAACGATCCGGCGGACCTGCCCAAGATGCTGACGCGGCTGCGCGAGACAGATGCCGACATGGTGCAAGGTGATCGCTCGCTGGCGCGGCGCGACAACGTGGTGCGACGGATCACGAGCCGCATCGGACGGTTTTTTCGAGGATTGATCCTGGGGGACACGATCCGCGACACGGGGTGTTCGCTGCGGGTGATGAAACGCGAAATCGCGGTAGCACTGCCTTTGGAATTCAAGGGGATGCACAGGTTCATTCCGGTGACAGCGCGGCACCTGGGATTCAAAGTGGTGGAGATGCCGGTGAACCACCGGGCCAGAGTCGCGGGCGAAACCAAGTATGGATTCGGCATCGTGCAGCGCGGCATTCCGGGATTGATTGATTGCTTTGCGGTGCGATACATGCGGAATCGGCGTCGGCCCACGAGCAATATCGAATTGAAAGCCGCGATGACTGAGTCGCAGGTGCCGAAGATGGCGGAGGCGCGGCCATGAAATGGGAACCCGCAGCGCTGATGGTGATTCTGCTCGGCCTGGGCGTGTGGCTGTGCAAGGGCCCTTGGAATCATGAGATCAAGCCGCGCGAGGGAACGCGGCTGGTGGATCTGCAGATCGGGCCGTCAAAGGGGTATCTGGAGATTGATGAAAAGGTGGCGGTGAACGGACCAAAGGGGGGGCCTGAGACGCCAAGGTTCCGGGCGTTGATGCGTGATGGGTTTGAATCGCAGCCACTGACCGAAGCGCAGGTGAAAGGAATGATCGGCCCGGAGCAATTTGACGCCATGATGGCAGCAGGATCGAACTGGCTGTTCCGACTGCTCAAGATCACGTCGTGGGTGGGTGTGTCGTGGGTCTTACTTGGGTTCGCTGGGCAATTTGCCTTTGCCGGGCGGATGATCGTGCAGTGGTTTGTGAGTGAACGCGAGAAGCAGAGCGTGGTGCCAGCATCGTTCTGGTGGATGAGTCTTTTCGGCGGGATGGCGGTCTTTGCCTACTTTGTGTGGCGTCAGGACATCGTGGGCGTCCTGGGTCAGTGCTCAGGCGTGGTCATCTATGCCCGAAATCTGAAACTGATCGCCAAGAATAAGAAACGGGCAGAAAGAGACGCCGCAGCAGCGCTCGAACGCGAAACGGCTGCAGGCACCACAGGAGCACTCTCATGAACGTCTTTCTGGATGGTGAGCGTGTTCCGGGTTCGCATGCGGATCTGGCGTCGGCGATGAGCGCTTCGAGGAGCATTGCCGAAGCGCGAGGCCGGATTCTGATCGAAGTGAAGGGGGATGGGAAAGCGATTCCGGATGCGATTCTGGAATCGCCGGATGCAGCGGTGGGAAAGGCGTACGCGGAGATTCACTTTCAGACCGCAGAGCCACGGCAACTGGTGAGAAACACCATCTTGGGTGCGGTGGATTTGCTGGAAGACATTCGCGCTGGACAAGCGGCGGCGGCGGAATCGTTTCAGACCGGAGAGACAGGCCAGGCGTTTGAGCATCTGCAGGGCGTGCTCACCAATTGGCAGATCGTGCAGTCAGTGGTCTCCAATGGCACGAACCTCTTGAACATGAGTCTGACCGATCCTGCCACAGGAGGCGGAACGTCGTTTGACAAGCTGGGTTCGGCACTCTCCAAGGAACTCTCGGCAGTGCGAACTTCGCTGGCAGCCCAGGATCACGCGGCAGTCGCGGACTCCTTGGCATATGACCTGACCAAACATGTGGATTCGTGGTCGGGGGCACTGAAAGCAATGGCGAGCAAAATTGAAACGTTGCCAGCGTGGAAAGCACCAAAGGAAAGTTGAAAATTCAAAGAGAAACGTGGAAGAAGAGAAACGGGAGACGTGGCAGCAGCAGCCCAACCAACTTCGATAGATGAACTGATGGAGAAGGCCAGTGCCGCGCTCCTGGCGACCGACTATTTCAAGACCGAGGAACTGTGCCAGAAAGCGATAACCAAAGCACGCCGGGCGCGAGACTTCGAACGGTTGAGCCGGATTGTGCTGCCCCTGCAGGAAGCGCGGCGGCAACGGCGACACGAGGCGTTTGATACCGGGTATCGGCAGGTCTTGAGCAAATTGGCTGATCTGAAGAAGCCGCACGCGGCTGGTGTGTATCTCTTGCGGCCGCCGATCATCGGTGTCGATGCACGGATTGTGCGTGATGCGGCACAGCGGAAGAAGGTGCCGATCGCCGTGCTGGCGCGCGAGCCACGAACCGCAGCGGGAATGTGGCCACTGGTGTTAACTGTGCCGGAGCGGTCGATCCGCATTCAGGTTGCCGCACCGGTAGCGGATGAGGACGCCCCCCCCACTGCCGAGTGGTTCATGGCGAGCATCGAGGCGCTGGGTGATGCTGCGATCAAGTCGCTGAACCCTAAGGACCCAGCGCAGTTCCGCGTGGATGATCTGCTGGAGTTCATCGATGCTCTGCCAGAACATGAGAAACTGCATCAACGACTGACTGACGAGTGCCGCATTGCCATGCATGAACCGGAGCCGGAAGAAGAACGCTTTCGGGGCTATCGAGGACCGGAGGGGAGCTTTTGATCGGGTCGGGAAGGGTGTGCAGAGACTGGCGTTTGTGCGAATGAATGAGTCTTATGTGTCGTATGGGACCAATAGAACCTATGTGGTTTGCGAATTCCTCACCATCGCCGCAATCCGCAGCAGCGTCAATTCATCAAATCCCCGGCCAATCAACTGCATGCCGATGGGCAGCCGCGGCAGGGCACTGGTCCACCCGGCGGGAATGGTGAGGCCGGGAAGCCCGGCGAGATTGACACCAACGGTGTACACATCCTCGAGATAGAGGGCCAACGGATCGGAGGATTTCTCGCCGATCTTGAACGCTGGTCCGGGCGCGGCGGGCATGAGCACGGCGTGACACGCCGGGTGAGAAGATGTGCCAGCAAAACAGGTGTCGAAATCCTGCTTGATGAGACGGCGGGCCTTGAGGGCGGTGTTGTAGTAGGCGTCGTAGTAGCCACTGCTGAGGACATAGGTGCCGAGCATGATGCGGCGCTGGACTTCTTTGCCGAATCCCTCACTGCGTGAGCGGCAGTAGAGATCAACCAGGCCCTGCCCGGGTTCGAGGGATGCGCGACGGCCATAACGAATGCCATCGAAGCGGGCGAGATTGCTGCTGGCCTCAGCTGCCGCGACGATGTAGTACGCCGCGATGCCGTAATCGGTCATGGGAAGATCGATATCGACGACGGTCGCGCCGATGCGCTGGAGCGATGCGATGGTGTCATTCAAGACCCGCGTGACATCGGGGTGATTGGACGCGGAGCGGGCTTGCGCGGGAACGCCGATGGCGAGGCCGGTGATGGGACTCGCCATGGCATCGACAAGCGATGATGCTCCAGCCCCGTCCAGATGCCACTCAGCAGCACGCGAGGAACTGGTGCTATCCAACGGGTCTGTCGCGCAGATGACTTGCGTGGCGATGGCAAGATCAGAGAGATCGCTGGCCATGGGGCCGACCTGATCGAGCGATGAGGCGTAGGCGACGAGGCCAGAACGGGAGACGCGGCCGTAGGTTGGCTTGAGGCCATAAATGCCGCAATATGAGGCGGGTTGACGGATGGAACCGCCGGTATCACTGCCGAGGGCAAGGGGAACGATGTTGGACCCCACTGCCGCAGCGGATCCGCCGGATGAGCCACCGGGAACATGCGCGGGTTCGTGAGGATTTCGCGTGATCTTGAAAGCGGAGTGTTCGCAGGAGGAGCCCATGGCGAACTCATCCATATTGGTCTTGCCGATGATGATCGCGCCCGCGTCGATGAGTCGCTGCACGCTGGTGGCAGTGAAAGGCGAGTGGTAGTTTTCGAGAATGCGGCTGCCGCACGTCGTGCGACCGCCGTAGCCGAAAGCATCACCCGGAGTGTGCAGATCCGGCCCAATGACCAGATTGTCTTTGATGGCGACCGGGACGCCTGCGAGAGGGAGTGATTCGCCGTCGGCGATGCGTTGATCGATGATCGCGGCGTGGCGCAAGGCGGCATCCGGGAACGTATCGAGGAAAGCGTCGATGGCAGACTCGCGCGAGGCAAGGCGATCAAGCGCGGCGCGGGTCGTTTCGACCGCGGATGCCTGACGCGCGTTAACAGCGGCGGCCATTCCGTGTGCCGCGGGGATGTGGGCCGTGAGTGCATCCGCACGTGAGGAGTGGCTCATGCCGAGCCCTCGCCCATGACTTTGGGAACTTTGATGAATGGAGGCATGGTGTCGGGGGCCATGGCCAGGAGCTGATCGTTCGTAAGAGTTGGGCCGGGAGTATCGGCATTGAGACGCGCGTTCTCACCGGCAATGCTGGTGAGGAGTTGGACGTTTTTCAGGTCGAGGGACTGCAGGCGCGTCATGTAGTCAAGCACCGCCGCGAGATCGTGCTGAGCGGTTTGCAGCTGCGCATCATTGAGGGCAAGACGAGAGAGAGAAGCCACCTTACGGACTTCATCCAGAGAGATGGGATCAGGACGAGATGAAAAATGCGCGCTCACGGCGGAGTGTACGTTAGGGTAAGGCCTGTGGAACGCCGCGTGAGTGGGTCTGAGTCATCGTGTGAGTAGGATGAAGGCGTGGCCGATCCATCAACATCACCAACTGAAACACGCCGCCGCGACTGGCGCTGGGCGGGCGCGCCATTTCTGGCATTTTTTGCACTTCTCGTGTGGATGGCGTTATGGCTGGGAACCGGCGGCGGACGCGTGTTCGCTCCGCGGGTGTACCACGACCCGGTGCTGGTCGAGCAAACCAGAACCGGCATGAAGGCCAGCGACCCCAACGGCGAGAGTTGGGATCGTGCCACGCGGCTCTTGAGCGGAGGACAGGGTGGGGCCTGGGCGGTGCGCTATCAGACCAGCGTCGATCCGATCGGGTGGCCGTTTGCTGTAGAGACGAGAATACGCCACATCATCTCGATTGAATCGGCCTTACCGGATCCGAGCGCCGAACAAGCGATCCGCCGCGCGGCGGTAGATGAATATGTGCAGCTGCGTGTGCTGGCGGATGATGATCTGTCGATGGGACTGCGCGTGACCGATGCGACGCGATCGCAGCGATTGTGGCTGGGGTGGGTATGCAATGTGATTTCGATTCTGGTGGCCCTGCTTATCGGATATGGACTGCTCTGCGTGCCGACAAGTGTTCGAGAGTGGCGATGGGCGGAACGCGAGAGGAAGCTCCGCCGCGGCGTGTGTCCGAAATGTGGGTATCGGTTAGAGGGGTTGACGAGCGAGAAGTGCCCGGAGTGCGGGACGGATACCAGAATCAACAGTTGAAAGTCACAGCAGTGAATCGCACGCGATGATGGCGGGAGTATCACCCCGGCGGACCCAGACCATACGCTGCTCACGGGGAGACATGGCGACGATGAGATGATCGAGATAGTCGCGCAGCTTCTGCGTGGAGAATCGGCCAAGATAGGCAACTTGTGCCGTGGGTGTTCGCGCAAGAATCTCTTCGAGGAGTTCGGCGTGGGTCATGGATTCGGTAAGGGGCGGGGCCACCGCCGCGGAACCATGAGCAACGAAGAGCCCCTCTCCCGGGGCCGCTTCGACGGGTTCATCTAGGGCGAGCACGCCAGAGTCCGGAGCATCCTGCTCAGGAACAGCCATGCCAAACAACGATTCAGATGACCACCAGCCAGATCGATCCATGATGAACCCTTCATCGGTGTGTTCGGGTGCGAGGCCTGCACTGTGTAACTGATTGAGACCTTCGCGGCCGAGACTTCGAGCAGGTTGAGAAACGCAAAACTTGTGCCTGTGGTTGCAACAAGGGTGACGAAACCACCTGAACCGGCTACTTTCTTCTCATGTCCAGCAGTATCAGCATGTTGCGCTCGGAGGGTGGCCCGTGGGGGGTATGGGTTCGAACACCTTTGGGCTTGGATGGGCTGGGCTTTCTGGACGAAGCGAGAGCGATGGGTGAAAGTGCTGGGGTGAAGAATCTGGTTTTTGAGTTGGGCCCGCCCGGGGATGGGGTGCTGAGTTGGAGTGCCGCGGCACGGGGGGCGGCCACGGAAATGATCCATGCCGCGCTGGAGTGGTCCGGGACAACTGGTTGTACGGTGTGCCTGAGGCCGGAGGCAAACCATCTGATTTCGGATGTGCCATCGACGCTGGCTGCGCTACGGGCTCATCCCAATCTGCGGCTGGCCTTGGACCCGGCAGCTCTGCTGACAGAATCGATGCTGGTGCACCGGGCCCAACATATGGAGCGGGCGCGGCACGCCTTTGGCCAGCATCCGCAGGTGGCGTGTGTGATGGTGAACAATGCCAAGGAAACGGTGGGCAGCATGAAGATGCCTGACGTTGAAGTGCCGTGCGTTTGGCCTGCGCCGTGATGACTTTCCGGGGTTCTGAGCATCGCCTAGATTGGTTGCTGTGAATTCGGCTCCACGATCGCACCCTCTGTCACGATTTGGTAACTCGCGGCGGTTGCACACCGATCGTGCGAACAGTTTGGTTGCCACAGCGGTATGTTGGAACCCGCCACGATGAATGGGCATTCGCTCACTGGATCGGCGCGGCCTCGGAGAGTCCCATGAAAACTACCGCTTGCGTGTTGATGATCGGGTGCGAATTGGCTCTTTGCACCGCACTCGCTCAACCGACATCACCCCAATCTTCCGCGAATGATCCCGTCAAAGAGCCTGCTCAGGAAGCGGCGCAGATTGGGCAGCCAACGACGCCCGATCCCTACTTCACGCCGACCGGCGCCAAATCAACCACGTACATGCCGCGGGTGATCATCCGCAACATCCGCGAAGATCGCGCTGGCAACATCTGGTTCGCCACATTCGGCGGGCCGATCCGCTACGACGGCAAGGAGTTCACCAATTTCAGCGAAGAAATCGGCATCGACAAGCGGCGCATCTTCTCATTGACCGAAGACCGCACAGGATCGCTCTGGTTCGGCTCTATCACTGGCGGCGCGTCGCGCTTTGACGGGAAGTCGTTCACAAGATTCACTGACAAAGAGGGACTGGGAAACAACAGTGTTTTGTGGATCTTGGAAGATCGCGATGGGAATATCTGGTTGGCGACCGACGGCGGCGTCAGCCGTTACGACGGTAAGGTGATGACCACATTCACGACCAAGGACGGGCTGATTCACAACTCGGTATACGCGATCGCTCAGGATTCCTCGGGGCGCATCTGGTTTGGAACCCAGGGAGGCATTTCTTCCTATGACGGCAAGACCTTCTCCAATTTCTCTGACACCGTGGGAAGAGCGTTTGTGAACATCCGCTCGATCGCGATCGAGAAATCAGGAGCGATCTGGTTTGGCGGTCAGCAGGGGGCGTTCCGCTACGACGGCAAGGCACTGCAGACTTTCACCACCAAGGAAGGGCTGCTGGATGATTTCGTCGGTTCGATGATTGTCGACCGAGCCGGGAATGTCTGGTTAGGTCACCCCGGACGCTTTGGCGATGAGAATAGCGGCGGCGCCAGCACGTACGACGGCAAGTCATTCAAGCACATTACCAAGAAAGATGGACTGGGAAGCGCCACCGTCTATTGCATGCTGGAAGACAAAGCGGGGAACATTTGGTTTGGAAGTGTCGATGCAGGGTCATGCCGCTACGACGGGAAAGTTTTCACCTATTTCTCAGCCAAAGCGCCTCCGTCGTTTCGGGAAAACGCCGGAGCCAAGTGAACGATGAAATTGGGCACAGAAACAGCCAGCTCAGAATCTCAGAATTCCTGCCGCGCGAGCTATTGAGGCCATACCCTCTGGGCCTATGTCAGAAGCGACCAAGCCCACCCTGGATCACCCCAACTTTGCCGTGCTCAAGGCCCTCTTTCCCATGCGGAAGTTCAAGGCCACAGAGTTTCGTGGCGAATCCACGCTGATCGTCGAGCCCACAGACCTGCACGATGTGCTGGCGGCGTGCAAGAACGATGCGAAGTTGAACTACAACTTCCTCTCTGATGTGGTGGGCATTGACTACTTGAACTATCCGACGCCGATGCCCGGGCGGTTCGCGGTGGTGTACATCATCGAATCCTTCAGCCGCGAAGATCGGTTTTATGTCAAGACTTTCCTGAATCCCTCGATTCCGACCGATGGCATCGTGGATGATCCGGCGCTCCACATTCGCTCTGCCTGCGACCTCTGGGCGGGGGCCGAGTGGCCCGAGCGTGAAGTCTTTGACATGTTCGGCATCCGCTTTGACGGGCACCCGGATCTGCGGCGAATCCTCACTTGGGAAGAGTTCCCCGGGCACCCCCTGCGGAAGGATTACCCAGTTCGCGGCAGAGGCGAGCGCGAGTCATACCGGATGGTCGATCGCACCACGGCGTAAACCGATTTCTCAACGATTCAGCTCAACTTCAGCGCCCTGTGGAAATTGATCCTGGGGCGACGATGCGGACGCGGTCCTTTTTCAAGTCCCACTCGATGGCCTTGCTGGTGAGTGGCGCACGTGCCGCAGGATCAAAGACGGTGACATCACGGTCGTCATCTGCGGTGAGGACCATCACACCCTGCACCGCGTCGTAGACCATTCGATCACTCGTCATTTCACGCTTGGTTGAGCTGCGAGCCCAGACGTTGCCAGTGGCGATGAGTTGAGAGAGTGAAGCCCCACCAGAGAGTCCGCCGGGTGATGTTGACGATTCGCTGGATGAGGCGTTCTGGCGGAGGGTGGCGGTGAGATCACGCGAGCGGAGTTCCGTGGGTTCAGCATCGCCAGCGCGGAGGTGAACGACCTGCACATTGCCGTGCATCTCGGCGCGATCTTGAGCTCGAAATGCGGTCATCGAATCAGACCATGTGAATAGGGCATCTCCTTGACCGCGCGATTGAGCGAAGGGATCTGACGAGTTTGCGGCAGGCGGCGTTGATTGGCGGCGATCCACCGAAAGCAGCTTGCCAGAGCCGGGAACGGTCAACGTCTGGGCCACGTTGTCGGCATCGATGTTTGTGCCTTGGATGAAGGTGAGTGAAGCCAGCGTGCGATCAGCGGCAGAGACGACGCGGCGAGATTCCATGCTGGCGGGCGCATTCTCCGTACCGCGAGCGATGGCTCGCAATACTTCGCGAGGAGCTGCCTTGGGCGCAGCACTTTTTCCATCAGCACCAGGTGATGTGGCGGATGGGGCCTGATCTGCTGGAGCAGGCGTGAGAGCGATGGTGATCGTCTCGCCGTTGACCTTATCTGTGCTGATGGCATCGGGTGTCCACACCGTCTGCACGGTTCCCACGAGTGCCGCGTCGCCCTTGCGATCGTCAAACGTCATGGAGGTGGTCCAGCGGGCCTCAACCTTGGGGACGAAACCATCCTTTAACGCCGGCTGCACATGAGTGAGAAGTCCGGGACCGGGGACGCCGATGGTGCGTGCCACGCCATCGACCTCGACGATCGGGCCGCTGATGGAGGTAGCGTCTTTGGTGGCGGTGGCATCGACATTACCGCGGCCAGTAAGCCGCGCACGCTGGGTGGGAACATCAAAGGTAATCTCATGCCCTCGGGCATCTACTCCATCGGCGGATTGCACGTGAGCGGATTCGCGGGCGGTGAGGGTCTTGATTTCAGATTTGCCGTCTTTGTTCAGGCCAAGGCGGGCATCGATCACGCCGCCCTCGACAAGATCTTCGCCGCGAGTGGCTTTGGCGGCGTTTCGCGCGATAAGGCGGTCTGGCACCGCATTGCCCTTGGCATCTGTAGTAAACGCAACCTGCACATTCTGACCGGCGAGTGTTCCACCCGATGCATCCGAGGCGAGGACGTTGTCTTTGGCTTCCAGCCGCGAAATCCTCGACCCAGTTGCATCCGTTGCGAAGGTCGCGTGGAGCCAGCCCGCATCAATTTGCGAACCATCGCCCCTGGCCTGCACCGCGCCAGAGAGAATCGCTTCTTGCAATTGGTTGCTGACCCGGCCCTCGCGCATCGCAAAAACAAAATCGGCCTGATCGGTCCATTGAATCGTCTGCGGCTGCGTTGCAGGAACAAGTTCTGAGGTGGCAGCGGCAGAACTCGCCGAAGCGTTGTTAGTGTCGGCGGGTTTGGTCGCGGCAGTCGCGAGTATTCCGGTAATAGTGCCGGGGCCGCGGGCATGCGCGACGCCCGTGTTGAGGTTCAGGGCCAGCGATTGGCCCAGCACCGTGCCGTTGTCTTTAAGATCCAGCGAAACTCCCCGAGGGGCAGGGGAATTCATGGCGACTTCGCGGCGGGTGGCAAAGTAATTGATGACAGGCGCCGTACCGCGAGCGCCGGCGGAAGGATCATCAATGTATACGGTGCCGCCGATGGGTGAGGTGAATCGCATCGAGACGTCGTCTTTCACGAGTTCGGCGATGTAGTCATCGACGGTGCGGGCGACGAGCGGGCCAGACCATGTGAGAATGATGTCTGCCTGTTCGTTGGATGGAACTGCATCAGCGGGCGAAGTGGTTGCGATCGCGTTGTTTTCGGCTGATGGAGCGACGGGCTTGGGTGCCGCGTTTGTCGGAGGTGCCGAAGGATTTTTGCCCGGATCGGATGTCGGCTGTGTAGACGATGTCGGCGGCGCAGACGTGGTCTTTCCAGCATTGCCGAAGGCATCCGGAGAGAGGCGGCCATTGAAAATCGCGGCGAAGACTTCCAATTGTTCACTCTTGATCTCACGGGTGCCTTGAGATAGACGCACATCAGAGCCGAAAACAGCGCGATACTGCGTGCGCGCAATCGGGGCCGGAGCGAGGGCGGGGGTTGGAGCGATTGATGAAGCTGGCTCAGCGATGCCAGTTGCGGCAACAGGAATCGAATTGGCGGACGTAGTGTTTGCCGCGGCAGGGGTAGTCGCTGGAGCAGCATCGGGAGGTGACTTCTGTGGCTTGATGACAAGCTTGTCACCCTCGCGGATCTCAAAATACTCGACGCGGTCTTTGAGTTCGTTGAAAATGATGGTCAGACCACGACCCGAAAACGTGGCGTTGTCCAGCACGGCGCGAACCACATCAGGAGTGGATATCTCGCCGGTGGTGCCATCGAAAGACAACGTGTCCATCGTGGTGGTCGCGTAGGCGATATCGACTGCGGGATCGGGGCGCGAGCCATCGGGCTTTTTCTTGAAGACCTTGATAGTGACACCCCCGGTAAGGGTGCCGGAATCGGGACGACGGCTCACCTGCTCATCCGCAATGAAAACATTGCCGCCCTTGGCCTCCAGATAGACCACACCGCCATCACGCAGAAACATCCATCCTTGCGGCGAGGTCACGTTGTATCGCTTATCGCCCAAAGGATCGAGGGTCACGTAACGCATTTCACCAGCGAGTCGCGACGGGTCGTTCTTGTCGGCCCATTGCACCGTCGCCCCACTGCTGCTGTGAATCCGCGTGCCCACCCCACCCTGGGTGCGCGTCGGTGGTGCAGAAAGATCCACGACAGGGGGACGGGATCCAGTGCCAGATCCAGTACCGGGAGAAACGTTGTTTGAGGTGCCCGTATCGGCAGGCCGCGGCGGTGTGGGAACGCGAAGAAAGTATGAGAAAGCCCACACCGCGCCAATGCCCACGACACCCGTCACCACGGCGAGAATCAGGCCGGGCGTGCGCGACATGCCGGGGCGCGAGTTGACTGCGGGACTGACTCTCATCTGCATCCGCAATAGTAGTGAACCGCCGGGGATTACGAACCCAACCCGGCAAACGACAGGCGGACATGGTCAAGGAGGTTTTTTGCCTGTAACAAGGCCTCCACGGCCTCGCGCACAGCGCCGTCGCCACCGGGTGCGTTGGTCACCACGTGCGCATGCGACTTTGTGAACGCATCGGCCTCTGGCACTGCGAAGGCGAGTGCCGCGCGTTGAAACAGCGGCACATCCATCCAGTCATCACCAATACACGCTACGTTGACATCGGTCAGGCCGGTTGCTTTCAAAAGCGAATCAAGTGCGTCGCCTTTGCGATGAGCCCCCTGCACGACCAGATCGATACCCAACTGCCTGGCCCGATGATTCACACTCGGCACATCACGCGCTGTCACGATGGCAACCGTCAGGCCCGCCCTCTGCCAGGCCTTGATGCCCAATCCATCGCGCACATTGAAACGCTTGAACTCGGCCCCAGCATCATCGACGTAAATCGAGCCATCAGTCAGTGTGCCATCCACATCCAACACCAGCAGCGAAATCGCGGCGGCCCTCTGCACAAACTCCTTGGAACCGGGAGCACACTGCATCGATCAATCCTTCACCAGTTTCATGGTCATCAGGTCCTGCACATCCAGAATGCCGACGGGTTTGCCGAAGGCATCGACCACAGGAATCTCATCCTGACGGAATTCCCGGATCATCTGCACGGCATCTTTCACGAGCGCGTCATCTTGGAGTGTGCGGGGCGAGCGCGTCATCACCGTGCTGATGGGAACCTCAACACTGCCGCCACGCAACACGAGACGGCGCAAATCACCATCGGTAAAGACGCCGGTCATCACACCCTGACTGTTTATGAGCACGAGGGCTCCTGGGCGACGCCCCATGCTTTCGGCCTGTCTCAGAGCCTCCGCGATGGTCACAGAATCCGCGATCAAGGGCATGTTCTTGCCGGCAACGAACCGCAGGACATCTGTCACGGACCTGAGCAAACCGCCGAGTGAACCGCCGGGGTGGCGACGCTTGAAATCCTCGTGAGTAAACGACCGTCGGCGTGCCGCGGCGAGGGCAAGAGCATCGCCCAAGGCCATGGTCGCCGTGGTACTGCTGGTGGGGGCAAGGAACTCGGGTTCGCCCGCTTCGCGTGTCAGACCGAGCACCAGAGGGACCGTGGCCAGGCGTTCAAGACTGGATGGCGTCGGCCTCTGCACCGCCGTGATCGAGATGATGTCCAGCCCATCTTGCTTGAGGGTGAGGGCCAGATCGACCACTTCCTCGGTTTCACCACTGGAGGAAATGGCAAGAACGACATCCTGATGACGGAACTTACCCAAATCGCCGTGCGCGGCCTCAGTGGGATGGACGCTGTGAGAGGGGATGCCAAGCGACGCCAGCGAGGCACTGATCTTGGCCCCGACGTGCCCGCTTTTGCCCATTCCCGTCACCAGAACCGTGCCCCCTTGCTCAGCACAGCGGACCACCAATTCGACCGCGCGGCAAAAATCAGGGGAGACGCGCTCGGCCACCCCGGCCACAGCCGCGGCTTCGTCGCGGAGGACTCGTTTGAGAAAGTCAATTTCACCGGCAGGAACCGACATGGGGCAAGAATATGCCCGGAATGCGTAAGCCACGGCTTTGTCGTCTGTTACCCTGTAGATTATGGACAGTGACACACGACAAGTGAGCCCGAATCACGATGCCGCGAGCGCTGCGGCAGAATCGCCCTCGCGACCTGTCGCGGTGTCGGGGAACACGTTTGTCACCGATTACAAGGTGCGCTTATCCGCCTTTGAAGGCCCCCTCGACCTGCTGTTGTTCCTGATCCGCCGCGCCGAGATCGATGTGCATGACATTCCGATTTCCCTGATCGCGGATCAGTATCTGTCTTACGTCACCGGGTTTGTGAATCAGACCGACACGAGCAAAGTCGATCTGGAATCGGCTGGCGACTTTCTGGTGATGGCAGCGACGCTGATGGAGATCAAGTCCCGGATGATCGCGTGGGATCCCAACCAACCGGCGGAAACGCAGACGAGCAGTGATGACGAAGCTGGTGAAGATCCTCGTGCCGATCTGGTGCGCCAGTTGCTTGCCTTCAAGCAGTATCGCGATGCGGCGCACATTCTGGAATCCCGGTCCGAGCAATGGCAACGGCGCTTCCCGGCAGCAGCGCACCATTCGGCACAGAGTGAGGCAGAACTCGACCCTGATGCGCCTGCCGATGTCTCGATGGATGAATTGACGATTCAGGATCTGATCGAAGCGTTTAGGTCCATCGTCGAAACCGTGAACTTTGAGCGCGTGGGCGAGCACGCCGTCAAATACGACGATACTCCCATCGAGATTCACGCGGAAGACATCCTCGATCGCATCCGCGAGCACACCAACGCGCTTGCAAGCAGCACCGGCCAGCCCATAACCATGCGGCAGATTTTCACGGGCCGGCGACGCTCAGAGATGATCGGATTGTTCCTCGCCCTGCTCGAGCTCGTACGCCGCCGCGCTGTGGCGGTGAGGCAGGAAGCGATTCTGGGTGAGATTGTGGTGGAGGAGTTGAAAGACCCAACTGGGGGTGTGCCGATTGAGGCCAGCCAGGATGTGAACGCGGCTAGCGATTCGACATCGCAGTCCGCGTGATTCGCTGCATGCGTCAGCACTCAGATAACCCAGCAAAAACAACAAGGCGTGGACCGAAATCCACGCCTTGCGATGTTGTGAGATTTGTGTGATTCTTACTTGGCCTTGCCGGTGATCAGCGGGACCAGGTCTGTGTTCGACACGCCCAGCGCACCAATGGCTGCCGCGGCGGCGGTGGCTTCGGGGCCATTGCCCTTGGAAGCGACTTCCATCAGGCGGGGAATGTGTCGTGACTCAAGCATGTTGCCAAAGCGACGAGCCGACTGCGTGACCTTATCAAGCATCTGGGCCTGTTCAGAGCCAGAGGCATCCAGAGCCGCATCGGCCAGGGCGATCTGCGCACGGGGCTGGCCGACGCGAGCAAGCACATCGGCCACATCCGCGCGATTGGCGATCTTGGAATTGGCCAGCGCGCCCACCAGAGCAGCCGAAGCATCCTCGACCTTCAGGGCCTGATTGCCACTGACAGCCAAATCACGCAGAGCAGCCAGAGCGCGACCGGCGAAGGCCTTGGCCTCGTCGCCAGTGATGCCACCGCCAGCGCCGGTCTGCACCAGCGATTCGGCGGCCTTGGAAATGGTCTCCTCACCCATCGCCACCGAGCGAACCGCAACCAGGCGATCGCGGCTATATGCGTTACGCAGATCACCGATGGAATCGGCTGGAGCCAAGATCAGAGCCGGAGCCGCGGACGTACGCGAATTGGAGCGGATCTCGCCCACCACTTCGCCAGACTTTGCCGCGGAGAGATTGGCAATCACGACCAGATCAACACCAGGGGCTTCGGAAACAGGAGCCGCGATATCGGCGAGGGTCTTGCCGAAAGGCAGAACCTGATACTTGGACTTCTCCAGAATCTTTCGAACCGACTGATAGCTCTCGTTATCGCTGGCGATCACCACGGCGTACTGCGTGCCGGCATCGCGAATCGCGGAGGCCAGCGTGGGCACCACGCGCTCGGAACCGGGGAAGGGCTGGGCCGGAGCAGCAGCCGAGATCGCCAGTGCCGCGTCATACTGCACGCGACGGTTGGGGTACGAGAGTGCATCGACGAGAGCCGATGAACCACCGGAGGTCGGCACCAGCACCGAATTGCCCGCTGTCTTCTCGACCGCAGCGAGGGCCTTGCGAGCCAAGGGGGTATCGCGACCGGTCAGAGCCCGGGCCAGCACCTGCTGCGAGACATTGGGGCCAGCGGCAACGGCGTAATACATCGCCTCGCGACGATTGGCACCGTACTCGGGATTCTGATAATTCTCAGGAGTGTCGATTTCTCGGCTGAAGTTGCTCGCGACCCACGTGGTAACAGCGTTCCCGTTGGCAGGATTCAGATTCAACGCCTTCTCAGCGCAGCGCATCGCCATCGCCTCGTTAAACACGGGCGTGCGAATCGCCTGCATCGAAAGGCCACCACCCTTGACAAAGGTCCAGATCAACTGGTGATCCTCGCCTGGAAAACATGTCAGATCAGTATTCTCGGCGTAGTACGCCTCAGCCAACTGGTTATAAAGCGTGGAGGTATCCGCACCCGCACCACCCAGACGATCGATTGCGCGATCGCACGCGGCCTTCACACCAGCGACCGAAGACTGCGAACGCAACTCAGCAATCGCGGGGATCGCAGCGCGGCGACCAACCGCACCCAGCACATCCACCACCATCTCCTGCTGACCAGGCTCCAGATTCGGCAACGCCGTCGTGAGGGGCATCACGGCGTGGCGGCCCATGTCGCGAACCACGGTGGTTGCTTCGGCCTGCAGCGCGAGATTGCCGCGATCGAGCATGGCCTCAAGCAACTGGGGCATGGCGTATTCGCCAGCGGGGATCAGTCGCTCGCGAGCAAGAATCTTGCCACGCACCGGACCCACCAGCATGGCGATGTTCTTGGCGATCTCATCGGGGTTGCGTGCCTTGGCAACCTTGCCGGTCTGATAGAGCTTGGAAAGGCCACCGGCGGTGGCTTCAAGCTCGCCCACCTTCATAGCGCGACCGACAGCATCTTCAAACCGGCCCAACTCTTCGCCACCCTCAACCAAGGCGACAAAGTCAGCCGGCGAAATCTTGCGGCGGAGAATCTCATCACCCATCGCGCCAGCCACGTCGTAACGCGCCACCTTCACATAGTGGATGAAATCGCGGAGCAGTTCCGCATCGCTCACTTTGTTGGCCACAGGCGCGGCAGCCGGGGCCGCGGCAGGTGTGGACTGCGCCACGGCGTGACCCGCGGCCATCGTGAGAGCACACACCGTGATGGTGCGGGCGGAAAATGCAAACCAGGCGTTAGCGGCAAATCGATTCACGAACACGCTCCTGACGCAAAGAACCCGATCGAGCAAATCAGCAGGTGCATCCTGCTGATTCCATACCAAACTACCCCCTTCACGGATTTCCGTTGCAGGGGGGAGGACGATAAGCGCGGCGGCAGCGTTCTTCTTTTCCAGGTTCGCCCACCAGAGAGGGAAAGAAGACCCTAACAAAATCCGACGCGACAAGAACCAATGTAACGCCGGGTGGTCCCCGCGTCAAATCAGCCGAACGGCACAGGCGGCGTACTCCGAGAGTCTTGGTTTCATGTGAATCGACCCTTGACCCGCAGAATGCACGTCCAGTAACCGGAAAGTGGGAATTGACGACCGCAACGGATGAACCGGCCTTCCGGAGTTGCCGATGCACACGGAGTGGAACGGTCAGTCGGCCGGGTGGGAGTCACCCGCCGCGATGGGTGTGTGCGTATTCCACCCCATGTCCGTTTCACGACACGTCGGAAGAGGTGAGTGAATGGCCCTGCTTGACAAGGAAGTTCTGACCACGGGCGAAGTCGCGAAGATCTGTAATGTCGCGCCGCGCACGGTGTCTAAGTGGTTCGATTCGGGCTCCCTCAAGGGATACCGGATTCCCGGTTCACGCGACCGGCGCATCCCTGCCTCTGAACTCGTGAAGTTCATGAAGGCCCACAACATTCCGCTTGAAGGCGCCGCCAACGGCCGCACTCGCCTCCTCATCGTTGATGATGAGAAGGAAGTCCTCGACACTCTCGCTCGCGTCCTCACCGAGCAGACCAACTACGACATTCGCACCGCCCCCACCGCTTTCGCAGCGGGCATGGAGTGCGAGCGTTTCAAGCCCGGCGTCATCCTCATGGATATCCACCTCGGCGAGACTGGCTCCGGCGGCATCAATGCCGACGCCAAGGCCGTCGCCGACATGGTCCGTCGCAATGACAATCTTCAATACACCCGCATCATCGCCATGAGCAGCAAGCTCACCGATGGTCAGGCGACCGCTCTGCGTTCGCAGGCCAACGGCGGCTTTGACGGCTTCCTCAAGAAGCCCTTCCAGGTTCGCCAGGTCGTCGAAGCGATCGAAGGCGTCCTCTCGATGGCTGCCTGATACTCATCCGACACATTGCCACACCGTCCGCCGCCCGTGGTCTCGTGCCGCGGGCGTCGTGTTTTTGAGGTCTGAATCGCCGCTCGCCTCCCCTCTTGCAACGGTCGATACTCTCTCTGCATGTCGCAGTTTTTCGGGCTTCAACGCGGTTCCCCGCTCTTTGCTGATGGTTCCCGCTGGGCATTTTCGCGTGGCGTGGAAACCGTCGAGCCCGGTGGTGCACCCGTCGCACCGCACCAGACGCGCTTTGGCCCACCCCAGACGCTCTCCGCCCTTCCAGAACCTGAGCAACTGATCGATAGCGGGCTCTCCATCGGCTCGCAACTCCTGCACGTCGGCTTTGACCTCGATGGTCAACGCCACGTCATCATGGTCTACGACGCGCCGCGGCGGAATCTGCGCATCTATCGCGAAACAGCAATCTCCAGCGGATCGTTCAACCTGCACCGCTCGATCACAATAACAAGCTTCCCTGGCCTGCCGACCGGCGACGTACTCGGCGCGGCATCACCATCTTCTGCTATTGGTGCCGAAGCTTTTGACGTCTCCAATGGGCTGGTCGTGCACGGCACGCTGGTGCTGCTCTGCCGCGTGTATGTCAAGCAGGCATCGGGTGAGTGGGTCATCAGTGGCAGTGGCATCGTTTACAGCACTGATCTTGGCGCCACTTGGACACGCTATTTCTCTGACACCGCTGATCCACGCGATATCGGTCGCGGCCGCCTTTCGGGCTGGGAACTCACCAATTTCTACTGCCCCGGTTCCACCGATGGCGAACCACCGCTGCAGGTGGTGATTCCATTTTCTGACTATCGATATGCCGGCCTGCCCGTTGCCGCCGGTGGTCGCGCCTTCTGGTTCGTGATGAGCCGAAGCAACGCCAGTCAACCCCTGCTTCCCCTCACAGGCACTGGCCCCGGCGGCCAAACTGTGCCGCGCATGGGGATGTTCACCCTCGATACCGCCCCCATCGGCCCTCAATACACGCACGTTCACGCAGTCACGATCACAGAATATCTGGGGGGCAAAGTTCCCGGCTGGCAATTGCTTCTGGGCATCGGTGACAATGTCGCCAGTTCGATCCTCCGCATCATCGTCAAAGACCCCACGCGATACTGGGAGCCCCAACACATTGGTGGCGGAGCCAACTGGGTTGTGCAACCCAACTGGCACGGCCGCATAGATTCGGCGGTCTACGACACCACACAGAACAACGGCTGGGGTGGACCCGGCAACGGCTCCACTCACGCCAACGACAGCACCACCGGAAACCAGTTCGTCGGCGCGGCTCCGGGCCCAGATCCTGGCACAGTCCTGCTGGGTGTCGATGCCATGGGCGAGGGCGTGCACATCTGTGAACCCGGTCACAGCGAGGATTCACGTCCGCGCATGAAGTCCACGGTTGTCGATGGTGGCGTGCTGGCGCGAGCGAATTGCTTTTACATCCGCACCGATCGCCCCGAACGATCCCAACGCACCGTCACCGCATCGATGGTCCTCTCTGCGGTCATGTCGGGACGCATCACCGATGCCCCAATCGATGGCATCTGGTTCTCCCGCGACAATGGCCGTCCGGGCACATGGGGCTTCATCAATCTGGACTTCTGCGATCATCGCCATTCTCTGGCAGATGACCACGTTTACCTCCTCCGTGGTTCCGGCACGCTCTTGGTGCGTAAGCCCCTTCCCGTGACACGCGCTGTCGACCCGCTGCAGATCGGCCCCGGTGGCTCGCAGTGGCTCCGCGATGATCCCACCCGACTGGCCATCACCGGTCTTCAGGTGCTCCGCTGCCCTCGCGATGCGTCCGGCCAATTCCTCGTTCCTTCATCCGATGGAACCACAACGCTTGGACCCATCACCCCTCAACCGCCGGTGAAGGTCAACGCGGTCTATCGAGTCTGCAAACTCTTCAACGATGGCAACGGCGGCCGGGTGATGTCGATCATCCCTACCCAGACTCATCCGTCCGTCGCTTCAGCCCTTCGCGCCCAGAGCGAGATCTACCCCACGCCATGGACTCCCCCTGATGCCCTTGCGCCCAGGCGCATGCGACTGCGATTCCTCACCATGGCTCGCACGCCCACGCTGGATTCCCCTGCTGTTGCCGCCGGTCGCAGTCCTGCTGGTGGATATCTCGACATGTTCTACGACGGTGGTCCCAACGCCGTCGCCAGTGTCGGCGGCTTGTGGACCTTCTCAGATCAAGATTGGCAATGGGCCCATCGTCAGTGGACTATCGGAGTTGGCGATAAAGAGTCCCTCCTCATCTACTCGCGTTCCAACCTCCGCAGCATCGACACCGACTACTTCATCGCCTTCAGCGAATTCGCCACCGACACCAACTCTTCTTCCGGCTATCCTCTGCCACCGGATATCCCCGACTGTTGCCCCGGTGGACCGGATGTCTTTTCCGTCACGCCGGTTGAAGCCACCAGATTCCCTGACGAACTCGCAGAGATTCGCAACCTCAATCTCACGGGCTCATGGACTGTGCTAGCCGCCGGCCTCTGCAACATCGACTCGTGGGATCAATTCTGCTCTCAGAATCCCAACACGCCCGGGTATCCACTCTTGACGCTGATGGATCCGGCGACCAACCGACGTGTTGTGATCACCGCCAGCACCACGTTTGGCAACAACCTCAGCAGCGGTGTGCGCGTCGTCGCCGGCGGACGCACCCTTTCTGCCAAGCCCCTGGCCACCGTCGGGCGGATTCCCTTTCTGCGTGGCCGCCCCATGCTCTTTGCCATCGTAAAACAGGCAAATTGGATCCGCGTGCACGCGGCAGTATCCGGACTCATGGGCTCGACCACCGCCATCTCCGGTCCACTGATCCCACCCACACAGGTGCAGACACTGCACTTCGGAGGGCCTGCAGATTGGCCCTTTGCCGATGAACGCGTCAACGCCGCGCAGTGGGTGGGCGTGCGCACGGAGAATCGCGCCCTCACCGATGCAGAGGTGCTGGCCCAGTTCCGCTCCCTGGCGTTCCTTGGTTCGTGATCCTTCGTGCAACCCTCTGCGACAGATCAGGCCTGACCCAGATACGCCGCGAGGATGTTCCGCGCCGCTTCCAGATCCTTGCGATCGATCATCTCGGTCACGGTGTGGATGTAGCGTGTGCCCACGGTGATGCCCACCGCGCGTGCGCCGGCCGCCGCCTGCTGAGCCGCAGCACCATCCTGTCCGCCTGCCGCGAGGATCGTCCGCTGATAAGGAATCTTGTTCATCTTGGCCAGGTCTTCAAACTCTGAAACCAGACGATGATCGCTGATGAAACTCGAATCCTTGATGTGCAGGCCGAACCCCTGACCATGACGCGTCACAGCTTCTTCGGCAGGCACGCCGGGAGTATCGCACGCCAGCGTGACGTCGATGCCCAGGCCGATATCCGGCAGCACGGCGTGGCTGGCGGTCTTCGCACCGCGCAGGCCCACTTCCTCCTGCACGGTAAAGGCTACCACCACCTCGCACTGATGGCCGGAGCCGGACGCATCCAACTGACGAATCGATTCGATCCCCAGCCAGCAAGCAACGCGATTGTCCAGCGCCTTGGACACAACCTTGTTTCCCACCTCAATGCACGGCTCATTCATCACTACGTAGTCGCCGACCTTGACCTTCTTCTTCACCTGATCGCCACTGAGACCAATATCAACAAAGAATTCTTTGACCTCGGGAATCTTCTCGCGATCCTTAGGGCCAGAGATATGAATCGGGCGGCCACCGGGGTTCATCACGCCCTGAATATCCCCACCATCCGCCACCACCATTACGCGGCGTGAGAACATATTGCGAGTATCAAACCCGCCTGCCGCGTTCATCCACAAAAAGCCCTTGTCGTCGATGGCGGTCACATAGAAACCGATCTCATCCATGTGGCACAGCAGCATGACGCGCGTGGGCCGACCCTGCCCCTTGGGAGGGCTGATCTTCTTGACCTTTTTGCCCGTGCGGGGCTTGCGCGTGCAGATCAGGTTGCCCAGCGGATCGGTCTTCACCTCGTCAAAGAGGCCGCCGATCTCCTTCTCAATCAACTCACGCACACGCTCTTCACGCCCAGGAACGCCAGGGGTCTCGCACAGACGCTTGAGCAGATCGAAATTGAACGCGGTCGGCATACCAAGACTCTCCTACGCAAATGTGATCCCTTTTCGTGCTCAGAGGATAGTCGTGGCATCCAAACCGTAGAATCCTCCCCCTATTCCTGACTTGCTCTGTACCGATTCCCACCATGGCCCACCCCAGCCCACTCACCCATCTGCACACCGCTGCCGAAGCCATGACCATCGCGTATGGCCCGGCCTCCCCCACTGCATCGACGCCTGCTGGCTCAACCGATGAGACCGCGTCATCTGCATCATCCGCACCTTCGACACCAGCTGCGTCTCCCACCACTCCAACAGTTTCGACAGTTTCACCCATCGACGTCGTCGCCACCTACGGCGAACTGATGCTGGAATACTCCGCCCTGCGGCGTCACGCCGTGCTCGTGGATATGCCCCACCGCGCCGTCATCGAACTCAAAGGTGCGGATCGCATCGGGTTTCTCAATCGCATGGTGACGCAGGAACTCAAGGGATTTGAAGCCGGCCACACCCGCCGCGCGTTCTGGCTCAATCGCAAGGGACGCATCGATTCCGACATGCTGTTGATCGAATTGGGCGATCGCCTATTGATCGAGGTCGATGTCTTTAGCGTGTCCCGCACCATCGCCGGGCTTTCCGCCTACGTAATCACCGAGGATTGTGTCTTTCGCGATCTCACGCAGTCGTCTCATCGCTTCTCGTTACACGGCCCCACTGTCGCCGCGCTCTTGGATGCGCTCGATCCCGCCCTGGCCGCGCCGAAGTTCACGCCCGGCCAAGCTCGCGTTGGCACTCTCGCCACCCATCAGGTGATCGTCTATCGCGAGGATTGGTGTGGCGTGCCGGGGTACGAACTCATCGTTCCTGCCGCAGCAGCCGAAGCCATTTATCAACTACTCGTGCAGGACGGGCACGACCCGCACCACGGCGCGGGTGCTCTGCGCATCTCTGGCCAAGGCACACTCGGCTCGCGTGTGCGCTTGCGTCCGGCAGGATGGATGGCCCTCAACATCGCCCGCTTGGAAAGCGGCACACCCCTCTATCACATCGACTTTGGTTCTGATTCACTCCCCGCCGAATCCGGTGTTCTCGACTCGCGAGTGAGTTTCACCAAGGGTTGCTATCTTGGTCAGGAAATCGTGGCCCGCATGCACGCACGTGGCCATCCCAAGCAGAAACTCATGGCCTTCTCACTCGATGCCACGGGCTTCGATCAGCCCCTTCCAAGTGCGGGCAGTTCGATCAAGGATTCGACAGGCATTGTCATCGGCACGGTCACGAGCGGCACTTACAGCCCCATGCGCGGCTCGCAGCGCATCGGCCTTGGTATGGTCAAATATCAGCAAGCCACTGATAACACTGCTGTCATGGTCGATGCCGAAGGAATGCCCTGCGCCGGACGCTTGCACAACAGCATGACCACACTTTCGCACTGACATTCAGGCCTGATCGCGGCTCAGCAGCAGTTCCGTATCCACACCCACAACGTGCTGACGCAGCACAGCCCACCCCTCGCCCGCGGCACGCCTGATCGGCCCCTCTCCCGGGGCAATGTGCACCAACGCTTGATCCACGATGCCGGCAGCGAAACTGGTCCTGAGCAACTCCTCGCCACACTCCAGCATCACATTCACGCAACCGTATTCACGCACCAGCAAGCCCATCGCCGCGATGACATCCGGCCTGCCATGCACATCCACGCTCACCGCGTGCACCGCCACGCCGCGATCTTCCAACTCAAATCGCCTCGCCTGACCCTGTGGCGAACGCAGCGTCTGCTCGGACGTGACCACCATCGTCGTCACATCATGGGCCGTCTGCACCAATCTGCTCGTCACTGGTGTGCGCAGGTGAGTATCCAGCACCACACGCTTGGCCAGTCGCCTCACACGAGCCACATCTCGCGCCGTCAGCAACGGATCATCCGCCAACACCGTTCCCACACCTGTCATCACCGCATCGACCACACTTCTTAGGCGATGCACACGCCTCCGACTCGCCGCACACGAAATCCATCGCGGCTCACCAGGCCCGCTGGTCATGCGACCATCGCGCCACTGCGCCCATTTGGCAATCACCCAAGGCAACCCCGCCTTCGCTTCACGTGGTGCAACTCGCCTCAGAAACGCGTTGGCAAGCCCGATCGAAATCGCGTGCGGCACCACACTCACCTGCACCCCATGGCTGCGCAAGCGCTCCGCACCACCCGCACTCACGGTGTGCGGATCGTGCTGGGCCATAACGACCCGCGTGATTCCCGCCTCCAGCACCGCATCCACGCATGGTGGCTGTCGACCAAAGTGCGAACAGGGCTCCAGCGTCACATGAATCGTCGCCCCACGCACATCATGTCCCCGCGCACGCGCATTGGCGATCGCTTCGCGCTCGGCATGTAACCCACCGAATCGCCTGTGATGCCCGATTCCCAGCACTGCGCCATCGCGGCTGATCACCGCACCCACCATCGGGTTGGGCTCCACATCTCCCATGCCCCGCAAAGCAGCTCTGGCAGCCAGGTTGAACAACTCATGATCTGTCATTCATGCAATCCGGATCAGGGCTTCTTTGTCCGCCGAGGTCAACATGCTTGACGCATCGCGCAGCCAGCGCCGCGCATCGGTTGTGTATCCCGCCGTGGGCTTGAGTTCCATTTCCATTTCATGCTCAGCCCGTTCGCGCCAATAGCGATTGAATCTGGCCATCGCCAACTCGCGCACCCACTTGGCCGTCATGCTCGCCATCGCGATCGGCACATGCTGCTTCTCACCCTCCACGGCAAAGCTGATGTGCAGTTTACGTCCCTCAAGCTGCACCACGTAGCGGCTGCGCTCCGCCGCTTCCTCAACCACTCCCACCGCTTCAATCGGCACATGTAGAATCTGTGCCAATGTGGCGCCATACCGCTCTCTGCCACCCAGACGATCACACACCACGCTCACTGCGTCGCTGCCACCCGTCTGCGTCTGCCATGCCCAGCGCAGATATTCACCGATCGGCTCCAGCGTCGTCTGCCCTTTGGACCCCGTCTCACGCACGATCGCGTTGAATCTCGCCACCTCGACCATGCGGCATTGCATCGCCGACACCGATACACCCGCCTTATCCATCGCTGCCTGCAGTTGCGCACCCGCAATCGCCAACTGCCCGCTGGTCCACCCCGCCGGCAACGCCAGCGCCTCGCCAGCAAAGCACTGCTGAGCCGGAGCATCTTCCTCTCGCAACATGGGCCACCGCGTACCCAGCAGCCGCGCAAGCTCCGCATCATCGCTCGGCATCACGCCGTGCAACTGCTTCATAAAGCACAGCACACCCCGCTCCAGATGCATCGTCGGAGAGCGCTCGCCATCGCCATTTGCCAGTTTCAATGTCTTGCTATCTGCAACCGGAATCGGACCACACTTTGCCGCGCGCCAATCCTTCAAACTGCGGCACACGGTGGGCGAGAGTTTTTCCCAAAGATCGGGGGCCACGTCGCCGGGCTTCCACCCATCTACGCGGCAGGCGCACATGCCAACCGACAGCGGACCCAGCATGGGGCCGTATCCCGCTTCATCAATTCCGATGATGATCAGGCCCATGCGCTCACCGGCCATCGTTGGCCAATCGACGTCTTACTCAGGGTCCTTGGGGGCATCCGGATTGATGTATCCGCCGCCGCGACGCTCCGGCTTCTTCGGGGGTGCCGCGGCAGCCGCAGAATCATCGCCGTAGCCGCTATCTGTGTTGCCTGCATCCGCCGTCGGCTGAGTGGGAGCCGGATTCTCTGGAGTCGCCGAGGCGTTGGGATCTGAGGGCACGTTCACGCCGTCATTGCGGGGTGGGCCACCGATCAAATCGAGTTGCCAAACCACAACCGCCGCAGCCACCAAGAGAATGCCGCCAGCAGCAGCACCTTTGATCAACTTCTGCTTGTCCGCTCCGGCACCACCGCCTCCGCCACCGGAAGAACGTGATTTTGCACCACCAAGATCAATACGTGCACGGCTCATGGGGGTACCTCCGAATGTCAGGTCCCAAAGAAAGCGGGAAGAAATGCGGCTGAGAGGACTTGAACCTCCACGACCTTGCGGCCACTAGAACCTGAATCTAGCGCGTCTGCCAATTCCGCCACAGCCGCATGCTGTGAGGGGGGATGTTATTCCGCCCCATCCTGTCCGACAAGACAGCCCCGAAGGTTTCCCTCCGGGGCCACTTCGAGGCCATTTGGCTGTCAAACTCCCCAGATTCCCGACAGAGATAGATCTCCTCGCTCCTCCAGCGGGGGGTGGATCGAAGTCACGAATCAGTTATTCCTCGCCTTCATCCTCATCACCGGGCTCCGGCTTGGTCACCTTCGCCGCGGTCTCGGGGTTGGTCATGCGCTTGGCCAGCGTGCGGCGGCGAACTTCTTCGGCCACCGGCTTGTTGGCCTTCAAGAAGGCCTTAGCCGCCTCGCGCCCCTGGCCGATCTTGGTTTCGCCGTAGGAATACCACGAGCCGGACTTTTCGATGATCTCATCTTCCACGGCCAGGTCGATGAGGTCGCCCGCCCACGAGATGCCTTCGTCGTACATGATGTCAAACTCGGCCTCGCGGAAGGGTGGCGCGATCTTGTTCTTCACCACACGAGCGCGAGTGCGCGAGCCGATGGTGTTGTCACCTTCCTTGATCGCGCCGATGCGGCGGATGTCGATGCGCACCGACGAATAGAACTTAAGAGCGCGGCCGCCGGTGGTGGTTTCCGGTGAGCCATACATCACGCCGATCTTTTCACGGATCTGGTTGATGAAGATCACTGTGCAACTGGTTCGGTTGATGATGCCGGTGAGCTTGCGCATCGCCTGGCTCATCAGTCGGGCGTGCAGACCGACCGCCGAATCACCCATTTCGCCTTCGATTTCCGCCTTGGGAATCAGGGCAGCGACCGAGTCGATGACGATCACATCCACGGCGTTGGAACGCACCAGGAGTTCGCAGATTTCCAGGGCCTGCTCGCCGGTATCGGGCTGCGACACAAGCAGCTCATCGATATTCACACCCAGGCGGCGTGCCCAGGAGGGGTCGAGGGCGTGCTCGGCATCGATGAATGCCGCGACGCCGCCATCGCGCTGGGCATTGGCGAGCACAGTGAGGGCCAGCGTGGTCTTACCGCTGGATTCCGGGCCGAAGATTTCGGCGATGCGACCGCGAGGAATGCCTTTGCCACCAAGCGCAAGATCGATAGAAAGTGCGCCCGTCGAGACGCCGGGAATCGCCTGATAGGCCGAGACATCCATCTTCATGATGGAGCCCTTGCCGAAGGTCTTTTCGATCTGCCCCACTGCTTGGCCCAGTGCCGCGAGCTTTTCCTTGCTGGGCTTGGGTGCCGCGGGGATCACGGGCGCTGGTGCGGCTGGCTTAGGCGCACCCGCCGAGGCAGCAACCGCAGCCGGAGCAGGCGAACCGGGCTTTGGCGCACCGCTTGACGCATTCGTAGCGTGCCCATTCACCGCGTTCTTTGTTTCTGACTTGGAGTCTGTCTTGAGGTCCTTCTTGGCATCGATCTGGGAAGACGCGGGACGAGTGCCAGAAAGCGACGTAGACGTACCGGGAGCCGAACGACTCATACCAAACCATCCTTTCCTTGCATGTGGCCAGACCAGCCGGCGATCACATGCCTTTGACCAGCACAAGGAGCAGCGACAGGCAATTGCCAATCAGACCCACTTTCGGAGACGGTGCTGGACGCACATCCGATAGACAGAGATTACCGGTGTCCCACACCCTCGTCAAACCCATCCCGAACAACTTTCCACACCAACCTGACAGACAGTTGTCATGTTCTCGCCACTTTCTGCGCTGTCGGATCGCCTTAAACCCGTGAACCTAAGTGCATCAGGGGTATCTAAACTCCGCACCCGTGTACCAAGCCCTCCTCACCCGCCGCTATCTCACCAGCAAGATCATGCCCTTGCTCTCCTCATTGGCGGTCATGCTCTGCACCACCATGGTGCTGGTCACATGGTCCGTCATGGGGGGCTTTCTCAAAGTCCTCCTCGACAGCGGCCGCAAACTCGTCGGCGATGTCAAGATCGAGTGGCCAAACACCGGCTTTGCCTATTACGACGAACTCATCCGCGACCTGGAAGCAGACAGCGGCCTGACCGTCACTCCCCGTGCAGGCCAGCGCTCCACTGCCGCATCGCCTCCCAAAGGCCTCATCATCGCTGCGGCACCGATCATCGAGTCCTTCGGAGTGCTTGGCCTTCCCGATGGCCGCACCGTCAACGTCATGCTCAAAGGCGTCGAGCCCGTTTCCTTTGATCGCGTGACCAACTACTACGGCACCCTGTGGTGGAAGCCGCTGAAAGAACCTCTTCCCAAAGACGACGACAAGGAAGACCCCCGTCTGCAGAATCTCACGCGCGTGGACATGCTCATTCCGGGCGCAGTCCCCGATGACAAGTCCGACGCATGGCCCGCCATGCTGGAGAATGGCAAGAACCTGCAGCGTTATCACACCGGCAGTGGTCAGGTCAAGCCCGCCGTGGTGCTGGGCACCGAAGTCACCGGGTACAACCGGCGTTCAGCCAGCGGCGTGTATGTCCCCATGCGCAGCCGCTCGCGTGATTCGGATGGCAACATCAACCTGCTAAGTACCTTCATGCCCCTGGACGGCGAAGTCACGCTGCATGTGCTGCCCTTGGACAAAAAAGGCCGCGGCATCGAGATGCAATCCCGCATCTTCCCGGTCGCCAACGAATTCAAGACCGATGTATTTCTCTTTGACAAGGGCGTCGCGATTCTGCCTTTGGGTGAATTGCAAAAGATGCTCAAGATGGATGCCGCCAAGCGCCTGCAAACCGGCAAGCCCGGCGTGCGCATCGTCAAAGACCCGAAAACCGGCGAAGAAAAGATCGAGATGGCTTCGCAGGATCAACTCACCGAAGACCCCGCTCGCGTCACCGGAGTCCTGGTGCGCGGCAAGGACGGCGTCGATGCCCGCGTGCTCCGCGATCGCTGCGAAGAGATCTATGCCGAGTTCGCGGCACGCCACCCCGGCGAAGTGCCCCTCGCCGCCTCCATGAACATCCAAACCTGGCAGCAGCAGAACGCCGGGTTCATCGGCGCAGTTGAAAAGGAAATCGCACTGGTACTTTTCCTCTTCAGCATGATCTCGCTGGTCGCCGTAGTGCTTGTGCTTTCCATTTTCTGGAGCATGGTCAGCGAAAAGACCAAAGACATCGGCATCTTGCGCGCTATTGGGGCCAGCAAGATGGGAATTGCCTGGCTGTGGCTGCGCTACGGGCTCGCCATCGGTATCGTCGGCTCGATCATGGGCTTTGGGCTCTCATCCCTCATCATCATGAACATCAACCCCATTCACGAGTGGATGGGTCGTGCCATGGGCATTCAGATCTGGGATCCCTCCATTTACTACTTCACGCAGATTCCCAGTGATTTGCGCTGGGACAAAGTTCTGCTGGTGCTGGGTGGAGGCATCATTTTCAGCGTGCTCGGCGCACTCATTCCCGCCATTCGCGCCAGCCGCATGGACCCAGTCCGCGCACTTCGATTCGAGTAGTTCTTAACCTGAAACCACACATGCCGATCCTCGCTGCTCACAATCTCTTCAAGACCTACCAACTGGGAAAGACTCACGTCCCGGTGTTGCGCGGCGTCTCACTCTCTATCGAAGAAGGTGAACGCGTCGCCATCCTCGGCCGCTCCGGCTCGGGCAAATCCACGCTGCTTCACCTTCTCGCCGGGCTCGATACCCCCGACGCCGGACATGATTCTCACATCGCCTTTGACGGACGCACCCTCGCCTCGCGCTCAGGGCGCGAACTGGATGACTATCGCACCCGTTCCGTTGGACTAGTCTTTCAGTTCTATCACCTTTTCCCCGAACTTCCCGTTCTGGAGAATGTCCTCATCGCCTCCATGATCGGCAAGAGCCGCATCGCCTGGACCACTTCGCGTCAGGCCTTGCGCAGTCGCGCCACCGCCTTGTTGGAGCAGGTCGGACTCGGCCACCGCCTGCACCACCGACCTGTCGAACTCTCCGGTGGAGAGCGTCAGCGTGTCGCCATCGCGCGTGCCCTGATGAATGAGCCCCGCATCCTGCTGGCGGATGAACCCACCGGCAACCTGGATCGCCAGACCGGCTCATCCATTCTCGATCTTCTGGATGGTGTACAGGCACAGACCAAGCAAACCATGGTCATCGTGACCCACGACCCCGCCACCGCCGCCCGGGCCGATCGCACCGTGCGGCTGGCGGATGGAATCGTCGTCGAATCCCTGGATTCAACCCCCACTTCGCCGACAGGATCACACGGTTGATGCAGACGCAACTCGAACGCATCCCCAACTCGCCCTCGAATCATCCTCCGACAGCGCGTGACCCCGGCGGCTGCGGTCGTTATGATGTTAGTGCTTCTCACGCATGACTTCACCGACTCGACATCCCGGCACCACTACACGAGCCGCGGCCAGCGCCCCGGTCTCCAGCTACAGCGCGATCCCGTCGGCATCGTCTGACTTTCGCACCACGCCCGTCACGCTTATCGGCCCGGAAGGGGCACCGATCGCGGCATCCATGGTGCGCGTCGGCCAGGGAACCAAAGTCGTCTTTCTGCACGGCCTCGTCGGCCTCAACGAACACTGGGAAGACGTGGTCCGCCAGATCTGCACCTCCACCGATTGCACCATGCTGGAGTTGCCCCTTCTCGCCCTGCAAGGCGACGACTGCCACATCGATGGTGCAACCGAAATCGTCGCCAAGTTTCTCACCGACCACATCGTCAAGCCCGGCGCACCAGTCACCGAACGTGCCATACTGGTGGGCAACTCATTCGGTGGCCATGTCGCGCTGAAACTCGCCATCGATCATCCCCACTTGGTTCGGGGGTTGATTCTTGCGGGCGCATCTGGCCTCATCGAAAAATCCATCGTTTCCACCATCGAGATTCGCCCTTCCAAAGACTGGCTCCGCAAGAAGATCGAAGAGCTCTTCTTTGACGCCAGCAAGATGAAAGAGTCTGACTTGGACCGCGCCTTTGAGGCCCTCTCCAATCGAGGCGGCGCGCGAGCCATGGTCAAACTCAGCCGCAGCGCCCGCAAGAATCACCTGGGCGACAAGCTTGGTCGCGTCAAAGTCCCCACCCAACTCATCTGGGGTCGGCAGGACATCGTCACGCCCCCCGAGGCCGCAGAGGGATTCCTCAAAGGCATTCCCGATTGCCGAATCGAGTGGTTCGACAATTGCGGCCACGCTCCCATGATCGAATGCTCCAGCGGTTTCGCTGCAACCACGCTTTCCTTCATCACTGAGATCACTCGCCGCGGCATGTAGACGTGTCACGCGATGCAGGAACCGATAACTGATGCCTTCAGGCATCTGACCTCACAATCGGTTCAGACTGCGCCCTCGTCATGCTCCTCCACCAGTCTAGGGGTAGTGCAAATCACCTCCAGCCGATGACTCCAGAGCGGTTTTCCGAGCCGCGAACGGAGATCGCATGCCTCAAGCCGGAAACAAGACAACTGTGGAACACGGCCGAACCAACACGCTTGGAATCGATCAACGCACTGTCGAAGAGGTCGTCAAGCGCCTCAGCACCGCTGCGCCCGCCAGTGGCAAGGCCAAGCGTGGCTTTGTCCGCTGGCCCTTTCCATTGGCCGCGATCGAGTTGCGCCTCGATCACCCAGGCGGCACCGCCACGACTTTGAAAGTCGCTTGTCGCAACATTTCTTGCGGCGGCATTGGTCTGCTGCATCGCTCTTTCGTCCACCCCGGCACGCGCGCTCGCGTCCGCCTGCCTCACAGCAAAAGCGGGTTTATCGATGTCGCCGCCGTCATCGTCCGTTGCCTGCACCGAGCTGGCGTCGTGCACGAGATCGGATTGGCCTTTGATAAACCCATCAACATGCATGAAGTGGTGGATGCCGATCCCTTTGAGGAGTGCTTCAGCGTCGAGCAAGTCAACCCCGAAGAGTTGACCGGCAACATTCTCTACGTCGAAGATTCTGCGATGGATGCCCGCCTTCTCAAGCACTTCACCCGTATGACCAAGCTCAACGTCACCATCGCTACCAATGCCAGCGATGCCGTCGCAGCCGCCGCCAAAGGGATGAAGGCAATTCTCGTCGATTTTCATCTCCCCGACTGCGACGCGCCCACCCTCGTCAGTCAGTTGCGTGCTGCGGATGTGAAAGTCCCTGTCATCGCCGTCACCAGCGATGCCAGCAGAGCGACCAAGGAACGCCTTGCCGCCAGCGGCATGAGCGCGTTCCTCGCCAAGCCACTCACCGAAGAACGCGTTCTCCGTGCCATCGCCGAGTTCCTCCTGTGCGATCGCTGGGTTACGGCAGAGTCCAATTCTGACATGGACAACGAATCGCGCGAAGTGATGAAGAAGGCGTTTGTTGAAGAGCTGCAGCAGATCAAAGAGGCCCTCGTCAACGCCATCTGCGATAACGCAAGCATGGATGTGTACGCCATGATCGGACGCCTCGGCAGTTCCGCCAAGCCCCTGGGCTTCGCAGACATTGGGCTCAAGGCGGACATTGCGGCGGCGTCACTCTCCAAGACCATGGCGTGCGCCGCTTCCAAGCGCGAACTCGACGAATTGATGGCTGTGATCGCAAAGCACCTGAAATAACTGCGTGCATGGTCAGATAATCTCAGGGGTTTTTGCATAGCTTTCGTATGATTCCGGATGTAAGGGATTCACCTTGGTCCTCTCTAGGCGTTTTCTCTCGCCCAGTGCATTCAGTCCCCATTCAACTCGATCTCTTGTCTATCAGGAGTCGCGTTGTTCATGCCACCACCCAGCTCCAACTCCGGCGGATCGCGTGCCTCAGGCAGAGCCAACAGTCTCGGCCTCGACGATCGCATCCTGAACCAAGTGCTGAATCACCTCGATGCGACTCAATCCGCTGAAGCCGCCAAACGCCGCACCTTCACCCGCATTCCCTATCGCCGTTCCAGCGTGGTCCTGGCCGTCAAGGGCGCCGGGGGCATGGACACCGTCACCAAGGTCGCCTGCCGCAATCTCTCCAGTGGCGGCATCAGCGTGCTGCATTCGGCGTTCCTGCACGCCGGCTCAGTCTGCGTTGTCGTTCTCGAACACCCCAAGCACGGAAACACGCCAATCAAAGGCCGCGTGGTCCGCTGCCAGCACCGCTCAGGCCTGATGCACGAAATCGGCATCCGATTCGATGAGCAGATCAGCACCCTTGATTTCGTCGAGACCGATGCCTCCGTCCTCACCCTCGAGACCGTCCGCACCGAAAAGCTCACCGGCACCGTGATTCACTTTTCCGCAGATGCCGCCAAGCGCCAGTCCCTTCGCGAGTTGACACGCGAGCTGCCCACGCAACTCAAGTCCGTGGCCACAACAGAAGATCTGGATCAACAGCTCAAACTCGGTGCCGATGCGGTCTTTATTCACCCCGATACCTCGATCAACACCGAGTCATTCATCAAACACGTGCAGACCCTCACCCGAGCCCCTCTCTGCATCATCATTCCCCGTGGCCAGGCAGCGCCCGATCTGGCGACCAACGAATCTCGCATCATTACTCTTGTGTGGCCCGCCACCCCCCACGCCATGCGCAGCGCACTCGCCGAACTGCTCATCGCCCTCGCGCCCGGCTCGACAAAAGACCCGGTCAATCAGACCGCCGAAATCTTTAATCGCATCGCCGCCATCGCTGCCACCCTCTCACCCGTGGCCGAAGCAGGCAGCGCGGGACCACTCGCCAAAGCCCTCTCCGAAATCTCTCGCCTCACCACCATCATCGCGCGGCACGACCTTGTCGATCTCTCAGCTCGCGCTCGCTCGGCCATTATTGAATCCGCCAAGCCCGATGCCACACTGTTGCGCGATCTCCTCAAGCCCCTGCTGGCGGTTCTGATTCCCATATCCGCACCCGCCGCCGCTGCATGATCCTCACTGCCAACCCGTCGGCAACGGCGCAAACCCAGTCCTGCGCAACTGCTCCCAACGCTGACGAAAATCTGCGACCAACCGCCCCGCGCGCACGCCGGAGGAGTCCTGTGACAATTCCGCTGTCACCACCACTTCGCCTTCAACTCCACTACCGCCCCCCACTTTGGTCACCACTGCCACGCCGGTCTCTTCAGCCGCACCCAGCAGCATGAACGTTGTCTGATCACCCTCGCTTCGAGGCGCCCCCACAACCGTCAACTCTTGGTGGTTCGCCGCTGCCCTCATCGCGGCATCCATCGCATCCATCCGCCCCGTCAGCCGCAAAGGCAACTCCGCTGGCACCGTCGATGTCGCAGGGGTGTACGGAGCGCACGAGCCCAGCCCACACGCCGCAAGACCCGCGACCAGCGCAAACTTCGCGCCGAGTGACGATGCCTTTCGTTGAATACAAAATGATTTAT
Organism: Planctomycetota bacterium; assembly: GCA_018968885.1. Classification (GTDB taxonomy): domain Bacteria; phylum Planctomycetota; class Phycisphaerae; order Phycisphaerales; family UBA1924; genus F1-120-MAGs238. The sequence goes on along the minus strand of JAGWZK010000005.1, from coordinate 55,863 downwards.
TATCGGACATTCGCTCACCTCGTCAACCTCGTCTCACTTCGCGTCTCACTCATCACGATACACTTTTCGGACTCTGTCGGTGGGCGCTCGTCCCACCCCGTCGCGGCCGACGTCCTCATGGCCTGTTGAGCACTCCCCTTGGAACTGACTGTCAAGGTCCCCGCCGGTTCGGAACGCGTCGAAGTCTTCGGTGCCGCCGATCGCAATCTCAAAATGCTCCGCGAGGCCCTGGGGGTCACTGTGCTGGCCCGCGATGGCGCCGTGCAACTGCGTGGCCCCCGCGATGCTGTGCTGGCGGCTCGCAACATCCTTTCCAAGCTCTCCGCCCGATCCGATGCCCCAGCCGTCGACCGTCGCGCCATGCTTGATCTGATCAGCGAGGAAATGGCCCGCCCCTCCGAGGAACGCGATGCCATGGCTGGCTCAGTCGAATCTGATGGCTGGGACGGCTCGTTGGATGTCTATAGCCGTGGCCGCGCTGTCCGACCCCGCACCGGCAACCAAGATCGTTACCTCACCGCCATACGCGATCATGACTTGGTCTTCGGCATTGGCCCTGCAGGCACTGGCAAAACCTATCTCGCCGTCGCGGCAGCAGTGCACCTCTTACGCACCGATCGCGTCAGCAAGGTCATTCTCGTCCGCCCCGCTGTCGAAGCTGGCGAAAAGCTTGGCTTTCTTCCCGGCGACCTGCAGGCAAAAGTGAACCCATATCTGCGCCCTTTGCTCGATGCCTTGCACGACATGATGGACTACCCGACCATCCGTCGCTTCATGGAGAATGATGTCATCGAAGTAGTGCCCCTCGCCTACATGCGTGGCCGCACCCTCAACTCCTCCGTCATCATCCTCGACGAAGCCCAGAACACCACCCGCGGTCAGATGAAAATGTTTCTCACTCGCCTTGGCCACGGCTCCAAGATGATTGTCACTGGCGATGTGACGCAGATCGATCTGGAAGACCCGACACAATCCGGCCTCATCGATGCCGCACGTCGTTTGGGCAAGGCTCCTGGCGTTTCCATCGTCACGCTCGACAAAACCGATGTCGTGCGCCATCCCTTGGTTCAACGCGTCATCGAGGCATACGGCGATGATGATTCGCGTCCCGCGCGTGAGGATGGTCTGGCCTGATGCTCGGCTCGGATCGCCCATCTCGCGTCTCTGAACTCGCCGAAGGTATTCGCGCCCGGCGCTGGCAAACCAGTGGCGTCCTCGCCCCTTTCAGCCGCCTTGGCCGCGCCCTCACCTCGCAGCAACTGGTCTTCTCTGTCCTCATCGGTATCGCCTTTGCCACCATCTGCGCCGCCATCGCCATCTGGACTCGTGGCGAGCCCCTCATCGCTCCCGGCCGCGTGATGAATGACACGCGCCTCGTGCGCGAACGCGTCGAGATCTACGACCCTGCCGCCACCGACCTGGCTCGCGAGCAGGCCCGCGCCCTTACTCCCCGAGTCTTCGTCGCCGACACCAACACACTCGATGAGATCGAGCAGTCTCTGCTGAATCTTCCTCGCACTCTCGCCGGTGTCACGTCCATTGACTCGGTCGAACGCGAGATCCGCGAGCAGTTTGACGTCGATGAAGATGTCCTCGCCGCCCTGCAGAATGAACAGACCACCGGCCAGCCCAGCGAAGCATGGAAGGCCCGCATCGGGCTCCTCATGGATGCTCTCCGCCTCCGCCCCATGGTCGATGGCGAAACCTGGCAGAAAGCCAGCCAGGAGGGTCGCTCCACCGACATTCGCCTCACAAACGGCGATACCTCCGTCCTCGTTCCGCGCGTCGAACTCATCAATCTCGACGATCAGCCCCGCCTCTACGAAATCGTCAACCTGCTCGTGCGCGATGCCGGCTTTCCCGCCAGCGTCCGCCGCCCAGTCATCGCGCGGCTCACTCCCAAGACCGGCGGCTTCAAGCCCCGCCCGACCTATCGCTACGACGCCGCCCTCTCCACCGAAGCGCAGAACCAATCCGCCGATGCTCTGGGCATGGTGATCAAAGAAAGCCCCGTCGGCGAAGTCATTTACCGCCGCGACGATGTCCTGACCCTTTCACAATTCAATCTCTACAAGGCCGAACTCGACGCCTACTCGCGCGCCACTCCTCCATGGAAAGACACGCTTCGAGGTCTCGGGGTCGTCTTGCTCGCTGGTGGTGTGGCTCTGGCCCTTGCCGGATACGGCTCCCTCTTTGTGCCTCGGCTCAAGCGCAGTCCCACCCGCATGGCCGTCGTCGCGATCCTGCTCGCTGGTCTGCTGGCTCTGGCCTGTTTGGCCACAGTGCTGAATCCCGCTCTCATCTCCGTCACCGCTGTCCTGCCCACCATTGCCGCTGCGATCATCATCACCATCGCCTACGAACAGCGTGTCGCACTGGCCTTTGGCGTGCTGCACGGCGTGCTGGTCTGCGTCTCGCTCAATCAGGGTGTCTCGATGCTCGCTGTGATTGTCGCTGGCGTCGCCACCGTGGTCTGGTCACTGCGCGAGATTCGTGATCGCACCTCACTCATTCGCTGTGGACTCCTCACCGCTCTGGTCGTCGGCGTGGTCACATTCACCGTCGGCCTCATCGAGCGCCCCTTGTCCGGTTACTCCCTCCGCCAGCTTTCCATCGACAGTGGCATGGCCGCCGCCAGCTCCATCATCCTCATCGGCATCACACTCTTCGCCCTTCCCCTCATCGAACGTGCCTTCGATGTCGTCACCGCCATGACGCTGATCGAACTGCGCGATCCCAAGCAGCCGCTGCTGCGCGAATTGCAACTTCGCGCCCCTGGCACCTACAACCACTCGCTGAATGTCGCCAGCATCGCCGAGGCCGCCGCCGAATCCATCAATGCCGATGGGCTTCTCGCCTACGTCGGTGCCCTCTACCACGATTGCGGCAAGATGAATAAGCCCGAATACTTCGTGGAGAATCAGCAGGGCGGACCCAACAAGCACGAAAAACTCAGCCCCGCCATGTCGTTGCTCCTCATCGTCGGACACGTCAAAGATGGCATGGAGTTGGCCCGCGAATTCGGCCTCCCCCGCCCCCTGCATCATTTCATCGAAAGTCACCACGGCACCACGCTGGTAGAGTTCTTCTATCACCGCGCACGCCAGCAAGCCCTCAAAGACAGCCACCGCCAGCACGAGGATCACGAGGGCGAACTCGAGGACACACACGTCCCCGAAGAGTTTGAGTATCGCTACCCCGGCCCCCGCCCGCAGACGCGGGAAGCCGCCATCCTCATGCTCTCCGACGGCATCGAATCCGCCACCCGCACTCTGGCCGAGCCCACCCCCGCGCGCATCGAGGCCCTCGTTCGCGCCATGGCCAACAAACGCCTCATGGATGGCCAATTCGAAGAGTGCGATATCACCCTCAAAGACCTCAACCTCATCGTGGATTCCATCAGCCGCACACTCACCAGCATCTATCACGGCCGCGTGGTGTATCCGGGTGCTCGCACGGAAAGTCGCGTCGAGAAATCGGCCTGAAGTCTACTTCTTCCCCGCCGCCTTCAACGCTCTCCACTTCGTCACTGCTTCCGGTTCACGCGGATACAGCGGCAGCAGTCGCGTCGCTTCCACGCTGGGCATTCCGATGGAAGCCCGAAGCAACGCGGCGGGCGTGAACACAGGCCGCTGCATCCGAATCCCACGCTCCTCACTCTCCTTCACGCGCGGCTCAATCGCCGCCTGTGCAAAGCGATCCGCCAGAAGCAACTGCACACCATCCAACTTCAACTCCGCCACATCAACCGCCGCACCCTCATCGTTCAACCCAGCTCGTGTCACACGCTGGGCATACACGTTCGCTCCCTTGGCTGCCAGCAACACCAACACACTGTCCAACGTCCCATCTGCATCCATCGCACGACGCGCTGCCGCCAACGCCGAAGGCACTGGCACAACACTCGCCCCCACCCCACCCCCCACTGCCGCCGCCAGACACTTGGCCGTCGTCACCGCCACGCGAGTGGCCGTGAACCCTCCGGGCCCCACCGACACCGCGATCGATTCGATCTGACTCGGCTTCACATCCAGCCGCTTGCACAACCGATCCAGCGCGGGCATCAGGTCATCATCGTGCGGTCGCGTCGGGTCAATCGCTTCCTCGCCGAGCATCGTGCACGTAGAGCTCGATGCCGACACATCACCAAGAGCCAATCCCGGCAAAGGATCACCCGCCTCCCACGATGAAGGGTTGGAAATCTCGATGGCGAGCCGCACAAACATGATCCGACGGTAGCACGTTCAAGCCCAACCGACAGCCCGTGAAGATTCGCGCCACGCCCCCGAATCACCATCAATTCCATCGGTACTCTGCTCGCATGACACACGGCCGCTCCCTTTCGATTTCACGTTTGATGTTCAGCATCGGCATGCTTGGCCTTGCTGCTTCCGCGGCATGGGCAGACCCGGCAACGCCTGCCGCAAGCCCCACCGCGGCGCCCGACGCGACCACGCCGATCAAGACCGAAGACGTCGGCTCCGAAGTGCCCAAGTGGATCGATGCCAGCCCCAACTGGGCCGTCGTCATCACCCCCGGCATCGCCTGGATGGGTGCCAGTGGCAAGGCAGAACTCAAGGGCTCTGGCGCAGGCACCAACACCGATTCGCTGGTGTTCAAGGATGCGGGGCTCGAAGATGCGGAAATCTCCCCCTATGCGCGGCTGACGTGGCGACCCACGGGTGCCGACGGAGGCCGCTGGAGCGTGGGCATCAGTGGCTTTGGCGTCAGCTCATCTTCCGACAGCGTCGCTGTCGAGGCCCAGCGCATCGGCGATGTGACCACCAGCATCGGCGACAATCAGCACGCCAAGTACTCATTCTGGAATGTGGATATCGAAGGCGGCTATCGCTTCTTCCAGCGGTCACGCGCGGGAAGCGGGCGTCAGGCGACTCGCGTCGCATTCACCACCGATGCACTCTTCGGCATCCGCATGATGGATACGGAAGTGAAGTTCGAGAATCGCTTCACACCCACAACCCTGCCGCCACCGGGCACGATCCGCGAGGCCAAGGGAGATGGTTTCTTCATTCAACCCATGGTGGGCCTGCGCATCGGTGCGGAGTTTGTCGAGCAGTTCGGTGTCGAACTCAAGACCACTGTCGGGGCATTTCCGGGCGACCATCGCTCGTTCTCGTGGGATATCGAGCCCATGTTCACATGGCGACCCAATCCCAATCTCGGCGTCTTCATCGGCTATCGCATGTTCGCCTTTGATGTGCGCGATGGCAAGGGCGTTGAACGATACCAGTGGAAGGGTGCGATGGCCGGTCTGAACATCGGTGCGTACGTGCGCTTCTAAGGGACGCCAACCGACCTAAATTTGCTGGCATGATCGCACCATCCGCCATGGCCGGTTTCTCGTGGACATCTCTTGTTGGTGCTGGCCTCGCGCTCAAACAGCGGATGCGCATCGATCAACTCTCTGATCTGCCCTACTGGCGAACGCAGACAGCCCGCTTGCAGATCGCCCAACTTCGGCGCAACCTCACGCTGGCTCGTGACACCGAGTTTGGCCGCTCGGTCGGTTTTGCACGCCTGCTCGCCATCCGCGATGACCGGGAGTTTGTCGCCGCCTATCGCCAGGCCGTCCCCATCGCGGATTGGTACGTCTACAAAGACCTCATCGCCCGCATGCGCGAAGGTGGCGAGCCCAACCTGCTTTGGCCCGGCACAGTGATGGATTTTGCCCAGACCAGCGGCACAACCGCCGGCGACAAGTACATCCCCGTCAGCAAGCACATGCTCAAGAGCAACTTCCTGGCCTCGCTCGACATCTTCGGGCACATGAGCCGCTTTGGAGTGTCGCTGCCGGAACTCACTGCTGGCCGCTCGCTTTTTCTGGGCGGCTCGACCAAGCTGGATACCAACTCGCACGGCATCCGCACCGGCGATCTGTCGGGCATCGTCACACCACTGATCCGCTGGCCGATCAGCGAGATTTACCTTCCTGGGCCCGAGGTCGCGCTGGAATCCAACTGGCCGGTGAAGATCGAGAAGATGGCCCGCCGCTGCCTGCATGAAGATGTCCGCATGATCAGCGGCATGCCGTCATGGGCATTGGTCGTCTTTGCCCGCGTGATGGAATTGGCCCGTGAGGAAGGCCGCGAGGTGCACACACTGGCCGATGTGTGGCCAAACATGACGATCTTTGTCCACGGCGGCGTGCGTTATGCGCCATTCGACCCGCGCGTGCGGCAGATTTGGTCGGGATCGCCCGATGGACCTGACCTCCCCCACCGCTTGGAGCTCTACCCAGCGAGCGAGGGGTTCATCGCCATGCAGGACACGGCAGGTGATCCGGGCTTGCGTCTGTGCAGCGATCAGGGGAATTTCTTTGAGTTTGTGCCGCTGGAGGATCTGCAGAGTGGAAGCACGGGCGAGCCCCGCGCCTTTGGCTGCTGGGATGTGGAGAAAGGTCAGAAGTATGTCGTGGTGATGTCCACCTGCGCCGGGTTGTATCGCTATGTGCTGGGTGATGTGGTTGAGTTTGACACGATTCCCCGCACACCGGAAGAGTGGTCGGGCACGCGGAGAGTTGGCGATGGTCCGTGCCGCTTGCGGATCGTCGGTCGGCACAAACACTTCATCAACGCCTTTGGCGAGAATCTGATTGTCGAGCACATTGAAACCGCCGTCACCGATGCGGCTCGCGCGGCGGGCGTGCAGATCGGTGAATTCACCGCCGCGCCGGTGTACCCGCAGAATGGTCAGCAAGCAGGATTGGAACTCGCGATCGAACTTTCTTCGGTGCCGAGTGCTGCGCAATTGACCTCCTTCCGTGATGACTTTGATGCGTCCTTGAAGCGGCAGAATGTGGACTACACCACTAAACGAACGGATGGGGTAGGAATGGGCCCGCCGACGATTACGCCCTTGCCATTAGGGACTTTCCATCGCTGGCTGCAAAGCCGCGGCAAGCTTGGCGGCCAGCATAAGTGCCCGAGGTGTGCGAATACGCGGGAGACGCTTGAAGCAGTCAAAAAGGCAAATAGCAAATAGCAAATCGATTCAGCACCCGACGCTGAATGCCTCGACGAAACTGAGGTAGTCAAAGAGATCGACCACGGTGTCTGCGTTGAAGTCGGCGGTTGGGGCGTTTGCCGCGAAGTCGTTGACAAAATCGAGGTAGTCGAAGAAGTCGAAGACTTGATCGCGATTGAAGTCGCCGCGGCATTGATTGCAGCCAGGAGGGATGCCCCAGCGGGCGAAGTAGGTGGATACTTGACCGCCAGCCGTTGTGAAACTTCCACCGACTGCCAGGTCGCCATTGGGCATCACAGCAAGAGCTTGCACGGTCGGATTCAATCCCGAAACAAGGGAATTCAGTCCCGAACCAAGAGCGGACCATTCTGACCCGTTCCATTTCGCGATACGGTTTGCGGGAAGGCCACCGGCGGTGGTGAAGTCGCCTCCAGCAACCAAGTCGCCGTTGGGCATAGCGGTCAGCGCGTATACCCGATTATTCACGCCAGAACCAAGCGCACGCTATTGCAACCCATCCCAGCGTGCGATGCGGTTCGCCGATACACCGCCCGCCGTGCTGAAGTCGCCTGCAGCGACGATATCTCCCGACGGAAGCACAGTCAGTGAATAAACAGCGGAATTCAACCCCGAACCGAAGGGCGACCATGATGATCCATCCCAACGCGCAATCCTTGATGCAGAAGCTCCACCGGCGGTGGAGAAGTCGCCACCAGCAATCAAATCGCCATTGGAAATGACCGCTAACGCACGCACTGTCGAATTCATTCCACCGCTGATAGGCGACCACGATGATCCATTCCACCTCGCAACTCGGTTCGCGGAAACCCCTCCAGCGGAAGTAAAACTTCCACCCACGATGAGTTCTCCGTTCGGCAATTCCGCGAGAGCATACACCCAACTACTCAAACCAGATCCAAACGAGGTCCATGTTGCGCTGTTCCATCGTGCAACGCAGTTGGCTGGAATTCCATTCGCGACGGAAAACACACCACCCACCACGGGGTCTCCATTGCGAAGTGTCAGGAGAGTATTGACACTACTGCTCATTCCAAACCCGAAAGGTGACCACGTCGAGCCATTCCGTTGCATCACAAAACCATAATAAACCGAATCGTGAGTGAGTGTGTTTCCTGCTGCAATCAGACTGCCGTCGGATCGCCTAGAGAATGCTGTGACGGCTCCGCATATGCCCGCATTCAAAGGTGCCCAAGAAGACCCGTTCCAGCGTGCAATGCACATGGCTGTCACACCACCCGCAATCGTGAATCCCCCGCCCGCAATCAGATCGCCATTGGGCAGAACCAACACCGAGTTCACTCTTCCGTTCATTCCAGAGCCCAACGGGTGCCAATTGACACCATCCCAACGTGCTATGCGGCTCGCCTGAACACCAGCAATGCTTGTAAAGGTACCTGCTGAAACAAGTCCGCCGTTGGGAAGGTTTGCAACGGATAGCACCCATCCATTTGTCGCACCAAAGTATGTCCAACCGGAACCATTCCACCGGGTCATCGACGCTCCACCCGCCGCCAAATCTCCATCGGGAAGCACGGCAAAGCAGGAGGCACGATTACTTGAGTTGAGCGATGTCCACGTGGAGCCGTTCCAACTTGCAATTCGAACTCCTCCATTCAGAGCCACGACAAGGTTGCCACTCGGGAGAATTGCAGTGCCTTCCGCGACAGCAGTCGAAGAGTACAGATTTGACCATGAAGTACCGTCCCAGCGCGCGACACCCTGCGGCGGTGATGCTGCAGTTAAATTGTAACCTGCGGCAATCAACTCGCCGTTGGGAAGCACCTCAAGGGAATACACACTTCCAGGAAGCCCCGTTCCGAGCGGGGTCCAAGATACTCCATTCCAACGTGCGACTCGGATTGGTGGATTCCCAACATTTATCTGGAAGTTTCCCGCCGCGACTAAGTCGCCATTCGGCAGGACGGCCAAAGCAGTCACCACTCCGGGGCTTCCTGTTCCTAGTGCTGACCATTCTCCTGTTGCTAAATCAAACAAAGCGATGTTTCGGGCCGGTGCATTTCCCGCCTGAACGAATGACCCTCCGACAACAAGTTTTTGCGGTTGCGGCCCTTCGCCGTCAGGGTCCCACAGAATCATGTCAACGACAGCGTTGGTGCCCCCCCCCACCATATGGCATCCCTCCAACTCCCGGCACACCTTGACCCGGCAGCCATTGGGGCTCGCAGTTTTGAGCACGAGACGTGAAAGAGAACATCGACAGCACAATCGCGGCGATGGCCTGAATACAAAAAGTCACAGTTCGAGACATGAAGCCCCCCCGAGATTCATATATGCAACCAGCCGAGAAGCGGAAGCGAGTGCCGCGCGTGTGGGTCTATACGGATGGGGAGTCAGATAGGTTCTGGTTTGATAGGGAATTATTTGGATGCTGTCAATTGGGGCAGGGAAAGGCAGGATCGCGGGTGTTTTGGCTTTGCAGCGGCATTGCCGGGTTGCAGATACGCAAGGTGAACTACCTTCCGCACTACGACGCGATGCCCGCGAAAAGACTCACGGTTCCAGTGGTGCCGCGACGCGGCGACCACTGGCTATTCACCTCCATGCCTGCGGCATGAAGAATCGGTACAGAAACAGTCCTTTATTGCTGCTGACGCGATTGAATCTGATCCTCAATCTGCTGCACTGTGCTCGCGGTGACGCTCGACGCTGCTCAACCGAAATCCAAGGCGCAAACAAAAACCCCGAGTTCGCACTCGGGGTTCTGTTCAGACTTGTTTGCTATTTGCTTACGCCTTCTTCAGCGACGCGGCGTAGGCCGTGCGCTTGTCGGCGATCTTGCGGCGACGGCTGGGACGGCCGCCGATTTCGGGACCTTCTTCAGCGCCGACGAACTGCAGAACGCAGAGCTCGCCGCCGTCACCGATGCGGTGCTTGCCGAGCTTGACGATGCGGGTGTAGCCACCAGCGCGGTCCTTGAACTGAGCGGCGACGTTGGTGAAGATGTGCTTCACAACCTTGGGGGCCTTGCGCAGCTCGCCGTAGCGGTTACGCTCGACCTCTTCGCTCTTGGGAATATCAAAGAACTGCTCAGCGCGGTCGCGGAGCTTGTTGACGTGTGACTTCTCGGCGTCGGTGGCCTTCTTGTTGGTGTAGAGCCAGGTGAAGCCCTGCTTGTCACCACCGAGCTTGGCGATGACGAGGCGGCGAGCGTGCAGATCGCCACGCTTGGCGAGAGTCACGATCTTCTCGACCATGGGCTGCACGGCCTTGGCGCGGGGAATCGTGGTGACGATCTGGCCGTGCTCAAAGAGAGCGGTGGCGAGGTTGCGCAGAGTCGAAGCGCGGTGAGCGGTAGTACGTCCAAGGCGGTATCCGGCGCGGCCGTGTCGCATGATCAAACTCCAAAACCGGCCCTGATGCCTGCTGATACCCCGATGGGGTCTGCTGGTGGGGACGGGAAACTGCGTGCGTGCCGCCGAAAGGGTTTCGGCGGTGCAGACAGGGTGGGGATGATAGCCCTCCCTGTCGGCATTTTTCGATGATTTTCGAGAAGACCCGCCTTGATCGTTAGATCAGGACGGGGAAAGTTCGGTGGTTTACAGACCTGCGGGAATCTCGGGCTTGGGAGTGCTGAAGCCCTCGGGGAGCTTCATGCCCAGATCCAGACCGATGTCCTGCAGCTTGCGCTTCACTTCGCGGAGGGAAGTGCGGCCGAAAGAGCGGAGCTTGAGCAACTCGGGCTCGGTGAGCTGGACGAGCTGGCCGACTGCATCGACGCGGGCGGACTCGAGGCAGTTGCTGGCGCGGACGGAAAGATCCAAGTCGGCCACGGGCATGGCAAGCTTGCGGACCAATTCGTCATCGACGCCTGCGGCGGCTGAGGCCTCTTCGCTGACGCGATCTTCGCCGATGTCGTAGTACTGGACGAAGGGGTTGAGGTGCTTACGCATGATCTTGGCGGCCTCGACGAGCGCCATTTCGGGCGTGACGGTGCCGTTGGTCCAGATCTCGATGGTGAGCTTGTCGTAGTTGGTGCGCTGACCGACGCGAGTTTCCTCGATCTTGTAGCGGACGCGCTGCACGGGAGAGTAGATGGCATCGACGTGGATGAGGCCGACTTCCTGCTCGTCCTGATTCTGATACTGCTCGCTGGCGGGGACGTAGCCGCGACCCTTGGCGACGCGGAACTCCATCTCAAACTCAACCTTGTCGGTGAGCGTGCAGATGACCAGGTCCTTATTCATGATGGTGACCGAGGGATCGGCCTCGATCATGTCGGCGGTGACTTCGCCGGGGCCGCGCGCGGCGAGGCGCATGGTCTTGGGCTCATCGCCTTCGAGCTTGACGACGAGACTCTTGATGTTGAGGACCAAGTCAACGACATCTTCCATCACGCCGGGAAGCGACGAGAACTCATGGTCCACGCCCTTAATCTTGATGGCGGTGACAGAGGCACCTTCGAGGGACGAGAGGAGCACGCGGCGGAGGGAGTTGCCCACCGTGGTGCCGAGGCCTCGCTCAAAGGGCTCAACCGTGAAGCGGCCGTAAGTATCACCCATGAAACGGGGATCGGCCTGAATGCGGGAAGGGAGTTCCAAACCGCGCCAGCGAACACGCGTTGCCATACGAAAATCTCACTATCCAGCAGAGGCCCAAAGGCGTGCCGCACGGTTCACGGAACGAGGACTTCTGCTGGAAAGCCCACGACCTTCTGTCCGGCGGACAAAGCAGTGATGTGCCGAAACTCGCAGCGTGCGCGAATCAGACGCGGCGACGCTTGGGAGGACGGCAGCCGTTGAACGGAACCGGGGTGCGGTCTTCGATCGCGGTGACGCGGAGACCAGCGGCGGTGAGGCCGTTGACGGCGGATTCGCGGCCTGCGCCCGAACCCTTGATGCGGACTTCGACTTCGCTCATGCCGAGCTTGCGGGCCTTGCCAGCGGCGGTCTCGCCTGCGCGGGTGGCGGCGAAGGGAGTGCTCTTACGAGTGCCCTTGAAGCCGATGGTGCCGGCAGAGTCCCAGGCCACGGTCTCACCGTTCATGTCGGTGATGGTGACGATCGTGTTGTTCTGGGTGGCCTTGACGTGGACGATGCCGCGAACGACGTTCTTGCGGACCTTGCCCTTTTTGGCTGGGGCTGCGGCTGCTGATGCTTGAGAAGTCGATGACATTCAAATCTCCTCGGATCATCCGACACTTGGTGTCGTACCCGAATGTGCGAAACGAAACGGAAAATGAACACGCCGCCGGATGAGCCCAGCGGCGTGACACAAAGACATTACTTGGCCTTGACGCCCTTCTTACCGGCGACAGTCTTCTTCTTACCCTTGCGAGTGCGAGCGTTGGACTGGGTGCGCTGGCCGCGGACGGGGAGGCCCTTGCGGTGGCGATCGCCGCGATAGGACTTGATGTCCTTGAGGCGCTGAATGTGCTGCTGCACCTGGCGGCGGAGCGCACCTTCAACGGGGTAGGTCGCGTCGATGACGGCGTTGATCTTGGCGAGCTCGAGTTCGCTCACTTCGTTGGAGCGCTTCTCGGGATCAACCTGCGCTTCGGCGAGAATCGCGGCGGCGACCTTGGGGCCGATGCCGTAGATGTACTGCAGCGCGAAGAACATCTTCTTCTTGTCTGGAACGTCGATACCCGCGATACGTGGCACGCCGAATCTCCTGTCAGAGCCGCAGTGAGCGGATCTGGTTGAAAAGTCCTACGAAAATCAGCCTTGAACCTGCTTGTGCTTGGGGTCTGCCTTGCAAATGACGCGAACCCGGCCCTTACGCCGGACGATCTGGCAGGCATTGCACATGCGCTTGACGCTGGAGCGAACCTTCACGCGAAACTCCTTGGAACTCGACTGTCCATTTCAACCCCGGATGGGTGCGGAAATGAGACAGGAGGGAAGGATAGACAGGGCATGAGGGAAAGTCATGCCGCCGGGAGAAAGATGCAAGTGACAGAACGCGGGCGAAACGACAGTCGGGGGTGGCGACGGGCGAGATAGGTTTGTGTTAGGATCGGAACGTGATGCGGGCCTTGGAGAGGTCGTAGGGGCTGATCTCGACAGTGACGCGATCGCCGGGGAGGATGCGGATGTAGTTCATGCGCATCTTGCCACTGACGTAGGCGAGGACTTCGGTCTTTTGGTCATTGGGTAGGCGCACCTTGAACATGGCGTTGGGAAGCGCCTCGGTGACGATGGCTTCGAAGGTGAGTTTGTCGTCCTGTTTGGGCATGGGTCTTTCAGAAAGTGCGAGGGAGAGGGGGAAGTCTAGGGAGGGGAGGCGAATCAGGCGCGGGCGGAGCGGAGACGGGGGGCGTCTTCATTTTCGCCAGCCAGGAAGCCGGAGTAGTTACGCATGAGAAGGTTGGCCTCGACGCGCTGGAGGAAGTCGAGTGCGACGGAGACGACGATGAGGAGGCCAGTGCCGCCGAAGAACTGAGAGACGGTGAAGTCGATGTTGAGAGCGCTGTGAATGACCATCGGCAGCACGGCGATCACTGAGAGGAACGCGGCGCCGACGAAGGTGACGCGGGTGATAACGGTTTCGAGATATTCGGCGGTACGTGGGCCGGGGCGCAAGCCAGGAATGAAGGAGCCGTGTTCCTTCAACTGCTTACTCATGTCTTCAGGATTGAATTGCACGGTGATCCAGAAGTAACTGAAGAAGTAGACCATGGCGATGTAAACGAGCACATATGGGAATGCGCCGGGTTGAGATTGATTCTGCAGCCAACTGCTGATGTGCAGAGGCCAGCCGCCATCGGCAAGGAAACGCTGAGTGAGTGTGGCGAAGAGGATGGCCGGGAAGGCCATGATCGAGCTGGCAAAGACGATGGGCATGACGCCACCGTGATTGATCTTCAGCGGCAGGTAAGAACGCTGACCACCAAAGACGCGCTTGCCCTTGGTGTGCTTGGCTTGTTGCACGGGGATGCGGCGCTGGGCGACGGTCATCAGCACTGAGCCAGCGACGACGATGACGAAGCCGGCGCAAAGGGCGAGAATCGCACCCCAACCGAGCTTCTGCGGATCGGCGGGATCAAAGTTGGACTTGATGCGTTCAATGGCGGTGGGCATCTGCGTGAGAATGCCGGCCATGATGATCATGGAGACGCCGTTGCCGATGCCGTGACGATCGATCTGCTCACCGATCCACATCAGGAAGACCGTGCCCGCTGTGAGCGCGGCGACACTCATGACCCACCAGATGGGGTTGTGGTACCAGGCCTGGTAGACCATGCCCAGATTGCCGAGGTAGGTCAGCCAGCCAATGCCCTGCACCACGCAAAGTGCGACGGTGATGTAGCGCGTCCACTCGATGATCTTCTGGCGACCGGTGGGTCCTTCTTCCTGAATCTTCTTGATGGGGGGATAGACGCTGGCGAAAACCTGAAAGATGATGCCCGCGGTGATGTAGGGCATGACGCCCAGGCCGAAGATGGTGGAGTGTGAGAACGCGCCGCCGGAGAAAATCGCAACGACCGAGGCGATCTTGCCGAAGGCCGAATCGGAAGACTGGTTCTCAAAGAACTTGGTGAGCTGTTCCTGATTCACACCGGGGAGGGGAATCCAGTGGCCGATGCGGTAGACGACGAGCATCGCCAAGGTGAAAAGCACCTTGTTGCGAAGTTCGGCGATGCGAAAGACATTGATGAGCGTGTTGATCATGAACCGTTTGCCTGATGAGAGTCGGAAAGAGAGTCAGAAACCCGTGATGAGCCAAAGACAACGCTGCTTTCAATAGCAACGCCTGGGCCAGAAAAACCGAGCCCGGAAACTTCGGCGCCACGCCCCACCACTTGCGATGCGCGACGATCGCGCACCTTGGGCAGCGGGGAGTCAAGTTTAGGTTGGCAAAGTGGGAGGAATCGGCGATTGTCTGGTGGATTTGAGCATTATTTGATACCACCGAGATTGAGCAGGTGACAGGGAAAAACAACCAGACCGCCAAAGTGGCGGTCTGGAGGATGAACTTTGTATCAGGCCCGAGAAGATATCCGGTTGGATTACTTCTTCTTGGCCTTCTTGTCATCACCCTCTTCGCCTTCTTCGGCGGCAGGAGCGGCCTTCTTCTTGCCGCCACGGGTGAGCTTCTTGGTGAGGTTCTTGGGGGACTTGTCGTCGCTGTTGCGATCAACGCCACGGACGCGGTCGCGACGAGTGCCGGACTCGGTGACGGAGCCACCGGCCTTGACGATGAGTTCGCGGGCCTTGGCAGAGACGCGCTCGGCGTTGACAGTGAGCTTGACCTTGAGGCCCTCTTCACCGATGGTGCCGAGGATCTTCAGGGCGCGGCTGTCGTCACGGACGAGACCGGCCTTGATGAGCGAAGCCATGTTGATCTCGCCACCCTTGGCAAAGGCGGGGTGAGCGACGATGTCGGCGAGGTTGACGATCCAGAAGTGAGTCCGGAAGGGGGCGTTGGTGAAGCCGAACTTGGGCATGCGGCGGAAATAGGGCATCTGGCCGCCTTCGAAGGCGGTCTTGCGGGCGGTACCAGAGCGCGAACCCGCACCCTTTTGGCCACGACCGGACTGCTTGCCTCGGCCGCCACCTTCGCCGCGACCCACGCGCTTGCGGGCCTTGAACTTACCGGCTTTGACTGTGATGTCGTGAATAATCATGACTTGGTCTTTCGAACTGAGTGAGAAATCTGAGTAAGGGGATTTGATCAGGCCTTGGGAGCATCGCCAGCAGGTGCGGCGCCAGCAGCGGCATCGCCCTGAGGACCACCCTGGCCGCCACGGGGACCGCGTCCACCGCGACCACCACCGCCGCCACGACCACCACGGCGGTTTTCGCTGCCGATCGTGTTGACGGGGCCACGCATCTTTTCACGACCGCTGGAGACGGGCATGAACTTGCGGCCGCGCTCGACGCGAACTTCGATGTCGGTGTCGGCGAGCTGCACGCCACGACGAGCGATGACTTCCTCGCGAGTGGCGAGCTGCTCGATGGCATCAAAGGTGGCCTTGATGATGTTGATTTCGTTGGTGCTGCCGTAGCACTTGGTGAGGCAGTCGGTGATACCGGCCATTTCGAGAATGGCGCGGAGAGTGGAGCCAGCGACGACGCCGGTGCCGGGGGTTGCCGGAATCAGGCGAACTGTGGAGGCGGAAAAACGCCCCTCGACCTGGTGCGGCACGGTGGTGCCGGTCATGGGAATGCGGAGGAGTTTGCGCTTGGCGTACTTGGTCGCCTTTTCCACGGCGACGGGGACTTCGTTGGCCTTGGCATAGCCATAGCCGACCTGGCCCTTGCGATCGCCGACGATCACAAGACCGTTGAAGGTGAAGCGACGTCCTCCCTTGATGGTCGCACTGGTGCGCTTGACGAGCACCGTGGTCGAGTCCATCGAGCCGGATTCTTCCATCATCATGTTGGGGTTGTCAGCCATGCTGTCCTCGGGGGTCGAATCTCCGGGTGAGTCACCCGGTTATGTACTGGAAAGAGGGGAACGACTTAGAACGAGAGTCCACCCTTGCGGGCGGCATCGGCCAGGGCCTTGATGCGGCCGTGGAAGCGGAAACCGTTGCGATCAAAGACGGCGTTTTTGACACCCTTGGCCTTGGCTTTTTCGGCGAGCTTGGAGCCCACAGAAGCGGCGGCGGTGGCGTTGCCGGTCTTGTCGATGCCTGCGCCCTTGTCGCGGGTGCTGGCGCTGGCAATGGTCTTGCCGGCCAGATCGTCGATGAGCTGGGCATAGATGTGGTTGAGCGAGCGGTAAACCGTGAGACGGGGACGCTCGGCGGTGCCGGTGATTTCGCGACGAATGCGAATCTTGCGGCGGGCTCGGCGAATGACTTTGTTCTTCTTGAGTTCCATAACGTTCTGCCTTGGTCGAGCGGCGTGTGCCGCGTGAGTGCGAGAGAGATGGCCGTGAAGGATGTGCGGATCAGGCGGCGCCGGTCTGCTTGCCCTGCTTGCGCTTGATGGTTTCGCCGACGTACTTGATACCCTTGCCGTTGTAGGGTTCGGGCTTGCGGACCTGACGCATGGACGAGGCGAACTGGCCGACAAGCTGCTTATCGGGACCAGAGACCTTGACGATCTGCTTATCGACGGCGACGGTGACACCGGCGGGGATGTCGAGCTCGATGGGGTTGGCATAGCCGACCACGAGCTTGAGCTTCTTGCCGGCAACGGCGGCAGTCCAACCCACACCGACCACTTCCATGCTCTCTTCGTAACCGGTGGTCACACCCTTGACCATGTTGTTGATGATGGCGCGGGTGGTGCCCCAGAGCGCGCCAGCCATGCGGTTGTCGGCATCAGAAGCGTCGATGGTGCAGCTCACGGCCTTGTCGGCATCGGAGAAGGCAACCTTGACCTCAGGACGGTGAGTGAACGAGAGCTTGCCCTTGGGGCCTTCGACGTTCACCACGCGGTCTTTGATGGCGACCTTGACGCCAGCGGGGACTGCAACAGTTTTCTTACCGATACGAGACATGGAGACCTCCGATTCCGAGCTGATTCGAGTTCATTATGAGACAGGCATCAGGGACGGAAACGCGTGAAACAAAGAAAGAAGGAAATGACTCAGTTGATGGTGCAGAGCAACTCGCCACCGACCTTGGCCTCGCGGGCCTTGCGGTCGCTCATCACGCCGCGGCTGGTGGAGACGATGCAGATGCCCAGGCCCTGCATGGGCTTGGGGAGCTCTTCGAAGCCGCGATAGACGCGACGGCCGGGCTTGGACTCGCGCAAGACGCTGCTGATGACAGGAGCGCCGCTCTGCGAATACCGCAGCTTGATGCGGATGAGGCCCTGACGGCCATCCTCGACGAGATCGAACCCGTCGATATAGCCCTCAGACTTCAGCACGTCCGCGATGCCGCGGCACACCTTGCTGTTGAGGCAGTTGACGGTCTTGTGACGGACCTTGGCTGCGTTGGTGATTCGAGTCATCATGTCCGCGATGGGGTCGCCGATCGCCATGGTTCTATTCCTACCAATGTGCCCGAAGGGAGGTCTCGGGCGGTCGTTACGGGAGAGAGGACGAAATACGGAGTGGTTTACCAGCTGGCCTTGCGCATGCCGGGGATCTTGCCCTCAAGCGCGAGCTTGCGGAGCATGATGCGGCTGATGCGGAACTTGCGGTACACGCCCCGGGCGCGACCGGTCAGCTGGCAGCGCATGCGCTGACGAGTGCTGAACTTTGGTGTCCTGCGGGACTTGGCTTCTTGTGCCTTGGTTGCCATGCTGATTCACTCCGTCAGATTCAGAAAGCTGGTCCGGCTGATGTTGAGCCGGGCAGCGGATGTGCGATTGGTGAGTTACGCCTTGGGAGCCGCCGGGGCTGCGGCGGGCGCCGAAGCGGGCTTGGAGATCTTCTCTTCGGGCTTGCGGAAGGGGAAGCCGAGCTGTTCGAGAACGAAGCGGCTGCGATCGGGAGTCGATCCAGCGAAGCAGATGTTGATGTTCATGCCGTGAGTGAAATTCACCTCGGCCATGTTGATCTCGGGGAAGACGCCCTGTTCCTGCAGACCGAAGGCGTAGGAGCCCTGCTTATCGAACGCCTTCTCGGGGAGACCGCGGAAGTCCTTGATACGGGGTGAAGCCAGGTGGATGAAGCGATCGAGGAACTGCCACATGCGGTCGCGGCGGAGCGTGACCATGGCGGAAGACTCGTAACCCTCACGCAGCTTGAAGTTCGACACCGACTTCTTGGCGCGGATGACGACGGGCTTTTGACCTGTGACCTTGGTGATCGTCTCGAGAACGGTGTTCTTCTTTTCAACCGGGATCTTGGTGCCTTCGAGGTGGCGACCCATGTTGATGTTGATGACGATCTTGGTCATGCGGGGGTGCTGCATGGGGTTCTTGAGGCCAAACTCAGAAGCGAGCTTGGCGCGAACCTGCTTGTCAAAGAGCACCTTGAGACGGGGCGGCTCTTTGGCTGCTGCGGCTGCCGCGGCTTCGACTGCGGCATCGACACCCTTGGACTTGCCAGAGGCGGTCTTACCGGCGGGCTTGCCGACGGGCTTGGTGTTCTTGTTGTCTTTCTCGGTCGCCATGGGATTTCTCGTGATAAGCGTGACTGAGGATTACTTCTTGCTGGGGCCGGTGACTGCGGAAAGGACCTTGCCACCCTTTGCAGCAATGCGGGTCTTGGCGCCGTCCTTGGCAGTGTTGAAGCGGACGCGGCTGGGCTTGCCATCGACGACCGGATTCACCTTGCTGAGGTGGATCGGGGCTTCGCGCGAAATGATGCCGCCCTGGGGGGCGTTGCGGCTGGGGCGGAGGTGGCGGGTGATCATGTTGACACCCTTGACCAAGACCAGGCCACGCTTGGGCATGACGCGAAGGACTTCGCTGACGCGACCCTTATCGTCGCCGGAATTGACGATCACCTGATCGCCCTTACGAACATGAGCTGGCATATCAGACCACCTCCGAAGCGAGGGACACGATCTTCATGTAGTCGTTATCGCGAAGCTCGCGAGCGACCGGTCCGAAGATGCGGGTGCCTTTGGGATTGCCGTCGTCCTGAATGAGCACCACGGCGTTGGAATCGAACTTGATGTATGAGCCGTCGGCGCGACGAATGGGCTTGGTGGTGCGAACGACCACGGCCTTGCTCTTGTCGCCAGCCTTGATCTCTGAACCGGCGAGGGCCTTCTTGATGGAGACGAAGACGCGATCGCCGACGCCGGCCATGCTGCGTGTGAACGCGCCGGTGGCTGTCGAGCCCTTGTACACGCGGATGACGTAGGCGATTTTCGCCCCACTGTTATCCGCGACTTCACACCTGGTTTCTTGCTGAAGCATGACTGTCTGCCTTTATCGAGGGTCGGTTTCGCTGGGTGACGTTTGGACTGGGTAACTCAGGCCTTTTTGGCCGGGGCCTTGGCGGCGGCGGGTGCCTTGGCCGGGGCTTTGGCAGCGGGCGCTGCGGCAACGGGAGCGGGCTCAATTTCGGCAGCGCCGCTGACCACGTTCTGCACGCGGGTGACGGAGCGCTTGTCGAGGATGCGAACCAGCTTCCACTGCTTGCTCTTGCTGACGGGTCGGCACTCGGAGATCTCCACCAGATCGCCGGTGTGCGACTCGTTCTTTTCATCGTGGAACTGCAGACGAGTGCGGTTCTTCACATACTTCCCGTACTTGGGATGCATGGTCTGGAACTCAAAGACCGCGGTGCGGGTCTTGGCGCGCTTGTCGCTGGTGACGACCCCGGTGCGGGTGGGAACGAGTTTCTTCTGAGCCGTTGTCGACATAGTTGTTGCCTTCGAGCCGCGTCAGATGCTGACGCGAAGTGGTTTACCTGGGAGAGTTACTTGCCTGCCTTTGCGGTCTTGATGCGACGGGCGGAAAGCTCGGTCTGAGCACGGGCGATGTCCTTGCGCAGTTTGGAGAACTGCGAGGTATCGGTGACCTTTTCGGTCACGGTCTGAGAGCGCAGGTCGAAGTGCTGCTCGCGGAGCTTCTTCAACTCCTCGTTCAACACCTTGTCCGACATGCTCCGAAGTTCTTTCATATCCATTGCTGCACCTGTCTCGATCAGACTCTCGCCGATTTGATCACGGTGAGAATCGTGGGTTTCTTCAATTCACTTAGACGCTGACGCGGCGACCAACCATGCGGCTCTTGACCGGGATCTTCATCGCAGCTCGGTAGAGAGCGGCCTTGGCAGACGCCTCCGACACACCGGCGATCTCGAAGAGGATGGTGCCCTTCTTGACTCGAGCGGCCCAGTACTCAACTTCGGCCTTACCGGTACCCATTCGGGTCTCCAAGGGCTTCTTGCTGATGGGCTTATCGGGGAAGACGCGGATGAAGAACTTGCCTTCACGCTTGAGGAAGTGCTGTGCCGCGATGCGGGCAGCGTCGATCTGCTGAGCGGAAACCCAGAGGGTGTCCATCGACTGCAGGCCGTAATCACCGAAAGCAACATAGTTGCCCTTGGTGGCCTTGCGGTCGCGCACACGGCGCTGTTCCTTGCGATACTTCACTCTCTTTGGCATCATCGCCATGAGTCAATCTCCAGTTCAATCCCAACCCAGTTCCAATCCCGATTCGATGCGAAACACTTGTAACTCGTCATCTGATTGAAATTGTCAATCAACGACGACCGCGGGCACGAGCCCGGCCACCGGCGGCATCTGACTCTTCCTCGGTGCGCTGACGGGTGTAGAGACCCTTGTAGATCCACACCTGCACGCCGATCACGCCGTAGGGGCAGTACGCCTGGGCAAAGCCATAGTCGATCTGCGCCTGAAGCGTGGAGAGAGGCAAAGAGCCGAGCTTGACATCGAGGGTGCGGCTCATTTCCGCACCACCCAGACGACCAGCGAGCTGAATCTTGACACCCTTGCCGCCAGCCGCGAGAACGGCCTCGGACTTCATCTTGATGACGCGGCGGAACTGAGCTCGCTTGGCGAGCTGTTCGGCGACGCCCTCAGCGATGAGCTGGGCATCCATGTCAGGATTCTTGATTTCGATGATGGAGATGGCGACCTTGCGGGCCGTCATCAACTGAAGCTCTTCGGTGAGGCGTTCGATCTCGGCGCCCTTAGGGCCGATGACCAAGCCGGGGCGAGCCGTCTTGATGACGACCTTGAGCTCTTCACGAGTGCGCTCGATGTGGATGTCAGAGACCGCAGCGAATGGGGGCTTGCGGTTGAGACGCTTATCGAGGTACGCGCGGATCTTCTGGTCTTCGACGAGCAACTCGCCGAAAAGGGCCTTGGGGGCGTACCAGCGGGAACGGTGAGCTTCGGTGATGCCGAGGCGGAAACCAAATGGTTGAGTCTTTTGTCCCATGGGTGTGTTCCAGCTTTAGCGGCCGGCCTTCTCCTCGACGCCGATGGTGATGTGTGAGAAACGCTTGATGATGCTGTGAGCGCGACCGCGGTCCTTGGGCTGGAAGCGCTTCATGCGGGGGCCCTCGTCGACGCGGCTTTCAACTACGACGAGCTGCGTGACATCGGCGTCGGCCTGCTCGGCGTCGGCGATGGCGGCATTCAGGGCCTTCTTGACGTTGACTGCGGCGGACTTGGTGGTGAACGTGAGCATGTTGAGGGCCACGTCAACCTTCTTGCCACGGATCATGTCCACCAGCAGCTTGGCCTTGCGGGGGCTGCCGCGATGATTGCGGAGATTGGTGGTGAAGCGGCAGATGTCCTTGGGAGCGACGCCCAGAGCAGCAGCGAGCTTGCGGACATCCTCAGCGCGGGCGCGGGGATGATCGCGATCATTGAACCAGTTGTTGATCGCCGACATGGCCTTGTCGCCCTTGACGTTGACACGCTCGATGGCAGCGGCAAGCTGTTCGCGGGAGACGCCCTTGGCTTCGGAGATTGTCTTGAGTGCACTGCCACGCAGTTTCATGGCTTCCGTCCTTTTGTCCCGTGCCGGATGGATCCGGCAAGTGGTGAATACGAGGTAAATCGATCCGGTGTATTACTTCTTGCCAGCAGGTGCCGGGGCGGGTGCCTTGGCGTCGCCGGCCTCGAGGCCTTCCTTCTTGTTGGTGTGGCCCTTGAAGGTGCGGGTGAGGGAGAACTCGCCCAGCTTGTGCCCCACCATGTCTTCGGTGACGAAGACTTCGACGAAGTTCTTGCCGTTGTGCACCTTGAATGTGATCCCGACAAACTCGGGAACGATCGTGCACGAGCGTGCCCAGGTCTTGATCGGCTCCTTGCGGCGCGAATCGGCCTGCTTCTCCACCTTGCGGTAGACGCTCTCGACGACGTAGGGACCTTTCTTCAGACTGCGGCTCATGCGTTATCTTCCTGACAGAGACTTTGATCTCGTGAGATGCCTTGACGTTGAATTACTTGACCTGGCCGTAGCGAGTGCTCATGCGGCGACGGATGATGAGCTTGCTTGAGGCCTTGTTCTTGTTGCGGGTACGACCGCCCTTGGCTTCCACGCCGGTGGGGCCGACGGGAGGACGGTTGCCCTTGCTGCGACCTGAACCGCCGCCCAGGGGGTGAGCATGGTGGCTCTTGGCCATACCACGGGTGATGGGGCGACGCCCCTTCAAACGAGTCAACCCCGCCTTGCCCAGCTGACGCAGAGCATGATCGGGGTTGTCGACCTGGCCAATGGTGGCCATGCAATCCAGGTGAACCTTGCGGGTTTCGCCGCTGGGGAGGATCAGCGTGGCGTAATCGCCTTCTTTGTTCGAGAGCTTGGCATAGGTGCCAGCGCCGCGGCACATTGCCGCGCCCTTGCCGAGCGACATCTCAACGCAGTGGACATCAAGACCAGCCGGGATGAAACGCAGCGCCATGGCGTTGCCGACATCAGGCTCAATGGCCTTGTCGTCGGAAGCAAGCACCTTCCGGCCGGCCTTGAGGCCAGCGGGAGCGATGATGTAACGCTTCACGCCGTCGGTGTACTGAAGGAGTGCAATATGTGCAGAGCGGTTGGGGTCGTACTCGATGCCCACAACGGTCGCTTCGATGCCGACGCGATCGCGGCGACGGAAGTCGATGAGGCGGTACATCTGCTTGACACCGCCGCCAATGCCGCGGCTGGTGATCTTGCCCTGATTGTTGCGACCACCCTTCTTGGGCTTGGGAGCCAGGAGGGATTTTTCGGGAGTGGTCTTGGTCACTTCCGCGTGCGCGTTGACGCTCGCGTTGCGGCGTCCTGCACTGGTCGGCTTGTAGATGCGAATCGGCATACTTCAGTCCTTTGCGGGGTTCGATCTCTCGAACCTCCGGAGAGTGCTCACTTGATTCAGAACAGTTCGATCGTTGCGTTACCCTTCAGCGTCACGGTGGCCTTTTTGACCTCGGTGCCCTTGAGCAGACCAAACTTGATCTGCTTGTTGGGGTACTTCTTGATGCTGGTCCAGATCCCGTCAACCTTGACGCCGTAGACCTCTTCCACGGCCTTCTTGATCTCGGTTTTACTGGCACGCTTGTCAACGACAAACGCGTAACGCTTCTGCTCGTTCATTGCGAAGGTGGTCTTCTCAGTGAGGAGCGGCTTCTTGATAATGCTGTATGAGTCGATGTTGGCTGCCATGGTTTATAGCTCCGTCCTGAATGTTCAGGCCTTCTTGGCTCCGGACTTGGAATCAGACTTGGCACCCGCCTTTGCAGGGGCGGCCTTCTTGGCAGCGGGCTTGCCATCCTTGGCCACGCGCTTGCGGCCGCGAGGAGTGGAAGCGACCGGAGCAGCGGCTTCGTTGGAGGCGCCCAGCGGCTTGAGCTTGGCTTCCTTGTTGGTCTGACTCCAAGGGCCTGCCAGCCACGCCTCGAGGTCGGCCTTGCCGATGACGAGGAAACGGTGATTGAGCATGTTGAAGGCGGTGAGCTGATCGCAGCGGGTGAGTGACACCTGCTCGACGTTACGTGCCGCGAGCATGGCGTTACGGGCCTTGGCGCCGTCGATGGGAAGCGCGATCAGCGCACGCTTGTCACCGACCTTGACGGCCTCAAGGAATGCCATGAAATTCTTGGTCTTGGCTTCGGCCATCTCGAGAGAAGAGATGACGCGAACTTCGTTGTCCACCAGCTTGGCGAGCAACGCGTTGCGATTGGCCTTGCGGCGCATCTTCTTGGGGAGATCGTTGCGGAAATCCTCACGGACCATCTTCTTGCTGTGGCCGTGGCCGCCGCCCTTGAACAGGTTGGCCTTGCGATCGCCGTGGCGGGCGTTACCAGTGCCCTTCTGCTTGTAGATCTTTTTGGTGGACCCTTCGGTCTCGTGGCGATTCTTCGTTTTGCTCGAGCCCTGACGCGTGCTGTGGTGATAGTGCACGTACGCCTGCTTGAGCAGGGGATAGTTGATTTCAGAACCCAGGGCGGCCTCGTCGATGTTCATCGACCCGACCTCTTTACCCTGCATATCAAGAACGGGAACCTTCATCCGTCGTCCTTTCCTGCGCCTGTGCTGATGCGATATTCGTCGCTCAGCGTGCCTCATCCGGCCCTCTCCACTTGCGGGAGTTTCACTCGCGAAGTCGCACTGACGTGCGACTCGGGAGGGCTCGGGGTTGACTCGGCTGCCTGTGTCTTCTGATGTCATCAGAAGAACACCGATTCACCCTTGTCGTCGCCCGGTGGTATCTGGCGTCGGGTTCTGGCCTCGCGGCCATGTTCCCTAGCGTTCGACCTTCCGAGCACGCTGGTCAGAGGTTCATCTCTAGCCAGCGCTGATTCATCCACTCGTTCTCAGCTCGATCACTCGTTCCGAGATCACCCGACGCAACACGCGAGGGGTCGAGATTATTCCCACCAACACCGACTGTTTCCAGTCAGTCACCGAACAACAGCACCCGATTTGAGTGCTGTAGTCCGAATTGATTACTTCTTGCCCGCGGCCTTGGCCGCCTTGGACTTGTACAAACGAATCGCCGGGCGGACCATCACTACGCCGTTGTTGGCGCCGGGAATCGCTCCCTTAACCAACAGCAGCCCCTTTTCCGCATCGATGCGGACCAGAGGCAGAGAGCGGGTGGTCACCTGGGCATCGCCCATGTGGCCAGCCATGCGCTTGCCCTTGGCCAGACCGCCGCCGAAACCACGGTTGGAGCAGAGAGAACCAATGGAGCCGGGGGAGCGGTGCTTGCGTTCGGTACCGTGCGAGGCGTACTGACCCTTGAAGCCCCAACGCTTCATCACGCCGGCGAAACCCTTACCCTTGCTGGTTCCGGTGACATCGACAAAGGGGACATCCTTGAGATTCTCAACCGTGAGGGCCTGGCCCAGGGAGAAGCTTCCAATGTCCTTGGCATCCACCTTGAACTCGCGGTGGACGCGCTTGGGAGTGGTGCCAGCCTTGTGATCGTGGGCGATCATGGGGATGGTGCTGTTGCGGGGCTTGATTTCGTCAAAGCCGATCTGCACAGCCGAATAGCCATCCTTCTCCTGCGTGCGGAGCTGGGTGATCACATTCTGCCCGACCTGGACCACAGTCACAGGGAAGGAGACGCCGTTCTCGTAGACACGGGTCATACCGATTTTGCGACCAAGAAGTGAAACACCAGCCATAACAACCTCGACAATCTTCTACTTGCTTTTTTGATGACCCAGCCGAAGCCGAACTCTCAAAGCGAACGTCCGATTTCACCCATCCACCCGTAAACACACGCGGCCGCTACGCGATTCGCAGCGGCCGTTGCCGTTTGGCCTATTCAGGCCTTGATCTTGATGAACACACCAGCAGGAACGACGAGGCGGTTGAGTGCCTCGACGGTACGAGCGTTTGGCTCGAAGATATCGATGATTCGCTTATGGGTGCGAATCTCGAACTGCTCGCGGCTCTTTTTGTCGATGAAGGGAGAGCGCAGAACCGTGTACCGCTCGATACGAGTCGGCAGCGGGACCGGGCCGCTCACTTTCGCGTTGGTGCGTTTGGCGTGTTCGACGATTTCCTTGGCTGAGGAGTCCAGAGCCAGGTGGTCGTACGCTTCCATCCGAATTCTGATTCGTTGACCCGTCATCGTGACCGCCATCTTGAGTTGCCAAAGGACCGGAACTGATGCCGCGTCAGGCGGTACCAATCCCGTGGCCGATGTCTCGGCCGGAATTGCTCAACTTGTGTCGGAGCCCACCAGCTCCACCACATCCTTCCGGCGCGCATGCACGAATGCGCGTGCGCAGCCACAAGGGGGAGAAGAATAGCCCACCCCACTGCCATGTCAATCTCTCGCCTTTGTCAAACCTGAACTGACAACCTTCTTGAGAGTCCGATTCGCCTCCGGACGGCTGACGTGCCGATCTACTCTTGCACCGCCTATCGGACGCGCAACATTCGCCAGATCGATGAACGTAGTTACCGGACGTTTAGCAACCGAGAGCCCATCCAAGAGAGCAACCATGTCCTATAACCTCACGCCACCCCTGCTAGCCCTCGCACTGACCACCTCCGCCTGGGGCCAGGTCATGCCTGCCAACACCAATCGGCCGAAGGAAACCAAGCCAGCCTCGGCCAAAGCACCCGAATCCAACCCCGCGGCCAACTCCGAATCCGCCAAGCCCGATCCGGTCGTCGCCAATTTAGGCGTCGAGTTCTCTGACACATACCTCAAGATTGACTCTGTGGGCCTGCTTATGCGGCTTCCCGTTGGCGTGCGATCGGAACTGGGAACCGGTGCGGATATTTCGGCAGCGACAATCGCTTCTGAGGACCGGACCTGGATGGTTCAGATTGAATCGCCCCGTACCAGCCGCGTGGGTGTGAATCTGAAGGAGGCGGCGGATGCACTGATCGAGCAACTCATCGCGGCGTCGCCGGCGATTGTGGACTCCAAAGACAAGCAGGTTGTCGGGTTCCGAGGCAAATTGATTGAGCGGCAGGACAATCTGATCCTGCCCGGGGGAAATGCCGTCCGCTTCTATATCGAGTCGCAAGTTACGGATGTCGAAGATGCCATTGCCAAGAAAGTGACTGACGAGGCGATGCATGAGCCAGAGACGGGCAAGCAATACTCGGAAGGATCGGTGATCGTGCGTGGATTCACGCTTTTTCAACCGAGCCCCGAGCGCTTCGTGATCATCGACTTTCGCACACCGGGAAAGGCCTTTGCGAAAACTCGCATTCCTTACGAAGCGATGGTGAGCACTGCGCAGTTTGCCGATGTGGCGACGCTCTCTACCGGGCGCAAGACGGCAATTGAAACGACGATGGCGCTGTTGCGTCGCACAACGCCCGAAGACATCAAGCAATTGGTCGAGCGACCGGAACGCTGGCAGCGTTTGTATATTCCAGGCAAGACCGGCGCCAAGGCCGATGACATCGAGGTGGGCTATCGCCGCGTGCGCTCATCCATCGGCAAGCGTGGCCAGCTGGATCCGACCCGCGATGCCAAGAGCTATACCAAAATTGAACAGGAAGAGGGTCTGATCTTTCAGATGGATGCCCGAGCGCTGGACTTTGACCGCTTTGGGCTGGATGCCAAGGTCAAGCAGATCATCGATTCGCAATCTGTGTACTTCATGACGCCAGATCGCCAGAGTGAGGCGTGGAGCAATCGCACCGCGGTGAAGGGATCCAAGAGCACCAGTCAGTTGACCGAACTGGGCGCGCGCAACGGCACCGATATGACAGTGAGCGTGACGGGGACCGCCGACTCGGCCAGCATGCGTCCCATGATCCGTGGAGATCTGGCGTCGAGTGGCTATCTGTCACAATTGGAAACCCGCATCTTCCCGCAGATGCTCATTCGCGCCAAGTTGCCTGCTGACTTTGGTGCCTATTGCTGGAACAGTTCGGCCCAGGCGATCACGCTGCGGCGTGACACGCTGGAGCAACCAGCCGATCAGCCGGGAATGTGGAAACTGACCACCAAGCAGACCGAAGACGCCGACCCCGAGGTCGCTTACTACAACGCCAAAGGTGAGCTGATGCGGATCGAGTTACGACGCCGCGGATCGAGCCCCAACGAAATCGTCGAGCCGATGATCTGGGAGCCGATCACACTGGAACAACTCGCGCAGTTGTGGAGATCCAAAGGCCTGCCCATGGATTAAGCCAAGGATGTGCTGATGCTCTCGATCGGGGAAACCTCACCAACATTCTCATTGCCGGATCAGCACGGAGTGCAACGCACCAGCCACGAACTGTCTCAGAGTGGCTGGATGCTGGTGTATTTCTATCCCGCGGATTTCACACCCTTGTGCACGGCTCAGGCGTGCATGGGGCGGGATCATCACGCCGAACTCGCGGCGGCGGGGGTGACGCTGGTGGGCATCAGCCGCCAGAATCAGGATTCCAAAAAGAAGTTCTCCGAGCAGCACCAGTTGCCCTTTGTGCTGTTGGCCGACACCGATAGCGCGGTACAGAAGCAGTTCGGAGTTCTCGCGCTGGGCGGGCTTGTCACGCGGCGGGTGACATTTCTGCTAAAGCGGCAGGCCGATGGCTCAACCATCGTGCGCGATCGGCATGAATCCAACTTTGCACTTTCGGGGCACACCGAATTTGTCAAGCGGGCGCTGCTGCGGGTGCGTGAATCAGCATCTACGCCAAAGGATTCATAAAGAGTCCCGTCGCCAGTTTGGGATAGAAGAATGTGCTCTTCTGCGGCATCAGCACGCCCGCGCGGCTGACATCGCGCACTGCTTCCAAAGGAGTGGGACGCACAATCACCGCGAGCTGAGCACCGGTGGAGCCAAAGACCTTGCCCCCTCCGGCACCAGTCTCCTCACCCTTGGCGATGGCCGCGACTTCAGGGATGGTGTGAGGGAAAGCCCATTTCACCTTCTCGCCACCGTTGCACTTTTTCTCGCAGAGTTCCTCGACCAGCACATACTGGGTGAACGCGACGACCAATTCACGCCAGGCCTTGGGTTTATCTGCGAATCGACCGGCGAGTGGGTCGGCGCTGCTTGGCTTGGCGACGACGGCCTTGCCGGTCGTGACATCAAAGAGCCCGAAGCGCATGGGACCAAAGTCGGCCTTGGCTTCGACTGCCGCCTCGATGGCCTCAAGCCCACCACTCACAGGAGCGGTCTCGATGTGTCCTTTGCCAGCAGCCAGAAACGCATCGAGTGAGTAGTCCTTCATTCCACCAAGCACGCGATGCGTCGGCCAGATCACCAGGCCCGGATCGCTCATGCCGATCAGCACCATCATGCTGCGGCGGGCGGGATGATCGGCACCAATCGACCCCGCTGATTCCAACTCCTTGAGATAGTTGAGTCCGGTGGTGTAGCGATGGTGTCCATCGGCGATAAAAATGTCTTCGTAATCGAGCGCGGCCTGGTACATGCGAATGGTGGAGGAATCCTGCACGGTCCACACTTCGTGAAGAGTGCCATCGGCGGTGCGCGCGGTGAGATTCGGGCGGTGCTTTTCCATCACATTGCGGACGATCTTGGTGGCAATGCCTTTCTCATCTGCGAAGAGTCCAAAGATGGGAGACATCTGGGCCTTGGTAGCGCGCATGAGCGCGAGTCGATCCTCTTTGGGGCCGCTGAAGGTTTCTTCGTGAGGCAAAATGCCTCCACCCTTGCGTGCGCCAAATGGGACGGCATCGACGCAGCACGTCATGCCACTGCGCTGAATGAGCTTGGATCCATCGGCACTGCGAAAGGTCTGGCGATAGGCGTACATGCTGGGAAGCATGGCGCGTTTGAGTACACCATCTTTCTGAAGCTTGGCATAGGTTTCTGAAGCGGCCTGATAGGCAGCCGGGGGCCCGAGTTCCTTGGCCGGAGTGTGAGGCAGATCGATGGCGACGATGTTGCGCGAGTCTTTGGCCAGCAATGCCGCCTTGCCTGAGGCATCCAACACGTCGTACGGCGGCGCGACCAGGGCGGAAACATCGGCACCAGTGGCGAATTGGACGGCACGAAATGGGTAGACCTGCGGCATAAGTGGAGTCAGGGTACTCCCCCAGATCCTGCCGGTGCAAGTAAAAAACAACACGGCCCCGGGGATGTACCCGAGGCCGTGAGAAGTGCGAGATTCACTCCAGACATGCTGGAAGCGAATTGAGAATTACGAGCAGGACGAGAACGCCGCGACAAAGTCGAGGTAGTCGAAGAAGTCGATCACGCCGTCGCGGTTGAAGTCAGCGCGGGTGTCGTTGGCCGAGAAGCGAGCGACGAAGTCAAGATAGTCAAAGAAGTCGACCACGCCGTCCGAATTGAAATCGCCAGCGCACGGAGACACGTTCAGTGTGATGAACTGATCGCCAGCGATAGTCGCGAAATTCAACGTGCGGGGCTCGCCGAGGTTGCCGGTGCCGGTGGGAAGGCCACCAATTACCTGGTTGCTGACGAAGCTATGGCCACCGTTGTTGATAAAGCCAGCGAGCTTGATGGGTGACACGCCATCCCAGCCGAGTTCCCACAGCGAAACCTGGATTTCCAGGCCGGTGGTGACGGCAGCAGCGCCTGATGCATCAGTGCCGGTCACGCCAGCGATGTTGCTGTTATCGATGGACAACTTGGTCAGACCGGCAGTCGGTGCGGGGCTGGAGGGGTTGTTGAAGACTTCCAACTGGGCCTCACGGGGGCTGAACTCGGTGAAGACGTTGCCCAGGGTGTTGTTCTGGATATCGAGGCGAGGACCATCGAAGGGAATGGGGTCGTTGGTGGCCTTGGCACCACCGTCGTACGCGCCGTAGTCGATCTTGAAGTTGTCGAGGTTGTAGAGGGGGCCATCAGTCCGCAGCGTCGCGGCGTTGGCAAAGACCTGCACGTTGGGATTCGTGCCGCCGTTGGTGAAGGCGATCCAGTGGTCGGGAGCAAAGCCGGCGTCCCAGTTGATGCCGTTGCCCTGTGAGCCAGCGCCCATGCGGTTGAGACCGTTGAAATCAATGTCGACGTTATCGCCGCGGAGCTGCTGCTGGCCACCAGAGTTGACATCAAAGAAAAGGTCGATCTTGTTGTAGGTGGTCTGGAGATTGCCGGTCACAAGCACCGAGAGGATCGCGCCGTCAGCGCGGGCAAAGACGCCGTCGATTTCGCTGCCGACAGCGGTATTGCGATCACCAGCGGGGGGTGGGCAAGGCCCATCCACGCCAGCGGTGTTGCTGTTGTTGATCTCGATCTCGATGCCGTTGGGGTTGTTGCCGCCCGAAAGGGTGGGGCCAGCGCCATTGACATGGCTGCCGAGGTAATACCCCTCGCCGGGGTCGTTGGCATCGGGACGCAGGCGGGCGTAATTGGCGTAGATGGTGGTGTTGGGAGCATCACCGCCGTTGGTCATGTTGATGAAGTAGTCAGCCGCGAAGCCGGTATCAA
The DNA here is from genome assembly GCA_018968885.1 of Planctomycetota bacterium. GTDB lineage: Bacteria > Planctomycetota > Phycisphaerae > Phycisphaerales > UBA1924 > F1-120-MAGs238. The sequence goes on along the minus strand of JAGWZK010000005.1, from coordinate 24,242 downwards.
AGGTGAGACCGGGGCCTTCGTTGCCGGTGCCCAGGCGGTTGAGGCCGTTGAAATCCACATCAGGATTGTCACCAGCCATGGTGTTCTGGCCACCAGCGATCGAGTCGATGAGGAGCGAGAGCTTGTTGAAGTTGCTCTCCATGTTGCCGGTGATCATCACGTAGAGATCGTTGCCGACAACGACGGCGTACAAGCCATCGATTTCCGAGCCGTTGGCGTTGGTGGTGCTGCCGGTGTCGCTATTGCCAAAGCCGGTGCGGCAGGTCTGCGTAAAGAGAGCCGTGCCGTACGAAGCATCGAGGGTGCCATCAACGACGGGAGCGGTGCCGCTCGAGCCGATGCCACCACGCCACTGATTGCCAGCGACTGAATTCAGGTTGACGACGCGCGACTCGCCCAAGTTGGCTGAGCCAGCGGGAAGGCCGCCGATGATCTGGTTGGACATGAAGCCGTAGCCACCGTCGGTGACGAAGCCAGCGATCTTGATGTCACCAGCGCTGGGGTTGCCGATCGCGGCGAGAGGAATCTTGAACTCGATGCCGGTAGTCACTGCGCCGGGGTTGCCGACGTTGTTTTCATCGCAGGAAGGAGGTGGAACGTTGTCACCAAAGCCGGTAGGAATGTTTTGCACCCATTGAATGGCGCCGTACGAGGCGTCCTTGGCACCATCAACGACCGGCTGGGCCGTGGCCAAGCCGCAACACGAAACCAATCCCAGGATCGCCACACTGCGCACATTCTTCATGAGACATCTCCTCTTCAATCGAGCATGATCGCTCGGAATTTCAAATGGAGACCGGCGCATTGGAAATCCCTTCGCGCGTGCGAAGTCCCGGTCTCGAACCCCAATATCCTACTGCAACCTGCACGAATTGCGAGCAGGGAAAACCGTGATTCTGCTCAATTTTGCGCTATATAGGGCGTACCGGGAAATCCCGGATACATTGCTGACATAGGGAGAATCCCTACTGGGGCCTTGCTCCATGCAACAATGTTTCATCATTTCAAGACATGAAACAGTCTTGACGCTTCTGGAACCATTACTGTATCTTGACCCTAACAAGTCAGAGGGGATTGGGGTGTTCGGGGCACTGGCCCGCGACACCTCATGGTGTCCGTTTTTGGAAAGGCAATGACGATGTCACATGATGGCCAAACTGGGGGCGTGTGCTGTTTCCGCTCCGTTCAACCTTCGCAGCGCCCCGGCTTCACGCTGATTGAATTGCTGGTGGTGATCGCGATCATCGCGCTCTTGATCGCGATTCTGCTTCCCGCGCTTGGCAAAGCCCGCGAAGCATCACGCAGTGCCAAGTGCCTGGCCAACGTGCGTTCGACCACACTCATCATGACGTTGTATGCCAACGACTGGAAGGGGTGGTACCCACTTATGCCCATGACCAACACGGGCAACAACAACTACTACGGCCTTGGGAACAACTCATTCCTGGGTTCAGATCAAGACCTTCGTGGCGGTGTCGCCGGGCTCTGGAGTCTGTATCAGAAAGGCGACAACACCGATCGCGGCTACGGAGCCGGATCATCCGATCCGGACAACAACACTTACGCCGATGGTGTGACCAAGCAGCCGGTTCTGCGTCCATACACCGATGCGTGGGGATTCCTCACGTGTCCGGCGGACAAGCTCGATTACTACTGGCGCAATATGGCCGACACCACCAACGCCATTCTCCCCACCACTCCTCGCAAGACTCCAAAAGCCCCTGCCAACGAAGAGGAGGTCATCAGCTACAACATCAGTTATCTCTATATCGCTGGGCTGCGCACGGATGAGCCCGGTATTGTCACCTCGCCCCCGATCTGGGCCGACGAGTGCAACGACTACGACATCGGTACTCGGGCCTGGTATGGCGCAGGCAATGGCAGCACTGACCCTGCCGCGGGCAAGTACAAGAGAGATGACAATCACGGTTCTGCGGGAGCCAATCTGGGCTTCACTGACGGCCACGCTGCCTTCAGCAAAGACAAGGTCTTTGATGTTTTCTTCAAGGCCTCGCTTCCCAACGACCCGGCACCTGCCACCAGCATCAACTGCACGAATCCCAACCGCAGTCGCAAGACGCGAACCCTGGATTGATGTGATGCTGCTGCCCCGATTCGCACGCGAGTCGCTACACTCGACGCGGCGTAACCGGCGATGATCCTGCATGATCCCGGGCAGCCCATCGCGGCGGCCCGTTTTCTTGTCAAGATTCGGCGCGTGCGCTCTGTTGCTGCGATACACCACCTCTTCAACTCGCTGGGAAACTCTGCTTGAGCACCGCTCCTTCTCCTTCCTCACCTGATGCCTCTGCCAAGAACGCGGCTCCCGGTTTCCTTTCGCGCGTGCTGCGCGTGCAGGAGATGGGGCTGGTTCTGGTCATCCTTGTGCTGGGTGCACTACTGACATTCTTTGGTGGAAGCAAGCTCAAGCCCTATGTGGTGTCTCTTCAAGGGGCTGCCGTCGCGGAAACCTCGCAGGGATACGCGATTGAGGATCCATCGCCAGAACTACAAGCACGACTTCGCAACCTGACTCAAGATGACATGTGGTTTGGACTGGTCGATACTGGAGGCGTGGCCAAAGGAGACCTAGCCAGCGTCAAGATCAACTTCACCATTGAACCTCCACCAGATGTTCGCTTCATCGTTGGACGAACCGGAGACAATCTTTGGTTGCTCGGTGCGTTCAAAATGATCACCCAGCAGCAGGACTCCGAAGGTCGCGTCTCACTCCGGGTCTTCCGCCCCGCCAACAAATTCCTGGATATTGAGAATCTGGTCAGTGTCGCCAACGCCGCGTCATACATCGCCATTATGGCTGTCGGCATGACCGCCATCATTGCGATGGGCGGTATCGATCTTTCCGTAGGCGCGATCTATGGCCTCGCCGCGATCTGCGGCGCGTGGATTCTGAATCGCCACGGTGGGGGTGAGAATGGCACGCTCATCATGTCGTTGCTCCTGGGTCTTGGCACCTGCTGTCTGGTCGGAGCATTGCTTGGTGCGGTCAACGGTGCCCTCATCGTCGGGCTCAAAGTGCACCCTTTCATCATCTCATTGGGCGCCATGTCGGCTTACAAAGGGATCATGCTCTGCATCACTACGCAGAGCATCTCATCCCTCCCCCCTGCCTTTACCACGGGCTTCTTCAAGCTCAACGTTGGGGGCATCTACCCCCTGCCACTCATCGTCATGGCCATCGTCGCCATCGGCGGAACCATTGTGCTGCGGGCCCTGGTTCTGGGCCGCCATGTCCTTGCCATCGGTGGCAATGAAACCGCCGCTCGCTATGCGGGAATCCCTGTCGATCGCGTGAAGGTCATCGCCTATGCGTTGCTGGGCATGCTCGCCGGGCTCTCGGCGTGCGTTTCGATCGGGTACTTCGGTGCCGCCAGCCCCGATAGTGGCAGCGGCTATGAACTCAAGGTCATCACCGCCGCGGTCATCGGCGGGGCATCGCTTTCCGGTGGTCGTGGCTCGGCGATCGGCGCGGTGCTCGGTGCCATCGTCGTGCAACTTATCGATAACGGCATGCTCATCCTGCAGATCAATCAGAATTACACTCAGATCGTCATGGGTGTGGCGATCGTCGCGGCGGTCGTGCTCGATCAAGCCAAGGGACGTCTCAATACACGCGGGCGATGAACCCAGATCGGGTACGATTTCGCGTAAAACGTTTACCCCTCTTCCGGAGAATGCTCAGATGAAACGATTGAACACGATGTGGCTCACCGGACTCCTCGCCATGGGCGCGATGGGTCTGGTCGCCGGCTGCGAAAAACCCCAAACCACCCCCACCACTCCTTCCGCTCCTGCCGGTGCGCCCTCGTCGGCCAAGGCACCTGAGCCCGCTCCTGCCACCGCACCGACCCCGGCTGCGACACCATCGGACAAGCCAGCCGATAGGCCAGCCGATAAGCCAGCCGCCAACGCTGCACCCGCCGCTGGCCCGACCACAGGCAAGGGCAAGAAGTACACCATTGGTGTTATCGCCAAGAGCCAGAGCAACCCGGTCTTCGTCGCGGCTCACACCGGCGCGGTCGCTGCGGCCAAGGACCTTTCCGCCAAGTACGGCATCGAAGTCACCATCGACTGGCGCACCCCTGCCAACGAAGACGCGCAGCAGCAGGCCCAATATCTGGAGCAACTCGTCTCCACCGGCGTCAGCGGCATCTCGCTTTCCTGCACTGATGCCAAGGTGCTTACTGCCGCGATCAATAGTGCGGCCGACAAGGGTGTGCCCACGATCACGTTCGATTCCGATGCTCCTGAATCCAAACGAATCGCCTACTACGGCATGGATGATTACGACTGCGGCAAGCAGTTGATGATCGAATTGAGCAAACTGCTCAACGGCAAGGGCACCATCGCCATCCTCGGTGGCAATCAGAACGCACCCAACCTCCAGAAGCGCATCGCCGGCGCCAAAGACGAGATGAAGAATCACCCCGGCATCAAGCTCAAGGATTCCTATTACCACGGCGAGACCGCACCCGAAGCCGTCGCCAAGATTGAGCAGGTGCAAGGCGCCAATCCCGACATCGCCGGATGGCTGATGGTTGGTGGCTGGCCTCTGTTCACGGAGAACGCTCTCGACAAGATCGCGCCCGCCAAGGTCGTCAGCGTTGACACCCTGCCACAGCAGTTGAACTACGTCAAGAAGGGGCAAGTGCAGGTGCTGCTGGGCCAGAAATGCTACGGCTGGGGCTACGAAACCGTGACCATGCTGGTGGAAAAGGTCCACAACAACAAGGCCCCCAAGGTCATCAACAGCTTCGTCCCTGATCGCGTGACCAAGGACAACGTGGCCGAGTTCTACGGCCTTTGGGACACCTGGCTAGGCAAGAACGCCGGCAAGTAATCTCTGACTCACTCCCGCTTGGCCAATCAGGAAACTGTTGGCCAGCGATTTTCCCTCATGACTTCACCCGCATCACAATCCGCCACCAGCACAGCGACTTCCGCGGCAGACTTTCTCATTGCCTCAGGCATCAGCAAGCGTTTCGCCGTCACTCAGGCCCTCGACAACGTTAGCGTTTCCTTTCGCGCTGGCGAAGTGCACGCCCTCATGGGCGAAAATGGTGCTGGCAAGAGCACACTGGGCAAAGTCATCTCCGGTCTGCACAAGCAGGATTCAGGCACGGTCACGATTGCGGGTCACACCCTGAACCCCGGTTCGTTGGATGACGCCTTTCGCGCTGGCATCCGCATCGTGCACCAGGAATTGGCCCAGTGTCCAAACCTCACCGTCGCTGAGAATCTCTCGCTTCACCACATTCCTCGCAATGGACTCGGCCTGGTCGATTACTCGGCCATGAACGAGCGTGCAGCACGCCTTGTGCACACCCTAGATGATGGCATCGATGTGCGTGCCGAATTGGGCACCCTCACCGCTGGCCGCCGCCAGATCGTGCAGATCGCCAGTTCGCTCGATGCTGCGGTCCCCGCTGGCGCATCGCCGCCGCGCGTTATTGTCTTTGATGAACCCACTAGTTCTCTCTCGCTGCATGAAACCAGCCGACTGCTTCAGATCATCCGCAAGCTCGCGGCCGATGGCCTGACATGCATCTACGTCAGCCATCGCATGAGCGAGATCTTTGAAGTCTGCGATCGCGTCAGCGTGCTGCGCGATGGAAAATTCGTTGCCACCAACGTCATCAAGGAGATCAACGAACCGATTCTGGTCGAACAGATGATCGGGCGCCGCATCGAGGCCGTCGCCAAACGCACTCCTCCACCTGCGGCACCTGTGCCTGCCCTGCGGGTCGCCAATCTGGTCTCAGCCGGCAAGCTGAACAGCGTTGGCTTCGAAGTCCACCCCGGAGAGATTCTCGGCGTGGGTGGCTTGGTGGGTTCGGGGCGCAGCGAGCTTCTTGACGCTGTCTTTGGTCTCGATCCTTCCGCCAATGGCGAGATCATCGTCAATGGGCAACGCCTTGCCTCTCTTGGTCCTCGCGCTGCGATGGCCACCGGCATGGGCTATGTCCCTGAAGACCGCCGCCTGCAAGGCCTCTTCTTCGATCTCGGCATCGACGAGAACATCGTGCTCCCGTTCATGCGGCGGCTCGCGGCGGGAATCGGGTTGCGACGATTTGGCTCTGAGCGCGCACTCGTCGGAGGCAAGATGACCGAGTTCCGCGTGAAAGCAGCTTCGCCTGCTTCGCGCCCCGGCGAACTCTCTGGCGGCAATCAGCAGAAACTCCTTCTGGCTCGCTGGATGGGGCGCGATACTAAGGTGCTGTTGCTGGACGAACCCACACGCGGCATCGACATCGGCACCAAGACCGAGGTCTACAAACTCATTCGCGCCGCAGCCGATGCGGGTGTCGCAGTTGTCGTCGTCTCCAGCGAAATGCCTGAATTGCTCTCGCTTTCCGACCGCCTGATCGTGATGAATCAGGGCACCGTCGCCGGCGAATTGCGAGGCGATGACATGACGCAGACCAACATCTTGCGACTGGCAACACAAGGCCATTGATCGCGTCGAAAGTCGAAAGGAACAAGTAAAACGTCAAAAGCCAAGACCTCGGCGTCTTGGCTTTCAACTTTGCACTTTTTACTTTCTACTTCACATTCACAATGATCTCTTCACCATCCATCGCCTGACCCATCGCCTCACCCTCAGGCAGCAGGACACGCGCCACCACGCGGCGAGGGAATTTGCCACCGGGAATGAGCTTGGCAAGATCGCCACTGATGTTGTTCGCTTTCACCTTTACCACATCTCCCTCGCGCGTCGCGTCATAGCGAATGTAGCGGTAGAGATTGTGTGTCTGATCGGCGTACCCGTCACCAGAATCTGAATACATAGTGCCCGTCGCCTTGCCCTGACTGTCCAGGCAAATCAAAAGCTCAATGTGATTGATCGCCTCCTGCGTGTGCTGGGGAACTCGCGGCTCCCCTTCCACACCGTTGGTCACGCCTGTCATGCCCGTGGGCACAATCGAACCGGGGCGCAGGTACAGCCCCGGCAGATCCGCATTATCCCCATCACCAAAATCAAACTTCCGCCACGCCACACCGTCCACTGGCTTCGGCATCACCGGCACCCGCTGGCGATCAGGTGTGACTGCCGCGCTGATCAGGAGATTGCTTCCGAGCAGGAACGCGTCATCTTCGGATCGCAGCGCGGGGTCTTTGGGATCCGCAAAGAACAAGGGCTGGGCCACGGCATCGCCGTGCTTCGAGGATTCAAAGAAAAGGGTGTAGTAGTACGGAATCAGACGGTAACGCCGCTCAATCGCCTGGCGGCACGTCGCTTCCACTTCCGGCCCGAATGCCCACGGCTCCTTATCAATATTTTCTTTGCCAGTGTGCCCGCGTGCAAACGGGAACATCGCGCCAAATCCCATCCAGCGTGCAAACATGGGCCCATCGCCATTTCCGGCAAATCCGCCAATGTCCGGCCCCGTAAATGGACTTCCGGACAATGAGAGATTCAGCACCATCGGAATTGACGTCTCAACGTGGTACCAGTTCGCCGTGTTATCGCCGGTCCAAGTCGCGGCGTACCGCTGCCCACCGATGTAGTTGGCGCGACTGAGCACAAACGGACGCTTTCCTGGCTCTGCCTTCTTCATTCCCTCCAGCGTCGCCTGCACCATCAGCATGCCATAAACATTGTGGAATCGCGCATGCGAAAGATCCGCATTCACCGGCCCTCGAATCGCCGGGTCGGGGCGGTGCAGATTGTCCTCGGGCATGGTCTTGCTCGGAACATTGAAGACGGCGGGTTCGTTCATATCGTTCCACACGCCGCCCACTCCCGCGTGCTTGACCCACGCCGGATACAGACCGGCCCACCACTCTCGCGTGTCCTTGCGAGTGAAATCCGGAAAAATGCACCACCCGGGCCACACTTCGCCTCGATACAGCGTGCCATCACTCCGCAGCACACCGTGCTTGCCTTGCATCATCTGGTCACTGACAAAGTACCCTTCTTCGTGCTTGATACCGGGGTCAATCATCCACACGGTCTGAAAACCATCCCTGTCCAATGCCTTGCTCATTGCGAGCGGTTTGGAAAATGTCTTGGAATCAAAAGTGAAACATTTGAACCCATCCATGTAGTCAATATCAAGCCAGATCACATCGCAGGGAATCTGCCGCTTGCGAAACTCCTTGGCCACTTCGACCACGCGCTTATCCGGAAAATATGAGTAGCGGCATTGGTGATACCCCAACGCCCAGCGCGGCGGCATGGGAGTCTTGCCAGTCAATTCCGCCAGCGCTTTCACAACCTCCTGCGGCGAATCGCGCTCGATTACGATCACTGGATACGCCGGACCCATCGCGGCAAACTCGATCGACTTGGTCAGGTCTATCTGACAGCGGTAGGTCGTATCTGCCAGCACACCAAACGCCGTGCCGTCTTTTCGCACCGCAAGGACCCACGGGTGCGATTGATACAAGCTCTTGGCATCATCCTGATACCCATACGCGTCTGTATTCCAGCACTCCACCACGCGCCCGTTGCGCAGCAGTGGTCCGGCCACTTCGCCGGTGCCGTACAGCGATGTTCCCTCTTCAATTGCGATGGTCGCCACCTGCCGCCCGTTGGCTTTGGAGAAGTTGACCTTTACCCCAAATCCTGCTGGCGCCGGTCCGGTGGGCTTTGCCTGCTCGATCAACGCCATCGAGGGATACGCCCCGGCCTTGGCCGCGTCGCTCGCGTGGAATCGCACGACCCGTTCGCCGATCGACTCACTGACCACTTCATCAGCGAAGGTCATGACGTTTGTTCTCACCACTTCCGCCCCGGCAGCCGGAACTCGGAGGCACACGCACAATCCGGCCGCGGCAACCAGAGCCATTCCCACATGCGATCCGCCAACCACCTTCAAGACAAGCGACATGTCTGCCTTTCTGTTCATTTCTTTCGCTGCCGAGTGGCAGCCCAACTCATTCCATTCTCCGCCCACCCAGCGTCCTGCCGGGGTGCGATAACCGCATGGTAACCCGAATCGGACTCAGCGGTCCAAAGTCAAGCTCGATGCGATTTGTCAGGGACGCCTCACTTACGACAGGGAGAATCCCCTCATTACCGACGTGCTGATCGGCACAAAGTTCGCAAAATTGAACCCCGCCCCCTTCCCGAGCGAACCTGTTTGTGCGATACTGCAACACGCCGGAGTGGTGCTCGTTGACCCTCTCGGTTGTGCCGTCGACATTCTGATCCTTGACCATTCAAGCGCAGCTTGGAGCGTGCTCTGCCTATGACTCAAACTCATCCGCATCAATCGCCACATCAACGCCGTCACGTGGTTCGCTCCGTGGCCGCCGCGACGCTCCTCGCCTGTGGGTTGGCTTCATCGGCCCTCGCGCAGGAAAACCCCGTCATTCTCCAGTGGTTTGAGACGCGCTGGTCAGATATTGAGCGCAAACTCCCCGATTTCTACACCTCTGGCTACGGTGCCACCTGGCTCCCGGCCCCCTCACGCTGCGGCGTGGACCCTCAAGGGAATGGCGATAGCGCTGGCTATGACCCGTGGGACCGTTTCGATCTGGGTAAGCCAACGGCACAGACCGCGTATGGCACCGAGGCGTATTTCAAAGCGATGGTGCAGGAATTCCATCAGGCCAACGGTTTGGTCTACATCGACACGATTCTGAATCACAATGGCAGCCGCAATGGCAGTCAGGACCTGCAAACCAAGGGTGGCTACCCCGGCTTCTGGCTTGGCCCCACACCGAGCCCCTTCCGCGACAAACTGCCGACCGATAACTGGGGAGACTTCCATAACGGCATCAGCGCCGGGTACTACCAATCCGAAAATCCCAATGGCCCTCGCTACGACCGCGAGCGGGGCGATCTTGTGTCGCTGATCGACTTTTCACATGAGTCCAATAACCAGTTCATCCGCCAGCCCGTTACGGCAGGCAATCCGCAGAACATTCCCGCAGGCACGTTGTACAACCGCCCGGATGCCAACAACTACCGCTTTTACACCGATCGGGATGCCGCCGGCTTCAACCTGGTGAATCCTGGCACAGCTCGCAACCCAGGCACTTCCAACTTCACCTTCTACCCATTCAACACAACCAACATCACGCAGAACGATCCTGTTGCGGAAAATGGCACCGGTTACCTGATGCGTTGGACACAGTGGATGCTCGACGTGCACAAGGTCGACGGATTCCGCATCGATGCGGTCAAGCACGTCCCCTCGTGGTTCTGGGATACCTATTTCGACTCGGTGATGTACAACCGGCGGCTCACCCCCGATGGTCGCTGGGTAACCCCATTCTCTTTTGGTGAATCGGTCGAAGGAAACCAATTCACCTACGACAATTACATCCGCAAGAGCAACAACAAAAGCAATCTTCCCAGCCGCGCGGGTGATTGGTTCGGCAATCGTGATGCTCTGGACATCGCCGGCTCAGGCCAACTCCGCGATCTCTTGAACGCCAACGGGCTTGGTGATTGGAACAACGTTCTGAATGCCCACCTCGACGTGGTTGACGATCCGAACAACCTGCTGCAAGACGGTTCGCTGGGTATCTTCCACACTTTCAGCCACGACAATGGCACTGCTGGCGATGGCGGTTCGGCTCCTCCGATGCCGACACTGCGCCAACAGGGCCTCTTCACCTACGCCTATCTCTTGATGCGCACCGGCTCGGTCAAGGTGTATCACAACGGTCGCGGCATTTCTCGCAGCGGCGGTTTCTGGCCACGCGCAGGCATGGAGATCGCGCTGGGATGGGACCCCTCGACCAACGCCAGTCAGCCGACTCTCACCAAGCTTGTGCAGATTCATAATCAGTATGGCCGGGGCGATTTCTATCAACTCAATTTCACCGACTCGGTGAATTCGAGCAAGGCCGACGTGCTCGTCTTTGATCGTCGTTCGAATAACCAGGCCAACGTCCTCGTCGGCGTCAACGATCGCTGGGATAGCGGCACCGATTCACGCAGCGTACTCACCGCGTTCCCCGCAGGCACCCGCCTGATGGAACTCACCGGCAACGCTGCGGATCCTGCCGTAGACCCCACCAACGTGATTCCCGAGACTCTCGTGGTCGGTGGCGATCAGCGAGTGCTGATCACCGTGCCTCGTAACGTTTCTTCGGCGGGCACGCACAGCAAGGGGTACGTGGTTTATGGCCCGGCATTGCCCTCCGGATCGGTCACCCTTGTCGGCGCTGCAAGTGCACTGCCCGCGGATTCCTCGTCGGTGCCGATTTACCGTCGCCGCCTGACGGCTCTGCCGGTGGTTACCGGAAACTCCTTCACCATTGATTTGGCAACCACCCCCGGTGATCCGCTCGACATCAACACCGACGATAACGCGATGTATCGCATCGATCAGGGTTACCGTGACAGCAACGGAAACGGCCAGATCGACTACAACCACCAGTCCGGTGCCGCCAGCGGCTACGAGGATTTCCGCACTCTCAAGCAGCCCGCTTACAACGGCTCTACCGCCACCAATGGCCACTACCAGCAGACCATCGATGCTTCTCAACTGTCTGAAGGCATTCACTACCTCAGCGTGATCAGCTTCCGCAAGCGCCCAGCAGGCACCAGCCCCCTTTTCCGCGAGTGGCGCTCGGCGTTCTATGTGGATCGCACCGGACCCGCGATCAATTTCCCGAATCCCACCACACTGACCACGCCCTCCTACCTCTTCAAAGTTCAGGCGGCAGACCGCACCGCCGCGCGCGTGCACACCATGTTGAACGTCAATCCCAACACCGATCCGCGCACGCTGGTCTCGGTCTTCAATCAGGCCACCCGCAACGATCGCTTTGATTGGTCGCGCACCACCACGGGCATGCAGCATGGCTTCAACCAGATTTCTGTGGTGACATACGAGGAATCCGGCAATTCCAGCGTGAATCGCTTCACTGTCTTTGTTGATCTGTGCCCGGCGGATTTCAACGACGATGGCACGATCGATTTCTTTGATTACCTTGACTTTGTTGCCGCTTTCAGCTCAGGTGCTAACACCGCCGACTTCAACGGCGACACCGTCATCGACTTCTTTGACTATCTCGACTTCGTCGCCGAGTTCAGCTCTCCCTGCTGAATCCGAATCTCAGCATCCACGGGCCGCTCCTTTCGGGGCGGCCCCTTTTCATTTCCCCGCACGCACTTCTCTCAGTGCGCCGGCGATCTCACAAGCCAGCACTCCATCGCGCTCCCGATTCACTTTCCAATGCGCCAATGCATCGCCAGAGGGAATCTGCCCCCACACTGGAGATTTCGGATCAGGGTCGCTCAACTGCCGCGGAAACACGTGGAAGTGCAAGTGATGCACCACATTCCCCAGGCACTCGTAGTTCAACTTGTGGGGCCGCACCACGCGAGCCACCGCCTCAGCGAGTTGGCTCATCTCGCGCAGATAGGTCTCACGCATCGACGCACTCAATTCGTGCAGTTCAGTCGCTGGCTCTTTGCACAACAGCACGCTGTACCCACGAAACAACTGATGCTCACCCAGCACCGCGAACCCTGAATCCAGCTCGGCAATCAAACCCACGTGCCTCTCCTCGCGGCACGCCCGAATCTGCTCACAGATCACGCACTGATCCTGATGTTTGGCCATATCTCACCATAGCCCGAATCAGTAGGAAATGAAAAAAGCCCGGATCACTCCGGGCCTTGGCAATCATCTCATCGACAGGGCTTACTTGATGCCGTCCTTGCCTGCCATGAAGCGGATCAAGTCCACGCAGCGGGTCGCATACCCCGCCTCGTTGTCGTACCACGAGACCACCTTGAAGAAGCGCTTGTTGAGCTCGATCCCCGCCAGAGCATCATAAATACTGCTATGGCGGTCGCCGATGAAATCGCTGCTGACCACTTCCTCATCGGTGTAGCCGAGCACACCCTTCATCGCACCTTCGCTCGCCGCTTTCATGGCGGCGTTGATCTCTGCCAGCGATGTGTCCTTGCCGGTCTTGAAAGTCAGGTCCACGCACGACACATCCGCCGTGGGCACACGGAAGGACATGCCGGTGAGCTTTCCCTTGAGTTCGGGAATACACAGCGTGACGGCCTTGGCCGCGCCCGTCGAGGCGGGAATGATGTTCTGATAGGCATTGCGCCCGCCGCGCCAATCCTTCTTGCTCGGACCGTCCTGCGTCGGCTGCGTCGCCGTGGCAGCGTGCACTGTCGTCATCAGACCTTCTTCGAGACCGAAGGCATCGTTGATCACTTTGGCAATCGGCGCCAGGCAGTTGGTCGTGCAGCTGGCGTTGCTGACAATCGTGTGCTTGCTCGGGTCAAACTTCTCGGCGTTCACACCCAGGCACAGTGTCGGCACAGTATCGGTGCTCTTGGTCGGGGCGGAGATCACCACGCGCTTGGCGCCTGCATTCAGGTGCAGGGCTGCTTTCTCCTGCTCGGTAAAGAGCCCGGTGGATTCGAGCACGTATTGCACGCCAAGGTCTTTCCAAGGCAACTGCGTCGGGTCTTTGATGGCGGTGGTCTTGGTCGTGCGTCCGTTGACGGTGAAGCTGCCACCGGTGTCCGATGCGGTCGCGCTCACCTGCGCCGGCTTGCCACCCAGCATGTAGCGGCGATGCATGGTGTCATACTTGAGGAGGTACGCCAGGTTGTCCGCGGGAACCAGATCGTTCACCGCCACAATTTCGATGTTGGGATCTTCAGACGCGATGCGGTAAAAGAGCCGACCGATGCGCCCGAAACCGTTAATGCCGACCTTGATCGCCATGACCGAAACTTCCTTTCCGATTCGTCCCCATCGCGTCCGGAACCGTCTCCGGAAAACAGGGGCCGACTCCATTCGATGCCGACGAAATCGATCAGAAACGCACAACTGTGCCGCGGCAGAATGCTGACGCAGCGCCGTGTGCCCACTGACCGACGCAACCATAGGAACCCTGATCGCAAAGTGTGGCATTTCCGCTCCACACGCGACAGAATCTGCCCGTCGTTTCTGGCCGTGAATCAGCTGGGGAAGACGATCCCCGCACTCCCCAATCGCTCCCCCAGACGCTGATGCTGCACGCGTCCCGCCACCATCGTTAGCGATGGCCGACCGATCAACTCGCGCCCCAGGAACGGGGTGTTCCACGATTGACCCACCAAATCATCACGCGTCAGGGTCCATTGCTCATCCGGATCAATCAACGTGATATCAGCGGGTCCCCCCACCACCAACCGCCCCAGACCCATGCGATCCAAGCCGCAGAGTTTGGCCGGCTCAATCGTCAAGAGCGCAATCAATCTTGGCCAATCAACCGCACCACTGGCAATCAGCCCTTCCACATAAAGCGCCACCGCCGACTCAAGACCGACGAAGCCAAACGGTGCCTCTTCAAAGGGCAGTGCTTTCTCATCGGCGCTATGCGGGGCATGGTCAGTCCCCAGCACCGTCACCACACCATCGGCGACGGCCTCTCGCAGGGCTTTCATGTCCGAGGTTTCTCGCAAGGGTGGGTTCACCTTGGCCAGGGCGTTGTACCCCTCACACATCTCATGCGTGGCAACCAGATGATGAGGCGATGCTTCTCCCGTCACGTTGATTCCTTCTCGCCGCGCCCGCCTGATGATCTCGCACGTGCCCGCACTGGAAATGTGCTGCACGTGATAGTGGGCGCCGATTCCGGCATTCAATCGCACATCTCGCTCCACAATGATCTCTTCGGCGGCGCGGGGCCAACCACCAAGACCCAGACGCGTCGACACGGTCCCAGCGTGCATCGCGGCGCCCTTGGTCATCGTCGGCTCCTGCGCGTGCTGCATGAACGCCAATCCAACATCCCTACACGCGCTCAGCACCCGACCCATCATCCCTGCCGAGGCGATGCAATCACCATCATCAGATAAGCCCACCGCACCGGCCATCGCCAGCAATCTCGACTCGGTCAGTTCCTCACCCTTGCGTCCCTTAGTTGCTGCCGCCACCGCAAACACGCGGCACGCCGCGCCGTCGGCACGATCCTTCGCAAACCGCACCAACTCTGGCGTATCCAGCGCGGGGGAGGTGTTGGGCATGCAGCACACCGCGGTAAACCCACCCGCCGCCGCGGCACGCGCTCCGCTCTCAATCGTCTCTTTGTATTCAAACCCCGGCTCACGCAGGTGGACATGCGGATCAATCAACCCTGGCGAAGCGATCAGCCCTTCACCATCGATCACCATCGCCACCTCACCTGGCGAAATCTGCTTGCGCTCGCTCTTGCTGATGGCGATCTGGCGGATCAACCCCCCCGCCACCACCACATCACCGATCTTGTCGAGTTTGCTCGCCGGATCGATGATCCGCGCACCAGTGATCAAGACCCCATCGCTCGCAGTGTGGCTCGGCATGACCCGAGGGTAGCGTCATCGCCCGTACACTCTCCAGCATGTCCGCCAATGACCGCCTTGCCCGCCATTTTGAGGCCATCGCCAACCTGATGCAACTGCTTGGTGAGGATGGCTTTCGCGTCAACGCCCATACCAGAGCGGCCCGGGTGCTGGGGGACCTCAGCACCGATGCTTCCTCCTTGGATCGCAAGACCCTGCTTGAGATCGAGGGCATCGGACCCAAAATCGCTGACAAGATCATCGAGTTCATTTCCAGCGGCAGCACCGCCGAGTTCGCCGACCTCAACGCCAAAGTGCCCCCCGGGCTGCTGCCCCTGCTGGAGGTGCCTGGCCTTGGCCCCAAGACGCTCCGCACCTTGTGGACCGAAGGGGGCATCGTCGATGAGGCCTCCCTCCGCGCCTCCATCGCCGATGGCAGCATTCTCAAATTGCCCCGCATGGGCGCCAAGAGTGTGGAGAAGCTCCGTCAATCCCTTGATTTTGCCCGCACTGTGCACGCCCGCATCCGACTCGGTCAGGCCATGCCCATCGCCGAGCACATCGTCGCACGGATGAAAGCGCAGAAGGGCGTCGTGCGTGCCGCGTTTGCAGGTTCGGCTCGTCGCGGCAGGGACACCGTCGGCGATCTTGACATCCTCGTCTCTACCAGCGATGCCGATTTCAAAAACGAAGCCCTCGTCGCGCCGATCTCGGCGCTCTTCCGTGCCATGCCTGAAGTGCGTCATGTGCTGGCTAGCGGTGATACTCGTTCCAGCATCCAGTTTGCCCTCAATGCCGAAGACCAGCGCTGGGGCGCAACCGAATCTGAAAACCCTGATGCCAACAAAGGCCAAGTCAAGGGGCCAGTGATCCAAGTCGATCTCCGCATCGTCCCCGAATGCTCCTTCGGCGCAGCGCTCGCGTACTTCACCGGGAGCAAAGACCACAACGTCCATATGCGCGAGCGTGCCCTGTCGATGGGGATGACTCTGAACGAGTACGGCCTTTATCCGGACGATTCTTCCGAAGAACCGCCCCACAAACGTGGTGTCACTCCGGTTGCCGGCACCACCGAGGAGTCCATCTTCGCGGCCCTCAAACTCCCCTACATCCCCCCCGAAATCCGCGAAGATCACTCCGAATTCAACCTCAACGCCACGCCCACGCTCATCACCATCGCCGACATCAAGGCCGAACTCCACGCCCACACCACCGCCAGCGATGGCCGCATGTCGATCATCGAGCTCGCCGAGCGCGCCAAAGCCCGTGGCTTTCACACCATTACCGTCACCGATCACTCGCGCAGCTCTGCCCAAGCCAACGGCCTCTCCATCGAGCGTCTGCTCGAACACATCGATTCGATCCACGCCGCACGCGCGCAGGTTCCTGGCATCACCATCCTTGCTGGCAGCGAAGTGGACATCCTCGCCGATGGATCACTCGACTACCCCGATGAAATACTCGCCAAACTGGATGTCGTCGTCGCCAGCCCTCACACCGCCCTCTCACAAGAACCCGCCACCGCCACCGCGCGCTTGCTCAAAGCCATCATGCACCCCCTGGTTCACATTCTCGGTCACCCCACGGGAAGACTGATCAATCGTCGCCCGGGTTTGGAACCGGACATGGCTGCGCTCATCGCCGCTGCCAAGAAGAACAACACTGCGCTGGAGATCAACGCTCACTGGATGCGTCTGGACCTGCGCGATGTCCATGCCCGCGCCACTGTTGAGGCCGGTGCGCTCCTGTCCATCAACTGCGATGTGCACGAAGCTGAGGATTATGACAACCTGAAGTACGGCGTGCTCACGGCGCGGCGGGCGGGGGCTGTGGCAGAAAGCGTGATCAATACCTGGCCTGCAGAGAAACTCCACGCATGGCTGAAAACCAAACGTCGCTGATCACTTCTAGTCTTCAGGCATCGTCATGGTCTTGAGTTCGCGCAGTGGCTTATTTGTCGCCGCCACGATTCCAACTACGCACAATGTGCCAATACCACCCGTCACCACCGACAACACCGGCCCCAGCCACTTGGCGACGATGCCGGATTCAAACGCGCCGAGTTCATTGGAAATCTCGATGAACATGGTGTTCACCGCTGACACTCTGCCCCGCAAGTGATCCGGCGTCCGCGCTTGCACGAGAATGTGCCGGATCACCACCGACACATTGTCAATCGCCCCTTGCAAGAAAAGAAATACCATCGCCACCCAGAACGAGGTTGACAGTCCAAACGCGATCCCCGCCACGCCCCAGAGAGCCACCGCGATAAGAAACGTCCGCCCCGCATTCTTGAACGGGGGCAGAAACGCAAGCACCAATGACATCATTGCCGCGCCCATGAATGTCGAGGCCCGCAGCAATCCCAATCCTTCCGGTCCCACTTTCAAGATATCCTCGGCAAACATCGGCAACAGGGCTGTCGCACCCCCGAGCAGCACGCCCACACAATCAATCACAATCGCGCCGAAGACCGGCTTATCCCGATACACAAACCCCAATCCACTCAACATCGATTCCACTGTCATCTTCCCCGCCGGAGTCTGCTTGGTGAGTGGCCGAATGAACAGCATCGACAGTGAAAAGACCAGCGTCGCGCACCCCGTCCCCACATACACCCAGTGCGCCACACCCGTTTGACCGATCAGCCATCCTGCGATCAGCGGCCCCGCCACACCACTGAGATGAAAGATCCCAGTGGACCAGGTGACCACATTGTGAAAATCTTTCCCCGGCACGATCAAGGGCAGAAACGCCCCGCGCGCCGGGCCATTCAGCGCCCGCAAACATCCCATCAGTGCCAGCAGCACGTATACCAGCCAGATCGGCCCTGAGGCCCACGACCACCACGCCAGTAAGAACGCCGCGACAGCAAACAACGCCTGGCTGATCATGATGATCCAGCGGCGATTAAAGACATCCGCCACATGCCCGCCCGGCAAAGCCAGCAGCATCACTGGCAACGCTCTTGCCAGCCCTGTATACCCCAGATGCAAGGGGTCTTTGGTCCTCTCAAAAACCTCCCACCCCACCGCAGTCGCCAGCATTTGCAGCCCACACGCCGAAGTCAGAAATCCTGCGGCATACCAGCGGTAGTTGGCCAAGCGCAACGCCGCGAACGGGTCATGTCGCGGCGTGTCTGCGTGTGGTTCTGGCGGCGTGCTCACTGACTGCGAGCGTACTCAATCAAACCGCCACGAGTGTCATCGACTGCCCGCGATCCACCACTTCTTCCCTTCGCGTTCCACACGCCGATACAGGGTGTCGCGTTCCACCGGCTTGAATCCCGCCTCGCGGATCGCCTTGTGCAGCACCGGCACATTCACTTCCTGATGGGTGCTCGCGCCGCCCACGTGTGTGATGTCATACCACACCACCGTGCCATCCAGATCGTCCGCGCCACTCTGCAGCATCACCTGTGCCAGTGGCAGCGTCTGCATGATCCAGAAGGCCTTGATGTGGGGAAAGTTGTCGAGCATGAGCCGCGCGACTGCGAGCGTACGGTAATTCTCCAGGCCGCTCGGGCCCGCGAGTTTCTCCAGTTCCGATCCATCGGGAAAGAATGGCAGCGGAATCAAGGTCTGGAAATATCCCGCAGGTGCCGCGTCCTTAGGGCGTTTGCTCGCGACCTGCAAAGGTAACTCCGTCCCCGGTTTGGTCAACGTCACCGACCCATCCGCCGACGGCGTGTATCCCAAGCGCGTCAGCGAGTGATCCTGGGCCCGACGCAACATATCCAGATGCACCAGCCGATCATCGCGCGATTCGATATGCCCATACAGCATCGTCGCGTTGGAGTTCAGCCCCAGCTCATGCGCTACATCGTGCACCGTCAGCCACACATCCGAGCGGATCTTCCCCTTGAAGGCCTGATCGTGCACGCGGTCATCAAAGACTTCCGCCCCACCACCCGGCAGCGATCCCAGCCCAGCATCCTTGAGTTCCGACAACACATAGCGAATCGCCTCGCGACGCGCGGTGATCGCGCTGTCATCCGACCCGCTCGCTCCTTTATATACCTTGGCGATCTTGGCTAGGTGCACGATCTCTACGGCCGTAAACGCCTTGAGATGCAGACCCGGAGCCACGGTGCGAATCGAACGCAGCATGTCGGTGTAGTACGAAAACGGCAACTGCGGATGCAGGCCACCCACGATGTGCATCTCCGTCGCGCCCGATTCCACCGCCTTGATCGCCTCACCACGGATGTACTCGACATCCCGCGTGTACGCCTTTGACTCTCCCACCTTGGCGTAAAAATCGCAGAACTTGCACGACAGCGCACACACGTTTGAGTAGTTCAAGTGCCGGTTGATGTTGTAGTACGCCACATCGCCGTGCAATCGCCGCCGCACCCCATCCGCCATCGCCAGCACACTGTGAATATCCCGCGTCGCAAACAGCACGCGGCCATCCTCAATCGTCAATCGCTCACCCCGCTCCACCTTGGAACGAATCGGCTCCAGCGCCGCGTCGCGGAGGTTCAAAGGCTGTGCCGCTGGGGCGGGAATCCCCTGAGAGATCGATCTTTCCAAAGTTTCAATCATCATTGAAAGTTTAGGCGGCCAAAATCATTTCCACCACAGCCCACTACCAAAGAAATGCCCCTGCAACCAACGCACCTACTACAACCAGCGGCACGCTCCAACGCCTTCCCACCGCACTCAGCACCACCAACGCCGCGAACCCCACCAACGCGCCCCGCCACCCCCACCACGTCGACAGCGCCATCTCCACCGCCGTCGCCCCGATCACCCCTACCACAGCCGCCGTGACGCCGATCAAGATCCCCCGTGCCCGCTCCGCCCGAGTCAACGTCTCGATCCGCTCGAACCCAATCAACGTGAACAGAAACGAAGGCAAGAAGATCCCGGCCGTCATCACCAGCGCGCCAATCCATCCCGCCCCTGCAAACCCGACAAACGTCCCGACGATTACCAACGGCGCCGGGATCGCCGCGGCAATCGCCACCCCATTCAAAAACGCCGGCTCACTTATCCACGCCGCATTTCCCTCAACAGCATCTTCCTTTAGATACGGCACCACTGTGTACGCGCCGCCAAACGTCAGCAATCCTGCTCGCGCCCCAGAGGTAGCGATCGTCGCGACGTCGGCGTGATGTTCCGCGTCTTGCCGCACGATCTCAACAACCTGCGCCTCACCCAGCTTCGGCCACTGAGGCCGTTCAATTGTCAGCATCGCCCCCACCAACACAACAGCCGAAACCGCGCCACCCATAACGAACCTTCGCGCCCGCAGAGACGGATTCACCACCGCGCCATAGATCAGTGGCCAGGCCCAGTGCACCCCCGCAAGTGTGCCCAGTGCGCACACTGCCGCGATTGGCCACTGCTTGGCGTCTTCGATGCCGTGCTGGCCGATTTTCCACGCCGCACGCAGGATCAACGCCACCGCCGCCACCTGCGCGCCCGCCAGCATTGCACCGATGTTACGGACATGACCGAGCGTGCCGGACCAATAGAGCCACGACAGGATCAGCATCAGCACCAGCCCCGGCAGCATGAACCCCAGTCCTGCGGCGATTGCACCCGAGCGACCCCGATGCACTGCGCCGACATACACGCACATTTCATGCGCTTCGGGCCCCGGCAACACCTGATACACCGCTAGGGCCCGATTGAACTGCTCTTTGCTCAGCCACCCCGCCCGCTCAACAGCCTCATTGCGAATCATCTCCAACTGTGCAAATGGACCACCCCACGCCAAGCACCCCAGGCGGAGAAATCTTGCGAACACTTTCCGCAGTGAATCACGCTGCACACCGCGACAATATCACATTCTCAGAAGAGAAACCGCAATCCAAGCCCCACCACAAACCTTCGCTCCGGTCTGTGATCCACCTGCTGCAAGATGGGCAACTGGATCGACGCCTCAAAAGCCCACGTCCATCCTTCATACATCAAGCCGGGTGAGAGCATCACTTCATGATCAGCGTTGGTCTCAAATATCCCGTTCACCTCACCGATCAGGTACCACGCGCCCTTACTTTCCATCGTAAATTTTTCCGGAGCGAGGCGGTACATCACGGCGTTATCAATGTTGAACGCATCGGCCTTGGCATCTCCCGGTTCAAGTCCTTCCTCTTCCTGATTCGTGTTCATCTTGTAGCCGACAGTGAATGTGCCGCCCCAGCGTTTGCGAATCCACGTCGTCGCCACACCCACGATCGGGTCCACTGACTTACTTGACAATTGTTCGTGACCGCTGGGAATCTCTGCTCCAAAGAAGATGCTTGAGCGCACGGTGTCAATCGGCCCGGTGTCATCCTTGTACCAGCGGATCTTGGCCAGCGCAGTAATATCACCGATCCCCGAATCCTCATCGGTCGCATCGCCACCAGTACGTCCCTTTGTGGTGCGATACGTCGTCGGCACCGTCACTGACAAACTCACATCCGGCTTCAGGGCAAACGCAAACTCATGCTCAATTGAAAGTTCTTCAGCGCGTGTGAACTTTCCGCTGGGTGAACCGCCATATCTCACATAGTGTGCCATCGGCCGATAACGCAGGGTCTGGCTTGGCGGCTGTGTCGCCGCCTCTGCCCACATTGCTTCCTGCGCATGCGCGTTCAGCGCGAACACTCCGACCACCAACATCGCGGCAGCCCCTCGCATCTCAGTCCGCAATTTGCCTTCATCCATCAGGTCACTCCTGCGCATGTGATCAGTTCTGGAAAGACTTGATGGTGAATCCAGAGTCATTCACCGCACGCGCCAATTGACCGCGCGTCACCGGCGCACTCCCATCCAACGTCACATACACAAACCCCTCACCCAAGTCCGCTGTGACCAGCGATACACCCTTGACACGCCGCAGTTCGATATCCACGTTCTTGGCGCACAAGGGGCAAGACATCCCATGCACCAACATCGTCGTGCTCGTTCCCTTCACCACCGTGGTGTCATTCAGGAGTGCATTCGACGTCTCCCCCTTGCTCGCACCGCCGTGAGAATCCCCACCTGAGCCAGTCGTCGCACAACCCCCAACTGCTAACAGGCCCATCATCAACGCCATTGCCATCCAAGTCGTCCGCATCGCGTACTCCTTTGATTCCTTGCTCGACCTCACCACTCAGTACTCAGAACTTTTACTTCATACGCTAAACCATGCCCGCCAACACTTCCGACGCAGCCAGTGTATCTGAGAACACAGTCGCAACACCCCGGCTCCGGGTCTGCGTCTTCTGCGCTTCTACGCCGGGCAACTCCCCCGAGTTCATGCGACTGGCCACCGAATTGGGCACCGCTCTCGCCCGGCGCCAGTGGTCTCTTGTGTACGGGGGCGGCCGCGCCGGGCTGATGGGCGCTGTCGCCGATGCCGCCATGACTGGCGGTTCCCGCGTTCTGGGCATCCTCCCTCAATTCATGGATAAGCACGAAATTGCCCATCGCGGCATCACCGACCTGCGCCTGGTCGATTCCATGGAGGCGCGCCTGTCGATGATGCTTGCCGAATCCGATTGCTTCGTCGCCCTCCCCGGCGGACCAGGCACACTCGAAGAGCTTTTCTTCATCATCAGCCGCGTCAAGCTCAACCGCCACACCGGCAAGATCATCCTCATCAATCATCGCGGCTACTTCGATCCCACCGTCGCCATGCTCGACCGCTGTCTCGATACCGGATTTCTCGCACCCCAATACCGCGCTCTCTGGACCGTCGTTCCCGATATCGAATCCGCAATGCGCGTCCTTGCCGAAGAGCCCCTTGCCAATCCCGCAGCTGCGACCAAGCACCTGCCACCGCCGTTGTGATTCCCAACCTTCACTCCGCCACTTTGCCCTCAGTTGCAGCGTCTGGTATGCTGATTTCATGCTCCGCCGCTCCGCCTTCACCCTCATCGAGCTTCTGGTGGTCATCGCCATCATCGCGCTGTTGATCGCGATCCTGTTGCCAGCTCTGGGTAAAGCCCGCGAGGCAGGTCGCTCCGTCGTCTGTCTTTCCAATCAGAAGCAGATTGGCACTGCCCTCGACCTCTACGCCCGCGAATGGAAGGAATTCACGCCTCGCGAATCCGGGCGCAGTGAGACTCCTCCAGTCCCCACCGGTCGCTATAACCCTGCGTGGGCCTTTGTCCTGCGTCCCTATCTGGATGGCAATGCCACCAACGTAGCGCCGGAAAGTGATCCCACCGGAAATGCATCGATCAACGATCTCTACACCAAAGCCCCGTACTACAAAGACCCTTCCCGTCCCGCCGATCGCCACCAGATTCACTACGTCAATAACGGCATCTCATTCCGTGGCCCGGGGCTGGTCAACGCAACGTGTAAGAAGCCCACGGTCCTCTCGCGGTATCCCTTCCCTTTTGACACGCTTTACCTCTCCTGCTTCACCGATGACAAGCAGCAGACCCATGCCAATGGGTGGTACACACCTGGCTCGACCAACCACTCACTCGCGGTTGTCTATGACATGGGCGATGCACTGAACATCACCGGCACCGACACCGGCGCACCGCAGAACACCCGCCGCGTGGCGCCTAAGCGACACGGCAACAGTGCCAACGCAGTTTTCCTCGATAATCACGCCGCGCCCGTCAAGTCTGAATTGATTGTCACTCTCGATCGCTGGGATGATCGCGTGTACACGCCCAATGGGCAGCCCTAGTCGCATTCGACTTCAATCCCCAAAGTACAGGTCGTCATACAACGCTGTCGCCTTGGTGGGCTTGGCACCATCTGCCGTTGCATCCAAATCGTCGTATCTCAGCTCAAAGAACACGCGAATGAACTCATACTGACCGGGATCGATATCCCACAACTTCACAAAGTCATCGCGCGGGTTCACTTCAAAGTGCACCCACTCCCCCACCTTTGGCTGCTCATCCCCCAGCACGATGAACTTGCGATTCGTCATCACCTTGGGCGCTTCTTTCACGCCCGTAAAGGTGTACGCAATCTGAATGCTCGGCGCGTTGACCAGGCGCCGCTGCCTGGCCTCGTAGTCATTCCACACAATC
>JAGWZK010000041.1 GCA_018968885.1 Planctomycetota bacterium | reverse complement strand
TCAGGCCGGAACGCTCGAACTCGGCAAGCACGCAGGCCCAGCGGGCACGGGTGGATGGTGTCATGCCGCCAGTATGACCCAGGGCGGACGCAGGGGGAAGATGTGGTTCGTTGAGCGGTCACCTTGAGTTCGAGGTGCTCGCTCGGGCATCGCAGGCCACCAAACCTCGCGAGGATGATGAGCGCCTGATGTCGATGCGACGTGCGCCGGCCACCCGGCACTTCTCGGCGACGGTTTGCCCATAGGCCTCGCCGCCCTTGTCATGGGCAGGTCAGAGCGTCCATTAGGGGTTTGCCCCCTTGGCTGCCCGCACGGCCAGCGCCTGACGCACGGCCTCGACGTTGAAGAGCCGCCGCCTGCCCGCTCTCAGTGAGGGGAGCCGGTTGGCGTCAGCCTCTCGGCGGAGCCATCGCTTTGACAGGCTCAGGGCGAGGGCCAGGTCATCGAGCGAAACCAAGACGTCTTTGGTGGTCATGCAACGATCATCAATTGCACTTTCCCTCAAGGCAAATGCCCCGAAGCCTGTGAGGAGTCAAATGATGAGCGCGCTCACCACTGGTGAGTTAATGATGATTCGTTGCACTTTCCTTGGGCAGCAACTCACGCCACATCAACGCGAACTTCGCACCCCCTCGGAAAACGCCCCGTTCGGCAGCAGCGATGAGCCGCTCAAGTTCCGCTGCCATGAAGCGGCGCTGCTGGCCGACGCCGCCTGCCCTGCTCGGCTTGACACCTGCAGCTTTTCGGATTCGGTCGAAGGTTGAGTCGCTGGTTCCAGAATGGGAGACCAACTCCCCCTTAGTCCATCCGCCAAGTTTGGGGACAGCGACGTCGGGTGCTCCTGCCGTTGGTGTCAGCACCGTTGAGAGAAGGCCGCCCGTGCCCGCAGAAGCGTTTGAGCGGCCGCCTGAGTCCACTTCACGTGTCGTCGCGGTGTACGTGCCCGGGATGCCCTGAACGCCCAGGCGGGATTCAGACCGCCTCTGCCGTGCAAGTTCTGCCTGGCCACGGCCCGACACGCGCACCTGGTAGGGGTGATTGAATTCGTCACGCGTCCGGCCTGCGAGAATCCGCTGCCAGGTGGTCCCCGTCCCCGGGACCTTGACCGGCGAGTACCACGCTTGCGGAGTAGGTTCCCGGGGAAAAGAACTTCCGACGTTCGACATCGTGACGTGGCGGGCCTCGATCAGCCCAGCATCATCAAGGCACAGGCACAGGGCAACATCGAAGTAGGCAGGAAGCTGATCCACATCCCAATACTCGCGTTCAGCGAGTTTCCGCAAGGCGGCGAGTTCCGCTGAATCCATTGCCAGGTCCTTTTCTTCTTCCTGGAGACCGCCGCCATCGCCCCGGGCTGCCCTTAGCGCGGTCGAGGCTCTCCGCGCAGGTTAGGAACGCAAACAGCGGGCGGCAGCCGGAGGGCGGATCTTGTCAAAAAGAGCAAACCACGTCATCACAGACGAGATGGCGATCAGACCACGGCCATCATGTCAGGCCTCTCCGCGACCTTCAATCGCCTCGGGTGAGCCCGCAGAAGCACCCGACGCAGGTGTTGGCGAACGAGCCGCACGTCGCCGCGGTTGATCTGGAAAGCTGGCTGCTGGATCGACCGAATGAGTGCATCAAGCTGGCCGAGCAGGCACCTCCCGCCAATCGAACATGCGCAGCCTTGCGCAGGTCACAGAGTCGCCGGAATCCGCGACTGCCCGACTCACGACCCAAGGCATCACCTTCACATCCCCCCGGAACGGCAATTTTCCTTATACGTGTCTCGCCTCAGGCTCGGCTCAGCTTAATAACTCATGCCCAACAGAAGGCCGCAATCGTCCCAACCATAAATGCCCCCCAGTTGATCCGACCTGATCTAAGTCCAAGCAGATTCTACATGTCAGTCATTTGTGATTCGTTTTACAACAACCCTGATTTGGGGGCACTCATGATCGAACGAACTGAGCACATATTCGCGTTGCGGCACATCACTACTCGACAGCATCGCGCCATATTCACAGCCAGCATGACGAACAATCAGTTGTAGCACGTCGTGGCCGGAAATGTCTATGCACATATGAACATCTCCACTGACGTTTGTCTTGCCTCGCCATACCGGTGGTGGCAACAAATTTAGTGGCGGCCTAAATTCGACCTTGGCTCCCGTAATCGGGACATTCGATTGGGGTTGCTCAACATGGACAAGAATGTGATCCCTGCATGTGGCGCAGCCACCCACTCCGAGCGACATGCATGTGAAAAATAAAACTCGGCGGCTTGCAGCATTTTGCACTTATTCAACTCCTAGTTCATCGATATTTCCAAGACGAGCGATGCGTGGGAACGTTTTGGACTTCATCCGAGAGCGCTTTGAGGACATCATCTTGTAACCCAATATAGAAGTGGCCGCTCTTGGCGGTCTTCTCAGCGGTCTCCATTAAAGATGGAAGATTTCCAAATCCCGCCGCTCGGGCGATACCGAACTTTGATGCACCAAAATCCTCTTTTACCAGTCGAGTGTTCACGTCGGCGCCGCTAATTTGCTTTCCGCGGAATCGAGACCCGTCGACGAACGAAACATCCGTCGAGTGCAACTCTTGATAGAAATTGACTAGTCGCGACACATTTGGATGCTTCTTGAATACGCCGCGTCGGAAAGCGCCCGGCACCGGATCTGCCGTGAATACTAGATCGATTCTGATGTTCTTCTCCTTGAAGCCCATCGAAACTGCGTCGACGACCGCATGAGCGCCCCAGCTATACCCGAGCACGATCAATGAATGGTAACTACACGCCGATTCATCTGTCCCACCCGACTGCGGCTTCACAGGAGTGCCCTTTCCGATGGTCCGAGTCAGAATAGACTCCGCTTGCTTAACCGCGAGCCACCCCATGTCGTGGTCATACTCTTTCCAGATAAATTCGCTTCCCACCTCCTGTTCGATGATTTTCTTCCAGAAGGTAGTAGTAGCGACACTGCCTAACCAGCTCGTCCCAGCACCCCTCATGGCAATGATGTACCGTTTTTGGCCAAGCAAATCGATCGATTGGAGCGGCGAGTTGTTTACAAATCCACTCAGATTCACTCCCCCCTGCTCTTCAATCGGATCCCTGTTCAACCACCTGCCCGTGCCCGCGTTGTAGTACCTGTATCCGTAATAGACCAGACCGCTCTCGCCGTCGGCGTACTTCGTGCTCCACCGCATCGGGTTGTCGGCCGCGAGGTCACCCTCGGACGTCAGCGTCTCGCCGAACGGGCCGTACTCGTACTTCGCGCGAACGCGGCCGAGGTCATCCAGCGCCGCCATCACGTTGCCGTTGCCGTCAAACACATACCGCAGCGTGGTGCCGCCCGTGCCGTTCACCTCGCCGCCCAGAGTGCCGTTGGCACGCGTCCAGCCCAGCACCAGGCCGCCGATGCCCCCCGCGCCCTGCTCGCTGCCTGAGAGGTCAAGGCCCCACGCAAACGTCCGCACGCTCGCGTCCGTGATGTCCAGCTCAGCCAAGAGGTTCCAGCCGTCCCAGACATACTTGGAGAGCCCCACCTGCGACCA
>JAGWZK010000019.1 GCA_018968885.1 Planctomycetota bacterium | reverse complement strand
CGGCCTTTATGCTCCACGTCGCGAGCACTCGGCTGAACAATTCTTCGATCTTGTCATCCGGAAGGACCGAGCTTTCAGGAGCCCGCCTTCGAAGCGCCGCTTCCACGAAAATCCGGCAGTATGGAATTGCGCACGACAGCGCAGGCATCTTCGGAGCGGAATCGGCCTTGTCCAGCAGCTTCGCAGTAGCAACAAGCTCCTTTGGATCGGCGTTCTTGATTCTGGAGAATCGGTCCATTGACTGGAAGTACCAATTGAACTGCTCGAACAGAGGAACGCCAGCTGTTAGCTTCTCTATGGCTGGTCCGGGATTCAGCTGGGCTTGCAACATCAACGGGACGCTCAGACTGTTGACACTTTTCCCAAGTGCTGTAGAACTGCGAATACTTGAAAACGACGAATCGGTAGATCGCATCAACCCAAATCCCGCATTCATCATTCGCACAACTGCTGGCCCCATCGCTCCGTCAAGATCAAGCGGATTGACCGGCGAATTCCAAGCCGTGTGAACCTCCTTGGCCACTGAACACACATGTTGCACAGAAGGGCTGCGGTTCACTGCTTGAAGCTCAGCAATAGCTCGGTGAAGATCTTTGGGAGAGGCAAAGAGCGCGCTGTATAGCACTTCTGCAGCTAACACCTGCCAATCAGATTCCGATTGCAGACGCCAACGATCGATCGCTCGTCTGCACTCCACTGCATCGCCGCACATCGTCGATGACACAATCGTCATCATGGATGCTCGTCGATGCGAGGGTCGCAACTGACTTGCATTCGCAAAATGGCGTTTCGCATCAGGCCACTCCTGCGACAGAAGGCCACGCCCGTACTCTTTGTCCGCATCCGGCAATACCGCGGTCCCACGATCCAAAGCCGCTTGAATCGACCGAATCGCTTCCTCGCGCAAGCCGCTCCTCAGGCCTTGGGCGAGCATCAAGTCGCCTTTCCACAAAAGCGCCCTTGGATCAGCCGCAGCAGCGGAGTCAGCCATCACGTGTTCGAGACGTTGCATGGCTTCCGCACTCCGATCGCACGCATCGAGTGCCTCGACATACATCAGTTGCTCATCAAGCCCGGGCTGATACCCATATGGTTCGAGTGAATCAAAGGCATCAATTGCGATTTTCCAATCGCCACGGCTATGAGCGAGTTTCAGTCTCCCGACTTCCTTTTGCACGAGATTCTGCTTTGCAACTTTCGCAGAATGCGCGAACATAACTGTGACGGCTCCCACCGCCACAACAGACGCACACAACAAAGCCACCGCCACTTTGTGACGCTGGACACCTTTGCGAAGGCGGTATGTCGCGGAGACTGGGCCTGCCTCTACGGGACGGTTATCCAATAGCGAACGAAGATCCCGAGCCAGCCGGTCTAACCCGCCGTAACGTCTCTCGACATCCTTCTCAATTGCTTTGCTCGCAATCCACCAGAGTTCTTTGATGATCCGCTTGGACTCTCCGTCAATCGAATCGTCGAGCGAGTCATTCCGAAACTCTGTCGGTGAAGATTTGCACACTGCGTTCATCATCGACTGCACAGATCCATCTTCCAGATCGCTTGCGCCAAACAGCTTTCTCCCAGTTACGATTTCGTACAAGATCGCGCCCATGGCATATACGTCCGTGCGCACGTCCACGCCTTTCGCTCCCTGCGCCTGCTCCGGGCTCATGTAGTACGGGGTGCCCACCAGCGTTGACTCCGTGCTCCAGGTTCCATCGCCCGGCAAGTCGCCGCCAGCCAGTGCCTTAGAAACACCAAAGTCGATGACCTTTGGAGTCGGAACTCCATCCACCTCTTCGACCAAGATGTTTCGAGGGGTGAGATCGCGGTGCACGATCAGCTTCTGGTGTGCGTGAAAGACAGCCCAACAGACTTGCTCAATCAACACCAGGCGTGCGCGAAGAGGCAGGCGCTTCTCGCGGCAGTACTCTGTCAGCGGCTGACCTCGCACCAATTCCATGGCGAACCACGGCCTGCGATCCTCCGTCACACCCGCATCGTAAATGGATGCGATTCCGGGGTGCTTCATGGCACCAAGCAGGTGCCGCTCTCGCTCGAATCGTGCAAGTACTTCGCCACCGAGCCACCCGGCTTTCAGCACCTTGACGGCGACAGTTCGCTTGATGGGATCCACCTGCTCGGCCTCATACACCACTCCGTAGGTGCCTTCACCAAGCTTGGCACGGATTGCAAACGGCCCGACAAACTTGGGCAAAGTCTGGTTGGCGACGTGCTCTGCCTGTTTGCGAACGTCGTGCAAGGCCTGTTCGAGCGAATCTTCGGCGGGAGTAGGTTGTCGTGGGGATGCAACCTCAACGGGTAGCCGCGGGACGGCACTTGATGGAGCTTGATTGGAAGGAAGTTCTGAGCGGCTCATGAGAGCAGAATAGCCGAAACAGGCAAAGTTCCCAACTTCTTGCGAATCGTGAACTGACCGGCCATAGCAGATAAGGACCGAACTCCAACCCCTCTCGCAAATCACAACACACGCTTGCGCGGAAACTCCTCACACAGCCCGTTCAACGGATAACCACAGCACCGGGACAGTCCCGACGCTCAGGAGTCGGAAGGTGCGAGGAAACCCCAAGGGTTTGAAGCCAATCGGCTGATGTGGGCTCACGCCGCAGTTAGGCAATGACCAAGTCCCGATCACCTGAGAAATTTGGCGCGGAGGGATACCGATTAGCACTTTTGAGAAATCACGACTGCTTTGCAGTAGTCATCTGCAGGTTTGGGCCCGGAGGCAGCGAATCGAGCTGAACTGGAAGTCTGCGCCCTGCCTGTCGCGCGTTCAATTTGAGTACGAGTATGCCTTTGTTCACCTTCCCGTTGAACTGAAGGAATGAGCGCACGTTGCGCTCCAGAAGTGCCGAGCGGTAGTCGTTGTAGATGTCCGCGAGCATCTGCCCCGGAATCCGCGTCAGAAGCACCTGGACGCCTTCATCGTCGGGCTTTGTGACGAGGCAAGGCAGCGTCTGACCGAACCGCTCCTCGAAATCAATGGTGATGGAGCCGTCCGAGCTTGAACCGCAGATTCGGACAAGTCGGGAATTCGCGCCATTTTTCCCCGTTTCGCGCCCCAACTGCTGGGAGTATAGCTGGGGCTGTTTTTGGAGCGTCCGGTCCGTTCCTGTGGCTGCGATCGCATTGCGACCGGGGACCCGGTCCAATTCTGGAAGGGTCCGACAAGCACCAAGAACAGGATATCTCACACGAACTGGTTGCAGGGCTGAGCGCGCTTCGCGGGGTTTTTCATTACAATACATCGCACGAATGGGAGCCCACCGCATGAGCGATCAACCTGCATCCAATCAATCCTCCTCGCGCGGCATCCTCGGGCTGATTGAGCGCATCGGCAACCGCTTGCCCGATCCGGTGTTCCTCTTCATCGGAGCCACCGTCATCGTGATGGCGCTGTCGGCGATCGGTGCCAGCATGGGATGGTCGGTGCAGCCGCAGCGCGTCAAGGCGGTGATGGAAGCGGTGACGCTCGCGGATGGGACAATCTCGCAGGTTGCCAAACTGGATGCCAGCGGGAAGCCGGTGACTGAACTGGTCGCTGCTGGCGGCGCGGTCACACCACGTAGTCTCTTGAGCATTGAAGGTGTGTACTGGCTGTTGGCCAATGCCGTCCGCAACTTCATCAATTTTGCGCCTTTGGGTGTGGTGTTGGTGGGCATGTTCGGAATTGGAGTCGCGGAAAAGGTGGGGCTCTTTGGTGCCTCAATGCGTCTGGCAGCGATGCACATTCCCTCCAAGATGCTCACTCCCGCTATCGTGTTTCTCGGTGTGGTTTCGAATATCGCCAGCGACGCGGGGTACATCGTCCTGCCACCCTTGGCGGCGGCGTTGTACGCCGCGTTTGGCAGGCCGCCATTAGCAGGAATCGCGGCGGCATTTGCGGGAGTATCGGCTGGGTTTTCTGCCAATTTGCTTGTGGGCTCAACCGATGCGCTGGTAGCGGGCATCACGACTCTGGGTGCAAGAACTCTGGAACCGTCGTACAACGTGCTGGCAACCGCCAATTGGTGGTTCCTGATCGCTTCCACGTTTGTGCTCACGCTGGCGGGATGGGGCGTGACGGCGTGGATTGTTGAGCCGCGGCTTGCGGCGGATCGTGCCAACGAAGTGACTGCGGTGCAGACCAGCGAAGCGCTGACGGCAACGGAAAAGCGCGGGCTGAAGCTTGCGGGCGTGTCGTGCGTGGCGATTCTGGCGGTGATCGCCGGATTGATCGCGATTCCGGGTGCACCTCTGCATGGAGACATGCCCTCGGCAGCGCCGCGATATGGGAACATTCCCGCTTCTGCCCCCAAGGCGACGGCCACGTTTACGCCCTCAGCGACTGAGAGCTCAACGGGTGAGGCGACCTTGCCCAAGGGATGGACCATCGATGCGCAGACGCAGGATGGTGCGCGGAGTGGGACATTTAGAAGTGCGGATGAAGTGAAAATGACGGGCAAATTGGATGCCCCAGCAGAGCCCGATCCGCGCTGGTCGCCGGCGGTGGTGCCGCTGATTCTGATCGCTTTCTTCGTTCCCGGCCTGGTGTATGGCGTGGCTACGGGGTCGATCACCAAGACTGCAGATGTGAGCAAGGCGTTCGTTCATGCGATGGTGATGATGGCACCGGTGATCGCGATGGCCTTCTTTGCGGCACAGTTTGTCGAGTGTTTCCGCTTTACGCGGCTGGATGTGATGCTTGCAAATGCGGGAGGCAAAGTGCTGGTGGGGAGTGGTCTGCACCATTCAGCGCTTCTGATCGGTGTGATTGTATTGACGATGGTGATCAATCTGTTGATGTCGAGCATGAGTGCCAAGTGGACAGCACTGGCGCCGATCCTGGTGCCGATGATGATGATGGCGGGGATCAGCCCGGAATTGACTCAGGCGGCCTATCGCGTGGGCGACAGTTGCACAAATGTGATCACGCCGTTAAATACGTATGTCGTGATCATTCTGGTGGCGATGCAACGCTGGAAGAAAGAGGCCGGCATCGGGAACCTGATCGCCATGATGGTGCCGTACTCGCTGATCTTTGCTGTGGTTTGGGCGATCCTGCTGCTGGTGTGGGTGGCGGGCGGTTGGGAACTTGGGCCGAATGCGCCGCTGTGGTACTCGCCCTCAGCACATTGAGCAGGCAACGTCCACGCTCATCACGAGGTGGCGAACCGACCAGTTCGAACTCAAGGATTTGTCCGGTGCCATGCGCTGCCCGTTTTGACGCACATCGATTACTGGTACACTGTCCACATGCAATCTAAAGCCGCCACTGTAGATCAGTACATTGCCGAACTGCCCGCCGATCGCCGCGAGGTGGTCAGCGCGATCCGGCGTGTGTTTCTCAAAAACCTGGAGAAGGGCTTTGAAGAACGGATGTCCTATGGCATGATCGGCTACTGCGTCCCCCACTCTATCTACCCCGCCGGGTACCACTGCGACCCGCGGCAGCCCCTTCCATTCGCGGGCGTTGCCGCTCAGAAGAACGCGTATTCGGTGTACCTTTTCTGCATTTATGCAGATGCCGATGAGGGCATGCGATTCCGAAAGGCCTGGGCCGCGACAGGCAAGAAGCTGGACATGGGCAAGTCGTGCATTCGTTTTAAGCGGCTGGAAGATTGCGCCCTTGATGTGATCGCCGAGACACTCAAGCGAGTCACCGTTGAATCGCATATCAGGCAATATGAGAAATCTGTCCCCGGCGCGGCAGGGCTAAGCGCCACAGCCATTGAGTCCAAGCCCGCCCGAAGTAAGACCTCAACCTCGCGCCCTGACAAGAAGGCGACCGCAAAGAGAAACGCTGCGAAGAAGGCGACCGCGAAAAAGCCAGCCGCGAAGAATCCCCCGGCCAAGAAGAACGCCGCTGGTCAGAGAGCCGCACGCCGCTGATTCGCTTGCCCCCTTTCGCGTATTTCAGGAATTCTCGCCCGATGTCGGATTCTCCAACACCCAATCCACCTCCCGCTTCCACTCGCCTTGCCTTGCACTGGAAAGTGCTCATCGCACTGGCGATCGGCATCGCGCTTGGCTCAATACTGCATTATGGATGGACCGCTGAGACGTGGAAATCGCTGGGGGTGGTCGATGTCAAGCCGTTTCTGGCGGGCAAAGAAAGTGATGCCAACGCCGGGGCCGGGTTCGGAGCGCACGCCGCCAAGTTTGCCGTCGATGCCTGCTCCTTTGTCGGCAAGCTCTTTCTGCTTGCCCTGCGATTCATCGCCATACCCATCATCCTCAGCAGCATGATTCTCGCGGTCGCTTCACTGGGCGACATTCGCAAGGTGGGACGCATCGGACTGAAGACCATCACCTGCTTTGCCATCACGCTCGTGGTCGCCATCGTGATCGCCATCGGCGTGGTGCAGATCGTCAAACCAGGCAAATTCGTGACACCTGAGGCCAAAGCCAAACTGCTTGGTGATTTCAGTGGCGAACTCGCGACCAAGATGCAGGCTGGCGCGGCGGCGCAGAATCAGACGATCTGGTCATTTCTGCTGGACATCATCCCGGCCAATCCCATTGCCGCGCTGGCGACGGGCAACATGTTGCAGGTCGTCGCCATCGGATTTCTGGTGGGCGTGGGTCTGACGATGATCCCGCGCGAGAAATCTACACCCGTTGTGGCATTTTTCGACGGGCTCTCATCGACGATGATGGAACTGGTGCGACTGATCATGGCGTGCGCACCGGTTGCTGTTTTCTGTCTGATCACGCAAACGGTCACGAATCTGGGATTTGGCTCGTTGGCGAGCGTGCTGCTGTATTGCCTGTGCGTGATTGGCGGCCTGGCAATTGTGCTGCTGATTGAGTACCCCATCCTCATCATGCTGATGACGCCGCGAAGTGCGGGCATGACTCCGAAGAAGTTCTTTGCAGGGCTTTCACCCGCGATTACTTTGGCCTTTTCTTCCAGCAGTTCCACCGCCACCCTGCCAGTCACGATGGCGTGCTGCCGCGACCGGCTGAAGATTCCCGCCTCGATCGTGAACTTTGTGTGTCCCATGGGCACGACTATCAACATGGACGGAACCGCGCTGTACCAGGTGGTCAGCGTGGTCTTTCTCTCTCAGCTTTACGGCATGGATCTTTCCGCCACTCAGCTCCTCACTGTCGGCGTCATGGCGGCGGTCGTGGCGATCGGTGCGCCGGGATTGCCAGGTGCCAGTGTCATCATGATGGCCGTCGTGCTGGAATCTGTGGGCATTCCCACCGAGGGGATAGCGATCATTCTCGCTGTTGATCGCCTGCTGGATATGAGCCGCACGATTGTCAATGTTGCCGGGGATGCGGTGGCGTGCGTGGTCGTGGCCGGATGGGAGGGTGCGTTGACTCCCAACTCTGAACGCCAGCAGCCCGAGCCAATCGGCCCGGGCTGAAAGTGTGACTTGAGATGGGTTTCAGCGGCGGCGACGAGCGGCGAGCAATCCACCAAGTCCGGCCAGAGCGATGGTGCCTGGAGTGGGAACCGTGACGATGTCGACACGCCAGTTATCGATGCCGCACTCGGTACTGATGGTGCCGCTGGTGGCAGTGCCGCTGGAGTTACCACGCCAGAAGCCAAACTGCATGGTGGCACCAGAGATGGAGAAGTCGGGGTTGTTACCCGCGAAAATATTGCCGGCATTGTCGATCTCATAGAAATCGCCAGCGACGAGTCCTGAAGCGGTGTTGGGCTGCCATGTGTTGAAGGTGGCGTAAGGCATGACGAGGATGGGGTTGCGCTGGAGATAGGTACGGCCGCCTTGAATGATGGCACACCCGGAGCCCTGGCCGTTGCCACCCTGATTCAGAAAGTTCTTGGAATCCTCGCTGTAATTGATCACCGAGATCGCGCCGCCACTGGGGTTGTAGAAGGCGGTGACATTCATGTGCACACCGACGAGAGCGGAGCCGATGCCATTGATGTTCAGCGTGTTGCGGATGATGCGGTACTGATTGGGGTTTCCACCCACGGGCATCTGAAAGCCGTTGGTGAAACTGCCCGCACCGCCGGCATTGGTGATGGTGGTCAGCGTCCAATCGGGGTTTTTGAAGATGCCGTCGAGAAACGTCACGGCTTGAGCCGAAGAGGCCAATGCTGCGGTACCGATGGCAGCGGCGACGAGCGTGCGGGCGGGGGAAGTCGATGAGATAGCGTTGCGAAACATGGTTCGTTCTCCATTCAAACTGGGTTTCAGGTTTGGATCGCCGGGCCGGAACATTCCCGCCGCTGGGCGACACAGAGAATTGCCGCAACCAGCCGTAACCTTGCAGCTTCCGGGAGGTTTTTTTGACTCAGACCGATTCAGCCCATTTCCGTGGCAAAAGGCCCGATGTTGAAGTGCGTTTGGCAACAGCGGCGGATGTGCCGCGGATTCTGGTGATGCTGAAGCAACTCACCGATGCCCACGAGGCGTACGACGGAAAGCGATTCGTGGCTCCGGCAGACCCTGCGGCGACGTATGGCGCGTGGGTGGCGAAGGCGACGCCGGGTAATGATGTGTTGGCGTTAGTTGCAGAAGTTGCCAGAGAGGGAGAGGTGATTGGCTATCTGATCGCCGAGCACTTTGAGCCGATGCCCAAGTACTGGGCGCCCGAGTGCATCTATGTGCATGACATCTTTGTGGAAGCCGATGCGAGAAAGACCGGCGCTGCGGATGCTCTGTTGGAGCGTGCCGCAATGTGGGGACAATCGCGCGGCGTCTCGCAACTTCGCGGCATCGTGGCTCACGGCAATCAGATGGGGCAGGGGTTCTTTACCCGCAGCGGCTTTCGCATCGGCGCCATTGAGTTTGTCCGAGATTGACACATCAACCGGGACCGATGGGCGGGCCATGAATCGTGAGCGAATGCTTGGCGAAGGCCTCGACGACGGCAGGCATGTTCTTCTGGCCTTCAGGCCCCATGGCGTGCACTTCGCGAAAGGGCGACTCAATGCCGGGCGGAGTACAGATCACAAGCATGCGCGATGGTGAATTGCCGCAATTTGCGAAGGAGTGAATGCTGCCTTTGGGGGCGTGGGCAAAGCCCCCGGCACTGATGCGAAACTCGTGCCCATCGACGATGAATCGCACGTGACCTTCGAGAACGTAGAAGTACTCATCGTCGATGGAATGACGATGCAGAGGCGGGCCGATGCCGGGCTGGGTGAGGGTCTCGAATACGACCATCTTGCCGCCTGTCGCCTGTCGCCTGAGCATCAACGAGCATGCGGACTCTATCGCCAACGACGTTGAGCATTTCCCCGTAACCAGGTTGAATCGCAAATGCAGCCATCGCGTATCTCCCACATTGGTGTGTGAACGGGGAGTATTGACATGGCGGCTTCATGTTGTCAAGTGGTGATCGAGATCACTTGATCGGCGCGGCAGTCACACCCTCAAAGGTAATCTTCACAGGCTTGATGGAGCCGTCTGATCCGAACTCCATGCGATCGATGCAGACGACGCGATGGTCGCGATCAGTTTCGCCGAGAGGGCGACGGTGATAGACAATGAAGAACTCGTTCGTACCCGGCCGCTGGATCACGCTGTGATGACCTGCGCCCGTGGCGACATTGGGATCCTGCTGCAGGATCTTGCCGACGCGGGTGAAGGGGCCGGTCACGCTGTCGGCGATGGCATACGCAACGCAGTAGTCGGGGCCGGTCCAACCACCTTCGGACCACATGAAATAGTACTTGCCATCACGCTTGAACATGAACGGACCTTCGACGTACCCCTCGGGCGTGACCTCCTTGAATGTCGAACCATCGGCGTGCGGCAAAAGACCTGTGAAGTTATCGTTGAGACGCACGATGTTGCAGTGCTTCCAACCACCGTAGATCAGGTATGCCGCGCCATCGTTATCGCGAAAGAAGGCCTGATCGATGGGTTGAGCGCCGTTGTGAAAAGCATCGATCAGGGGCTTACCGAGATGATCCTTGAATGGACCAGTGGGAGAATCAGAGACGGCGACACCGATGCCGCCGAGTTGATCGTTGTTCTGAATGTCGTTGGCGCTGAAGAAGAGGAAGTGCTTGCCATTGTGCCGCGTGATCGCGGGCGCCCACATGGCGCGGCGGGCCCAGGAAACCGAAGACCCTTCCAGGATTCTGGGATGCTTAGTCCAGGTGATGAGGTCGGTGGAAGAGAAGCAATCGAAATAGGTCTGCGCATCGTAACGAGCGGATGTGGTTGGGTAGATCCAGTAGGTGTTGCCCCACACGATGGCTTCAGGATCGGCGTACCAGCCGGGGAGGATGGGGTTGCCGGAGATAGAGACGGGTGGCCAAGCGGGCAGCGCGGATTGAAACGGCGGTTCGGAGCAGCCGGTCAGGGATGCGGTGATAATCGCGAGTTGCAGAGACGTCGAGATCAGCTTCATCATCAAGCGTATGTGGGACTGGTCAGCGCGGCGTTGCACAGCTGACCCGATTCTTGCACGACATGCCATGCAAGGTTGCCCCAGGGATGACTCTCAATTGCTTTTCAACGTCTGTTCTGCCATCCTCGTTCGTATCACTGCGCATGTCGACGGAAATGGACACGAGCACAATGTCCCAGTGAGAGCTGTCACTCAGGGAGAGCCAGATTACTATCACCACAATCGCTGTTTTGCCCGCTCCGAGCACACCTAGCCCGAACTTCAGTCGATGTCCCCACCGGTGACTGCCGAAATGTGATGCCACGCCTCGTGCCGCGCTTCCGGTAACTCGTGCCTAACCGATGTACACAATTGCGTCGAACGGGGTCAAGGCGGCGGAAGGTACGAGGGGTGGTGCCGTTCGAGGACCTTTCTACCGTATTTCCAGACGATTGGGATTGTGCCGCGATCCGATTCTCAGTAAGATCTCCTCACGCCACTGGCTGGATGAGAGCATCTATCGATCGCCCTGCTTGGTTACTGAGTCTCAGAATCACGAGGAGAGACGTGTATGACAAGTGAATCTTTGGACCGTCGCTTTCTTCTGGGTGCATTGGGCGGTGCTGCGGGCGTGGCGGCGTTGGCGAGCATGGCCCAAGCCGGCCCGCTGGATCCGCCGCCGGGTCCCATCATGCCCACCCAGCGGCCGCTGGGCGAGATCGAGCCGCGGACCGTGCTGAGCCAGGCGACCACGCCGGGGGACGCGACCGCGGTCTACGTGATTAGCTAGCCAGGGAGTTACTTTCTTGCCGGGCCGGTGGTGGGCGTTGCGGGACGCAGCGGGATCAGGATCACCGCCAGCGAGGTTCGGCTGGACCTGCGCGGCTTCAGCGTGGTGGGAGTGACCGGGGCCGTGGACGGCATCGTGGTTCAGCCGCCGACGGGGTCGACGCGGCGCAACATCGCGATCCACGACGGCGGCGTGGCCGGTTGGCCGGGGGCCGGTCTGGCCGCGAACACGACAACAGTGAACGGCTTGCGACTGGAGCGGGTGACGTTCAGCGGCAATGGCTCGGACGGTGCGCGCGTGCCGTCGGCAACCATCATCACAGACTGTCACGCCATAGGCAACGGCGGAGAAGGCTTCACCACGAACGAGGGAGCGGTCATGACAAGCTGCTCCGCCGTGCAGAACTCGAGCACGGGGATCAATGCACAAATCAACTCCCGTCTCGACGCCTGCTCTGCGAGCGGAAACGGGGGTTCGGGGTTCAACCTTGGCCCGAGCGTCATTGCCAAGGACTGTCAAAGCAGCGGCGGCTTACACGGCTTCTCGACATTTGCGTCCGGCATCATCCTTGAATCCTGTGTCGCGGCCGGATGCAGCGGCAATGGCTTTGATCTGAATCTCAACACTGTTTTGCGCGGGTGCATCGCATATTCCTGTGACGGAACGGGATTCCGGATCAATCGGCGCAGTCGATTGATCGACTGTGTCAGCTTCAACAACATAACCGGTGGCATCCAGGTCATCGACGGCAACCACATCACGGGCTGCATCTGCACCGGCAACGGCGCCTCCACATCCGCGAACGGGCCCGGCATCCTGCTTACGGGCACCGACAACCGCGTTGAAGCGTGCTGTCTCGACGGCAATGGGACGGGACTGGTTGCGAGTGCTGCCGGAAACTTCATCGCTCGGAACACCGCGTCAGGCAATGCCGTGGTGAACTGGAACATCGTCGCGAACAACAAGTGCCTGGTCGTGGCGGGCGTGAATGCGCCCGCGATCAACGGTGCCAGCGGCGGGGTCTCCCCGGGCTCGACGGACCCCAACGCGAACTATTCGTACTGATGGCGAATCACACACCAGACGCATGGTCGGGCATCGATCCGATTCTCAGTCATGTCCCGCCAAGTGTTCTCAGGAAGCATGTGTAAGCGTGCGCATTGCAGCAGCAAAACGCGAGGTGGAGCTTCGTGTGAAAGCACTGATCGCTGCGCACGCCGCGGACCATGCCCAGTTGGTGAGTGCGGTGCGACAGGTAGTGCGCAAGCGATTGCCGACGGCTTTCGAGATCGTGTACGAGTATCGGTCGTGGATTGTGATCAGTTACTCGCCAAGTGACAATGGGCATGACGGTGTTCTCGCGTTGCGGGCAGATGTTGATGTGGTGAAGTTCTATTTCAATCGCGGCAAGGATTTGCCAGATACTGAAAGGATGTTGAAGGGTAAGGGTGGATTGGTGCGGTTCATTGAGGTGGAGACTGCCGCGACGCTTGGCTTGCCTGCGGTGAAGGCGTTGATTGAAGAGGCGATTGCGCGAAGTGTCAAGCCGTTTGCGGTGGCGGGGAGAGGATCGGTGATCATCCGATCAGCGGCGACGAAGAAGACAGTGGCGAAGACCACCACAAAGACCACCACAAAGACCACCAAGGTGTCCAACGTCGGCAGACCGGCATCGCCTCGTGCCCAGAAGAAGTCATCACGCAGATAGTCAGGAGGTTGCAAGATGGCTGAGGCGTGACTTTGGGCCTTGAGTTACTTCTGGGCCTTGGCAATCTCTGATTTTCCATTCATTCGCTTCAAGGTTTGAAGCAGGAAGTTCATATCCATGAATGGGTCACCGCCGGTACGTTTCCAGTGCACACGCCCTTTGGTGTCAATGAGAATGGTCGAGTGCAACTCCATCTCTTCAAAATCGTCGAATGAAGTGAATCGCCGTGCATTAGCGTGGTCACGATCAGAAAGCAGGCGCATCGAGAGTTTGCCGAGTTTCTCCGAGGCCTTGTTGCTTTCGGGTGTGGCGCTGCTCACGGCAAGCACGATGGCGTTCTCGGTATCCCAGTCGCTGGTTTTGGCATTGATGGCCCCCAACTGATCGACACAATGCGGGCAGGAATCGCCTAGGTAGAAAACCATGATGATGTTCTTGCCGCGAAAATCGTCCAGACGGACGGCCTTTCCATCGGTATCCAGACATTCGAGTTGGGGCGCGGCAAAGGGCTCCCAATTCAAGGGCCCGAAGCTGGTCTGGGCGTCCGTCGCATAGGGACGCTCGGGAGCTGGAGTACATGGCACCGGAGAAACGCTGAGACCAAAGGCATCCACTTCGGCCTTCCAGCGCAGGCCAGAATCGCACGCGGACCAGATGTATGCGAACTTTCCAGCGTTTTGCTTCGCCTTGTCGCGATCACCGGATTTGAAATAGGCCTGGGCAAGTCCGGCGAGGGAGAATGCATCGTTGCGTTCCTGCTTGAGAGCGCGTTCGTAAGCCTCGATGGCAAGACGATGTTCACCAGCGCGAAGATACACGTCGCCGAGGAGGCGCATCGCGGGCCATGCCGCATCGGGCGGATC
Organism: Planctomycetota bacterium; assembly: GCA_018968885.1. Taxonomy (GTDB): domain Bacteria; phylum Planctomycetota; class Phycisphaerae; order Phycisphaerales; family UBA1924; genus F1-120-MAGs238. The sequence goes on along the minus strand of JAGWZK010000019.1, from coordinate 65,464 downwards.
GTTCATGTACATGTCGCTATCGCGGAGTTTCTTTTCGGTCGCCGCGGCTTCGGTGAGAAACCGTGTCGCATCCAGCAAGTTGCCTTCTGCGGCTGCAAGCAGACCTTCGGCGATATTCATTTCGACGATGTATGGCTCGGGAAGAGCAAGACCAGGCATCGGACTGGCGGCGGGAGCGGCGGTCTTCCTGGCTTCGGCCTGTGCACGCAGCAATTCCTTCGTCTCGGCCAGACGACTGCGGCCATCAACCACTTTGCCCTGACCGATGTACGCAAGCGTCTCTGCATACGCGCGCATGACTTTGTACTCATCGCCCTCGGGCCATTGAATGGTGCCTGCCTTGAGGATGTCATCCCAGCGTTCAAACTTGACGAGTGCGCGAATCTGCGCAACCAGCCCCTGGTCCGATGCGCCGTATTCCGGTCCTGTGCCACGTTTGGGCTCGCGCGGCGCGGAGAGAAGGTCATTGGCACCCTGCAGTGCGGCGGCGGCCATGCCGAGCTGTTCCTGGATGTAGCAGAGGTAGTTTCGATTGTGCGCAAAGTTCCAGGTTTCAAAGGGAAGCGCAAGACGTTCATTCATGTAGCGAAGCTCGACGCGAGTGGCGGCATCCATCGATCGCGCAGCTTCGTGCCACATGCCAATCTTGGAATAGTTGTGACCGGGCATGTGATTGGAGTGGCCGATGCCGGGAGCGACGCGGCCGTAGGCCTGACAACTGGCGATGGCCTGCTCGGCAAAGACTCCATCCCAATTGTGGATGCGGGTGTGGTGCGCGCCGGGGTGATCCGGATCTTTGCGCAGAATGTCACGAACGATCATCTCTGTGCCCATCGCATTCCCGGTTCCAATCGAGAACATGGCAAGCAGCGTTTGGGCCTCGACATCGTCGGGAAACTTCAAGACCACTTCCTGCAATTTCTGGTTCAAAGTCTTGACGCGATCGGGTGACTCAGCACGCATCGCGTCGTCCCACGCTTCGATATACATGCGTTCACGCTCAGTCACAGAACTCTTGCGGCGGACGGCTTCTTTGAGGAAATCCTTGTACCGCTTCACCTCAGGAAAGTCGCTCAGACCGGTGGACCAACTAAGCCCGGTTCGGGCAAGGCCCCAATAGGCCATCGCACAATCCGGATCGAGCTTGAGACACCACCGGAAGGAGCGTTCTGCCTCTTCATACCAGAACGATTGCAGAAGGGCGTTTCCCTGATCAAACCACTTCTGAACCTCATCGTTCTTGGTGGTGACCGGAAAGTGGGCCTTGCCGATTCCCTCCATCGGCCACGGCTTCTGCCGCAGACCTGTGTCGAACGCACTGCCGTGCTTGGAGTGCCCCATGGAGTCATCCGCTCTGGCGCAGGCCACAGCGCCGAGCAGGGCGAGAAGGATGAGTGGTGTACGTAATGCGTGCATGAGGGCTCCCATCGAGGCGTGAAAATCGAACTTGGATGATACCTGAACCCGCGTGTTCCGGCGGTATAGATCGCTGATTGTCCCGTGAGATTGTGGCTCTACGCTCCACCAGAGAAATCAATTGCGAGCCGATGCCGATGGAATGGATGACCTGGTACAACCAACTTGCCAAGCCCGGCTGGACGCCAGCTCCTGGCACCATCGGGACGATCTGGTCCATTCTCTACCCGATCATCGCGATCACGTTTGGGTTCGTGCTGGTTCAGGCCATGCGCCGGAAGTTCCCGTGGAGTGTCACGATTCCCTTTGGCATCAATCTGCTCGCCAACCTGCTCTTCACACCCATCCAGTTCGGCATGCGCAACCTGCCCCTGGCCACCATCGATATTCTGATCGTCTGGAGTTCGATCGTGTGGATGATGTGGGCGATCTGGCCCCACTACCGCTGGGTGACCTTTGCACAGATTCCGTATCTGATCTGGGTATCCATCGCGACCACGCTGCAGATCAGCATCACTGTGATGAACTGGGGGAGATAGAGGCAGGCCGTTCTGCCGGGCGAAGGTTGGTTCGAGAAGTCATAAGGCGGCAGTGGATCTGCTTCGCTCCTGTTCTACTTCTCAATTGCTCTACTGCTCGATTGCCACGACGCGGCAGTCAGGGTGACAGTACACCAATAGAACTTTTCGTGGCCGAAGTTCGAGTTTGGCAGCTGGATATCGGATCAATGTTCAATCGCAATCCTGATATCCCCCCAACACGCCGCATCGAATGCACCGAAACAGATAGGCCGTCGGGCTGCCGTCTTTGTCGAATGCGTCGAAGAAACTAGCCCATTCTTCGTCCGAGGTTATTCCCGCCGATTCCCGAATCGACGCGATGGCTTGGGCCCCCGCCGCGTCCAACTCTTCGCGCCCCGCTCGACCTAGAAAACACGCGGCTTCTCCACAATGCGACCACCAGCGCTCCTGTTGCCAACCGCAAAAGCCGGGCGTGCGAAAGGCGATTTCCTCAATGGAGGACTGGGGGACCGGGTCCCATTCGCAGCCGCCGATACTGGACTCGTCATGGAATGACACATCGAGCCTCGCATGGGCGGAGCCTTCAGAGATGCACCATGGGCAGATGCACGAGGCATACTCCTCTTCCGCGTAGACCGGTCCCACGTAGATGTACCCGCGAGAACGCTCGCAGCAGACGCACTTGTTGTTCGATGGTTCAACTGAACCTGTGCGTAGTGGATCGGCATGGAATCGAAATTGAGGTAGCCGCTCCATCAATTCCTCCGCGCCTTATTGAACAACTCGCAAATCAGGGTGACAGGATTGCACTTCGTGGCGCCTGTGCTTCGCTTCGGCGTAAACCTGCGGCCCGGCGTTCTCGCTTCGTTCGCCCGCTGCCGCAGGACCAATCCATCTCCAATTTGCATCACAACCCGCCCAGAGCGGCGGGTCGCGCTGCAAATCAGGGTGACAGATTGTGCTGCGCAGAATCCTGTCACGTTCGCTGCGCGAATTGCCGGGCTGAAGCCAGCCCGGTACTGCTTTGCTTCGCAAATCAGGGTGACAGGATTTGAACCTGCGGCCTCTTGGACCCAAACCAAGCGCTCTACCAAGCTGAGCTACACCCTGGGCGACCGTGTTGCGGTCGAAGGAAGGGTAGGGCGAGCGGGGGGAAAATGAAAGCCGCCCGGAGGTGTTCCGGGCGGCGGAAAAAGTGAGGGAAATGGGCCTGGATTGCCGCGGATTTAGAGGGGAACTTCCTTGATGGCGCGGATCTTGGCGGGCTGGCCGGGGCTGATGCACTGCGAGCGATCGAGGACCATCATGAAGCGGCGGCGGATGCTGGGGACCATGGGGTCGGCGTTGGTGAGCTTGGTCGTGTCTTCCTTGCGATACCCCTCGACGATGAACCAGCAGATGAAGTAATCGCTGCGGGTGCTGGCGGTGGCGAGCAGACCCTGCATGGGGATGAGCTTCTGGTCGTACTCACCCTGGAGTCCGTCCACGGTGTAGGTGCCTGAGGTGTTCTTGTGCAGGATGCTCTCGGTGCCGACGCGTGTGAATTGCGAGCCCGTGGCGCCATCACGCTGGCCGAGGAAGTCGATGTTGCTGGGATCTCGGAAGGTGTTCGACTGCGTGGGATCAACCTGGCGTGCGGCCATGAGCTCGCCGAGCGTGAAGACGCCGGGCTCCTCGCGAATGGCGGGCACGTTGCTGGCAACTGTGCGGCCATCAAGTTGGTCGGCCTGATCGGGCGTGATCGCGCCGGTGTTGTCAAAGATGCGCACATCTCTGGGCGTTCCGATGCGGGTCTTGACACGGACATCAGTGGAAATCTTGTCGCGATAGGCGAGCACGGTGGCAGCGATGTCGCTGGTCTGGCCGAAGACGGTTGGCTCACCCCACCACCACAGCGTGGGACTGGTGGCGGGGCTATTTGTCGGCGCGGGGGCCATCATGGGGACGGTGTTGAGGACGTGGCGGGGGACGGTGTTGATGTTGACGGTGCCCTGGATGGGGCTGGTGAGTGAAGCGATGTTGACCGGGAGGGTCATGAAGGTATCGAGAATGCCAGCCGCGGCGGGCTGACCAAGGCCCGTGCGGTAGTCACCGGCGACTGCGTTGAAAATACGATCGTTGCCGACAGCATCGTGGAAGAGAACGAAATCATCGAGGCGGAGATTGCCACCATCGAGGACAGGCGTTTCGGCGGGAGTGCGACTGGCGATGTTGAGGGGGCGGTAGAGCCAGAGGAGCGATTCGGCCGGGTTGTTGGCGGCGGGCGTGGAGGTTGACACGCTGGTGAGGGGCTCGTAGTTGTAGGCGACGGCGAGGGCCTCACTGAGTGTGACCCAGCGGCGGTCGAGGTCAGCGAGAGAAGTTGCTGAGGGAGGAACAGCTTGCTCGATCTGAGTCGTGCCGTCCTGCAATACCGGTGCTTCGAAGGAACCTAGAGCGCGAGGCAAAAGCATGTCGGCGACGCGGAGCGCCGAGAGGGGAGGATTGGAAGGAGTAGTCTCGTGCTCGAACTTGCGGTTGTCGAGGTAAGACTCAAGGTAGTTGTTGGCGAAGGTGATGCCGCCGAGGTTGGAGGCGATGACATCGGAATTGCGCTCAGAGGCAGCGAGTTCCATGTCTTCGACGATGGGGGTCGCCGTAGACATGCCATTCTTCCATTCGTTCAGGCTGCGATAGGCACCTTGTGAGTTGGAGAAGTCACCGTCGTCGATGGATGAAGGACTACGAGAATCCTGTGCACCCAGAGTGAGCGTGGTGCCGGTCTTGGTGGAGAGGCAATAGGCGGGAATGGCGCCACGTGGGGCGGTGCCACTTGTACCGGGGTCGTCGTAACGACGTGAGGTGGCCCACAACGCGATGGTGCAACCGCCGTTGTAGTTTTGATTGTTGAAGGGACCATCTTCATCGCCCGCGTAGGCACCGTTGATGGTTTGATTGACCTGAACAAGCTTGCGATCCAGATCCGTACCGGGTGTTACGCGGAAGCGATCGACAAGCTGATCGTTCTCGCGACGGTTGCGTTCGGGCAACTGCACTGCGGGAGGAGTCGGCGAGCCATCGACGGTGGTGGTGCCGCTGGCGGTGGAGAGGAAACTCTCATGCTGGTTGTTGGCATTGGCGAATGGAGCAGCGCGACGCGCGCGCCAGAGGTTGACCTGTTGATTCAACTCCGGAGAGGAATTGCTGAGAGGATTGTGGTACCCAGAAAGCGCAACGCCAGCGTTGGAGGCGTTATTGATGTCAAAAGGCTCAAATCGAGGGATTTCGACAACTTTGTCGTTGCCGTTGCCAGTGCCAATTCCAAACTGGTGACGAATCCACCTGCGAACGACGGTGTAGTAGTCACCATCGCCGCGTGCGATTCCAGTCGATCCGGTGCTTGATGCCGCGAATCGGCGAGCCACCGCACGTTCAGTCTCACTCATCGCGTAGACAACAATCGATTTTCCACGGGGAATGGTGAGGGGTGCCAACGTCGCAAACTCGTTGTCTACCGTGTTGCCGCCGGTGGATGAAGAGCCACTCCAGAACTCTGCGGCCGCTTGGTTCACTTCGATCAGTTCGGAGAGCTTGTAGAACTTCCCACCAAACTCAATGTAGTAAAAGTCCTGCTCACGGTCGATGGGCGGGTGATTGGGGTCAAAGACGTTGCTCTGACCTAGTCCCAGACCCTGTGAAAGGGTGATATCCACATCGAATGGGTTGGTGATCTGGAAGGCGACGACGCGGCACATGAGGTCGCCATTGTCATTGACGTTGCCATTGGGAATATCGCCATCGATGGTGATGAAGCCATCAGGGAAACCATTGGTATCAGCGTCTGGACGTTCATCTGCATCACCCTGAAGGAGACTGGGTTCATCAGAGTCCAAAGGGGTGTCTGTGTACACGGTCAAGGTTGCCACTTGGGTAATGAACGGCTGGGCTTCGTAGCCGTAGACGTTGATCGCGGGGACGGTGCTGGCGGTGGGGCCGGTGGTGGCGTTGGCGAGGCGGCCAGTGGCGGCAGTGCCCTGATTGAGATCGAGCTGACCAGCATCGACCCAGGAGGCCCACTGATGGGTGCGCTGGTCGAAACTGCGGGGCTCGCGGGTGGTGAAGTTGGCGTAATCGCCGTTGAGAATGCCGCGGAATGGCTCGGCGAGGAGGAGCGTGTTGACGGTGGGACGATTATCGGTGTCGAACATGTCGATCATGTTCGAGGCCATGAAGGCGCTGGCGATGATGGCCAGTTCGGGGCCGCGATAGCCGTAATACTCGGTCTGCATGGCCTGGCCGAGGCCAGCGCCAGTATTCCACGCGGCAGCGGCGCGGGTGCTATCTAACTGAATCGGCGCGAGAGAATCGGCGTAGGCCTCGAAGAGGTCGTTGGTGTTGCCAGCGTTCAGGAGGGCCTGTGCGTTGAGCTTGAGTTCCTGATCGCCGATGGAGGGGGGATTGGGCTGGTCGGCGGTGTTGCGGCGGACGGGGAGAGAGCGGAAGGGGCGGGCACCGGAGATGGTGGTGAGCATGTGCCGCAGATCGATCTGCGATTGCAGCATGGCGGGAACGGTGGCCTGGGTGTTGTCGGCCTTGCCGAAACGCTCGACGCTGAAGGGGCGATTGTCGCGGAGGGGGGAGAACTTGTTGGGCGTATTCCAATTGCCCATGGCGGCTTCGAGGCGCGACATGACATCGGCGTTGTTGGTGGACCAGAAGGTGTGCAGCTCGAGGAGGTCTGCGAGGTCAAAGTTGGTCGAGTTGGTGTAGCTGGTGTTGGCGGTGTCGTAACCGACGGAGCCGGGACGGGCTGAGGTCTTGAGGTAGGCCTGATAGCGCTCCTTGCCGGTGGACCAGACAGGAGTGATCGCGCCCGCAGGACGAGGCGGAAGGAGAACGCTGGAGAAGGACTGGCGAGTCAACTCCCACGAAGTGCGGGCGACATCCCAAGAGAAGCGTTCGGTGTATTGGTTGTAGTTGGCGGAAGGAGGAACGAACTCGCCGACGTCAGTCTCATTGCTGAGGTATTCGTAGCCGAAGATGGGGCCGACGGTGTCGTAGGCATCGGTGAGGGTGAGAAGGCGGAAAAGGTCAATCTCGGAAGGAGAGAGACCGAAGGGAAGTTCGGCATCGGGGGCCTGAGCAGTACCGTTGGAAAAGAAGTCTTTGGCGGTGTTGACGTTGACCATGCTGCTGAGGTCAACGATGCGAGTGGCAAAGAAGTAGCGGTATTTGTCGTCGCGGGGGAGGAGGTTGGTGATGGGGTTGGTGCCGCCACGGAATTCAACCATTTCCTGCCAACGGGCGTCGTAGAAGCCGTCACCATCGGCATCGGCATACTGATAGCGGAGGTAGGCGGGATTGGAGACTGCGGCGGGGCTGGCGAGCTCGACCGGGAAAAAGAGGTTGGCCTGACGCATGGACCAATCGGCGGGGTGCGGATCGTTGGTGCCGCGAGGAGCGGAGCCGAAATCACGATTGACGCGGCTCGTGCCATCTGCGTTGAGGTAGGAGAGGTTTTGACGCATCTGCGTGGGCGTAGCGTCAAAGCCGTTCTGGCGCAGGTTGAAAAGGTTGACGTAGGCACCATCGGGAGAGACGTTGGAAATGTGGGCCCAGTCGCGGCGAGCGCGGAGTGCGGGATTTGGAGCACCGGCGCCGGCGAAATTGAGCCAGATGGGTTCGGTGCTGGCGAGCCAGGGGGTGCTGCCACTGACGTTGCCGGAGGGGGTGAACTGCTGGCGATCGGCAGGGTCAGTGGCGTGAGTGCGGAGAGACCAGGAAGTGGAGGGATAATCCCAAGTTTTGCGGCGGAAGATTTCGTTGTTGCCGGTGCCGCCGACTGAGTAGAGGGAGACGGTGGAATCACCGACGATTTTGGCGATGTGGTTGGCGAAGGCATCTGGAGTGTTTTCGAGCTTGTCATTGCGCTCGGCGGCGCTGGCCATCTGACGATCACCACGGCCCACGGTGACATAGAGGATGGAGATGACAGCGAGAAGGGCGAGGGTGCCGACGACCAGAACCATGAATGAGCCGCGACGAGTCTCGTGCACACCGGCGGGGGCACCGGCGACAGCGCGAAGGAGCGCGGCGGCGCGAGTGGTGCCGGTGGCGAGGGGTTTGGCAGAGTCGGGGTTGAAATCGTGAGAGGTGGTCATGAGTGGACTCTCAGAAATGTGAGCGAGAGGAAGCGAGGAACGGGAGCGAAAGGAGGATGTCTGTAAACATCACGGCGTGGTGACCTGAGCGGGGAGTTCGAAGACGTATTGGAAGGTTTCTTCCTGAGTGGGGTCGCGCTCGTCAGCGATGCGGATGGTGATGCGGATGAGCTTTGGCCAGACCCAGGGAATGGTGCGGATCTGATCATCTGCGGCGGGGGTGTAGGTGGGATCGTGATAGCCGAAGTGGGACGTGAGGCACTGGAGGGGATTGGGCGTCTGCGTGCCGTAGATCAAACGAGTAGAGGGGACGTAACCGGCGAGGTTGGACTCGTTGAGTGGAGTGGCGGATGTGGGAATCGGCGGATTGGTGTTGCGCTTGCGCTTGAAGGGTTGATAGCGGGTGAACCCTTCGAAGGAGTGATACGTGGCGACCGCGTCGTTATAGAAAGAGATGGGACGTTGGCCGCTGGCATCCACAGGACCAGCGCCGCCGTACCACACCAAGGAGAGCAAACTGGGATTCCATTGCCCGAAGGACCATTCGACGATGAACTCGCTGCAGCGTTCGAGGAGAACTGAGGAGCCGAGCATGGTCTGATCGCGACGCGCGTACGCAGCGGCGAGCTGGTTGTTGGCAGTGGCGGGAAGGGCCTGTGTGGGGTCGGGCCACTTGGCTTCGTAGCGGATGCGCGAGCCACTGACGGAAGGATCGAGGGCGATGATGGGTGCCCAGGCATCAGACTGCGTGGGGAAGACCTGAGCCATCCACTGGTGCGTCCGTGTGAGGGCAGCGTCGGCCAGACTGCCAGCAGTGGGCCAACCAGCTTCTGCTTGCCATGGCAGCGCACCTGCAGCGGTAGGATCGATCTGAGAGTAGTTCCCCACTCCATCGGGACCGATCGGACAAGTCGTGATGAAAGAACGGAGTTCGGAAGGGTCGCTGGCGATGATCTCGACCAGACCCGAGGCGGTGTTGGGGCGATTGGAAGGGGGACGAAGGCCGGGGACGTTGCCAGTGATGGGTGTGTACTGACTCCACAGCGAGGTTGGCACGGGGCGATTTGTGGCATCGGGAAGGATGCGTGCGACCTTGCGGAAGAGACTGGATTGTGCGGGCTGGAGGGCAATCTGCCAGCCGGAATCCTGCAACAGTGGCGAGTTGCGAGGCTCGGCCCCCACCGCCGCGAGATCGCGACGAGTGAGCGAAGGATTGATCAGCAAAGTTTGCTGACGCAGCAGGGCCCAATCGCCGGCGTACCTGTTGTTGCCGAGAATGCCGCCGAGAATCTGACCACGGATGGCATTGCCTCCGCCAGCGCCTGATACACCGGGATCGTCGTCATATCGAAGGACGCGATTGGTGCCGGGGACGCCGTAGTTGACATCGGAATCGATGCGGCGCTGGCCATGGCCGTAATAGATGCGTGCGGTGTCGGAGGTGGCGATGTAATCAGGAGAGATAGGTTCGCCGGCCTGAATGTACTCACCACGACCGATGAAGAGAAGCTCATCGATGCGGCGGAGACGGGGAGGAAGCGAAATGTCCTGATCGCGTTCTGAGAGATACACGGGGCGTTGCAACACTGGCGTGCTGCCGTTGGAGGCAAACTGCTGACGAATCATCAGGATGCCGTCGCGGGTCATGGAGTTGATGTCGCGGCGGAGTTGCAGTTCGATCTGGGTGGAGAGGGCGTTGTAGCGGCTGAGCTTGCGACCACCACTGACAGTCTTGCCGACGGAATCAAAGACGGCGGCAAGGCCGACAGCAATGAGTGCGACCGCGCCGACGGCGACGAGGATCTCGATGAGGGTGAAGCCACGACGCGAATTCTGCGACGAGGAAGGGGATTGTGGAGTGTGTGAGGTCATGGTGCGGGCTCACTGAAAGATCAACTGAGGAAGCAACTGCACATCAGAAGCGAAACACGAGAAGAAGCGGCGGAGTGCTCAGCGCGGCTCCATGGTGAAGACGTGCACGGCGGCGGGAACCTGTGGGGTGAAGACGACCTGAAGATCGCCACTGGCGGCGAGGGCCGCGGCGTTAGCGGATGCGGCGGGAGACACCAAAATGCTCCGCCTTTCGTTCTCCGGCTGAACCTCGGGCGGGTTGGAAGTGTTCGGAGGATTCTTATCGAATGTGGCTTTCACCACGGTGTAAATGTTGCCCAGGTTGTCAACGAACTTCTGGCCTGGTTCACGAAGCAATCGACGCTGAATGTCCGTCGCGCTCGAAGGAAGCAAGAATCGGCTGAGCCCTTGACCATCCGGATCGTCGATGGCTTCAATCTGCATTCTCATAGGCATGGCGTATTCACCCTCGCCGTTGAGGGTGGGGACCGGAGAATTGCTGTTGTTGGTGACGGCAACGGCGACGCGGTGCTCCGCCCGTTGCAGCGTCACGACGCCACCCAGGCCGAGTCGATCACCAGTCAACACATCGGCAAGGCGCAAATCGCGAGTGGGTCGCGAGAGGCGGAGAGGATCGTTGGGATCGTTGATGAGATCGCGCCGGGAAACTCGGATGGAGCTATCGATGCGGCGGACAAAGACGGCGAACTGAATGCCATCGTCGCCGACGTTACTTGGGGTGCCAGGATCGACGCGGCGCGTGGCGACATCCCAGATGTAACGGGGCTCGTTGGCGTATTTGTTGTCATCAACGCGGGTATCGACGCTGGAGTATGCCGCGGGCCAGAGACGGTCGCGCTGTGCGAATTGAACGCCAGCGGTCTGATTGGTGGCTGCAACGAGCATGTTGCCACGATCCGGATTGGTATAGACGAGGGAATACGTGGGAATCTCCCAGGGTCCGGGGCGGTCAGGATTGGCGGCGTTGAAAGACCACGTGGAGTAGGGGTTTGTGGCAGTGACACCCTGATAGCGCAAGATGTCGAGGCCGCGGCGATTCTGCTCGGGAATGGGGTCGCTGGGGGCAAGCAGTCCGCCGCCGGGAACGGAGGCGTTGGGCACGGAACGCGTGGTGGTGAGGGTGTGACCTCGGAGATAGGCCTCGGCGTTGCGAGCCACGATCAGACCCTGGGTCTGATCGGCGGCGGTGCGCTGCTGGCGAACCACGACAGGGAAGACGGCGGCCAGACCGAGCAGGCCGAGGGCGAGGATGAGGACACCGATGAGCACTTCGATAAGCGAGAATGCGGGGGTTGATTGCGGCGATGATCGCAATGTTGATCTCATGGGGTCACCTCCCGCACACGACCGGAATAGCGATCCAGGCCGAAGAGCTTGACTTCGGTCTGTACCTTCTTGCCGCCGCGGCCGAGATACTGGCCGACGACGAGTTCGTTGATGGCGCGACTGATATCGCGTCCGTTGCCGAGATTGAAGATCGAAGTGTCGATCGTGGGGGTGATGGGAACGGTCTGAGGATTGCCAGGCGTGCCGTAGACAGAGCCGGTGGCGCTGTTGACGCTGCGACCCGCAAGGCCACTGACCACCCGGCGTTCATCCTGAAGAGAGACCTGAGCCACCTCGCGGCAAAGAACGGTGTCGCTGGAGGCATCGCCGAGAAGCTCGCGCTGCTGCGCAAGGGTGAGACCAGAGCCGATATCGAGGATGCGGCGTGCCATCGAGGGGACATCGGTGGCCTGATCCAGGCGGTAATTAGCAAAGACGCCAGCGTTGCGGAAGGCCTGATTGCCGATGACATCCAGGACGAGTGCTTCGCGAGACGAACGAGGAGCCACCCCACCACTGCCCGCGCTGTAGCGGATCATGAAGGACTGACGATTGCGACCACTGTTGGCGACGTTTTTATCGAAGAAGCCGGTCTCGGGGAGGACCCAGTTGCCTTCGCCAGCGACCAGGTGAGCACCTTCATACCAACCGGAGGAATCCGTGACGATGGCGCCGGGGGCGGCAAAGCCGCGAACGGTCCAGCCCTTGGGAAGGTCGATGGGCTGCAGCAGCGGAACAGGGACGAAGACATCGCGGATGACTTCCTGATTCTGGTTATTCAGATCACGAAGTTCGCCGACGCGCACACAGGTGACGATGCGGAGCTTGCCGTTGGGAGGCAGGAGAAAGACCGCGGCGGCATCGCCACCATCGGAGCGAACGGCGGCATCGCGGGCATTCTGCATGGCGATGCGAAGCTGGTTATCCGCCAGCGAGCGATCGTTGGAGTAAAGCATGCTGGAGAATGCGGGCACAGCGACGGCCAGAAGCAGCACGACGAGTGAGATCACCACCAGCAGTTCGGTGAGGGTAAACGCGCGAGATGGAGTATGGCGAGAGTTCACTTGCCCACCTCCACAATGTTGTCTTCCATCGCCTTCATGCGTGCGATGGTCTCGCGGGTGTCAGGAGCAACACCGAGCTTCTGGAGCAGTTCGGCGATCGGCTCATCACCAAAGGCACCATCGGGGCCCGCGGCGATGATGGCGAACGTGGCATCACGCAGGTTGGGTGACTTCTCCGGATCGCCGACCAGCACGGGAATACGGAGCCAGTCGTTAATCGGGGCACGATCGATGCGTGTGTCGGATTTGGTCCAGCGGTAGTAGCGGATGGGAACATCATTGCGATCGCGGAGGGAAAGATCGGCGCGATCTTCCTTGGTGGGGCCGGGGTTCTGATAGAGCTTGATAGAAGAGTTGTTGGGGCGGAAGAAGGGCTCATACTTCTGACCCAGGCGACCACTGCCCCTGTCGCTCAGCGCTTCAACAGGTACGACAAAGGTGCCATCGCGCACTGGTTTCAAGAAGCCGGGGCCGGTGACACCATCGATGGGGACAACTGCGCCGGTCATGTTGGTGGTGAGGTCGACTTCGACGGGTCCGATGAGGTAGTAAGGAAGCGAGCACTCGGAGTAGCGCTTGTCGTAATACATCGCCATAGAGCCAAAGCCGGCTGGCGGAGCGGGCGGGGCCTCACGCTGGAAAAACTTGCGCCATTCGGTGCCGTTGGCGGTCTCGGCAAAGTCATAGACGGCGTAGCTATAGAAACTGCGTGAAGCATTGCTGCCGGTACCGAGCTTCTCTTCAATGCGGGCACGCAAAGGGGGAGCATCGATGCTCTGATCGCGCACCAATGGGGGGACGAAACCAAATTCCTGGCGGAACTGAGTAACAGCCTCGCGCAGGGCGATGACATTCTGACGCTCGGCAGAGGTGCGGGCAAAGCGTGTTGCCGCGCGCAGGCCGACGATGAGGAGTGCCATCAGCGTGCCGATGACGATGATGGACATCAGCAATTCGACGATGGTGAAGCCAGAGCGTGAAGCAAGATCATTCTGGCGAGTGTTGTGAGAGGTTTTCATAGGTTGCTCCCGATCTGCACGAGTGATCACCTGCACCGACTGGGCAAAGCTGCTGAGGATGGCGTCAGACGCCGCCACCACCCTGGAGAGACTCGATCATCTTGACCAGAGGGAGGAACATCGACACGACGATGAGACCGACGATGACACCCAGCACCACGACCATCAGAGGTTCGAGGAGGGAGACGAGCGAGGCGACGGCGACATCGACTTCTTCGTCGTAGTTGTCGGCGATCTTCATGAGCATGGCGTCGAGTTCACCGGTCTCTTCACCGACGTCGATCATGTTGACGACGATGGGATCGCAGACCTTGGCCTCGCGCAGGGGGCCGGCGAAACTCTCACCCTCGCGGATGGAGTCGTGCACCTTGCCCAGGGCTTTTTCAAAGACGTAATTGCCGCTGGTTTCTTTGGTGATGTTGATGGCTTCGAGAATCGGCACACCCGCGCTGATCAGGGTGCCCAGGGTGCGGGTGAAGCGGGCGATGGAGGTCTTGCGGATCAACTGACCAAAGACCGGGGCGCGCAGAAGGATGATGTCGGTGATGGCGCGGCCGGGGCCGGCCTTGCGGATCAACTTCCACAAGATGATGGAGAGGGGAATGCCGACGATGAGCCAGGCCCAGCCGGGAATCTGCTGACCAGCGCCTGCGCCTGCGAACCAGCGGCTGGTGTTGATCAGCCAGCGGGTGAGCGCGGGGAGCTCCACGCCGAAGTCGGTGAAGATTTCCTCGAACTTGGGAATGATGAAGACCATGATGCCGGTGAGGATGATGCCGGCGATGGAAACGACGACCGCCGGGTACACCATGGCACCTTTGATCTTGCGCTTCAGGCGTTCGGCCTTTTCCATGAACTCGGCGAGACGCTGCAGAATGATGTCGAGCACACCACCGACCTCGCCTGCGGCCACCATCTTGGTATAGAGGGTGTTGAAGGCGCGGGGGTATTTGGCCATCGCTTCGGAAAGGGCCGAGCCACCTTCGACTTCTTCAGAAACACCGATGAGGATGTTCTTGAAAGCGCCGGGCTTCTGCTGCTGTTCGAGAATCTGAAGCGAGCGGAGCAAGGGCAGACCGGCGTCCTGCAGGGTGGAAAGCTGACGCGTGAAGGTGGTCATCACCTTGGGTTTGATGGAGCCAAAGGAAAAACTGGCGGACTTCTTGGCCTTGGCAGGAGTGCCGGGGGTGGGGGCTGAGCCGCCACCCTTGCCGTCTTCCTTCTTGGCGGCTTTCTGCTCTTTGACGCCGGTAGGGAAGAAGCCCTGTGCCTTGATCTTGGCGATGGCCTCTTCGGTCGAGTTGGCATCGATGACGCCCTTCTGGGGCTTGCCTGCTGCGTTGAGGGCTTCGTATGTAAATGAACCCATTGTTCACATCTCCATTCTGCGACTGTCTGAATTCAGCCCAACCGGTTGCGTGCGATGGTGCGAGTGGCGGTGATTTACTCTTCGGCGATGGTTTCGCGAACGACTTCGTCGATGGTGGTGACGCCGTCGTAGATGGACAACAAGCCCGATTCGCGGAGCGTGCGCATGCCCATCTTGCGGGCGTGCTCGCGCAGGATCGCAGTGCTGGCCTGACGCATGATCATCTCACGCATCTCGTCATCCATGGTCATGATCTCAAAGAGGGCGGTGCGCCCCTTGAAACCGGAGTTGTGGCACACATCGCACCCCTTGCCGCGGTAGAACTTGGTGTTCTTGGGCAGGGTGTCGAGGCGGAGGCCAAGCTCCATGACTTCCTCGTCCTTGGGCATGTACTCCTCTTTGCACTTGGTGCAGATGCGCCGCACCAGGCGCTGAGCGAGCACACCTTCCAAAGTGGCGGTAAGGAGGAATGCCTCCATTCCAAGGTCGAGGAGACGCACGATCGAGCTGGGAGCGTCGTTGGTGTGCAGTGTCGAGAGCACCAAGTGGCCTGTGAGTGAGGCCTGCACGGCGATCTGCGCGGTTTCGAGGTCGCGAATTTCGCCGACGAGGATGATGTCGGGGTCCTGACGCAAGAAGGAACGCAGCAACTTGCCGAAGGTGGACCCGGCCTCTTCATTCACCTGACACTGACACAGGCCATCGATGTCGTATTCCACCGGGTCTTCGGCTGTGAGAATCTTGGTGTCGATCTGATTCAACTCATTGAGCGCGGCATACAGCGTCGTCGTCTTGCCCGAGCCGGTGGGGCCGGTGACGATGGCGATGCCGTTGGGTTTATTGATGACGCGACGGACGACCACCAGATCATCAGTCCGCAGGCCTACGCGATCCAGCGACAACTCGACGTTGGAGCGGTCGAGCACGCGCATCACCACCGACTCACCCCACATGGTGGGAAGCACGGCGATACGCAGGTCGACGGGGGCACCACCCACGGTGAGTTCGACGCGGCCGTCCTGAGGCAGACGACGCTCGGCGATATCCAGATTCGCCATGACCTTGACGCGGCTGGTGATGGCCGGGCCAAGGTGCTTGGGGGGCGGCACCATTTCATAGAGCACGCCGTCGATGCGATAACGCATCTTGAATTCGTTTTCGAAGGGCTCAAAGTGGATGTCGCTGGCGCGATCCTTGATCGCCTGCATCAACACCAGATTAAGAAGCTTGATGACCTGGTTGTCGTTAGCCGCGTCGTTCAGAGCGTCCAGATCGATGGAGTCGGCGCTGCGCCCTTCGAGGGCCTTGAGATTCTCGTTGGATGCCAGTGAGCTGACAACGTCGGTGACGCTCTCAGATTTGGAGAAGTACTTCTTGATCTGGGCATCGATCAGGGCGGGGTCGGCGACGACACCCTCCACGTTGCCACCCAGCAGCAGACGCAAATCGTCGATCGCGCGGAAGTTATTGGGCGACTTCATGGCGATCTTGAGTCGCTTGGACGTCTTGTTGTACTCGATCGGAATGACTTCGTAGGCGCGGACGTTTTCGGATGGGATCACCTCGCGAATGTCTTCGGGGACGTCAAAGCCACCGAGTTCGCGGTATTCCATGCCGGCCTGACCGGCGAGTGCCGCGGCGACGTCGTTGGGCTTGCAATACCCCAGCTCGACAAGCAACTGCCCCAATGGGGCCTTGCGGGTCTGTTGGATGGCCAGCGCCTCGTGCACCTGCTCGCGAGTGACCTTGCCCAATTTGGTGAGGACGCGGCCGAGCTTGCGGCCCTTGAGTTCAGCGGGATCTACCATCGGCATACACAGCCACCTCTCGCGTGCCCGAAACCGGTTCCACGGCACCCGGCGATTTCCCAAACGCCGACTTTCCGATGGTCCTACTTCAGGCAGTTCTATAGAAGGATTCGATCAACCTGCACCGCCCAACCCCATCCCAATCCCCAAGCGGCTGCAAGCACCTTCAAATCCCGGCGGCCTCTGCCCGAAGCAGTCCCTCAGAAGCTGGCTCTGAGAAAGACACGATCCCGCCACCCGAACAACGGGAGGCGCAATCCGATTCGGATAGCTTACCGGAACGGTTCGACTGATGCTTGCACTTTGCACAAAGAGAATACGTCAAGACATTTTGCTTTTTGCGTTCCAGATTTACTTCTTGGGCTCATCAGGAACTTCAACGTCATTGTCCCATTCCATCCGCCCGATCACGCGGCCCATCTTGTGGACCTTCTCTGACAGGGCAGCCGGATTTTTGCTCTTGTCAATCATTTCCTCGCCACTAATCATGCTGCGGCTATACAGCGACCAGAGGTGGTCATCAAGCAACTGCATACCGAACTTCTTACCAGTCTGGATCGCTGAGTCGATGCGGAAGGTCTTATTTTCGCGGATCAGGTTGGCGATGGCGGGAGTCACAACCAGGAACTCGTAACCTGCCACCATGCCCGGCTGATCGGTGCGGGCCAGGAGCACCTGGCTCAGCACGCAGATGAGGGCGGTTGAGAGCTGGACTCGGATCTGGTTCTGTTGGGTGACGGGGAAGGCGTCGACGACGCGGTCGATGGTCTTTGCCGCGCCGGTGGTGTGCAGGGTTCCGAAGACCAAGTGGCCGGTTTCGGCGGCGCGGATCGCGGCCTCAATGGTTTCAAGGTCGCGCATTTCGCCCACCAGGATCAGGTCAGGGTCAGAGCGGAGCACGCGGCGGAGGGCTTCGGCGAAGCTGGGCACGTCGTTGTGCACTTCGCGCTGATTCACAATGGATTTCTTGTGGGTGTGATAATATTCGATCGGGTCTTCCATCGTCACAATGTGGCGATCGAGGTTGGTGTTGACAAAGTCGATCATGGTCGCGAGCGAGGTGGTCTTGCCCGAACCGGTGGGTCCGGTAACCAAGAACATGCCACGGGGCCGGCGGATGAGTTCCTTACAGACTTCGGGGAGGCCGATCTGCTCAAATGTGAGGAGGCGTGAGGGGATCTGCCGCAGCACCATGGCGATGTCCTGACGCTGGCGGAAGACCGAAACGCGAAAGCGTGCCGCGGAGCCGTATGCAAAGCCATAGTCGGTACCGCCCATCTCCTGCAATTCCTGCTGATTGCGTTCGGGGGTGATGGATTTCATCAATGACACCATGTCGTCGGATTCAAGAACCTTGGTGTTCAGGTCCTTGAGACCGCCGTGGTGGCGGATGGTGGGACGACGTCCGACGGTGAGGTGAAGGTCGGAGCAGCCGAGCTTCACCACGGTGTCGAGGAGACGGTCAATTTGGATCGTGGACATGGGTCTATTCCTGAGGTCAGGGGGTCAAGAAAGCAAAGAGAATTCAGTCGTTTCCGATTTCGGCCTGGGTCATGCGGGCGATTTCGTCCGCGGTAGTCATGCCGTTGAGAACCTTGATGCACCCGTCGCCGACGAGGGGACGCATGCCCGCTTCGAGGGCGGCGCGGCGGATTTCTGTGACGGGGGCGACCTTGAAGGCCAGATCGCGGATGGTGCTGTTCATGACCATCATTTCGTAGATGCCCTTACGCCCGCGATAGCCCAGACCGTTGCAGTTGTCGCAGCCGACGGGCTTCATGGCCTTGCCTGCGGCCTGCTCGGGGGTGAGGCCGATGAGGCGGAGGTACTTGGGATCGGGGTTCTCATCGATGGCCTTGCACTTTGGGCAAAGGATGCGGATGAGGCGCTGAGCCAGCACGGCCTGAATTGATGATGCAACCAGGAAAGGTTTGATGCCGATGTCGACCAGACGGGTGATGGCGCTCGGTGCGTCGTTGGTGTGCAGTGTGGAGAAGACCAAGTGGCCGGTGAGGGCGGCCTGAATGGCGATTTCGGCGACTTCCTTATCGCGAATTTCACCGACGAGAATGATGTTGGGGGCCTGACGCAGCATCGAGCGGAGAATGGCGGTGAAAGTGAGGCCGATGTGTTCGCGGACCTGACACTGATTGATGCCGCCGAACTGGTATTCGACTGGGTCTTCGGCGGTGATGATCTTCTTGTCGGGGCGATTGAGAACGTCAAGAGCGGAGTAGAGGGTGGTGGTCTTACCCGAACCGGTAGGTCCGGTGACCAGAAAGATGCCGTTGGGGCGACGGATGATTTTATTGAAAACGCCCAGTGAATCCTGCTCAAAACCCAGGTTCACCAGACCGATGCGGACCGAATCGGGACGCAAGATACGCAAGACAATGGATTCGCCGTGGTACGCCGGACACGCGGAAACGCGGTAGTCGATCATCACGCCATCGACATCGATCTTGATGCGGCCGTCCTGCGGAGCTCGCTTCTCGGCGATGTTCATCGCGGCCATCAGCTTGATACGGCTGAGGAAGGCATTTTGCATGCGCTTGGGAAGCTTGTCGCGCTCCATGCACACACCGTCGATGCGGTAGCGGAGGCGCACGTGCTCGGCCATCGGCTCGATATGAATATCGCTGGCTCGCATGCGCACCGCCTCGGCAAGGACGCGATTGCAGAGCTTGATGATCGGAGAGTCTTCGCTGACGACGTCGATGGATTTATCCACCGAGCGGTCAACCGAACGGTCGACGGACTTATCGATCGACTCGGTGACCAGCGATTCATCCTGCTTGAACTGGCGAGCCGTTCCTTGCTGAGATTGATCGATGTAGCGGCGGATCTGCCCCTTGGGCGCGAGTTTGAGTTCGATATTGGAGTTCAACCGGAAGCGGAGCATGTCCTGCAATTCCAGGTTGAGGGGATCGGAAATCGCGATGGTCAGAGTGCCGTTGTTCTTGGAAAGGGGAAGGATCGTGTGTTTCTTGATGAGGTCATCGGGGATGAGCTTCATATCGATCTTGTCGGCAGCACCGGCGGCCGAAAGATCGACATATTCCATGCCGAATTGATGAGCCAGGGCCTTGGCGACCTGGTCTTCCTTGGCAAAGCCAAGCTCGACAACGGCGTCGCCGAAGCGTTTGCCACCCTTGGCGGCGGATGTGGCCTTGTCGGCCTGATCAGCCGTCAAGACCCCCCACCCGATCAGAATCTCACCCAGCTTCTTTCTCGATCGTGCCATGCTTGGTTCTTTCCGACTGACGTGCCGATGGGTTCCTTCCCAAAGCCAAACATGGGCAAAGTGCCACAGTTGGCGGCGGGTTCCGTGCGCGGATCACCACCCGTACCCGAACGAGCACGAACGGCATCCAAACCGAATGGACTTCTAGGGTAGCGTGGAATCGTTCGATGTGCAGCCGAGATCGGACCTTCTCGTGACTCTTTACACTGGTTTTGAGATTCGCGGTTGCACGGAAAGACGACACCTATGCCGATTCGAGTTCTGATCACAGCCGGCCCGACGCATGAGCCCATCGATGCGGTGCGGTTTTTGGGAAATCGCTCCTCGGGGAAGATGGGCATTGCGTTGGCCGGGGCGTGTCTGCACGCGGGGTATGCGACGACGCTGCTGCTGGGTCCGGTGTGTGCCCCTCCACCACCGCCCCCGGTCGTGACGCAACGCTTTCGCACTTGCGCGGATCTGCAAGGGCTCCTGCGTACCCATGCACAGCAGGCGGACTTGATCATCATGGCTGCGGCGGTTGCGGATTATCGACCCAAACCTCTGGCTGCATTGTCCGGGGGGAAGTTTCGCCGGAGTGCGGAGAAGGTGTCGCTGGAGCTTGAACCCACGCCCGACTTGATTGCCGAGGTGGCGTCAACGCGGCGCGCTGGGCAAGTGATTGTGGGTTTTGCGCTGGAGCCCCGAGAAGAGATGATCGCATCCACCAAGAGCAAGATCGCGAGAAAGGGATTGGATGCGTGTGTGGCCAATCCACTTGAGACGATGGACAGCGCAGTGATTGATGGAACGCTGGTTTTGCAGGATGGGCGAACGATTGCCGCGCCGTGCACGATGCTGAAAGAGGATTTTGCCATCTGGGTGCTGGGCGAATTACGCTCAATCAGGACGTGAGCGGTTTCGTGAATCTTGAGTACGCTTGCAGGCATGGTGACACAGGCACTTGAGACAAAGCCGCGCCCGATGAGCATTGCGCTGGTCGCGTTGACGGCTGCGATCCTCATCTGGTCCGGCATCACTCCCAAAGAGCGCGGCACATGGGCGCTGGAAACACTTCCGGTCATGCTCGGCCTGCCCTTGGCACTGGCGACGGCCAAGCGATTTCCACTTTCGATGCTGCTGTGCGTGCTCTTGGCGATTCACGCCTGGATTCTGTGCATCGGTGGCAAATACACCTATGCAGAAGTCCCCGCAGGGTTCTGGGTGCAGGAGTGGTTTGGATTGGAGCGCAATCACTACGACCGGCTCGGGCACTTTGCCCAGGGATTTGTGCCTGCGATTCTGACTCGCGAGATTCTGATGAGGCGCTCACCGCTGACGCATTCACGATGGCTTGGCTTTCTCACGGGTAGCGTGTGTCTGGCCTTCATCGCGTTGTATGAACTGCTGGAGTGGGCAACTGCGGCATTGTGGCACGAAGGAGCTTCGGCGTTTCTGGGCACTCAAGGCGATCAGTGGGATACTCAGGCAGACATGATGTGGTGCCTGATCGGCGCGGTCGTCGCATTGAGTCTGCTTTCGGGCTGGCACCGCAAGCAGTTGCAACAGATGGATGTAATTCAGCAGCCGACGGCGAAGATCTCGACAAAATCGAGATAGTCAAAGAAATCAACCACGGTGTCGTTGTTAAAATCGGCTGCGGTTTCGCCTGCAGCGAACGCCGAGACGAAATCCAGATAGTCAAAGAAATCTGCGACTCCATCGCAGTTGAAATCAGCGCGGCAGATGCCCCACACCGACACGTGACCATTTCCTACCGCGACGATGGAGCCATTCCACTCGGTGATGCCAGTCACTGGAGTCTGCACCCCCGGCATGCCTGTGGTGACATCGGGCATGGCGGTCCAAGTTGCGCCTCCAGCGGGCAAACGCGCGATGTAGAGAGCCGCTTGCGAGCCGATGCCACCAAAGGGACCACCGATGAAGCACTCATCGCCTCGCGTGGCGATGGAATAGACAGGAGCACTCACCATGTTGCCAAGTGGCGTCCAATTTGTGCCGTCAAACTGCTGGACCGAACTGGGCTGAGGAAGCGCAAGGCCGTATCCCACCAGAATCAACTTGCCACGAAAGCTCGCAAGCCCATACTGCTGGGCACCTGCAATATTGCCGGGAACTGCCGTCCAAGTGGTTCCATCCCAACTCGCCATGCCCTGCGTAAACACGCCGCCAATCGAGCCGCTTGTCCCGGCGGCGTAGAGCTTGCCATCGTGTACGCCGAGCAATCGAATCGTCGCGGTCCCCGCGAATGCGCTGACCGGCAGGAAATTTGTTCCGTTGTACCGCGCCAATCTTGGAATCGACTGGCCGCCAACATTGAAGAAGTTTCCACCCAGGATCAACTCGTCGTTGTACACACACAAAGCGTTGATCTGACCGCTGATGTTCCCCACACCAACCCACGTCGACCCCGTCCAGCGTACCAACGCGCTGCCTATCCCTTCTGAGTTCAGAAATCCTTCTCCCGCCGCGTAGAGCGACTCCTGGTACATCACCATCGCCTGCACGCTGGATCGAATCCCGGGCAGCGCTGTGACACCAATGCCATCACTCGAAGCGACGCCGGGTGCGGGCTGCCCGATCGGCGCGTACTGACCGCCGCCGATCACGAACTGCCCCGAAGCACCTCCCGGGCCATCCGCATCGAATGTGGCCACGCAGCGAGCCGAAAGTTGAGGCCAAGGTGGATTGCTGATCGGGGCGCGCAGTTTGCGCCACCGCTCCTGGCACTGGGCCGAGGCGACACTCGCCATCAAAGTGAGCAACCCAAGACCGGCGACCAGCACCGTGCCCGCGTTCATAACCCACAAGATACCCAAGTCTGTACCAGTTCTTCAACCCGACTTTGATACCTCATTGCCCTCTGAACCTGATCTTGATTCCCTAACCTCTCTATACCCCATGGCACCGAAGCCCTTCAAACCCCGCGCCCCAAGGTCCGAAAATACCTCAACTGGCCCAGACGGCTTCGAAAGTGGCCCCCGTCCGCCGCGTCCTCCCCGTCGCCCACGCCCTGATCACAAAGGGCCGCTGCGCATCATCTATGAGGACGACGATGTCGTCGTGGTCGACAAGCCCGCCGGGCTGCTGACTGCTGATGCCACGGGATCAGGCCTTGAGGATCTTTTCGGGCACATCAAAGACCATGTGCGGCAGGTGACCAAACGCCGCGGCACGCGCGTGTGGATCATCCATCGCCTGGATCGTGAGGCCTCGGGCCTCTTGGTCTTTGCCAAGACCGAGTCAGCTTTCACACACCTGAAGGAGCAGTTCCGAAGCAAGAAGGCACACCGGATTTATCTGGCGGTTTGCCGCGGCGAATTTGAGCCGGCCAAAGCGACCTCAACGAGTGATCGCACGACGCTGCCGATGGGGACGGTGCAATCGATGCTGGTGGAGAGGCCGGACACCACGGTGGATTCGCTGCCTTTGGGCGCGATTGGTGGCAGACGTTCATTGAAGGATGAGCGCAGACCCATGCCCGGAAAGCAAGCTCGCGATCAGGCGGCAGCGGAGCCCAAACTGGCGATCACGCACTATCGCGTGCTGGCGACAGGGCGAGGACGTTCGCTGGTGCAGGTGAGGTTGGAGACGGGTCGCAAGCACCAGATTCGCGTGCACATGGCGTCGCTTGGGCATGGGCTGGTGGGCGATCACAAGTACGGCATTGATCCGACGGCGCCCAAAGAGCACGAAGATCAGCGTCTGTGTTTGCATGGCCACGAGCTGGCATTCGTGCATCCGGGAACGGGGCAGACCAAGCGATTCTTCAGCCCCGCGCCTGCACACTTTTACGAACTCTGCGGCAGTAAGCCACCGGCGAACGCGCGGCACGATGAGCCCGTTCCAGGTTCGGCGACGGCGCCCGCTGAAACATCGGCTTCCATACCGGCTTCGCGCGCCACGGCGAGTGGCCCGCGCTCGGATTGGAACCACGTTGCCGATTGGTACGACGATCTGATCGAAGATCGTGTGAGCGATCATCATGAGCAGGTGCTGATTCCCGGCGCGTTGCGATTACTGGAACTTTCGCCGGGAATGCGCGTGCTGGATGTCGCGTGCGGGCAGGGGGCTTTTTGTCGCCGCCTGACGAGCATGGGTGTGCATGCGGTGGGGGTGGATGCCGCGGAGAGGTTGATTGAGTTTGCCCGGGCTGCTTCCAGCAAAGAGAAAGCCAAAGGCACTGCGGAATATCACGTAGGTGATGCGCGGGCACTTGATGGCTTGAGCAACTTTGACCGCGCCACGTGCATCATGGCGCTGATGAATATCGAGCCACTTGCACCGGTCTTTGAGGGTGTGTGCGGAGCGCTCAAGCCCGGCGGGTTGTTTGTCGCAATTCTGCTGCATCCGGCGTTTCGTCAGCCGGGGCAGACAAGTTGGGGGTGGGAGCAGGGACGAACAGGGCACGTGCAGTATCGACGCGTGGATCGCTATTTGGGGGCGACTCAGCAATCGATCGTGATGAATCCGGGTGCAGTTGCGAGTGGCAAAGCACCAGTGACGACGTTGACATTCCATCGCCCGATCTCGAGCTACATCGGCGCACTCGCGCAGGCGGGATTGGTGGTGGATGCTTTGGAAGAGTGGTCGAGCACGCGTACCAGCGAGCCGGGGCCGCGCGCCGAGGCGGAGAATACAGCGCGCAGGGAGATCCCGATGTTCCTGGCGATTCGAGCTCGCAAGCCCAGTTAGGCCACTTTCTCGGACGTTGAATCTTCGAGCGCGAAGAACCAATCAACTTTCCTCGCTGATGGGTCCGCACTGAAGATTCTCTGAATCTCCGTGGTGTCCTTTATGCACTTCACATGGCTCGTCCAATCCGCCCCGCAGCTTCTGTGTATGGCTGTGGGTGGCCGAGCAACCGAAGGCGGCATCCCTTCCGCGATGCTCGCACGGGGTGTGCGAAGTTTGTGTGTTCATTTGTTTGAGAGAGGGAGAGATAAGAATGTCCATGCAGCAGTTCGTCGGCGTCGCCGCTTTGATCAGCGCGGCGGTCATCAGCACCACCAACGCCTCGGTCCTTTCCAATTGGAGCGTCATCGTCCAGAACGACCTGACGTCGTCTTCCGAAGTTGAAGGCCGCGCTGCAATTGGCCGCGACCTGCTCGGTGGCGCTTCCAACTATGGCACGCGGCTCACGCCCGCTTCTAATTACATCGGCACCGATGTGCTGCTGGTGGGTCGCAACATCCAGACTTCCAACGTCAACATGCAGGCCGGTAACATCCGCCTCGGTGGCGTGCGCAGTGGCAACGCCAACTTCAATGGCGGCGGCGTGCAGGTGAGTGATGCCAACGCCGCGGCGTCGGTGGCCAACCTCTTTGCCCAGACGCTCTCGGCGTCGTCCTTCCTGGCTGGTCAAACTCCGACCAACACGGTGAATATTCCTAACGGTCAGCCCGGCCCTGTGAACTTCAACGCCGTCGCAAATGGTAACGGCGTGGCGTTCTTCAGCGTGTCCGGCACATCGCTCTTTTCCAACAACAATGTGCAGCAGATCGATATGAATTTCAATGGCGCGACCAGCGTCATCATCAACGTCAGCGGCACCACCATCAATTTCAACCAAGGCAACATGGTCGGCAACCTGGCCAATGAGGCCAACGGATCCAAGATCCTCTGGAACTTCTACGAGGCCACTTCGGTGACGCTCGATCGCCTGGTGGTCGGCGCGGTACTGGCCCCCCTGGCTCACCTGCGCAACACCACCGTCATCGCGGGCTCGGTGGCGGCGAAGTCCTTCCAGCAGGATGGCGAAGTGCACCTTCCTGCCTACACCGGCTACATTCCCACTCCCGGCACCGCTGGCCTGATGGCGGCGGGAGGCCTGATCGCCCTGCGTCGCAAACGCTGAATGCCCGATTGCAGAATTGAAAAACACAGCGGGCCGCTCGAATCATCGGGCGGCCCGTTTGCTTGGTTTTCAGTCAGAAAAGCCCAGGGTCGGATTCGAACCGACGAATAACGGATTTGCAATCCGTCCCATTAGACCACTCTGGCACCTGGGCAGAGTTGGACCATAACGGTAGTAAGCCAACTTCGACCAAGCAACCCAGCAAGCCGGGTTTGATCCGCGCGACATCGAATACGCAGACCGTGTATGACCGATATTCTCTGCATCATGGACCATTCAATCCCCCGCCAGAGCGCTTCCTGCCGAGTCGATCGTTTGTCACTCGCCATCGGCGTGACGTTGTGCGCTGGCACGCTGCTGACGACTGCGTGTCTGGGAGCAAGTGACCCGGTGCCGACGTTGCCCAAGCGCGAAGTGGACCTGACGCCAGTGGGCGGGTCAGCAACCACGACGCGGCCTGCACCCGTGATCGCCGAAGGTGCGATTGTCACGATGATGCCGGGCACCCTGATCTGGGATGCCAAGGGTGGACTGATCTTTCGCCCCGATGCTCCCACAGACGGTGCCGCGACCGGTTCGGTTCCGGCCTTCTCTCAAGCGGCTTCACTTCTTCCCTGCACAGCGCTGGCGCGATTTGAATCCATGCTCGGTGTGGGACTGAACGACAATTCGCCGCCCCCGGAGAGTGCTCGTTCATCCAAGGATGGGCATCCGGTGCCGGAGGTTCCGGCCGCGCGCGAACTGGGTCGGTACTACATCAATGGTCAGGTCTTTGCATTTCATGGAAGGCCGCACATTCTGCTTTCGGTCCCCCCCACCACCACACCGCCGGCGAGCACGACGGCGACAACTCCCGAATCGGCCACCGTCGCTTCCTCACCTGCTTCCTCTTCTCCTGCGTCATCTTCTCCTGCGTCATCAGCCACCACAGCGCCTCCTGCTCCGGTGCTTACCGAATCCGCCGATGTGAAATCGCTGATTCAGGAACTGGAAAGCAGGCGTACGACCGCGCGTGCTCTGGAGACTGCCGCGACGTTGACACCTTCTAGTGGCAATGCTTCTGCGGCGGGCACAACTCCTGACGCAACGCAGGGCGGAGCCGTTCCATCGCCAGCAGTTCCGGCAACTGCAAGCAATCGCCCCGATGGTCAGCACATCAACGGTCGCCAAGGACGCGTGGTCCGCCACGATGCGTGGCTGATCTTCACGCCCGACAGTGGCACATCCGCCCCATCTGACGCGCCGATGGTTCTCCTTCCCTCGGCACAGATGGAACGGCTAGAAGGACTGGTATTTCGCCACGGCGACAGTGCGCGATATCGCATCAGTGGCAAACTGGTGAGCTACCGGGGTCGACAATTCCTCTTGCCGACGCTGGCGCAGGTGATGCCGCCGAGCGATCTGTCACCTGGTCAGTAAGCACGCGTGATTCACGGGCCCACTCACGTACCCAAAGGCGCACGCAGCAAGGTGGCCACGGCAGTATGGCCGTGCAGGAAATTACTGCGACCAATCGGGCCGAATTCACCAGCGCCAAAGAATCCGGCGAGAGGGACCGGCCCCGGCTGGCTATCAATCGCATGGCCGATCTTGGCGCGCGTCTCGCCCGGCTCCATGGGTTGAAATGCGCGGCACACTGTTCCCGCATCGATATTTGGTCTGCCAAACAACCGCTGCCCACGACCATTGCACGACACCAGCAGGCACCCGACAGGAGCGCCATGCAACTGCTGAGCGTCCATGAGCATTTCCAGATCCTCGCGCGCGGTCTGACCATCGCGAATGTGCAGCCGGATCGTCTGCCCGATGCGCATCAGATCGCCGACCGCGACCGAGCCGGAGCGCTCGTCGACGCCCACGATGCCGCGGATGAGATAGTCGCCCCGACCGAACTGCTGCTTGTATTCATCGATGACGCGGCCGACAAAAAGCCCCTGCTTCATCTGCTCGCGCTGCGCATCGCTCAGTGATTCCACAACTTCGCGGATCGCCTCAAAGATGGATCGTCCACCAACTTCAAAGACCAGATTCTTTTTGCACTTGGTAATCACCAGATTCGGCCCGATGGGTGCGCAACCCTGGCTCACCACAGTGTCGAGTTGAATCTTTCCATGCAACGCCAGACCCACCAGCCCTGATGGCCGCACCGCGTCGCCGCTGGCAGCGAGCAGCACATTGGAACCCGGGTCTGCAGCCGCCGATGCCATGCCGCCGACCAAGGGCTTGCCATCCAGCAGCCGATTGAGCATGGGAAAGAGCTTGATCACTGGCGTGGTGAAAGGGTCTGCGAGCATAATGGCGCCGCGCAGGGTGTCGCGCGGTCCAAGGAGATTTTCTGCGAGGATGCTCACCGCCTCGGGTGACATTTCATCGAGACGCTGCGGCACTTCGTCGCTGCTGAAAGGGTGAATCGACACTCCACCGCCACTGATCGCCAGCACAGAGATACCCGGAGAACCTTCCAATTCAAAGGTGCCGCCGATGACGGATTCGGCACTGCACCCAAGCACGTTGGTGGTGTTGAGGGCAATCCGCGCGTGGCGGGCTAAGGGCTCGGCCTCATGCACGTGATGCTTGGAGAGAAAAACCAAGGCACAGGCGATTGGAGATCCGCCGAGCGCGAGCATCACTTGTGTGCATGCCTGTTCGAGGGCATCGAGCGCCTCTGGATGCGTAGACAAGCCCGCCGCACAGCGCAATGGTGTGTGACCACCAAAGGTCTGCTCACCACTCACTCGCGCCTCTGGCACGTCTCTCATGGGGTCTCATGTGATCTGATGCTGCGCGACACTTCTTGCGATCACGCGGCTGGGCAAACTCACCTCTCAGGGTCACTTCTCAGGATCGAGCACCTTGACGGGCTCAAAGCCATCGTTATTGGGCTTGGCCGGAGCCGGAACAGGAGCCGGGTTCGTCTCAGGTGACTTTGCCGGGATCGCCACCGGCGCCCCTGCGGCGGGACCGCTGGTGATGGAAGTCGTCGTGACGGTTGTCGTGGTCGTAGTCGGAGTCGTGACCACTTCCAAAGTTGTGCCTGCGGTCGAAGGCCGCAGCGCATCCACGCGCACCGGCTTGACGATGTTCAGCTGCAGCACCGGATCAATCGATGCCTCGCCGATCACCCCGACGATAAGGCCAACTTTGTCCTTGACGTTCAGGTCGCCTTCGGGCTTCAGATATCCGAGCGTGCGCTGACCAACCGCGCCCACCGACTGAATGCGATACATCAGGGGCAGATTCGTACCGTCGTAGACCGTGCTGGGCATGAGCATGCCGATGATGGTGTACACGCGGGTGCGCTCCACATCAGAAACTGCGATCTGAATGTTGCGAGTGCGCTCATCAACCTGACGCGTGATCTCTGTCAACTTACGGGCGTTGTCCTGCAAGTCCTGCTGAACTTTGAGAAAATCGATCCGCTGCTGCAACTGCGGGCGGCGGCGGCTGTCGGCGGGCAGATCCAACAGAGCGTTTTGATATTCGGTCAGCAGGGGAGCAATCTCTGCCTCTCCCACGGGCTGTGTACGCACCGCACGGAATGCCGCCTCCAGATTGTCGTGGCGCTCCTGCACAGGATCACGCTTGGGACGCACATTCTCGATCACCACTCGCTTGGTCGTCGTGGTCGTGGTGCTGGAGGCATCAGTGGTGGTCGTGCCATCGGAGGTGACGCCGGTCGGAGTCGTTGCGTTGGAGGGCGCAGCCGTCGTCGAGAAGGGCACGCTGGCCCCGCCGCCTGTCTTGGTGGATGTGCTCGATGTCGTCGGCACCGCACCGATCTTGATCTCGGTTCCATCCGGCTTGCGTACGTTCTTGATATTCACGAACGCACGAGCCGTGCTCGGGGCATCCACTTTGTACGCGACCGCCACGCCATCCACGCCCTTGACCACTTCGGTCACTTTGAGGGCCGTGCCAGCGGGAAGTTCATTCTCCAGAAGCGTCTTCCACGAGGCATTGAATTCCAGATTGGAACGCAGGTGAGCAGCGCGGAGCTTGCTCCCCTTGGTCAGGGTCAGCGTTTTGGTGGCTTCGTCATACGTGCCATCCTCGGCTTTGGCAAAGGCCAGCGCGCCGCTGGGGTACGCAACGCGCAGCACGCCCTGTCCTTCACCATCCACGGTCAGTGTGGCGCCCTTGGCTACTTCTGCCACGCGGTACGCCTGAGGCATATCAGCGCAGCGCAATTCGGCCTTATCAAAGACCGTCACCGTGTATGGTTCGACGTTGCGCACCTGAGCGCTCGCAACGGCCGCCAGCCCTGCTGCAACCACGACCGCCGCCACGTTGAAGAACTTTCGACCAAAGGCGTATCGCATACCTGCCTCGTGCATCTGAATGTGCGGCCGGGGTGGCCAGCCACAACCCGTCCCCTGGCCATGCGGATCCATCCGCAAAGCCACCACAGGAGACGCGCGGAGTTTACGCTTCCCGGAACTGGAACGAAACCGTCTCCCACCCTTCCCACGCAGTTTCTTTGACCCCCCACGTTTGACCCGCTAGGTTCCCCCTCCATGGCACAACTCATCCGCCTCACAACTTCCTCCCGCCCCACCCTCGCTTCGCCCCGCAGCGCGGCCATTGCCGCCACAGTCGGTCTGGCCTGCACCCTGCTTGTCGGTTGTCAGTCGCAAGAGTTCCACGCCGGCGAGCAAACCCTCAAAGACGCCGTCATCGCCAGCACCAAGCGCGAACTCGCCGAGTCTCAGCGCTTCCCCGCCCCTCGCACCACCACCCGCGAAGACCGCACCCCCGAACTCAACATCAAGCCAGAGTTTCAGACCGAGCTCAACAAGATGGCCGGGCCAGAGGCCTACGACGCCTCAAAGTTTCCCATGACCGAGGATCTCAACGGTCAACCCGCCACCACCGTCCTGGTCAGTCTGGAAAAGGTCATCCGCGCCACCGCCGAAAATAACTTGGCCGTCCAGTTTGCCCGTATCGGCCCGGCGATCAGCCAGGCCCAGATCGTCGCTGCCGAGGCCGCATTTGATTGGACCATCTTTGCCAGTTCCAGTTACTCCATGACCGATGCTCCGCAGGTCGCCTCCAGCACCAGCGGCTTCAGTTTCGGTTCATCCATTAACCGTCAGAACTCGCTGGGCACGCAGGTTGGCGTCCGCCGCAACCTCATCACCGGTGGTCGTTTCACCCTGCAGCAGGATCTTTCGTACACCGACAACAAGACCCCGGACCTGACCGTCCGTCCCGATCCCTCCTCGGCCCTCGCCTTCACGGCCCAGTTTGACCAGCCCCTTTTGAAGGGCTTTGGCTCCGAAGTCGCCACTGCCGAGATCAAACTGGCCCGCAATGCCGAGCGCAACGCCATCGCCAATCTCAAGCGCGACCTTTTGCGCCAAGTCACCGACGCCGAAAAAACCTACTGGCAACTCGTGCAGACCCACCGCGACCTCCTCATCCTGCAGCGCCTCCTTGAACGAGGCGTGGAAGTCCGTGACCAGCTCAAGGCCCGCCAAGCCCTCGACGCCACCCCCGCCGTCATCGCTGAAGCCACCGCCCGCGTCGAGTCCCGCCGCGCCGATGTGCTGCGCGCCCAGACTGCCCTGCGTCAGCTTTCCGACCGCCTCAAATCCCTGATGAACGACCCCGAACTGGTCATCGGCAGTGAAGCGATGCTCGTTCCCGCCGACGATGCGCCGGATCAACCCATCGCCTTCTCACTCTTTGAAGGGATCATGGCCGGCATCGCCCAGCGCCCCGAGGTCACCCAGTCGATCCTCTCCATCGATGATCAATCGATCCGTCAACAGGTGGCGATGAATGCCCGCTTGCCGCAACTCGATCTGCGCTTGCAGGCCAAGTACAACGCGCTGGAATCCAGCCCGGCCAACTCCTACAGCAACATCATGAACGGCCAGTTCATTGACTACCTCGTTGGCCTGGTCTTTGAGCGGCCCATCGGCAATCGAAAGGCCGAGGCGGATCTCCGCCGCGCCAAACTGCAGCGCATGCAGGCAGTGATCGCCTATCGCAACACTGTGCAGACCGTGGTGAAGGATGTCAAAGACTCTCTCGATCGCATTCAACTCAACTATCGATTGATCTCGCAGACCAAGACCGGGCGTCTGGCGGCGAGCGAAGCCCTGCGCACCTTCCTGGTTGAGAAGAATCTCACCAAGGGGTACACAGTGGATCGATTGAACACCGAGTTCAGCCGCCAGGAATCGCTGGCAAGCGCCGAGCGTGCTGAGAATCAGGCATTGGCCGAATACAACCAATCGATCGCGGATTTCTATCTCGCCACCGGTCAGTCGCTGGAGCGCAACAACATCAAGTTCACCGTGCCGGATTCCCCCAGCATCGATCGGTGATAGGCCACACTTGCCTTGTGGTGACGATGTGCCTCCTTTTCTTCTGATTCTGCTCAGCACTCGGCACTCAGTCCTGAAAAAGGCACTCCGTCCTGCGACGAAGTGCCTTTTGTTCTGTCTTGACTTCTTGCCTTTCACAAGCGCCTAGTGCCAAATGCCTAGTGCCTTGCGTTATTCGTCATCACCCTCGTCATCGTCATGATCGTCGATGTCGTCGGGAATCTCGGGCTCAGGCGCCTCGGCGATGCCCTTGGCAGCGCGCTCGGCCTTTTCCTTCTCAAGCTTGCGCTTGTACGCATCCACCTTCACCTTATCAGGTGCCAGGATGATGCTCGCCTGCTTACCCATCCAGCGGGGAGTCTGCTCGACCTTGGCGATATCGGCCAGCGCATCGGCCACCTCGCGCAGCTTGATCAGACCAAGATCGCGGTGCGCGATCTCGCGCCCCTTGAAGCGCTGCGTCACCATCACCTTGTGACCTTCGACCAGGAACCGGCGCGATTGATTGATGCGGATCTGCACATCATGGTCGCCGATCTTGATCGAGCGGCCCAGGCGCACTTCTTTCATTTCCGCCGCTTTGTGCCCGGTGTTCTTCTTCTGCTGCTTGCTCTGCTCGTACTTGAACTTGCCATAGTCCATGATCTTGCAGATCGGCGGACGCTCTGTCGGCGCGATCTCCACAAGGTCAAGACCAAGTTCCTGGGCCCGTCGCAACGCATCGGCGGTTTCCACCACGCCGATCTGCTCGCCCTGGGCGCCGATCAGACGAATCGGCGTGATACGAATGAACCCATTGATTCGGGTGCGGGGTGGACCCGCCTGCTCGCGGCTGAATCTTCCAAATGTCGAGATAGGACACACTCCTCAAAACCACACGCCCCTGAATATCACCGGACCATCCGGCAATTCATCAGTGGCGCGATACTTCACACCATTGAACGCACAATCCTCGCCGCGCTCACGCGACGCTCTCGTCGTGGCATGCGCTCACCGCGATTGCCACTGACGAGTCCCAAGGATAACAAACCCCCACCACCAGAGCAACCTTTTGCCGCTTGAAAAACTCGCAAAGACCTGCACATTCTGATGGTCATGATCCGCCGCTCGCTCGCGTCGCCAGCAGGATGATGTTGAACGTGACCGAGACCACCAGCACCGCCACCAGCGTCCAGAAAAGCCAGGGACGAACCATCGGGCTCCCGAACTCTACCTCTGGGGCCGCGGGGATCACCGCCACCGCCGATTGCTCGGCATTGGCCAAAGAAGCCAGATCCGCGCCGCGGAAGTCCTTGTGAGCCAAGGGGGGATGCTGACCCATCTTCACGGCCTTCAGATCCACGATCAGATCGCGGCAGTTGCGATACCGCTGGCCAGGGTCCTTGGCCATCATCATTTCGACGATTTCCGAGATCCCCGCCGACAACTTCGCGTTGATGTGGTCGGGCTGAGGCAGTTCCGCCTTCAAATGCTTGTGCATCACTTCGCTGGGGTTCTTGCCTTCAAAGGGCACCTGTCCCGTCAGCATGTGGTACAGCGTGGCGCCCAGCGAGTAGATATCTGCAGCAGGGGTGATGTTCTTCTCACCCCGAATCTGTTCAGGAGAGATGTAGTAAGGCGTGCCGAATGCCTTACCCGCCTCTGCCTCGGCCGCTTCCTTATCAGAGATGGCGCGGGCCAGACCCATGTCTGCCAGCTTGGCCACCCCTTCCTTGGTGATCATGATGTTCTTGGGCTTCACATCGCGGTGGATAAGTCCCTTCTCATGCGCGTGCAGGAGCGCTTCGGAAATCTGCAGGATGATCTCGATGGCATCCTTTTCGGTGTAGCGTTTGAGTCGCGCGATGTCGTCGTACGCCGTGCGCCCTTCCACATACTCCATCACGAAGTAGTGGTAATCACCCGCCTTGCCGACGTCATACGCCTGCACGATATTGGGGTGATTGAGTTGTGCCGCGGCACGCCCTTCGGCGTAAAAACGCTCAATAAACTGCGGATTTCCAGTAAACTTCTTGGGTAAGAGTTTGATCGCGACCAGCCGATCCAAGCTCAACTGCCGCCCCAGCATCACGCTGGCCATGGCGCCTGCGCCAAGCTTCTTGATGATCTTGTAGCCGGGAATTTTTTGGCCACTCTTCTCGGCCTCGATGATGGGTCGCAGCCGCGCGATCTGACGCTTGGTGACGAATTCCTGATCCACCAATACCTGAAGCAGTGATCGTTGGTTGCGCTCTTCAGGAGTGGTCGGCGCATTCTGGGCCGACTTGAGCATCTCCAGCGCGACCTTGACCTCATCCTGAGTGGCCAGTCCGTTATCCACCACCAGGCGGCCCACCAGAGAATCCACATTGGTGCCGCTCTTGGCAATCTCCTGCAGCACTTCTTCTGTGGCGGAGATGTTTCCCACCACGCTGGACATGCTGGAAGGGTTGACCGTGGCCACGCCTCGGCTACCTCCGGCGGGTTGATCCACCGACACAGTGTCACCGGGCTTCATCGGAGAGGTTTCCGACAAATCCTGCTTGGCCGAAGTGTCTTTTCGCTGTTCGCTCATCCTGGCGTACAACCGCACGAGTGCCATTTCACCCCGTGGGGAAGCCAACTCGATTGGCCACTCCCACTGCCACCGGCCAAGGCACGAACGTGCCCAACAGATCGCCAGTGACACCTAACCTATACGCAGCTAGGTTCCTGCCGGCTTCGCATTCCTGCAAGCCATGCACACTCTATCGGACATTCCCGGACCAAGGTTGGCCCGGCGTGGCTGTGAGGGGGTTGCAACCAGCAAACGACAACTGAACGTAGTTATAGGACTATTGAATCGACAGTGCTTTACTGCAACACCATGCGTTCAGGTTGCGTAACGTCTGACGGCCGAAATTCTTCGGACCTTTGTCAGTGGCTCGACATCCAGAGAAGGAAGGGCCAGACTACATGGCGGCATGTGCCAAGGCACACGACGCATTGGGGTTTGGTTGGCACACTTGCGTATCCGGATGAATCGAATCTTGACAGGGACGGGAGAATGTGGTCAACTACACCCCTCGGGCTTGTTCAAACGGCCAAAGGGTGCGGAATGACGGGTTGGTGATCTCGAACCTGAGCTGTTTGGGAATCCGAGGCGCCAGATTTCATGAATACTCATCGGGGAAGCAATTTCCCGTTCGCGTGAGTCGGTTCAAGGTTTGAAAATGAAGGTCCACGCTGTTCGACCCTCGGGTGGGACAAGCAAGGAAAGGGGATCAGTGAAGATGAACATGCTGAACGCTGTGCAAGGCCGCCGCAATTCAAAGGGATCGGGTTTCACCCTGATCGAGTTGCTGGTGGTGATCGCCATCATCGCGTTGTTGATCGCGATTCTGCTGCCGGCCCTGGGCAAGGCACGCAAGGCGGCTCGCCAGACCATCTCTTTGCAGAATCTGTCGCAGATCGGTCGCGGCGTGGCCCAGTATCAGAACGATTGGAAAGGAAAGCTCCCCATGCCAGCGGCGCGGCGCATGCAGAGCATTGGTGGCGAAGTGCAGTTCAATTGGCCCAAGACCGAAACCGAAATCCGCGGTTACGCGACGTGGATGTTTGCCGGTAAAAACTGCAACGGTCGCTGGTACGGTGATGGTGCTGGCTTTGACCTTCCCCCGATCTTCCGCCCTCTGAATTACTATCTTGTGGCCGACTCAATGGAGCGTCCCACCAGCATCAACAGCTGGGGTGCGAACGATGTCGAGCGCAAGAACTTTGAAGTGAAGGTGTGCAAGGACCCCTCCGACAACGTGTCGTATCAGTACATCGGGCCATTCCCGACCGCAGATCGCACGATCTCTTCGTATGACGATGTCGGAACTTCGTACCACTTCAACGTGAAGTGGCACCAGCAGGTGCAACTTACAAGAGAGCCCAGCTTCGGTCGCGCTTGGCTTTACGGGTATAATCGACTTTCTCTGGGCGATGCCTTTAACCCATCAAAGTTGGTCTTTTGCAACGATCAGTGGGCTGACGTGGTGATCAACAACGACGACCCGAATGCGCGCATCCGCAACGGCTACGACGATATCAACAAAACCTGTATGCTCTTCTTCGACGGCCACGCTGGCTATCACACGGCATACCCGGGCTTGGCGACATCATGGGATCCGGTTCGCCCTCCGATTCAATACATAAATGATACTTACCACATGGTTTTTCCGTGAGACGGCAGATAGAGCAAACACCCCAATTTAACTCTTAATGCTCATTTTCTGGGACGTTTGAATCTAAGGCATTTGATTAAATCGAACTCCGCTTTGTGATTGGTTTGTAGGCTTGTTGCTGATAACCAATTCCAAAGCGGAGTTCTGCTTTGAAAGCTTGTTGGAAGCGAGTCGTCGCATCAGTCGCTGTTGCATCGTCGTGCACTGGATTCTCGTTTGGTTCCGACTTGATCTCAATCATCAACGGAAGTGGCAACCTACCGGAGTGGAACGTGTTCCAACAACGCGAATGGTCTGGACTGGACACTGGCCTGTGCACTTTGGGAATGCGGATCAATGGCATATACGACAATGCCGCAGGCAATTCTGTGAATTCAACATACACAAATTTCGACACGTCCGGTAGAGCGACGATCGACGGATGTTCTCAACTGGATTTCTATACCGGTACACCGAACGGTGGCAACCCAGAGGATTACTGGTTCGACAATGACTCTTTCGTAATCTCGACCAATGGTGGTGGATCTTCTTCAGTCCCAATTTCATCCCCTACTGCCTTGTATGCAGCCAACGATCGAACCAACTCGACCACCGTGACTCTCAATCGAAATGTTCGCCGCGTCGTGCTGCTTACCAATCCTGTTTCACCTGATGATTGCACCGGAAACCCTCTTACTGGCGCAGCGATCACGATTTCGGCTAGCAAGAATGCAAGCTCTCCTTCGGGCGCGCAGGCCGAGGCCAGCGTCACCGTGACGCTGGAGAAGAACACTGGTTCGGGGTGGACTACTGTCTTGACAAGTGGTGCCTCGTGCACTGCGACCATCGCCGACACGTCCGTCACTGATTCTGTTCCCCAAGTCACAGAAACAAATCCATCCCTGCTTACATCTGGCGTGTACAGGATCACGGTAACCACGGAAACCTATGCAGGGGGAAAGGGAACGACTGCCAATTCGCTCTACAATCCTAGTAGTCCAGGTCTCGCTCCAATTCTGTTCATCGAATGTCCGGCCGACTACAACCGGGATGGTGTAGTGGACTTCTTTGACTATCTTGACTTCTCAGCGGACTTCGACGCAGAAGATTGCAAGAGTGATTTCAACTTCGATCGTTCAATCGACTTCTTCGACTATCTTGATTTCACTGATGCCTTCGATGCTGGCTGCGATTGATTTGCTGAGAATCGACGCGACACGCGCCCGAGGGCACCTACGACCCGGTCAACCCGCCTATCCAATACATCAACGATGCGTATCACGTCGTGTTCCCGTAATCGGTTGACCTGACTCAATTGACTTTCCTCCGGCCCGGGTTCATCGCCCGGGCCGGTGTGTTTTTGGACACCATCAAACAGAATCACCGCGTGTTTTGGTGCCACTGCCTTGGCTCTGCAAGGCAGTGGGTGTGAAGTCAAATACACACTGGTTTGCAAGGTCAAACCAGCGGCACTGTGCAGTGACACTGAAGTCATCTGACTAATCTCAATCCATGGCTGAGGGAATCCGCAAAAGACTGAAGCGATGGGAGGATCCCAGCGATTGGCGATACCTCACGTGCTCTACGTACAGGCGCTTTCAGTTCTTTGATGATGCCGTTCACTGTGACGTGTTTGCGATCAAGTTGGAGGAAGCCAGAAAGAAGTTGGGCTTTGAGCTTCGTGCATGGGTGCTCATGCTTGAGCACTTTCATGTCATTTTGCACCCGATCGGCGGCGTAACCGTGCCGCAGATTCTGAAGCGCGTGAAGCAATCGATTTCCAAGGTTCTGCATCGTCGATGGGAGACTTCGAGGATGGACCTGGTGAAGAGAGTTCACTTTGGGGAAGAGTTTCGATTGTGGCAGCCGGGAGGTGGATTTGATCGAAACATTCGAGATGGGGTGGAGATGGATCGCGAGATCGCTTACATCCACAACAATCCGGTCAAAGGGGACCTCGTAAAGACACCGACGGATTGGGCTTGGTCGTCATCGCGGCATTATGCAGGTGATCCTCGCAGCCCAGTGCAGATTGTGTATCGCAAATGGACTCCGTATCGAGATGACTTCGATCAATCCCAAACACGTGATGGAGCACCATCGAAATTGTGACGGTGGTTCGATAGTGAACACCTGTCAATAACAATTCCGGATCGATTCACTTGGCAGGGCAGTGGGCGTGAACACAAGTACACACTGGTTTGCAAAGCCAAACCAGTGGCACGGATGTCAGTGCCACCCGCCACGGATGTCAGTGCCACCCGCCCACGAAAAAAAGAAAACCGGCCCGAAGTGGGCCGGTTGAAAGTCAGAAGTTGGTGGACAGACTTAGCGGCGACGCCAAGTCCAGTTGCGTTCAGTGGCGAAATTGGACCAGCGGGTCATATCGCGCAATTGCTCAAAGGACAACTGCTCAGCGTGTCCGTCAAGGTGGCCAATAACGGGCTTGCCAAAGTGACGGCCATCGAGGAAGCCGAAGCGAGACGGAACCTTGGATGCCTGCCACGTGTTATCTTCGTTGTTTCCGTTCGCGGTTCCCCAGCCGGGGCTGTTCGCAGAGTTCGCACCTATGCCACCAGGCACGTTTTGAGGTGGAAGAATCTTGTAGTAGCCAGGTCGAATGTTTCGCCCGTTTCCGCCTGTACCATCCACACCCGCGCGGCTTCCATTGGCTGCGTCAACATCTGCGTTGTACCAAGCGGCACTCCACTGCGTCACATCGTTTGCGCGAGCTGACCCAAACGCAATCAGTCGCGAAGGACTGAACACATCGCTGAGCCGATCAACGTAGAACTTTCCGGCTGCACCGGCAACGCCCGGGGTGCCCGTGGTCCGGAATGCTCCGTGAAGGTAATCACCACCCACATAAACGGTGTTGAACCCGAAGGTGCTGTGAACACCCATCGCACCCTGATAATCGCCAGAGCCGGGGCTGTAGTACGGGCCAAACCACCCGTTGCCGCCGGTGATGCTCTTGGGACGACGCTTGAACGTGGAAAGGGTGTCCTTGTCAATCTGCATTGCCTCGACCGGCAAGCCAGAGAAGCCGCCAAAGCGAAGCGGGCTGAACTTGATCACCGATCCCTCGTTGAAGATCTTGGGAGAATCCAGATCGGGAGGGAACATCATGTTGCGAATCTGAGAGACATCAGTGCCGTTGTAGGGGTGAGCCCAATTCCAATGGCTATAGCCGACGACGGGAGCGTCCTTGTATTCAGCGCAGTACTGCGCATATGCGACGCCCCACTGCTTGGCGGCGTTGAGTTCGACCAATGCCTTGGCGATTTTGCGGGCCTGACCGAGGCCGGGGAGCAGGATCGCGATGAGGAGTGCGATGATGGCGATGACAACCAGCAGCTCGATCAGCGTGAATGCGCTGCGAGCCGAAGGCGAAGTGGGAGCGAGGCGAGAGGGCCGTGCATCCATTGCAATCTCCTGATGTCCGACGGACAGAAGCGCTGCGGAACAAAGAACTTGTGCCGCCGCTCCCGGTGAATGCCGGGAACCCCTTTGCGATACACAGAGTGTACCAGATGTTTGGGATCGGTACAAGGCAGCTTTCAGTAACAGAACACAATCGCAAGCAGCAAGGCGAAAGCGGCAAACGGGAACCAGAAGGGAATCTTAGTTATAGGACGAGAACATGCTCGCGATCACGCCGGGGAAGGGAGTGCACCGGCAGGGGGTTCGAGGCCGGGATTGGATGCTGGGGTCTCGGACACCCCCACTTGCGGCTTGCGGGCTACCTCGGTCCGGAGCAAATCGCTGATGGAGGGCTTGCCCAGGGGCTCGCCACGGATCAGGCGGTGAACATCATCGCCGGTGATGGTTTCGTACTTGATGAGGGCCTCGGCGACGGCGACGACCTTTTCCCAATTTTCTTCGATGATGCGGGTTGTTTCGTTGTAGGCCTCATCGACGAGGCGCTTGATCTCATCATCGATGACCTTGGCGGTTTCGTCGCTGTAGTCCTTATCGGGGAGGTAGGTTTCGCGGGTATCGGCTCCGCTGTAGCGTACGAATCCCAGCCGCGGACTCATGCCCCAATCGAGGATCATGTGGCGGGCCATGTTGGTGGCCTGCTGAATATCCATGGATGCGCCGGAGGTGATATCGCCGGTGGCACGCTGCTCGGCGATGCGCCCGCCGCAGAGAACTCGCATGGTGGCGCTGATCCAACGCATGCCGTAGCCGAGGCGGTCTTTTTCGGGGAGTGAGAAGGTGGCACCCAGGGCCTGACCACGGGGGATGATGGTGACCTTGTGGAGAGGATCAGCATCCTTCAAGAGGGCTTGGACCACGGCGTGGCCGGCCTCGTGATATGCGGTGGCGCGATTCTCTTCCTTATCGATGCGGCGACTCTTGCGGGCGCGGCCGAAGCGGACCTTGTCGCGGGCTTCTTCGAGATCAGTCTGCTCGATGAAGTCTTTATTGGCAAGGGTCGCCGAGATAGCTGCTTCGTTGATGATGGCGGCGAGATCGGCACCACTGAACATGGGTGTGCCGCGAGCGACGCGTTCGAGATCGACATCGGGCCCGAGCTTGACCTTGCGGGCGTGAACCTTGAGGATCTCAAGGCGGCCCTTGACATCGGGAAGAGAGACAGCGATCTGACGATCAAAGCGGCCAGGGCGGGTGAGTGCAGGATCGAGGACGTCAGGGCGGTTTGTGGCGGCGATGACGATGATGCCATCGGAAGTGTTGAAGCCATCCATCTCGACGAGGATGGCGTTGAGGGTCTGCTCGCGCTCATCATGGCCGCCGGAGGAGAAGCCACCACCACGGCGACGACCGACTGCGTCGATTTCATCGAGGAAGATGATGCATGGCGAGTTTTCCTTGGCAGTCTTGAAGAGGTCGCGGACGCGGCTGGCGCCGACGCCGACGAACATCTCGACGAAGTCTGAACCGGAGATGGAGAAGAAAGGAACTTCGGCCTCGCCGGCGATGGCCTTGGCAAGAAGCGTCTTACCACAACCAGGATCACCGGAGAGGAGGACGCCGCGAGGAATGCGACCGCCGAGGCGGCTGAACCGCTTGGGGTTTTTGAGGAACTCGACGATTTCGCCGACTTCTTCCTTGGCCTCTTCGATGCCAGCGACATCAGAGAAGGTGACGGAGGAGACTTCTTTATTGAAGGTGCGGTGGCGACTCTTGCCAAAGTTACCGAGCATGCCACCGGGGCCGCCACCCGCGGAGCGGAGGGTGCTGCGAATGAAGAACCAGATGATGAGCATCACCAGCAGGATGGGGCCAAAGATGAGGAGGATGGTGGTCCAGGCGGAGACGGGGCGGCTGATGGCGTTGCCCTTGGTGATCTTGAGGACTTCCTCAGAAACGGATTTGGCGGTGGCGGTGTTGAGGGTGATATGGACCGTGCGATCGGCGGGAGAATCCTGACCGGCCTTCTGCTTTGCGAGGATGGTGTCGTCGGTGATGACGACTGAGCCCTCTTCGATCTGGCGGGTGTCGTAGAGATTACGGAACTCAGAGAGAGTGATGGCGTTGCCACGATTGGCGGTGTTGATCATCGCCACGAAGAGAAGCGCGGCAGTGAGGATGACGACGATGCCGAGGATGCCCTTGCTGGCGGAGGGGGGCGTGGGACCGGGCTTGGAAGGACCTTTGCCGGAGTTGCCACCTGAGTTATTTGGTCCGCTGGAGTTGCCGGGGCCTGAGGGCTTCGTCGAGTCGCCACGATCATCGGAGGCGAAGGCAACATCGGAGTGGAATCCGAGGAGGGTGCGAACGCGGTCGAGCGTGCGGGCGAAGAGGTTGTGGGAACGGGTCTGAAGCATCGAGTATTCCGTGGGAGAAATCAGGGGCGAGTTTCGGGGTGAAGGGTACGGTGGGGAAAGGGGCATGGCAGGTTTTAGATGCGTACAGCCCTTGAATAGATTCGGCTCGGCACACCCCCGGGATGCAGGGAGAGGCGGCGGAGCCGCCGCAAATGGCCAAATGCCAAATTGCCAAATGTCCAAATTCAAGGCCCGGGCGATGGCAGAGAGGTATGGCTGCGTGTTCCGCCAGTTACCCGGTTTGGGGCTAGGTTGATACGACCGGGGAACAGCAAGGTTCGGAGAGGGAAAATCACCAGTTTGGCATCACCATTCCAACCTTACCAGGAGGAGCGGAGTTCACCGACAATAGCTTTGGCAAGGCGATCGATGGCAGCGAATTCGCCGGTTTCGAGGCGTTCGCCCGTGCCGCGAACTGGGACGAAGGTGTCGACGCCGGTGAAGCGGCGGCGGATGACGCGGGCTTTGTTGGAGCGGGCATCGCGCCACTCAAAATCGATGACGATGGTGACGGCCTGCTCTTGGACAAGACCAGAGTTGGAGTCCTGCGAGAGCTTGCGGAGGTCTTCGGCACGGACGACGCCCTTGAGGACGGTGTCGGCGTTGGTGGTGTTGGTGACGGCCCAAGGGGTGGTGCGGGCGAGCTCTTTGGAAACGGCCTCGGTGAGGGCGACGGCGATCTCGGGGCGGTAGGTGTAATTATCGAAGATGGGTACGCTGATGGTGCGAACGGTGGTATCGAAGACAGGTTGAGTGGAGTAGCCCTGCTTAGGGTCGGCAGCGCAGCCGCTGAGCGCA
Organism: Planctomycetota bacterium; assembly: GCA_018968885.1. Lineage (GTDB taxonomy): Bacteria > Planctomycetota > Phycisphaerae > Phycisphaerales > UBA1924 > F1-120-MAGs238. The sequence goes on along the minus strand of JAGWZK010000019.1, from coordinate 22,734 downwards.
GTGAGAGAAATGGCACCGAGCGCGATGAAGGAGAAGGCACGCATCACTTGGTGGATCCTTGCGTTGGTGATGCTGGGGCGGAAGCAGTATCGGCGGGAGGGGCATCAGCTTGCGGGGCTTTGAGCCAGCCGCGAGCGAGCATGTCTTCGACGGCTTTGGTGGCTGCGACGGTGCCGGGGTGGGCCTGAATGAGACGCTTGAGGGTGAGCCGCGCGGAGACAGGATCGTCTTTCTTGAGATACCAGGACGCGGTTTCGTACATCTGAGCGGCGGCGGATTCGTCGATGCGGGCAACGAGGGCGTCGGAGAGGCCGGCCTGCTCGGCCTCGACGGGGTACTTGCCAGAGTATTGGCCGATGAGGGCTTTGGCTTCGATGAGGCCGCTGGCGTCGTATTCGGGGCCCTTGAAGCGAGCGATGTAGGAATAGACACGCTGCTGCATGGCGCGCTCGCGGAGATCGCTCTGCGGGAAATTGGTGAGGAAGATGTCGTAGGCCTCGGCGGCGAGCTTGAGATCGCGCTCGCGGTAGTAGAAATCGGCGAGCTCCATCATGGATTTTTCGGCGAGGACACTCGAGGGCATTCGCTCGTTGACGCGGATGAGCATTTCTTCGCCGAGGATGCGGGCGTCTTCGACGCGCCAGCCAAACCACCACTTTTTCTTCATGCCGCGGACGTACTTGCGGGCGATGGCGTATTCACGATCGAGGGCGAGGGGGAATTGGGGCGCGGCGGTGTAGTCCTTGATGATTTTTTCGTAGTCGTAGAGGGCTTCGTATTCGTCGTTGAGAGCGACCTTGGCATCGCCACGGATGAGGTAGGCCTCGGGGAGCCAGGGATTCGCGGAGAACTCGTACTTCTCGATCCAGGGGTCGATGAGCTTGAGACACTCGGAAGCGCGATTTTCGGCAAGCAGTGCACGAGCGGAATCAATGAAGGCTTCATCCGTGTCGGGCGCAGCCTCGCGAGTTTTGATGGGTTGGCCGTCTTCGCCAAGTTTGTATTCGCTGATCTGGGCGTGAGAGGTGAGGGCGAGGGCGCAGGAAAAGACCCCGGCCAGCAGAATGGCCGGGGTGAGAGTGTGGCGTGAAGCGGATCGCGGCCTGACGATGGTCATGGACTGAGGGTACCCGATCGGAGAACCGGTTGCGACAGCCGCGGATGCGGGGATGTCGGAAGCGATTCCGATATGGCAGAACTCAGCCACCCTTTTGTGCCTTCCACGCGGCGAGCGCGGCGGTTTCGCGAGCGGCGGTGAGGCCGACGCGCAGGTTGTTGGGATCGGGGAGGTTGGGAGCGGGGCGACCAGCCTTGGCCGCGTCTTCGACCAATTGCTTGCCGACGCGAGTGCGGCGTTCGATTTCCTTAGGCCACCAGGCGAGGGTGTCTTTGCAGGTGACTTCGGCGGTGCGGAAGGTGAGCCCGGCCTTGACGGCGCGGTCAATATTCACGCGGTGGAATCCTGCGGTGCGGCCATCGGAGGGAACCCAGATGGGAAGATCTGCCCCGGGGATGATGCCCTGCTTTTCGATGAAATCGAGTGGCACCCAAGTAAAGGTCGCACTGGAAGAGGATGCGGCCTTGCACGCAGCGAGCAGTTTGCCGATGGTGTTTGGCGCAGTGTTGCCTGAGTGTGGGCCGGTGGCGTTCATCACGCCGACGGTGCGATTCTCGATGCAGCGGATGACCCATTCGGCAAGATCGCGGACATCGATGAACTGCACAGGATCAGTTTCGGCATTGGGAGAGAGGACCTCGCCACCCTTGGAGACGCGCACGGGCCAATAGGTAAAGCGGTCGGTGGGGTCGCCGGGGCCCACGATGAAGCCGGGGCGGATGTTGAGCGTCTTGCCGGGCATGGCGGTTTCGGCGGCCTGCTCGCACAGTGCCTTCAAGGGGCCATAGTTCTCGCTTTGCGCACCCATCGATTCGATTGTGGGGTCGGCGATCGTGCCGGTGGCGGCGGTCTCATCACTGTTGGGATTCTCGTTGCTGGCGTAGACACTTATGGTGGAGATGAAGACGTATTGCGAAGCGGCGGAGGCGAGAAGTTCGGCACTGGCCTTGACGATGCGGGGGACGTAGCCGCTGGTATCGACAACGGCGTCCCACTTTTCACCGGCCTTGACTTTCTCTTCGATCTGAGAGAGGCCCTTGGGTGAGGTGTCGTCGCCATCGACAGCGTGCAACTTTGGATCGCGGTTGCCGTAGAGCTTTTCGACACCATCGATCATGCCGATGCGCTTTTCGGTGCGGCCACGATTGAAAAGGGTGAGGTTGTGTCCGCGGGCTTTGGCGGCTTCGACCACGGCTGGGCCGAGGAAACCGGTGCCACCGAGAATGAGAATCCGGAGAGATTTGCCCGAGCCAGTGGCTGAACCACTGCCGGATGCGGCAGTGTCTCTGGCTAGGGATGTCACGGCAGCGCTGGCCCCGGCACCTGATATCGAAGCGACCACGGCCACGCCTGCTGCACCGGCGACGGTTTGAACAAATCCACGACGAGTTGTATTCATGGGAAAGGCGATCCTGCGCGCGTCGGACAATGGAAGCATACCACGAGCCGAGGGTTCGGTTGCGGCGTGCGAGTGATCCTTGGGAAAGACCCGAGCGGGATTTCAGGGTGTCGGTTATTTGGACGCGGATTTGAGCTCGGCGATCAGTTCTTTTGCCTGATAGACCTTGTCAAAGGCCTCCATCATGCCGCGACTGTCCACGGCGACGGCACGAGCGTTTGCGGAGTCGTAGAAGACATCGCCAACAGTCGAGTAAATGTTGCCATCGAAGATGAGCCCGACGACCTCGCCTTGGGCATTGACCAAAGGGCTGCCGGAATTACCACCGATGATATCGGCGGTGCAGATGAGGTTGAATGGGACCGCAGGGTTGATTTTGTTTTTGGCCTGAAGCCATGAGGGCGGAAGCGTGAAGCCCTCCTGACCCTTGCGCTCGTCAAAGCGAGTGAAGGTGCCGCCGATGGTGGTGAAGGCGGGGGTGTTGTCTTTGGCGACGCCCTGAACGGTGCCATAGGAGAGTCGGAGAGTAAAGGTGGCATCTGGGTAGACGGCGTTGCCAAACTTGGCAAAGCGTGCCGCGGCGATCTTGGCGTAATTTTCCCGTTGCACGCTTTCGACGCGATCTTCGAACACTTTGCGGAGTTCGCGGGTGCGGGTGTCAAGATCGCGGGCGAGGATGATGAGGGGGTCGGTGGAGGCCTCGATACCGGCGACACCGGATTTGACGGCAGACTTGCGGGCGTCGACGTCGGCAAGTGCGGTGGCGCTGATGCACTCGTGAGCGCGCAGGCGAGGGGACTTGCCGGCCAGAGCGCGAACGACGAGAGGGTGTTCGCCACCGAGAGTTTCGGCCAGATAGGCAAGGGCACTGGCCAGCTTTTCAGTTTCCAGTGAGACGGGGAGGGGCTCGGGGGAGTAGAGGTTCAGATAGAGGGAATCGAGCTTGGCATCGCCAAACTCGGCGAGGCGCTCGGCATTGGGCTTGGTGAGTTCGCGCGTGAGTTGCACGATCTGGCGGGCGCGCTGGAGGAGGCCACTGGAGTTGAGTGAGCGGTTGAGAGAAAAGTACTCGGCGTAGATCTTGCGATGTTCCTCTTGGGCACCGGAGATGGAATCCCACGCGCTGCCCCAGCGGGCGCGGTTGGTGTCATCGGCATTCACGGCGTGGCGAATCGCACTCTCTTCGGCGATCTTGCCAGCAAGGAGGGCGGGGTCTTGCAGGCCGGAGAGAAGTCCGGTGAAAACCTTGCGGCCGTTGGCTACGCCAAAGAGATCATCGCGGACGATGCGGGCATTCTCGGCACTGCGGCCTGCGAAAGTCTGATACTTGATCTCGCTGCGCCACATCGAGGACATCATGCGGGGCATTTCGGTGTCGCGCAGAAAGCGAAGATGATCGACGGTGAATCCACGACGGGTGCGGCCGGGGTGGCCAAAGACGTAGACGAGTTCGTTCTCGCTTGAGCCGTTGACACTCCAGGTGAGGTGATCGGGGGAGGCGATGGGTTTGCCGTTTTCGTAGATGCGAAAGAAACAGCAATCTAGGTTGTAACGGGGAAACTCGAAGTTGTCAGTGTCACCACCGAAGAAGGCGATGGACTCTTCGGGGGCAAAGACCAGACGCACATCTGAGAATGACTTGTACAGATACAAGTGATACTCGCCACCTTGATAGAGCGTGACGACTTCGGCTTTAAGGCCGCTTGAGGTCTTGGCTTCCCCCTCGATGGTGGCGATGTTCTTGCGGCGGAGGGCGCCGGCCTCGGCACTGGGCATCGAATCGGTCACGCCCTGATTGACCTTGGCGGTCACATCAGAGATTTCCCAAAGCAGGTTGAGCTCCAGATCCGGGCACTTGAGTTCCTGATCGTGCGAACGGGCAATGAAGCCATGCTCAAGCAGGTTCTTCTCTGGAGTGCTGAGCTTGAGAAGCATGTCGGAGCCGACGTGGTGATTTGTCATCACCAGGCCATGAGGACTGACGATGGAGCCGGAGCCGCCGGTCTGAAACCGCACCGCGGCGCGTTGCATACGCAACAGCCATTCCGAAGTCGGGGCAGCGTTGTGCTTCTCTTTCAATTGCTGCATGGGAGGACGATTCACCAGCCACATGCCCTCATCGGCGTGAGCAATAGCAACGCCACCGGCCATGGCGCACAGAGTGGACAAGAGAGCAACACGGAACTGATTGGACATCGAAACCTCCGGAACTTGCCAGCACTAGTGAGCTGGTACTGTAGAAGCACAATCTGCGGCATTGACGATTGGAATCTTTTCCATGGAATTGACTTCGCTCAGGTACTTTCGCACACTCGCCCAGACGCGGCACATGACCCGCGCGGCGGATGCGCTGGGCGTGACGCAACCGGCACTCTCGGCGATGCTTAAGAAGCTGGAAAGAGAAGTGGGAACGGCGTTGGTGGTGCGCACCAGCCGGGGGGTGGAATTAACCGAGGCGGGAAAGGTCTTTCTCCTGCACGCTGATGAGGCACTGCGCGCAGCAGAGCAGGCGACAACAGGGGTGCGGCAACTGCTGGGGCTAGAGCGCGGCAGCATTCGGCTGGGAGGCGGCGCCACAGCGATCACCTATCTGTTGCCTCCGGTGGTGAGTTCGCTCCGCAAGGCGCATCCGGGGCTGCGCTTCTACATTCGCGAAGCGGGGAGCAGCGCGGTGGCGCAGAGTGTACTTTCTGGCGAATTGGATCTGGGGATCGTGACGCTGCCCTTGGCGACGGCGAGTGGTTCTGAACTTGAACGGGTTCCTATGGTCACCGATGAGTTGCGTTTGATCCTCCCTCCACGGCATCGACTGACGGGCAAAGACACGTTCCGTTGGAAGGATCTGGATGGCGAGGCGGTGGTGGCGTTCGAAGCTGGATCTGCCGTGCGCGATCTAATTGATCGTGCGGCATCGTCAGCGGGGATTGCCCTCAACATTGTTATGGAGCTGCGCTCGATTGATTCGATCAAGCAGATGGTCGCGGCGGGAATCGGCATCGGATTCGTCTCGCGTTTTGCGCTGCGCGCGGGCGAAGGGCTCGTGTGCAAGGATGGAAAGATCGGGCGGCAACTGGCGATTGTCAAACGCCGCGATCGCACGCTCTCTCCGGCTGCGGCTGCGTGTGAGAAACTGCTGCTGAATCAGGCGTGATGGAACTGCTCGATTGCTGACTACTGATCTACTGGGCGCGAATCGCCTGAATGATCTGGGTTCGCACCTGTGCCGCATCCGCACCAGGCGAGATGGAAGCGACAAAGTTCATGTCCCCATCCAGGAGCAGAATGCACTGCGAAGAGCCCTTCGCATATTTTTCCAACGTGGTCGCTGGCGAAAGGCACCAACGCAGTGATGCGGCATCACTCTGGCTGGCATTCGCTGCGGACCATGCGGCGCCGAGCTTGGCAGGGGCATCACGCTCAAAGCTGGCCAGGTCATAGACCGCAAGTGGTTCGATGGCCAGGCGCGGCATCACCTGCGTTCCGGTGGGTGGGGCGGTGGCCGCGCGTCGAAGTTCAATGCTTGCATCGCGGAGCCCACTGAGGGCGACGTTCACTTCGGGGGTGATGGTGCGAGCATCGATGCCCAGCGGCCCCCTGAACATGAGAACGGCCACGACCAGCGGCGTATCGCTCGCAGCGCGGCGGGCGGTGACCGCATCGGCAAGTGACCATGGCTTGAAATCTGCAGTGTTTCCATGAATATTCGGCACGCGCCCCGCTGGTGCACTGGTATCACCAGTGTTCAGATTCAGCTCAGCCAGGGATCGTTTGGATTCGCGCCCGGTCAGGTCAATGGTCACATCGCGTTCGGAGAAAACGGCGGGCGTGTAGATAACGCGGGTTTCCAGCGTGTCTGACGCCGTGCCGCGGCGAGTGCGTGATTCCAACAGGCGCAAAGGTGTGCCGCCACAGATGAGTTGAATGGTGGTTGTCGCGGCGTTTGCCGTAAAGACGACACTCTCGCCACGAATCTCGGTGGCCCATGAGAGACCAGCGAGGGTTTCAAGCCGATCCGGGAGCCCGGCATCAAACGCCAGCAGCACATTGATAAAGGGCAACGGCGGAACAAGCTCGGAGAGAGTCGCCAGCACCGTCGCGCGGCGAGGCGTGGAATAGAACGATTTGTCATCCTTGCTGGAGACACACACGGCTTGGGACGCATCGATGAAGACGGCCAGATCACCAAGATCCAAACGCAGAAGCTGCGATGCGGCTCGCGGATCACTGCGCACGATTGCGGTGGCCTTGCGCTCGCTGAATGGCTGACCGGTTCGCTCACGTTTGACAATCACTTCGCACTTTTCGGCAAAGGGACGATCGCGATACACCTGCAGCAACTCATGAATCGTCGGCACCGCATCGGGAATGGCAGTTGAGGGCTCCGCTGGCTGATTGACGCTAGGCGTTTCACCACTTTGACGAGCAAATGCGTGTGGAGCGACAGCCGACATACCCACGCTGCACGCCAGACCCATTGCCGCCACATTTGGGAGCAGACGAGACGAGGGTGATTTGGCACTCAAGTGGCTGGACATGACAAGAGGTTATGACTCTTTGTGACGAGCGCGGTTCGCGCCGTTTCTGAGTCCGGACAACGCGGCGGAAACCGTGAGATCTGACCCGGGAATGACGATCTCAGGTGCGATCGAAGCAAGAGGGGCTAAAACAAACTCTCTATCTAGCATGCGCGGATGAGGCAGCGTCAGCCCCGGATCGTTGAGTATCAAATCGCCATATATCAGCACATCGAGATCGATGGTGCGTGGCCCCCACCGCTGCTCGGTATCGCGGATTCGCCCTAGCCCTCTTTCGATCGCATGACAGGTGTGGAGGAACTCTAGCGGTGACAGCGTGGTGCGCAAGAGTGCCACGCCATTGAGAAACTTTGGTTGATCGGTGAGCCCGACCGGGTCTGTTTCTAAAGCCGCCGAGGCCAACTCCACATGAATCTGTGCCGCGCGATTGAGCATAGTGATCGCAGCCCGAAAATTTGCCTCTCGATCGCCCAAATTGGTTCCCAGGGCGAGGGCAACGAGCACGGATTGACCATTATCAGGCGACACGGACAAGTATAGAGCTATGTCAAAAAAAACTCGCAGGCCCGGACCAATGATCCGGACCTGCGGGGAGTCATCCATCTTTCTTTACGAACCGTGTGAGTCCTTACTCGGCGGGTTCAAGATCTCCACTGCGATGCTGCATCTGGGCCTTCAATCGGGCCAGAATTGAAGAGTGCATCTGGCTGACGCGGCTCTCAGAAAGATCGAGCGTCGCGCCAATTTCCTTCATCGTCATGCCTTCGTAGTAGTACAGGATCACGATCAGACGCTCCGCACGAGAGAGCCCCTTGGTGATCATGTCGCGCATGTCGCGGCGGTGGAATTCGGCCACCGGGTTGTGCTGGCGCTCGTCCTTGATGACGTCGATTTCGCGCACTTCGCGACCACCATCAGAGGGGAAGCTGCGCTGCGTCAGACTGCGCGTGCCAACGACCTTGCTGTCACGCTCGAGCTTTTCAAACTCTTCGGCATTGACGCCCATCTTTTCGGCGATTTCGTTTTCAGTGGCAGGGGTGCCGCGACCCATCTCGATTTCCTGGCGCACGCTCTCGACACGAGCGGTACGATAACGCACCAGACGCGGGACCCAGTCCATGGAGCGCAGTTCGTCGAGGATCGCACCGCGAATGCGGGGTGCGCAATACGTCTCAAACTTCACCTGACGCTCAAGATCGAACGCATCGATAGCGTCCATCAGGCCGAACATGCCCGCGGACATGAGGTCTTCGATATCAACCTCATCAGGCAGTCGGGTGTAGATCCGCTCGGCGTTATAGCGCACGAGGGGGAGGAACTTCTCCATGAGGAAGTTACGGATTGCCACCGCTTGGGTGCGCTGATATTCGCGCCACACATCGGGCATCGACATGTCGTCGTACCGGGTGCGGACTTTACTTGCTTCGGCGTGCCGAGCGGCGTATCTGCCGCTGTTGCGCGCACCACGAGAACTCTTGGTCATCGCCATTGGTCGACTCCTTGACCGTTGGAACGCTTCGTGCGTCGGAGACCAGAAACTGGAGCAGGATGTCGCGATGCGCCGATAGTTGGCCGCAGAATGGAGTGCTCGGAACCGAGACGACCATCCATTGGTCTATCGTGCACTGCTGCCACGCCGAATCCGTGACGTGACATAAACACCGTAGCCGCCTCCCTCTCCAAACGCAAGTGGAGCAAAGTTCTCCACATTTTCTACACAATCATCACTGGCTCTTCTGCCGTCTCAGTCTGCCCGCGAGTAGACGCGGTTCCTGTCGTTGCATCACCCCCTAAAGTTGGGGATGTCCGATTGCCTTTGAACGACGCGATGTACTGCTGCACTGCCCAGACGGAAGCCATCCCCAAGGGAATGCCGCACAGATAGCACGCGAACATCGACACGATCGCACGTGAGAGAACTGTTTCTGCAGGATTGCCCACCACCAAACCGGCAACCACGGCTACGACAAAGCCAGTCAGACCAAAGATCGCGGCAATGTGCTTGAATGGGTTTGTCACTCGTGCAGGTCCCGAATCGTGCGAGTCGGACGTGTCTTTCCGCGCAGTTGCCCCACCCCAAGCCCAGCGATTTCGTCATCCTGCGCCTGTGAATTGAGCGATTCGCCGAGATTTCGAAAAAACAACGCTACCACCGGCGTCATATCCCGCATACGCCGTGCCGCCGGAACCCATATTCAGGGGAAACTCAACAAAAACACATGATCTCAAGGCAAGAAACGTGCGGAATCACCCCCGCAAAGCTGGCACTAGGCACACTTTCCCAGCTAACGCCCCAGCACGGCACCCAACCAAGCCGCCAGCGTTCCCTGCTTTCGGGGAGTGTGGCCCACCCGGACAGCATGAGGCATCACTGCATCCGCCAGGGCCTGGGTCACGACCTCTACCTCATGCATCCAGCGTGAAGCGGGACGCCACACCGACATTGGCGTGCGACGGCGGATCGATTCACTCACCAATCGCTCGGACGAAACCCAACCCAGGAATGGCACGCGATAGGAAAGAAATCGCTCACTCACTCCAGCCACGCGATCGTGCACAGCTAACGCCTCGGCGTGTGACTTTGCCTGATTGACCAAAAGCATGATCCGTGGCGGAGTTTCACCACCCTGCTGCTGAGACTGCTGCACCAGACACTTGATCAGCGCGTACGCATCCGTGATGCTCGTGGGCTCGGGCGTCGCCACGACCACCACCGCCGTGGCTGCTTTCAGGAAACTCAACACTGAGGGCGACAGACCAGCGCCTGTATCGGTGATCACGATGTCGCTCGTCGATTCCAGTTGCGAGAGCGAGTCGATCAGCTCGGCACGCTCATGATCTGGCAGCGCGGCCATCCGCGCAATACCCAACGTGCCGGGCACCAACCGGAAGCCCCCGGCTGTTTGCACAACCAGAGAGTCCGCAGACCGCCCCGCCGCTACCTGCTCCAGTCGCCTTGTGGGGGTAATGCCGCACATCACATCGGCATTAGCCATTCCCAGGTCAGCATCCACCAGCGTGACCCGGTAGCCAAGCTTGCTCAAACAGGCGGCAAGATTCACCGAGAGTGAGGTTTTGCCCACTCCCCCTTTGCCACTTGAGATCGCCACAACCGGACATTGAGAAACGTGACGAAGGGCCGGGACAACACGCCCCGACCGCATCTCTGTCCGAGGGGCACCGCCCGAAGAAAGAGCATCCACCATGCTTCGCAAACGCGAGGCCTGATCAGGGGCTGAAACGGTGCCCAAACGAGACATCGCAGCCCGCGCCCGCCGCGGCGGAACGTTGGCAATCGGTACCTTGGGACGCTGTACAGCGTCAAGCTCGAGAACTTCACCTGGTCTGAACGTCACGCGATTCCCTCTCCGGCGACGAGGGTAGCCGCCAACGCGCGAGCATCGGCGGGTGCCATGTGATCGGGAACTTCTTGTCCTGTCGTCACACAACCGACAGGAATCCTCCGTCCCCCGAGAAGGTTGAAAACCGGAGCCAGCGAGGCCGACTCATCTAACTTTGAGAGCAGGATGTGCGTCGGGTGCATCGCCTCAAATCGGCCAAGCGACCTCGCCAACGACTGCTCTCCGAGCACCGCCGACAACACCAGATGCGTCTGATGGGGGCGCGCGGCACGCAGGAAGGAGTCCAGTTCCGCAAGCCGCACCGCATCCGTCGGGCTCCGCCCGGCTGTGTCAATGAGAATGACATCCGAGTCGGCAGCCAGCACGCGGCAGGCCTCGGCGAGCTCTTCAGGCGTCATGGCCACTTTCAGCGGCAAGCGAATGATGTCGGCATAGACGCGTAGTTGCTCAACCGCCGCGATGCGATACGTATCCGCAGTCACCAATCCGACACGCTTGCCCTGCTTCAGGCGATAGTGAGCCGCGAGTTTGGCAATGGTGGTGGTCTTGCCGACACCGGTGGGGCCGATCAATGCGAGTGTCAGGGGCCGACCGTCTGATTGAATCTCTGCAACCGGCAAAGAGCCGGACGTGCGGAGCCGTCGAGCCAAATGCTCGATCACCCCACGCTGTACGCACGCCACGCGTTCGCTGTGGGGCATCGCGGGCCCAGGATCTTTGCTCGATGCTTCATGCACGGCCTCAGAAACCACCGCCTGGTCCAATCCCTGTCGCAGCAGCATGGAGCGAACACTCGACGCGGGTCCATCGGCAAAGCCAATGCCGCTGGAAGTCGCCAGCACCTGCCCGATGAGGCGCTTGATCGATGCAAGCTCATCTTCAATGGCTCGCGATGCGTCGACGGTGGGCATCGCCGGCGGCGGCGCAAATGAAGACGCCAATACGGCCGGTTGCTTCGATTGTGGCAATGGCTGACGAAGTGGTTGCTGCAGCGTCGCGCCGGTTTCGATCGGCTCAGCTTTTCTGGTTGGCGACACTGGCTCGGCTGTCTTCGTGGCACTGGTCTCCACTGCTGCGGACCGCGAAGATGTCTGTGTTTCCACTCGCGAAAAGTCGGTGGGTCTGAAGGACTCGAGCTCCACCGAGCGCTGCGGTGCTGGTTTTCCTGCTACAGCGGAAAGCACTTCCACCGGCTTTCGCGCGCTCTCATTGCGAGCCGTTCGTGCTGGACGCGTCCGTGGCGCCTGATCGCTCGCCGTAATCTCTACGACTGACCTCGCCCCCACTCCGGCAATCCCACCCGCCTTGTACGAGCGAGTGTGCAAAATCACCGCCTCTGAACCCAGGTCCTTCTTGACCTGTGCCAGTGCCTCTGCCATCGATGGTGCGCGATAGGTCTTGAGCTGCATGGCCGCCGTCCATGGCGATGTGCGAACAGATGCGTAGTTCAGATGACGAGGTTGCCACTCCTCATCCGAGCACTCCGGCGGTTCCACCGCCAGGCCGCGGCACACGCACGCGACGTCGCCAGTATATCGACTCGCACGCCGGACTGCCAGACAAATTCAAAGAATCACACGCGCCACACCCAACGCTTCGTGTAAAGCACCCACAGCACCAAAGCCCACACCACCAGATTGGTCAGCGCAAACGCCAACGATGCCCGCTCTCCCGACAGCCACGACAAAAACCCGTGCTCATACACCCACTGCTTCAGGGTGCCATCGCCAACCTTGACCGTTCCCATCAAGCGCCCCACCACGCCACTGGCAAAGAAGAGCAGGATGGCGTTCTCTCCCATCGCTTCGAGCCACCGAGTCGGCCGTCGAACTCCGCGCAAATCGACGAGCCAGTACAACACCCCCAGCGTGATCCCTGCAAGTCCGCCTGTGAAAAGCACATAACTCGGCGTCCACAGAGGCTTATTGAACGGCATGACCAAGGTCAACATGGCGCCCATCGCCACCCACACCGCTCCCTCAATCAGCATTACCGGAGCCGCCAGTCGCGGCGGTTGCAGGGGATCGCCTCTTCGCATCGCGATGAACAGTCGCCCGGAGTGCACCCCCATCAGCACGGTGACCACAGCCGGCAGGGTGGAAAGCAGCCCCTCCGGATCGGTCGGGCTGCGGCTGTATATATGGCTTGGCCCAAAGACCCACAGGTCGATCACCCGCACCAGATTGTCATCGGGCTGGAGTGTGGGTGGGCCAAGCACACCCGCTGCGTTGGCAACCGGGATCAAGACCAACACCATCGCATACGCCAGCAGTATCCCACCGCCCACCGCCGCCAACCACACCCCGCGGCATAAGAGCACAATCGGCGTCGCCAACAGAATGCACAACCCGATCCGCTGCAAGACCCCGGGCACACGCAAGTTCGCAAAATCAAAGGAGGGGATCAGTGCCAGCAGCAGCCCCAGCCCGATCAGCGTACCACTCCGCTTTAATGTCTTCAGCCACAACTCCTTCGACCACGGTGACCCCTCAAACCGCCGCAGCGACAGGGCCATCGAAACACCCACGATGTACAGAAAGAAGGGAAAGACCAAGTCTGTAGGAGTGCATCCGTGCCACGCGGCGTGCTTCAGGGGTGGATAAATCTCGGTCCACGATCCCGGATTATTCACGATCACCATGAAGGCCATGGTCAGACCGCGAAAAACATCCAGCGAGGCGATCCTGCCTGATGATGTTGCCGCCGTTTTCTGATCCATGCTCATCACCCAAGTGCGATGGGAGGATAACCACACTCCGAGCTTGGCCCCGTCGTTGGCCTGTCTACTCCGCCCATGGCCGCAGCACGAGCTTACCCGCCGCGCCGCTTTCCAGAACCAGTTGGTGCGCACGCGGTGCTTCCGCCAGCGCAAGTTCACTCCTCACCACCGGCGTGAGCTCGCCAGAATCCAAACCCACTCCCACCATGCGCGCGAGGTCCGCTTTCTCCTCTTCTGTCGAATTGAGCAGACTCATCCCACAAATCGTCGCATCGCGGCTCATCGCATCTCTCGGATTTATCTCAATCCTCCCCCGGTTTCCAATCACCACGATCCTTCCGCGCATCGCCATCATCGCCAAATCCTTCTCCAGATTCACATTCGCCAGCATCTCCAGCACGATGTCGACTCCCCCTTCCGGAAACTTGGTCAGTGCGTGTACCTTGCTCACTAATTCCGCATCGTGATGGTTGAAAACGTGCACGGCACCTTGGGTCTTGAGTAATTCCAGCCCGGCTGCACTCCCCGCCGTTGCGATCACGCGCAACCCCCGCTGCCGAGCGATCTGCACTGCGGCCAATCCCACCCCGCCGCTGGCCCCATGAATCAGGACCCACTCCCCCGGCTTGGCTCTGGCCTTATGAACAATCGCCTGCATCGCCGTCCAGTACGGCACGTGAATCGCGGCACCCTGGGCAAAGGACACTCGTTCCGGCAGAGCATGCACTTGATTCGAATCGCAGACAGCAAACTGCGCGTACGTACCGGTCACACTCCGCCCAACATACACCCGTGACCCGACTTTGATCTTCGGTGACTGTGATACCTCCACCACACCCGCACCATCCATCCCTGGCGTGTATGGCAACATTGGCAACTTCCCATATGCGCCTGCCCTTATATAGGTATCGATCGGGTTCACGCCTGCCGCGTGCACTCGCACCAGAACCTGATCGGATCCCAGACTTGGAATCGGCACGCTCTCAATGCTCAGCACATCCGGTCCTCCAAAGCTGCGCACCACCATCGCCTGCATCCGCCCTTGGGAATTGACACCATCTGATTTCATACCCCACGGTACGTCAAGAGTGGTTTTCTCGCATGGATTTTCACGAACACGCGCCGCGCTCATTCGTATATTGAGACGACGTTCTCAACCTTCCGCATCATTCAATGGAGGATCTCGACGATGGGCTTCCGCTTTGTTGATGGACCGATGAAGACCAGCCAGGCCCTGCTTTCACACGCCGAACGCCGCGTCCGCACCGCGCTGGCTCGCGTCGCCGATCGCGTGACCCGCGTCGAAGTGCACGTCGTTGACGACAACGGCCCCAAAGGTGGGACCGATAAGCGCTGCTCCATCGTCGCCAACATCGCCGGCATGGGTCAGATCGCCGTTGATCAGATGTCTTCCGACTTCTTCCGCGCTGTTGATCTGGCGGCAGGCAAACTCCGCCGCGCTACCGAACACCACGTCGCGCGTGCTCGCCACGGCTGACGTGATCTAGTTCGCCACCGCCGCATTCCTGCGTGATTCCACATATTCCGCGATCTGCACCGCGTTGAGCGCTGCACCCTTGCGGAGTTGATCTCCGGACAGCAGCAGGCAGAAGCGATCAGTCGTTGCGCCTGTCGCAATTGGCTCGGCCGCGCGAATCCGCCCCACCAACACCTCATCCGCACCACTGGCCTTGGCCGGGGTGGGGAATCTGTTTCCCTGTCGATCATCCATCACGCGTAACCCCACGCCGCGGCTCATCGCGTCGCCCACTTCCTCCCCAATTGCGGCACGCCCCAGCCTCACCGTTACCGCCTGTGTGTGCGCCCGCAATACCGGCACCCGCACGCAGGTGGGAATCACTCGCACTTCCGCATCATTCCAGATCTTCCGTGTCTCCGCGATGATCTTGGTCTCTTCACCATTCTGCCCAGTCTCTACATCCACCGACGAATCATGGCTAAAAAGATTGAATGCGCACGGCTCGGTAAAAACTTTCGGCTGCGCGGCCTTCCCCGCCAGCACATCGCGCGTCTGCTCGCGCAACTCATCCATCGCCGCGATTCCCGCGCCCGACACCGCCTGATACGTGCTCACCACGATCTCGCACACGCCAAACGCGGCACGCAAGGGCTCCAGAGCCAGCAGAAGCAGAATCGTCGAACAATTGGGATTGGCGATGATCTGCGCCTTCCCAGCATCGCCATCCAACACACCACCATTGATCTCCGGCACCACCAGCGGCACGCCGTCCGCCATGCGAAACGCCGACGAGTTATCAATCACCGTGACGCCTCGCTGCACCGCCACCGCTGCCCACCGCGTCGAAGTCGATCCATCCGCGGCAAAGATCGCGTATTCCACGCCATCAAACGCCTCGGCCGAAACCGCCTTTACAATCACTTGATCACGGCCATACGCCAACTTCGTCCCCGCTGATCTCTCCGATGCCAGCGAGATCACATGCGTGGAAGGCACACCTCGCCCCGCAAGGATCGACAGCACCTCAAGCCCAACCGCCCCCGTCGCACCCACCACTGCGATCTTGCATTCATCCAGCACGCTCCGTCCATTCATTGGGCACCTCCGCATCGCTCCAGCCACACATCCACCACGTCCGCGATCACCGCCTCCGTCGTCGGCCAACGCCCTGCACCCTTGCCGCGCACCACCATCACACTCCCATCGCGGCACGTCACTGCCAGCGCATTCCCAGCACCGCGTACCGCAAGCAAAGGATGCCCTGCATCCAATGTCACTGGCTCAACGCTCGCCTGCAAACGCTCTCCATCAACTTCCAGTCTGGCCAGATGCCGCACCCGCCCGGCCCGCACCGCCGCCACATCGTTCAGATTCTGTGGCCTTAGCCCGACCCGCCGCACCTGCACGCTCTTACCTCTCTCACCAAACGCGATCTGAGCAAGCACTCGTAGCTTGTCCTCTGCATCCACTCCATCCAGGTCTCGGCTCGGATCCGCCTCGGCAAACCCCGCCTCTTGCGCTGCCCGCACTGCCTCATCAAATGACTTTCCTTCGCTCAACAGCGTTAATACGAAATTCGTCGTGCCATTCACGATCCCCTCACAGCGTGCGACTCCACCATTTGCCGCGACCTGCCGCACCGCTTCGATCATCGGTACTGCGCCACCCACTGCCGCCGAGTATCGCAGAGTCACACCATTTTCGCGGGCAATGTGCTGAAATCTCGCCCCGTGCAAAGCGATCACCGCTTTATTCGCAGTGATCACATGCTTGCCATTCCGAAGCGCACACTCCATCAGCCGCGCTGCCGGATCTTGGCCCCCCATCAATTCAATCACCACATCCGCCTCGCCACTAACCACCGCATCCAAGTCGCTCGTGATGATTCCCTCACTCACCCCTGCCGCGATCGCCTGCTCGCGCCGCCGCACACCGACACTCAACACCTCACACACATTCCTCAGCCGCGTCAGTGCCTGATACACACCACCCCCCACCGTCCCGCAACCCAGCACCGCAACCTTCAATCTCGCCGGCAGCGAGGCGTCCCGAACCGGCTCTTTCTGCCTCGCCCCCACCACCGTCACCACCGGGCTCAGCGACCCCGCCACTTCAAACTCGCACTTCCACTGCTTCCCCAGCCGCGCGGTCTTGGGCTGGACGATTTCAGATCCCACACGAATCACTTCATCCCAAGTCAATTCCGCGAATCTCCCGGGTGATCCACCCAGCGCCGGATCGCTCTCATACACACCGCGCACATCCTTCACCAGTCGACATCGACCACCCAGCGCCTGTGCCAGAAACAACGCAGTTAGGTCCGACCCGCCCCGACCCAGCAGTGTCGTGTCACCATGCTCATCGCGCCCGGTGAACCCCGGCACCACCAGCACCGCCGCATCGCGCAGCCGCGCCTGGACCGCGCCCGCATCCACCGACACTGGCTCCGCATCGAGCGTCTCGCCCTTAGTGCGCAATCCGATCGCCGCCGCATCCGCGCACGTCGCGGCAATTCCCGCCCTCTCCAGACACATGGTGAGAAGCGCTGCAGACGTCTCTTCTCCCGTCGCCGCCAAGGCGGCAAGCGCCGTTTGGTTCGGCTCATCCGCATACTGCTTCGCCTGCGCCAAAAGCGCATTGGTCCGCCCGGCAAAGGCCGACACCACCGCGATGACCGGATGCCCAGCCCGCACCCAGCGATAGATCTCATGCACCGCCAGAGGCAGCGACGCCTCAGATTCAAGCACCGAGCCGCCCAACTTCAGCACGATCAGATTCGGAATGCGTACATGGGCATTCACACGAGAGCCGGACATACCGCACCTCCACGTGAAGATACCTTGCTTTGCTGAACACTCGCAGTCCCCGACGCGATCGTTCCCGAAGTGGCTCTATGAATCGCCTGTTCCAGATCCGCGATGATCTCCTCCGCCGGCTCGATCCCCACGCTCAGGCGGAGTAATCCATCCGTGATTCCCACCGCTTCTCTCTGCTCCCGCGGCACATCCCCATGCGTCATCGTCGCCGGATGCGTGATCAACGTTTGCACGCTGCCGATGTGCTCCACTAGCGAACACAGCTTGACGTTGTTCAACACCGCGCGTCCCGCCTCCACACCCCCCACCACTTCAAAGGACACCACGCCGCCGTGCAGCGCATCGCGCTGACCAATCTTCCCCTTGACATTCCGATGCTGTGCCACAGCAAGCGCGTGCTGGGGGTGTGATTCCAGACCCGGATAGTTCACGAGCCGCACACCCTGATGCGTGCTCAGCCACTTTGCCACTTCCAGCGCATTCTCTGAGTGCTGCTTCAGCCGCAAAGGCAGCGTCTGAATCCCTCGCAGCGTCAGCCACGCATTGAACGGCGTCTGAATCGCGCCCGTGGACTTACGAATAAACCGCAGCCGCTGCAAGAACTTCTCATCGCGGCTCACCACCGCACCGCCCAAGGCGGTCGAATGCCCCTCAATGTGCTTGGTCGTCGAATACAGCGAGATATCCGCGCCCAGATCCAAGGGGCGCTGCAGCACCGCCGTCTGAAACGTGTTGTCCACGACAAGCGGAATCCCTGCCACTTTAGTGAGCCGCGCAATCGCGGCAATATCCGTCAGCTTCAACGTCGGATTCGCTGGCGTCTCGATGAACACCAGCTTGGTCTTGGCCGTGATCGCCCGCGCCACCTGCCCCGGATCGCTGGAATCCACGAACGTCGCGGAGATCCCCAGGTCATTCAGCAACTGCTGAAACAGCCGCACCGTGCCGCCATAGATCGCATCCCCCAGCACCGCGTGATCGCCAGACTTCAAGAGCGAGAGAAACAACGCAGTCTCAGCCGCAAGCCCCGTCGCAAAAGTCACCGCTGGCGGCGCAGCCTCAAGCGCACCCAGCACGCGCTCCAGATCATCCACCGTCGGGTTCGATACCCGCGAATAGCAGTGCCCGGTGTGCTCTCCCACCCGCTCCTGCACGTACGTTGTCGATTGAACCAAAGGCGAAGTCAGCGCCACGCCGTGCTCCCCCACCTCCCGATTCGGATCCACCCACCCGTGCAGCGCCACCGTCGCCGGGCTCAGGTTCGGAATCAATTGTGAGCTTTGAAACTCGCAACGGGAAGAATCTTCATCGCCACTGTCGGTATCCGTCAGAAACGCGGCCATCGTGCAACTCCCGTCCTTATCAAGGACTCAGTTGCATCAGTCGCAGGCGTGCCAAGGGTGGGGTGCGGCAGACGCTGCCGCGTTTTTGTCGAATCCGCAGGAAAAACCCGCTGTTTCGACCGCATCGGACCCCACTCGTGGGCCTCGGCACCGTGGCGCTGACTTGAAAGTCGGCTCGGTTGCCGCCCGGAACGCCATCGGTTCCGGGACTCTTGATGCCCAAAACTCTAGCCCTCTGATCACCGCGGGGCAAGCGAATAACGCGGCACTGCACTTTTCGCCTCCAATCAGCGAAGCAGCAGGCCCGATCACGCGGAGTCAGCATGACTCAGTTTCCAGTCAATATCCAAGGTTCTGCTCGCTATGTCATCGCCATTTCAGATGATGCGCCCCTGCTTCGAAACCGTGAAACAACTCCAGACGCTGAGCAACCGCAGCATCCGCTGTGTCCGCGCAGCATCCCAGCCAATACAACTTTCACTGAGTCATCACATGGCCGGCCCAAACGAAGCACTTTGGCCCGATCCGGCACCAACAACCGCATCAGTCCAAAGCATGGCGCTGCTTGCCATAACCGAAGCAATCGACCCGATTTTCATCGCCCGATGAAAGAGGGTTCCGCCCGTTCCTGCCTGACTGCCTTTGCAGCCTTGGCATCGAGTTCCGCAAGAGTGAACCGCACACACAAAATAGACGGCTTCTCACCCGCTTCCCACGTCCCGTAGGTGGTCGCCACCAACGTTCCGTCCGGAAGGCACTCCAGACCAGGATAACCGCAGTCCCACTCGCCGAAATTGTTCTTCAGACGCACAAAGTAGTTGCCGCGAGTCGTCGCTGCTGCCTTCGCACTTTCCCGCTCGCTGATCTTCGCATCAGGACCAGTCGCTCGAGCGATATCGTCCCAGCCGCCGACCCACGCCACCCAGTCTCCCCGCCACGGCTCGTCCTTGGCCATGCAGCGGAACGTGATAACCAGACGCCCATCGGTGGAATAAGTTGCCGTATGCCGATCTCCCGTGAGGAATGAAGGTAACTCGAAAGGACCTCTCCAAGTGGCGCTCTGGTCAGTGCTGAACATGATGTGAGAGTTTTTCCGGCGCCGGTTCTCGCGGAGCAGCAGCGCGATCGTCCCTCCATCAGGCGATGCCACTACGCCCGGTTCGCACAGATGCACTTCCGACCCGCTCCAGATCGCGCGTGGAGTCTTCCAAGTCGCACCTTCGTCATCCGAGTTGGACTGGTAAACCGTGAACACGCCCGCCGCCTTTCCATCCGCACGGAAATAGCGACCGTCATCGTGAAAGAACGCGGCAAACTTTCCCTCGCCGCAACGAGCCACGCCGCCCATGGCCACAATGCCTCCGAATTCGCCGATGGGCGAAAGTTCGCTCCAAGTCGCGCCCGAATCGCCCGAGCGAGCAGCCCGGATCGGATAAAGCCCCGAAAACAAGATGAGCGACCCGCCTCCGAGGTTGAAAAGCGTTGGAGTCTCTTTGCTCGTCTCCCAAGAGGCTGGTGTGGGTAAGCGGGGTGACCACGTGCCCCCTCCATCCTCACTGCGTTTGAGCACGATCGGACCCTTTCCGTGTCCCTTGGGATACGCGGCGAGAATCGTCTTCCGATCATCGAGCAGGATGGTCGAGACATGCCCCAGATAGACTCCCGCCTCCCGGTCCACAACAACCTGCCCAGCGACATCCGCATCCAGATCCAGACGCACCGGCTTGCGCTCTCGCAGACGGAGAGTGATTGAACGCACATTGACGACCGCTTCTCCAGGCTTGGTCAGTGCTGCAAGTGTCAGTACATGCGAGCCCGGCAACAGCGTCACGCGCCCCACTTCCATGAGCCGGTATTGCTGCCAGCCTCCCGTCCCCGGCACGGTGAACCCCAGGTCGCCCGAAGGGGTCTTGAGTGTCATGGTCGCACCAGCAGAGGCATCAGCGCACCCAATTTCCATCTCCACCGCATATTCACCTTGCTGATCGGCCCCTATTCCAATCGGAAAGCTCGCGGTCGCGGCAGTGTCGAGCCAGTACCCAAGGTTGTATTGAACGTCCCCGACCGCCCCCACTTGCTCAACTCGCAAGGATGGACCATTGAGCGTGGCATCATGTGGGCGCAGCGAGAGCACGCCATTGCCTTTGGGAAACACGACAAAAGGCGTGGGAAGAACATCACCATCAAGTTCAAGTTTGACCACCGAACACGCGGGATCGATCGCGTGTTCTGGCAACCGTACTTCAAGGCACGGCACTTCTCCCATTTTGCGATCGAATGACAATTCACCGTCATGTCCCAGCAGACGAGCACTCTTGATCGCCCCCTTCATTGGGACGATGAGCCGCCCGTCCGCGGGCCAATCGAACACCATCAGATACAGCACGCCAGGCTTCTGCGTGGCGCATCCCCAAGGGAGTCGAACAAATGGGCTTGAGGTGGTGCCATAGATCGCTTCGGAGTTCACACGCATCCAGGCACCGACACCACGCAGCGCCGCCTGCGCTGGCGCCGGAACTCGTCCGTGCGCATCGGGTCCGATGTTGAGCAGCAGATTGCCGCCCTTGGAAACGACATCGCACAGCAGACGTACAACAGTGGTCGAGTCCTTCCAGAGCGTGTCGTGCGAGCTGTAGCCATATGACTCATTCAGCGTGTGATTGACCTCCCAGTCCATACCGGGAAGCCCAGTCGGAGGAACATACTTTTCCGGAGTGCCGTAGTCCCCGTTCTTATTCTCAAGTCCTTCAAAGAGTCGGTTGTTGACGAGGATACTCGGTTGCTTGGCCCGCATGTCCGCCAACAGGTTGGATGCTCCCCACGCTGCTCCCTGGCGCTGCTTGTCTGAATAGTCAAACCAGATCGTGCAGAGTGGCCCGTAGTTTGAGAGCAGTTCATTCACGTGATGGCGCACATACGCGATGTACTCAGCGTGATCGCGAGTCCGCGGCGATTTGGGATACGCGGGTAGCGCCATCTCATATGCGTCAGGGTGCTGCCAATCCAGCAGCGAATAGTAAAATCCGGCTCGCAGACCTCGTGATCGCATCGAGTCTGCGAATTCACGCGCCACATCGCGCCCCGCTGGCGAAATGTTCGTGCCACCCGGGATCGGATTCGCCAGCGAATACGCGTGCGCCGAGTTGAAGAGCGTGAACCCATCATGATGCTTGGAAGTCAGAACCGCATAGCGCATCCCAGCGTCCTTGGCCAGGTCGGCCCAGGAGTCCGTCACGCCTGGATCGGGCGCAAAGAGTGGCTTCATTGCTCTCGCGTATTGATCACAAGGCACCGCAGCCCAGTGTTGAATCCACTCCGCATAGTGCTGCGGGTAGACCTTTCCATCCCACGTCCCACCCGCGCCCGAATACAAGCCCCAGTGGATGAACATGCCGAAACGAGCCTCTCGCCACCACGACATGCGCTGGTCACGATCGGCACTCCAACGAGCCAATTGCCCAGCCTCATCACGCGGTTCAGCAGCCATCGAAGGCATGGCCAACGAATAGAGCGCGACCAAGCACACACCCACACAGTGATACAGCCTCTTCATGCCGCTAGGGTAACTACTCCTGTGCATGGTGCTGAACTCACAGAACACCCAACGGCAAACTGTTCATGCCTAGCATCTTCTCGCACTCACCCCTCCCAACCGCTCCTGCACATACGTCGTCGATTGCACAAGGGGTGAAACCAGCGGCACGCCGCGCTCCCCCACCTCCCGATTCGGATCGATCCACCCGTGCAGCGCGACTGTCGCCGGGCTCAAGTTCGGAATGACTTGTGAATTCTGAAATGCGCAGCTCGAGGAATCTTCATCGCCACTGTCCGTATCCGTCAGAAACGCGGCCATCGTGCAACTCCTGTCCCCGTGAAAGGTCGGGTGGACTCAGTTGCATCAGTCGCAGGCATGCCAAGGGTGGGGTGCGGCAGACGCTGCCGCGTTTTTGTCGAATCCGCAGG
>JAGWZK010000034.1 GCA_018968885.1 Planctomycetota bacterium | reverse complement strand
AAGGCCCCTTTTGAACCTTGGCCCCTCATAGGGCCTTACGCCCCTTTGGGGCGCTGCTGCCGCGTAATCGCCCGGGCGACAAGCACGATTCCCACGGTCGCCACCATGCCCGTGCTCACCAGGACTGTCGGCTCAAAGGATGATGGCGGCACGATCTGGCGGTCAATGAGCATCGTGGGGACCAGACCGATCACCGGGCCAATGGTGTAACCGACACCAATCAGGGCCTCGTGCATGCCTCCGGCATCCACTTCCGCGTTGCCAACGCTCATGGCGTAATAGATCGCGCCGGAATAGATGCACGACATCCCCGCACCAAAAACGGTCAGTCCACCAATCAGCAGCCACGTGCCGGTGGTGTTGCCTTCGGGCGTTCCGGCCAACCTTGGCGCCAATATGGCGGCGACAAAGCCCACCAGCAGCATCATGCCGCCACTGATCGGGTGTGCCCATGTGCCCCGCCACGAAGTGGTGGCCTGGTGCACGATAAAGCCCAACATGCGCGGAAGTTGCCAGGCAGAGAGGACGATCGGCTGCCATGCGATGGGAATGCGCAGAGCATCCATCGCCGAAGGCAGAAACGGCCCCAGCGCACTGGAGATGACATACGACACGGGCAGAATGATGCGAAAGGTTGAGAGCAGATCGCGATACACCGGAGACAGGTTGGCCCGATGAGCTTCCGCTTCGTGCCGCGGAGCAAAGCGTGGAAAAGGGACAAGTACGATGCAACTGCCAATGTGCATGGCACCGAGGACGGCCAGGGCGCTCACCGCGTGGCGCTCGAGGGCGGGACCCATCCCCCAACTGGCCAGCACGACTGCGGATGACCACACGATGTTCCAGATGCCTAAGGACCGGAGCAATGTCGGCCCGCTGCGGCCGCCGGAGACAAACGACTCCACCACCGGCCAGAGAATGCCGGTGAGGGGCGAATACAGTGTGACCAGCAACCAGAGTGGCCACGATGAATCGATGCTGGCAACCTTGGCCCCGAGCGGAATCAGGCACAGAATCGCCATCAAAGCCATCAACCACACCAGCACTGCGCGATCCGATAGATTGGGAAAGCGCACGCGCAAGGCACGCAGAAGCGGGCCTGCACCCAGCGAACCAACGATGTACGTGATCCCGATGACGACCGCCATCAGGTAATTGTCAAACTGCGTGAAGCTGTACGCCTGCTTGGCGATCAGCGTGATGCCATAGGTGACGATGCCGGTGCCGAAAGACGATAGAAACGAGAAGATATTGACTGCCCACAAGGGTGCCGCGGCGTGGGCCTGCGTGTATGGGTGCGAAGATTGAACCGGACCATCCATGGGCGGGGAGGGTACGGTGATCAACCCGGCTTCGCCGGAAGCTCCTTCAATCCACCGGCGTCAGCGACACCGACCGAATGTTGATAAACCCGCTGCCCGCCGCAGGCGTGTACCCCGGTGCCGAACGAATCGTCAGCGTCACCGGCTTGTCCGCAGGCAGATCGATCATGCCCGTATACAGGTTTTCAAAATCATCCCACCCCTTGGTCGCTGGAACCGCAGCCGACATCGCGGCATCAATCGGCGCTGCCGCAGGATTCGTCGAGGTGTAGAGGTACAGCAGTGGAGCGGGTGAAACCGGATTCCCCGGATCACGTGCATAGTTGATCGAGACTTTGTATCTGCCGGGCTTGGTCGTCGCCAGTGCCCACGATGCTGCGCCGTTGCCGCTGGTCCACTTTCCGATGTTCGGGCGGCGACCCTTGAGTTCAAGCGTGGGACCAGTCAGCATTGCGTCAGGGGCATCCAACACGATCTGCCCACCATTGGATTTGTGCGTGGTGATGGGTGTGATGGTAGGCTTGGAAGCAAACGAAACTTTGATCACCGGAAAACGCAGCGAGGGTTTGGATGCAGGCAGGGTGATGAGCGTGCCACGCGGGTCCGATGTCGCGGCGAGCGGTGCGGAATCGCCGAGGAATGAGAGCGAGGCGGGCGTGGAGGCAAGGCCGGGCAAAAGCAGTGTCGCGGGTTTGTCTTTGTCTGCTTCCGGCCAATCAAGCACGATGAAGTAGAGGTCGTTGCCCTTGGTCGTGCACCGGCCCCACGGCAGCGAGATAAAGGGGCTGGCAGTTGTGCCATAGATCGCATCGCCATTGACCTTCATCCATTGGCCCATCTCCGCGAGGCGTTCGACGGATTCTGCAGGAATCAGCCCCTCGGCTGTAGGACCCACGTTCAGTAGAAAGTTGCCACCCTTGCTGGCGACATCGGCGAGGGTGCGCAGAAGTTGATCGGTCGATTTCCAATTGACATCATGGACTTTGTACGCCCAGGTGTCATTCATCGTCATGCAGGTTTCCCAATCCACGCCCGGCAAGCCGCGGCCGGGTACTTCCTGCTCTGGCGTGTCGTAGTCGCCCGCGCCCTTGTAGAGGGAAATGCCGGCCATGTCATCACGCGCTTTGCCCACGCGGTTGTTGATGATCAGCGACGGCTGCAAGCCGCGGCAGTAGGCATACAGGTCTTTCCCCTGCTCCTCAGTCCAATTCGGATCCCACTCACCGTCAAACCACATCACACCCAGCGGGCCGTAGTTGGTCAGCAGTTCCTTCAACTGGCCCTTCATGAAATCAACGTACGGTGGCCACGTCTCGCCCTTGGGCGCACGCTTCCAATCAAGAATGGAGTGATAAAAACAGAACTGAATATTGTTGTCTTTGCACCCCTTGGCCAGATCGACCATCGGGTCTTTCTTGTATGGCGTTCCGTCCACGATATCGAAATCAGTGAGTTTGGAATCAAACATCGAGAAGCCGTCATGGTGTTTGCTGGTGATCACCACGTATTTGCACCCGGCGTCTGCCGCAATGTTGGCCCACTCTGCCCCGTTGAATTTCACCGGATTGAAATCCGTCGCGAGAACTTTGTACTCCTCGGCTGGGATTTTGCCGTAGTGCATCAGCCATTCGCCGATGCCGCGAACCGGCTTGCCTTTCCACATGCCCGCGGCGTTGGAATAGATGCCCCAGTGAATGAACATGCCGAACTTGGCCTCGCGCCACCACTTCATGCGGGCATTGTGCTGCTCGGGTGTCTCCGCGATTGTGTCACGCTCAGAGGTGCTCCCGGGGAGAATGCGGCTGTCGGCGGATGCAGCAATCGCGGCACAAGAGGTTGCTGCAATCACAAGGAGAGAGGGAATCAAGTGCGTGCAGTTCATGGCCCGTCCTTTCATGCAAAGACAGAAATCAACATCAACCCCAAAACCCAATGACACAGCAAGAGCGATTCAAAGTGCAAACAGTTTGTCCATCTGCGCGCTGATCTGTTTCAGCCGCTCCTCGTTGCCACCACCGACTTCCGCCGTCGCCCAGTTCCCGGCGGAAGCCGTTGAGTAACCCAACGCGTCGAGTTCTTTCATCACCGCCGGCCAAACGGCATCACCTTCGCCAAGCTCCACACTAAACCCCTTCCAAAGTCCCTCATCATCACGCTTCTTTTTGCTGAAGTCCTTGATGTGCAGTTTGACGATGCGGTTGCCCAGAATGCGTATCCACTGCGCTGGCCACCCGGTGTTGATCACATTGCCGATGTCAAAGTGAAACTTCACCAGCGGGTGATTGAACTCATCCACGTACTTTGCAGCTTCCAATGGCGACAACAGAAAGTTGTTCCACACGTTCTCAATCGCGATCTGCACTTTGGTCTCTTCTGCCACAGGCAGACACTCGCGAATCGCCTGCTGAGACAAGGTGTACGCCGCGTCATACGGCATCTGCCCATTCACAACCGCCGGCACCAGCAGCACACTCGATGCGCCAACGGCGGCGGAATCCCGCAGGGCTTGTTTCAGTGCGTCAATGCCCTTCTGCCGCACGCTGACATCGGGATTGTTCAGATGCCACTTCCAATGCACGCTGTCCACCATGCCATGCACCACGATTCCTGTCGCATCCCGCGCCTTCCTGATCTCATCCATCGAGATCGATGTGGGGCTGTCCATCTCCACACCTTCAAACCCGCACCCCTTGAGCAACTTGAATTTCTCGGTTAAGTCACTGGGCCCGCCCACCATGCCGATCATCACCGCCTTGCGCAGCGTGCGCTTGGTGCCGGTCGACGGTGGTGGAGGTGTCGCACCCGCTGCCGGCGAAGCACCTGACGCGGCGGGCTGCGCAGCGAGCGACTCGGACAGTGATGTCGCTGCAATCGCGGCAGCGCTGGCTGAAAGAAGCAAGTCACGTCTGTGCATGGCAATTGGTCCTTGATGTCAAACAGAAAACGCAATCAAAAGAACTTGGTCTTGCCGGGAATCGGCACCGGCCCTGCGGGATACTCCGCCAGCGTCAGTGACGATGGTCCTAGCACTTCTTTGCTGTTCATCGCCTGTTCCCACGAGACTGTCTGCCCCGTGTATGCCGCCATGCGCGCCATGATCGCCATCATCGTGCTGTTGGTGCCGCGGACACAGTCATTGATCGGCTTCCCCGCGCGAATCGACTTGAAGAGTTCGTTGTGCTCCGATTGATACATGTCCAGCACTTTGGTCTCTTTGGGGAAATTCCACAGCATCTTCCCTGATGGGTCCTTGCACTCCAGCGTCGGCACCCACCCATTGACCGTGGCCCGCCCTTTGGTGCCATAGATGTAATCCGTGTTGTCACTGGGGCATCCATCGATCTGGCGGCAGGAATGAAATCCGCGCCGCCCGTCGTCATACTCATACACCGCCGAGAAGTGATCAAAGACATCGCCGGACTCCGGCCCGCTGCGCGCTGCCCGACCACCTAGCGTGATCACCTTGGTGGGCATCTTGTCATTGAAGCACCATGCGAGCCGATCCACAGAGTGCACCGCCTGCTCGACAATGTGATCGCCGGAAATCCAGTTGAAGTGCCACCAGTTACGCATCTGAAACTCGATATCACTCCATTCCGGCTTTCGCGTCCGCTTGCTCAATGTGCTGGTGTAATAGGTCGTGTGCGCTGTCACAATGTCGCCGATCGTGCCACCCAGAACTTGATCAAACACGGCTTTCATGCCGCCATGAAATCTCCAGCAGAATCCCACCAGAATTGCCAGGTTCTTCTGCTTGGCCAGCGCGGCCGATTCCAGCACCGAGCGAATTCCCGGCGCATCCACCGCCACCGGCTTCTCTGCGAACACATGCTTCCCCGCCTCAATCGCCGCCTTCAGATGAGCCGGACGAAACGCCGGATACGACGTCAGCAGAACCACATCCACATCGCTGTCAATCACCTTCTGATACGAATCAAACCCCACAAACCGGGACTGCGGCGGCACATTGACCCGATCAGACTTTAATTCCTCGAGTTTCGCCTCTTCCGGTGCATCCGGGTTCATTGCCCGCAGCACATTCTCGTAGCAGCTGTTGAGCCGATCTGAGAAAACATCCGCCATGCACACCAGTTCGCTGTTGGGATCAGCCCGCAGCGCCTGCACCGCCGCGCCCGTGCCGCGACCTCCGCACCCGATGATGCCGATGCGCAGCCGCGTGTTGGCATCGATGGGCCGCGCCACACGCACCGCACTCGGCGCCGATGCGCCCGGTTGGCCCAAAGTCACATTCGGCAGTAAGAGTGAACCCGCCGCGCCTGCGGCACCTGCCTTGACAATCGAACGACGAGACCAGTCAGTATTGTGCATGTCAGACCTTCGTAAAAGCCAATCCTCAAGAACCTACTGAGACAAACTGAGGCAAAACTACTGAGACTTGATCACCGGCTTGGGCTCTTGCGCCTTCGGCCTGTCTTCGGGTTTGGCCTCGGGTTTGGCCGCGTCGCTCGGCACATCGCACGCAATTCGGAAACCCACAAATGGACCATCCGCCAGCCACCACGGACTCTTCGGAATCTGCGGGTCACTCCCATTCCAATCCGGGTTATTGGGAGTCGGGTCCAGAAGCGATGCACTTGCCGGCTCATCTAGAAAAGATCCGCCCATCAAGCCACCCTTTTCATTCCCCGCCTTATCGCGATACACCACCCACTCTGCTGCGTTCCCCATCATGTCATACAGCCCCCACGCGTTGGGCTTCTTGCTTGCCACCGGGTGAGTCTTCCCCTCCGCGTTCGTCACAAACCACCCGATTGCATCCGCGCTCTTGGCGTCCAACACCAGTTCACTCCCCGCCTTCGCTGCGTGCTCCCATTCCTCCTCGGTGGGCAGGCGAAAAACTCGCTTCACTCCCGCCTTGGCCTCATGCTTGGTCAGCCAATCGCAATACGTCCGCGCGTTCTTGAAAGACATCGTGATCGCGGCATACCCATCATGCCCGAACCCACGATCCGGTGGCAGGTATGGCTTGGATGGCCTCGTTTTGGTATCCGCATTCGCCGGCAACGCGTCGTTCGTGCCCCCCTCGTCGAGTCGATACAGATATGGATCGAACGCCTGCCACGTCACTTCCGTCGTGGCCAGATAAAACGGCTTGATCCCCTTGGCCGCGTCGCCGGGAATCAGCGTCAGCGTCACTTCATACGCCGCGGCGGGAATCTTCACAAAGATCGCTCCCGCGCCCGATGCCGGGCTCGAGGCCGCTTTGGTCTTGTGTGAACCTTCCGCAGGCACGGGCACTGCAACTGGCTGCCCAGCAGCACTCGACCATGCGAAGCTCGCGATCACTCCACCCCAAACGGCAATACTCTTGAACAAGTTCATGTGGCAAAGACCATCACACTTTCACGCAGTCGCACGAGCGCTGCTTCTTTCCCTGGGTTTGCTGCTCGGGCTGTGCGGCTGTGCCAACACATCCCAGCAGAGATTTGACTTTACCAGAGTCGTGATGGGGGTGCAAGCACGAATATCTCTCTACGCCCCTTCCGAATCCTCTGCAGAGCGTGCCGCCGCCAACGCGTTTGCCCTCCTCGCCCAGATCGAAGAAGAAACCAGCGACTACCGCGTCGATAACTCCGTGGCCCGCCTCGCCACCCGCGCTGGCACACAGCAATGGACACCCATCGGCCCGCACTTAACCCAAGTGCTTGAGCACTCACTTCGACTCACCAGTGAATCCGCCGGTGTCTTTGACCCCACCATGGGCCCACTCACCCACCTCTGGCGCTCCCAGCGCCAGAGTCCCGGCACCATCGTCTCCGACACCGACATCGCCAACGCGATACACCTCGTCAACTGGAAACACATCGAAATCTCTGGCGACCAGGTTCGCCTCCTCACCAAGGGAATGAAAGTGGATTTCGGTGCCATCGCCAAGGGCTACGCCGCAGAGTGCGCAGTTCGCGAACTTTCCCGCCACTGTGTGCCCCGTTCCCTCGTTTCCATCGCCGGCGATGTCTTTGCTGGCTCACCTCCACCCGGCTCAAAGGGATGGCACGTCGCAGTCCAAGCCGGTCAGAGCCCCACGGCGGATTCGCAAATCGCCGATGCGTGGATCGAATTGAGCGATGCCGGCTGCTCAACCTCCGGTGATGTCGAGCAGGTCATCACAGTGGGGGGGCGTCGCCAATCCCACATCATCGATATCCGCACCGGTCGAGGCTCAGATCGCCGCCGCTCCGTTACTGTCATCGCCCCCACCGGCTGGCAAAGCGATGCCCTGGCCACCATCCTTTATCTGATTGATGATGCGCAAGCCCAACGCATCCTCGATCGGCACCCCGGCACCCGCGCCATCATCTTTGATCGCATCGAGTCAAATGGTCAGGTTCAACTCCGCAAACGCGAGATCAAATCCGCTGCCGTGCGAATGTCCGAAACCCGCTGATCTCCCGCCTCGCGCTCAATACACAGATCCACGGCGGGCAAGTTCTGCTTCACAAACGCGATGAACTCCGCCCACGGCACACGCCCGGTGCCCACCGGCACTTCCGCTCCCCACGTCCCCGGCACCGCCGTATACGTCGCATCCTTGATGTGAATCTGCCTCACATAAGGGGCCAGCATCTTCACCGCCTCCAGTGGCTCACCCATGTTGTACAGGATCATGTTCGCAGGATCAAAGTTCACCCCGATGTTCGCGTGATTCAGATCCTTCAGCACTTCCAGCAGCGTCGCCGCCGATTCCTGCCCCGTCTCAAACGCGATCCGCACGCCCTTTGCCGCAAACACATCCGCCAGCATCCGCAACCGCGAGATCAACTTGCCCCGCTCCGGATCATTCCTTTCATGCGGCAGAAACCCCGCGTGCAGCGTGATCAACTTCAACCCAAGCGCCGCACAGATCTCTGCATTCCTCTTCGCATTGGCCAGATTCGCTCCCCATGTCGCATCCGGGCGAATCCCACCCGTCCTCGCAATGCTCTCCAGCGTCGAGTAATCCTCCCCCTCCGTACCCATCATCGCCGACACCATCGCGATCCCCGCGTCACGCAAGGTCCGCTGCGTCTCACCCATCTCCCAATGCCCCAAGCGAATCGGGTCCACCGCCAGTTGCACCGCGCTCACACCGCACTGCTTCACCTTCGCCACCAGATCAGCAGCAGACGTCGGGTGCAAACTCCATGAACAAACCGCAAGTGTGGAAGATGATGTCATAGGTCCTTTCTCACGTGGCATTGGCTTCGGGTGGCACCGGTTTCCCGACCGGTGTGGATCTCGATCGGCCTTTTCTTGATCTGCTATTTGGTTCTGTGATCCTCCTCCAAGCACTCTTTCCCCAACGGGTGCACATGCCGCCTCGAGGCAAACCTATAGGCCGTCAGAATCCCAATCCCTCCCCAGATCAACCCTCGCGGCTTGCCAAACTGATTCAGCGTCTGCGGCACAATCTCCTCTGCAAAGGAAATCGCTAATTCCGGATGCGGATTCACGTCATACGTCACCGTATACGTATTCGTAAATGTCAGGCTAAACCACACCAACGCCGTCATCATCGCCGCCGCGATCCCAAACCCCGTCGTCCCCTTCCGCACCGCCCACAACGTCATCCACCCCAGCACCACGCCCGTTGGCCACACCAGCCACTCCTGCCGCAACTGCGTCGCCGCGCTGTACATCGCCCAGCACACCGCCACCAGCACCGGCATGAACCCCAGCGCAAACGCCAATCGCGTCGATCTCGCCGCGCTCGCTCCCTTTCTTGCCAAGCGCGGCAACTCAACCCGTTCGTGCGCTGGCCGGTCATGCCCATACCGCGTTGCAATCCACTCCAGCTCTTTCGGCACAGCCGCCTTCTCTTCCCGCTTCGTCCTTGGCTTGTGCCCTTTCACCGCGTCCAGATACGCCGCAAATCGCCCCTCCAACTCCGCCGAAAATTCCATCCCCAGCGTCTCATACACCCGCCGCAACTCTGCCATGGGGTCCGCATGCAGATCCTCAAACCGCACATCCACGATCGTTCCCGGTGGCAATTCCTTCCGATCTCGCTCCAGCGCCCGCATCGTCTCCGCATATTCGCTCGTGATCCGTTTCCGCAGCGTCTCCACATCCGCCGCCGCCTGCATCAGGTACGGATCAAACTTCTGATTGATCGCGATATTCGATTCCAGCACCGCCCCCGGCTCGCGCGAGATATGCACAAACTTGATCGCCCCCGGCGGAAACAGCTTCACCAACTCCCGCACCCGCGCCGTATGCGCCGGAGTCTTCAACAGAATCATCCTCTCCGGCCACAGCAGCGACACCTTCCACAAAAAGTCCCGCATCGTCCGCCGCCAGCGCAGCATCTCCCCCTCACTCAACCCCTCCAGAAAATGAAACCTGCGATAGACCGCATACGACTTCTCGTTCGGAAACGTCATCCGCCCCGCCAATGGCGATGCATCACTCCAATTCGCAATCGCAAACTCATCCTCTGTCGGCCATTCCGGCCCATACGCCACATCATCAATCGGCCGCTTCTCTCCCATGAATGGCACCAGCAGCAACCTCAACACCGACCACGTCAACACCCACGCTTGGGGTGCCAAAGTGTGATACCACTTCGGTGTGATCATCCTCGGATCACACGACAGCAGATACTGCAAGTGCGTCGTCCCGCTCCGGTAATACCCCAGCACCACCACCGCCCGCCGCTGCACCGGTCGCTCACCCCTCACCAGCGCCCAACCACCCATCACCAACCGCTCCGGCAGCGTCACCACCGTGAACAACCCAGACAACACCAGATTCAACACCAATCTTGGCAGCGCCGCCACGCTCGGCCGCGCCCCCGGCGTCAAAAGCATCCGCACCCACGCATCCAGCGGGGCACACGCCATGTAATGAGGTATCGGAACCAGCACGCCCCAGAGTAGCGGCAACTCCTCTTGCACCCTCCCCTCCCGTAATCCCCTTCTCCTCTGTTCTCCTCCGATCGACCTCTGCGACTACGCGCCTCTGCGTTGAAGGTGCCTTTCTGCCTCCCCCTAGTACCAAGTGCCTCATGGCTAGTGCCTCCGTGGCTCTGCCACGGTGCCTAACATTCCCCGCAATCGGTCGCGCCGCCAGAGCACGAGGAGTTCGTGTTCGCGGCACATCTGTTCACCCGTACGCCCAACTCTTGGGCAGGTCGGCTTTCACCGCAAGACGCGGCAGAAGTTCGGCAACGGTGACGAGCACGCTTCGTCGCCGGGGTATCTCTCCCGAGATGCTTCGGTGCAGGATCGATTGACGAAACGCTGCACGCCACTCAGGCAGGGCCACGCCGTCGAGCACAGCCCCGCCGGAAGGTTGATTCATGATTGATGAAGTTCTGATGGCATCCCTGGGTCTCAAAAATTCTGAGATCGACGCACTCCTCCACGCCGCCACAGGTGGCAGCGGCGGAGACGCAGCCATCGAGACCCTCCTCTCGAAGCAGATGGAGTCTTTCGATCAGGGCAAGATCATCAAGGGCAAGGTTCGCGGCATGGCCGGCAACGATGTCGTCGTTGACGTCGGCCTCAAGTCCGAAGGCCTCATCCCCAAGGAAGAGTTCGAGGGCGGCCCCGAACCCAAGATCGGTGATGAAGTCAGCGTCCTCTTCGATGGCCACGAGGAAGATGGTCAGGTCATCCTCTCCAAGCGCAAGGCCGATCGCCAGCTCAACTGGCAGCGCATCCTCGACACCACCAAGGAAGGCGATGTCGTCGAAGGCATGATCACCCGCAAGATCAAGGGTGGCCTGCTCATGGATATCGGCGTCCAAGTCTTCCTCCCCGCCTCACAGGTCGATGTCCGCCGCCCCGGCGATGTCGGTGACTTCATGGGTCGCAAGATCCGCGCTGTCATCCTGAAGATCGACCTCGAGCGTCGCAACATCGTCGTCTCCCGCCGCAAGCTCATCGAGGACGAGCGCGACAACGCCAAGAAACGCCTCATGGAGCACTTGAAGGAAGGCGAGATCGTCAACGGCGAAGTCAAGAACATCGCCGATTTCGGCGCCTTCATCGATCTCGGCGGCATCGATGGCCTCCTGCATATTACTGATATGTCCTGGAGCCGCATCAATCACCCCAGCGAGCTCCTGAAGCTCGGCCAGAAGATCGAGGTCAAGGTCCTCAACATCGATCGCGAGAAAGAGAAGATCGCTCTCGGCCTCAAGCAGAAGGAAACCAGCCCCTGGGAAGAGATCGAGCGCAAGTACCCCGTCAACTCCCGCGTCAAGGGCGCAGTGGTCAACATCATGACCTACGGCGCATTCGTGCGGCTTGAAGACGGCATCGAGGGTCTCGTCCACATCAGCGAGATGTCCTGGACCCGCCGCGTCAATCACCCCAGCGAGATGGTCAAGCAGGGTGATGAGGTCGAAGTCGTTGTCCTCGAGATCAACAAGGACAAGCAGGAAATCTCCCTCGGCATGAAGCAGATCGAGGTCAACCCCTGGGAGCTCGTCAGCGAGAAATACCCCCCGGGCACCATCATCGAAGGCGCTGTCCGCAACCTCGCCAACTACGGCGCGTTTGTCGAGATCGAGCCCGGCATCGATGGCCTCCTGCACATCAGCGACATCAGCTGGACCAAGAAGATCACCCATCCTCAGGAGATCTACAAGAAGGGCGACCAGGTCCGCTGCGTCGTTCTCGAGGTGGATCAGAGCAAGCAGCGCATCTCACTCGGCGTCAAGCAGCTCACCGAAGATCCCTGGCTCAGCGCCATCCCGGACAACTACAAGCCTGGCATGGTCGTTCGCGGCAAGGTCACCAAGATCACCAACTTCGGTGTCTTCGTCGAGCTCGAGAACGATCTCGAGGGTCTCCTCCACATCAGCGAAATCGCTGATCACAAGGTTGAGAATCCCCAGGACGTCCTCAAGGCTGATGAGGAGATCGATGTCAAGATCCTCCGCGTCGACAAGGCCGACCGCAAGATCGGCCTCTCCCTCAAGCGTGCTCAGTGGGGCGATACCACCGGCGCAGGCGAGGAAGCTCCCCGCCGCCAATCCGCTTCGCCCACCCGCGGCGGTATGGACGACCACGGTGCCATGGGCACCGACAAGATCCGCTTCGGCTCCAGCGGCAACTAAGTTGCCTTTGTATTTGGTGGCACCGGTCTCCCGACCGGTGTCCTCTGAATCTCAACTGAATTCTTCAAACCCTCCAGCACATGCTGGAGGGCTTTTCTTTCTACTGCTGCAATCGTCATGGATTGCAAAACTCAAGCCCGTATCCATGGGTACTCAAGCACCGCACCGATGGCGCATTCAAGCTCTTGCCATTTGGCGTGGTTGATCAATGGAGAAAGATTGTCCTGGGTGGTGTCTTTCCATGCATCAGCAAAGATGACATCCATCAAGACGCTGACTCGTCTCAGGCGTCGAGCGTCTTCAGGGTCATACACGCACTCTCCAATCGAAGAGTCCGGATTCTCGAAGGCATCATGGTCATAGAACAACGCGTCGGAACAGATATCGCACATCGAATACGCAAACGCCGGCATGTTGCAATTGGAAACGAGAGTTCTAAGGCCGAGAAAGGTCCACAGATAGCTGTTAATCTCGAGGCGTCGATTCAATTGAGTGATTTCCGCGCGAGCCATTGAACGATCCTCCTGTCTCCACTTCATTCTACTGCACATGTGTGACGCTCTTTGCCCGCCAGCGCGAACGAAAATAGCCGGGGTTCGCAGCGTGATTGCGTCAGCAATCACGCAAGCCCCCGGAACACATTCCTCTCTACCACCTCTACACGGTCTCCCGATGCCCTGACCATTGAATGCTTACGCCCATGAAATGGGCGTTGCGTTGGTTGCCAGTCGCGAAGCGTCTGGTCAACGCTCCTCTCCTTATACCCAAGCCCATGAAATGGGCGGTTGATCTCTTTCTGCCTCTCGCCGCATCGCGGCGTCCGTCACAAGCCCGGGGCGCCAACCCCGGGAACAAGTCTCCATTCTTGTTTCCTCATCGAGCACCGAAGGTGCGACACAACTCTCCCCTTTCAACTTTCAACTTTTGACTTTCTACTCTCCCCCATGCCCACCCGCTCCGACATCGCCCTCTCCGCCGCTGCCGCACTCTCACGCGCTGCGCAACCCACCGCACTCGTCGGCTTCGATGGTTTCATTGATGAGATCATCCGCGTCGTCGATACGCGGCACACCATGTCGCACGATGGCTACACCTCCATCGCCACCATCGAGCAGTTCGCCGCTCGCGTCGGCTCTGCCGCGGGCAAAAGCACCAACATCGAACTCGTCGTCCACGAAGAGCGTTTCGGCGGCAACGGCCCCCTCATGGCCGGTGCCCTCGCGCGGCTGGGCGCACACGTCACCTTCATCGGCGCGGTCGGCCGCTACGACGATCCCGTCACCCTTCATCCTCTTTACACCGAACTCAAGAATCGCTGCCACACCGTCATCCCCGTCGCCCCGCCCGCCCACACCGATGCCCTCGAATTCGCCGATGGCAAACTCATGCTCGGCAAGCCCGCCAATGTGCAACTCGTCACCTGGGATCGTCTGAAATCCATCGTTGGGCTCGATGCGCTGCGCACATCCATCGAATCATCCTCACTCCTCGGCATCGTGAATTGGACCATGCTCGGTGGCGTCGAATCCATCTGGCAAGGTCTCATGGCCGAAGTCTTTCCCGCCATCACCGCCCGCCCCCGCATCTTCATCGATCTTTCCGATCCCGCCAAGCGCACCGATGAAGACATCCGCCGCGCTTTGGGGCTTCTCACCAAGATGAGCACCTTCACACCCGTCACCCTCGGCCTGAATCTCGCCGAGGCCGAGCGCATCGCGCACGTTGTCGGCGTCTCCGCCTTCGCCGCTTCCTCTGCAACTCTCGGCCAGACTGTCATGCACGCCGCCAAACTCCTCCGCGAAAAGCTCCAACTCAACACGGTTGTCATCCATCCGCGCGAAGGCGCAGGCGGAGCCACCGCAACTGACTCAGCTTGGTTCGATGGCCCCTTTACCCGCGACCCCAAACTCTCCACCGGCGCAGGCGATCACTTCAATGGCGGCTTCGCCCTTGCCCAAACCCTCAACATGAATCTCGCCGAGTGTCTCGCCGTCGGCTGCGCCACCAGCGGCGTCTACGTCCGCGATGCCCTCTCCCCCTCGCGCGAGCGACTGATCGCATTTCTTCGCGAACTTCCCGCAGGAATCAATGGATAAAACCGCTGTCACCTGCACGGGAAACCCCGCCTTGCCCGCATAAGGTTGTCCATGCTTGATCGGATTCTCCAGGACCTTGGCTGCGCTGGGCACAGCCGCATCATTCTCCCCGGCGATGCCCGCTTCGCCGATGCCGCCAAGAGCGTTCGCTATGTCGTGTCGGAGAATCCCGCGACTGGCAAGCCCTTGGCCGCTATCTCACTCGATGATGCCGCGGCGTATTCCCGGACTGTCGATGCCTCTGTCAAGGTCTATGAATCTTGGCGGATGGTCACTGCTCCGGAGCGAGGCCAAGTGGTCCGTGCCATCGGCGATGAGTTCCGCCGCCTCAAAGAACCTCTCGGCATGCTCATCACCCTCGAAGCTGGCAAGATCATCGCCGAGGGTCAGGGCGAAGTGCAGGAGGTTGTCGACATTGCTGATTTTGCCGTCGGCCTCTCCCGCCAGTTGTACGGCTTGACCATGCCCAGCGAACGCCCCAACCACCGCATGCTGGAGCAGTGGCACCCCCTCGGCATCGTCGGCGTGATCACCGCTTTCAACTTCCCCTGCGCTGTGTGGGGTTGGAACTCGATCCTCGCTGCGGTCTGCGGCAACGTCACCCTCTGGAAGCCCAGTCTGCTCACGCCGCTCGTTGCGATCGCGACCCAGCAGATCGCGGACCGCGTCGCGACCAAGATGGGCTACCCCGGTTTGTTCCCGCTGGTGATCGGCACTGATGCAGAAGTGGGCGAGACGATGATCGCCGACACGCGCGTGCCATTGATCTCAGCGACGGGGTCGTGCCGCATGGGCAAACGCGTCGCAGGAGTGGTCGGTCAGCGGCTGGGCCGCACGCTGCTGGAACTGGGTGGCAACAACGCTGTGATCGTTGATCCAAGTGCTGATCTGAATCTGGCAACACAAGCCATCACCTTCGCGGCGGTCGGCACCGCTGGTCAACGTTGCACCACGACCCGCCGCCTGATCGTCCACGAATCAGTGCTCGATGCACTGGTGAAAAAGCTCGTCACGGCGTATGAATCGATCAACGCGTCGCGCATCGGCGACCCCTCGCAGCCCAGCACGCTCATCGGCCCACTGATCAACCAGCGGTCGGTGGATGGATATCTGCACGCGGTCAACACGGCCAAGCAGCAGGGGGGCACGGTGCTCATCGGTGGCAAGGTTGCCAAGCCAAATGGGCTGGGTGGGACATATGTGGAGCCGACGATCATCCGCGCCCCGGCCTCGAATGACCTGCCCATCAGTCGCGAGGAGACGTTTGCACCCATCCTGTACGTCTTTGCCTACAAGGATCTGGATGAGGCGATCGCGCTGCAGAACAGCGTGGATCAAGGGCTGTCATCCGCGATCTTCTCGGACAGTGTTAAGGCTGCTGAACGATTCCTGAGCGCAGCAGGGTCAGATTGCGGCATAGCCAATGTCAACATCGGCACCAGCGGCGCCGAGATCGGCGGGGCCTTCGGTGGCGAGAAGGAAACCGGTGGTGGGCGCGAATCCGGGTCGGATTCCTGGAGGGCGTACATGCGTCGCCAGACGGTTACTATTCACTACGGCGTGGGGCTGAAGCTTGCACAGGGGATCACCTTTGGCTGAAACAACCACATCCTCCGCGCAGCACGAATCCGATGCACTGGCGATCGAGGCGGTGTCTGAGGTTCAGAGCGGCATGACCGTGGGCCTTGGAACCGGGCGCTCGTCGGCACGCGCGATCCTGGCCCTGGGGGCCCGGGTGCGCAACGAGGGGTTGCAGATCCAGTGCGTGTGCACGAGCAAGAACACCGATGTGCTGGCGACGGAGCAGGGCTTGACCGTGGTGCCGTTCGGCAAGCTGGAGGCGGTTGACCTCCTGATCGATGGCGCGGATGAGGTGGATGACAAGTTCAGAATGCTCAAGGGGCAGCATGGCGCGGTGGCGCGGCAGCGCCTGGTGGCGCGAGCGGCAGCGCGACGTATCTATTTGGCCAGTGATTCCAAACTGGTGACGCGTTTAGGTCAGCAGGCAACCTTGCCAATCTGTGTCCTGGCCTTTGGTTTGTCGTTCGTCAGAGAGGAACTGCGCAATCTGGGTCTGTCGGGCGTGGTGCGGCGGACCATGAGTAATGAGAAGTATGTGACCGATGATGGAAATCTGGTGATCGATGTGTCGATGCCGGATCGTGATCCGGAGACTGTGGCGGCAGAGATTGACAGTGTTCCCGGCGTGGTGGATCACGGGCTGTTCTTGTCAGAGGCGGATGAACTCTTGATAGAGAACAAGCAGGGCGCGGTGCGGAGACTGATCCGCGGCTGAGTGGTTACTTGCCATCCATGATGTTGCCGTCGGCAGAATCTGAGCGACCATGGGCACGTTCAGCGAAGATGGGTGTGGAGCCGGGCATGCCTGCGCGACGGGCAATGCGACTCAGGTCCAGCAATGAGCGAGCGTTGAGTTTGCGACCGATCGAGGTTCGGTGATTCTCCACGGTTTTAAGACTGCGATGGAGGGACTTTGCGATCTGGCCGGTGGTGAGCCCCGCGCCGACGAGAGAGAGGACTTCGATCTCGCGTTTGGAGAGGTTGGCGAGGTCGCCGAGGTCGTGATGGACGGCATCGACGATGCGAGTGGCGGCGGGGACTCCGACGGGAGGCGTGTGGATCGACTCGGCATCCATGCAGCGGATGGTGATGAGAACCAATGGTGAGCCGGAAGATTCGACTCGACGGAAAGTGGACCAGAGCCACTCGCCCTTGATAACACCTCGAACGGCCAGTGGGCGGCGATCCTGAAGGACTGCGGTGATGTGCGTGAGCCATTCTTGGGCGACGGTGGGGTCGATGAGATCGTGCAGCCGCGAAGTGTTGACGCGGCTGTTTGGCCAGACGGTGGCGGCGGCGGCGGAAGTGCCGTGCAGAACACCATCGGCATCAGCGAGGAGAACGATACCCGGTGCATCGAGGAGGAGAGCTTCGGTGAGGGCGGAGGTGCCGCTTTCCGTGACGGATTTGGGAGCCGGGACGCCGAAGCCGGCGGCACGAGGAGAGGTGCCTTGCACATGATCTGGAGTGGCGAGCCCGAGTTTGCCAGCGCGAACGGACATTGGTCCTCCACCGGGGCAGAAGAGGGATTGCCCCGAGTGATTTCGCGAGAGTTGAGAAGGCGGATTCAATAAGCGAGAGGAGTCTGAGGCGGCGTAAATGTTGAATTTGCAGGTGGTTACGCGGCGATGCGTGCGGGATCTGGCTGGTCGTGGTAGCAGACCTGGTTCCGACCCGAGTTTTTGGCCTGATAGAGGGCAGCATCGGCCTGGTCGACAAACTTGGCGAAGGTGAGGGACGCGCCCATTCCGGTGGCGACACCGATGCTGAGGGTGACGGTGTGCTGGTGAAGCGCGATGGCATCGACCGCGCGGCGTACTTCGCCAATGACGCGATCGGCGGCGATGCGATCGCAATCGGAGAGGAGGAGGGCGAATTCGTCACCACCGATGCGAGCGGCGACGTCGGTGGTGCGGACGGCTTGGCGGAGGGCGGAGCCGACAGAGACGAGAAGCTCATCACCGATGCGATGACCGAGGGTGTCGTTCACTGTTTTGAAATTGTCGCAATCGATGTAGACGAGGGTGAGGGGAACGTTGGCGCGATGAGAGCGGGCGATGTCCAGTTCAAGTCGTTCCTTGAAGGCGCGGGCGTTGGGAAGGCCGGTGAGTGCATCGGTGGCAGCGAGGCGTTTTTGTTCGTCGATGAGGATGCGTGCCGCGCGGACAAGCAGGGAAAGTGAGGCGAAAACGCCTCCGAGCATGATCATGTTCCAAGCGAACTTGAAGATGTCGAGCTCGGCGGGATAGAGGGGCTGCGAATCGCCATACCAGGCGACCGCGCAGATGGCGGAGACGGCGTAGGCGATGGGACGAGTGAGGGCCCATGCAGAGGCGACGATGGGGAGGATGTAGAAGACACCGATGGAGGTGTCGGGGCCTGTTGTCTTATCGAGGAAGGCGATGACGGCGATGGTGGCGAAGGTGCCAGAGGCAAGCAGCCAGCCCGGAGCGTTGCTGAGACGCTCGCTGATTCGGCTGACTTTTTTGGCTACCCACCGTGCCGGCATGTTGCGAATATCGGTCCGGCCGAGAAGCCACTTCGGGGTGTTTTCCCGTGTGTGAGTCGGTCGCGATATGGGACGTTGGAAGAGAGCGAGCATGGTTCATGAGGTGGTTTGAAGGAGAGCGGATTGAGGGTTATCGAGGCGTTGCGAGGGAGATTCCGCAGGTCTGTCGGCGGGGGGATCGCGCTCGGCCGCCGCGAGAAGTGCGTTGAGGTGGTTGAGTTCGGTATGGAGTGCGACCTTGAGATCGGCGACTGGATTGGAGCCGGGTGGATTTGTGCGGGTTGCTGCCTGATTTGGGGTAGTCGGGGAATCTGTGGATTGTGGTGAGAAGTCGGAGGGAGCGTCGTGAGTGGATGAGGCTGGCTTGGTGCGCGAGCGTGGAGATGTGGCGCGAGGTGCGGCAGTGGTGGGAACGCTGAAGAGCTTGGAGATGGTGTTGAGGATGAGGCGGGTCTCGCGGGCGATGTGGCGGTTGCGGGAGATGGCCCTTTCGTTGGCGACGTGATCGGTGGGATCGACGGGGAACTCGTTGCGAGAGAGAAGATCGAGGTTGCAGGCGAGAAGGCGCTTTAGAGCGGCGGCGTGGTTGGGGATATCTAGGGAGGCGGCGTAGGTGTCAGCGCGGGTCGTGATGCGGATGTAGGTTTCGCAGGCGGCGACGATGTGGGGCTCATCAAACCAAATGAGGAGATCAAAGAGATCGTGCTGGGCGGGGTGCGGCGATGCAGGATCGATGAGGGCGTGGAGATCGAAGCGGCGGGTGATGGCGGTTTGGAGGAGGGTTCGGTCTGCGGGTTCGAGGGCGAATAGATGTGAGGTATTAATACGGTATAGAATAGGTATTTGTGTGGTACGACGCAAGGGATTGAATGGAGTTTGTTTGGTGATTATTGCAAATGCTTGATGGCAATGGAGTTAGAGCGGCGTTTAGATCGGGATGGGTTGGTTGATGGGCGTTTCATGTGCTTTTGATGTCGGGGTTGGAGTGCGAGTTAGGAATGGGATAGGCCGCGCACCCTGTTTCATGGTCAGGTGGCAACGCGACGGATACCGGATGCCGCGAGTCGTCAGTTCGACCCTTGAAGGGTCGTGGCGAGGGGTGCGGCGACAAAGCCGCCAAATAGTCAAATTGGATCAGAAGAACACCGCCCGGAAGGGCGGTGCCACGGATCAAGATACGCCGACGGCGGCGGCATCGCGGTCGGTGAGTGTGCCGCCATCGGAGCGGATTTTGACGGTGCCATCGCGCTTCCATGAGCGTTCGCAGCGGGGTTCACTGAGGAGTGAGGTCGCGGCGAAGTCGGAGCCAGTGGAGACGCGGCTGACGCCCAGGAGGTCGGCGAGATCGGCGGCATCGAAGCCGCTGATGTCGACGGAGTTGGGGAGGGTGATGGCGGCATCGAGAGGATTGTCGACACCGATGCTCGCTTTGGTGGATTCGAGTTTCTGACGGGCGGTGTCGAGGGCCGTCATGATGGCGGGCCAGCGCGAGTCCGCGGCGATACCGAGTGAAGGAAGGAAAGTTTGTGTGTGGATGCAGGTTGAGGTGTCTTTGGCATCGACGCGGAGGAGCGCGCGATAGGCCTCATCGGCGGTGTGGGGGATGATGGGGGCGAGCAAGCGGCAGAGGCCATCGGTGAGGTGATACAGCGCGGCCTGGGTGCGGCGGCGGCGCGGCGCATCGGCCTTGTCGCAATAGAGGCGGTCTTTGACTGCCGCGAGAT
This sequence comes from Planctomycetota bacterium, assembly GCA_018968885.1. Lineage (GTDB taxonomy): Bacteria > Planctomycetota > Phycisphaerae > Phycisphaerales > UBA1924 > F1-120-MAGs238. The sequence continues at coordinate 2,526 of JAGWZK010000034.1, read as the reverse complement.
ACTCGGCGGAGAGGGTGGTGTTGCAGAAGTCGTAGAGCTTGAGGTTGGCGTTGCGGAAATCAAAGTTGTTGTAGCAATCGATGACTTCGCGCGAGAGGGTATCGAAGCGATCGAGGACCCACCCCTCGAGGGATGTGGGAGTGATGGTGGAGGAGTCGAGGGCAACGGACTTGGGATCGAAGTCGTTGAGGTTGCTGAGGAGGAAGCGCAGGGTGTTGCGCACCTTGCGGTAGGCATCGCCAGCGACGTCGTAGAACTGGCGATCGACCTTGACATCGTTTTCGTAGGCGAGGGTGGAGACCCACCAGCGGAGAACATCCGCGCCGTAATCCTTCAAGAGGGCTTCGATGGTGTCGCCCTTGCTCTTGGAGAGTTTGAAGCCGTCTTTATCCACCATGAAGCCGTGGGTGAGGAGGGTTTTGAAGGGTGGGATGCCGGTGGCGCCGAGAGCGGGGAGGAGTGAGAGCTGGAACCAGCCGCGATGCTGGTCGGAACCTTCGAGGTAGAGGTCCATGGGATAGCCGAGGCCGCGCTCGCGCATCACGGCATTCCAAGAGGAGCCGGATTCGAACCAGACATCGAGGATGTCGCCACCCTTGCGGAGGTTGGCGACGTTTGCAAGAAGATCGCGGCCGGCAGCGCGGAGGGCGTCGGTGGGTTCGGTGGCCGGGTCGTAGTACTTGAGGAGATCGGCAGGGGTGGAATTGAACCACACATCGGCGCCCTTCTCGCGGATGAGCTTGGCGATGGCGCGGATGGTGGCGCCGGTCATGAAGCTGGCGGTGCGGCCGTCTTTGGTTTCGTAGACCATGCTGGGGATGGGGAGGCCCCAGGCGCGCTGGCGGGAGATGCACCAATCGGGGCGGGATTCGAGCATGCCGCGCATGCGATTGCGGCCCCAATCGGGGACGAAGCGGACTGAGTCGGCGGTGGTCTGCATGGCGAGTGAGCGGAGAGAGCCGTCGCCGGAAGATTTGGGAAGATCGACACCGACGAACCATTGCTCAGTGCAGCGATAGATGGTGGGGGTTTTGCTGCGCCAATCGTGGGGGTAAGAGTGGGTGAAGACGTGGTCGTGGAACATGTGGCCACTGTCGCGGAGGGTCTGGATGACTTTGGGGTTGGCGTCCCAGACCTTGATGCCGCGGAGGAAGGATGGGACGCTGTTGTCGTAGGTGCCATCGGCGCGGACGGGGCAATAGATGGGGAGTTTTTCGCGCAGGCCGGTTTGATAGTCCTCTGCACCGTGGCCGGGTGCGGTGTGAACGAGGCCGGTGCCGTCCTCGAGGGTGACGTAGTCGGCACTGAGGATGGTGTAGACCTTGGAGAGATCGCTGGTGCGGGTTTGGATGGCGTCGAAGGTGGGCGTGCCGCTGACGAAGGCGTGGCGATATTTCAGGCCGATGAGTTTGCTGCCGGGGGCGGTGGCGATGATGACGACGTTTTCGGTACCGGCTTTGGCGGCGATGCGTTTGACGGCATCGGCGGCGACGACTGCGATGTTGCCATCGAGGAAGGCGAGGGCGTATTCGAACTTTTCGTTGACGGCGATGGCGAGGTTGGCGGGGAGCGTCCAGGGCGTGGTGGTCCAGATCATGAAGGTGGGGCGGGCGTGGGGGCGGACGCCGGGTTTGATTTTGAGTTTTGGCTTGTCATCGCTGTTGTCGCCACCAGATTCGGTTGTGGGCGCGGCGGGTTCTTCGGTCTCGTCGTCATCGTCAGCGTGGGCGGGAAGCCCAAAGGCGTCGTAGACGGCGTTGGCATCATCGGCTTCGAAATCGACGTAGACGGATGGATCTTCGCGATCCATGTATTCGAGTTCGGCTTCGGCGAGGGCGGTTTCGTTGGCGATGGACCAGTGGACTGGTTTGAGGGCGCGATAGACGAGGCCTTGGTCGCAGAGAGAGGCGAGGACTTCGAGGACTGCGCCTTCGTAGGCGGGCTTCATGGTGAGGTAGGGATCGGCGTAATCACCGAGGGTGAGGAGCTGCTGCATCTGTGAGGCCTGCAGCTTCACGTATTTTTCGGCGTACTGCTGGCACTCGCGGCGGACGACCATTTTGCGCTGGCCTTCTTCCATCTCCATCACTTTGGCGAGTTTGCCCTTTTCCTGCAGCTCGGTCATCACCTTGTGCTCGATGGGGAGGCCATGGCAATCCCAACCCGGGACATAGGGGCAATCGAGATTCTGCATGGTCTTGGAGCGGACGACCAGGTCCTTCAGGGTTTTGTTGAACATGTGGCCGAGGTGGATGGAGCCGTTGGCGTAGGGGGGGCCATCGTGGAAGCGGAAGGGAGCAGCGCCCTTGCGGAGTTCGCGAATCTTGTGGTAAAGGCCGAGGTCGTTCCAACGCTTGAGGGAGGCGGGCTCATTCTGCACCAGGTTGGCCTTCATGGGGAAGGCGGTCTGGGGCAGGTTGAGAGTGGATTTGTAGCGGTTCTTTTCGGCTTTGTCGGGGGCTTTGTCGGCGTTGGCGGCGGGGGTGGGATTGGATGAGGCGGGGGGGTGTGGCATATGGGATTCTC
>JAGWZK010000033.1 GCA_018968885.1 Planctomycetota bacterium | reverse complement strand
AGAGAGGCAAAGACAAGCACCACGAGTGTGTCTCTACATAGGGAGTTGAGCGACGCGTTTGCGCGCGCAAACGTGTCGCACGCCACCCTGCAAAAGTGATGGATACGCGTTGTGGAATAAGGACTTACGACATTTTTCACGGGTAGTCCGGTAACAGGTTTTGCGTGACCGGGTTTGCGCGCGCAAATGCGTCGCTCTTAACAATTCAGAGTGCTGAGTGCCGGGTACTGAGTGCTGAGGAAAGGCAGAAAGACAGAGGCACTTGGCACTTGGGAAAGAAGGAGACGAAGACCTGATTTCATATGCCTCGCTTCGCTCGGCACAATATAGAGGGAGCGGCGAAGGACTGACCGTGTAGAGGTGTGTGTGATGCTTACCGGTGGTGTTGTCGCTGCGCTCCTCCACCACCGGCTACGAACGTGCACTCCTTCGGAGTGAGATGCAGAAGAAAAAATGCAGCTAATTGGAGGGCCGGTTCGTGTCACGGGAGGCAGAGGACACAAAGCCTCAGGGCTTCACACCATGCTTGGCATTCACATGACCGAACATCCGAAGTTGTTCGGAATCAACCTCAAAGCCGATCTCGGGGCGTTCGGGATCGAGGCGATACTCGCCACTGAAGCACGCCGTGCAATAGTGGTTGCCGGGGCGGCGCATCGCAGAGAGCAACCCATCCAAAGTGAGGAAGTGGAGCGAATCGACTCCCAGATATTGGCGGATCTCCTCGACCGTTCGGCCATGAGCGATGAGCTGATCGCGGGTGGCAAAGTCCACACCGAAATAGCAGGGATGGCGGATGGGCGGACAGGAAATCCGCAAGTGAATCTCTTTCGCGCCTGCGCGGCGGACCTGATCCATCTTGGCCTTGGTGGTGGTGCCACGGACGATGGAGTCATCGACGATGATGACACGCTTATCGCGTACCAGATCGGAGATGACGTTCAGTTTGAGGCGGACAGCGGCGATGCGCTGATTCTGATCGGGTTTGATGAAGGTGCGGCCGACGTAGCGATTGGGGACGATGCCTTCGCGATAGGGAATGCCGCTGGCGCGGGCGTAACCGGCGGCGGCAGATCGGCCCGAATCAGGCATAGGCATCACGTAGTCTGCGCGAATAGGTGCTTCACGGGAGAGGATCTCTCCGAGTGTTTCGCGGGCCGCCTGCACATTCTGCCCAAAGACGTTACTGGCGGGATTGGCGAAATAGACGTGCTCAAAGACGCACATGGCCAGACGCTCGGCTGGCTCTGCAAAGCGGCGCGAGGTCACCCCGGCATCGGAGAGGGTGACGATCTCACCGGGCTCAACCTCGCGGACGAGTTCAGCACCAGTGACATCAAGTGCAACGGTTTCACTGGCGACGATGTAGCCCCCATCGGGGAACTTGCCCAGAACCAGAGGACGCCATCCCCAGGGGTCGCGGGCCGCTTCGATACGATCGGGGAACTGCAAAACCAGCGAGAATGCGCCCTGCAACTTCCGCATCGTCATGGCGACAGGGTCGTGGGACTTCTGCTGTTCCGGCGAAGCAAGGAGGTGAACAACCACTTCGGTGTCGCTGGTGGTATGGAAAAGGTGCCCGTTGTTCTCAAACTCGTGACGCCACAAATCCGCATTGATCAGATTGCCGTTGTGGGCGATGGAGACTTGGCCGCCGATGTACTGCTCGAGGAAGGGCTGAGCATTGCAAGACAAAGAGCCGCCAGCGGTGGAATACCGATTGTGACCGATGGCACCTTTGCCACCCAGGGCTTCGAGGCGGTTGAGTTCGGTTTCGGAGAAGACCTCTGTCACCAGCCCCATACCGGTGTGGGCAGTGAGCCGGGTTCCGGAAGAGACGCAGATACCACTGGATTCCTGGCCTCGGTGCTGCTGGGCATACAAGCCGAGATACGCGAGCCGCGCAGTTTGGCGTGCTCCCCAGATGCCGATGACCGCACACTTTTCCTTCTTCTCGTACGACTCATGCTTCTCGGAGGACCCTTGCGCAGGGCGGCCTGCCGCTATTGGGCGGGAGATCACGGGCAGGTGCACATCGCGGCTGGGCATCGCCCAAAGTGTAGTGGACCCGGGCACCGGCGATTTGTGGCGGGCATGGATGGGATCGAAAACCTCCGCTGCCGACAGCCAATACACTCTGGTTCACGCGCACAGCAGGAGTTTGGCATGCGGCATGGCAATTTCTCGGTCTTGGTTGGTCCGGTTCTGACTTCGGTTTTGGCTCTTTTGTGTTTGGTCGGGACCGCCGCAGGGCAGGCGACCCAGTTCGAACCCGTCAAGGTCGTTGACCCCGGTTCAGTCTCAGCACCGGCATCGGCCGAGGCCAAGCACCAGCCGCAGAGTGCGGCAGTTCTCGCCGAATGGGCTGCTCGTTACAAGCAGCATCTGTTCACGCTCGCCGACCCGAGCATGGAGGGACGTGTCCCTGGCTCGGCAGGCATTGAAAAGGCCGCGGTGTATATCGAGGGGCAACTTAAGAGCTTTGGACTCCAGCCGGCATTCCCCACCACCAAGCCGGGAGAGGCCGCTACGGAAGGTGCACCGCGCGACAGTTATCGCCAGTGGTTTAATCACGGCGGGCGGCTGATTGCTGCGACTCAGGTGGTGAGTGTGGCAGAAAAGCCGGATCAGACGTTTGTGCCCGGCACGGATTTCAACGTGGTGGGTTTGTCCTCCAGCGCCAAGGCCACGGGTAAGCTCGTCTTTGCTGGGTATGCGATCAACGATGCGGATCGTCAATGGACGACGTTTGCTGATGATGCGAACTTGAATGGCGCGATTGTGATGGTGCTGCGGTTTGAACCGATGAATGACCAAGGCAAGAGCAAGTGGTCGGATGATTCGGGATGGTCGATCGCCGCGGGACTCGAATCCAAGGTCCGCCGCGCGTTTGCAGCGGGGGCGGGCGGCGTGGTGATTGTGAACCCACCAGGCGCTGCGGACCCTCGCGCCAATACGTTGGAAACGGTGGATTCTCTCACCAGTCGGCGGACGGGACAGGGCCCTGTGGTGATGATGACGCCGGAGGCCGCGGATCGTTTGCTGGCTTCGTGCGGTTCAAAGAGCAATTTGCTGTCGCTGCGAGAAGCAGCGGATGCAAAGGCGGAGGTGATTGAGATTGGCGGAGCCGTGACTTTGGAAGCCAAAATTGATCGGCAGGCGATTGAGACGGCGAATGTCGGCGGCATGTTGCCGGGGAAGGGCAATCTGGCGGATGAGATTGTGGTGATTGGTGCGCACTATGACCACCTGGGCATGGGGCTGTTTGGATCGATGAGCAGTGATGGACGCAACAAACTTCACCCCGGAGCGGACGATAATGCATCGGGGAGCAGTGGCAATCTGCTGGTGGCGGAGCAGATGGCCAAGGCGTATGCCGCGCTGCCGCCGGGAAGCAATGCGAGGTCGGTGCTCTTTATGTGGTTCAGTGCCGAAGAGAGTGGCTTGAACGGCTCACGCTATTACACGCGCAACATGATCGCCCCGGCTGAAAAGCACACGATCATGCTCAACATGGACATGATCGGAAGTTTGCGGCAGGGACGATTAGAAGTGACAGGTGTGGCGACAGCGGAAGGGTTGAAGGATTTTGTCACACCGTACTTTGATCACTCAGGAATGAACATCGGTCGTAAGCCGGGCGGGCTGGGACCCTCGGATCACGCGAGTTTCTTCCTGGCCAAGGTGCCGGTGCTGTTCTTCTTTACGGGTTTGACCAAGCAGTATCACAGCCCTGCGGATACCGCTGACACGATCAACACATTGGGCGGAGCTCAGGTGAGTGAACTTGTCTATCGCCTGGGGTTGGATTTTGCCACGACCACGACCCAAATGCCCTACGCCGAGACGGATGAATCGCGGCGCAGCGAGTCGCCGATGGCAGACACGTCGTCGCGAGGGGGGGCGCGGGTGAACCCGGATGCAAACCCGTCGGATCCCGCGGCTCAGCCGTCAGGTCCGCACGCCGCCGGGCAGCAGGATCCCAATGCGGCTGCCGGGACGACCGGTGGTGGCAGCATGCGGGGTGTGAAGGTGCGATTCGGCATCGCACCGGGAGATTACTCTGGTTCAGATCCTGGTGTGCTGGTGGGTGATGTGTATCCGGATACCTCTGCCGCGGCTGCCGGGTTGAAGGCGGGAGATCTGATCACCAAGTGGAACAACACGGAAGTGAAGTCGGTGGAGGATTGGATGCCACTGCTGTCCGGCCATGAGCCGGGGGATGTGGTGAAGATCACGTATATGCGTGATGGGAAGACCATGCAGACAGAGGCGAAATTGAAGGGACGAAGCTCGGCGAACTAAGGTGACGTGCGAAAGAGCGCAGTCATGCGCTCTTTTCGATGAACCACTTGAGCCGCCACTGGCCCTTCTCCATGATCATGTCGAAGCCCTGAAATCGGGAATCGCGAACGCGGCGGGGATCGACTTCGAGGCGGAAGAGCCCCCCACCAATGGGCTTCATCAGGACGCCGGGTGTTCCCTCGCCCTGTGGCATGGCGTTGAAAAGCTCGACGACTTCGTCGCCAATCTCAAGGAGGCCGTCGAAGAGAAGTTCGGGCTTGACACCCTTTTGATAGCATTCGGTGCGGGTCTTTTCGGACAGGACTTGGTCAACGAAGAAACGCCTGTCTTCTTTCTCCAAGGCGCGGTAGATGTGGATCATCAATTCGCGGCCACTGCGGGCCAGCATGATGCGTTCTTTCCCACGCTCGATGACTAGAGTGTCAGCGCCGGACTTGGGTTTGCCGTCGGAACCAGTGGCCTGCGGCTCGAGCCCATCGCCAAACTGAGGGGCAGCCCAACCTTTGGGGGCAGTGACGACCTGGCCAGTCTGGGCATTTGGTAATGAGCCCAGCATGGGGCGGTTGTAGATGACCTTTTCTTCGACGCATCCGGCGAAAGTGAACGCGATGAGCACGGCTGCAACGCAGCGAGCGCACTTGAACTTGGCTGGATTGTGCGGGGTCGATGTCATACCAAAGTGGGGCGTGTGGCTTGCGGCGTGGATGGTGCAAGATCACCGGCAGCGACTTCGATGAGTGTGGGGCCATCGACGCGACGACGCCACAGGTCGTGCACGCGATACTCCTCTTTCGAGAGGGGATGATCGACGCGGTAGTGACAGCCACGACTCTCTTGGCGCCACATGCTGGAGCGTGCGACGATGCCGCCCACCAGCAGCAGATTCTGAATCTCCCAACCGGCGGGCTCGTCAAAGATCTTGTCAAGGGTGTAGCGAGCCCAGAAATCAAGCATGTCGGTGACATCGCGGAGCTTGTTGCCAGTGCGCTCGACGCCGACATTTTTCCACATCGCCGAGCGGAGCGAGCTCTTGACGTCGGAAAGGTCCAGCTCTCCCTGCTCGCTGGGGCGAATGTCGCTGACAATGGACATGGGCGAGGGGCGTGCCTTGGGCTTCATCTCGGCGCAGATGCGGCCGACGGTTTCACCGACCACTAGACCTTCGAGGAGACTGTTGCTGGCCAGACGATTGGCACCGTGCAGGCCGTTGTATGCCGCCTCCCCCACTGCGTAGAGCCCCGGCACATCGGTGCGTCCCTGCACATCAGCGTGAATGCCACCGACCATGTAGTGGGCGGCGGGGTGAATGGGGATCAGGTCCTTGGATGGATTGAGCTCGAACTGCTTGAGCAACTGCGCGATGCCGGGGAAGCGTGCGGCAAAGTTGCTGAGGTGGCGGCAATCAAGCCAGACGTGACTGCCGCCCTGCTTGGCGATCTGGCGGACGATGGCCTGTGAGACGACATCGCGCGGGGCCAATTCGGCTAGCGGATGCACATCGCGCATGAAGCGGTGACCGGTGGCATCGAGCAGATGCGCGCCATCGCCACGCACTGCTTCGGTAATCAGAGAACGGGAGGCTCCTGGCAAGTACAGCGTGGTCGGATGAAACTGCATGAAAGCCATGCACGCGAGTGATGCGCCAGCGCGATACGCCATTGCCAAACCATCGGCAGTTGCCTGGATGGGATTGGTGGTTTCGCGAAAGAGCACTCCTGCGCCACCACTGGCCAGAATCGTGGCCTTGGCCCAGATCACCTGCAGGCCGTACTTCTGGTGATATGTGATCGCCCCCATCACCGGAGCGCCAACCTCATCGGTTGGTGTGATCAGATCGAGGGCAAAGCACTGCTCAAAGACGCGGATACCTGCTGTGTCCCTGACTCTCTCCACCAATGCGCGTTGCACTTCGCGTCCGGTAGCATCTCCGTGGGCGTGGAGGATGCGATGAAAGGAGTGGCCACCTTCGCGCCCCAAGGAGAGCTTTCCGGAAGCATCGCTATCAAATCGGGCACCCCAGTTGATGAGCCGCCTCATCGCGGCAGGAGCGGCCTCAACCACTTCTCGCACCACTTTGGGGTCGCAGAGCCCGGTGCCTGCCTCGAGGGTGTCAGTGATGTGAGATTCGGTGGTGTCTTCGGCAGCCATTGCGGCGGCGATCCCGCCCTGAGCCCAACTGGTGTTGGTCTGTTTGAAGGTCCCTTTGCTGAGGACGATGCATTCGCCGTGGTTGGCGGCTGAGATCGCGGCGGAGAGACCTGCCGCGCCGCCACCGATGACCAGCGTGTCGGTGAAGATCTGCGGGAGCAGACTGGAACGAAAGGGAATGAGGAAGCGACGCTGGTCCAGCAGGGAGGCCATGCGAGATGGTAGGTTTTGCCTCCAGATCAGGTTGCGGCTGGGCGGCGGGCGTTACAGCACGGTCGCAAGCCAGATCTTGGGTGGATTCTTGGGGCGGCCGCTCTGTAGATCGCGCAGAGGTGTGGCGGCGATCTTGTCGATGGTCTCGATCCCTTCGATCACGCGGCCGAACGCGGTGTACTGGCCATCCAAATGCTGGCAGTGGTCGCGACCCAGGCAGACGAAGAACTGAGAGCCGGCGGAATCAGGATGCCCTGAGCGGGCCATGCTGAGGACGCCCTTCTCATGCTTGCGATCGTTGAACTCGGCTTTGACATTCCAACCGGGTCCGCCTGTGCCATCGCCCTTGGGGCAGCCTCCTTGGATGACGAACTGGGGGAGAATGCGGTGAAAGCCGGTTTTGGCGTAAAAGCCCTCGCGCGAGAGGCGCAAAAAATTCTCGGTGTGCAGGGGAGCCACATCGGGCCACAATTCGACAGTGAAGGTTCCTTCGCTGGTTTCGATCTTGACGCGAGGCAAGGGAGTGTCTGACATGCTGTCTCCGTGATGAAACTGAGATGATACTGGTGAGAACGTTGGGGTGAACCTGGGAATGACTTTGAGGTAAGGGACTGCCACAGGAATTGCGCGACACAGGTTATCCTGTCACAACGGGCTGCGTCTGAAAGGCGCTGGCGAACGAAGTCATGTCATGCCCCTCACCCTGTTTCAAGGATTGACATCCCCAGAGCAAGTGCTTTCGCCCCATCGTCTGGCTCGCGAGCAGATCGTGCCGATACCCCTGGAGTGCGTCTTTGATTTTTTTGCTGACGCGGGCAATCTGGAAAGCATCACGCCACCATGGCTGAACTTTCGCATTGTCACGCCCCGCCCGATTGAGATGAGGCAAGGCACGCTGATCGACTACGTCATTCGATGGAGCGGTATACCGCTGCGCTGGCGGACAGAAATTCGCGAATGGAATCCGCCGCACAAGTTTGTGGATGTGCAGTTGATCGGGCCGTATCGACTGTGGCATCATCTGCATGAGTTTGAAGAATGCGAAGTGGGTGGGAAGCCGGCAACTCGCATGCGCGATGTCGTGCACTATGCGCTTCCTGCCACGGGGGTTTCGTGGTTGGCGCATGACCTTGTTGTGCGAAAGGACCTGGGACGGATCTTTGATTTTCGCCGCGATGCGATTGATGCCTGCTTTGGCATGAAGGGCGGCGATGCCAATCAGCGCATTCACGCTCAAAATAATGCGTAAATGCAGGGAACCTGAGGGGGACGAGAAACGTATGGACTAGCGAGGCAGTTGTTGAACACTCTTGTGTTTGACACCATTGCCTTGAACCTGATTCTCATCGGGTTCACAACTGATGTCCAAGAAATGGACGCGGCGCAGCGGTCTCTCTCCACGCTACGCCGCGTCTGTGTTTGTGTGTTTTTCACTACACGATTCTCGGGCGAAGCAGAAACATTGATTCTGTGAAATTTTAAGCGAGTTCCGCATTTTTTGTGGCACATGCGCAGATCCGTGGCACATTTAGATATGGAGAGGCCAGTGGGGGTTTGGGGGAGGCCTGCCATGTTGGGACGCACTCGTCGTTTTCTTTTTTCTGTTTCCATATTTGCGATGACAGTCGGTACGCTGCACTCCAGTGCCCACGCGGGCATCGTCAACCCTGGATTTGAAGACCCGATCCAAAACGTCGACACGTGGGACTACGCCGCCAGCGGCTGGCTCGCCAGTGGCGATGCGGGTGTGTTCCGCCCGGCTGCGGCGGCGTATCAGAATGGGGCTTACGCCGGACAGCAAGTCGGCTTTGTGCAGTCTGGTTGGGTTTATTCCACCGGCACACTGCGCCAGACCACCGCTGACATACTCGTTCTGGGTCAGACGTTCGAGTTCTCGACGATGGTGGGTCGGCGATTGGACAACCCTCTCTTGCCGTGGATGGGGTACACGATGTCTCTGTACGCCGGCTCAACGTTGCTGGCTTCAGCCAATACCCCCGTCGACCCAGGCCTGGGCAATTGGCAACGTGCGTCGCTGCAGTACACCGCCACGAGCGCATCACCTGGGCTGGGGCAGTTCATCACTGTCGAATTGACCTCGGCATATGGGCAGACCAACTTCGACGATGTGTCGTTTGGACCGGTCCCCACGCCTTCGACGGCAGTCGGTGTGTCGATTGCTGCTGGATTGGTGATTCGGCGTCGGCGATGATTCGGCGACTGATGGGGGTAAGATTCCCGCCGCCTTGTGTATTCATGGCGTGTGAAGTGATGGGAGTCGCCGCGTGATCCTCAAGTTGATCGTCAATGGGCAGCGTCGTCATTGCGTTCGTGTCATCATCGGGAGTGCGATTGCGGCATGTACGTTGGCAGGTTGCCGCAACCAAGTCAAGACCACCCCAGCCGAACCGCTGACGACGACCGCTGGCACGCCTGCGAAGGTCACGCCCACGGTGTCTGGTGATCAATCACTGACATTTCACCCCATCGCGATCGAGAACACCACTCAACCGGCGACATCCACGCCTGTCCCCGCCATCGCAACGACGCAAGTGCCGTCATCTGCCGCGTCGTCCCCAAAGTCAACGAGTGTGGCAGGTGGTGGTCCGACGAGTGCATCTGCAACCGGTGCTCAAGGGGGCACCACTGAGGACGCGGGGTTGGCGAGTGTTCCCGCGAGTAGCGCCACGAACTCCTCGGCCACAGCTGCTTCTTCTAGTGCAGCGAATTCATCGGGTTCGACGACCTCAAGTGGTACCTCGTCTGGTACGGCGGCTGCCGCGAGGGTTCCTGCTGCTGTTGCGGGTTCGAGCAATTCACCGATGTCGGCTGCTTCAGATTCGCTGCTGGAGCAACTGGCACAATTGATGTGTGGCGAATTCAGCAGCGCTGATCAGGCGGCGCGTGACCCTGACTTTCGCGATATCAGTCTGAAAGTGTCGCGCATCTGGCCAGAGAACGGCGATGGCATCTGGTTGTATGTCGAGCAGGCGGTAGCGACGATGACGGATCGCCCCTATCGCCAGCGCGTGTATCACTTGACGGTGGTACCCGGGGCACGAGTGCCCACGTTCCGCAGCGATGTATTCACATTGCCCGGCGATGCGAAGCAGTTTGTGGGCGCGACCAAAGACCCATCCAAACTGAGCACCGTTACTCCTGCCTCACTGGTGGCACGAGAAGGGTGCGCCGTGATGCTGACCATGACCGGACCCGGTACCTTTGCCGGCTCGACTGTGGACCGCAACTGCCAGTCCGAGTTTCAAAAGGCCTCATTCGCCACGAGCGAAGTGACGATTCAGTCCGATGCCGTAGTCTCTTGGGATCGGGGATTCGATCACGAAGGCAAGCAAGTGTGGGGTGCGACAAAGGGGGGATATCGTTTTGTCCGCTTCGCGGGCAGGGTCCCTGCATTGACCCCGGCACCGGCAGTGGCAGTTCCTGAGAAATAGTCCGGACGAAGCGGTCCATTTCCAATCATGCCGCGATCTGGTATCCTGCCGGGATGAAACGCTTCCTTATCCCCGTCGCTGCCCTCCTCATTCTCGCCGGTTGCCAGAAGAAGATCAACGATGATAACTTTGGCAAGCTTCAGGTCGGTATGACCTACGAGCAGGTGGTCGCCATCCTGGGGAAGGGTGAGAAGCAGTCTGATGCCGGGGTGAGTACATCGTCGTACGGCGTGCCTGGCAGTCGTGCCAATAACAACACGGACACGACCGTGTTTGTCTTCAAGGAAGACCGGCGCGAGATCAGCGCGACGTTCAAGTCCGGAAAGCTGATTGATTTCAACAAAGCCGGATTCTGAAGCAGTGTGGCAATGTAAGAGGGCCAGCCGCGTTTGACGATGCGGAGGTGTCTCGTGCGCAATTCAATCACACCATTTGTTCTCGCGTTTGCGTGTGCTGGCATCGCCAGCGCGAATTCCTGTGGCATGACGCGTTCAGAGAGGCCCGCAGACCCTGCTGCCTCACCGACGGTCCCGTCATCAACTCCGGCCACGTGGTATGAGCCAGCGGCAACATTCACCGTGGCCACACACGACCTAGATCTCGCTGATGCGGTGCGCGCCAAGACACTTCCCTTGCGGATTCGATTTCCCAAGGGGTCGACTGAGCCCTTGCCAGTCATTATTTTTTCGCACGGGGCTGGTGGATCGCGCGAGGCCTTCCCGGATTTGAGCGAATTCTGGACGGCGCGTGGGTATGTGGTGATTCACCCGACGCATTCAGATTCGATTCAGCTGCGTCGGCAGAATGGGGAGAATCTGGAGCGGCTGCGCACTGATCTGAAGTCTCTGAAGTCCGATGTGAAGCCCCTGGATCGGCTGGCGGATGTCAAGTTGATTCTGGATTCGCTGGCTGATCTTGAGAAAACGCTGGCAGCACTTCCTGAGGGGAAGGGTTTGATGCTGGATGCCAAGCGCATCGCGATCGCAGGACACTCGGCCGGCGCGCTGACAACGCAGATGGCGATCGGCGTGAAAGTGCGGGGAGGCAGAGCGGGTGCGGGCGCTTTGATACCGACAAACGTGGGAGATGACAGGATCGTTTGCGGAGTTGTGATCTCTGGGCAGGGGCTTACGAACCGCATGATGACGAAAGAATCGTGGAGTGAACTTGAGAAGCCGATGCTGGTGATTACTGGCAGCAAGGATGTGGCGCGCATCAGCGATGAGACGCCGGAATCGCGGCGGCATCCGTATGAATATGCCAAGCCGGGGGACAAGTACCTGCTCTTTATGGAGGGAGCGACGCATTCGTCGTATCAGGGAAAGGTCAAGTTTCGGGCGATTGAAGGTGATGACCCGGATGATGCGACGCTGACGATGATCACACGATCCACGGGGAGTACGACGCTGGCTTTTCTGGATGCGTATGTGAAGAAGAATGATGCCGCGAAGGCGTATTTGGCGTCGGGAGCGATTCCCAAGGTGACTGAGGGGAAGGCAACTCTGGATCACAAGTAGCGTTTACTGGCCGCGTTGAAACTCATAGATGGAGCCGAGGCCGAGGATCTGGGTGAGCTCGTCGAGTGCCGCACGTGATTCGTGCATGAGCTTGGGATCAGCGATTTCGCGGGGTATCAGAGTCTCGCGATAGTGCTTGCGGACCCAGGACTCCAACCTGGCGAATTGGGCTGCATCGGCCTTGCCATCGCGAGAGAGGATGCAGCCGGAAGCAACGGAGTTTTGTTCGGTGCTGGTCAAGGGGACGCGGAGCCGGAGGCACGCCGGGCCTCCACCATTTCGCATGGATTCGCGGAGATCGAAGTAGTGCACGGCGGTGATCGGGTTGGATGGATCAGCGATGATGCGGTCGATCTCGCTGCGCACAGAAACGTGATCGCGGGACTCGGTGGGTGCGATGATGGCGTAGCCAGTGTCCATGCGTACGAGTTGGGAGTTGAAGAGATAGGTAGCGACGGCGATGTTCACGGACACTCGGTCATCGTCTACGCGGATGGGACGAAAGGCATCTCCCACTGCCTGGCGGCAGGCTTTCAGCGTCGCTGCCTCATCGAGAAAGGCCTTCTGGTGATACAGGAGGATGGGACCAGAGCCGACGGCGACGACGTCGTTGTGGAACGCGCCAGCGTCAATCACATCGGGGTGCTGCTGGGCGAAGATGGTTCGGGATGGATCGAGTTGATGGAGCCGCGCGATGGCGCGAGATGCTTCCAGGGTCTGACGCGCGGGGAACCTGGCCGGGCGTTGTCCCTGTCGATCGGCGTGATGTGAGCCATACACGAAGAGGTGGATGCCGGAGCTGGCCTGACCATGCGGGAGATCATCATGGAGGCGGGTGTGGTTGGCTGCGCCTTCGTCTCCGAAGGCATCGGCGCTGGGTAGGGGATCGTGGACGGTGACTCGATCGCGATCGGGGAAGATAACGCGGAGGATGCGGGCGGTTTGCGGCCCTTCGATGAAGCGATGGGCCATGGAGCGCAGATTGGCGACGGTGAGGTGTACGCGGCCATCGGCGGAGTCGGCGCTGGGGGCAACGGTCGCGGCGTTGGCAGTCCACATGCATGATGCGGAAGAGACTTGGGCAAGAAGAATCGGGTCGTGCTTAGCGGCTTTCTCGATGATTTGCTCATCGGTGCCGCTGAATCCCAAGCGGCGCAAAGTGGGAATGTGCGGGCGTTCTTGCGGAGGGATAATGCCCTGCAACAGACCCATTTCGGCGAGGGCACGCATCTTGCTGAGCCCCTGCAATGCAGCATCGCGGGGGCGGCTTGCGTTACCGGTGTTACTTTCGGAGGCGACATTACCGAAGGAAAGCCCGGCGTAGTTGTGCGTCGGACCGACGAGCCCATCGAAATTGGCCTCGATCAATATGGGCGCATCCTGCGGCATTGATAGATCACTCCCCAACACGATCGGCGATCTCAGCCGTTCTTGCGAGCGAACTCAGCCATGAACTGGGCGAGGGCCTTGCACCCAGCTTCGGGCATGGCGTTGTACATGCTGGCTCGCATGCCGCCGGTGGCGCGGTGGCCCTTGAGGCCATCGAAGCCAGCGGTGCCAGCATCCTTGCAGAACTTGTCGTCGAGTTCGGGGGTGGGACAGCGGAAAGTGAGGTTCATCATGCTGCGGGCGTTGGGCTCGGCGTGGCCCTTGAAGAAGCCCTTGGAGCCGTCGATGGCGGCGTAAACGTGACCGGCCTTGCGGATGTTCAGTTCCTGCAGCACATCGAGGCAGTGACGGTTGGCGGTGCCGTGCTTCAAAATCCACTTGAAGACCAGGCCGCAGATGTAGATCGCGCCGACGGGTGGCGTATTGGGGCGAGATTCATCCTTGGCAAAAGTGTTGTACTGAAGCATCAGTGGCAATTCGCGGGCCTTCTTGGTGGCGAGGTCGTCGCGAATAACGACGACCGTGGTGCCCGCAGCGCCGAGGTTCTTTTGAGCACCGGCATAGACCAAACCGAACTTGGTGAAATCGACGGGGCGGCTGTAAATGTCGCTGGACATATCACAGACGATGGGCACACCGGCGGGGGCCTGAGGGATGCGCTGATTCCAGGTGTTCTGGCCATTGACGACATCGTGCCACTCGGTGCCGTAAATGGTGTTGTTGCTGCAATAGTGAACATACGCGGCGTTACTGTTGTACTTGCACGCGCTCTCGGCAGGGATGTAGGAGTGGTTCTTGTCTTTGCTGGTGGCGATCTCGGAGACGGTGCCGTAGAACTTGGCCTGCTCGAGACTCTTTTCGGCCCAGTAGCCAGTGGTGATGTAGTCGGCGGTCTGGTCCTGGGGCTTCAGGTTGGCTGGCACCATGTAGTTCTGGGCGGTGGCGCCGCCGGTGAGGAAGAGGACGTGGTAGTTTTTGGGGAGGTTGGAGATCTTGCGGAAATCGTCAAAGGCCTCAGCGAGGACCTTGTCAAAGACTTTGCCACGGTGGCTGTGCTCGAGGATGCCGATGCCGCTGCCACCGATGTTCCAGACGTCTTCGCGAATCTGCTGGAGGACCTCATCGGGGAGGCAGCCAGGGCCAGCGGAGAAATTGAAGATGCGGCCAGATGCGGGTTTGGTCGCAGAAGCCGAAGGAGCGGCGGCAAAGGTGGTCATCTCGATACTCCGCAAAGGGAATCCCGAAGGTGTTTCAGAGGGCGAAACATACTCGCCCACCAAATGAGGATACGCCTGCACCCCACGGGGCAGCAGGCACAAATCTCGCGGCGTCTGTTCTTTGCGATCTTCCCGAAGTCCGGCTAATTCACCGTGTTTTCAATCTTCCCCGTCGCCTGAAAAACCTTGACCATCCGAACCACTTCTGCAGCGATGGCTTCCTGGCTTTGATTGGTGCTGGCTCCGGAGTGGTGCGTCGCGGTCACACCCGTCATCTTGGCCGTGACGCTTTCCCAGGGGCCCTCGGTGCCGCTGGGTTGCTCGCTGAAGACATCGAGTCCAGCGCGCAGGCCTTTGGTGGCGATGCCGTCGCGGAGGGCGGCTTCGTCGATCACGCCGCCGCGGCTGGTATTGAGGACGATGGCGCCAGGCTTGAGCTTGGAGATGAAGTCGGCTCCGATGAGTCCTTTGGTGTCGGGGGCAAGGGGAAGGTGAACAGTGACCGCGTCGCACTGAGCGGCCAGAGCCAAAAGCGATGGAGTGTCGGTGCCGCCCCACTCGGCACCGAGATCGCGGGCGTGCTCCTTGGTGATGCTGCGGCTCCAGATGATGACACGCATATCGAAGGCGAGGGCGCGCTTGACGACCGCGCGGCCGATGGCACCCGCACCGATCACGCCGAGCGTGGAACTCTTGAGCCCCTTGGCACCCCCCGTGCCGGTCTTGCCAAACTCTTTCTTGTTCCACTTCCCTTCGCGCGCCATCACGGTCTGATCGACGATTCTGCGATCGCAGGCGATGAGGAGGCCCATCGTGAGTTCAGCCACGGCGACGGCGTTCATACCCGGACAGTTGCAGACCTTGATGCCCTTGGCAGTCGCGGCTTTGACATCGATGTTGTCGACACCAGCGCCAGCGCGGATGATGGCTGCGACACCTGCGCACTTGTCGATGGACGCGGCGGGAACCTTAGTCGAACGCACAACGAGGATCTGGGGCTTGGTGCGCTCCAATGCGGCGGGAATGCCGTCGACACCGGCATCCGGCTCGGAAATCACTTCGCATCCCAGGGCTTTGAGCCCTTCCAAGCCCGACTTTTCAAACTTATCCGCAACCAGAATTCGTAAACTCACGTGCGACTCCCTAGTGAGCAACCCCGTCAAGACCTACTGCCGACGAGTGCGAGTGTACCGACACCGTTCTGGCTCAGCCACAGCGAGCCGATTCGCTTGAATCGCAAGAAATCTGCGCAGATCACGCCATGGCGTGTGCGTGGGGCACTTCGCGCACCGCGCCACTCACCCAGCGGTGCATGGTCTGGCTGGCATGATTCAGCCACCCTTGCACCTGATCGCGTTCGATGCCGGAAGGATCCCAGACACGATCCAATTCATACACCACAGGACCAGCAAAGCCGATGCTGCGTGCCGCGTGAATGGCCTGATAGTTCTGCACCGTGCCTTCGCCCAGTCGCACTTGCACACCGTCTGCCAGATCACGAACCTTGATGGTCAGCAGCCGCTTGCCCAGCGTGCGAATGGCGGTCTGAACATCGTCGCCGGCCTGCTGCCCCACTGCCACCGAGTATGCAGCGCCCAGAAGCACATTGTCCGCGGCGTCCATGAATTCGCACAACTGTTCGGCGGTGCAGAATGACCCACCGTTTTCCAAAACCAGCTTCACGCCCATGCGGTCGCACGCATCGAGCGCCTTATTGAATTGCTCCAAGATCCGTGTGATGCCGTTCTTGCGGCTTTCGGTGGGCAGCAATTCAAAGCCGAAGACGCGCACAAGCGGACATTCGATCTGCGCGGCCAATTCGATGGCGTGCTTGGCTCCACGAACGGCCTGCTCGGTATCCAGGAATGTCCGACCAAGCGCAGGATCAATCGCTCGATCAAAGGCCAGACCGGTGGCGATGCAGGTGACGGAGAGACCGGCGTTGGTCATGATCCGCCGCAATTTGGCGGCATCAGTGAGAAATGGCTCGGAGGCAATGGTCGAACCGGCGACACCAAAGGAACGCAGCTCCACGCCAGCAAACCCCCCCTGCTCGCCCATCGCGGCAATTTGGGAGAGTGTGGCTTCGGGGCACGAGATTGTGGAAAAACTCACCTTCATATTGGATCCTTTGCCGTCAACGTCCTGTATCTACTAGCGGCTATCTACTTGCGGCATATGAGCTTACGCCCAGGTTCTGATAACTCAGGCCTTCCTGCCACCGCCGCGAGGGAGTGGAACCCACCTCCTGCGAAGGAGTCGCATGGTATCACGATGTGTACCTGTCTTGCCAGCACTGATCCAGCCGACGCCGGAAGCCGCCAGATGAGCGCCGACCGGCACTAGAGCCCAACGGGTTCTCTGACGTGTCGTACGAGCAGCCGCAGGCCGTCTACCCCCCTTCTTTCTCCTATGCGATCCAGATTGACGCCGCGGCAGCCACACACCCTGACTGACAACCGACAAGCAGATCCAATCAACCGATCTCCACGTTGAGCGTGGAGCACGCGCGGCATGCCGCAAGCGAGTTCCTATGGCAATGGTTTCCGAACATCTTCACCCCCACCTTCACCCCAGTGATGAGGAAAGGGCTTCTCCTTCGCTGTTTGAGCATCTTGCTGAGGATTCGGCCCTGCCCAGCATTCTGGCTTTATCGGTCCTCTCGATCGTGATATTGCTGAGCATGACCGGGTGCAGCGGTGAGAACCGGACGCGCAAGGCGTACTTTGATTCTCGCGATGCGGATTTGACGGCTCAACCGGTGCTGTTGTCTGAATCCATCGAGTTGTCGTCTCGACGTGAGGAATGAGTGGCGACGGAGACTGCCGGGGGTGAAGGGCGCGGGGTATGCTGAGGCATGAACCCTGACCCCAAGGCGGCCTCGAAACTCGATCCAAATCTGACAAGCGATCTGCGCGGCAAGCTGGATTACGCCGGCTACCTGCATCTGGATCGAGTGCTTTCCAGCCAGGAGCCGCGATCGCCTCATAACGCACACGATGAACTGCTCTTCATCATTCAGCATCAGACCAGTGAGCTGTGGTTCAAGTTGATGATCCATGAGATTCGCCATGCGATCGCGCTGCTGCAGCAGGACAACCTCGAAGCGGCATTCAAGGATCTGGCTCGCGTCAAACACATTCAGACGCAGCTCGTCAATCAGTGGTCGGTGCTGGCGACGCTGACGCCGAATGACTATGCCACGTTTCGTCCATCGCTTGGGCCGTCGTCCGGATTTCAATCGCATCAGAATCGGTTGCTCGAGTTTCTGCTCGGGTACAAGAACGCTGAGCACCTGAAGTTCTTTGAGCATCGCCCGGAGATTCGCGCGGAACTGGATAACGCACTGCGGTCATACTCGCTTTATGACGAGTATCTGCGGTATCTGGCGCGGCACGGCCACGCCATTCCCAAGGAAGTCCTCGATGCCGATCCGGCAGCCAAACGCGAGCCGCACCCGGGCGTAATCGCAGTTTTCAAGAACATCTATCAGCACCCTGAGGAGAACAATTGGGACGCTTATGAGATGGCGGAGAAGCTGCTGGATATCGATGAGACTCATGCGATCTGGCGTTATCGACACTACTTGGTGGTGCGGCGGATCATCGGTTTGAAGCGCGGCACCGGGGGATCGTCCGGTTCGCAATACCTGCAGAATGTGGTGAGTGACATCTTCTTCCCCGAACTCTGGAACGTCCGCACGGAGTTGTAGACCATGCTAGAAACGCTCCCCGCTGGTCCATTGACCAGAGAGATCATCGACACCCACATTCGCCCGCTGTTTTTGCGCGTGCTGAAGCGTGATGAGATCTATCTGGCGAATCACTCGCTCGGGCGGCCACTGGATCAATTGGCTGCGGATATGCAGCGATTTGTCGATCCCTGGTACGCCGACATGGATGACTGCTGGGGGCCGTGGCTGGCGGAACAGAATCACTTTCGGGCATCGATTGCGTCACTGCTTGGACTTTCGCGTGCTGATTGTGTGGTGCCCAAGACCAGTGCCGGGCAGGGGCTGAGGGCGGTGCTCAATGCCTGCCGCGAAGATGAGCCGCAGATTGTGGCGACGCGGGGAGAGTTTGATTCGTGCGATTTCATCCTAAAGACGTATCGCGTGCGAGGGCGGGCGGCGGTGGCGTTCGTGGAGCCCGATGCCAGCGGCATGATACACGCAGATGCTGTCATTGAAAGCATTTCGCCCAAGACTTCGCTGGTGCTCCTCTCGCAGATCTTCTACTCCACGGGTCAGGTGCTGGAGGAAATTCCGCGTATATGTGCTCGCGCTCACGAGTGTGGCGCGGTGGTAATACTGGATTGCTATCACTCGTTTGGGGTGATTCCCATTGACATTGCAGCGCTAGGCATCGATTTTGCCATCGGGGGAAGTTACAAGTACACGCGTGGCGGGCCCGGTGCGTGCTGGCTCGCGATTTCACCTGAGATTGTGGATAGAGGCCACGCGCGGCTGGCGCCCACATTGGACACCGGCTGGTTTGCCAAGCTGGACGCTTTTGCTTATCAACGTCCAGAGATTCCTCATCGCGCTGCTGGTGGCGATAGTTGGCTGGAGTCGACACCTCCGATTGCCACGATGTATCAAGCCCGTAGCGGGCTCGATTTCACTCGCGCGATCGGAATTGATCGCCTGCGAGCCCACAATCTGGCGCAGCAGGCACGACTCGCACAGTTGCTGAGCGATGCGGGGATTCCCATTCTCGATCATCAGCCACGCGGGGCGTTTCTGCGCGTGCCGCACGCAGATACCAACGTGCTTGTGCAGCGGCTCAAGACCAACAAAGTGAATACCGACACGCGGCTCGGCACCGTGCGCCTGTGTCCTGACATTCTGACGACCGATGAGGAATTGGTGCGAGCGGTCGCCATCATCAAGGCGTGTCTTTGATCTCTGGAATCGAGAACTGTTTGGCCGGGCCGTGGGAGCGCTCACTGAAGGCCAATCTCGCGGCGATCATCGTCAACAGAATGGAAACCGCAATCCGCAACCCCTGCAAAGGGAGTTTGTGAGTCAGCTTTGCGCCAAGCATACCTCCCACCATTGCTCCCGGCCCCATGATTGCAATCAATTGCAGGGCCTGGGTCATCTCAAGCCCATGCTTTTCCAGATTGAGGATCTTCTGAGTCGCCCCCAGAAGAGCGCTCACCACCATCACGGCGCTTGACGTTCCGATCGCCAGTTTCAGCGGCACGCGACACATCACCTGCATCAATGGCACCATCACGATTCCACCGCCAACGCCAATCAACCCCCCCAGGAATCCGGTGAACAAACCGATCAGCGAATACAGCCACCACTGGGTGCGGGCGTCCTGCGCTTCAGGCTCCACCGTCTTTCTCGCGGCTCGCAGCAGATTGTTCAATGCGTACAAGCCGATGAACGCTGCAAGGATCGCAAACAACCAACGTCCGGGAGTCTGATCAGACACCCACACGCCGCACATCATGCCGATGAGCATTCCGGGCAGAATCAACTTCACGGTGGGGATCGAGATAGAACCTTTCTTGCCGTGTTGCCACGCTGCCGGAGCAGAGACCAGAACGTTGACACCCATCGCGCTGGCCATGTACAAATGCTGGATCACCCGGTTGGGCTCGTCATATCCATAAATCACCCCTAATCCGGGGATCATTACCAGGGAGCCGCCGATTCCTGCAAGACCACCGATCACCCCGGCGATCAGGCCGAGAAATGCCGCAAAAACCAGATGAATCGGGTCCAGATCCATCGACGCTCCAAGTTTGGCCGCGGCTGTCGTCAACCACCGACAACAGCCGATGATTGGCCGTGCCGGGGGGTATGGCAGGGTACCATTGTCCCCGACTCGTGACGGGCTGCTTGCATGGCCATTCGCCCCAATGAATATCGGCTCTCGCCCACGCTCCTGCAGCGTGGGATGTCGCGTGCTTCCTTGATTCGCATTGGCTATGTCGCGTTGGTGGGCCTGACGGCATGGTCAGCCGTCGTAGCAAAGGAATCGCGCCTCGATCTTCCCCTTGCGCAGATCAGTGTTCAGCCGATTGACGCAGAGTCTCTGGCTGCGAGTCGCGCGATTGAGCATTTCAATCTTTCTGCGACCAAAGCGCACACTGAAGTCTCCACAGACCCGCTTTTGGTTGGTCCGCCGATTTCCGCTGATCAACCGGTGTTGACCCACGAGGGTCCGGCGCTGGTTTCCAACACGTCACCGGGGTTGATCACACCTCGCACGCGCTGGTTTGCCGGTCGCGCGGTGCGCCCGGTCAAGACGCTTGAGTTTCTTGTAACCGCCTATTCGCCCGATGAGGCATCGTGTGGCGATTCTGCCGACGGAATCACGGCCACGCTGCATTCAGTTGAAACCAACGCATTTCAACTCGTCGCGGCGGACCCCAAGGTGCTTCCTTACGGCTCGATGATCACCGTGCCCGGATATGGCAAGGATCAGATCGTTCCGGTGCTTGATTGTGGTGGCAAGATCAAGGGCAACCGGCTTGATCTGCTCTTTCCCACGCACGAGCAGGCCATTGCATGGGGTGTCAAGCGCCTCACCGTGACCATATGGGAACCGATCGACGGCCAACCCCTCACCAATCCGCGGCATGTGCGCTGAGCACACACCGATCTTGCCATCTGTCGCACCATGATCATCGGTCGCGATTCAACTCGGATAAGCACTATCGATGATCTGCTGGATCCGCGGTTGCTTCGTGTGATCGATGGGCTTGACCTGGCATCGCGGCGATTGATGTCGGGAACAATGCCCGGCGAACGACGGGCCAAACGTCGTGGTAGCAGCGTGGAATTTGACGACTTTCGTGAGTACACCGATGGTGACGATCTGCGGCACGTGGATTGGAACATCGCGGCACGCTTTGATCGACTTGTCGTCAAACTCTTTCGCGAAGAGCAGGATTTGTCATTGCACATCATGCTCGATCTCTCGCCATCGATGTGCGCGGGTGTGCCTTCCAAGGCCCTGACTGCCGCGCGTCTGTCGATGGCGCTGGCGTATCTGGCGTTGGCACGCAACAACCGCGTTCATGTGTCCTTCGTTGGCTTGGTCAAGAGTGTGACGCTGGCGCCGATGCGAGGCAGGACGTCAATCCACACGATTGCTCGCGAACTTCTGAACGTGTGGCCCTCGCTCCCTTATGCAACACCGGGACAACTCATCCATGATGATGTGCGTCACGCGCTTTCGGCGGCGTCACCTCGTGGCGTGATCGTTCTATTTTCAGACGTCCTTGACGCGGTTCGAGAGGCACAAGTCGCCCTCACGCTCATGCGGCGCTTGAGCCAGGGGGGAGAACGCGAGGCGTTTATCTACCAGGTGCTGGCTGCCTCAGAATTGGACCCCACGCTCGATGCCGCACATGGCATTCAAGGGGACGTTCAGCTGATTGACATCGAACGAGCGACACCTGTCGATGCGACCATCACCCCATTGGCATCGCGCCATGCGGCAGAGCGGGCAAGGGCGTTTGTGGACTCTGTTTCTGCCGCTGCTCGGGCCAACGCGGTGCACCACCGAGTGCTTGCCACAAGTGATGACCTCGCAGAGATTCTCCTGCACACGCTGCGGCGTGATCGGTTGCTGGCGTAAACTTCCCGTGTCGCCGGCGTAGCTCAGCGGTAGAGCATCGCTTTTGTAAAGCGAGGGTCGCAGGTTCAATCCCTGTCGCCGGCTTTCTTCACCTTTCCATGCGGAAAAGCACCAGTTCTCGGTCTTGATTCTCTGCGGCAAAGCCCCAATCAACCACCAGATGTCCCGATCGGTTGCCCCCCTCACTCTGGCTGCGTAAACTCCCTTTCCGCACGAGGGGCAACCTGAAGGTGGAATCCCGGGCGAGTGCCGGAGTGGCCAATCGGGGCAGACTGTAAATCTGTTGGCGAAAGCCTTCGGGGGTTCGAATCCCTCCTCGCCCATTGACTCGTTTTCCACAGTGTCACACCCGACACCACACCCCACCAATTCCGCAGGATTTTCGGAGTTTTGCTCTTTGCCCTTGGATGCCGTGAGACGGCTTGGGCGCGTGTGTGTTGCCGGATTTGCTGCCGCTTCCAGTCCTGCCGCACGATTGAAATGGATATCCCGGGTTTGCAGGTAGTGCCGGGCTGCCACGGTTGGCGAGTGTCCCAACCACTTTGCAACATCGTGGGCCGGGTGTTCTGCCACCCAATCCGTCTCACAACTCGCCCGCAGGTTCTGGAACAGCCGGGGCCAGGGCTTCTCACCGGCCCTCTCGATGATCCGGTAGAACCGCGTCCGCAGATTCTTGCGGGCGTGAGAGAGGCAGGGCACCACCGCTTCCACGCCCACCTCTGCCCGGTCAAAGAGCGTTTGCAGGATCGGACGGAGGTGTATTGCATCGATCGGCACCACCCGCACTTCGTGCCCTTCATGCCCCTCTGTCTTGGCACTCCGCACCGTCAATGCCCCACGCTCCCAGTTCACATCACTCCACCGCAGCGCGACAATCTCCGATGGGCACCGCAACCCTGCAAACCGCGCCAGGGCCACAATCGCACGCCACTCCTCATCCGGGCACGCTTCCAGCACCGCCGCGATAGTCTCGCGTGTGATGTAGATGGACCGTTCTGGGTTGGCCTGGGAACCCGCTCGCAAATGGCC
>JAGWZK010000018.1 GCA_018968885.1 Planctomycetota bacterium | reverse complement strand
CGGAGCGGTTTGGCACCTCGATGTCGGCCCATCACATCCTGGGACTGAAGGCGGCCCCAAGGGTTCGGCTGTTCGCCGATTAAAGTGGTACGCGAGCTGGGTTCAGACCGGCGTGAGCCAGGTCGGTCCCTATCTGCTGTGGGCGTTCCAAGCTTGACAGGAGTCAACCTTAGTACGAGAGGACTGGGTTGGACGAACCTCTGGTGATCCAATTGCGCCGCTAGGTGCACCGTTGGGTAGCTACGTTCGGCAGGGATAACCGCTGAAAGCATCTAAGCGGGAAGCCCCCCTGAAGACGAGGCTTGGTTGTCGCAAGACGAAAGACCCCTGGTAGACCACCAGGTTGATAGGCCGCAGGTGTACGGGCTGAGAGGCCCTAAGCTGAGCGGTACTAACGGTCAAAGCTGATCGTACCAATCAGCAGTCGTGACTCACACTCACAACTCTGATCAGTACACGTCACATATTGAATAACGCTCTATCACAACATATAACATTACTTCGCAATCGTTCGAATCCAACACTTCGCTGGTCGGCATGAAAATGTCGGCCAGAGTTTGTCGGTGACCATAAACGTGGGGCAACACCCGTTCCCATCCCGAACACGGCAGTTAAGCCCACGTTGCCAATGATACTGCACTGCGGGAAAGTAGGTCGTCGCCGGCTTTTGACCCCTCTAGAGGTAAACCTCTGAGGGGTCTTTTCATTTTTCTCCGTCTATCTTTCCTCGTTACCTTTCGTCTTGTCCCACTCGTTCTGCCGACACATCCACCATGTCCAACGGTCCCGTCATCCCCACCTTCGTGTCATCACCACAGGCCCGACGCGCCAGCGTCCTGCTTGCCGCGGCAGCCCTCATCGGCCTTGCCTGCTTCGGTTCCTCACCCGCCCTTGCCCAAGTCACCCCCGCTCCCACTTCCGAGACCGTCCAGGTCTGGGATCTCTTCAAGCAGTCCTTCGACATCTTCACCATCGCTCTGGTCATTGGGTCCGTCGTTTCCCTCACCGTCATCTTCAGCGTCGCCTTCGAGCTTCGCGAATCGCGAGTTCTCCCCCGCTCAACCACCAATGTCCTTCGTGACTTGGTCCGCTCGCAGCGCTGGGATGATCTGCGCGACGCTTGTCTTTCCTCAGATACCTTTGTTGCTCGCATTCTCCTCGCCGCCCTCGATCAGAAGGGTCGTTCGCGCGAAGCCATACGCGAAGCCGCAGAACTCGCGGCGACCGAAGAGTCCGCTCGCTGCTTCCGCCGCCTCGAAGTCCTCAACGTCATCGGTAACCTCGGCCCACTCGTCGGTCTCGCTGGCACTGTGTGGGGCATGGTCATCGCCTTTACCTCACTCGGTAAAGCTGGCGGCGACGCCACCGCAACTTCACTCTCCGAAGGCATCGCCAAAGCCCTCTTTCACACACTCCTCGGTCTTCTGCTGGCCATTCCATGTTTGCTCATGTACGGGCTTTATCGCCCTGTCGTCGATCGCATCTGCATGAAGGGCATCGCCATCGCTTCCGAACTTGTCGAGTGGGTGCCCGCCGCCGATGGCAAACTGCCGGAGAAACGTGACTGATGCGCCTCCGCACTCACAGCCACCAATCCATGAGTGTGGGCAAGGTGAATGTCACACCGCTCATAGACGTGGTCATGGTCCTCATCATCTTCTTTCTCATCGTCGGTCAGATGGCCGCTGAGCAAGGTGCGCGGGTCAAACTCCCCACTTCTGCATCAGGTCGCTCCGATGCTGTCGCCGGTGATCGCGTGGTCATTTCCGTCATCGCCGCCACTACTCCTGCCGGGCTCCCCGCCGCGACCATCATGGTCGATCGCACTCAGCTCTCCCCCCGCCAACTTCAGGATTTCCTCTCCACCAAGCTTGCTTCCGCTTCCGCCCTCAACGTGATCGTCCGCGCTGATCGCGGCTTGGACTACTCGCTGGTACAGCCCACTCTCGACGCCTGCCGCGATGCTGGCGTCAGCAGCGTCAACCTTATCGCCGAGCGCGAAAGGGGGCACTGATTGGCTCTCCTTCGCCGCCACCGAACCTCGCGCGAGACCTACGACCTTCACTACGGCCCCAACATGACGCCCATGGTCGATGTCGTCATGGTGATCCTGGTCTTCTTCATGGCCAGCGCCGCAATTCTCGGTCCCACCTGGTTCCTCCGCGCAGCGCTTCCTCCCGCACCCAAGGATGCGGCCACGACTCCCGCCAAGGACGACCTCTTGCGCATGAGGATCTCGATCGAACGCTCGCCCGAAGGCACGGTCTTTGTCCGCTGGACAGAGGCCAAAGGCGATGCCGCGCCTCAGCCATCTCCTAAGGCCTTTGCCACCATAGCAGAGCTCAAACAGCGTCTGAATGATCTGGTCCGCCAGCACCAATCTTGGCGCATGGTCGTCCTGATCGACCCTCGACCCAACGTCCCAATGCAGGACGTTGTCACCGTGCACGCGGCGTGCCAGGCCCTGGGCATCGAGAAAGTCGGACTTGCATCCGCAGCAGAGAAAATTGGCGAATAACCCCGCATTTGACACGATGCGCAGCGGCTTGCTCCTCTTGGTACGCTGAGGGTGAACCGCAAGCCCGATTGATCCGAATGATACATCGGGCTCACCTAGACGGACCTGCACCGCGCGTATGAATCAGAGTCAGCCGCAGGATTCTTCCGATTCACACCACCCACCAACAGGGTCACTTGGCGGCACGCATTCACTACCCACGCAACCCGTCCCTGCCAGCATGAGCGCCGACACCCTCGCGCACTCACTTGATCCTGTGCTGCACGCCGAGTGTCAGGATCATCACCACGGCACATTGGGTCCGATCTCGTGGTTCAAGGTCTCCTGGCAGCACAGCGGCGCGGCGACCGGCTTTGCCAATTGGACATTCGCTTCCGGCCGAACCGTGCCTGTGATGATCAAATTGCCCGTGGGCTCCATCGAACATCGCTGGACTTGCGAACTCGGCCACATCGATGAGCAGGCGATTGCCGAGTGGGATCATCAGGCCGGCCGCTGCCGAGTTACTCCTCGGGTGCTCGCCAGTGGCACCACGCTGGGTGGATATGACCTGGCATGGATCGTGATGGAGCGCCTGGGTGGAGGCACACTGCGTCCCAGCAGCCGCGCGATCAGCGAGCAGTCTCTCACCGACATGCTGGCGACTTTGGATGGCTTTCACGCTGCGTGCGATCGGGTGCGCAAGCCGGAGGGCGCTGGTAGGAGTGAGGATTGGAACAAGCTTCTCGCCAAAGCCAGAGACATGGTCAAGCAAGGGGCTGTGCCCGAAGAGCAGCGTTGGAACGAGGCGTTGAAGCGAGTTGCCAAGGTTTCTGATGCGCTGGTCGCAATGTGGCGTTCGCGTCCGATGAACACCTGGTGCCATGGTGATTTTCATCCCGGCAATTCGCTGATGCGCGATGGGTGCATTGATGATCGTGCGTGCCGGCATGGGTGCGTGCTGATCGATCTGGCCTTGGTGCATGTGGGGCACTGGGTGGAAGACGCGGTGTATCTGGAGCGTCTCTTCTGGGCCCGAACCGAACTTCTGGGTTCACTCAAGCCGGTATCCATCTTGGCAAAGATGCGCCGTGATCGCGGTGTGCATGCGACTGAAAACTACTCAGATCTGGCTAATGCGAGGCGGATCCTGATGGCGGCCACCAGCCCGGCGTTCGTACTCGCCGAAGGGCATCCTCGCTACCTGCACGCGGCGGTGGAAGTGATCGAGAAGTACCTGCCGCAGTTACCACATTTGTAGCCGCGATTCCCTCAACTTGTTGCGGCTTTCCACAGCGTATCGAGCTGGGCTGCCGTCACCTGCCGCGATGCAAGGTCAGGTGTGAAGAGGCAGAGGCGGAAGTCCTCAAGGGCCCAGCGGTAGGTAAGCATGGCCGGGGTAAGTGAGCCAGTGCGGAGTGACCACTCGCCCGCATCACTGGGCACCACCGGCGCGCCGCGCCGTGCGGGTGGCAGTGCATGTTTCTTGGTGGTTGATGCGGCCGCTTCACGATGTTCGATTCCCGCGGCGCTCGCGGCTTCAATCTCCACCTTGGCATCGGCCTGGGTTTGCGCGAATGCCTTGGCAACATGAGCCGTGAAACGTTTCCAGTGCGGGGCAAGTGTGGTGAGTGGTCCAGTCTCGCTGGCGACACCGTTCTCACGGAGTTGCTCGAGGCGTCGCTTCATGGATTGGACGTAGCGTGGATAGTTTTTGAAGTGTTCGAGGGGGACGTTTTTCAGGAAGTTGGGGGGCATCAGGTACGCCGCATGCTCGCGGAGATCGGCGACGCTGCTGGCCCACAGGCGCGGCGTGCCGCCGGAAAAGCGTGAGGCGATGCGCTGCCGGGCTTCAAGAGTTTCTGAGGCGATAGCGATGGTCTCGATGGTGATGGTGCCGAGTTTGCCCCAACCAGCGGCGAGTCGCTCGTCGAATGTCGCGGCATCGCGGATCGGTGACTGCTTGTCGAGATAGGTGCGTTCCACGATCAGATCAATGATGCCGGAGTCAAAGTCATCAGCGCTACCGAGTTGCCCGTACTGGCGGTGCAGGTCGGTGATATCAGCGTGAGAGTGCAGTCGGTGCATGAGGTCATCGCGCACGGCCAGAGCCAGCAGGCGGCGCATGCCGCGTTGGGTCAGCGCGGCGGCGGTGTCTTTTTGGTCCACCAAGGTCAGTCGCGCCGAGTCACCATCATCGATGAGGGCGATGTAAATGTTGCCGGATTCGGTTTCGATGGATTCGGGAAGTTCAAAGTCAAAGGTGGTCAGCCCGCCACGTTCAAAGGTGAGGCGGATACGGGCGGCGCGGGCCTTGGCCGCGCGGCTGGAGAGTCGGGCGATCAAGTCGCCCAAGTCGCGTGATTGGGCGATTGGGTTTCCCCTGTGATCGACGACTCGGACCAAGAGCCTCAGATGATCGGGGAGAGATTTGGTGGAAAGGTGCCCGGGGGAAATGGTGATCGAGCGCGCAACCTCGGCGGCTTCGCAGATGGCATCGGCAAGTGTGCCCTCACCAAATGTGACGAGCGAGGCGATCTCGTCGGCAAAACCGGTGAGTCCACCCGGGTTTTGCTCAATCTGGGTGCGAACGGGTTTGGGAAGTTGCTTGCAGAGAATCGCGATGCGTTGTGAGAGCAGGCCGGGAACCACCCATTCACAGCGATCCATCGAGAGATCGGGAAGATCAGTCAGATTGATGGTGGCGGTGATGCCGTCCTCTTCCTTACCGGGGGCGAGGGCGTAGTCGAGGGGCGCGGCATCAGACGAAGGGGTGAGGATCGCAAGTGTTGTAGGAAATGCGTTGGCAGGCAGGGAGCGGGTGCGTTCCTGTCCGGCAGGCGTAAGCGCATCGGTCAGTGTCCATCTCAGCACGACGTCCAGCTCGGGCGTCAGAGCGAGAGACAGCGACTCCGCATCGACGACGGATGGAGGAACGCGCTGCTCAAACCACGCCGCGCGCGTGTCGAGGGTTGCGATCAATCCGGGTTGGCGCAATGTGGCTTCGAGTCGTTTGGCCTCGGCGAGCATTGCCGCGTTGTGAGCGGTGAAAGCAAGCGAATCGATCTGCACACCGTCGGCGAGGGCCTCGCGGATGAAGATCTCGCGAGCGAGTGTGGGATTGCTCGCGGCGATCGGCACGCGCTCGCGGGGTGTGAGGGTGAGACCAAAGAGCGTCACGCGCTCGAATGCGGTGACCTGTTGAGTTTCGGTGTGCCAGTGGGCATCGGTGTGATCTCGCACCAGGAGGTGTGGTGCCAGTTCGAGCATCCATTCCGGCCGGATTGCGGCGACCGTGCGAGCGAAGAGCCGCGACGTCTCGACGAGTTCGGCGGCCATGATCCAGCGCGGTGCGGTCTTGAAGAGGGCCGAACCGGGGAAGATCGCGCAAGTGGCTCCCCCAGCGGCGGTGTATTCAAAACCCTTGGC
This sequence comes from Planctomycetota bacterium, assembly GCA_018968885.1. GTDB lineage: Bacteria > Planctomycetota > Phycisphaerae > Phycisphaerales > UBA1924 > F1-120-MAGs238. Next base: position 76,461 of record JAGWZK010000018.1, on the reverse strand, counting down.
ATCCTCGCGGCAGGCGACGTTGGCGATCAATCCTGTCAGCAACGCCTTATGAATCGCATCGTCGGGTGCCGGTGTCGCGTTCATCTGCCAACGCAAATCGTGAGCCAATGAGCGGAGTTGGCGGGCCGTGTCCAGCCACTCGCGCACACGCGTGAAACTCAGGAAGTGATCGCGGCAGAAGCCGGAGAGACCGGATTGATCGGCGATGGTCTCTTCAATCGCGTTGAAGATATTGAGCAGTGAGAGGAAGTCCGATGTTTCGTGCTTGAAGTGGCCGTGGGCATCGTCAGCCCGTTGGCGTTGATCTTGCGGTCGTTCTCGCGGATCGGCAATGGAGAGCGCCGCGGCAAGAACTGTGCCTTCGGTCAGGCAGTTCTGCTCCTGCGCGGCAATCAGAATGCGACCGATGCGGACATCAACAGGTAAACGCGACAGGGTGCGGCCAACAGAAGTTAGTGCTCCCGCGGAGTTGGGGCGCGTGATGGCACCGAGCTCAAAGAGAGTCTCAAATCCGTTGGCGATGAGTTGGGTGCTCGGACGCTCGACGAAAGGGAAGGCCTCAATGTCAGCGATACCCATCGACTTCATGTGCAGGATGGCGCCTGCGAGATTGGTGCGGAATATTTCGGGGGGTGTGAACGCGGGGCGGGCATCGTGATCGGCCTGGGAATAGAGCCGAATGCAGATGCCGTCGGAGAGGCGGCCACAGCGACCAGCACGCTGCTTGGCACTGGCTTGAGAAACGGGCTCGATGGGCAATCGTGACACTTTGGCACGTTCATCAAAGCGATTGATGCGGGCCAGTCCTGTATCGATGACGTAGCGAATGCCGGGGATGGTGAGGGAGGTTTCCGCGACGTTGGTTGCGAGAATGAGGCGCGGGCGTGAGTTGGAGGAGTGGGGGGCGAAGATGCGGGATTGCTCTTGGGCGGACAGCCGCGCATAGAGAGGGAGTATGTCGTACTGACTCACTTCGCGGCGAAGGCGAGCTTCCAGCGAACGAATCTCGCGCTCACCGGGGAGGAAGATGAGGGTGTCGCCCTCGGGAAGGGACGGATCAGAAAGTTCTTCGACAGCGGCGACGACGGCAGCCTCATCAACGAGATCGTCTTCATAGCGGGCCCGACGCGTCGCAGGTCTGTAACGCATTTGCACCGGGTACATGCGTCCCGAGACTTCGATGATTGGGGCGATGGCGGGGCCGCCGAAGTGATCGCTGAGCCGCTGCGTGTCGATGGTGGCGGAAGTGATGATGATCTTGAGATCAGGGCGCCGGGGTGCAAGGGTTTTGAGGCATCCCAACAGCAGATCGATGTTGAGAGATCGTTCGTGGGCTTCGTCGATGATGATGACCTGATACTTGTTGAGATTGGGGTCGGATTGGAGTTCAGCCAGAAGGACGCCGTCGGTCATCACCTTGATGAGATTGCGGTCAGAGGATTCATCGCCGAAGCGGACCTTGCAGCCGACGAGCGATGATGGACCAACTTGTCCACCTAATTCTTCGGCGATGCGTGCGGCAACGGCGCGAGCCGCTATGCGGCGGGGTTGAGTGTGGCCTATCTGCCCCGAGAGTCCTAGACCGGCCTGTATACAAATGAGCGGAAGTTGTGTGGTCTTTCCCGAGCCGGTTTCACCGCAGAGGATCAGGATCCGGTGGCTTTGGAGCAGGTTGATGACCTCGCCCGCGCGGGCGGCGATGGGAAGATTGGATGCGAGTTTGACGGGTGGCAAGGGCTGCCGCCAGTTCAGATTTGTGCGAATTGGGTTATCTGGGCCATCTGGCGGCATGGTAACACCTTATATATGCCGAATATGCCGCGAGGTGGGGAAGTTTGGGAACCCAAACTTGCCCCGGTGCGAAGTATGGGGAGAATCCCCAGTTGTTTGTGGGAACGATTCTATCGCGTGAGGGAAACACCCCGAATGCGTTAGAGGGGATGATCGAGCCAAATGGAAGGGGTATCGCGTGGAAGCATATGAGCACCTGAAGAAAGTGGTGGCGGAAGTGGAAGACGATGTGAAACGTGCGGTGGGCGGCAACAAGGCCGCGGGCGTGCGGGTTCGCTCGTCGATGCAGGACATCAAGAACGCGGCTCAGGATGTGCGCGTGAAGATTCTCGAACTGCGTGACGAGACCCAGAAGGCCTGAGTTCGATATTCAGTTGTTGAGTCACGCATCGGCGGGCCGATGGGTTCGCCGGTGCTGTTTTTGGTCCGATTGAGATTGAGGGTGGTTGGGGGGTGGTTGCGGCAGGGCGGTCGTTTTTCTAGTATTGGTAGATGAACGCTTCAGCCAATACGAGTTCGGGGGATGCGCCTGCCGCGACGAGCGGCGGGTCGAGCAAATTCCTGTTTGACATCAGTGGCATTGATCTTTCCAAGCGGCTGGTGTCGCGGGAAGAGATCGGGAAGGTGAACCCCCATCGAGGCGACATGGCCTTGCTGGACTACATCGCGTGGCAATCACCGGACCTGACCAAGTGCATCGGGGTAGTGAAGATCAAGGGGAATGAATTCTGGGTGCAGGGACACTTTCCCGGCAAGCCCATGTTTCCGGGCGTGCTGATGGTGGAGGCGGGGGCACAATTGGCCAACTACATCTTCAATGTGCGGACGCCGATCACCAAGATCTGTGCCCTGTTGGGTGTGGATGATGCTCGCTTCCGGGCACCTGTGGAGGTCGGACAGGATCTGATCGTGCTTTTGGACAGTGTGAAGTGGACGGCGACGAGATTCACCAGCCGCGTACAGGGCGTGGTGAATGGCCAGATTGCCTTTGAGGTGACGGTGATGGGGATCGCGATCGCAGCGGAGAAGCAGGTTTAGACGCCGTGAACAGTCAAGTGACCAGAGGTCTCGAACTGGCCGATAATGACGCCATGACAGTTGTTTCGTCTGATGTTTTGGCTCCTGTGATTCTGACACCGATTCTCATGCACAAGGTGTGGGGTGGTGATCGTCTGCGCCGGTTTGGAAAAGATGTGGCGCCAGGGGCGACGATCGGTGAATCGTGGGAAGTGGCGGATATGCAGGCGACGAGCGCTTCGGGTGGTGGCGGCGGAGCGGCTCAATCGGTGGTCGCTGGCGGGCCAATGTCAGGCCAAACGTTGCGGCACGTGATGAAGCAGTGGGGGAACGTAGGAGTGGGGAGGATGCGCGTCGGCGTGGATGGCGCGTTCCCGATGCTGGTGAAGTTTCTGGACGCGCGTGAGCATTTGTCGGTGCAGGTGCATCCGAGCGCGGCGTATGCGGCAGCGCATCCGGGTGCGCATCTGAAGACCGAATGCTGGATGATTCTGGATGCGGAGCCGGGGAGTGTGATTTTTAAGGGCGTGAAGCCGGGCGTGACACGGGAGAGGTTTGAAGCGGCGCTGCGGCAGGGAGATGGCGCGGGTGTGGTGGAATTGATGCAGGCGATTCCCGCTGTGGCAGGAGAGTGCCACACACTGCCGAGCGGAACGGTGCATGCGCTGGGTGCGGGTGTGCTGGTGGCGGAAGTGCAGACGCCGAGCGATACAACGTTTCGCGTGTATGACTGGGGACGCAAAGGCCGCGAGTTGCACATTCAGCAGTCGATGGAGTGCATTGAGTTTGCACCGTCGCAGGGAGCGCGAGTGTTGCCGAAGCTCGGCGCGGGTGTGCTTTCGGACACCGAGTACTTCAGAATGGAAGGGGAGCGAGTGAGCGCGGGCGTTGCTTGGAGTGGGCGTTGTGATGAGCCGTTGCCGCGCGTGGTGATGGCGGTGGGAACGGGTGTGGAGCTGAAGTGGGATGGTGGAACAGTGCGCGTGCCGCGGGGCGCGACGGCGGTGATTCCGGCGGCACTGGTGGCGACGACGAAGGTGAGCGCTGTGGAAGGTGGAATCGTGCTTTCGGCGCAGCCCAAGTAAGCGGCTCGGCGATCAAACTATGCGGGTGATGACGCCGCGAGTTGGGTGGTATTCGCCCACGATGCCTGAGAGGGAGTCGATTGCCGCACAGTCGGCGACATCGGTTCGGAAGCCCAGATTGGCGAGTGCGGTGCCGGTGCTGCGCATGAGAGAGGCGTGAATGCCGCTCATGCGGGCGTGCCGCCATGCCGCGATGCAGGCCAGGGTTTGATCAAAGCCCGCTTCAGCTGTGCGGCAAGAATGAGATTCGAGAGCTTCGAGGAATGCGCCAGCGCAGAGCATGTCGTCGAAAGATGGCGCACCATGTGTGCCAGCACACAAGACATGAACCGGAAGGTTGCTCGCCGCTGCGGCGGTCGTGACGGAGTGGAGATTGTTGAGGCAGCCGATGAGGATGCGCGCTGCGCCGAGCTGGGCGGCGTGGTGCAGCGCTGCGGTACCGTTGGTGGTGGTGAAAATCAGGGATTTGCCGCCAGCATTGGCGATGGTGTATTCGCGGGGTGAATTGCCGAGATCAAAGCCGGGGATGAGGATGCCTCCGCGTTCGCCACCCAGGAGGCAGGGGTCGTGTGATTTGGTCGCTTTGAGTGCAAGGGCTGCTTCGGGAGTCTGAGTAGGGATGACTTCGCGTGCGTGCGCGGCGAGGGCTGCGGTGATGGTGCTGCTGGCGCGGAGGAGGTCGACGACGATGACGCAGTGATCACGAATCAATTCATCACCGGTCAGTGATGGCAAGATCGATGCAGTGACGCGGCATGTCGTTTGGGCGTTGATCGTCATCGTCGGTAAAGCGTCCAAGAGAAACGTGGTGTGCTTATCTTGAATCCGCACTGGTCTGGAGACCAGTGCCACCCAAGACAGGGGCATCATCTCGTTCAATCAGCGATCACGTGCAATGTTGGAACGAGTGCCGCGTCGACCTGGGTCTTGAAATGGTCATAGCCGGCGCGGCCCATGAGACCGAAAGTGGCCTGCTTGCCGAGTTCAACCGCGGGCTGGTCGTAAGCATCGACGTTCAGCAGAACGCCTCCGTAGGCCGTGGCCATCTGCCAGAGCCAGATGAATTGGCCGACGTGGTAGGCATCGATGCGGGGGAATCTGAGCGTGAAATTGGGGCGCTGGCTTTCCAGCAGGGCGAATTCGGTGGCACGTTTTTCGACATTCAAGAGTGTGCCGATGGTGGAGCCCTCGAGGTATTGCAGAGCATCGACACCCAAGCCGCGCGGGATTGTCACATCCCGATCGAATTGTTCGACCTCAACAAAGCCGATCACCTTGTCGTTCGGCCCTTCGCGATAGAGCTGGATCTGGCTGTGCTGATCGGTGGTGCCGAGTGCCTTGATGGGGGTGAAGCCGGCGAAGACCTGGCGGCCCTGGGCGTCGTTCTCTTTGCCCAGAGATTCGGCCCACAACTGGCGGTACCAATCCGCGAGCAGATAGAGGGAATTGGCATAGGGCATGAGAACGTGGTTGGGCTTGCCCTTGTGTTCGGCGAGTTCGACCAGCAGCCACGCGAGCATGGCGGCGGGGTTTCGCGTCAGTTCCGACCGCTCGCACACTGTGTTCATGTCTGCCGCGCCCTTGAGGAGGGCATCGATGTCGATGCCGCAGAGCGCTGCGGAAAAGAGACCCACCGGCGAGAGGGCGCTGAATCGGCCACCGACACCATCGGGGACGGGGAGCGTGACGAACTTTTCAGCATCGCAGATCTTCCGCATGGTGCCCTTGGCGGGATCGGTGATGGCGACGATGTTGGAGGCGTAGGAGGGGCCGAGGGCGTGCTTGAGGGCATCGCGGATGACCATGAACTGCGCGGCGGTTTCGGCGGTTTCGCCACTCTTGCTGATGACGTTGAAGAGGGTGCGCTTCAGACCGCCGGGTTGGCGGGCGCAGAAATCCAGCACGCTGCCGAAGAGGGTGGGATCGACGTTGTCGACGACAAAGAGGCGGGGGAGATGCTTGGTGCCGCTCCAGGATTGGCCAAGGTCCGCGCCGGTAAGCATGCGCGGGTTAGAGGCGTCTTTGCCGTTGATGAGGTTGTAGGTGCTGGGGTTGAGGGCGCTCTGGATCGCGATGTTGCCGAGTGCCGAGCCGCCGATGCCCAGGACGACGCAGGTGTCGAACTTTCCGGCGACGCTGGCGACGACGCCCTTGACGGCGGTGGTGTATTCGGTGCGCGCGGGGTCGAGGGGCAGGGTGCGCCAGCGCTCCCATCCTGTGCCCTTGGTGCGGGTGAGGCGGGCAGTGGCGGCGGCGATGGCGGCTTCGCCTTCGGAGCCCTTGGCGATGACGGCGGGGTCGAGTCCGTGAGAACCGACACGGGTGGAGAGGCAATTGGCGTAATCAAGGGTGAGCATGGGATCGCAGAGTAGGAGTGCGTTTGGCCGAATTGGCCGCATCCGACGCATTGGGGAAAGGGTTTTTGGCTGGGTTTTTGTGGGGGCTTTTCGCCCCTATCGTCGTCCATGATTCATGCCTGGCACGATGTGACCCCCGGTGCGGAAGAGTTGCCCCTGCCCTCTCACTTTCGCGCGGTGATAGAGATTCCCAAGGGTTCGAGCAACAAGTACGAACTCGACAAGGGCTCGGGGTTACTCAAGCTGGATCGCGTGCTCTCGTCGGCGGTGTATTACCCGGCGAACTACGGGTTCATTCCGCAGACGCTGGCCGAGGACGATGACCCCCTCGATGTGCTGGTGTATTGCACCGAAGAGATTCCCCCCATGACCATCTGCGAGGCGCGGGCGGTGGGGATGATGACGATGATCGATCAGGGGCAGCCGGATCACAAGATCATCGCGGTATTGGTGCAGGATCCGATCTACGGCGAGCGGCACAAGGTCGAAGATTTCCCCGGCCACATCTTCAAGATGTTGCGGCGTTTCTTTGAAGACTACAAGACCTTGGAGGACAAGGAAGTTGAAGTGGATGAAATGAAATCAGCTGAAGAGGCCCATCGCATCATCAATGAATGCCTGGAGCGGTATGAGAAGGCCCGCCGCATGGGCAAGATGAAGGGTCTGTAAAACGCTGTGAGCGCTGTGCTGTGGATCTGCTTTGGGTTGGGCACGCTTGCCGCGATTGCCGGAGTGACGCAATGGGTGATCATGCTGAGCCGGATGGCCACGTCCATGCGGCAGGTGCCGATGCTGGAAGAGGGATTGAGCCATCCGCTCAAGAGGATGCCTTGTGTGCACCTGATCGTGCCTGCACACAATGAAGAGAGGGTGATCGAGGCGCTCTTGGATTCACTGCGGATGCAGGAGTATCCCGGCTTGCGTGTGACGCTCGCGCTGGATCGGTGTACGGATAAGACCGCGGAATTGGCGCGGGCTCGGATCGCCGGTGATGATCGCTTTGAGATTCTGGAGATCGAGTCGTGCCCTGCGGATTGGGCGGGCAAGGTGAATGCGGTGCATCAGGCAGCGCAGAGGGCGTTGAGCGCGAGTGAATCTCCGGAATTGATCGCCTTTGCCGATGCGGATGTGGCGATGCACCCCAAGTGTCTGATGGCGTGCGTGGGATTGATGAGTCAGCGGCGGCTGGACCTGCTCAGCGTGCTGTCGACGCTGACCAGCGATCTGTGGTTTGAGAAAGTCATTCAGCCCTCGGCGTGCATGGAGTTGGTGCGGCAGTTTCCGATCTTGAGAGCCAATGGGTCACCTGCGCAGCGTCCATTTGCCAATGGGCAATTTATGCTGTTCACGAGAGAGGTGTACCAGCGCATCGGTGGGCATGAAGGTGCGAAGGATGAACTGCTGGAAGACCTGGCCCTCTCGCGCAAGGTCGCGGAAGCGCGGCAGAGCGCGGGGGTGTTTCTTGCGGGCGACATGCTGATGTGCGCGATGTATCCGAACTACGCCGCGTTTGTAAGGGGTTGGCGAAGGATTTTTATTGAGGCGGCCAAGTGCAAGGTGTCGCGGCTGTATCGCCATGCGCTGACAGCGCTGTGGATGGGGACGCTGATGCCTTTGGGTTGCATCGCGGCGGTCATGGGGGGGATTGGGCTGATGCGGCTGGGTGCGGGTGGGGGTGTGGCAGGTTGGGCGTCAGTTCTGGCCATGTGCGGCACGGCACTCGGCGTGATCGCACTTCTGCTGCAAGTGGTGGGCTCGGCGTTGATCGCGCGGCTGGGGCGCAGTTCGCCGTGGTGGGTCTTCACTTCAATCTTCGGATCACTGTGCACCGGCTGGATGCTGTGGACGGCGGCGCGAGAACTCTCGGCAGGTGTTCCGGTGCGCTGGGCCGGGCGGGAGTATGTGAGGAAGGCGAGATAGTTCAAAGAAGGGGTGGCAGCGAGCTTCGCCTCTATGGCCCGGAGGGCCTTTGGACAGCCCTATTGGCCGTGGGCAGGCCTGAAGCTCCGCATCGCCATCACCACAGCGCAAATCTTCTCCCATAACAACCCCGATACATCCGTCGATTCATCCGCCGCGATGCGGGCTAGCACTTCTTGTGGCTCCTGACCGGTTGCCAGCGCGATCGACGCGGCGACCACGCTGGGGCTACGGCTCATTCCCGCACTGCACGCCACCAACGTCGGTGTGCCCGAACGAACCAATCCGCTCACCGTCCGCAAGGCATGTTCGAGAATCCATGCTTCGTTTCCCGCGCCATCCAGCAGTGGGATGCGGTGGATCACCATCTCTCGTGGCGGCACAAAGGGTGCCTCATCAACCGCCAGATCAACCAGTGCCACAATGCCATGCTCAGCATGCAATCGCGGCGTGCGCAGTTCCCCCGCATGTCCAATCCACACCGGGTGCGGCTCCACGCGCCTCATGTTCGGACCTCACTTCTGAATACTCACAATCCCCTTCAGCACCAGAATGCCCAGCACGACCGCCAGCACGATCCGGTACACACCAAACCACGCCAGGCCGTAGCGGGTCAGGAACGCCACCAGAAACTTCACAGCGATCGCGGCAGAGATCGCCGCGACGATGATTCCCACGATCACGGGCATCACACCCAGCACCTCGATGAAGTTGGGTGTGTTGGTCTGGGCCGCTTCGCGCAGGTTCTTGACGAATTTCCACCCAGTGGCGGCAGTCAGCGTGACGACGCCAAGCAGGAAACTGAATTCCGCCGCGGCTTTGGGTTTGAGCCCGGCGATGTAGCCGCCGGTGATGGTCATCATCGAGCGGCTGGTCCCCGGCCACATGGCAATGCACTGGAGCAGACCGACCAGCAGAGCGCGGTCAAAGGTGATCCCCGTCACTTCGCCCTGCGTGCTGTGAAACGGGCGGAGTGAGAAGCGACCCTTGTGCCATTGATCGATGAACATCATGAAGACACCACCCATGATCAGCGCGGCAAGCACGGGTCCGGGGTGAAAGAGCATGCGCTCGATGATCTTTTCAAGGATCAGGCCCAGCACCGCCGCGGGGATGAAGGCGATGATCAGGCACAGGGCAAGATTGAACCCTTCGTTGTCCTGACCCAGCACACCTTTGATCATCTGCAGCACGCGTTTCCAATACAGCCCGACGACGGCGAGGATCGCGCCCCCCTGAATGATGATGTTGAAGTCGTCGATCGATGCCTTGGTCTTTGGTTCATCCAGGCCCATCAGCCCGGCGGCGAGAATGAGGTGCCCGGTGGAGGAGACAGGGAGGTATTCAGTGATTCCCTCCACCAACCCCAGAATCACCGCCTGCATGAATGTGAGTGTGTGCGCGGCAGAAGGCGTCGGATCGACATTCGCCAGCGTGAGCGTCAAGAGTGACATCAATGTGGGCATCCGTGCGCCTTGGGGTTAGAGATCATCCGGCGCGGCTTCATCCATGTAAGCCGCCGACATCAACAGCCAGAGTAGGATCGAGCGTGAGTGACACCCGGCTTGAAACGATTGTGGTGAATGATGCGGGCGATCCCCGTCTGGCGGATTATCACGGGCTCTCCGACCGGCTGGGTATTCACCGTGGCAATCGCTTCATTTGCGAAGGGCGTTTGATCGTCGAGCATCTGGTTTACTCCGGATACGCCATTCGCTCGGTCTTTTTGGCTGAGAACTGGCTGGAGCGCATGGGCCCGACACTGGCCCTGATTCCTGTCGGCGTGCCCATCTATGTCGCGCCAGAGCCGGTGCTAGACAGAATCATCGGGTTTGCCTTCCACCGGGGCATCCTGGCCTGCGGCGAGATCGTGAACCCACCGACGGCAACAGACCTGATCCAACGCTGCTCTCGGTTGGTCGTGCTAGAAGACCTCTCCAATCACGACAACATGGGGAGCATTTTTCGCTCCACCAGTGCCCTGTGGGGCAGTGACACTGGAGTGCTTCTGAGCCCCGGCTGCTGCCACCCCCTCTATCGCAAGAGCGTGCGGGTCTCAATGGGTCACGCCCTGCGCATCCCCTTTGCCACCCTTGACCCCTGGCCGGGAGGGCTTCAGGGACTGAAAGCGTCTGGTTTCCGAGTTCTCGGACTTACCCCTGGTGAGGGGTCGGTCGAGCTTCGGGCCGCGGCGGCGGCGCTGGCTCGTGACCAGAAGGTGGCCTTGCTCCTAGGCGCTGAGGGGCCGGGGCTAGCAAGCTCGACCCTGGCAAAGGTGGATCAAAGGGTTCGGATCGACATCGCGGCTCATGCGGATTCGCTGAATGTGGGCGTGGCGGCGGCGATCGCCATGTATCACCTGGGTGTGTCGCGGCAGGGTGTGTCACCGGCGTGAAACGCCCCTTGGGAACCCGGGTCTGAATCGAGTGTCAGACTACTGTTATTCTGTTGACCCACTCGACGCGGCGGCTTCTCTGCCGCGGATCTCGAGAAACGTCTGTTGGGGATTGGTTCGAGAAATCATCGCAGGGATACATCTTTATGGCACACTCCGCTCTTTGCCGTTCTGCTTTGCTTCTGACCGTGCTTGCTGTCGCCGCGGCGACCGTGAACGCGGATGTCATCCGAAAGGGTGAGGGTGATCGTCGCCAGCAGTTGAACAAAATGGAACTCAAGCAGTTCCCGGCGGATGGGTGGAAGGGATTGACTTGGTCGGGTGCCGCTCCCGCAGTCAGCGATTTGGCCGGCAAGCCCGTGCTTGTGGTGATGTGGGCGGATTGGCGCGATGTGTCGGTGAAGGGGCTGAAGCTCGCGACAAGAATGGGTGAGAAGTACGCTAAGGATGGCCTGGTTGTGGTCGCGGTGCACAATGCCACGGGCTTTGCCGAGGCGGCCAAGCCGACGATCGGCGAAGGTGGCAAGCTCTTTGTCGCGCACGATGCCAAGGGTGAATTCCGCAAGAGCATTCTCTCTGACAGCGATCCGGATTTTTATGTGATCGATCGCGCCGGGCAGATGCGTTTTGCCCGCATCACCACCGAGAGTGTGGAAGAAGCCGTGAGCACGGTGGTGAAAGAAGCCGAGGGTGATGCCAAGGGCGTCAATGACAAGTTGAAGGCCGAAGCGGATCGCAAGGCCGCCGAAGCCGCGCGGTCTTCGCAGATCAATACCGCGCTGGATATGACCAGCATTCCCGAGCAGCCCTACACCCAGCCAGATGAGGATGCGTATACCAAGGCGGGATTCCGCAAGTATTCGCTGGCAGAGCAGGGTGCCAACAACAAGGACGACGAAGTCAAGATGATGAATTTCCCCGAGGAGGGGTACTACCCCTCGCGTCCACAGACGCAGGGGCGTTGTGTGGTGGTGTACTTCTGGAACCACTTGATCCCGCAATCCTGGGACCCCGGCATGGCCGAGATGGATAAGTTGCAGCGCAAGTATGGACGCGATGTGGCGTTCATTGGCGCGTGGACGCCTTTGAAGCTCGAAGGTGTCAACGACGAGATCATCCAGAAGGAATGGGCGGATGAGCAGGGACAGGAGCGCGTCAAGAAGCGCATGGAGAACATGGCCAAGGGGCGGACAATCGGTCACTCGATCGTGCTTGATCCCACCGGCACCATTCTCGCCGCGATTCGCTCCAACGATCTGAGCTTTCAGCTCGGCTGGATGCCTTATGTCGCTGTCGTTTCCAGCGAGGGGCGCGTGCGCTTCCAGGGCTCTTCGCGCTGGCCGCAGTTTCTCGGCACAGTGGAAGAAGTGCTGCGTGTCGATCCCGGCGTGAAGCGTCGCCGCGCTGCTGAGGATGCGTATATCAAAGCCAATGGCGCTGGTGCAGCTGCTCCGGCGGTTGCTCCCTCCCCGTCGTCTACTCCGGCGACGCCCGGCGCGTCCGCGTCGCCCGACCAGCCCAAGTGATTCTGTGACTGCTTCCGGATCACCTCTGTTTCATGTGGTGCTGCACCAGCCCGAGATTCCCAACAACACCGGGAACATCGGGCGGACGTGCATTGCGACTGCGTGTTCGCTGCACCTGGTGCGGCCCTTGGGCTTTGATACCAGTGACAAGGAATGCCGCCGCGCCGGGCTAGATTACTGGCCACGGCTGGGTGTGCAGGAGCATGACTCGCTGAATCAGTGCTTGAATGGGCTTGGACGCCGCCCGTGGGTATTCACCACGCGGACCGAGCGGTGCTATTTCGATGCGGCGTTTGCTCCCGGCGATGTACTGCTCTTTGGCAAGGAGACGGCAGGCCTGGATGCCGACATCCTCGATCAATATCCCGATCGACTGGTGCGGATGCCGATGGTGGCGGGTGAGAGGTCGTTGAATCTGGCGACCGCAGTTTGCGCGGTCATTTACGAGGGCATCCGACAGTTGCAACAAAGGGGTGATTTGACCATCGGCCCGGGGTGCACGATCGCGCGAACCCAAGGTACACTCCGCCCATGATCATTCGTCGGCGATTCAGTCTCGATTCGATTCGCTCGCGGCAACTGGCCACCTGTGTGCTGGTGTGCGCTAGCGCGGCGATTCTCACCGGCTGCCGCCCGCCGGTCTTTGGTCCCAACGAGGATCGCAGCCAGTTTGATCGTTTTGATCAGGCCCGCGACAGCCGCGCTCAGACGCTGATCGAAGATGAATTTGGCCGCAAGGTCCCCAATCTGCGCAAGCGCCTCGTGCACACCGAGTGATGAGGTGAAGCGCACCACTTGCGCGATGAAGAACGTCCGAACCGATTTATTCGCGGTGAAATGCAGATTTTCTGTTAGGGTGTGCAAGTCCGATACATGAATTCTGGAGAAACTGTCGATAGCATTGGGCGCGAGTAAGATCGGACTGCCTCGCGGATACGCTTGGTTCTCCCAGGATGGGTGACTGACCATGGCTAAGAAGACGATGCGAAAGACGGCACGCTCACGCAAGCGCTCTCACGTGGTGAGTGCGTCGCTGGTCGGTGCTATGTTGGTGGTCGGTGCCGGCCTTGCCGCGCTGGATCGCTCTTCGCGCCCCACGGCTCCTGAGTCGGTGACGCTTCCTGCCCTGATGGCTGCGGCAGTTGAAGCCCCCAAGATCGATGCGATTTTCCGCACCAATGCCCCGATTCAGAAAGGTCGTTGGCAGGCAATTGTCATTCACCACTCGGCTTCGCCCTTCGCCACTTCGGAATCACTTTCCAGCGCGACCGGTGGTCGTCAGACGGCTTTTCAGTTCGTGATTGGCAACGGCAACGGCATGGGCGATGGTGAGCTCCACGTCGGCTCATCATGGATGGACCAGACGGCTGGCCGCCACAGCAGTGGCAAGTTCGGCCCCTGGCTGAATCAGAACGCTATTGCCATCTGTCTGGTAGGTGATGGCAACCGCAAGCCCTTCTCCAGCGATCAGTTGGATCAATTGGTCCGTCTGACCAACACCCTGGCTAAGGAATTCGGCATCGACCGCCAGAAGATCTACCTCCCTTCGGATCTGGACCCCACCACCAAGAACCCCGGGTCCAACTTCCCGGCGGCTCAGTTCCGCGCCCAGCTCAAGGATTTTGGAGCGGTTGCTGGTGCTGGCCAGCCCCGCAATCGCTAACTGACAACAAACTCTGAATTTCAATGATCTTCGTGGCCGGAACAGTCCGGCCACGATGCTTTTTGCGTTTGGCTTGGGGTAGGAAGAGGGTTTGCAAAGATCCGCGACAATCTGGGCAGATTTCTGCACGATCCGGAAATCGCGGATATTCTGTATGCCGCTGTCGATCGATCGGTCACCGGAACCGGTGGGGGGCCGGGTGCGGATGGGTCGGTGGCTGAACTGGGCGTGGCGGGTCGTTCTGATCGTGCCGCCCTGCCGCGGCAGGTCGCAAACGGCCCACTCGGGCGCGCGATCGGCACCTCGGATGCATTGGCAAGTGCAAGTGCATGGGCACGTCAATCTTCCGAACGTCGGAAACCCCGGAGCAGATTCCCGATTTGCCCATTTGAGGGCCAAAACGGGGTTGAGTGCTCCGGGCCATCTGACGATGACAACTCGCGTCGTCTGTCACAGGGTTTCCCACCTTGTGTCGGGTGGGTTACTCAGCCGGGAAGGATGGAGAGGTGGCGGTTCTCGTGTCCGATATCAAGAAAGGTGACATCATCGAGGGATATCGCGTCATGGCCGAGCTGGGCCGCGGTGCTGCCTCTGTGATTTATCTGGTGCAGGATCCCAAGACCAAGCAGATCTGGTCTTTGAAACATGTGGAGAAGCACACGGACAAGGACGATCGCTTTCTGGAGCAGGCCGAGATTGAGTACAAGGTCGCCAATGAGATCGACCACCCGGCGATTCGCAAGATCGAGCGCGTGATCAAGAAGAAGTCGGGTCTGCTCAGCGTGTCTGAGTTGTTCTTGGTGATGGAGTTTGTGGATGGTGTGGCCTTGGATCGCTCGCCTCCGGCGACGTTTGAGCAGGCCGTGCACATTTTCCAGCAGGTGGCCGAGGCCATGCACGCCATGCACGATCATGGCTATGTGCATGCGGATATGAAGCCCAACAACATCGTCGTGCTCTCTGATGGTCAGGGCACCGCCAAGTTGATCGACCTTGGTCAATCGTGCAAGATCGGAACTGTCAAGCCCCGCATTCAGGGCACGCCAGATTACATCGCGCCTGAGCAGGTGCACCGACGCCCGATTACGCCGGCGACGGATATCTACAACCTGGGCGCCACGATGTACTGGGTGCTGACACGCAAGCACATTCCCACCGCGCTGGCCAAGGGTGATTCACTCGTCGGCCACGTCGATGATTCATTGATGGAGCGGCCCACGCCGCCCAGCGAGATCAACCCCCGCATTCATCCGCGGCTGTCGTACCTGATCATGGAGTGCGTCGAGATCGACCCCGCCAAACGCCCCGCGAGCATGAAGATCGTCGCGGACAAGTTGAACCTGATCTACGGCATCTTGAAGGCCAAAGACGCGGTGGTGGATGATGAACCGAGCATGACGTAAGCGTCGTTCGCAGACTATTTGGCCGGATTGGGAATAGCCCAGAACAGATCCGGTGATGAATAGACAATGTACCAGCCGCCTTCGCCTGTCCAGACGGTGCCAGTGGGGTTTGAGTACGGAGGCGCACCAACGAGCTCATATGAGCAAAGTCGTGACTTATCGCTGATTCTCAATAACTCGGCAAAGTATGGTCCTTCAAACCAAGTTTGAGATCTCTCTGAAGCAATAACGCTACGTCCTGACTTACGTACCTTGCCTGAGGCGGAAACAAGTCCTAAGACAATATCCTTGGGTGAAGTTGCAGTCGAATACCAGCGTTCGCCCGCTGGCTTTGTTGAGAGTGGCGAAAGACTATTGTCAGCGACATCGCGGCTGGTGCGTCGCTCTATTTTTTTGTATGAAACATCCCATTCCGCGCTGTGTACCGAGTTCTTGCATGCGTTCCAGACTGATTCGTCCACTTGGCTTATGATGTTGTCTGCCCTTGACAAACAAAATATCGGAGAGATTGTCTTGAGACTGCTCGGATCATAGATGGAGGCAAGTTTTCCTGGCGAAGCGTAGCGATTGACTGATGTGATAAGAAGGTCACGCGACTTTGGATGCTCACGAACTACGATCATGACACCAGACGTATCTTGCGGTGTACCTTTCCATGGCCAATCAATGCGGACAGCGGTTGCTGTAGGGAGTTGCGGCGGGCGATCGAAGAACTGCCATGCAAAGATGACGGATGCAACGATCGCGGCAAGCACGAGCACAGTCACCGTTCTTGCCTTGCGTGTGATGAGAATGCTCCTTCAGAGTCTCGATCCAAGTCACCGAGCGAGTTCAATGGTCGCTGTTTCGTGCTGTGTCAGGAGATTGTAGTCTGTACGGTATTCTGGTATGCTCATTCCGTGCCCCTCGTGGATCTCACCAACCAAGACGAAGTGATTGCTGCCTTTGCCGCAGGGACGGCGGCGAATCTATCCGCGGCGTGCCGCGACTTTGGGATTGATCGCATTAGTGCCCCGGGGCGATTGATCGCGACGGGAGATCTGCACGACAACCCCATGCACTTTGCCAAGGTGGTGCACGCGGCGGGGTTGGATGAGGGTGCTGATCCGGCGCAGCGAGCGCACCTGGTTTTGCATGAGGTCATTCACTCGGATCGTTTGATCGGTGGTGTCGATCTTTCCTATCGCGCCCTGGCCAAGGTGGCAGACCTCAAATCGCGGCATCCGGAGTTCGTGCACACGCTGCTGGCCAACCACGAACTCGCCCAATACAGCGGCACCAACATCATCAAAGACGGCATCAAGCCCGTGGAGGCCTTCAACGCTGGCGTTGAATACGTCTTTGGCGATGGCGCTGAAGAGGTGCTGAACGCGATCAAGGCGTTCATTCGATCGATGCCGATTGCGCTGCGTTGTTCGGGGCCACGAGGAGAGTTTCTGGTGTCGCACTCGTTGCCCAGCGCGGCGATGATGACGCGCTTTGACCCCACGATCCTGTCGCGCGAGTTGACCAGCGAGGATTATGAGCCGCGGAAGGGCTCGGTGCACTTGCTGGTCTGGGGTCGCGGCTATGACCACGAACTGGTTGAGGATCTGGTGGAGCGGTGGGGGGTGAGCACGTTCATCGTGGGGCATGAACATGCCGAGAATGGGGCGCGGCTGGTGGACCCGTGCGTCTTGATCCTGAACAGCGACCATGAGAGGGGTGTGTATCTGCCGATTGATCTGGCGGACCCGCCGCTCGCTGAGGAGATGATGGCGCGGGTGGTGAGTCTGGCGAGTGTGGAGTAAGGGTTACTTTGCGGGCGTGCGCTCTTTGGGGTGTTCCTGTTCGCTGCGGAGCGCCTTGAGTTTAAGCTTGACCTTTACACTCGGAACGACGATCTCTTCCCCCCAGATTTCATAGAGATTGGGGCGGGTCTTGGCGACATCCAGATCCGGGCGCAAGACGAGGGTTCCCTCGCCGGCGATGCGCAGGGCCTCGACGAAGGGTGCAGGGTCTTTGATATCCATGCCGCCGCCCACGCCATGCGAGCCGGTCTTGGGCTGGGCTTCGCGAGCCACTTTGCCGACAATTCGCTCGATGAATGTGCCGTCGGGATTGCGCACCTGCAGGATCATCTGCATGGCGACGCCGTGAGGGAGTGCTTCAAAATACACAAAGTGGCTCGCTCGAATCGTCCCCTCTGGATAGCCATCTTCAAGAGTGAAATCACGCACGTCAATGGCCTTTCGCACTGCCTCGGCAAGCGCGGCGTCTGTCTTCATGGCATGTGTCGCGGTTCCTTTGGTTTCAACCGTCAGTGGCCGCGTGATGGTGTAGTCCAAGGTGATCGTGGGTGGCTTGGAATCGTCGTAACTGCCGTCGCCCGTGCGCTGGCGAATCGGAGTCTGAATCCGCAGTGTCAGCGTGCGCTGCCCCGGTTGCAGTGCGCTGGTGTCGCAGGAGTATGTGCTCCACGTCGCCCCGCCGGGCGCCAATCCGAAGGTGCCCCCTCGAAGTCGAGAGTCGGTGATCCGCACGCCGTCCACATCAATCGTGGGTTGCATGCTGATCATCGGCAGCGATTGCGAGCGCTGCGACACGCGCGAGTTTTTGACGCCCAGATCGATAGACAATGGGTCGCCTGCTGCAACCTTGCTGGAAACTTCCACCATCGGTGTCGCCGCGACGTGCAGGTATTGCTGCCATTGCTCGTGTGTGGTGAGGTTTGCTCCGTAGGCAGTTTCGACGATCAGTCCCCAAGCAGGAATCCACACCAGCGCGTTCTTTTGTTGATCCAGGGCGCGATCGATGAGCGTGGCGGCATGATCCGCGCTCATGCGTGTGGTGCCGACGCGGCTGGCAAGTTCCGTCACCGTGCCTAAGGAGTCTGTGCGATCAAGCGCCGATTGCACCACCAGGATTGGTGTGGGCAGACGACTGGTGAGGGTTGGCCAGATTCGCCGCAACGCGAGCCCGAATATCCCAAGTGCGAGCAGAATGCAGAGAAGGGCGACGACGAGTGTGAATGGTGAGCGGCGGGGGTCGCCCTTGGCGATGTTGTCAGGTGTCAACGCGGTGCCGCACTCTGGGCATGGGGCTGATGGGGTCGAGTCGGAATTGGTCGGCGTGAGACCGCGCAAATCAAAGCCGCAAGCGCGGCAGGTGGGGTGGGTGCCGGACCGCCGGCCCCGTCGCCACCGCAAGAGCAGCCAAAGACCCAGGATGAGTGAGCCGATGCCGAGAATCAGCACAAAGAGGAGCAGGATACTGATCATCGGGCCGCCCATGGGAAAGTGCTCCTGTCGGTGAAGATGGTGGTAAATCAGATTGATGGGAAAAGCCCCGCTACGGTTTCGTCTCAATCAGGAGCCAAGCATGAAGACTGGATTGGTTGTAATGTTCGCGGCAGGGTTGGCAGTCAGTGTTCTGGGTGGGTGTGAAAAGCCCACATCCACAACTAGCACGGCACCTGCTACAACCCCCGCGCCCAGCACTACGCCGGGCCCGAGCAAGACGCACGCCGTGAACCCGGACGCCAAGCCGGATGCCAACTCGGATGCCACGCCCCAGACCAAGCCAGCGCCTGCACCGACCCCAGCGCCGGCAACAACACCCCCAGCAACCACACCCCCGGCAACCCCAACAGCAGCACCAAAGGAGCCCGCAGTCGTGACCCCCCCAAACACACCCACCAAGCAAGAACTTCCCGGCGGCCTGATCCTTGAGGATCTGGTTGTCGGCACTGGCGCAGAGTGCAAGCCCAACGCGACCGTGACCATTCATTATCGCGGCACACTCGAAAATGGTGAGGAGTTTGACTCATCCCACAAACGTGGTCGCCCGGCGACATTCCCTCTTGGTTCACTCATCAAGGGTTGGCAGCAGGGCATTCCCGGAATGAAGGTTGGCGGCAAGCGCAAACTGACCATTCCGTATCAGCTGGCTTACGGCGAGGCAGGCCGCCCGCCCACCATTCCGCCCAAGGCCACGCTGATCTTTGAGATCGAGATGTTCGATACCAAGTAAGCACGCTGGATCGTTTTGAATCACGAACACCCCGAGTGAGAGCTCGGGGTGTTTTTATTGAGTGACGAGTGAAAGCCAGAACGGCGGTGGAGAGCATCGGGTTCATGGTGCATAGAAGTACGAATGAGCAAGGTGGTCAAGAGTTTGCACCGAGGCTGCGCCCTCTGACTGCTGATACACTTGTGCAGCACTTCTGAAGCAAGGGGTTTTCTCATGGCAACTTCCCGCATGTTCACAGCCCGCCGCGGCAGCATTGGCAAAGGTTGCCTGATCGCTGCAGGCATCGTTCTGGCACTGATCGTCGCCATCGTTATCTGGGTGGCACTGAGCTGGAAGGGTTGGGCGGGTAGCGTCATGCGTCAGAGCACGACCGGAATCGTGCAGAAAAGCTCACTTGCCGACGATCAGAAGTCGGCGGTGATCTCACGTGTCGACGCGCTGACGAAGGACTTTGAGGATGGCAAGATCTCGACCGAGCAATTTGGAAACGTGATGAAGGCACTCGCAGAATCGCCGATCATGGCGGCAGGTGCTGTGTATGGCATCGACAAGGCTCATATTGAAAAGTCCGGCTTAACCAAGGAAGAGAAGGATGCAGGGCGGCTGGAATTGCAGCGTGTCGCGCGTGGCATGAGTGATGGATCGCTAAAGCCGCAGAATCTTCAGGCCGTGATTGACACGGTGTCGGAGACTGATCCATTCGGCAACAAGAAGATGAAGCAGAAGCTGACCGATGCGGATCTGAAGGCACTCTTTGCCAAGTCAAAGGAGACCGCGGATGCCGCGAAGGTCTCCAACGAACCCTTCACCATTGATCTGGTGTATGAGATCGACAAGGTGATCGCCAAGGGACTCGGACGCCCTGAACCAGCACCTCCGGGTGGCACCAAGGGACTTGCTCCGTCATCCGTTCCTGCAACGGCTCCGGCTCCTGAAAGTCAGCCCGTGAGCGCCCCCGGATCAGGCGGGAAGTAGTCTCAGGCGGATGTGGCATTCGTGGGGTCGTTTTCCCAAGAAGTGTGTATGGATTCTTCGAGAGTGCCGGCATCTTCGTCGCCTGAATCGGTCACCGGCGTGCCGCAGGGTGGAGCAGGGCTGACCGGCAAAGAGAAGGCTCTGCGCGCCGCCAAGCTGACCTACAAAGTTCTGAATGATGATGTGGAGCGGGAAACGAGGATCAAACGCCTGCGATATCTGGCAAGGTGGATGGATTCGTCAGTTCGGCTTCCGGGGAGCAAGTTTTCGGTTGGATGGGATCCGATCATCGGCATGATTCCCGTGGCTGGTGACGTGGTGTCGCTGGCGCTGAACCTGTACATTCTCTACGAGGCGCGGCGGATGAAGGCGTCGATCAGCCAACTGGCGCGCATCATTGTCAACATCGTGCTCGATTTTGGAATTGGCTCGATCCCGATCGCGGGCGATGCCTTTGACTTTGCCTTTAAATGCGCGGAGCGAAACCTGCGAATTCTGGGGATTGAACCATTGTCGGGTGCGGAAACGGTGGTGGATGGCGCGGCTGCAAACCAGAGTGATCCGGCGCGGCATGTGACGAACCTGGCTGGCGATCAGCCGCCGCCTTTGCCTCGTGTGAACTCATGAGGTCAACTTCAGCCCAGATCGGGTTGAGACTTACGCCAAACCGAGCGACTTCTTCACCGCCGCGACGATCTTGAACTTGTTGGGCAGGTACTCGGCCTCAAGGTTTTTGGCGTACGGGGTCGGCACATCTTCGGTGTTGACGCGCAGCGGCTGGTGATCGAGCCAGTCGAATCCTCGCTCGCACACCTGGGTGATCACTTCGCTGGCGACCGAGGCAAACGGCCAGCACTGATCGACGACGACGATGCGGCCGGTCTTCTTGACGCTGGCCAGAATCGAGTCAATGTCCAAAGGACGAATCGTCCGCATATCCAGCACATCGACGGTGATGCCTTCGGCGGCGAGCTCGGCGGCAGCTTCGAGGCAGAAATTCACGGGACGACCAAAGGAGACAATCGTGCAATCCGTTCCCTCGTGACGCAGTGCTGCTTGGCCGAAGGGGATGTAGTACTCCTCTTCCGGGACGTGGGCCTTATCGCCCAGCATGCGCTCGGATTCCAGGAAGAAGACCGGATCAGGATCGAGAATCGCGGTCTTCAGCAGTCCCTTCGCGTCGTAGGGGTTGCTGGGGATGACGATTTTCACACCGGGGACGTTGGCGTAGAGGCCTTCGACGCACCAGGAGTGCGTGGAGCCGAGCTGGCCACCAGCGCCATCGTTGCCGCGGAAGACCACCGGACAACCCCACTGGCCGCCGGACATGTAGAGCATCTTGGGAACGTTGTTCAAAAGCTGGTCCGCCGCGACCAGAGAAAAGGACCACGACATGAACTCGATGATGGGGCGGAGGCCGTACATGGCAGCGCCGACGGCAAGGCCAGCAAAGCCGTTCTCCGAAATCGGAGAGTCGATGATCCGCTTTGGGCCGAATTCGTCGAGCATGCCCTGCGAGACCTTGTACGCGCCGTTGTACTGCGCCACTTCTTCACCCAGGAGGAAGATCCGCTTATCGCGCCGCATCTCCTCGGTCATCGCCTCGCGGAGGGCCTCGCGGAACTGGATGACGCGGCTGCCTTCGCGCGAAGGGAGCGGCTTCTCCAGCAGCGTGTGCAGGTTGGCGATCTCGGCGGCGATGTCTGATGGAATGGCTGGGGAAAGGGTCGTCATAAGAGATGGCTCAGGGTCAAAAACAGGTCGAAAAGTGCGAGAAAGATGATAGGAGTCCAACCGGGCACCTGACACCTTGGGGCACCTGTCGGGGGAGATCACTAGACAGGGGGAAAACCATGTTTCAGGGTGTGAAACGAGGAAAAAACGAGTGCTTTCAGGGCTTTGGCAGTTTGTCGGCGTATTTGGCCGGGTCCGCCAGAAATGCCTCTGCACAGTGCTCGCAGCACAGGCCGACAACGCGTCCCTGGTACACCACGAGTTTGCTGGCATCGATGGGCTTGCCGCTGACCGGGCACATCGTGTTGATCGGTTTGAGCGATTGGGCAGCAGACGGACCCGGTGCCGCAGCATCGCCAACTCGGGCCAGCACCGGGGGCGGCTCAGTCTCCAGCGCAGCAGGCGCAGGCCGAGAGCCGGAATTGAGAGTCAAGCCCGGACGGGCGCGAAGGGTGGACAGTGAATCTTCGCTGAGCTTGGTATTCCAGCAATAGAGATTCGTCAGCGCAGGCAGCGTCAGCAGCGGAGCAGGGTCTGAAATGGAGGTGCGCGTGATGGTGAGAGATTCGAGCGACTTGTGATTGGCAATCGCCGCGATCGCGGCATCATCAATGGGGGTGCCGCTGAGATCAAGCTTGCGCAGGTGAGGCATGCGAGCGGTGAGCGCGATGGTCGGTTGGCCGATCTTGGTGCGAGCCAGATTCAGATCGCTGATGTTGGTGAGGATGGGTATCAGAAGTTTGTCAATCGCGGCATCGTCCATGGTCGGTGCAATCGCCGCAACATCGACCTCGTACAAGGTCGAGTTCTGAGCGATGGGAGCGATGTGAATCAGAGCCGCCCGCAGCGCGGCTATCGCGCTGGCCTCTGGATGAGAGGCGGGTTCGGGACGTTTTGGACGCGGCGCGATAGCGGCTGGCTTTGGTGTAGGAGTTGGAGTGGAGGAAGCTGGGGTTGCTGAGGAAGAAGTTGGCGCGGCGGCGGGTGTTGCTTGTGGGTTTTGGGCTGGAGGTGGCGCGGTGAAGCTGCCACCGGCGGCGAGCCAGGCACGGATCGCCTGAATCTCGGCATCGGTGGGTTGCTGCCGCGAGTCCGGCGGCATGTGGTCTTCATCATCCAAGGGAAGAAGGAGGCGTGTCAGAATCGGGCTGTCGAGTGGAGCTGCGGTGAGAATCGCAGGACCGTGCTCGCCACCTGCAAGCATGGCTTCGGGCGAATCCAGTCGCAAGTTGCCTTTGACCTTGGTTGGACCGTGGCAGGAGATGCAGTGATTCTCGAGGATTGGCGCGACGGTGAGTTCGAACTGGGAAATCGTGGCGGGCGGGGTGGAGTTGGTATCAGTACTCGCGTGTGTCGCGGTTTCGGGGCTATTGGAGGTAGTGGGGGACGTGGGCGTTGGAGTGGGCGCTGAAGTTGTTTTCTTGGATGCGAACGGCTCGGTGAGGAAATCAGCGCCGTGCGTCAGAGATGCGCCAAAGTGTCCGGCAGCGGTGATGAGCCCGGCGGAGAGACACAGTGTGATGGCGTAGCCGACGAGCTTGCGCTTTCCGGCGGCGATGCAGCTGATGATGAGGACGACGCCCAGTCCGATGCCGAACCACTGGTGCAGATCGGCAGTGAGCGAGCTGTACCCCTCATCATCGCGGAAGATGAGTCCGGTGGCGATCGATGCGATGGACGATGCGGTCGCGAGCAGGATGAGGATGAAGCGAACAGAGTGATCGAGTGTCTGCTTGTGAAATTTGTACAGGATTTCGAGGGAGACCAGCCCGATGAGGATGCCGATGGGCGCGTGGACGAGCATGGGGTGCAGTCGTCCGATGAATTGAACCAGTGGCTCCATGCGCGAGAGATCCTCGAGTAGAAGTGGCGATGAGGGGAAGGGTCAGACGTGTAATCAGATGATGAGTTCGGGGCGGACTTTGCCAAAGACATCGGTGAGGCGGAAATCGCGCCCCTGATGACGGAAGATCATGCGGGTGTGCTCGATCCCCAGACAGTGCAGCAGCGTCGCGTGCAGATCGTGCACATCGACGGGATTATCGATGATGTTGTATGAATAGTCATCGGTGGCGCCGATGGTGATGCCGGGCTTGAATCCGCCGCCGGCGACCCACATCGAGAAGCAGCGCGGGTGGTGGTCGCGGCCATAGTTGGTTGGCGTCAGCACACCCTGGCTATAGACGGTGCGGCCGAATTCGCCACCCCAGATGACGAGGGTGTCGTCGAGCATGCCGCGACGACGCAGGTCGGCGAGGAGCGCGGCTTGGGGCTGATCGACGGCCTTGCACTGGGCCCGCATTTCGGCGGGGAGGTTGTTGTGCTGATCCCAGCCGCGCATGTAGAGCTGGACAAAGCGGACGCCGCGTTCGGAAAGGCGGCGGGCGAGGAGGCAGTTGGCGGCGAAGGAGCCGGGCTTTTTGACTTCGGGGCCGTAGAGATTCAGGGTTTCTTCATCTTCATCGGAGAAGTCAGTCAGTTCGGGCACTGACATCTGCATGCGATACGCCATTTCGTATTGGGCGATGCGGGTGCGGATCTCAGGATCGAGAGATTCGTTCATCTCCTGATGGTTGAGTTCGCCCACCAGATCGAGCATGCGGCGGCGATCTGCGCGGGTGATGCCTTCGGGATCGCGGAGGAAAAGTACAGGATCATCACCACTGCGGAGACGGCATCCCTGATGCTCGCTGGGAAGGAAGCCCGAGCCCCAGAAACGTGCGGAGAGGGCCTGCATATTGCCGAGGCCCTGCGTGATGAGCACGACGAAGGTGGGAAGATTGGCATTCATGCTGCCCAGGCCGTAACTGACCCAGGAGCCGAAGGAGGGGCGACCGGGTTGCTGATTACCGGTTTGGACGAAGGTGATGCCGGGTTCGTGATTGATCGCCTCGGTGTGCATGGAGCGGATGTAGCAGATTTCGTGCGACATCGCGGCGGTGTAGGGGAGCAGTTCAGAGACCCAGGCGCCATCCTGGTTGTTGGCATAGCGGGAGAAGCGGAAGAGAGAGGGAGCGACTGGGAACTTGGACTGGCCGCTGGTCATGGTGGTGAGGCGCTGCCCCTTGCGGATGGATTCGGGGAGGTCTTCACCGTACCGACCACGGAGCTGGGGCTTGTAGTCGAAGAGATCAAGCTGGCTGGGTGCGCCCTCCATGTGGAGATAGATGACGCGCTTGGCGCGAGGGGCGAAGTTTGGTCCCAGGAGCGGGAGAGGGGGTTGGGTGGGAGTGGCTTGTGAGGAAGGATCGGTTGCCGCGGCTGCTTTGGCACCGAGGAGACTGCCGAGGGCGAGTGTGCCAAGACCTGCCGCGAGAGTCTGGGTGGAGAGGGAGAAGAAGCGGCGGCGCGTGAGATCGAGGTAGTGCTCTTCGACTGGGTGGGGGAGGTTGGTGGTGTGGGGACGAAGGTCTGACATGGGCACGCTCGCAGGGCTGTTGGAGTGGTTTTGGGCCCGGGTGGGGCGAGGGTGCAGGATACCGGAAGATGGGGGTGGATGGGAAGCCTTTTCAATTGATATCTGAGACACTTGGGACGCTGCGCTCCTGCCGGGAGACTTGGAGGAATGAGGACCACGACGAAATATTTCGGAGTGCCTTTTGATCGGCGGGATCGATCGCGCAAGCGTCGACCGATCTGTCTTCACGCGTGTCGGGAGTGATAGAAAATCTGGTCAGATTGCGCGAATGACTGGGGCGTACTAGGGAGCTTTGGGCGCGATCTCGGCCTGGGCCTGGTTACCTTGATTGATGAAGCGGCGGAGATAGTCGCCGTTGACCTTGATGGTGCGAGATGAGCGGCTCCATGCCGCGCCGCCGGGGCCGCCGGCGAACTCGATGGTGACCTGTGAGTGCCAATCGATCCGGCGGAGTGCGGACTCGATGGTGGATTCAAGACTGGGCTGACCTGCTTGGATGAAGGCGGTGGTGGCGTGGTCGGCGCGGATGCGGGCTTCGCGGGAGGTCTTGCCTGCGGGCATCAGGAAGGGTGTAAGCGTGCGTCGCCAAGCGCGGTGGATGTCTGCGCCGTAGTCGCATGCGCGTGCGATGTCTCTTTCGGCCATGCCGACGAGGGGTGCGACACTGATGTATTTGTCTCGGTCAGCGGCGAGGGCGAGGGCTGCGATCTGGTACGCGCGGCGGGCATCGTTATCGTGTTCACCCCGGACGGTCCATTGATCGCGGGGTACTTCGCCAGCTTCGATCATGAGTGAGGTGATGCGAGCGGTGATTGCCGCCAGGGCCTGATCGGGGAAGTGCTCGGTGAGCATGTGGGTGGCGAAGGCATCGGCCATGTTTTCTTCGTTGCCAAGCACCATGATGTCGAACTCTCGGATGACGGCGTGACCGAGTTCGTGAAGAACAACGTGCAGGGTGACATTGGCGGCGAAGGGGGAGACGGGAATGGCTTGTGCCGGTTCGCCGGTGGCGGGATCGAGCAACTCATCTGAAACGACATATCCGGGGACCGGGGCGTGCGTGCAATTGATGTGGCGCCACTTTTCAGCGAGCTCAGCCAGGCGCTTGGGATCGATCTGAAAGTGGTTTGCAGCAGCACGAAGCAGATCGTCGCCGGTGGCGAATTTTTTGTCAGCATCTTTCAGGAAGGCGCGGACCTGGGTTTCGGGTTTGAGCTCTGTGCGAACGAGCACGTTTGACAGAATGTCGCGCATTTTTTCGGGCATGCGCAGGTTGATATGGCAAGCGGGGAGCGCGGGCTGCGGAGATGGGGGTGCGGCAGTGTCTGTGGTTGGGGGCAGAGTTGGAGAAGAGGTGGAGTTGGGTGAAGATGGCTGCGGGGCTGGTTGGGGGGTTGGCTGGGCCTGCACGCTGGGGGTGGACAGAATGCACCACGCGCCTGCAGCGAGGGCAACGAAGGTGGAAGCCAAGGTGTGGATTGGGCACACGGTCTTCATCGATTCATTCCTTTGTGCAGGGGATGCCAATCGGTGATTGTGCATCTGTTGTTCAGGATTCGTGGACGGAGGGGCCTGGGTTCCGCAGATGCGGACACATTAGGAGCGTGTGCGGGCTGGCCGGGGGCGGCTTTGGTCTCGCGGGTTTTGGGCCGGTCTGCGAGTGCCCTGCTGGTGGTATAACGAGAACGGGTGGAAAGGGTTGCGGGGCTTGAGTGGTATGCCGGGACGCTCTGGACAGGTGAAGAGATTGCGGCGGTGCGGTGTGATGTGCGAATTCAGTGCTGGGTCGTGGCCTGATAGAGGTTCATGAGCGAACTTGCAATCATCGTCCAACTCGCCAGTTCTGCCGGGTCATCCTTCAACGCATCCGGAATCGGGCCCAGCCCCACATTTAGCAAATCCGTCGCGGCGGCGGGCTCAGACATGAATCGGGTGCGGAAATCGGCTAGAGCCGCGACGAGCGCGGCCAGCTGCTTCTCATCTGGCTGTTGCGATGTGCAACGTTCAAAGAGCGTGTATAGACGCTGCGTATCACGTTTGGCGATGTCGCCGCTGATATCTCCCTCCGTCAGTGTCCGCTGCGCCAGCACCCGCGCCGCCTCCACAAATTGTTCATCATTCCACAGCACCAGCGCCTGCAGCGGGGTTGAGGTTGAGGGGCGGCGGATGGAGCAGAACTCGCGCGTCGGTGCATCAAACGTCAGCATGGATGGTGGTGGGGCAGCGCGTTTCCAGTAGGTGTACAGGGAGCGGCGGTAGAGCTCATCACCCATGCCGCGCTGATATGTCCGCGTGTTCGACTGCGGCATCGCCACTTCCTGCCAGAGTCCATCGGGCTGGTAGGGTTTGACGCTGGGTCCGCCGAGTTTTTCTTTGAGAAGTCCGGAGAGATAGAGGGCCTGATCGCGGAGTTGTTCCGCGGTGAGGCGGCGACGGGGGAAAGATGCGAGGAGGCGGTTTTCGGAGTCGATGTCGCGGAGTTCGGGGCGAGTGTGCGACGACTGGCGGTAGGTGCGGCTGGTGAGGATGAGTTCGAGGATGTGCCGCGTATTCCATCCGGATTCGCGGAATTCGACGGCGAGCCAATCCAGCAGTTCGGGGTGGCTGGGCCATTCGCCCTGCAAACCAAAATCCTCAGTCGTCCGCACGATGCCGCTGCCGAAGAAGAGTTCCCAATACCGATTGACGGTGACGCGGGAGAGGAGCGGATTTTGCGGGCTGGTGAGCCATGTGGCGAGGCCGCGGCGATCGGCGGGTGCATCGGCAGGGAGCGTGCCGAGGGCGGCGGGGATATTGCGAGTGACCGGACGAGATTTATCGGGATGGTCGTATTGACCGCGGGTGAGGACGAAGGTCTCGCGGGGCTTTTCCAGCTCCTTCATGATCATGGTGCGCGGGATGCGCGCGTTGAGTTCAGTCTCGCTCTTGCTCGCGGCGGCGATGTCATCCTGAATCTGGCGATAGCGAGGAGAGTTCTGCCTCAGCCACTGCTCATTGGCGGCGGCGAGTTGCTCTGGTGTGCGCGCGCCGTCGGGGAGAAGCGCCAGCATGCCGAGTGAGCCGAGTTCGCTGGATGGGGGTAACGGCTTGAAGTAGTACGCGCCGGGGCCACCAGTGTTGATGATCTTGTAGACGATGGTGTTCCTGCCGCGCTTCAGGGGGATGACCGCGCGATCCTGATCGGGCATCACGCCGCGATCGATCTTGCGGGAGATGACTTCTTTGCCGTTGGCGAAGAGGCGCATGGCATCATCGGAGCCGAGGGAGACCTGGAGTTCGCGGTTGTCGGGGGAGTAGATTTCCCGCGCCAGGTACGTGGCGCAGACCACATCGGTGATGTTCGTGGGTTCACCATCGTTGGAATTCTCGCGAGGTTTCCAGCCGATGCGTGAGGGGCCAAACGTCGCGTGCATGTCAAAGGGCGTTTTCTCGGGGCCAAAGGCCGTCTCAAAGTTCTTGTCTGAGGAAAGCCCGAAAGGTGTGGCGACATACCAGCCGCCTATCGCCACCGGCAACACGCCAGCCGCCGCGGCATTCAATCGCGAGGTCTGAATCCGCACGCGCCCGATCACGTGCTGAGCATGCTCAGAGCGATATTGCAAGGCGATGTGCAGCTCGGTGCCACCTTCATAGCCGAAAGGTTCATCGGCCAGAAGCACCGCGGTGCGGGGAACATCTGCTGCGGATTTGGCCTCGTGCGCACCCAGCCCCCAACCTGTGAGGTCGCTGTCGTCGAGAAGGTTGGTCACCGCCAGGTGCGTGTGAGGTTGCTGGACATTGGCCCACGCCCAGCGGAAGTTGACCACCTTGGTCTGCGCCGGATCACGCACCGAGACGACTTCGACCGTGAGCCCTGTCAGCACGGCGTTGCCATGACCAGTGCGCCCGGCGCGACCCTTCGCGAGTGACGGGTCACCCATGGCCTCGATGAGCAGTGCTGAGATGTTGGTGTCATCCGTGCGCAGCGTGAGCAAGTGATCGTCATTGGCGGGGTTGGCACCACCGGCGAGAATCGAATCATCCGGCTGAATGGTCAGCGTTGCACCATTCACGCTCATGGCGGCAGTCGGTTTGGCGATATGCCAAGTGAGACCGAGGGCGGCCTGCGCATCCGCGAAAAACTTCTGCCGCGTGGCGTCGTCTTCAGGCATTGGCGAAGAGAGCTTTGCCGTCAGAGTCTCCTTGCGGGCCTTGAGTTCATCCAGGAGCTTGCGGTCCTCAGCACTCGGCAACATCATGAAGGGTTCGAAGGCGCGGTTGGCATCGGGACGCTGGTCATAGATGCCGGGCTCTTCAACGGAGTTGAAGTAGGAATAGAGGGAGTAGAAGTCCTGAGCGGAGATGGGGTCGTACTTGTGATCGTGGCACCGCGCACAACCAACCGTCAGCCCCAGAAAGACGCTGCTGGTGGTGCTGACACGATCGACCGCGTATTCGACCAGATACTCCTCGTTGATCGCTCCACCTTCGTCACTTGTCACATGGCAGCGATTGAATCCTGTCGCCACCTTCTGCGCTTCCGATGCAGATGGGAGCAAGTCACCGGCGATCTGCTCGACCGTGAACTGGTCAAAGGGCATGTTGTCGAGCAGCGCGGCGAGGACCCAATCGCGATAGGGCCAGATCTGGCGCCCCGCATCCATGTGAATGCCGGCGGTGTCGGCGTAGCGGGCCATATCCAGCCACGGTGTGGCGAGACGCTCGGCCATGCGCGTGACATAGGGCTCTGTGTTGAGGAGTTTGTGCACCCAACGCTCGTAGCGATCGGGGCGCGTGTCGGCGAGATAGTCGCTGAGTTCGACCGGAGTGGGAGGAAGGCCGGTGACATCGAGGAAGAGGCGGCGGAGAAGTTCGCGATCAGAGGCATCGGGAGAAGGAGTGATGTTGGAGGTGGAGAGGCGGGCGAGAATGAAGTTATCGATGGCGTTGTTGGGCCATGAGGTTTCTTGCACGGTGGGCACGGCGGGGCGAGTGGGGGGAGTGAATGACCAGTGGGGTTCGTAGGGGGCGCCTTGATTGATCCAATCGCGGATCAGGTTTTTTTCTGCATCAGAGAGTGGCCGCTTGTTGCTGCCCGGAGGGGGCATGATAGATTTGGGATCGGTGGTAGTGATGTGGCGATAGAGCTGACTGGCCTGGGCATCGCCGGGAACGATGGCTGCGCCGCCGGGGCGTGAGGCGGTGGCCTCTTCACGTTGATCGAGGCGGAGATTTTCCTGGCGCGTCGCGGGGTCCTGACCGTGACATTGAAAGCAGCGATCGGAAAGGATGGGGCGGATGTCGCGGCCGTAACGGATGGAGTGTTGTGTGTTGGTGGCGGTGTTGCTGTTGGTTGTGGCGGTCGTGGTCAGCGTTGTGGTATGAATCAACGTAGTTGAGCGAATCGCGAGCGTGCCGCACACTAAAGTGGAGAGACCCACCGCGCTCAGCCACAAGGCCGGGGCGGCGATGGCAGCGCGTGCGTGGATGTTTCGTCGTGGCGCCATGCTCGCTCTCCGGCGGTGAGTGGTGAGAGGCACCAATGTACCAGATCAAGGCCGGAATCGCAAGGTTTCGCGGCGTGCATGACCCGCTTTAGCGGATGAATGTCGTCGTGCTGGCAAGGCCGCCCGCACTCCAGAAATCCGTGAGGCGCACGCGGTGCGAGGGAGTCATGGGATCGGGGAGAGATCCGGGCGCAAACCACGCGGCATCGGTGGATTCATCGCTGATGGCGAGTGTGCCGCTGACGACTTTGCAGACAAAGACGATGGCGACGATGTGGGCGACGCGGCCATCGGGATAGCGGATGAGTTGGCCGACGATGGGGTCGCTGTAGATGCCGTGGAGGCGGAGGATGTCGACTTCGTAGCCGGTTTCTTCGCGGACTTCGCGGATGCAGGCGGCGGAGGCGGATTCGCCCAGATCGATGCCACCGCCGGGAAGGCCCCAGTGGCCGTTGTCTGCGCGGCGTTGCAGCAGCACGCGACCGGAGGAATCGATGACGATGGCGGCTGCGCCGGTAACTTGTTTATCAACGGGAGTGCCAGGGGGTGGATAGGCGGTGTGTGTCATCGCCCCGGACTTTAGTGCCTCCCGCGCCTTTGATTCGTGCATGGGACCATGGATCTACCTCATCATCGCCGGTTTGCTGGAAGTCGTCTGGGCCACCGCGATGAAAAAGAGCGATGGATTCACCAAGCTGGGCCCGAGTATCGTGACCATCGTGGCGATGATCGTGAGTTTCGGCTTGCTCGCGCTGGCGATGAAGCAGTTGCCGCTGTCGGTGTCGTACACCGTGTGGGTCGGCATCGGCGCGGTGGGAAGCGCGATCATGGGAGTCGTGTGGTACGGGGAACGCCTGAACGCTGCGCAGTGGGTGTGCATGGTCCTCATCGCGGCGGGGATCGTGGGGTTGAAGGTGCTGGGGAGTGCGACGAAAAGCACAGCACCCGCCGTGGAGGCGGGTGCCGATCAATCGTGAAACTCAATCAGGTCAAAGCAACGGATTCTTCACACCGTGGGTGTAATCGCGCATCGGGCTCATATTCGGCTGCGGGTTGTACAGCACATCGGTGTAGAGCTCGGACGCATCTGGAATCGGCGAGTTCTCGGCGAACTCGAGTGACTTCATGCAGATGTCCTTGAGCTCGGCCTGCATCGCGTGGAAGTCGGCTTCGGAGAGCGTCGGCTTGCCATTCGTCTTGCGCTCGTTCATCAGGTACGAGGCCATGCGATCGATGGAGTCGTTGTTCTTGTATTGATCGACTTCATCTTTCGTGCGGTACTTCTGCGGATCGGACATCGAGTGGCCCAGGTACCGGTACGTCTTGAGATCGACGAAGGCGGGGCGTTGATTCTCGCGGCAGCGATCAACCAATGGCTTGAACTGGTCGTACAGCTTCATCACATCAAAGCCGTCGATGATCGCCCCTTCCATTCCGTAGGCCTCGGCCTTTTTGCGGAGGTCGTGGGCCATGGTGGTGCCGCGTTCGATGGCGGTGCCCATGCTGTAGCCGTTGTTTTCAACGATGTAGATGACGGGGATATCGAGGAGGCCAGCGAGGTTCATCGCCTCGTGCAGTGCGCCCTGATTCAGCGCGCCATCGCCCAGGTACGCCAGCGCGACCTTCTTCTTTGCCGGGCCACCCGTGACAGACTTCCCCATCACTTCCCACTCGTAGCGAGCGGCAAAGGCCAGCCCTGTTCCCAGTGGAGTCTGAGCGCCGACGATGCCGTGGCCGCCAAAGAGCCAGTTGGGCTTATCGAACATGTGCATCGAGCCGCCCTTGCCCTTGGCGCAGCCGGTGACCTTTCCGTACATCTCGGCCATGCAGGCATCGGCCGACATGCCGCGAGCCAGGGCGTGGCCGTGGTCGCGATAGGCGGTGACGATGGGGTCATCGTGGTTCAGCGAGTTGATGGTGCCGACGGCGGCAGCTTCCTGGCCGATGTAGAGGTGGCAGAACCCGCCGATCTTGGCCTGCTGGTAGGCCTGGGCGCAGCGATTCTCGAACTCGCGGATGAGCATCATGTCGCGGAGCCACTTGATGAGCGTGGCATCGGGGAGCTTGGCGGAGATGCCGTAGTCACCAGGCGCGGCGGCCTTGGGCAAAGGACGGAATGCAGTAGCGGAAGCAGGGGCAGAGGGAGCTTGTGTCATAGTGCGACCTTGGAGGCAAGTGCAGGTTCAGGGTGAAACGGAAGTGTAGGAATCTGGAAGGGGCAACGACAGCCGGAACGGCAGTGATGAAGGGCTTTATCAGGGGGTTCCCGGACGGTGTGAATCGCAGTTTCGCACCATGAAACACAGTCTTGAAACACAGTCTGGAAACACAACACCCCAGCCGCTTGGCCGGGGTGTTGGAGGAAATCACGTGTCAAAGCCGGGATCAGCGGCGGCGACGAGCGGCGAGCAAGCCACCCAGACCGGCCAAAGCCAGCGAGCCGGGAGCGGGAACCAGATCGCCTTCGACGGTGACGTTGTCGATGCGGTTGGTGCCGTTGGTCGAACCAGCACCGGTCTTGGCGATGATGCGGAACGTGACGAGAGACTGGTTGTTGGCGATCGCCGCGGCGGAGGAGATCAGGAAGTTGGCCTGACGAGCGCCGCTCGACGACCATGCCGGCTGCCCACCGCCCGATTGAATCACGGCGTAGTCGTTCTTCACAAGTGAGTACGTCGCACCGCCATCGATCGTGGCATCGATGTAGAAGGTGTTTGGGCCGGTGCTGCTGCGGGTCTGATCAAACGAGATGAAGATATTGGTGTAGTTGCTGGTGTTGACGGTGAAGTAGTAGTAATCGCCAGCAGCCCAGAAGGTGCTGCTGAGGGAGTATTGCGAACCGTTGCCGGCAGGGGTGGTCGCCTGGCTCGATGCGCTGGCGTGGACAAAGCCCACGCGTGAGCCGGCGGTCTGAGCGCCTGCTTCAGCTTCGATGGGCGTTCCGGCAAGGTTGTACACGTAGCTCGCACCGACAGGAATGCTCGTGCCGGTTGGCGCGGGAGTGTTGAAAGTCCACTGGGCCACAACGGCGGCCTGGCTGATGGACGACATCGCGGCGATGAACGCCGCGCCACACACATAACTCTTCATGTCTAGTTCCTCTCTCTTGGTGCACAGCAGAGGCTCCTATACCGCCGCTGCGCCCACGGAAGAGTGTAGTGGCCGACTGCGGCGCGACTCCAGCAACCACGACAAAGTGCGGGCCAACTCGCCAATCGGATTGGTACTCGCCGGGTTATCGGCCTCAAAAACACAACACCCCAGCGTGAGCCGGGGTGCTGGAAGAAATCAAAGTGAGGAGTCGATTCAGCGGCGGCGACGAGTGGCGACGAGGCCACCGAGACCGACGAGAGCGAGCGAGCCGGGCGTGGGAACGAGGGTGGCGTTGAGCTGAACGTTGTCGATGCGGTTGTTGCCCGCACCGCTGGATGCGCCGTTCAGACGAAGACGAACGATCGCGGTCGAAGCTCCGTCGAGAGCGTTGCCGATGTTGAAGGTGTACAGCGCGAAGGTTGTCTGGCGAGACTCGTAAGTCGCGACCTGAGAAAAGTTCACGCCATCGGTGGAGATCAGCACCTGATTCGGGTCAGTGCTGGATCCGAATCCAGTGCTGGTGCCGCGGCCGGCAAACGTCATCACCAGGTTCGTGAAGATGCTCATGTTGATGGTGAAGTCAACGGTGGCTCCGTTCGAGGTCACCGGAGCGGTACCGCTGCCGCCAACCGCGCCCTGCACGGAAAGTGCGCCGCCGCTGCCATCCGCCCCCAGAGCGTTCAGCACGTTGCCAGAGAATGTGCCAGCAGCGCCGTTAGCGGTGCCAGCGGCGACGGTGTTGAAAGTGATGCCGTTGCCGACGCTCACCGTTCCCGATCCTTGGTCAGCAGCGAAGCTGTTGAGCACACCCAGCTGACCAGCAGTCGTGTTGGCAGTGCTGTTGTTGAAATTCCAGTAAGCAACGACGTCGGCCGAAGCCGAACCGGCTGCCGCGACGAGCGCGGCGATAGCAAGGGAAATCTTCATTGTCTCATCTCCTCGAATGTCCACGAATCACGATGCCGGAAACGGGCTCCTATTCCCGACTCCGACGAGCAGATCATAACCGCAGTGCATGCGAACTGCTGCAAAGGATGCGCAAAGTCTGAGAGTTGCAAGGTCCAATAAAAACCGCCTCCGAAGAGGCGGTCTGGTGTTTATAAAGATCAGATCAGAAATCAGCGG
Source organism: Planctomycetota bacterium (assembly GCA_018968885.1). Classification (GTDB taxonomy): domain Bacteria; phylum Planctomycetota; class Phycisphaerae; order Phycisphaerales; family UBA1924; genus F1-120-MAGs238. Next base: position 41,462 of record JAGWZK010000018.1, on the reverse strand, counting down.
CGGCGGCGAGCCGCCAGCAGACCACCGAGACCCATCAAAGCGACCGAGCCCGGGGTGGGAACCAGAGTGCCGTTGAAGGTCACCAGGTCAAAGCCCCACGTGCCGGTGGTGGCGTAGTTGCTGGTGCTGTTGCTGGCGACGTATGAACCCGCGCCACCGAAGATGCTGGTGATGCGGACGCCGAAGCTGGCGTTGTTATTTGCGCCCGCGACGCTGGAGAAGTCAACGTTGTAGTTGTTCCAGGCATCGCCACCCGAGGTGTTCTCAAAGCTGGTGAAGACGGCGTAGGTGCTGCCATCGAGGGTGTACTCAACCTGTGAGAAGCGGTTGGAGGTGTTGCTGAAGCGGTGCCAGTAGTTGACGCTGATGCCGGTGTAACCAGCGGTGGAGACGTTGTACGTCACGCCGCGAGCGCCGCTGCCGGTGCCCTGAGCGGCAAAGGTCGTCACGCTCCAGCGGCTGTTGTCGCCGGGGGAGGAGGTGTCATTGGTGTTTCCGCTGTTGAACACCTGAGTATTGCCAGCGAGAGTGGCGGCGGTGCCGCTGCCAGTGGCAGGGGTCAGGGTGCCGGTGGCCGTGTTGGCATCGGCGGGATTGGAATTGAACGTCCACTGAGTGATGACGTCGGCGTTGGCCACGGCGGCCAGGCCTGCGAGGGCCAGCATTGCGATCTTCATATCTCTCTCCTAGAGAACTGGGGTGCGGTTTGGACACCTCGCGGGCGATACACAAACGCCCGGCGGATCGAGGTTTCCAAACTTGGCCGGAGACTAGAAATGCACTGCGGCAAACACCACCAAGATCGCATCAATGTCCTGTGAAGGGTGTGTGAAGGAAACTTCACAATCGGTTCGCTCTCGGTGCGGGGAGGGCGCGATTTTGCTAGCATCTGCTCATGGGTTTCATCTTCAGAAAGTCCATCGGCGTCGGTCCCTTCCGCGTCAACCTCAGTAAGTCGGGCGTTGGCTATTCCGTCGGAGGCATGGGCGTGCGCACGGGAGTTTCTGCCAAGGGGAAGAAGTACACCAGCTTCGGCGTTCCCGGCACCGGCTTGTCATACCGCACCCAGAAGGGTCCGGGTCAGGCCCTGCCACAGATGGTCGGTGCCGCCAAAGGGCTGGCCAAGGGTGGCAAGGGATGCTTGATCATGTTCGTCGCTGCGGTTGGTGCTGTGCTGCTCGGCTCGGCGGGCGTGTGGGCCATCGTGAATAGCAAAGCAGTTTCCTGGATCAACTAGATTGGATCAATGAGAGAGGGAGTCTTGTCATGGGATTGATCGTGTGGAAACGCACTCTGCGGACCGCAAGCTCTGAGCGCTTTCTCGCCATTCGTGATGGCAAAGAGATCGCGGCGACTGATCTGCACTATCTCCCCAATGGTGTGGTGTCGGGGACGATGACGGTGCTGGAGGATGCCGCGCCGCAAGGTGGGTGGAGCGAAGAGGCGGTGGGTGAGCTTTTACGCTCTCTTGATGATGATTACCTGCCGGATGTAGATGTGGACACCGGCAATCTGATATACACGGTGGTGGTGGGGCGGGTAGTGGGAACGTTTGAAGCGACCAAGAACGGCTAATCAATAACTGCCCAAGTAATCGGAGTGTGCAGCATGAGCGACCAGACACAGAGAACCGGTGGTTTGGATCGGCGTTCGTTCCTGCGCTTCGGCGCGATTGGTGTCGGAGCCGCGGCGATCTTTCCCCATATTGCGACCGCTGGCTGGGGAAGTCGCCCCGGAGCACAAATCCTCTCTGATGTACCCGGTGGTGCAACCCGCAAACGCGTGCTGCGCGTGGCCCATCTTACAGACATGCACGTGCAGCCGGAACTGGGCGCCAACGAGGGGCTCATCGCCTGTCTGCGGCATCTGGCCAATCAGAAAGACAAGCCGGATCTGGTGCTGACCGGCGGCGACCACGTGATGGACATTTTTGATACGGGGCGCGAGCGCGCGGTCGAACTCACCAGCTTGTACCACAAGATCATGCAGGATGAGTGTGGCTCCAAGGTGCACTCTTGCATCGGCAATCATGACATCTGGGGCTGGGGCAAGAAAAAGAGCGGCACCAAAGGCGATGAAGACAAGTGGGGAAAGAAGTGGTCCACGGAATTGCTGCGACTGAATGATCGCTACTACACCTTTGATCAGAGTGGGTGGCGCTTCTTTGTGATCGACAGTGTGCATCCCGATGGAGAGGGGTACACCGCGCTCCTGGACGAGGCCCAGATGGGGTGGCTCAAGGATCAGTTCAAGGCCCTGCCCGTGGGGATGCCTGCGCTGGTACTGTCGCACATTCCCATCATGTCCATCGCCAGTTTCGAAGGCACCGGCGACCCGCAGAAAAACAAGGAATACAAGATCAGCGGGTCCAAGATCCACCGCGATTGGAACCAGTTGGGGATCGCCTTCCGCGAAACTCACGCACGTTGCGGCACGGGCGCTGGCGTCCGCGCCTGCCTCTCCGGCCACTTGCACCAGGTCGATCGTGTGGATTACAACGGCGTGTCGTATTTGTGCAACGGCGCGGTCAGCGGCGCATGGTGGAAGGGGAAGAATGGCGAGTGTGATAATGGCTACGCCATGCTGAACCTTTTCTCCGATGGCACGATCGAGCGCGAGTACGTGACGTACGGGTGGGTGCCGCGGAAGTGAGTCAAGAGTTGTGTTCGCTTGCTCTGCCGCACAATTCATTGCCGTGGCATACCTCGAACATAGCAACAGATCGCCGCGATCATCGACCCGGCGGCTGCGATCAATGCGAGCACGGATGCTACCTTGGCCGCATGATCAATAGGCGAAATCCGAAGGTTGCGATCAATCGCGTTTCGAATACTTGCACGGTCAGAGGACGGAAACGGCTCCTGAATCTGCTTGAGGACCGTGCGCTGCAATGGTGGTTCATTCTGCGGCGAAGGCGGCGGCACGCTGTTGGCAGTCCATTCTGAAACAGCCAGAGCGCGATCCGTGTGAGAGTGTTCAGACACGAAAACGGCGACTGTCGCCAATATCGCTGCGACAAAGCAAATGGCCGATGCAACTAGAGCCATGGCGAGAAATGTGGGAGTAGGCGTGGGCGCGGAGTGTTGCGGCATGAAAGCGTTCCTGTAGCGGCGAGTGATGTCACGGCTTGATCGCGCCACGTGCTTCCCGTTCTCTTTTCATGGCATCACCCATTCCATCGCGCACAGCGCGACGAATCACCACGTACCAGATCGCAAAGAAAATGACTGAAAGCAGAATCGCCGGAAATGGTCCGAAATCAAGACCGAGGGCGAGTGTGAGCATGTGTGAAGAATATACAAGATGGCAGTTCAGATGCGTACTGCACGTTCTTGTCTCATATGGGGAGATAAATTCAGTCCATATCGCGATAGATATCGCGTCTGTGCCCGATACGCACGATCAGCACAACCAGTTGCTTGTCTTGAATCTGGTAAACGATGCGATAGTCGCCAGCGCGTACTCGGTACAGATTGTCCTGGCCTGAGAGTTTCTTGCAACCCTGCGGGCGCGGCTTTGCTCCGAGTGTGTCGATGACAGCACTTATTCTTTGTGCGGCAGAGGCGGGTAGTTTCGTCAGCGACTTGGCAGCGCTGGATGTGAACTGAATGGAGTAGCTCACCGACCGCGTCCATCGACTTTGCGCCCCGCAGATTTGGAGCGATTTGTGTTGCGAGTCTTCTTTGTGCTGATCGAGGTGCGAGGAGAGGCCTGCTTTCCCGCCGCCTTGGCGGCCAGTGCCTTTCTCACATCGGCGTTGCTGATGCGCTTCTCTTTGGGGTCGACAAGGATCTTTCTTGACTCGGCAAGATCCAAGGCATCTTCCATCGCCTCGATCGCGGCCAGATCATCGAGCGAGACAATGGCGGCGACATCTTTCCCGCGCTTGCGGATGACGACACGGTCGCCAGTGAAACGCACGCGATCGATGGTGTCGGAAAACTCCTCGCGCATGCGGGTTGCTTCGATGCGGTCCATCGTGGTGCTCCTTTGATGTACAGAGTGTACGCAACGTACGGAATGTACGTTTCACGAAAGCACCGCATCGACGACGGCTCACGCCCCGCGGCGACTCTCACCAAAGTGCAGTTCCAGATACCGCGCCACGTAATCCACGATCGACATCGCCTCGGGAATATCCGGATTGCTCGTCGGGCCCATCGGCTCAAAGCGCATGTCTTTGAAACGCTCCACCGCCTCATCGATCGACAGCCCAAGTTGAATCGCCAGACTGAACGCGCGGCAGAAGGCCTGGCACAAGCCGCAGATCGTGGAACCCTCTTTGGCCATCTTGATGAAGATCTCACCGGGGCGGCCATCGGGATACAGACCGATGGTGAGGTAGCCCTCGTACTTATCGATCGTGAACTTATGGGTGATCGATTCGCGAGTGGTGGGGAGGGCTTGGCGGGTCACGAGCATGGGCGCATCCTGCGCTGAGGGGGTCTTGCTGGGCTGCTTCGGAGGGTCAAGGGACATCCACCGACGCTAGGAACCAACTCTGGATCAGGGCGTCACCGATCCATCGGAACGCCACCTCGTGGGCAAAATGAAATCGGTCATCCCGCCACGGGGCGCCCACAATATACAGAGTGCCGCCGATTCACGACCCACCAGCGATTGTTTTTGTGATCCGACAGAGTTCTCAGGGGTGCCAGTCGACAACTCCTTCACCGAATCCCCCTTTTTAGGGAGTTTCGCACCCCCGGATGGACTCGGTTTGCGGTCTCGTCGATAACCAGAAGTGTCCTTTGGACTCAGTCGTTCGGCATCCGGTTTGCCCTATCCTCCCTCATCTGTGAAGACCTCGCTCTTCCAACTCGATGATCGTCGCCGCCTGCGGTCGGTGCTGGGGCCCATTGCCGCCCTGATGATCATCACGACCTGCGCATCTTCCCTGTGGGAAGCAGGCCAATCCGTCCTGTCATTGTGGCAGAGGCAGCGTCTGGCTACAGCCCAATCGCCCGTCCTGAATTGGTCCATGCTTCTGGCGGCACGCACTTCGCGTCTTGCTGCCACCCGCGAGTCTGGTCGTGGCCCCCTCGCCACGTTTCCTCTGATTGCCAACCTCCCCCGGCTCTCTTTGTGGTCTCAGCCGGAGGACCCAGTCGGTCCATATGTGTGGATGGCGCGTGATGCCGGGTGGCTGGGCCTGCCCCCGCCGATCCGTGGCTGAGTGCCTGGACACAGCCGTGCTTTGCTATTCCGATGCATGGGCGGCGTTCCCACCTTTGTCCCCATGCTGAGGGGCAAACTGAACAATTCATTCGGTGCCGAGTGCCACGCAGTGTGCACTCTGACGTTCCGACATCGCGTTGAAATCACATCTCAAGAGTGAATTGGCAGTGGCCGCGATTCTGCGGCACGCTGCCCCTGATAGTGAAGAAGTGCACCCATGCCCGGATATGACATTCCCCTCGTCGGCCCGATTCTCAACAAGATCATCGGCACGCGCAACGACCGCTTCGTCAAGAAGTACATGCAGAAGGTCGCAGCCATCAACGCGCTGGAAACCCAGACGCGGAAATTGACCGACGCCCAGATTCTCGCCAAGGTCGAGGAGTTTCGCAAGCGCCACGACAGCGGCGCCACCAGCGATGATCTCATGATTGAGGCGTTCGCAGTCGCCCGCGAGGCCATGGACCGCAACGTCGGCATCCGCAGCATCTTCAACCCCGAGTTGAACTTTGATGTGTCGCTCTTGCCGTCTCACGTGCAGGACTTGTATCACCAGGTCAAGGCCGTGATGGATGCGACACCACCGGCCGATCCTGTCGGCGCGTTTCTGGGCAACCCCACACCGGTTCCCTCCTGGGTCTTTGTGGATATTCCCAATGAGATCTACGAAGCCGTGCGCGAGATCTATCCAGAGAGCAAGCCCCCCTTCCGCGCTCGCCCCTTTGATGTGCAGTTGATCGGCGCGATGGTGCTGTATCAGGGCAAGATCGCGGAAATGCGCACCGGCGAAGGTAAGACCATCGTCGGTCCGCTTGGGTGCTATCTCGCATCCTGTGAGCGTTTGCAGGTGCACGTCGTCACCGTCAACGATTACCTGGTGCAGCGCGACCGCGACTGGACCTTCCCATTCTTCCGCGGTCTGGGCCTCACCGTCGGCGCGATTCACCCTCAGCACACCCAATCTGAAGATACCAAGCGTTTGATGTATCGCTGCGATGTGGTCTATGGCACCACCGCCGAATTCGGCTTTGACTATCTGCGTGACAACATGAAGCCGACGTTGGAGTCACAGGTGCAGCGCAAGCGTCAGATGGCCATCGTCGACGAAGTAGACTCGACCCTCATCGACGAGGCCCGCACGCCTCTGATCATCTCCGGCCCGGCGCACGAGGGTGAGCCGCGCTATGAGCTGGCTGACGCGCTGGCCCGCCACCTGATGGCCAAGCACAAGCCGTGGGCCGATGCCGATGAATCGGTGCAGAGCATCATTCAGAAGATCAAGGGCCTTGAGGGTGACATCCGCCAGACTCTCGACAAGAGCAAGATTCCTGCTCTGCAGCAGCAGCTCGCGGCGGCCAAGGCCGAGCTCCCCAAGGTCGAGGCCGAGCGCAATCAGTTCACGCAGTATTACGAAGTGAAAATGGAGCGCAAGAGCGCGCACCTGACGCACGATGGCGTCGCCGAGGCGCAGCGCGTCGCCGGTGTCGGCAGCTTCTACGTCGGTGAGAACATCGACATTCCCCACTTGCTCGAGCAGGCCATCCGCGCTTATGCCGTGTATCAACGCGACCGCGATTACGTGATCATGGATGTTCCCGATTCCATGACCGGCCAGACCGATGCCGCCATCGTCATCGTCGATGTCAACACCGGTCGCCCAATGATCGGTCGCCAGTGGTCTGATGGCTTGCACCAGGCCGTGGAGTGCAAGGAAAAAGTCCGCATCAAGGCCGAGACCCAGACCGTCGCCACCATCACCATTCAGAACTACTTCAAGATGTACAAGCGGCTCGCAGGCATGACCGGCACCGCCGATACCGAGGCGCAGGAATTCCACGATATCTACAAGCTCGACGTGGTGAGCATTCCAACCAATCGCCCCATGATCCGCCGCGATTTTGACGATCTGGTCTTCCTTCGCGATAAGGACAAGTACAGCGCCATCGTCGATGAGATCAAGGCCTTCAGCGATGTGGGCCGCCCCATCCTCGTCGGCACCACCAGCGTCGAGAACAGCGAGCACCTGGGGCAGTTGCTCAATGAACGCTACGGCGTTCCTCACGAAATCCTCAACGCCAAGCAGCACGACCGCGAAGCCGACATCGTCAAGAACGCCGGTCAGATCGGTCAGGTCATGATCGCCACCAACATGGCAGGTCGCGGCACCGACATCAAACTCGGCCAATTTACCCGCGAAGGTCTGCTGGAATACTGGCTCAAGCGTGGAATGGCCCCCCGCACCCTCACCCTCGAAGCCAGCGATGCCGAACTCCGCACGCAGATCTATCGCAAGATCGCCCCTCGCGAGCTTGGCGAGCACCGCCGCGATCTGGAAACCATGAGCGATGCTGAGCTTGAATTGGCGCTCCTCCGCGTGTGGGCCACCAAGTTCTCGCTGTTGGTTCCCGAAGACATCGAGAAGGCTTCAGCCGACGTGCTGCGTTCCGCCCTCGATGCCAGTGGCCGCTGCCTCTTGCACCGCCTCCGCTGGTTCAAGAGCATCGAAGACATGGGCGGCCTCCACGTCATCGGCACCGAGCGTCACGAATCCCGCCGCATCGATAATCAGTTGCGTGGTCGCGCCGGTCGCCAGGGTGACAACGGCTCCAGCCGTTTCTATGTCGCCATGGATGATCCGTTGATGAAGATGTTCAGTGGCGACACCATGAACAAGTGGCTCGCCCGCATGGGTATGAAAGAGGGCGTCGCAATCGAGCACCCCTGGCTCAGTAAGAGCGTCGAGCGTGCCCAGCGCAAGGTCGAAGAGCACAACTTCCAGATTCGCAAGAATCTCCTCGAATATGACGAAGTCATGGAGCATCAGCGCCAGACCTTCTACGGCTTGCGTCAGCGCGCCCTCGAAGGCCGCGATGTCAAAGGCCTGCTGATGGACATGATCGATCAATCCATCCACGATGCCGTGGATGAGTATCTTGATCCTGAATACGCCGCGACGTGCGCAGGTGAGTTCGCTCGTCAGCGCATGGATGTCTCGGTGCCACCAGAGCGTCTGCGTGGCAAAGAGGCCGAAGACCTCGCCGACATCATCCGTGGCGAGGCCAAGTATGACGCCCGCCAGAATATCGCCATCACCCTCGGCGAATTCATGCCCATGGAAGGGAGCGAAGTCGCCGTCGATTTCGATTCCGCCGGTCTGACCAATTGGGCTCGTTCCAAGTTCGGTGTCGAGATCGACCCTGCCGAATTGCGTGAAGGTGGCGCTGCCGAGCGTCGTCGCGTGCAGGATCTTCTTATCCGCGCCTCAGCACAGAAGATCGACGAGACAGACCTTACCGGCATCGAGCAGTTCGCTTCCGCCGAGTACGGCGCTGCCACCCTCTCACAATGGGCCAAGCGCAAGTTCGGTATTGAGATCGACGCCGCCACGCTGCTTGCTGCCAGCAAGAAGCCCGCGCCCGATGAAGGCGAAGAGGATCACACCCCCGCTGGCCTCATCAAGAAGCAGGCCCGCGAGATCTATCGCAAGCGTGAGATCGAGCAGCCCGTCGCCTTTGCCATGGAAATGACCATGGCCATCTCCAAGCAATCTCGCGACGAAGCCGCGGCACAATTGGTCAGTTGGGCCAACAAGCGCTTCGGCATCAACATGACCACCGATGAGCTCCGCAAGAGCACACCCGGCAAGGTCAAGAGCCAGCTCCTCGAAGCCAGCACCCGCTTTGTCGATGAAGAGACCGTCTTCAAGGAAGTGCAGATCGCTCAGGCCTGCAAGACCGACGCCGAGCTTGAGGCCCACCTCAGGAAGCGCTTCGATGTCCCCATGCCCGACACCATGCGCTACCTCCACGGGCGCGAGCGCGATGAGGCCATCCAGTCACGCGTTGAGAACATCCTCCGGGCTGAGCTCCTCTATCTCGAACGCCAGATCCTTCTGGAGATTCTCGGCAGCGCATGGCGCGATCACCTCTACGCCATGGATCAGTTGCGCGACACCATCGGCTTCCGCTCTTTCAGCCAGCAAGACCCCCGCATCGAATACAAGCGCGAAGGGTCGCACATGTTCCGCTCCTTCCTCGAAACCGTGCGCGATCGCGTCACCGATGCTGTCTTCCGTGCGCGGCTCACGATGAATCAGCCCCAGCAGCCACGCCCCATGCAGCGCCCGATGGCGCCGCGTCCGGCCCCGGCAGCCAACGCCTCGTCGGGTGTCGGCGATGATGGCATGTACGGTGCCCCCGTCCGCCGCTCACTCCCGGCTGACGCCGTTTCCCAAACCGATCCCGAATCGGGTGGATCATCTGCTGTCTCCGGCTTGGCCTCGGACGGCATGTATCCGGCCTCGGGTTCGGGTGGCTCGGTGGCCAATCCCCTCGGAGATTTGAGCGCAGGCGGCGATCTTGCTGGATCGGACCCACACTCTGGAAGCCCTCAAGCCCCATCAGGCGACGAGCCCCGTTCCGGCCCAACCAACGCCTGAACGTGATTCAGTCACCGAAGGCGGTGCGTCAATCCTCTCACTCTCCGCACTTTGTGGCATCATTCCGCCTCAAAAGTGCGTATTCTGTGAGGGGCGATCACTTTCCCTTCCGGTCACTTCAGGGGTTCTGGGGAGGCGTCAGGAAAGTGGGGGGCTTGCCATTTCACATGCGCGGCACACGCCGCGCTGCAGGAGGGGATTCATGATTCTGAACACCCAGCGTTCCGCACCGCGCGGCTTCACGCTCGTCGAACTGCTCGTTGTCATCGGCATCATCACCGTGCTTGTCACGATCGGCCTGGTCATCGGCTCGCGCGCTTCATCCAATGCCAAGACCAACGCGACTTCAGATACGTTGAAACTTCTCGATCAGGCCCTGGCCGAGTATGTCTCCGCCAAGGGAGAAGTGCCCCCCGCCTTCGTGAAGATCGACGGGGCCAACACGCTGCAGCCGATTGCAGATGCGGACTTTGGCTTGGGCACACCTTTGGATAGCGTCGGCTGGTTCTGCTTTCAGATGTCCAAGGTGGATTCGGCAAAAACCATCATCGATCGCATCAACGGCAAGTTCCTCACTGCCATTCCCAGTAACGATGCCCGCGAGTTCCGCACTGTGAATGACGGTTGGGGCAATCGCATCCGCTATGTGCACCCCGCCTTCCACGGTCTGCTCGATGGCAGCAAGTCTCCCACCGATCTCATCGGCCCGCCCCCAGCCGGCTTTGCCTATAGAGGCGGCAACCCCACCCGCAACACCGCCAATTCTGATGCTGGCATGTGCGTTGGCGGCTCGCCGTACTTCTACTCCATGGGCGAGGATGGCAATGCCAGCTCTACCGTCGATAACGTTTACATTGATGGCAAGAAGCCGACGTTCGTGAGCAACTGATCGCGATTGTGCCGCGTGGACGCGGGGCTTTTCCTGCAGAGATTCCTCGGTTTCCCGGTTGACTTGGCCCCTTTGCGAGCGCACGATTGATCGACCGGGGTGTAGCGCAGCTTGGTAGCGCGTTTCGTTCGGGACGAAAAGGTCGCTGGTTCAAATCCAGTCACCCCGACTTTTCGAGAGATCAAGCCCTTTGACGACCGCGTCAGAGGGCTTTCTCGTTGTAGGGACAGGAGTTGCGAGAGTTCAATCGCTCGGGCGGAATTCAACGAAAACGAAGGCTTCGGGGGTGGGTGTTGGCGGGATTTGAACTTCAAGCCGACGCCGAGGACGTGCTGGAGGATGCGAAAAAGCTCGTCCGTGAGTTCAACGGGCTTAAGGGCGAGCCGGGGTATTTCACCGAAACGTTTTGCGTCAAGTCCCGCTTCTTCCAACCCAAGAACGGGTCTCGCGTCGACGCGATCCGCGAGGCCATCGCGGCCAAGGGACTTGACCCCGAGCTTGAGGCGGTGATGCTGGTCTCGCTCATGGAAGCAGCGGATCGGGTGGACTCCACGACCGGCCTGCAAATGGCGTATCTGAAATCGTGGGCACCACGGGCGCACAACGACTTGGAGTTGCGCGTTCCCGAAGTGCTTCCGCGCGCCAAGCACGGCAAGGGGCAAGCCACCTGCCTCGATGCGCTCGAAGCCGTCAAGGTGCTAGAAGCCGTTGTGGCGTACATCGACCCGCCGTACAACCAGCACTCGTACTTGGGCAACTACCACGCCTGGGAATCGCTGGTGCGATGGGATAAGCCGGAGGTTTATGGCATCGCCTGCAAGCGGATCGACGTTCGGCAGCGACAGAGTATCTTCAATAGCCGTCCGCAGTTCGCGGGCGTGATGCGCAAGCTGCTCGCCGCCGTTCGCGCCCCGGTGTTGGTCGTGTCATTCAACAACGAGGGGTACTTGGCACGCGAGGAAATGGAATCCATGCTCGCGGCCCTGTGGGACGGCCAGGGCAAGGTCACGACCATCGAGAACGACTTCAAGCGGTACGTGGGTGCGCAAATCGGCATCTACAACCCGCAGGGACAGAAGGTCGGCAAGGTCAGCCATTTGAACAACAAGGAATACGTGTACGTGGTGTCGCGCGAGTGCCTTGCAGAACGGCTGGCACCGATGCAGGCGGCACAGACCGAACAGATGGGTCTGTTCGCGTAGGGTGGTCGGGTCAACTACGCCGCCACCGTCGCCGTCGTGACTTCCGACCACGGCCCCTTTTCGCCGCGCGTGTTGACCCAGCGGGCCATGTAGACGGCGGTTTCCCCCCCGCCGCCTTCGCGTACTCCGCGCGGAAGCTCGGCTTGGTGGTCATGGTCAGGAACGTGAGCGCGGCGGGGTCGGTCGGCGCGGGGCTGTCCGCATCCACGAGTTTCACCCACACCTCGGCCCCGAGCACTTGGTCCACGTCTGGCTTTCAGGTCGCCTTGAGCCGCTTCTTCAACTTCGTGGTCCATCGCTTGGCGTTGGGCTGCGTTTTGGTGTGCGGCTTGAGCGCCTCGATTGCCTCGGCAATCAGCGACGGATGCATGTTCTCCGCGAACCCGTTGCCTCGATACGCCCACACCGCCGTCCGCGACTCGCCGCCGTGGACTTGAACGGCGGCAATGACGGTCCGCGAGAGTTGCTCGGACCACGCCTTGTGGTGCTCCAGCAGCACCCACGTCATCGCGTCCTTCGGATTCGCCCACGCCGTCGTCAGTTCGAGCAAGATCGCGTCGAGCCGCGCGGGCTCGATGACTTCGAGCATCCAGTGCGAGAACTGGAAGTTGAGGCTCATCTTGGGCGAGAAGCGCACGATCGCCTCAGCCGCGGCAGGATCGCGATACCGGGTCGCGCTGGTCTGAAGACCATACAGCAGGGCCGCCCCGTGCTGAAGCCGGTTGCCCGCGTCGAGTGCGGCCTCGAGCGAGCCACACTTCGCGGCGATCTCTGCGGGCGTCGCAAGGCTGATCACCGCTGCGAGCGCGATGGTTGAGGGGTCGAGCCCGAGGATGAGCGGATGCGGCTTGGTCTTGAGCGCGACGAACTCGGGCGCATCGGCTTTGATGAGCGGCAACTCCGGCACACCAAAGGGGCTCTTGCCCGGCGTCAATAGCCGGTCAAGCAGCGGCGGAAGCACCGCGGCCTGGGCATCCGTCGCGGGCTGGTACGGCGGCGGGTAGGACTTCATGGCGGAGCATCGTAGCTGCACAGGCAGTTCATGCCCGGACCCGCCGTGGCCCTACGCCGCCACCGTCGCGGTCGTGACTTCCGACCACGGCCCCTTTTCGCCGCGCCCCCCCAACGTGTTGACCCAGCGGGCCATGGAGACGGCGGCTCCCCCGCACCCATGAAGATGGGGCCGCCCTCGCCCGCCCTGAACTCGGCTTCTCGCGGGGGCGCGACTTCAAGTCCGCGCTGCCGCAGTATGATGCACAGCGGTACTACTTCAGCCGCGTGGCTCATTCGGTGCCGCTGTTCATGGTGCTGGGGAATCACGATGGCGAGAAGGGGACATCGGGCACCGGCGCGGACGACATTGGCCCGTGGTCGTACGAGCAGCGGACGAGCCGGTTTCCGCAGCCGGTGACCGGCGCGGGGCCGCTTGGCGATGGCACGTTCTACACGGGTTTCACGGCCATGAAGGACGGTGTGGGCTCCAACTACTACGCGTTCGAGTGGGGCGACGCGCTCTTCATCGTGCTCGACCCGTACTGGAGCACGACCGACCGGATTCGGGGCGGAGGCGGAGGTGGCGGCAAAGGCGGCGCGGGTGGTGGCGAGCGTGGAGGCGGTGGCGGTCAGGGCGGACAAGGCGGGCAACGTCCGAACGACGAGCCGCTGAAGCCCACCGACAGCAGTTGGACCAGCACGCTCGGCCGCACGCAGTACGACTGGCTCACCAAGACGCTCGAAGGCACGAAGGCAAAGTACCGCTTCGTGTTCATCCATCATCTTGTCGGAGGCATGGGCGGCGCGGAGTCGCGCGGCGGGGTTGAGTCATCGCCGCACTTCGAGTGGGGCGGCAAGAACGCCGACGGTTCGCCGGGCTTTGCTCAGCATCGCGCGGGCTGGGCACTGCCCATTCACGATCTGCTGGTCAAACACCGCGTTTCGGCCGTCTTCCATGGGCACGATCACTTGTACGTGAGCAGCCAGCGTGACGGCGTGGTGTATCAGTGCGTGCCGCAGCCAGGAAACCCGCGCGGCAACACGCGAACCGCGACGCAGTACGGATATGTCTCGGGAACGCTTCACGGCAGTCCGGGGCATGTGCGCGTCCGTGTCGAGGCAGACAAGGCGACGGTCGAGTTCGTCCGCACCGCGCTGGCCGGTGCCGCCGAGGGGAACGGGCGTGGCAATCAGGACCGCCGCGGGCCCGGTGGGGCGGGCGGCGAAGCCAACGACGCGATTGTGCACTCGTACACCATCGCCCCCGTCGCGCCGGCAACCATGCCCAAGCCGGAGAGCCGCCCATGAGCCATCGCAAAAGGACACTGGTCATCGTCAGTGGCGTGTGCCTTGCCTTGCTCGCTGGAGCTGCTTTGTCGTCGCAGCCCGGTCGCGACGGCAAGCGGCCCCGCCCCGATCAGCGTGGAATCGTGAAGCCCACGATGGCCGACACGCTCCGCGGAGCGATGTACGCCGACAATTGGTTCGTGATGTACATCAACGGGAAACCTGTCGCGGTGGATTCCATCGACTTCCTGCCTCACAACGTTGTGGCCGTCGATCTGCTCCCCGAATATCCGATGACTATTGCGGTGCTCGCCAAGGACAACGCAGACCCCGCCACGGGCTGCGAGTACGGCAACCAGATCGGTGACGGCGGCTTCATTCTCAAGTTCTCCGATGGCACGGTCACGAGTGCCGCGTGGAAGGCCAAGTGCTTCCATCATGGCCCGATCGATCGGGACACTGCGAACCCAAAGGTGCGGAGCGACGCAGTTCCGGACAACTGGTTCGCTGTGAACTTCGATGACCGCGACTGGACGAATGCCGTCGAGTATCCGCAGGACCGCATACAACCGAAAGAGCCGTTCTTCCAGCACGATTTCAAGGACGCCAAGTGGATCTGGACGGGCGATCTTGACCTCGACAACACGGTGGTCTTCCGCCATCGAGTCGACCGCCCCGGCTGGAAACCGAAGTGGACAACCACGCCGGGCCTCTCGGCCACTGACGTTCCGGGGTTGAGGTAAGGCTCGGCACGCTGTAACGGATGCTTGGCACTGGCTCGCATAGCAACACCGCCGCTCCTTCCACAACTGCATACACGACCGTCCGCATCGTGAAGTTGATCCCACTTGTGCGAGATGACAGGTGAGGACTCTGCGCGCCTCGGGCCGCTCGGTCGCCAGATTCCCCGGGCAGATGGTCCTTCGGCTGCATAGGGAGCACACAGAGGGGCATGCGTTGACCCCAACTGACCCTGAAACCCGTGTCGGCACAGGTGTAGCGTGTCGGAGATTGCCGGAAGGCGCCACAACCCTCCCCGGAATTGCATAAAGGCATGCAGGGGGACGCTCGCGGACGGGCTATGTCAGGAATCTGCACGAAAATGACGCACATCTTCGGGAAACCGCCCGCGAACGGGTTAGATGCTCTATGGCGGAACGCGTTTGCGGCACGGCTTCGCCGATTCCGCGCGACAGATCGCCGAGAACGGCAGAGAGGTACTCGGGGACGCAGACCATGACGCACGACGACAGGAACACGATTCCGCGCGACACTTTTGCCGGATCGTGCACATATTGAGGGTCCCGGGGTCACTCGCGGCCCCGGAGAATCCTCCCGAGTCTTCGCCACGCCGCGTGGCTTTCGCGTAGATGGGTGATGTAGAGCCTCACCCGCCTACGCACACAACCGAACCAGCCACTCAGCCCAATCCAGCCAACCTGCCGCGATCCAACACCAGCCCGCCCCGCCGCCCCCCTCACACGGTGCGCCGGGGTTCCCGTTGTCCTGCGCCTGCGAGCCGGTTGCTCCCGCTCGCGACGGCACTCTGGGTGCATTCATGGATGAACTTCAGGTCCGAAAGACCGACGTCGCGGTGATCAACGTCCGCGAGGTGGCGGAACTGCTCGGCGTCAATGCTCGCACGATTTGGCGAATGGTCCAGAGTGGTGAGCTCCCCGCGCCCATCCGCCTAGGCGATCGCGTCGTGCGCTGGCGTCTTTCCGATCTCCGCGAGCACCTCGACCGCAAGACTTCGGCCGCTGCCGACGCTTGAGACGGTCGCCACGGTCGAAACCGCGGCCGACCTCCACAAAGCCATCGCTCGGGCCGTCCCCGACCACATCACGATCGCGCGGTGGTGCATCGCCGGCGTCGAGAAGCAACCCGAGCGGTGGGCCCAGCGGCACGCCTGGGTCCACACGCTGGCCCGTCGGATCATCAGCGACCACGAGAAGCACATCGTTGAAGTCGCGCGGGTGCTGTACCTGCGCGGCGTGGTCTCAGTCCCTCTCTTAGAAAGGAACGCCTCATGACAACCCTTGCCCAGACCGCCCAGAACAAGAAGCAGCAGGCCCGCGCCGCGTTCATCGACGCGGCATGGGCGGGTCAGACGACCGACCGTCTCGCTGAGCTAGCCAGCGACGCCGGGATCGAGCCCACGGCGGCGGACGCGATCATCGCCCGCATCGCCGAGGCCCGCGCAGACATGCACTCCGCCGGCGATGTCGTACGCCTGCGCCGGGCGGCTACGAAGACCAAGGCTCATGCCGACGCGACGCGGTCCCAGGCCGAGGCGCAGATCGCCAAACTCGAGTCCGAGGCGGACGCCACCTCGTTCGACGCCGAGAACGCGCAGCGGGAACTGAACTCGATCGAGTCGGCGGCCCGGCACGTGTTGGCTGTGTACGACGAAGGCCTGCTCCCCGCGTCGCGCGTGCCCAAAGAGGTGCTGGCGCTGATGGAGCGTCGCGAGCACGAGCGCAAGGCGTCTGAGGCCGAGGCGACGAAGTGCGCGGCGTTCAACCAGCGCAACCGCATCCGCGATGATGTCGAGCGGCTGGAGCGTGATCTGCGGAACCTCCCGATCTCACGCGATCAGCAGGAGCAGGAGGCCCGGCTGAAGGATGAGCTCGAGCGGGCCAAGGCCGCACTCGCGGCCGCGGAGACCCGGCTCACCGACGCCGAGCGGGCGCACGCCAAGGCCCGCAAGGGGCTGTAGTACGCGACCTGGTCCACATCTTCGCATGAATCGCTCCTTGGCCCAACCGCCAACGAGCGACTTGACCCGTGCCACCGGCCAGCCCTCACTGTGACCCCGGCCGACCGTTCCGAAACGCGGCAGGGGCGGATGGAGATTCGCCCCATGGGCACCGTGTTCCGCAAATCCTGGACCGCACCGCTTCCGCCCGGCGCGGAGATCAACGTCAGTGCGGCAAGCGCATTGCCCGCTATCGCATCCGCAGCGGCAAACTCCGCACCGCCGAGGTGTTCACCGCCGCCGACGGCCGTGTCCGCATGCCGGCACGACCAAGTCGTACATCGCCAAGTTCCGCGACGCCGCAGGGTACTGGATCGAACGTCCGACCGGCTGTTCCGATGAGACCGCCGCGCGGGCGGTGCTGGCCCAACTGGTGCGCCGGGCCGAACTGATCCGCGCTGGCGTGATCACGCCCGAGGAGGACGCTGCCTCCCGGCACGGGGCCGAGTCGATCGAAACCAACCTCGACGCGTGGCGCGACCACCTGCGTCTGAAGGGCAGCACCGAGCACTGGTACATCCAGGCCCGCCGCCGGGTGGCTCGTGTCGCTACCGACCGGGGCGTGAAGCGATTGCGAGACTTCACGGCCGCGACGGTCGAGCGGTGGCTCCGGGATCAGGCGGACACGGGCATGTCCGCGGGCACACGGAACGGCTATACCGGCAGGCGTGCGTCACGTTCATCAACTGGTGCGTCCGCGCCGGGCGGCTGACCCACAACCCGCTGCTGGCCGTCGCGGTGGCCGACCAGCGGGCCGACACGCGGCGGCAGCGCCGGGCCCTGACTGAAGAGGAATTGGCCCGCCTTCTGGACGCCGCCCAGCGCCGCCCGCTGGCCGACGCGATGACCGTGCGACGCGGTGAGGCGAAGGGGCAGGCTCATGCGAAGGTGACGCCCGCGACGCGCGAGAACCTGCTGCGCATCGGCCGCGAGCGGGCGCTGATCTACAAGACGCTCGTGCTCACCGGCCTGCGGAAGGGCGAGCTGGCCAGCATCACCGTGGGCCAGGTCGATCTCGATGGGGGGGGGCGGCCGGGTGCCGCACCTGTTGCTGAACGCCCGCGACGAGAAGAATCGCCGCGGGTCGGAGATCCCGCTGCGGACCGACCTTGCCGCAGATATCCGCGCTTGGTTGGCCGATCGTCTGGCGTGGGCGCAGCAGGCCGCCCGCGACGCGGATGAGCCGATCCCCGCCGCACTGCCGAGCGACGAGCCGCTGTTTGACGTGCCCGACGGGCTGATCCGTATCTTCGACCGTGACTTGGTGTTCGCGGGTCTGGCCCGCGTCGAGCAGCGCGGCGGCAAAGAGGTTGTCGTCAAGACCGACGAGCGCGGCCGCACGATCGACATCCACGCCCTGCGGCACACCTTCGGAACGCACCTGTCGAAGGCGGGCGTTCCGCTCCGGACGGCCCAGGCCGCGATGCGGCACAGCGACCCGAGCCTGACAGCCAACGTCTACACCGACCCCAAACTCCTCGACATGGCCCGGGCAGTGGCGAGCCTGCCGGACCTGCCGCTGGGAGCGGATGGAGAGCGGGCGGAGGCAGTGGCCGTGATGTGAGGTTCAATGAACGCCCACGGCCCGAGCGTGTGCCCGGGCCGTGGAGGATTGAACTCAGGTTGTGCGGTCAGTGCCGAGCGAACTCAGCGGCGACGACGGGCGGCGACGAGGCCGCCGAGGCCCAGGACCGCGACGGCGCCGGGGGTCGGGACGAGCGTGTAGGTGAAGTTTGTGACCGAAATGCTCGAGTTGGCAGAAGCGGCGGAGATCCAGATCTGCATTCGATTAACCGCGCTGATGTCAAATCCAAGATCGATGTTCGCGGTGCTGAAGTTGAGGGTCTGAGTGCTCGATCCAGCCGAGAGGGTAAAGGGGCCGGGGTAATCGATGATGAAGCCGTTCACATCCATGATGTTCCAGAAAAACGTGACCGACCCAGTCACGGCAATGTCGAACGACATGGACGCGATCCCGCTCAGATCGATCGTCGAGAAGGAACTGTCCTGCCGGTAGGTCAGGACGCTTGAGCTGGGCGAGCCGGTGGTGTTGTACTGAGGAAGGAACGCATTCCAAGCGCCGCTCGCGACGGAGGCGGTGCCAGTGCCCGCGGAGTTGAACCGCGCCACCTGACGCTGGTTAAAGAGCGAGCCGGGGATGTTCACCCAGGGCGCACCAAATCCGTTGGTGCTGCTATTCCCCGCGGTCGTGAACGAATCCACGATGCCAGCGTTCGCAGAACCCGCGACGGCCACGAGGGCCAACGCACCGATAGCGATCGATGTCTTCATGCTCTCTCTCCTCAGCCGCCGTTGGGCGGCGATCGTTGACCGCGGCACGCGCACGGCACCAGCCGGGCACGGGGAAACTCCGCTCTTTCCATTATGCGCTACCCCCCCCCCCGTCAACCAGAAATCCGCGAAGATTGTCCTTTGGCAAGATGGGCAACGACAGACGGAGGGATCGGTTCGCCAGATCGAGGCCAATCCGGGTTATCGGATGCGACGCCGCGGATGGGCGTGGTGGTCGTCGAGACTCCCAGAACCCCTGGGCATGAACCACCGTCCCAAACGGCTCATCCACACGGTTGGATCCCAGCCGCCTGGACACGCCAGTCGAAACGATGGCGTGCGAGTCTGAACGATGTACCCACGCCGCGGTGGCCGTCCGAGCCCCGCACCACGCTTCCAACCATGGCGCTGCCGATCGGCGTCCTCACCCCCGCCACGCCTTGCACAACCACTTGCACACGCGCTTGCACAAGCGAGCGTCCACCCAGGTCATTCCCTGTCATCGTCGGGCTGTTGGCCGAGATCCCGCCGCTCCTTCCCGCCTCGCCGGAACTCGCGGATTCTGCGGGGCTTGTCAATGAAAAGCCGCCGGTGTCATCGTGTGACATCGGCGGCAGACAAAGCGGGCGACCGGGATCGAACCGGCGACATTCAGCTTGGGAACCTGAGCGCGGCACCGTGTTCATCAGCTCCCGGCAAGAGTCGCAGCCCCATCACGCGCGAGTAGAAGTCTGCGAGTGCGGGCACATTGTCGCCATACAGAACAGTTTCATAGACGGCCTCGGGAAAGAGCATGAGTGAGGGTAGTTCCAGCTCCTGAAAGTACGAGCTTTGGAGGTAGTGTCGCGCGGAAAGGCGGGTCAAATAGAGGCATTTGTTGGTCGATGGGCCGCATAAACTCCGCCACGCTCGGGGCGGTCGCCGGTGGCGACCTGAGATGCACCCGTGGAACCTGATCCGGTTCGTACCGGCGGAGGGAAAGCAACATGTCACTCGATACGTCTGTTCTCAATGGTCGCACGCACTCGGCTGCCGCGACTTCGCGATTTCTGCCCCCCCTCCGTGGCGGACTCAACCCTGCCACGACACCGAATGTGACCACGCCGGGTTCGTTTGCCAACGCGCCGGATGTGGGTGGGCCATTGATGTTCTCTTCGCCCGATGCGCCGGGAATGCCAGCGCCGAGCGCCAAGACGGCCTGGGACTTTCTCCCCGAGGGTTGGAGCGTGGTGAACCTGGGCAACACAGCATCAGGCGTCAAGCCCTCGACGGAAGTCTGCTCACGCTGCGTGGGTGACAAGTCGGTGCGCGAATTCGCAACTGCCAAAGGCGATGTGCTGCGAGTGATCTATCCGGCAGATTTCACGCCCATCACGCAGCTCGAATCGGCGCGACTTGGCATCATCACGCCGCAGATGAAGCGTGTGGCAGAGCGTGAGACCCACTTTGATGTGCTCTTTCCCGGGCGGGGTGCCGAGGCGGTGCGCGATGAGGTCGCCGCGGGACGGCTGGTGATTCCTGCCAATATCAACCACTTGAAGCACAAGCTCGATCCGATGGCGATCGGCCGCGCCAGCAAGACCAAGGTGAACGCCAACATGGGGGCATCACCCGTTTCCAGCGGCACCGATGAAGAAGTCGAAAAACTCAAGTGGGCGGAGAAGTGGGGCGCGGACACGGTGATGGACCTGTCCACGGGCGGCGATCTGGACGCCTGCCGCGCAGCGATCATCGAGAACAGCACGGTGCCGATCGGCACGGTGCCGATCTATTCGATGATCATCGGCAAGAAGATCGAGGACCTGGATTGGGCCACGATCGAAGCGTCGCTGCACCATCAGGCCAAGCAAGGTGTGGACTATTTCACGATTCACGCGGGCGTTCGGCGGGCGCATCTGAAGTATGTCAAGAACCGGCTGATCGGGATCGTGAGCCGTGGCGGGAGTTTGCTCGCCAAGTGGATGCTCGTGCATAACGATGAGAACATCATGTATACGCGCTGGGAGGATATTTGTGACATCCTGCGGCAGTATGACGTGACGTTCTCGATCGGCGATGGCCTGCGTCCCGGTGGTTTGGCCGATGCCACGGATGCGGCCCAAATCGCGGAGCTCGAGACGCTGGGCGAACTGACCGAGCGGGCCTGGCGCAAGGGTGTGCAAGTGATGATCGAAGGTCCGGGCCATGTGCCCTTTGACCAGATCGAGTGGAACGCCAAGGTGCAGCGGACGCTGTGCCACGGCGCGCCGTTCTATGTGCTCGGGCCGCTGGTCACGGACATGTTCCCGGGGTATGACCACATCACCAGTTGCATCGGCGCGACGGCGATGGCGTATCACGGCGCGGCGATGCTGTGCTATGTGACGCCCAAGGAGCATCTGGGCCTGCCGAAGAAGGACGATGTCAAGCAAGGGTGCATCGCGTACAAGATCGCGGCCCATGCCGCGGATATTGCCCTAGGCATTCCGGGCACGCGGAACCGCGATGATGAATTGACCAAATCGCGTGCAGCGCTGAACTGGGAAAAGCACTTTGAATTGTCCTTCGATCCCGATACAGCCCGCGCGTATCACGATGAAGACCTGGATGTTGATACGGATTTCTGCGCGATGTGCGGTCACGACTGGTGCAGCGTGCGCATCAGCAAAGAGATCCAGGAGTTCATGAGTGGCAAGGCGGATGGGTACGAGCGGGTGGGCGCGAATGGAAAGCTGGGTGCGCCGATCAAGTCTGCCGCGTTGACGGCGGAACAGCAGGAGATTCTCGCCAAGCGCGGTGTGCTGAGCCCGGAAGAGATTCACAAGCTGGCAGCCAAGACCAAGAAAGTGGTGGGGGCGGATAAGGACAAGGCGAGCTGCCACTCTGACTATGTTGATCCGGAGACGGCCAAAGACCTGCACGCCAAGAAGATCGGTGCAACGGTGGTGCAGTTGGATGTGCGGCCCGCGCTGGGAATATCCAAGGAAGAAGAGCGGGTGGTGTGAGCCAGATATGGGACGATTTCAAGTTCTGGCTTCGCGGCTCCACGCCGGACCCCGAAGCACTCCAAGATGCTGAGAACGCGATTCGGCTGGGTCTTGCCGGTGGGTTTGATTCGCACGAAGTCCTGATCGAGCGTGCTACGGAGATATTGTCGGAGAGTCATAAAGGGGCCGATTTCAAGGGCGTGGCCGCCGCGGCGTTGGCGAGAATGTTGCAAGAGCGGCAAGAAGAGATGCGGTCATGGCCTGAGGTCACTGATTGCGATCGCCTGGATGCGGCATTCGAAGATCTCAACGCGATGGGCATCATGGCGCGGCACAACTGGTGGTGCTGCGGCAATTGTGGCTCAGGAGCTATGCCCGATGAGTTTGAGCGGCTCGATGGAGTCTGGCAAGGCGTGCCCATCATCGGCTATGTCTACTACCACGAGCAGGACACAGAAAGCGCGGCAGAAGGTGGTGGCGTGTTTCTGGGATTCGGCTCCATGATCGAAGCCGATTCAGAAGAGGAGTATGAAGCGAACAGCGTACTTATTGCCAGGACTGCTGTGCAAACCTTGGAATCACATGGTCTGAGAGTGGAGTGGGAGGGTGTTTATTCCAAGCGCCCGTGCATCGTGATGAATTGGCAACGCCGCGCCAAGCCGGACCGCTTCTGCGAAGATTCTGGTGAGACCGAATCAACGCATGATTAGGCGGCAACCGCACGGGGACAATGCCTTGCCAACACAACAAAACACCCCGGCGTGAACCGGGGTGCTTTCAGAGTTTGATTTTTTTGACCATTCACCCCGTGTGATTCATCATCACGAGAGTATTGAACGACCAAACAGCATCAGGCGATTACCAGCCGCCGCGGCCACCAGAGCCGCCACGACCACCACCGCCGCCGCCGAAGCCGCCGCGGCCACCGCCGCCGCCGCCACCAAAGCCGCCACGACTGCCACCGCCGCCGCCGAATCCGCGGCCGCCACCACCACCCTCGCGGGGCTTGGCTTCGTTGACGGTCAGATCGCGACCATCGACGTTCTTGCCGTTGAGCGCTGCGATCGCGGCGTTGGCGTGCGAATCATCGGGCATTTCGACAAAGCCGAAGCCACGGGGACGACCGGTCTCGCGGTCCATCACCAGCGAGGCCGAAGCAACCGGGCCAAAGGGCTCAAAGAGGGCCCGCAGCTGAGTTTCCGAAGTCTGAAAAGAGAGATTGCCGACGTACATCTTCATGAGACAGAATCCAAGCCCGCGATGCTGAAATAAACCGGTGCTTGACTTCGGGCGGACTCAAAAGCGTCGGTGACTGCGAGCACACCCATCGAACGAAACGGGACGGCCGGTAGACGACAGATTCTAGGCATGTCCCGGGTGGTGAACGGCATGCAGAGTCAAAGTGGCGTTCTGGGGCCAAAAACGCGGGTTTTGAGACCGCCACTCACCAACATCTCCGTGCGCACGAAGTGTTGCGCGCCGCCACAGTCAAAAAGCCCGCGACCCCGACGGGGCGATCGTTGGGGTCGGGATGGAGATCGGTAGGGATGCTGCTAGAAATGAAGCAGGAGTTGTGCGAGTTTTGACATCGCGGCGGTATGTCTGAGTGTCGCTACATGTGCCGCCGAATCAGCATCAACACTTGGCAACGCATAGGTAGCCCGCCGGGTTCGGTAGAGAACGCGCTGTTTAGTCCTCGCGGTGGTTGCGCGGTGATCTCGCCGCTTATCTGTTGCACTATTGTTGATTCATAACTGGCGGGCTGAAGTTATCGCGTTTGGAGCGCTGTGATATGGGCGCATGGGGCTATGGAATCTTCGACGACGATGATGCGGCAGACGTCCGCGATGATTGGATCGAGCATTACAAGTTCACCGCATCATCCGCAAAGGCGACCGAAGCGGTGCTGAAAGAGCACGGAAGTCTGATCAACGATGAGGACATCGGCCCGGTAATCGTTGTAGCACTTGCTCTCACGCTGTGGAAGCATGGATGCTTGACAGATGAATGGCGGAACAAGGCCTTGCGGGTGATCGATGATGGGCTTGGGCTTGATCGCTGGAAGGAACAAGGCCCAAAGGAAGTCGCCAAACATCAGAAGCATCGCGACAAGGCCCGTGCGCAGCTCATCTCGCCGCAACCACCCTCCAACGAGGGTAAATTCAAACCCAAGAAGACGATCGACTGCGGTTTGCGTGTCGGAGATGTCTTCTCGGTTCCCGTCAGTGAGGGGGCGAAGGAACGCGGCTACTTCCGTGTGGTGGCGTTGGCTCGATCAGTCGGGAGGATTGAGCCGATTGTGCAGATGTTGAATGTGCCGCTGATTGCTGAATCGGATGAACTGGAATGGGATGTGTGCGGCGTTCTACCGGTACGTTTGTTCAGGGATGGATATTGCAACAGGCGTGCAACACTCATTCAGATGTGGGGCAAGTGGCCAACCGGATTTGAGAGAATCTTTCAGGTTCACCACCGTGGGGAAACTCCGGATTCGGACGGGCCCATGCCCAAGGGCATGCTTGACCAGAGCGAATGGGCGACACTGAGCCAGTACATCATTCCATCACATGATCAAACCCGGTGGCTGGATATCGACGACTATGAAAAAATGATCCTGGCATGGACTCCGGATGAGATTCCATCCAAGGTTGCGTGGCTTCGCCAAGAGTGTGTCAAGCGGCAGTGGGAATGTGAAAGGATGTTGAGTCCGCTTGTGCACCGCTTGATTTGTTCACGCGCTTGCTATGAGAGCGGACTTGCATATCTCAACGTGATGACCGCCAACGATAAGTACACCTTTCAACCATACATGCGCGGCTGGGCACTATTGGGTCTGGGGCGTGAGTCAGAATCGCAGGTCGCTTGGCAAGAATGCGTCGAGATTGCAAAGCGAGTTGGTGCCGATCTCTCTCGTGTCGACGCCGATTTCGCCAAGGCCCGCGAGATCATCGAATCTCACCGCAAAGCAGAAGAGTTCTACAACTCGCGGCCTGATCTGAGGAAGTCGTGAGTGTGTTGCAGTCACGTTAACCATCCAATTGACCTCCGGATCTCTGCGGCTCTGCGTTGACGTGCCTGCCCTGAGCGAAGTCGAAGGGCCTTGATTTGGTATTTGGAATCTGGCATTTGGGATGTGCGAAGCACTACCCTCCGCACCAGTGCCAGAGATCGAAACCACCCACATCCTCATCCTCTGCCTTGTCGCCTTCATCGCCGGGCTCATCGATGCCATGGCGGGAGGCGGTGGCATCTTCACCATGCCTGCGCTGGCTGCGCTCGGGATTCCCATTCCCAATGTGGCCGGGACCAACAAATTCGTCGCCACCAGCGGCAGCAGCACCGCGACGATTTCCTTTCTCGCACGCGGCAAACTCGACAAGACCATCGCGGGCCTTGGTTTCTGCTGTTCGGTGGTCGGCTCGATCGCTGGTGCGCTCGCCCTCATGCAACTCGGCAAGATCGATGAGGGTTTGACCAAAGGCATCTTCGGCGGGCTCTTGATCGTGATGGCCCTGTATATGTTCTTCAAGCCGCAGTTTGGTGGCGAATCGGCGTATGCGGGCCCGACCGCACGCAACCTCGGCATCACCATCGCCGCGGGGCTCGTGATTGGTTTCTATGACGGCTTTTTTGGCCCCGGCACGGGCTCGTTCCTGGTCTTTGTGATGGTGCGGCTGCTGAAGTTCGATTTCGTCACCGGCACGGGGAACGCCAAGGCGATGAACTTTGGCAGCAACATCGGGTCCCTCGCGACGTTCATCGTGGCCAAGCAGGTCATCTGGCCCATCGCCATTCCTATGGGTCTCGCGAACGCGGCGGGGGCGTATGTGGGCAGTACGCTGGCGATCAAGAACGGGGCCAAGTTCGTCCGCTGGGCGTTTCTGGTTGCCGCGCTGGCGATCGCGGGAAGGATGATGTGGTTTGTGGTGATGAAGAAGTGAATGTTCGTTGCGAGATTTGGCAGTTCTTCTCGGCCCTTGCTCATCAAGTCAACTTCCCTCTCTTTACTTTTGGCTTCACTTTTGGCCTCGATCCGCAATTCTCTTTCAGAATCACTGGCCAAACCATCTAAAATGGTGCATAACTGATATGTCGCGGCGTGCGTGTGCCGCGGCTATCTGTTGGTCCACTGCATCTGCCAAACCTCAAAGGGTGTGTCATGAAATCTGTCGCTCTGGTCGCTCTCCTTGGTCTTGCTTCCATCACCAACGCTCAGTTGATCAACGGCAACTTTGAGGCCCCCGGCAGCGGCTTCCGTTCCGTCGGCAATGGTCAGACCTGGGGCAACTGGACCTGCTCTGGTCCCAATGACATCGGGTTTGTGCACGCGACGCAGAATGCCAACCTCTTCAATCTCCAGTTCTCGGCGTATGAAGGTGAGTAGTGGATCGATCTCTGCGGCGTCGGCGCGGCCAGCGGCTTGTATCAGAACATCCAGAACCTCGATGCGGGCAGCGTGTACAACATCTCATTCGCCCAGGCCGGCAATGTCTGGGGCGCGAATTTCAATTTCAGCATGAGCGTGCTGTGGAACAACCAGGTCGTCGGCACCTTCTCCAGCATCCACGGCGGCAGCAATGGCGCCAACATGGGCTGGCAGATCCGCGATGTCAACGTCACTGCGATTGCCGGTGTCAATCGCCTCGAGTTCCGTGCCCTCACCGCCACCAGTGCCCGCGGCGCAGCGATCGATGATGTGCGCATGACGTTGATTCCCGCTCCCGGTGTCGCTGGGCTCGCCGCGATGGGCGGATTGGTGTCGCTGCGTCGCAAGCGGTGAGCGGGTGAATTGGCCATCGGGTATGCTGAATGGCATGCCCGCCCAATCCATCCAGCAATTCATTGCCGAAACCGCCGACCAGGTTCGTGATCACGGGTTCTTCGAACTCGAATCCAACAATTTCCTTCAGGTCAATCTTGGCGCCGCCGGCCAGAGCATGGCTTGGATCAAGGTCGGCAGCATGGTTGCCTACAGCGGCAGCATCTCCTTCGAACGCGAAGGTGCGTTGGAGCGAGGCGTCGGTGAGTTCCTCAAAAAGGCCGTCACCGGCGAAGGGGCGCGGCTCACCAAAGCCCGCGGCAGCGGCGCCCTCTACCTCGCCGATAAAGGCAAGCGCATCACCATTCTGAACCTCGAAGGCCAAAGCGTCGTTGTGAATGGTGAAGACCTGCTGGCATTTCAGGATGGCATCAAGAACGAAGTGACGATGATGCGAAAGCTGGGCGCGATGGCCGCGGGCGGGCTCTTCAATGTGCGTCTCAGCGGGCACGGTGTCATCGCCATCACCACACACCACAAGCCACTCACGTTCGTGGTCAAGCCCGGCCAACCGATCTATACAGACCCACAAGCCACAGTCGCCTGGTCCGGCTCGCTGACGCCCGAATACAAGACCGACATTCAGTTCAAGACTCTGCTGGGCCGCGGCTCGGGCGAATCATTCCAGATGAAATTCGAAGGTGAAGGGTTCGTTGTGGTTCAACCTTACGAAGAGTCGTACGCCCAGCCGGTGGGATAATCAGGTGTTATGCAGCAACTCACACCTCAAGATGCTCAACGCTTCGCCACCCGCTGGTTCAGCGCATGGAATGCCCAGAATCTTGATGCCATCATGGCCTGCTACGACGAGACCATCGAGCACTCATCACCCTTCGTCGCGCGTTTCAATGCGGGTGTGACCGGTGAGGCCAACGGCATTCACGATGGCACACTGCGGGGCAAATCTGCCGTGCGTGCGTACTTTGGCCGTGCCCTCACATCCAACCCCACGCCCAGCGGCATCGAACGCTTCGAACTCATGCACCTGACCACGGGCATCAACAGTGTGCTGGTGGTGTACCGCCGCTGGACCGGAGAACTCGCGGGTGAGATTTTCTTTTTGAATGATGCGGGGCTGATCGTCCGTTCCGTCTCGCACTATGGCTGAGCATCACTTGCCGTATTCAATGGTCGTCAGCGCATTGGCCTGCGCATCGCGTGTCCTCATTGTCCCATCCGGCCAGCGGATCTCGATCGTGAGTTCTTTGCCCGGCGGTATCTCGCCCAAGCCAAAGTGCAGAACCGGGCTATTGGCATTGCCTTCGCCTGTGCCGATCTCGATCTGACGCGAGATCACGCGGCCATCACTCAGCTTGATCCGAACCTGCGCACCGATCGCATCGCGGCAGATGTTCTTTCCATCTCCGATCAGCCGCGCCTCACACCAAGCCCCGCTCTTACCCATATTTGCAAACACCTTTCCCGCCGTCGCCAGGTCGAGCGTTCCATTCCGGTCAAAATCCCCCCACGCGGCTTGATATGTCGGAGGCAATTGCTCCAGACCGGATCCCATCGTCGCATCGGCAAACGTCCACGCGGCGTTCTGTTCTGTCTGATTGCGATACAGCACCGGATAGTTCTTTTTGTTGAACGAAGCAGTCGCGTACACCGTTGTGAAAAAGAGATCCAGCTGCCCATCATTGTCAAAGTCGCCGCACGCCGGACTGGCATAACTCTCCTGATACCACACGCCGCACTCGTGCAGATCCTCAAACGTCCATGCCTTGGCGGCATCCGCCGGACTCGGGCCCAGAGTCCTGAGGAATCTGCTCTTGGGCTGATCGCCCCGCGAATCCACGTGCGCGAAGTTGCCTGCAAAGAGATCAAAGTGGCCATCGCTATCGAAATCGCCGAAGCATGCGCCGATTGAGTGCCCGCCGCCAAACGCGCCAGTGGTGGCGACCGCATTTCGCTCGGTGGCTTGATTGATGAGCGTGCCCTTCCCGTCATTCACCCACAGCACATTCGGTTGCAAGCGGTAATTGGATACATAGATATCCAACGTGCCGTTCTCATCAAAATCGCACGCGGTCACGCCCCGCGCGCGATGGTCAGCATTCTGCATCGCCAGCGAAAAACCCTTTCCCGCGCTGTTCAAGAGCAACATGGATGGGTACGTGGCCTGCTTATCCCAATTCTCGTACCCGCCCAGATAGATGTCCGGCCAACCATCGTTGTTGAAATCCCCAACCGCCGCTCCGCGGCACACCGTCTCGGGCCAGTCGGGCAGCGCCATCTTCTCGAATCGCGGCAGGCCGTCGTCAGCAGCCCCGGTGTTGCGAAAAACCCCGATCGGTGCGAACGAAATCACATCGCCGCGGCCATCATTGTCAACGTCTGCGATGACACCACTGCCCGCGCCCGGAATGGCAACGCGTGTGAATGACTTTCCGTTATGGTTGACCCACAGAACTCCATCGCAAAACAAATCGATCCAGCCATCGGCGTTGACATCACACCATGCCGCAGGACCTGGACCCAGTTCGATGCCGAGTTCCCTGGATCGGTCGACAAATGTCTGCGCGGCTGCTCCCTGCCAAGCCAAACCAGACAACAGCGAGCACGCGATGATCTTCATTCACGCAGCGTACCGAATCTGCATGTAGCAAGCCAATTTCACGTCGCCTTGGGATCGTGCTTGGCCCGCCAATCGGTGGTCAGCATGCCGCTGTATCCCCAGTTGTCCGTGTCGACTTCATCGATCACGATGTGCGTCTGATCAGGCCGCTTTCCCAGCACTCGCACCAGCGTATCGGTGATCTCCGCCACCATCTGCTTCTTCTGCTCGCGCGTCACGTTTCCCTTGGTGATCTTGACATTCACAAATGGCATGGTGTCTCCTTCGCGGCAGTGCCGCGATCTTCTTGCTTGACAACTCGCTTTGGATTCCACGCTCGCCGCGTCGATTCACTTCTTTGGATTCGAAAAATCCAAAACCGTCGCGGCGTCAATCTTCTTGATGCTTGCCGCACGGTGGGGGGGCAACTGCGACCAGTCCACCTCCATGACCACTTCTACCTTGTCCCCCTTGGCCAACCCCGCGATTGAAAGGCCGGGAGCGAGCGGAAAGTCCATGATCATCGAATTCATCCCCACGACCTTGCCGGATGAATCCTTGAAATCCGCGATCCGCTCATGCTGGATCATCAGGTCCGGGTTGCCGACGCGCTTGGCATCGGGAAGCTCCACAATAACACCGCGCGTGGTATATCGATCAGGACTCGCAAATCCTGTGTTCGCAGGAGTCGGCGGCTTGCTTTCGCAACCTGTCATCGGGCCGTAAGCGGTCAAGCCGCACGCCATCGCAAAAAGCACAACGCCCATTCTGGTTCGAACGGGCGTTGGAAAGTTCCTGTGTTCCATGCTCAAACTACGTGAGCAGCAGTGGGGCGGTTCACGCCGTGATCAATCAAATCGGCTCAGCCGATCTTGATGTACTTCTCAACGTTGCGCATTTCGCCCATCAGGTCGGGCGTGAAGACCATGCTCCACTTCGCACCCTTGGTGACGCGCACCACGCGTGCTGGCTTCTCGCGGCTTACCCAGTCGCGGTTACCACGGTTGTAGATATTGATTCGTTGAGCCCGCTTGAGCTGGGCTTTGCGGAGACTGCGCTTGTGGTTGATGTCCTTGCGCATCAACTTCTCGATCGTCTGCTGGGCATCCTCGTTCGAGGGAACCTTGGTCACCTCGCAGGTGATGTTCTGGCCGGGCTTCAAAGAGGAAATGCTGGACATGACAGACCTCAAAGTCGTAATCAGGGTGATCAATCGCCGAAGAATGGGCAAGTTGCCCACTCCGGCTCCAAAAGACAGGAGGGGAGTTTAGACCACTCGACTCTCCATTCCAACCCGGCACCGTCACCTTCGCATAGGATCGCATATGTCCGACACTGCCCCTGCCGCTCCCGAACCGCAGTTTGATCCCAATGCCCCCCATCACGCGCGCCCCAAACTGAGGCCAATTCGCGCTTTCGGCGCCGAATTCAACAATCAACCGGTTATGGGACTCTCCGACGCTCGGCAAGTCTCTGACCGCGTGGTTTTCACCAGCCCCGCAGCGCAGTTCGTGCTTCCTCTTATGGATGGTTCGCGAGGTCTGGATGAAATTATCGGGGCCGTTGGCCGGGGTTTGAATCGGGCAATACTCGAAAACCTTGTCGCTCAGCTCGACGAAGCCGGTTTGTTATTCGGACCTAAGTTCGACGCGATGCTTGCCAAGATGCACGCCGAATTCGACTCACTGGATGTCCTTCCCCCCGCTTCTACCGCCGCGTTTGCCGACGGTGCTGTGCAGGAGGCCATGGGCGAGGCGACCACCGACGAAGACAAGGTCAATCACGGCCCGGCCAAGATGACAGAGTACTTTGACAAGTGGATCTCCGAGTCCCTCAAAGACGCTGAAAAGCCCAGTTTCGACGAACTTCCCAAGGCCG
Organism: Planctomycetota bacterium; assembly: GCA_018968885.1. GTDB lineage: Bacteria > Planctomycetota > Phycisphaerae > Phycisphaerales > UBA1924 > F1-120-MAGs238. The sequence continues at coordinate 10,205 of JAGWZK010000018.1, read as the reverse complement.
TCATCGTCCCCCACATCGATTACCCCCGCGGCTGGATCAATTACGCTCAGGTTTGGGGCCGCATGCGCGTCGTCGATCGTCCCGATCGCGTCGTGATCCTGGGCACCAATCATTTTGGCGAATCCACCGGCGTCGCTGGGTGCGACAAGGGCTTTGCGACCCCTTTGGGCACCTGCCAAGTCGATCGTGATCTCGTCAATCTCCTGCGTAAGTCCTTGGGTGACAAGCTCTTCGCGCATCGATTTGATCACGAACGCGAGCACTCTATCGAGCTCCAAGTCCCCTGGATCCAGCACATTCTGGGCAAAGACGAAAAGGGCAACTACCCCAAAATCTTCGGGGCATTGGTGCACGACCCAGCCGCCAACGAGGGTCAGTCATACGACGGCAAAGGCGTGGGCATGGACGAGTTCGTCGCGGCGATGAAGCAAGCCATCGCCTCACTCCCGGGCAAGACTTTGGTCATCAGCTCCGCCGACCTCAGCCATGTCGGACCTCAGTTTGGTGATGAGATTCCGCTGGCTGGTGAAGACGACGCCAACGTTGAGGCGCGAAACAAGGTCTTTGCCCACGATCAGGAGATGCTGGCCTTGATTGCCGCCAACAACCCCGGCGAACTTGTTGGTGCGATGGCCTGGCAGCAGAATCCCACCCGCTGGTGCAGCACCGGCAACATCATCGCAGCCATGCGGATCGTCGAGCCAACCAACGTCACCATCCTCAATTACTCCGCAGCAATGGACGCCGAGGGCAACGGCATGGTGAGCAACGTCGCCGCGGCCATGTTCTAAAGTCAAATTCTAAAGTCATGTCATTCCTGGCCTTAGCTCCAGAGTTGCAAGCCGCCGCAGAGCCCGTGGTGGCGTCGTGGTGGAATGCTGGCCGCATCGCCGGGTTGGTTTTTGCATTCGGAGTTATCGGGCTCGGCTTCCGCTTGATCCTGCTGGCCCGCAGCCGTTCCCGATCTCAACCCCCAGCATCCAGCGATGCACCTGACCCCGCCTCGAATGAAACTCAGGCCAGAAAGCTCGGGTGGTTCGCCGGTCTTTCGGCAGGAACTCAGATGGTGATGGGATTGTCTTTGGTCCTGATCGCCTATCACATCGCGGCGTGGGTCAGCCCACTTCATTGGTTCCCCCTTCAACTTCCCAGCGATCGCTGGTGGGTTGTCTTCCTGCTTTCTGGTATCGGGATCGGTGGCTCCCTTTTGGCAGAGCGTTTGGAACGCGACTGATCTCGACCAGCAATGGGGGCTTTCGGGGTGTTACACAGCCGTGACGCTCAACAAGCAACTTTGGTCTTCAAGCGGGCGTAAGTTCACAAGCGACTCACGTCATCGCGCAGGCCCCGGCCTGCACAAGAGGACGGGGGTCGATACCATCCGCACCCCACCCAATGGGTGGGGCTGTCACGTGCGCTTACTGAGCGAGCGTGATCCGTGGGTTTGTTTCTCCATCGCGACACAACGTCTGTATAGAAGGACGGCATATGGCAGCATCCAATTCATGCTGGGGCATTGAGATCGGGGCCTTTGCAATCAAGGCCGTCAAGATTGAGGGAGAGCCAGGGTCAGTCCGTGCGACTGATATCGCTGTGATTCCTCACGCCAAAGTGCTTTCCACGCCCGACATCGAGGTCGCCGACGTGGTGCGAGTGTCCTTGGGCACGCTGGTAAGCCAATATGACCTGACCAATTCACAGATCGCCGTCAGCGTCCCGGGCGCCAGTGCCTTTGCCCGCTTTGCCAAGTTGCCCCCGGTTTCTCCTAAAGATGTTCCCAACCTGGTGAATTTCGAAGCCCAGCAGCAGATCCCCTTCCCCCTTGACGAAGTCGAGTGGGACTACCAGACCTTTGTCACCAAAGACTCACCCGAAGTCGAAGTCGGCATCTTCGCCATCACCAAGGACAAGATCGCCGAGCGTCTGGCCACCTTGGCCGACGCCAACATCTCTCCCGACTTTCTCACCATCAGCCCTATCGCTGCATACAACGCCATGGCGTATGACTTGGGCTTTGATGAATCTATGCCGGGCACCATCATCGCCGATGTGGGCACCACGAGCACCGACCTGATCATCGCCGAGCCCGGCCGCATCTGGATTCGCACCTTTCCTCTCGGCGGGCACCATTTCACCCAGGCACTCGTTGATGCGTACAAGCTCGAGTATGCCAAGGCCGAGCGCGTGAAGATCGAAGGTCAGGAAGGGCGCAACTGGGAAGCCGCCGCCAAGGCCATGCGTCCGGTCTTCACCGATCTGGCCCAGGACATCACCCGCTCCATTGGGTACTACCAGTCGCTGCACTCAGATGCCAAGCTCGAACGCCTCGTCGGCGTCGGCAGCACCTTCCACATCCCCGGCCTGCGCAAGTACCTCAAGCAGCAGGTGGGTGTCGAGGTCTACCGCGTCGAAGAACTCAAGAAGCTTTCAGACAGTGGCCTTTCTGAAGATCGCAAGGCGATTCTCAAAGACAACTCGCTCAATCTTGTCACCGCCTACGGCCTGGCACTGCGTGGTCTGGAGATGCAGACCATCAAGGCCGACCTCATGCCCGTCACCGTGGTGCGCGAGGCGATGTGGAAGAAGAAGACCAAGTGGTTCGGCCTTGCCGCCGGCCTCGGCGTCGCGGCTGGCGCTGCCATGTTCATTCGTCCGGCGATGGATCACCTGGCCGTGGCCAACATGGAAAAGCCCGCCATCATCGATCAGGCGATCAGCGCGGCCAATGAGCAGAAGAAGCGTGCCCAGGACGCCGGCGTCATTGGTGGCGCAACCACCGATCTGCGTGCGGCCAACTTTGCCGCTCTGCTCGATCATCGCCAGGTTTACGCCCACATCGTTGATGATTTGGGCCAGATCATGGATGATGCCAACTCCAAGGCGCAGGCCACTTCACTCAAGGGTCCGGCTCGCGGCTATTCACTCGAGTCATTCCAGACTCGCTATCTCGGCCCCGGTCAGGGATTGGGTGATGATCCGTCCAATCCCGGTCGCCCGGCTCAGGCATCCGGCTCAAATAAGCAGCCCCGCGTCGTGATCACGTTGCGCCTGGCCACCAGCCAGACCGATCCGCAGGCCTTTGCCAACGAAACCATCGAGCGCTGGTTGAAAGAAAACAAGAAGCGCGATGGCATTCCTTACGTCATCGAGTCACGTCCCACACCTTGGCGCGTCGAGCGTGTGACTGCTGACGCAGCCAATCCTGCTGCGCCCGCAGCCGCTAACCCTGCAGATGGCGGCGACGGTGGTGGCGGTGGCGGCAAGGGCGCAGGTGCCATGCGTCGTCAGCAACCCGCTGCCCCTCAGGGCGGAGCCAAACTCGTCGGTGGTGGCAACGACGCCGGTGCTGATGCCAAGGCCCTCGCTTCTCTCGAAGAATTCAAACCTAAAAACGCGCCCAAGACGGCGTACGTCACGGTGGAGTGGACTGCGGTCATCAACACTCCCGACTCCAAGGAAGGTGGCAAGTGAAATCAATTCTCACGTGGATCAAAGCCCAGTGGCTCGTGGTGCTCTTCCTGGCACTCGTGCTCATCGCCGTCCCCTGCGGCTTCATCTTCGGCCGCATGTGGCACTCCAAGATTCTCGAAGAGCAAGCCAAACTCGCCTCTGACAAGCAGAAGGCAATTGACGGTGCCAAGGTCACGTATGGCGTTGCGTCGCCCGTCCCCGGCGTTGCCGGTGTGGATATGAAGGCCGAGCCCAACGCCAAGATCACCGACTTTGTCGCTGCTCAGAAGCAACGCCTCGAAGGTGAATCCAAGGGGGTCGTCGAAGCCGCGATTTCCCATCATGTTGGTGACAAAGACAACCCGCGGTTTTCGGTGTTGGTTGATGATCTCTTCCCTGCGCCAAAGAACCCTGGCGATCTCAACCGCCGCACACTGGACTTTGCCAAAGCGCTCGTCGGTGATGACAAGCGCCCCTCGGCATATCGCCAGTTGCTCGACATCGTCAACGCGGGCAGCGCGCCCCCTGCTCAGCAGGTCGCGCAGGATCTTGCCGACGAATTGAGCCGCCAGAAGGATGCCTTGGGCGGAGCCAATCCCAACTTTGTGCCCAACGAAGATCAGAATAAGGCCATCAAGGAGCGTCTGGTCAGCAAGCGTCTGGGCCTTTATCAACGCCGCGCCAGCGAAATCGGCGTCTACGCCGGGATGGAGAATCTTCCCAACAATCCATCCAAGGTGCTCCGCGCCATTCCGCCTTCTCCTCCCAACATCCAAGAGTGTTTCGCCTGGCAGGCCGACCTCTGGGTGATGAGCGAGGTTTTCCGCGCTATCCGTCAGGCCAATACGCCCGCTGGTCAATCCACCCCCGTCTCCGTCGATCGCGCTGTCGTCAAGCGAATCCTCATGATCGAGCCCGCTGGCGGCTGGATTCGTCTCGCCCGCGCCAGCGAAGAAGATCCCTTCGGTCAGCCGGAAGGTCGCCCCGCTCAGGATGGTGGCGCTGCGGTCGATGGCATCAGCTCCATCATTCCTCCCAAGTGGGGCGCATCTGTCACCGGTCGCTGGGGTGGCAAAGCCAACAAGCTCTACGACGTTCGCAACGCTCGCCTCACCGTCATCGTCTCCTCTTCGCGTCTCCCGCAGTTCATCGACGCGATCAGCACTTCCAACTTCATGGCCGTCACCGAGGTTTCCCTCTCTGATGTTGACATGTGGGAGGATCTCGACGCTGGCTTCTACTACGGCGATGAAAACGTCGTCCGCGCCGTCATCGATATCGAGATGGTGTGGTTCAAGTCCTGGCTCGACCCCATCGTTCCCCCATCCCTTCGCGATCAACTCGGCCTTGCTCCCCTTAAGGACGTCAAGGAGCCCCCGCAAGGTGGCTCTGCTCCCGAAGGAGCCAATCCCGACGGTCCGCCCGCTGGCGGCGGCCCCCGCGGCCGCCCTCGCGATCGTGATCGTTGATCGCCTCTCCTCAGTTCAATACGCGTCCCGTTCGCTTCTCCATCGCAACATCTCAGGTCGTGACACTCACTCACGCCTGCCAATAGACCAAGGTGCATCATGAAGGTCAAAGGCATTTCAGGGTTTGAACAGCATGTAGAAAAGCTCGCCGTCGGCGGCGCAGCGGTGCTCCTCGTCGGCGTGGGCGCGTGGCAGTTTCTGGTTCCCTCCACCGTCAAGGTCGGAAACAAGGAAGTGCCTCCCAATCAGGTCCTCATCCCCATCGCCGACGCTGCACGTCGCGTAAAAGACAACGTCGATAACCCCAGCCCCAAGCTCCCCGATGCACCCACAGTCGCTCTTAGCGAAGCCTTCAAAAAGAAACTCGCGGCAGGCGTCGCACCCCGCACCCGCATCCCGGAACTCGGCTCAGTCCTCAGTCTCGAAGGCAAGGGTGATGCCAACGTCGCCGACGCGATTTTCGCGCTGCCGCTGGTTCCTTCCCCTGGCGTCCCTGTCGCTCACGCCTTCTGGTGCACCGTCGACCCCATCGAAGTGGTCCAGGACGAAAAGAAGGAAGTCGCCGCCATCCTCCCGACTCAGCAGCCCTTTGACAAGGCCGCCGTCAGTGTCGAGGCCACGTTTAACGGTGCCGCGCTCCGTCAGATTCTCGATAGCGACCCCGATGGCAGCGGCCCCCTGCAGAGCATCCGTCGTGGCTGGTGGCAGGATCGCACGTACATCATCGGTGTGGAGATGGAACGCGAAGAGCTCTCCTCCTCCGGCTCATGGGGCGACTCCAAAGTGATGTCGTCGATCCCCGGCCGCTCCAATCCCATCCAGTTCTTCTCTGACAAGATCAAGAATCCCGGCGATGCCATTAGCGCCCTCACCGAGGTCGCGCAGTTGGGTGAACAGGCGTATCGCACGCCCTTCTATGAGACCATCACCGGCACCCCACAGTGGGTCGAGCCCGCGCTTGCTGCCGGTGATCAGGAAGACCCCGGTGCCGCCGACAGCGCCAAGATTCTTCGCGATCGTGCCGAGATCGAGCGCTCCATCGAACGCATCGAAAAACAACTTCAGGAACTTGGTGGCGGTGGCCCCGGCTCCGATCGCGGCGGTGGTGGTCGTGGCCGCAACGCTGGCCCGGCTGCTCCCACTCCCAACACTCCCTCCGACCCCAAGCAGGCCCAGCGCAAGCAACTCGAAACCCGCCTCGCCAACGAGCAATCCAAACTCGACAACAACACCGCAGCGTTGGAGAAGCTCGGCCTCGGAACCGATGGCAAGCCCCTCCCCGGTGGTGTGGTGGTCCGTAAGACTGAGCCCCAGCTGATGGACAATCAGGCCTTAAAGATCTGGGCCCACGATGTGTCCGCCGTACCGGGTAAAACCTATCGCTACCGCCTCCGCGTGGTCATCAACAACCCCTTCTTCGGCCAGGCCGCCTCACTCAAAGACGATCAGAAGATTTTCGCCAAGGAAGTGCTCCTGCGTGGTGATTGGTCCGCCTGGGGCATGGAAGTCGCCGTCGAGCCCCAGACTCAATTCTTCATCACTTCCGCCGCGCAGCAGGATGCTCTACGTGGTCCGCGTGCCACGGTCGAAATGTTCACCTTCTACTACGGCTACCCCCGCAAGGCTGTGGTCAATGTCGAGCCCGGCGACGGCCTGAATGGCGAGGTCAAACTCCCCGAAGGCCTCATGTCCTTCGATCTCGATAAATTCGAGCGCCCCAAGCCCAATCCCAACGCCATGCCCGTTGGCGATCCTGGCGATGGTGGTGGCGCTGGCAAGGGCGGCGGTGGTGGTGGTAAGGGTGGGGGCGGCAATCGCGCCCCCGATGAACGCAAAGACCCCGATCCAGCACTTCCGGGTCAGGATCCCATCGTGCAGCAGTCCCCCGGCCTGCCTCTGCCGCGTGATCTCAAGGTCAAGGTGGACGCAGTCCTGATGGACGTTGCCACTGCGGCACTTGGAGGCAACGACGCGTATCGCACCCTCTTCCGCGAAGGCCCCACCGGACGCCTCTTCGTTCGCACTCCTGAAGAGTCCCGCAGCGAGGCGTATCGCAAGTTGGCCAAATTGGCTGAGATTGGCCGCAACCAAGGCAAGGCACCCCCGGCACCAGTAAAGAAAGAACGTCCGGAAACTCCAACCCCACCCCCTCCTCCTCCTCGGAATAACCCCGGTGGTGGTGGTGGAGGCGGCGGATCGGGTGGCGGCTAAGCCGATTCTGGTCCGCCAAAGCTGACTCGGCGGCCCCAAAACCAGCGATTTGGGGGATCCCAAAGCGCACTTCTTGACCTAAACATTGCAAAGACAGGAGTTTGTACAAAAGTTCGATATGGAGTGCTTGACCCTGACCGCAGGACTTCTACACTCCCCTCCCGCCGAAATCAGCCGCAAGGTTGAAAGAAAGCGAGTGGCGAAAGCCAAAACGTCGATTCGAGAAGCCCTAACGGGTGTGAATGAATCACGGTTCTTTGACAAGTGGATACGAACGATTGCGTCTCCGCACGCTTTCGGAGACTGGGCAAGCCAAGGTGAAAGCCAAAGTTTGTTGCGGTCCCGGGGTCTTGCGTGCGAGAGACTGGAACGTAGTGGGAAAACTACACCCCACCGGATTGACGCCTAGTCACGCCGGTGGGTATAAACACTTGATCGAGATGATTCGATCATGGCGATAGATCGAGATGATTCGATCGAATGATAGAGATTAACTCAAGAATGTGACGGCGTTGCCGGAGAATGAATCGAGTGATTCAGGTTCGCAAGAATCTGAGTTGCGAGTGAAGTTCTGGCGGCAGCATGATTGGCCAGTTGGTTGAAGTGCGAGTGGTGCGAGCTCCCAAGCAAACATCACAGACCACGGCATCTGATTGGTACGATCAGCATAAGGGCGCACGACGGATGACTTGGCATCGAGAGGCGATGAAGGACGTTGGAACCTGCGATAAGTCTGAGGGAGCCGGTAACCAGGCAGTGATCTCAGAATCTCCGAATGGGGCAACCCACCCGCAAGGGTACTTTACTCTGAATGCATAGGGGTAAAGAGCGAACGCTGGGAACTGAAACATCTAAGTACCAGCAGGAAAGGAAAGCAATTGCGACTCCGTAAGTAGCGGCGAGCGAACGCGGATAAAGTGGAAAGACAGCAGAAGCGCTTGGAATGGCGCACCTGAGAAGGTGAAAGTCCTGTATCTGTCTCCACGGAGCCCAAGAGTAAACTCAGGCTCGGGAAACCTGGGTTGAACATGGGGGGTCCACCCTCCAAGGCTAAGTACTACTCGATGACCGATAGCGAACCAGTAAGGCGACTGAACGTTGAAAAGTACCGTGACGAACGGTGTGAAAGAGATCTGAAATCGTGCGCTTACAAGCGGTCGGAGCCCCTCGGGGTGACGGCGTGCTTTTTGCATAATGAGCCAGCGAGTTAGTCTGTACGGCGAGCCTAAGGGTCAACGACCCGGAGGCGGAGCGAAAGCGAGTCCGAAATGGGCGTCAAGTCGTACGGGCTAGACACGAAACCTTGTGATCTACCCTTGGCCAGAATGAAGGGCGGGTAAAACCGCCTGGAGGTTCGAACGCGTGACCGTTGAAAAGGTCTGCGATGAGCTGAGGGGAGGACTCAAAGTGTAATCAAACTGGGAGATAGCTTGTTCTTTCCGAAATGCCTTTAGGGGCAGCCTCAGAGGCCACACGTTGGGGGTAGAGCGACTGGATGACTGTCGGGGTCCGCAAGACTACCGCGGTCAACCAAACTCCGAATACCAATGTGATTGCTCTGGGAGTGAGACGGTGAGCGATAATGTCCATCGTCAAAAGGAGAAAAATCCTGATCGCCAGCTAAGGTCCCTAAGTTCCGCTTAGTTCGAAAGGAAGTCACTTTGCTGTGACAGCCGGGATGTTGGCTTAGAAGCAGCCACCATTTAAAGAGTGCGTAACAGCTCACCGGCCGAGGAAAGTGGCGCCGATAATGATCGGGAATAAGCGGAACACCGAAGCTGCGGACGCGAAAGCGTGGTAGGAAAGCGTTGCTGCAGCAGTGAAGTCGTGCCGGAAGGCTAGATGGAGCGGCAGCAAGTGAAGATGCTGGCTTGAGTAACGATAAAACGGGTGAAAATCCCGTTCGCCGTAAGCCTAAGGTTTCCTGGGGAAGGTAAATCCGCCCAGGGTTAGTCGGGTCCTAAGGCGAGGCCGACAGGCGTAGTCGATGGATAGCAGGCCAAATATTCCTGCACCCTTGCGTAGATCAATCCGTTGTTCAGATTTCCGAGCTCCACGGGACTGTCAGATGTCCAGGCGCAAGCCGATGTGGGGGGAGGGAGTCTCTAGAAAAGCAGCGGTGGCGAAACAAGGCCCGTACCTCAAACTGACACAGGTAGGCGAGGCGAATAGCCTCAGGCGCTCGAGAGAACGGTCGTGAAGGAACTAGGCAATATAACCCCGTATGTTAGCTAGAAGGGGGGCCTACTCGTAAGAGAGGCCGCAGAGAAAAGGATCTGGGAACTGTTTATCAAAAACACAGCTCTGTGCCAACGCGAAAGCGGATGTATACAGAGTGACGCGTGCCCAATGCCGGAATGTCAAGGGAGCGGTTCAGCGAAAGCGAAGATCGCGACCGAAGCACCGGTGAATGGCGGCCGTAACTATGACGGTCCTAAGGTAGCGAAGTTCCTTGTCGGGTAAGTTCCGACGCGCATGAATCGCGTAATCACTGGATCACTGTCTCCACGACCGACTCGGTGAAATAGTAGTGGCGGTGAAGATACCGCCTTCCCGCAGCAAGACGGAAAGACCCCGTGGACCTTCACTGCAGGCTCTTATTGTTCACGAGCATATACTGCGTAGCATAGGTGGGAGGCTTTGATGACCGGGTCCCGGCCCGGTAGTAGCCATAGGTGAAATACCACCCTGTGTAAGTTTGTGGACTAACTTCGATTCCCATGAATCTGGGCGAAGAACAGTGAGTGTCGGGCAGTTTGACTGGGGCGGTCTCCTCCCAAATTGTAACGGAGGAGTGCAAAGGTCGGCTCAGTACGGATGGAAACCGTACGTCGAGTGCAAGGGCACAAGCCGGCTTTACTGCGAGTCCGACAGGACGAGCAGTCTCGAAAGAGGGCCCTAGTGATCCTGCGATCCCGTGTGGAAGGGTCGTAGCTCATCGGATAAAAGGTACCCCGGGGATAACAGGCTGATCGCTCCCGAGCGTCCATAGCGGCGGAGCGGTTTGGCACCTCGATGTCGGCCCATCACATCCTGGGACTGAAGGCGGCCCCAAGGGTTCGGCTGTTCGCCGAT
>JAGWZK010000004.1 GCA_018968885.1 Planctomycetota bacterium | reverse complement strand
CGCCGCGCTCTCGGTTCGAGACCGATTCAGAGCCAACCGGTCAGGACACCGGGTGTCTCGTCATGGGTGCGTCGGAATCCTCTCAAACTCTCGGAGTCTCGGGTTGACCGCGGCAGCGGTTAACAGGCCAGTCGCACGCTCATCACCGATACCATTCGCACATGGCACAGGCGTCGGTCGGTCACAGGAATCTCGCTGGAACGATTTGGTTGCCGATTCAGGCCCGACCACCAAGAACCATGGGCATTCGTTTCGCGGCGAAAGCTGGTGCGGATCACCGCAGGAGGCTGGGTCTTGCCTTCACCGCGTGAAGTCATCGAGGACATTCGCCGGCGCTACCGCGTGGATGGCCCGCCAGGCGACGACGATCCCTATCGCGAGATGGCGGGCGGCCTTCTGCCGCTCGTGACGGACGAGCTCTACGAGTCTCGCACGCACTTTTTCACAGAGCTACTGCAGAATGCTGACGACAACTCCTACCCGGCGGGAGTGGTGCCCACGCTGAAAGTGGTTGCACGGCCGGACGCCATCGTTCTCGTCAACAACGAGAGCGGCTTCGAAGAGAAGCATGTTCGTGCGTTGTGCAACGCTGCGAAGAGCACCAAGAAAGACCGCAAGGACGGAGCCACCGGCGAGAAGGGGATCGGCTTCAAGGCGGTGTTCCAGGTTTCCGACCGCCCCGAGATTCACTCCAACGGGTACCACTTCCGCTTTGACAAGAGCAAACACGGCGCGTTTGGCACCGTCATCCCAGAGTGGATCGCGGGCGCGGCCGAGGCTACGGGCACGAGCATCGTTCTTCCACTCAGGAAGGACTACCGCTTGCCCCCGGACTTTCTGAAGAGCCTTCAGCCCGAGTTGCTCCTATTCCTGCGTCGGCTCAAGCGAATCGAGTTCTGTGATGATGACTACGGCCAAGCCCTTGTTCTGCAGCGGAACGATGACGGCTCGACCATCGAGGTCGTGCGGACCGTCACGGATAATGTAGAGAAGCAGCGGTGCGGCGAGCAACGACATCGATTCCGCGTGCAGCAGAAACGCGTCTCGATGGCCGACATCCGAGAGGAACGCCGCCTGAACATCGCGGCTACCGACGTGGCGGTGGCCTTGGCGCTGGATGCCGACGGTGGGATCGATGAGGGAAGGTCCCGAGATCTGTTCGCATTTTTGCCCGTGAAGGATTCGGGATTCCGGTTCTTGGCTCACGCCGACTTCGTCTTGGCCACCAGCCGCGAAGCGGTTCGTGAGGACCTCCCCTGGAACATCCGCCTCCGGGATGCGCTGGGCGACTGCCTGACAGAGGCAATCCTGGAATGCCGTTCGAAATCCCCACCGGGCGCGACGGCGCTTCGCGTGCTCACGGACCCGAAGGCTGTAGTCGATCCCTTCCTCCGGGGCGTTTTGGTGCGTGCGATCAAGTTGCTCGGTGACGAAGAGTGCGTCCCGACCATTGGAGGGACCTGGGTCCGCCCCGGGGACGCGATCCTCACTGACAGCGATGGCCTGTGGCAACTCGTTCCCGAGGACGATGCTGCGTCCCTCCTGTCAAAGAAGTATGTCGCCCCGGATGTCGACCGCATCGCCCAAGCGCTCGGCCGCTTGGGGGTTGGGCGGTTTACCTTGGAGACCTTGCTGACATGCATCGGCAACGAGCACTGGCGAAGGGAACGTACGCCGAAGTGGTTCGGTGCTTTTTATGGCCGGCTCGGCGCGACGCGACTCAATGATGGTCAGATTGAATCTCTCCGTCGGGCACCGGTGCTCCTTCTTGAGACCGGGGAGACCACCGCGCCCTCAGAAACCACTGTGTTTCGATCATTGGGCGGCGAGGTTCGCTACGGATTCGAATCCGATCTGGAACTCCTCGCTCCCAATGTGCTCTCGTCGGTTCACAAGGATCAGTACAAGGGGGCTCAGGATCTTCTGCAGCGACTTGGAGTGTCTGACGCTACGCCGATTGCGGTCATCGATCGGCACATTCTCGCGCTGCACGACGGTGCGGACTGGGAAGACTGCCCGGACGAAGTCCTCATTGGACACGCGCATTACATCCGCGACCATTGGCACGCATATCTCAACGCAAAACCACCCGACAAGAGAGAGGCTGCAAAACGCGAGTTGGCTGCCAAGCTGACCGTGCTCACGTCCGCTGCCGAGGCAGACGCACGGTACGCATCAGCACCAGTGCTCTACCTCGGAAGAGCGTATCGGGAGCCTAACGATCTCGAAGGCCTATTCGGTGACTCCATCTCCAATCTCCTGATTTCTCGTGAATACCTGTCGCGAGGACACCCGGAAGGACCTGACGCTTCGACGAAAGCGTGGGGAGAACTGTTTCTCGCCCTGGGCGCCCAGACACTTCCTCGCATCTGCTGGAGCAGCGACAAGACAGACTATGAATGGTCTCCCGAAGCCACAGCACTGATTCATTCGGCGGAGACTGTCGCGAAGCAGCGGTTCCTCGCAATCGTCGACAAGAACTGGGACTCGAGATACGTCACATGGAAGGCAAGGCCCAAGGGTGCTCCGGCGGGGCCCAGCAAACTCCTGCTGGCGCTGCAAACGATGGAAGTGCCTACAACAGTCGGCACGCGCGCACTCAGCGATGGCTACTTGTCTTCGGAAGAGACTCGCGCAGTCTTTGGCGACACGGTGCCGTACCTCTCGGTGACGCTTTCGGATAGCTTTGCGGATGCCTTGGGCATCACACGGGTCCCGACAATCGGCCATGCCTTGGCACGCCTCGATGAAGTGCGACAAACCGTCCCTGACGTCACGATCGCGCGTTCGATCGTCGGTCCGCTCTACAAGTTTCTAGACCTTCGCTTTGAGCAGAACGCAGTGGAAGTGGCGGCGGCGTTCAAGACCAAGCAACTCATCCTTGCCGACGGCACTGAGGGCGGAACATGGGCGACGACGGAGGACTGCTGTTGGACGTTGCCGCGAGAGCTGCGGCAGTTCAGTCCCGTGGCCGGACTCTCGCTGTGGTGGCGAGATCTGCAAGGGTTCTTCTGTGAGAAGCTCGGCGTGGCCGATGTGCCAAGTCCCGAAAGTTTTGTCGATGCACTCGTCGCCCTCGCCGAGGCCGAGCTACTCCCCGAACAAACGACGCGCGTGGCTAGGGCGATCTACGGCCGGCTTCGCTATCCCGCTACTGAGATCGACGAGAACACTGCGGACGCGGCGGTGTGGTTGCAGCGGCTTCGCGGCGAGCTACTGATCTGGACGAAGGACAATGCCTGGTGGCGTAACGACGATGACGTGTTTGCGGCCGATGATCTAAGTATCGAGACTCTCTTTGAGCAAGCAGACAGCGTGGCGTTCATTGACCTGCCACCAGAGGAACTCACATCCCACGCGGACCTCCTGCGCTTGCTCGGAATACAAACACTTAGCGACGCGATCAAGACAAGCGTGCCCGCCGACGTGTCCTCGAGCGCGTGGGTGGAGTTCAAGGAGCGGCTGACTGAACGAATGCACGCGGTTGCCCGGTTCTTGCACCACAAGCACCCACGGGTTCTTGACTCCGCTGTCGCATCTGGAGCGTTTGGGTCCCTTTCAACAATGGACGCGCATCGGTGTACGCCGCTGGAACTCGAAGTCTCGCTGAACAAGGAGCACGCCCGGCATCCTTTCGAGGCGAGGTTGATCGAGGACGAAGGACGGCACAGCCTCTTTGTGGACGCATCGGCCGAGAACATCTGGCAGTCTGTGGGGATCGAGCTCGGTAGACTGTTGGGTCTCGCGGACACCGAGAGCCTCCCAATCGGCACGCTGTTGGAGAAGCGTTCCCTTTCCGACGCGGAGCGCTTCCTTGAAACTCTACGCGTGGCCCAGCTGCCGCCGGACGTTGCAAAAGCGTTGTTTGGCGGGGATGACGATGAGTCTCAAACGCCGCCCGACGACGATGTCGCGCAGGCTGGGGCAGCCACGACCGACGAAGACATTGCACCGGTAGCGTCGGATGTGCCCGATGTGCAGGCTGGACCGGGCACCGATGAAAGCCAGGAGCAGGGAGAGTCGTTCGATGGCACTCAGGGCGATGACGCCACATCATCAACCGTGGCGGAATCCAGCGAACCCCCCGCGGCAAACAAGCCCGCCGCCAGTGGTACCACAAACACTACGTCCGGTCAGAGTGTGCCACCTGACAATGCGCCAGGAGCAGGCGGTACGGAGACGGAGAATGGCCGGGCTGCGTCAGCTGGGCAGAAGCAGATCCATCCGGGACCGCACCAGCCCGAGGAGGATCATGGCGACGACTACGAGAACGAGTATCCCGCGGACGACACTTCGTCACACGGGGCGGGCGCGGGAACTCGCCGCGATACCCGTGCGGGGGACTCCAAAGGTGGACGTGGTACTCCGGGTGCGCATCGCGCTGGCGACGACGATTCGCGTGCCCGGCGAGACGGCGGAGCGGGGAAGCCTCCAACGAACCCCGATGCCCCGGGTCGTTCTCGCAATCCGAGACCCAGTGCCGGATCCACAAATGAGCGGATGCGGAGCTACGTCTCGAAGGATCGCGAACCGGATGAAGACGATGGCGATCACACGGCAAAAGAAGAACGTGCCCAGATCGGAGCGGCGGCGATTCGGCACGTTCTCGCATGGGAACGTCAGCAGAAACGCGATCCGACCGACGAGAATGCAGACAATCCACAGAACGAGGGGTACGACATCTCCTCCCGAGGGCCGAACGGAGACGTCGAACGGTACATCGAGGTCAAAGGTGTGAAGGGAGAGTGGGGACGTCGAGGCGTAGCGGTTACACCGGCCCAGTTTCACTTCGCAGAGACGCAGGGTCAACGGGCGTGGCTGTACGTGGTCGAGTTTGCACTGAGCGACGCGCCTCGTATCCATCGCATCCAGGACTTTGCACGTCGGGTTTGGCGGTTCGGCTTCGATGATGGATGGCAGGACATTTCCGAGTCCGCGAATCTGACACCGTGGCCGGAGGCGGTCATCGGCATGAAGGTCCGCCTGCCTGATGGACGCACCGGCTCGGTCAAGCGGGTTTTCGGAGCTGGTCAGAACCAGGGGGTAGACGTTGGGCTCGACAAGGGAGACGAAGTGATCAGGGTTCCCTGGCAACCTACTCGCATCACAGTGTTGCTCGACGAAGGAACGAGCTGAAATGCCGCGCCTTCTGCCCGATCTCGCGCCCGGGGAACTGTCGCTCGTCAAATCGAGCGCGGAGCGTCGTTTCTATGAGGCCTGTCGGGCGCAGTTGCCTCCCGAATGGACTGTTCTGTTCTCAACGCCCTGGGTCGGGACGACGCCATCCGGCAGAAAGTACGATGGCGAGGCTGATTTCGTGCTCTTGGTCCCAACCCTCGGCATGTTGGTCGTCGAGGTAAAAGGTGGCGGCGTCGCATATGACCCGATCGCAGGTCGATGGGAATCCGTCGATCGCGGCGGCGAACGCCACGCCATCAAGGACCCATTTCGGCAGGCGACTGCAGAGAAGCACCAGTTGATCCAGATCTTGCTCAACGATCAACGATGGCGTCGTGCTCACCCAGGTCGCCTGCTCGCGGGACACGCAGTGTTCTTTGCCGATCTGGACCATACCGAGGCTGCGACGACCCCTGAAAGCCCAACTGCGATCGTCGGTGGACGTGCGCACCTGCAGCGACTGCAAGCATGGGCTGAGGGCGTGCTGCGGTTCTGGGCCGGTAGGGATGTCGGATGGGACGGCCTACGAGCGGACGGACTGAAGGCGGCGGAGCAAGTTCTGCACGGGCGGATTGATGTCCGTCCGCTTATTTCGACGCAGCTGCACGCGGAAGAGGCGATTCGCATCCAACTCACCCAGCAGCAAAGCCGCATCCTTCGCGGCATTGGTGCTCGCAAGCGGGCGGCTATCTGCGGCGGAGCGGGCACGGGAAAGACATTGCTCGCCTTGGAGAAGGCACGCCAGTTGGCGGAGACGACCGGTGAAACGCTGCTCCTGTGCTACAACCACCTCCTCGCTGACTACCTAAAGACCGCATGCCAAGGGGTGGCTCGGTTGTACGCCATGAACTACCACCAGCTTTGCTCATGGCGAGTTGCCGAGGCCCGTAGGCTGACCGGCAGAGATCTCCTGCGAGATGCCCGGGCAGCATACCCACCCTCGCGACCGCAGGATGAGTTCGATCTCGTGCTTCCGCATGCGCTTGCCCTGTCATGCGAGGCCACGCCCTTGCGCTTCGATGCCATCGTGATCGATGAAGGCCAGGATTTCAAGGAGGAGTACTGGCTACCCATCGAGTGGTTGATGCGGGACCCCGATCAGAGCTGTCTCTATGTGTTCTACGACCAGAATCAGGCTCTGTATACCAGGGCGCGGTCGCTGCCGATTTCCGACCCGCCGTTCGTGCTGACCTTCAACTGCAGAAACACGCGTCACATTCACGAGTCAGCCTATCGGTTCTTTCAGGGTGAACCGACCGACGCCCCGACGGGCAATGAAGGTTCGCCGATAGCATCGCTGACAGCGCCTTCTGTGAAGGCCCAGGCTTCGGCGATTCATGCCGCTATTGTGGCGCTGATTGATCGAGAGTCGGTCGATGCCAGTCAGATCGCAGTCGTGGTTTGTGGAGAGCCCAAGGAGACGTACTACCAGGCTGTCGAGCGAATGCCCCTGCCGCGTGGATCGAGATGGGTTGTTGAAGGCGCTGCGGCGGACAAGGGAGTGCGACTAGAAACGGTGCGCCGCTTCAAGGGACTGGAGGCGGACGTGGTGTTCCTGTGGGGCGCAGACTCGTTGCCGAGCCGGGATGAGCGGGAAATCCTGTACGTGGGAATCTCCCGTGCAAAGTCCCGGCTGACAGTGGTGGGCGCCGCCGAGTCATGCCAGCGGCTGATGTCAAGATCTGCGCATTCATGACGGCTAGGTTGCAAACCGCGCCCCAGCGCGGTGGCGCTGGGGCACAGGGGTTACTTCTTCGAGCCACCACCTCCCTTGCCGCTGTTGTGCGCCGCAGCGCTCTGCGCACGTGCGGCGAAGCTGCCTTTGGAGGTTTGGCCTCCATTGGCCTTCGCGCCCGCACTCTGGATGCGGGCTGCTGCCTCCGCATTCATGGGCGTACAACTGCTCGACTGATTCTGAGACTGCGACATGCACGAACTCCTTAATGGGGCCGCGCCCGCCAGTCCAACACGGGCCACCGTGCGCGGGCCGAGTGTGGGTTCAGGAACGAGAAGAAATGGTGAGCGGGACCGACGCGTTGCCCCACTCGTACAGACCACCTCGGGACTCGAATCGCAGAGCGTCGAACGAGATCTGGCGGAACGCATCGACGACACCAACGTCGAGGATGGGCTGTGAGTAGCGGAGACGACCGCCAGCGTTGCTGAAGAAGCGGCCGAGAGGATCAATCATCGCGTAGGACTCGGTCATGTCCTCGTTCGTTTCCGCGGCCACCGTAATGCCGTGTTCGGCGAGGCAGTCGTGCCGCGCGACGAAGGCCTGGAACATCTCGGCGGTGATGAGCAAAGGTTCGACCTTGCCGTCGTTTTGGCCCGCGATGGGAAGGACCTGGAACATCTTCCATCGCTCGGGGCGCGCTCGAAGCACAAACGCCGACATGTCCTCCTTCCAGTTCAGGGCGGTGACGACCGTATTCAGCTTCGTGCGAATCCCGCTTCGGTGCAGAAGATCGAACAAGTCGAGTGATCGCTGGACGTGGTTGCCTCGCCCCCTGCCCAGTGCAGCCTGTGTGTGCTCGTCGGCTGAGTCGACGGAAAGGCCGACCCAGTCGACGCATTGCGGCGCTGCAGAAAGGACTCGCGCCAGCCGCGATCCGTTCGTCACGATGCTGGTGATGCAGCCGATCTCCCGCGTGTGCCGCAGAACCTCAGGAAGGTGCGGGCAGATCGTCGGTTCGCCGCCGACAAAGTTGACCTTCTGGGCGCCGGCCATCTTCAGCGCGTCCAGCACAGCACGGCATTGGCCGACATCGAGGCCGCCGCGCACCTGTTTCAGCAAGGGGTCGTCGTCAAACACGGCGAAGCAGAATGTGCAGTGAAAGTTGCAGGGCTTCCAGAGATGAAAATTGACCGAGGGAGGGAGAGACTGTGAGACTGGGTTCATGTGTTGCTCCTTGGGGCCTAGAGGCAAGGGCCACCGACGTGGTGGCCAACCAGGAGCCGCGGTGCCCTGACGGGCGATGGACGCATCAGGCGTCCGTACTGCGCGGCGGGGGGCGGATTCAGTTCATGATGGGAAGGACGAGCCGGCGCGATGCCTGGCTCAGGATCGCGTGCGACACGGCGACAGGGTTCGGGCTGCGCCAGATTCGGATGAGTGGCTTCTCTGACTGCTCGCAGAGCGAGGCGACATCACGGGCGTGCTGGTGGCGGATCAATCCTTCCAAGAGCACGACGAGAGTCAGGCGGGGATTGCGAATCAGGCTTCGGAACCGGCGCGGCGTGGGGTCAGAGTCACGGGTGGATGCCCACACCGCGTCGCGCAGGCCGAGCTCGTCTCGAAGGCGGACGAGTTGGCCTGCACGTTCGTCGCCGCCGACAACGAGAAGGGTAGAGCCGCGCAGATGGGGACGGACGATGGCGACAGGGTCGCCAGGCATCGAGGTGTCGATGGCGCAATGGGACGGTGAGACTGGTTGTTTCATGATCAGGTTCCCGAGGGGATTGCATTGGGTCATCCACAACGGACGACCACCCTTGGAACCGCGTCGCCGACGATCGGCATGAAGCGCAGAGTGCGCTCGTTCAGCGGGTCACACCATTATACACCTATCTCCGGATCTGGTTCCGTGGTCCGACGGCGTTCTTCGTCGCGAGTGCGTTGTACGCCAACGGGGTCGGGGTCGATGCCAAGGCTGAGGAGGTGCCCCTGCCGGACCCACGCGAACGCCCGGAGGAGCAGGGTGCGGGGTGAAATCCGCTTTACAGATCCCCAACCGGCTCGCATCTCTGCATAAGCAATGCGGGCAGCCTCTCTCACTTGGTCATCCGGATCATCCTGGCAGACGTGGTGGAGGATCTGGTGGCCTGTTCCCCCGGGATTCACACGGAGTTCCCGAGCAGCCCTGATAAGGCACTCACGCCAATTGGCGTCTGGTTCGACCAGTTCCGGGGCATAGCCCTCGGGGGCGGGACGTGGTTCGCCTGCCTTTGGGCGGCGCTTCCGAGTCTTCAGTCGCTCGAGGCACCATGCCGCGAATTCGTTCCTGGCGGCCTCAAGGTCCCGATCGCCCTTGTCCTGCTCACGGCCCGCGTAGTTGTGAACGCCGGCGACGATGTTGGTGGGGATGATCGACCAGGCGAGCCAAGCCGGCGGCTCTTCCCCGTCTCGCTCCGCGTCGTGCCAGAATCGCAGGTCCGTGGCCACTGCCTGCGCTCGAAGTGCGCAGAACGCGAGAAGCAGGGGCTTGAGGCCTTGCCAAAGTGTCCCGAGATCGAGCACCAGATGCACGCAGGAGCTGTAGAAGTCCGAGATGCCCCGAAACTCTGCGGCTGCGGCGGGATCTGCGGCCCTGCGAAACAGCGGACGGAGCCGACCGATCTCATCCGCCGCCGCTGAGTAGAGCCGGGCGCGCAGATCCTGAGGCATCGAGTCGGCCTGCCGATCGAAACTCATCCAGGCATATCGAAGCCACGCCTCCCTCAGGGGGATGCCATGCTCGATGGGAGTAGGACCGACAACGTCGTCCAGAATGTCGAAGATCCGCCGCGCCCTCAGGGCGAATTCGGGACCCAAGTCCTGATACCACGTTGGATGAATCGATCCACCCTCGCGTGGGCGCATGGTCCACGCACCGATCGACCAGCCAATCGCTCGCACCGCGGACACGAGGCTCTCTGCCCCCTCGCGTTGCGCTTGCTCAACACGAGGAATGACAGCGTCGAGCGCCGTTGGGCCAGCCATTGCCAACCAGAACACCAAGGTGCTCGGATCGCGATCCTCGTCCGCGGCCTGCGCCGAACCGTGCGAAGTCGGCCACCATCCAGGCTGTTTGCTCAGATCCAGAACCTTGGGCCAGTTGATGGCCCGCGCGATCTCGATGCCGCCACTGGGAAGCAACTCCGCCACGAGCTTTGGCAGGTAGCGGGACTGGTGACCCGACGCGAGAAGCGCTCGCGTGAAGTCGATCCCGTTGTTGCGACAGAGTGAGAGGAACGCGTTTGCTTCAGGCTCGAAGAAAACCCACGGACCCTGGTTTGGTAAGCGGACCAGATCCCGATCGGCCACGCCCAGTCTGTCGAAGCCGAGCAGCACCGCGACATCACGGTCGGGCGAGGTCTTGAACTGACGCCCGAAATGCTCAAGCCGGCATCGCGCAGCGAATGAAAGGTCGCCGTCGCGCGTCGTGGCATGCTCTGGCGGAAGGACGCGGGGGTCCATCAGCGCTGCGGAGAGCCACGCAGCGTCAGTTGTTGGGCACCCGGAGTCCACCAGTGTGGACATCGCGAGTTCGGAGAGGGGACGGTCGTCACGAGGTTCTGCGAGTGGGCGACGGGCCATGCGTGCCTTTCTGGCCTTTCGGCGGAATGGCATTCACCTGTCTGCGGCAGCACTTGCTGCCGGTCCGCCGTGGTGAGAGCTCACGTGAGTCTCTCTGGAATGGGCCATCAGAGCCCGTGCGCCAGCGAACAAAGGATTCTACGTCACCACTCGGGATTCCGGCGTCCGACGGGTTAGTTGCTCTTTGGCGGGTTGCTGTTGACCCGCGAAGGAGCCGTTCGTGTCTCAGCAAGACCCTCTGGACTCCGCCGCCCAGCGGCGTGAGATCGTCATCGCCACGCTTGCCGCCGCTGTGCACCGCTGGCACCGGGAGCGGATTCGGGCTGGCGTCCGCGCCACTCGGGCCGCCAGCATCGCGCCGGCGGAGCATCGAAAACCCGAGAGTTCTCGACTTGACCCTGCGGAAGATGATCGCCCTGATCGTCCGCTCCCGCTCGATTCCGACACGGCCGCGGGCCACGTCGAGGGCGAGCGGGCAGGAGGACTTTCATGGCGCTGAACATTCACGCGGAACTCAAGCGGCTCGGCACGCTCAAGACGCCGCAGCTCAAGGCCCGCTACGCCGAGCTCTTCGGCGAGCCCACGCGCTGCAACAACCGCCCGTACCTGATCAAGCGGATCGCGTGGCGGCTCCAGGCCGACGCGGACGGCGACCTCTCGGAGCGTGCCCGCCAGCGGGCGGCGGAGTTGGCCGACGACGCAGATCTGCGGCTTCAGGCCCCGGTCGGGGCTCCGCGACCCACCACGATCAGTGACGCGCCGTCCCCCAAGCATGCCATCGCCTCGCTCCGCGTATCGCGGGCCAGCGACGTGCCGCTGCCGGGGTCGACGCTGTGGCGAACGTATAAGGGCAACCCAAGCAGCCTATCGAAGGCGTGCTACGACGGTTCGTGAACTCGCACGTCAAGCTTCAGGCCGCCGCCAGCACCGCTCGATTCCCGACGCCCCCTGGAACGAAATGGTCCGAGGTCCGCATCCGGTTCCTCGACGGACACACGGTGTCGGTGCAGGTTCGTGAACGCAGCGGTCGCCATGGGTTCGCCGACCTTGGCATGGTGAACACCAAGAACAACACGCCGACGGTGGCGTGGGAACTCCTCCGGGCCTTCGCGGAGGAGCGAGGCCACCTGACCTGGTCCAGCCGCAAAGCTTCAGCGAGCAATCGTAAGCGCAAGCAGACGCTCGCCGATCAACTTCGAGCGTTCTTCGGCATCGACGAGGACCCGTTCGAGCTTCTCGACGGCGGGTGGCGGGCGAGGTTCCGCCTCGAACCAGATGCCTAGCCGCTCACAGCGTCTCCCCGTAGTCCCGTTTTGGCGATGTGGAGGAACTCGCTATCGACTCAGAAGTACAATCGTGCATGCGGGTCCTACTCGTCATTCACGGCTATCCCCCCAGGTACAACGCTGGGTCTGAGGTCTACACCCAGTCACTAGCTCGTGGTCTGGCTGATCGGAATGAAGTGCGTGTCTTCACTCGCCAGGAAGACCCGTTCCTGACACAGTTTGCAACGGTAGACGAGACAGACCCGGCTGATCGACGCATCCAGTTGCGAGTGGTGAACAATGCTGTGTCGCGAGACCGGTATCGATACGACGGCATCGACACCGAACTACGGCGGCTTCTCGATGAGTTTCCACCTGACGTTGTGCACGTGAACCACGTGTCGCACCTGTCAACCACGCTGATCAGGACAATTCGAGACCGCGGATTGCCCTTGGTCTACACGCTGCACGACTTTTGGCTGATGTGCCCACGGGGTCAGTTCATCCAGCGTTCTGCGGAGAGCGGGCAAGAGCCGTTCCCGTTGTGCGATGGGCAGGATCACCGCAAGTGCGCAGAGCGTTGCTACTCCCTGTACTTCTCCGGCGCTGCGGAGCACCATCAGGCGGATTCCGATCGATGGACGGCGTGGGTTGAACAGCGCATGGCCAACGTTCGGGAGATGGCCGCGTACATCGATCGGTTCATCGCGCCATCCCGTCACCTTCTGGCTCGCTTCCGCGACGACTTTGGCCTCCCGGAAAGCAAGCTGACCTTCCTTGACTACGGGTTCGACCTCGCTCGCCTGTCCGGCAGGACCCGCGTGAACGAAGACAGATTTGTTCTTGGGTATATCGGCACGCACATTCCTGCAAAGGGGATTCACCATCTGATCGATGCGTTTGCCCAGCTTCAAGGCGAGCCGCTTCTTCGGATATGGGGACGGCCGCGTGATCCATACACCGGGTCGTTGCGCCGAATCGCCGCCAGCTTGCCCAATCACGCCGGCGAGCGGGTGGAGTGGATGGGCGAGTATCAGAATGAACGCATCATCGCTGATGTGTTCAACCGCGTGGACGCCATCGTGGTCCCGTCGATCTGGGAGGAGAACTCTCCCTTGGTCATCCACGAGGCGCAGCAGGCTCGCATTCCGGTGATCACCGCTGACGTTGGCGGGATGGCTGAGTATGTGCGCCATGAGCACAATGGATTGCTCTTCAGGCACCGAGACCGTCGATCGCTTGCTGAGCAGATGCAGCGTTTGGTGGACAACCCGAGCCTTGGCGCACGCCTTGGAAGCCGCGGATACCTCTACGCGGAATCGGGTGACGTGCCTTCGGTTCAGGAGCATGTTCTCGCGGTTGAAGGCATCTATCGCGAGTTGCTCCGACATCGTCCAGCATCGATGGAGGAGCCTAAGCCTGGGCCCTGGCGCATCACTTTCGATACCAATCCGGATGACTGTAACCTGCGCTGCGTCATGTGCGAGGAGCACTCGCCACACAGCACGCTGCAAGTGCAGCGGAGGGCTGCCGGCAAGCCCAAGCGCCGCATGGACATCGCGCTCGTACGGAGTGTGCTTGAAAGCTGTCGAGGCACCAGGCTACGCGAGGTCATCCCAAGCACGATGGGCGAGCCGTTGCTCTACGAGCACTTCGACGAGTTCATCGACCTGTGCCACCAGTTCGGCGTGAAGATGAACCTCACGACCAACGGCACGTTCCCGAAACGGGGCGCGCGGGGATGGGCAGAGCGCATCGTCCCCGTGGGGTCCGACGTCAAGATCTCCATCAACGGCGCTACCGCGGCCACGCAGGAAGCCGTGATGCTTGGCACCAAGTTCGAGCAGGTCCTCGCCAACGTCAAGGAGTTCGTGGCCGTACGCGATGCGCATGTGGCGGCGGGCACGTTCTGTCGCGTCACCTTCCAGACAACCTTCCTCGAGAACAACGTGCACGAGCTTCCCGAGCTCGTGCGGATTGCTGCCACCCTGGGAGTAGACCGCGTCAAGGGGCACCACCTCTGGGCCCACTTCACGCAGATCACGGGGATGTCGATGAGGCGTTCCCGCGAGTCGGTTGAGCGATGGAACAAGATCGTTGAGCTGACTGAACAGGCAACCGTTGAGCACCTCCTTCCCAGCGGTCGTCGGGTTCTGCTGGAGAACATCCATCGGCTCGACCCCGACCGACGTGAGGACATTGCACCCGGCGGCGAATGCCCGTTTCTTGGCGAAGAGGCCTGGGTCAGCGCAGAGGGGCGGTTCAATCCGTGCTGTGCGCCCGATGCGCAGCGGCGGACCCTTGGCGATTTTGGCCATCTGACCGACCGCTCCCTTATGGATATCTGGTCCGGGCCCGAGTACCGCAAGCTCCGCGATCACTATCGTGAGCACAGCCTTTGCAAGGGCTGCAACATGCGTCGACCTACGGAGCTGCCATGACGTGGCATCGCTCCACGGTCGCACCCGACGGCACCCATCACGTGGTCGATGGTCAGGCGATGTACTCGCATCGCTTCATCCGAGTGCAGAAGTTCCACGAGCCGGGGCTGGCCCCGGTCGCCGACGCGTCTGGGGCTTTTCACATCCTGAGTAACGGTCGCGCAGCGTACTCGGATCGATTCGTGCAAGCGTGGGGCTTCTACGAGGGTCGTGCCGCGGTTCAAGACCGGGCGGGCTGGTTCCATATCGATGTCGATGGACGCCCGCTCACGCCGGATAGGTTCGCTTGGTGCGGCAACTTTCAAGGGGGACGCTGCACAGTTCGCTCTTTCGACCGAGGCTATTTGCACCTCACCGAGTTTGGAAGTCCGGCCTATGCCCAGCGGTACCTTTACGCGGGGGATTTCAGGGATGGAGCCGCAGTGGTACGGTGCCCCGCTCGAGGACTCTGCACGCACATCGGGCCGGAGGGCCAGCACCTTCATGACAAGTGGTTCATTGACCTGGATGTGTTTCACAAGGGGTTCGCCCGAGCGAGGGATCAGGCGGGTTGGTTCCACATTGACCTCGCTGGGCGTCCGATCACGGATCATCGCTACGCCGAAGTTGAGCCGTTCTACAACGGCCAGGCCCGCGTCCTCACGCACGACGGCGAGTTTCACGTCGTGGACCAGGCAGGCCAGTCTCTAGCGACTGTCGGGCGGGTGCCGCACGACTCGTTCCACCAAGTGTCTGCGGATCTGGTCGGGCATTGGCGGACGGACACGATCGCGGCTGCGGCGATTCTTGGCATCTTTGAACACCTCCCCGCTTCAGCCGCGACGCTCGCTTACACGATCGGCGCTCCACCGCTCTCGGTGTCCAGACTTCTCGGTGGCCTGTGGGAATTGGGGCTCGTTGATCGGCAGGGCGACCAAGGCTGGATCGTGACCGATAAGGGACGCCTGCTTGATCCGAGAGGTTCTCTTCAGCTGGCTGATGCTGCGATAGAGATTGGGGGAGCGCTTCGTGAGCAGTGGGCGCACCTCGTCGAGGCGATCAGGAGCCGGGATTGGCGTCCGCCGGATGTCTTTGAGAATGCCGGCCAAGACCCCGTACGCCTGGCTCGTGTTCAACGAATGCTGAGCGCCTACGCGCAGCACGACTACGGAGACATCGTCGCCCACTTGCCCTTCGAGGCAGCGGGGAGCATCGTCGAC
This sequence comes from Planctomycetota bacterium, assembly GCA_018968885.1. Lineage (GTDB taxonomy): Bacteria > Planctomycetota > Phycisphaerae > Phycisphaerales > UBA1924 > F1-120-MAGs238. The sequence continues at coordinate 183,374 of JAGWZK010000004.1, read as the reverse complement.
GTCGCTGGCGGGACCGGTGTACTGGCTCGAATGATCGCTGCGCGGTTTCCTGCAGCGGAAGTCAGTGTGCTGGAGCGTGGAGAAGTGTGCGCCTTTGCTCAGCAGCGTCGGCCCGAGGGGCGCGTCCGGTTTGTTGGCGGAAGCATCTTCCAGCGCTGGCCACTTCGAGCCGACGCCTTTGTGATGTCACGAGTGCTACACGACTGGAACGATCAGGATGCTGCAGAGATTCTTCGTAACGCGCGGGAGTCGGTTGAGCGCGGCAGCATCGGAGTAATACTGGAACTGTTGCTCTTGGACTCCTCGCCATTTGGCCGTCTCTGCGACCTGCACCTCATGGTGGTCACCGGTGGCCGGGAGCGCACGGGTGACGAGTATTCCAAGCTCCTGCGTGACGCTGGCTTCAGTCTAGTACGGGTTCAACCAACGAACTCGATCGTGAGCATGCTCGTGGTGGAGGCGACATGAACATCGCTGGCGACTTGGCGTCCGTGGCCCCCTGGCGCGAAGGGCAAAGCATCGTCGTGTTCCTTCGACATGGGGAGCGAGAGTCCGTTCCTTCGCACGAGTTCCCGCGTCACGATGCCCCATTGACCCATGACGGGAGACGCGATGCCCAGTCCTTGGGCGTGAAGTTGGGGACGCGACTCGGGTCGGTACGAAGCAGCCCCGTACCTCGATGCGTCGATACGGCGAGAGCCGTGCTCGTCGGCGCGGGCAGGCCAACCGATGTCCATGAAGATCGGGTTCTGGGCGATCCGGGAGCGTTCGTGTTGGACGGCGATCGTGCGATGGCGGCGCTGGTTGAACTCGGATTCCATCCGGCCGCCAAGCGGTTGGGCGGGGGGGAGCAACTCCCGGGGTTCGCCGATCCGGATGCGGCTTCGGGGCAGATGATCGCGCTGGCCACCTCCTTGCTGGCCGGCAGACCACCGGCAGTCCACGTTCTCGTGACGCATGACTTGATCTTGTCCACCCTTGTTGCACGGATCTGGGGGCGTGCCCTTGCCGAGGCAGAGTGGCCGGGCTATTTGCACGGAGTCGCGTTGTGGGCCTCGGGCGACTGCTACATGGTTCAGTACTCGAAGACTGAGTGCGCGGTACCCAGTCGATTGACGGGCGCGACGGCAAAGCACCTCGGTGCCTGAGTACCGCCGCCGGTTCTGGTCACCCATCTGGTGACACCATCGTCTATTGGGCCGTAGGTGGGGTGATAGCGTGAAGTTTCACGCGAATCGCCCCGCCACGTCAGCAACTTTCCGGACAACTCGCGGCCCCAGCATTTGCAGTGTTCCGCTGAGGTCGAGACGCGCCAGCGACTCCCCGCCTCGAGCCTCCCGTGAAACTTCGCCAGTCGGGGACGACAGGCCCGCACCCGTCGTCCATCCACGCCCCGGGGGGCATTACTCCGGACCTGTCGCCCCCCGGGGCTTTCTGGCCACGCCAGGAAGGTCCGGCCCCATGCCCATCCGATCGATCGATCCAGCCACCCTCACCTTCGCCCAGTCCCTCGTCCGCATCAAGGCCAGGCAGCTCGCCCGGGTCATCCCGTGCCCGGCCGTGAACCACCGCAAGGACCTCGAGCAGGATCTGCTCCTGGAGGTCGTGGTTCGCTGGAGCAGCTTCAACCCGAGCCGCGGCTCGGCCGAGGCGTTCGTCGAGCGTGCGGCCGTAACGACCTTGTGCGCGAACTGCGTCGCCTCGGGGCCTGGTGGTTCTGGCCCGGGCGGCAGCGGTCCCGGTGGCTCCGGCCCCGGTTCCAACTGCGTGCTCGCGGGCACGCCCGTGGTGCTGGCGGACGGATCGATCAAGCCGGTCGAGGCGCTTCGGCCGGGCGACCGCGTCGCGGCGCTCGATGTGGCGGGCCTGGACCGCGATGTGCCGTGGCGTGCCCAGTACCAGTGGCTCCGTCCATGGGCGGAAGCCGCGCTCACGCCCGTTACCGGCACGGTCGGCAGCGTGAAGATCGGATCGCACGAGGGATTCGTCACCATCAACGGACGCCTGCGCCTCACGCCCGAGCACCCGGTCCTGCTCAAACGCAACGAGGAGATCGGCTTCGCGTCGGCGGAGTTCGTGCAGGTTGGCGATGCGCTCGTGCGTCAGGACCTGAGCGAGGAGCTCGTCGAGACGGTCCAGCGGTCGGGCGAGCGCGTGACGACAGTGGCCGTGCATGTGCCCGGCCTCAACGTGTTCCTGGCGGGCGGCGTGTGGATTCACAACGACATGCCCGCCACCCAGCAGAGCGGGTCCGGATCGTCGTCGGGTTCGGGGTCGAGTTCAGGCTCCGGGTCCGGGTCGTCGAGCGGGAGCGGCTCCGGCAGCGGAAAGTCCAGCGGCTCGTCCATGTCGAGCTCGGGGTCCAGTTCTGGGTCGAGCTCCGGCAGCTCGTCGGGCTCATCGAGCGGCAGCGACAGCGGCTCCGGCCCGCCCGGCTCCGGATCGGGCTCCGGCAGCGCCCAGCAGTCGGTGGCGCTGGGCGAAGGCGCGTCGTCCTTCATCGAGGGTGGCATGGAGGGCGTGCCTCCGGCGAAGTGGCAGCAGAGTGGCGTGGGCAGTCTCAGCAGCGGCATCGAACAGGAGGCAAAGGCGTGATTCCGAAGGTCATCTACACGGCGGACCTCAGCGAGACTCCCGACAAGCAGCGGCTCACGGCCTGGCGGCACGCGTGGCAGACCATGCACCCCGAGTGGGACGTGGTGACGCTCACGCTGGACACCAAGCCGCCGATCCTCAACTACGACCAGTGGCAGCAGACCTTCGGGCTCAGCGAGCCCGCAGCTTCGGCGGCACGGCTGAACCTGCTCCGCTACGAGGTGCTGGCCCGCGAGGGCGGCGTCTTCGTCGATCCCGATCGCCTACCGCTGCGCGCGCTCGATGAACTCGTCGCCGGGGTCGGCGCGTTCTGCTCGACCATCGCCAGCCACGGCGCGAGCCGGCCGCACATGCTCTCGCCGACGGTCCTTGGCGCGACGCGGAACCACCCGATGCTCTGGCACGCCATCCGCGACCTGCCGCACTCGGTGCTGGTCTATCGCGGCGTGTGGGACCAGAGCGGGCCGGGCTTCCTGACTCGCGTGGTCCGCGACCACGGGCACTTCCGCGACGTTGTGCCGTTCCACTGGGCGCTGTTCGAACAAGCCGAGGACACCGCCAAGGCCCACGGCGGGGCGTTCGCCTTCGTGCAGGCCAAGCCCGCGGAGGTGGTGGCGTGAGCACGGCCGCACGCACCAGCTCAATTCCGCAGGTGCTGCACCAGATCTGGCTGGGCAAGGGCGAGATGCCCCTGCACCAACGGCGCTGGCGGCGGCGCTTCGCCGAGATGAACCCGCACTGGGAGATGCGGCTGTGGACGGACGACAACCTGCCGCCGATCCTCAACCGCAACGCTTGGGACGCCTGCGGCAACGTCGGCGGCACGCCCGGCTGCGTGATGCGGTCGGACATCCTGCGGCTGGAGGTACTGGCCCGGTTCGGCGGGGTCTATCTCGACACCGACGTGAAGCCGATCCGCCCGCTCGACGAGATGTGCCCGCCCGAGGTGGTCGCCTGGGCCGCGTGCGAGCAGCTCGACATCGTGACAAACGCCGCGATGGGCTTCCCGCCCAACCACCCGGCGATGTGGCACGCGGTGGCGATGGTCGAGGAGTCGTTCTTCGAGCGCCGGTACGTCGGCGATCAGGCAGGACCGGGGTTGATCGCCCGGGTCGTTACGCAGTACGACGACGTCGCGCTCTACCCGCCCGCGTACTTCCACCCAACGGTCGGAGAGTCGCAGTCCAACCCGGACGCACCCGTGTTCCTCAAGGCCGCGCATCTCTTTGCGGGGACGTGGGTTGAAGGCAATCGTCCACGGCATCGCGGGTTGTGGGCGGCGAACGCCTAAACCGGGTTCCTGGCCTCCACGAACGGCTAACAACGGATACACTGGCCGCATGGCTCGAACCCCCCGAGCGCCCGGTCGTGCTGCGCCTCCGCCCGAGGTCATGACCATTTCTGACCTCGCGGAGTACCTCCAGGTGTCCAAGTCATCCCTCTACAAGTTGGTGCAGCAGGGCAAGGTGCCCGGCCAAAAGGTCGGGAAGCACTGGCGGTTTCACAAGGATGTTGTGGACAGCTGGCTCAAGCACGGTTCTGTCACGGGAGTGGGATCATGACTGGTGCGATGTCAGAAATCTGGTTCACCACAGCAAGCCGCGATGGACTACCGACCGCTGCCATGAGGAACACGCGATGAAGACCCTGAAAGCCCTGTGCACGCCACGAGACAGCGTCTTCGACTCAACAACGTTGATCAACAAGGACGCATCGGGAGTTGATGCGGACGGTCGTACTTGTTTGACTTGACCGCCGTCCCACGTATTGACAAACGTGCCATCGCTCATTCCTGACACGTTGAATGGTTGAATCGCGCCGGGTCGCCACGACTGATTCTCGATGATCGCAGGAACCCCCGCCAAAGTAGACGGATCGCCGATGTCTCCTGAATTGGTAGAGTCGAATGCAACGATTAAGTCGGTTCGGCCTTCGCCGGTAGGTGTTTTGCTGCCGAACCAGTTCGCGGGCGGTGGCCATCGGCAGGTACATGTGGAGGCGGTCGTCGGTCAGGCTCTCGAACCCGTACTTCGCGTAGAACGCGCGTGATTGCTCGTCCTTCGCATCGACCTCGATCGCGGCCGACGCGATCGTCTCAGAGACCTTCACCGCGACCCTGAGCGCTTCGACGAGCAGCGCACCCCCAAGTCCCTGTCCACGGAACTTCAGGTCCACCGCGAGCCGACCAATGAGCGTGGTCGGAAGCGGCATCTTGGCAGGGAACCCATGACCATCGGGGATCACGCTCACCGTGATGCGACTCGCGGCGAGCGTGAAGTACCCGGCGATCTTCCCATCGTGCGAGGCGAGCACGTAGCCGCGCGTGAGGCTCTTCTTGCTGTGCTGTCCCAGCTTGGTCTTGAGGTAGTCGTTGAGCGCGGGGACGCCGCAGTCGAAGCTGTCTCGGTCGTGTCTGGCCTTGTCGAACGGTTCGAACCGGAGCGCGTCAGCCACCGGTGATCTCCCGGTGCCGCTTGGCCGCTCGACGGAGCGCCGCGTTCGGGCGGGCCGGCTTGCTGAGCATCGCGAGCAATGCGGTGCTATCGCGCTCCGAAAGCTCGCGGGCCTGGATGCGGCTCAGCGTCTTGTCGGCGGCCAACTCGAGAATCCCGTTGATGAAGCTCGTCACCGTCATGCCGCGGAGCGCGGCGGCCTTCTCCACCTTGGACTTGAGGGGTTCGGGCTGACGGATGGTGATCTTGCTGTACCGGATAGTGCTCATGGCGTACCTCTCCCGAAGTATACGGCACAATGCCGTATCGTGTTCAGGATTCGCCACGGATTCCGCTCAGAGGACGGTTCTCGGCCCAGACCCAAGCCAAACCGAGGTGTCGTCCCGTGATCCGGGCACCGGGAACCGGCCCCGGGAGATGAAGAGTCCGATGATTCCCAGTCGTGCCCCCCGCCGCATCCCCATCGGGCTTCGCCATCTACACCCGCCAGTCGGTGGAGACGGCGAAGGACTTCTCATCCTGCGATGCCCAGTTCCAGACTTGCCTCGACTGCGCCCGCGCCTTCGGCGATCGCGATGCCGATTGGATCGGCGAGCGGTTCGATGATCGGCGACTCTTCCGGAGGGGCCCCCATCCCCAATAGAGCCGGTTCTACAGGTCGTGCTCGACGGCGCTGGTATCCGACCATTTATGGCCGCAGTGCTTGCATTGGCACGCGTTCAGGTATGTGATCCGCTCGGTCGGCACCCGCTGCTTGTACCGTGTCGTGCTGACGTGCTGCCCCGAAGTCGAGTAAGTCTTGGCCTCGCTCGTCTGAGTGCGACTCGACAGCGCTCGACCAATTTCGTGGCTCGCCTGCACCTGCCTAGCCCACCATTTGTGGCACTGTGGGCACGCGTTGGATGCGCCATTCCACAGCACCACGATGAACAACAGGGCACCGGCACCTACGAGTCCGCATATCACGCACGGTTCACTCAAGAGGTTGGTCGGCTGAGATGCGAAAGTCGAGGAGGAGGAGCCCGAGCCCTGCATTTCCTGGACTCGCCTAAGCCGTTCCTCCTCAGCCTGCTGCCGTGCTCGATCACGCTCTTCTGCCTCAGCTTTCGCCCTCTGTTGCTGGCTCAACTCCTGCTCTCTCGCGGCGGCGGCACGCTCCGACTCTTGGCGCTCGCGGGTGTCATCCCTAGTCCCCCAGGGGAAGCATTCCTTGACTTAACACAGACTACGCGATTTGAGATACCCGAGGTGGAACCAGGATATGTAACTTCAACGGTCACCTTGATATCGACAGATGCACAGACAATTTTGGCATATCCCGTGCCAGTGACTAACCCCCAGTCCCCGCCGTATATAGGCCATGCAGTACTACCGGTTCCCGCGGGAACATTTTATCTGGTGCCGTCAAGATTTACGCGAGGTGGCTCGTTTGGTCGTCTTCTTGCTCGAATTGAATCAGGAGAAGATCTGACCAATTCGGGTATCCCCAAATTCACAGTTGCCGAAGGCGGAACTGCGACGGTCAACTACACATGGATGGATGCGTGGCGGGCAATTTTCCAGTTGCCGTGATGTTGTGATTTGATCATGGCGTTCAGTAACTGGTACGGGATTGTTGAATGACTTTGACGTAGAGGAGTGAGCATGAGAGGGGAGATGCTCTCAGAGTGAGTCCTGATAAACGGCTGGTCAAGGTCCGCTGACGGCACGGCAACATCACTTGCAGAGATCTCGGAGGGTGAACGGACCCTCATCGAGTGCAATAAGGCGAATCATCGATCTGTACTCTGGAGCCGCGTATTTATCGGGCTCAACTTTGTAGTCCGTTCCGCTCGGGAGCTTCCTTCCGACCCCGCCTCACGGCGGGGTCGTTTGGTTTACAGGCCGCCCGTTTCGGCCTCCGCGGCGGGTTGGCCAGAAAGCCCGCAGAATCCGGTCGGTTTGGCGATTGCGGGGCTTGGCCCGCCGCGCTCTCGGTTCGAGACCGATTCAGAGCCAACCGGTCAGGACACCGGGTGTCTCGTCATGGGTGCAGATTGATTCGTGTCCAGAGTCCCTTCCCGACTCCGGAAGCATCGACCGGCGCTGTCAGAAGCGAACGCTTCTACTACGACGGTGCGCGGCGGATTCAGGAGATCGTCACCGACCCTCTCGCTACCGTCGGTCTCGCCGAAGATCCCGAGGGCGAGGCCAACAACCCCGGCCTCGGTGAACAGCTGAACAACTCAGTGCCCGAAGGGCAGCAGCAATCGGGTGATCCCGAAGGTGCTGCTCTCTCCTTCGAACACAGCCAGATGCAGCAGCAGGAGAACGAGCCGCAGCCCTTGATCGATGAGGGCGGTGATCCACTCCCTGTGACCCTGGGTGGCGCAGAACGCGAATACATCTGGGGGCCGGGTGATGGTCCTGCGGGGATCGATGAGATACTCGTCCAGTTCGATAGGCGAGCACACCTGCTTCCCAAGTGGGCGAGAGAGATATTGGGCTACGAATGATGTCTGTTGAGTTAGTACCCGGCAAGTATGGAACTAAAGCTATTCTGAGTGGAGAATGGACTCCCTCACTAGCTTCTGATCTCCATTCAGCGAATATTGCGGAGTTAGAGATCAATGTTGCCAAAGGGTGGCGTGGCCACAACATTGATTTTGTTCGCACGTTTCCACAGTTGCAATCCCTTGAAGTATTCTCCCTCGGACTCAAGGATGTGAGTGCCGTACATCACTTGCATAGTTTGAAGCGGCTTGCGGTCACGACATACTGCGAGACTCCAATAGATGCGTCGCAGTTTCCGGAACTAGAGAGCATTGCGTTAGAGTGGAGACCTGGATGTGAATCAGTGTTTGCGTGTTCTACTCTTCGCGAGTGCTTCATAAACCGATATAGCAGCAAAGGCACATTGCCAGTGGAACGCCTGCCGCATCTGGAGAGCTTGAGCATCTTGAACTCGTCTATTCGGTCACTGCATGGACTAGTTCCGCTGAAGTCCCTAACTCGTCTTCGTATCGCTGGACTACGAACACTCTCGTCGCTGTCTGGCATTGAGTCACTCGTAAAGCTCGTTGATCTCGATATCTCATCTTGCAATAAACTCACATCGATCACTGAAGTTTATAACTTGCGGAAACTAATCCGGTTGATGCTGAACAACTGCGGGAGTATTGAGTCGCTGCGGCCCATATTGGCATTACACCAATTAACCACCATTAGCTTTTGGGAATCGACCACTATTGCGGATGGCGATCTTTCGCCATTGCTTGCCCTCACTTCATTGAAGCAAGTATCATTTGCAAATCGTCGCCACTATTCTCATACCAGAGAACAGATCTTGGCAGATATATCTAGGACGTGATATGAGGCCGACTTGTGGGACTCTGAGGACCGTCACCAGAGCGACGCCCAGCAACTCGACCTCGGAGACCACTTGGACGTGGCAGGTGCGTGAGAAGTGGTACTACCACGACACCGAGAGTGGTCAGGAGATGATGACGGGCCCGCCATCCACGGATGCACCCGTCCTGTTGCACCCAAGCTTCGGCTCATCGACCTCAACCGGAGCTTTGCCGGTCCCGGTCAGGAGCAGTACTCCACCTCGCATTCCACGCAGTCGCCGACTGATATGGGATGCGCTGGCCATGTGCCGCGGTGACCATTGAACTCTGCTTGGGCGTTCATGATCTTTGGTTGTCAATGAAAGTTTCTGGCGCGGGGATCGATGCTTGAGACCTCGCCGGTCCAAGGGGAAAGTGATGACACGATGAGGTGGATGACTCCGGATTCGCGTTGGACGCGGCCTGCGGCGAGGACAGCGTTGGCACGTGACGCACGGCGGTATTTCTCATAGACACGCGGCCAGATGATGAGGTTGGCGGCGGCGGTTTCGTCTTCGAGGGTCATGAACATCACACCACTGGCGGTGCCGGGGCGTTGGCGGACAAGGACGAGTCCGGCGACGGTGACCCAATCACCATCGTGAATCTGCCGCGGATCATTCATGCGAGCGCAGGTGATGGCCCCCACTTGCGAGAGCGCTGCGCGTTGAAAGGCCATGGGGTGGGCTTTGAGTGAGAGGCCGGTGGAGTTGTAATCGAGGACCACCTGGGTGGAGAGCGGTAGCTTTGGCAAGCCGGGTTCGGCATCCATATGTTCGAGAACGGGATCAAAGAGGGGGAGATCTTCATCTTTGATGAGGCGGGCTTGCCAGAGGGCTTCCTGCCGCGAAAGGTGGAGAGAGCCGAATGCATCGGCAGCGGCGAGGCGGCGAAGTGCCGAAGCGCGGCATCCACTGCGTTTCCAGACGGCGAGCATGGAATCAAAGCAGCCGGCATGACGAGCGTGATGAATCAGGTCAGCATCGGAACGAGAGAGCCCGTTGACGAGGCGCATGCCGAGGCGGATGATGCCGCGAGGTTCCATGGTGCAATCCCACGCGCTGTGGTTGATATCGATGGGGCGGACGGTGACATTGTGATTTTTGGCATCACGAATGATCTGGGCTGGCGCGTAGAAGCCCATGGGCTGACTATTGAGCAGCGCGGCGGCAAACTCGGCGGGGTAGTGACATTTGAGCCAGCAGGAGGCATAGACCAAGAGGGCGAAAGATGCGGCGTGACTTTCGGGGAAGCCGTATTCGCTGAAGCCCTTGATCTGTTCAAAGCAGCGGCGGGCAAACTCTTCGGGAATGCCGCGGGCGACCATGCCATCGATGATCTTTTGCCCAAAGCGATAGATGAGGTCGCCTTTGCGTTTCCACGCGGCCATGGCGCGACGGAGTTGATCGGCCTCGCCGGGCGTGAACCCGGCGGCCTTGACGGCGAGGGCCATGCACTGCTCTTGAAAGAGGGGAACGCCGAGGGTTTTTTTGAGGACTTCTTCGATGGCAGGGTGGACATAGTGGATGGGTTCCTCGCCGTTACGGCGACGTAAATATGGATGCACCATGTCACCCTGAATGGGACCGGGACGGACGATGGCGACTTCGATGACCAGGTCGTAGAAGTTGGCGGGCTTGAGCCGCGGCAGCATGGACATCTGGGCGCGGCTTTCGATCTGAAAGACACCGATGGTGTCGGCGGCCTGGATCATGCGGTAGGTCGTGGGGTCTTCGGCTGGGATGGAATGCAAGAAGAGAGGTGTCGAGGTGTCAAGGTGTCGAGGTGTCGAGTGGAGTTCTGAGTGCTGAGTACTGAGTGCTGAGGTAGAAACCGATTCGCTGGCCCGGCGAGCATTGACCAGTTCCAGTGCGCGGCGGATGCAGGAGAGCATGCCAAGGCCAAGGCAATCGACCTTGAGCATTCCGGCGGCATCGATATCGTCTTTGTCCCATTCGATGACGGTGCGGTCGGGCATTGCCGCGTTTTCGACGGGGACGAGTTCGCAGAGGGGAGAGCGGGTGATGACGAACCCGCCAACGTGCTGCGAAAGGTGACGGGGAAAGCCGAGAATGTCGCGTGTGAGCACACCGAGCCAGACGATGGTGGGATCGGCGGGATCAAGTCCCATTTCTCTCAGGCGATCGGGGTTCAACCCCTCGGCATCCCACCAATCCATGTCTTTGGCGAGGCGATCTACCAGATCGAGAGACAGGCCGAGAGCTTTGCCGACATCACGCACCGCGCTGCGGCGGCGATAGGAGATGACTTCGGCGGTGAGCGCAGCGCGATCACGACCGTACTTGGTGTAGATGTACTGGATCACCTCTTCGCGGCGTTCGTGTTCAAAGTCGATGTCGATGTCGGGTGGTTCGTTGCGCTCTTTGCTGATGAAGCGTTCAAAGAGAAGATCGATGCGGGTGGGGTCTACGGAGGTGACGCCCAGGCAATAGCAAACAGCGGAGTTGGCGGCGGCCCCGCGGCCTTGGCAGAGAATCGGGGGTGTGCGCGAGCGGGCAAAGTTCACCAGATCATGCACGGTGAGAAAATACGGGGCATAGTTGAGTTCTTCGATGAGGGTGAGCTCGTGATTGAGATGATTGATGACCTTTGACGGAATGCCATCGGGATAGCGATCGCGTGCTCCTTGCCACGTCAGATCACGGAGGTGGGCCATAGCGGTTTTGCCGGGAGGGACGACTTCGTCGGGATATTCGTAGCGAAGTTGATCGAGGGTGAAGCCGCGGGCGCGAGAGGCCAGATCGAGCGCGCGTTGGATGGCGGCGGGGTGTTCGCGGTAGAGACGTTGGATTTCGTCGGTTGGTTTGAAGTATCGCTCAGAATTTGGGTGCAGGTGATAGCCGGCCTGCGGAAGGGTGCAGGTGTGACGAATGCAGGTGAGGACATCCTGCAACATGCGGCGCTGGGGAATGTGATAGTGCACATCGCAGGTAGCGACCAGAGGGACGGCGGTTTCGCGGCTGATGGTGGTGTAATGCGCGGTGATGGCATCATCATCGAGGGCGTAGGCGTGAGTGAGGGCGATGGAGAGGCGGTCGCCCGTGGTGAGAAAGTGCAGAGCGTCGATGGCCGCGAGGACATCGGCATGATGGCCGGGATCCATCATGAGGATGGCACAGTGATTGGAGGTGTGGGCGGCGACATCGGCGATCGTGAGATGACATTCACCTTTGGGGGCGCGGCGTTTGCCGATGGTGAGGAGGCGGCAGAGCTGGCGATACGTCGGCATATCGACGGCGTAGAGGAAGAGGGAGGCGTGGGGTAGATCCTGCAAGCGGAGACGGGAGCCGATGAGGAGGTGGATGCCGCACTCTTTGGCGGCGACGTGGGCACGGACGATGCCGGCGAGTGAATTAGTATCGGTGATGGCGACGGCGGAATAACCGAGAGCTGCAGCATGACGGACCATCTCTTCAGGATGGCTGGCGCCGGTGAGGAAGGTGTAGTTGGTGGTGACGCAGAGTTCGGCGATGGGGGCGATGGAGGTGTGAGGCGTGACGGGCGCAGCATCGGCGAATGCACGGAAGGGATGAGGGACGAGTTTGGGAAATTCATTTTCTGGCATGATGGAACTCAGATCTGGCAACCGAAATCAGGCCCAAAGGCCATGGACAAACCAGCGATTGGTGAGTTGCTGGCGGCAGACCCAGAGCCAGCGACCATCGGTGGTTTGCAGTGAGAAGTAATCGCGATCGGGGGGTTGGTTGTGGTTTTGGGTGCGCCACCATTCGGGGCTGATGCGTTCTGGGGCGGAGGAGGAGAGGATGCTGTGGCGTGTGCCGCGCCATTCGATGCTGGCAATGGGACCATCGGGAACCATGGCGAGAACGCTGATGGGCTCGGGCTTGGGGAGGAGGGCGGTGGGACGGTGATGGCTGGAATGAGAGCCGGATGAGGGTGGAGAGGAAGGCGGAGAGGATTCGAGGGCGGGGACTTCGCGCCATGTGCGTTCGGGAATGTGCGAGGCGACGGGGTGCAGAGTGAGGACGCGATCGCGACCGAGACGCTGTGAGAGGGTGTCGATCAATTCGCCCCATGCGGCGGAATCGGGAGTGTGGGTTTCGGGGTGATTGTGCAAGGCGGGTTGCAGACGCTGCGGGCGGGCGGTGCGCGTGGCGGTAAGGCAGAGACCTTCGACGCCGGTGTGCAAGCGGATGGATTCGAGGCGGGTTTTGACGAGTGTCCAGATGTGCGCGGCATTCTGGCTGGGTCGGCTGAGGTCGATGGTGAGGGTGAGGGGCGCTTCACGCGCGAGAAGGAATTGGAGAGAAAGGCGGCGCAGGCCACGATCAAGGGTGATGAGTTTTTGGATGAGTTGCTGCAGAAGGGTGTGGGCAGCGATGAGAATGGGTTCCCACTGTTCGGTGGGGCCATCAAAGGGCATGTGTACTTGTGGGTCGGGACGAGGGCGCACCGGCACGATGTCGTCGAATGCTTCACCGGTGAGACGATCGAGGCGGTTCAAGAGGATTGGATCAAAGCGCGAGGCGAGGGCGGAGCGTTTCATGTTCCAGAGGTGGTGAATCTGAGTGATGCCGAGCTCGCGCAGGGCGGTGAGGATGGAGGGATCGAGATTGAGAGCAGCGGTAGGAAGGTGCGCAAGGCAGGCGCGTTCGGAACCGGGGGGAACGTGTGAGCCGCGATGTGGGCCGTAGCGTGCCATGGCCCAGGCGCAGGTGAAGGTGGAGGCGGCGGCGACCCGGGCAGTGAAGCCCTTGCGGGCAAAATCCTGCCCCACCATGCGGACCAAAGCGAGTTCACCACCGTGGACACCTTCGGTGCCACTGCTGTCGATGAAGAGTCCATCGGCGCCATCGATTGAGATGCGCGGTGCGAAACGCTGGGCCCACCAGGCGAGACGCTCGAGGGATTCGGCATCGCGCTCGGGGCGGTGCGGCTCAATGTGTATCGCGGCGTGATGGGAAACCAGTGGACGGGCGTGGGCGACATCCATGCCGGGGCGGACTCCGGCGTGACGAGCGCGGATGCAGCAGGCGGCGACGATCTCGCGCGAGGCGATGGGGGTGGTGAGGAGGATGGTGGGACGAGATTCACTGGATGCGGGCGACTTGGCGCGGCGGAGTCGACGCCACACCAGATCGGTCGCGAAGCTCGGCAACCACACGGAGAGCGCCCGTTTGCGGATGGGGTGAAACGGCGGAGAAGTTGGTGTAAACATGTTCGATGATCCAGGTGCGGTCTGTGGGAGATGTGGAGGCGGAAAGGTTGGATTTGCAGCGCAGCAGACGAAGTTGCCAACGCTGTGTGTGGTGAGGCGAGGGGTGCGGGGCGATATGCCAGCGGGTGCTGGCGGCGGTGGAGATGTGCGCTTCCTTTGTGGGGCGGGCGAGGAGGCAGGTGATGGAGGCGCTTTCAGCAGAGAGGAAGAGGCGGCGTGTGCAGACCAGATCGAAGGAGGCACCGTCGGCGATGATGCCGCTGACGCATTGGCTGCGGAGTGCGAGGTCTATGGCCCAGAGTCGTTCGGGGGGGGTGGCAGGGCGCAGGAAAAGGGAGCGGGAGAGGAGGGGAGGCGTGAGGCCCAGGAGGTAGGGCCAGATGGATTGGCCGATCCAGAGAAGGGGGCGCGATTGGTCGTCGCCAGTGACGATGGCGTGGGCGAGATGAGTGAGAAGGGTGTGGGCGGGAACAGGATCAGAGAGAAACTCATGGAGTGTGCCTTTGCAGAGGGCGTGATGGGGGAAGGCGTGGGTATCAAGGCCGCAGGATGTGGCAAGTGAGGCGTCTGAGCGGCATGCGGCGGGAGTGAGGTGCTGACGCAATGCAGCGAGGGCGATCTGCCTATCGGGGGCAGACCGATCGGGGGCGGGCTGATGCCGTTCAGAATCCTGACAAACCAGACGCATGGAGTCAGGATAGTGTTCGGCCAATGGTTGTCAATGCTTTGTTTGGATAATCAGTGATATTTTATATAAATCGTTTATTTGAAAATACTTACGTAAGCATAATCGAGGATAATCCGCCATGAAAGCACCCTACCCGAACAAATCAGCTTGAGGTGCAGACGATTCGATGTCGGTTTTGATGCAGTCGGGGGAATCGTTGCGTGGAGCGTTGACGAGCCGCGAAACCGGGGTGAAGAGCATGCGCTCGGCGGGATATTGGGTGATGAGGGAAGAGGCAATGTTCGTGCTGGATTCGACAGCGGAGGGAGTGTGATCGAGCCAACGCAACGCATCGGCGCGTTCGAGAATCACCGGCATGCGATCGTGAATCTTGGCCATGGCTTGATTGGCGGCGGTGGTGAGGATGGTAAAGGTATCGAGCGAAGAGCCCTCGCGCTGCTTCCACGATTCCCACAAACCGGCGAGGAGCCAGATATCGCCAACGTCGGTGGGCGTGATATAGAGAGGTTGCTTGAACTTGGAGCCGGGAATGGGTTTCCACTCGTAAAAGCCACTGATGGGGACGATGCAGCGGCGATGTTTGAACGCCGAGCGGAAGGCGGGTTTGGTGGCAACTGATTCGCCGCGAGCGTTGATGAGGGATGAGCCGATCTTTGGATCGTCGGCCCATGAGGGGACGAGACCCCATTGCAACTGCCGCAACACGTTGAAGCCGGTTTCGTCGTCTGCCACCACCACTGGCGCGGTTTGTGTCGGTGCGACGTTGTAGCGTGCGGGGATGGCGCACTCGATGCCGTGAAGGGCGAGTAGTTCGTATAACTGCTTCCAAGTGAAGAGATGGGTGAAGCGGCCGCACATGCGGTGATTCTACTTCATTCAAGATCGTTTACGGACACCGCTTCACCGCACGCTACAACAGCAACAACACCATCATCGATGACCTGACGTTCTGGAAGCAAGCGTGGAATGAGTACTTCCTCCGCACCGGCCGTGGCGAGCAAAGGCCAACCGCCTAGTCGAGCCAATGCAATTAACGACAAGCGGCTGCACGTGAAGTGCAGCCGCCCATCATTCCCGCACAAATCACTCATGCCTTAAGCGCGGCGTCTGCGGCTCATCATCGCGCCAGCCGCGATCAGCACACCAGCCGAGCCAGGGGCGGGCACCGTGACGACCCAGCCGCGAAACTCGCCATTGAACATGCCTTCACCCACGATGGTGTTGCCATCGAAGGAGATGTCGCGGGTGTATTGCAATTGCCAGCCGGTGAGATCAATTCCCAAAGTCGGCAGATAGCTGTTGAGGTCTACAAGCCCGAGTTCCTGTGACCACATGGTGGCATAGGCCGAAAAGCCGATGAAGCTGTAGCCACCGATGACAGAACCGTCGGCATTGGAGGTGTAGGCCACAGCAAAGTCGGCACCGTTGAGCGCGCCAAGACTCTGCGCCACACCATTCACCCAGATCACTGCCACATTGCCGCTGAACCCTGTGACGACCGAACCGTCCGCACTGACTCCATATGCACTCGATGACGCATCTTCGGATGACAGCACACCCAGATTCTGCATACCACCAGAGCTCGTCCAGCGAAAGGCACGATCGCCATCAGCCGAACCAGACACACCGACGATAGTGCTGCCATCATGGCTGACGCGCCGACCTTCGGAACTGATGCCGCCATTCAACGTCCCCAGAGACTGCATGCCGTTACCACTGGTCCAGCGAAACGCCGTCGAGTTGAAATCCGCATCGAGCGATGCCCCGGTCACGATGCTGCCATCACCACTGATGCCATATCCAATCGAGGCGAAGTGCCCATCCAAGGTGCCCAGATTCTGCATGCCGCCTGAAGATGTCCAGCGATAGGCACGGACGGTTTCCTCGGGCATATCGAAGAACGCATTACCCACGATCGCGGATCCGTCAGCACTGATATCTTCGGCCGAACCGGCGAATGCTCCGGGAAGCAAACCAATGCTGGTCAAGCCCGAGCCAGTCCAGCGGTAAGCGCTCATCATGTCCACATTCGCGGCGACCGCTGATCCGTTGCCGCTGACCGCACTGGCACCGGACCAAGATCCGCCTGGAGACACTCCAATGTTCACGATCGACTGGGCTGTTGCCACCGAAGCGCACGACAGACCAAGCAGCATTGCTGCGGTGGCCGGGACACACGCGGCACGGGAACGAACACGGCTCATATTGCATGTGGACATCTGAACTCTCCAATTCTCGCGGCTCGGCTTACTCGCACACGGAGCCCTGCCATTGCCGAACGGTTTCATCCCCCAAGCGACACGCCCCATAGAGGAGCGACACGATTCTCAGAGGACTTGGCAACTTTTCTTCGATGGACAAGAGCCACAAGCGATGGGACATGAGACAAAGGCCAGCCAAAAGGCGTGCCACTTTACCCATCTTGCCAGATGACCCGACAGAACGACTTGCCAACACATTCGGCTTAGCGCTGCTGCGAAAGTCGCTGCGCCATGTCATCAGCGCGTTTGGTTAGTGCCGCCGCTTCACTTTCGCGGTGCAGATCGACGAGGCCAGTTGCGTTGTGTTCGGAATGCCGCGCGAGGCCATCGCCCGCGGCGGAGCGACGATCATATCGCCACTGTCCAAAATCTCTAGCTATGTCCTCGACTTTGGTGCCGCAGCGTCGACGCCGCACGTCCGCGCAGGCTGATCACTTCCACTTACTTCAATCGCTGCCTTGGGTTAACTCCCTGTGCCTCGGCACTCGGGTCTGACGCCGGTTTCCTGTCGCAATGCTCAACTATCGTTGCAAGGGCGACCGCCATCGCTGGCCAATCAGCCGATTCGACAATAATGGGCAGAAGTATAAATAGAAGGCGCTGCACTCGGTTGGGGAAGCGGTGCTGGCAACACTTACCTTTGTCAGCCAAGGCCTTACAGCACATTTAACCCATCTGAAAGCCGCTCTTTCCTCGCGGCTGTTTGCCTTGTTCTCACGGCGTTTGCGAACGGCTTGCTATACCTGACTTTCTTGTACCAAGTCAGATGAGAGGAACAGAGTGTACTAGCGCTGATTCCTGTGTTCCGTTTGGTGACGGAGTACGGCGGAGTTCGCCTTGGCAACTGCCCCAGAGCGGAGACACCAACCGGGGTTGTGCCGCGAACACCGCCGGAGTGCAGTAATCGAGCGAACGGTGCGGACGCCGCTGGTTACAGTGTTCCCGATAGTCGTCGACCACCACCTTGGCCTCTAACGACGAGGTGAACAACTCCGGATGCAGGCACTCATCACGCAGTTTGCCGTTCAAGCTTTCTCCCACACCGTTCTGCCACGGGGCCCCCGGCTTGATGTACAACGCCCCAGCCTTGTTCTCCTTCAGCCGTGCACGCACCACCTTGGCGATGTACTCCGGTCCGTTATCCGAACGGATGTGATCCGGCACGTCTCGCTCCTTGAACACCTCACGCAACTTCCGAAACATGTCTTCCTGGCCGTGACGCTTGCGCTTCATCGAGAGTCTTCTGAGCCCCGTGTACCCCAAATACTCTCATCGTGCTTGGTCCAAGATTTGCATGGCAGGTCAAGTTGACTGATCTCTACATCAGCACCCGCTCGAAAACGCTGCGACGAAATCGAGGTAATCAAAGAAATCAATCACCGTGTCGGCGTTGAAGTCCGCGGCCGCCCCAGTGCTGCTGAAGGCGGCGACGAAATCCAGATAGTCAAAGAAATCGAGCGTGCCATCCGCGTTGAAGTCTGCTGCGCATGGGCATGAAGTGACATACACCTTGACCTCATCCACTGCCGCTTCGACAACCGATCCTGAGCCAAGATCTCTGGCGACGAAGCGCAGCCGCATGTTCTGCGTCGGCGCGACAAAGTCAGAAATGCGCCAATCCTTCTGCACCCAGGCGTTGGCGTTCTCGGTCACCAATTCCAACAGAACCCACGTGCTGCCGTCGTTATTGGAAATCTCGACAGGCATGGAGTCGGCATTCGGCGCACTGCCGCGATCATTCGAGTACCACCGCGAGTACCTCAGCCACACGTCACTGGCACTTCCTCCCGCCAGCGGCCGAGCATCAAATCGTGGCGAAAGAAGCGTGGTCGTGCCACCATCGATGTCATACGTCCCGACCGCCGTGCCCGGTCTGCCGTCGGTCACTGCACACAATTGCCCACTCCCCGGCGTCACATCCGCGCCCGGCTGCGCGGCTGTCGCCTGCGGAATCGCCCGCTCCCAGCGTCCTGCTGTGGCAGTGTCACCAGCTACGCCGTAGGTCCACGTTCCTGCCACTTCGAAGCTCTCAGTCCACAATGGCGCTGGCACCGCAGTGGCCGTAAAGACCGCGCTCGGTGCACCATCGGGCGCTGCAACCATCTGTCCGCCGGTATCCGCGGCTGTGATGTAGTACTGAATGGTCTGGCCGCAGTTGGAAGCACTGATCGACGAAGAGAACTCGCCACCGGATTCACTCATCACAACCGAGGCAAATGCACCACTGGTGCCCACTCGCCACCACAATCGCACACTCGCCGGGTCCACCGCGCTGTATCCGCGCAACACCCGCGCCGACACCGTCGCTGTTGAGCCACTGATCACCGTCGTCGGTTGTTGCGTCACGGCGATATTCACCGGCGAGCCGACCCATTCCATCATGTCGAGGACGGCGGGAAAGTTCTCCTGCCCTGTCGGCACAATCTGATCGGCTGGCAATTCAAAACCGAACTGACCGGTATCCCGCAATTCCCATCCATATCCGAGGATGTTGCGAACGCCATACGTCCAATCGCCACTGCCACCGCTGGCCGGATAGATCGTCGTATAGATCGGACCTGCCGTGTACGTCAAACCATGCACTGCGCGAATCGATGCGACCATTCGCGCATTCAGCGCATCAAACGTCGCGGCATCCGGTGGCAGTGTCGCCGTGTATCCCCAGGGTGACAGAATCAACTGTGAATAGCTGTGAAAATCGATATGCCCCTTCAATCGCGTGTTGGCCGTGATAAAGTCGCGCATGTACTGCGTTTCGGGCTCAGAAAACGCCGATGGCCCACGGTATGTGTCGTTGCCGGGATCAGTACTCGCCCCTTCGCCGCCCCACTGATACCCCCAATTGCGATTCAGATCGACGCCAAAGGTGCCGTTCGAGTTTGCCCGGCGGTTCTTGCGCCACAGACGATTGTTCGTCCACGTGAATGAGTATCCGTCTGGGTTCATCACCGGAATCACCATCAAATCCACGCGATTCAGAGCCGCCGCGGCTCTTCCACCCAGCGCGTATTGCTCCAGCATCTGCTCCGCCACCCACATCGTGGTCATGGGGCTGATCCACTCGCGAGCGTGCTGACCACCATGAATGATCACCTGAGGCCGGTTGGCTCTTGGGTTCCCCGGCTGGTCCGGCGCCGAGATCAGAATGCCGCGGGTCACGCGCCCTTCCAGTGATGTGCCGACAGTGAACGTGCTCGCCAGCGTCGGCCACTGCGCCACATCGGCATCCAGCTTGGCATTGATCTCTGCCAGAGTGCGATAGTTATTGAACCAGTTCAAGTCGCGCTGCATGTTCCGCCGCGCGATATCCGCTCGCTCCTGCCGAAAGACCGCCTCAATATCTTCGATCACCACCCGATACGTCACCCCGTTGGCCTCGGCATGTTGCACAAACGCGGCATACTTCTCCGGGCTGAAGTGATACTCGTTCGCACCACGTTTGGAAGTGCATCCCCACATGCCATCGGAAAGCGCACCCAGCACTGCCAGATCCGCCGCACTGCGCACGTCGATCGACACCACCTTATGCCCGGTGAAATCCGCCATCTGAGCAAGCGAGCTCTGACTCATCAACACCACTGGCATTGTCGCGGCAAGTCCACACCATCCGGCAAAGTTCATCTTCATGATCGCAGCTTCCCGTCCCTTCGAGGTCTTCCCAGTATCGCAAAACTCACCCCTCTCCGCCAGTCGGAAATCGCGCATTTTGGGGTTTCTCACCTGTGCTCACGCCCGGTAAACTCCCCGGCTATGTCTTCAGATCCCGCCCCGGCGTCAAACTCCTCTGGCCTTCCTCCTGCCACCCCCACCAAGGTGCTGCAGGCGATGCTCGATCGCCTCTTCGCATCGATCATGACGGGCCCTTCCATGAATTGCCGGCCTCACCACAGCCGCCAGCGCATCGACCTCTTTGCCTTCAACGCGCTGCAATCACTCAAACCCGAAGAGATCTTGCAGGAGCTGCTTTCGGCTGCTGGCAAAGTCACCATCGAAGCCCAGGTCAAAGCCCCCGCAGGGCTCGCCACTGGCAGGTGGCGAGGCAAGCAGACAGACAAAACCACCGAGAAATCAACCGAAGCCAACACCTCGGCACCGATTGATCCCAAGCACCGCGACGAATGGAACGCCCAGCAGCAGGTCTTGAGCAAACTCCGCATCATCGCCCAGGAGGCCGACACCTACGAACAGGACACCGGTGTCTACATCCTCAATCTGGGTTTTCCACTTCTTTCTCTGCCGCCAGGTCTGGGCACCGTACAAGGCACGCCCAGCACTCGTCGCGTACTGGCACCGCTCGCTTTCATGCCCATCGTCGTCGAGATCACCGCAGGCACCACCACGCGAGTCACTCTTTCCTGCGCTTCAGAAGATATTGATCGCGTCCATCCCAATGAATCACTTCTCGCGTGGATCGAACAATCCACAGGCAAGGCCATTACCCTCAGTGATCACGACGAGAAAGGACAGAACCCGTGGCAGGAGATCTGCCACATCGTCGCCCACGTCTGCAAAGCCCTGGAAATCTCCGCCCCTGGCGGCTTTGACGCTTCCGCGGCCTGCACCGCTGTAGTGTGGAAACCCACACCCGCCAATGAAGAGCTAGGCACCGAACCCCGAATCCTCCCCTCAGCCGTTGCTGGACTCTATCCCCTGGCCAATCAGGGTCTCTTGCGCGATACCAAAGAGATGCTCGCCGCCGCCTCGGTGCAGGGTCCGGTGCGCTCCTTTCTCACCGTCGATCCCGATTCCATTCAAGCACCCGCCGATGACACCATCGAGCACGCCGTCGCCGCGCGAAACATCGCCTCTGACCGGCTCGTCGGTCCTGCCGACCCCTGCCAGGCCCACGCCGTCACCCGCGCTCGCACCTCTCCGGTGCTGGTGATTCACGGCCCACCAGGCACCGGCAAAAGCCAGACCATCACCAACATCATCGGCGATGCCTTGATCCGGGGCGAACGCGTCCTCTTTGTCTGTGAAAAGCGCACTGCTCTCGATGTCGTGGCCAATCGCCTTGGCGCACTCGGTATGGGCAACCTGTGCGCAGTCATTCACGATCCGCAGCGCGATCAGAAAACCCTGTATCTTTCCATCCGCGAACAGCTCGAAGCCCTCAGCGAAACCTCATTCGATCCCAAAGTTGGTGCCCAGCTCGATGCCGCGGATAAGGAACTGGAACGCATTCACACCGAGTTGACGCAGATCTTCACCGCCCTGCATCGCCCCACTTCTGCGGCAGAATCATCACTTCACACTCTGATCGGCGAGTGGCTTTCACTCCACGCTCAACAACCATCGAACGCCCCCGCGCTGTCCTTGCACCGCGATCTCGCGTTCAGCATCAGCGATATCGATGCTGGGGCCATCTCCATCCGCGATGTCCTCACCCGCTCCCAAGATATCGCCTTTGCCACCAATCCCTGGCGCGAGCACGCAGGCGCATCTGTCGATGATTACTTCTCTCGTCCCATGGATGGTGTCCGCTCCGGCCTTGCCCATGCCGTTACCGCCGCGCAACGCGTTGACGACACCCCCTCCTTGGCCTCCCTTCCCCCTCACATCACCACTGCTCACGCTGCGGCCCTCACTGACCTCGCCACCCGCGCCCACACCTCTCACACCTCACCATCCATCCGCGCTTTCTGGCTTAACCAATCCCCCCTCACTCTCTCGCGGCACACCTCACCCCTCTCCGAACTTTCTCGCTCTCGACAAACACTCTCTTCCACCACCATCCATTCCGATCTCCTCGCCTCGGTTCGCTCCGCTCCTCCCAATCCCATCGCCTGCAATCAGGCCCTCGCCGCCATCCGCACGTATCAGCCCCTTGCTGGGTCTTGGCTGCGCATTCTTGCCTTCGGCAAGCGTTCCGCGGCCACCGCTGCGCTCGCCACTTTCGGCCTGCCACTCACGCCAGAGAATCTTTCCCGGGCTGAGTCTGCTTACGCCGCGCTTCTCGCTATGCACGGCATCACCGATGCCCTCACCCGCATTTGTGTCGCGGCTCCCAATACCGCCGCTGGCTTCGATCCTGACGCCACCGCCCGCATCGCTCTGGATCATCTGTTCTGGTCCCAATGGCTCCACGATTTCTACCAGATTCCTCTTGCCGAAAGTGCTCACCACACGATTCAATCCGCGCTTCGATCTGCGTCTCCTGCCGACGGCGTTTCCCTCCTCAAGCAAGTCGCCGCACGCGCTCAAACCCTCGCCGACTATCGTGTCGCACTCGAATCACTTCGCCTTCTCAAATCCCAATCCATCGAAACCCTCCTCACTGATGCTGGCTCAGGTCAACCCGCCGCCCCTGCCGCAAGCTCTCTGCACTCCACACTCGACACTCTTGACGATGTTCTGCGCATCAAAGAGATGCTCGGCTCTCTCCCCCCTCCCCTCGCCGATGCCCTTCACCAATTCGCCATCGCCGGCGTCGAGCCCGACGAGGGTCAGCGTCTTCTCCGCGTTCACGCGCTCTCACGCCAGATCTCCGCGCGGCTCGCCTCTGATCCTGCCATTCGTCAGGTCGATGCCAAGCGAATCTCACAACTTTTCGACCGTTTCTCGGACCTTACCCTGCAACGTCAAGGCCTTTGCCAGGCCCGTGCCCAAGCCCGCTGGATAGAGGTCCAGCGTGCACGCCTTCTCGTCGGCACGGGCAGCAAGCTCAACTCCGCCGGAGCCGCCATCAAGACCCGCCTCCTGGTTCGCGGCAGCAACGCCCTGCGACTGCGCCAGGTCATTCAACACGGTGCCAAGACCGATGGTGGCGATCCCCTCTTTGACCTGCGCCCAGTGTGGATGGCCAGCCCCGAGACCGTCGCACAGATCTTTCCGCGCGAACCCCTCTTTGATGTCCTCATCTTCGACGAGGCCTCGCAGCTCAAACTTGAAGACGCTCTCCCAGTCCTCACCCGCGCCAAACGCATCGTCATCGCCGGCGATCCCAAGCAATTGCCCCCCACCCGCTTCTTTGAATCCGCTGCCGCCGCCACCACCACCGACGATGAAAATGTCGATTCCGATTCCGACCTCTTCGAGTCTCAGCAGGCGAAGGCCGAGGATCTGCTCAGCGCGGCACTCAGCATGAACGTCGATCAATCCTACCTCGATGTTCACTACCGTTCGCGCAACAGCGACCTCATCGAGTTCTCCAACAACAATTTCTACGGCGGTCGTCTGCAAGCCATCCCCGGCCACCCCCGAAACTCCACCACTATTCAACCTCTGGTCCTGTACGAAGTTGGCGGCACCTACTCCAACTCTCTCAACTCCGCCGAGGCCGATCAGGTCGTCACCATCGTCCGCGATCTCCTCAAGCGCGCCGATCCTCCCTCGATCGGCATCGGCTGCTTCAATCTCAAGCAACGCGATCTCATTTCCGAACGCCTCGAAGAAGCCGCCGAGGCCGACGCTGAATTCGCCCAGCGTTACGCCCAGTCCCTCAAACTCATGCGCAAAGGCAGCTTCGAAGGCCTCTTCGTCAAGAACCTCGAAAACGTCCAGGGTGATGAACGCGATCACATCATCATCAGCACCACCTACGGCCCCGACGAACAGGGTAAGTTCCGCCGCAACTTCGGCCCGTTGAATCAACCCGGTGGTGGGCGACGGCTCAACGTGCTCGTCACGCGAGCTCGGCACGAAATTCATCTGATCACCAGTATTCCCCGCGGGCAATACACCTCGCTTACGCCCGTTCCGGCGAATTCAGCTCCCACCGGTGGCTGGCTCCTCTTTGCATATCTCAATTATGCCCTCAACCTTCGCGATGACTACAACCACAGCCGCCAGCTCTCCGGCGTTATCGACACGCACCGAGACGATCCATCGCTTCCAGCTCTACCAACGCTGACGCGCAACCCCACCAAGTCTCCCTCGGCACTTGTCGAGGCATTCGCGCACTCTCTCCTCTCGCACGGCTCCCAGGGCGGAGAGATCTACTGGGGAAACGATGGCTTTGCCGTCGATCATGCACTCGCGCATCCCGAGCCAGCCGAGCGCCTTCGTGGGATGGTCACCGTCGGCGTTCAATGCGACTTTGCCCGATTCTCTCTCGCCCAGGATCAGGTCGAGTGGGACATCTTCCGCTCCAGCATCCTGCAGCAAACCGGCTGGACGCTGCACCGCCTCTGGTCTCCGGCCCTCTTTAGAGATCTTGACGGACAAGCGCGGCTCACGCTCAAGCGCGCGGCCGACATGTCCCAACATGGGTGATACACCTGCCTGGCGAAACTCTTCACACCGCCCTGGTGCGCACACGATTCAACACCGTCGAGACCTTGACCTCCATGCCCTTGAGCATGCCAGCCAGCAGTTCGCGATTCGGCGCATAGTCCATCGCCAGACTCATCGGCACCCACTCGCGCCGCACTAGATCTGCCAGCGATTGGGTGAAGTTGTGCATCCCATCCTCGCGTGTCGAGATGATCGTCGCGAAGTCAGCTTCCATGCCATCGCGAATCTTCTCTCTCACCACATGGTTACCAAGCAGCACTTCCGTTGCCGGGGCCAAGCGGAAACTCACATCATCGAGCGTGGGCAGCAATCGCTGTGCACAGATGGCCTGCAAGGTGTTCGCCAGCGCGCCACGAATGAAACTCCGCTCATCCGGTGCAAAGAACTCCAGCATGCGGCTGAAGGCCTGCGTCGTGTCCGCAGTGTGCATGCTCGCAAACACCAGATGCCCCGTCTCCGCCGCCTGAATCGCAGCCATGATCGTGTCGCGATCGCGCAATTCGCCGATGAAAATGATGTCCGGATCTTCACGCACGATATAGCGCAGCGCTGTGGCATAGTCGCCGACATCGATTCCCAGTTCACGTTGGCTGATGATCGAGCGGCTGGGCACAAACCGGTATTCAACAGGATCCTCAACCGAGATGATGTGCTCAGCCCGCGTCTGATTGATGTGCTCCAGCATCGCCGCCAGCGTGCTGCTCTTGCCGCACCCCGTCGTCCCCACTACAAGCACCAGCCCCTCGCGTGCGCTCTCGACAATCTTGGCGTACACCGGAGGCAAATGCAGGTCTGTAAACGATGGAATATCGCCTTTCACACGCCGAATCGCGGCGTGCGTATACCCACCCGCCTTGAAGAGATTCACACGAAACCGCTCGCCATCCCCCATGTTCACTGCAAAGTCGATACTGCCCAGTTGCTCATACTTCTCGCGAATCTGATCGGACAGCAAGGGATCGATGAGGTGCTTGGCCTCACCGGGGGAGAGCGCCTCTCCGGGCACGTGCTTCAGCACGCCGCCAATGCGGTAATACGGGGGCAGGCCCACTTTGATGTGCAGGTCCGATGCATCTAACTTCCGCATCGAGGAAAGCAAGCGTTGAATTGAAACGGTGCCGGGCAACATGAACGCATCCCCCTACCGATTCGCATTGCGCAGAGAATCCGCGCACGCACCTTGACGAAGTATCGGTCTTCACGCCCGAAACTCCCCACAAGCTCGCCAATCACGTCCTGCTCACGCAGTCCGCACCACGCACGCCACGTGGTTCACATTCACACCTGTCGGGCCGGTGAAGAACTCACCAGCCGCCTCTTCGAGAAACGAAGAAGCATCGTGCTTCTCACGGAACTCTTCCGTCGCAAACCCCCGATTCCGGGCCTGTTTGGCCATACTGCTCGTCAACCAGCCGCCGGCATAGGGAGAGTTCCCGTCCTGCCCATCCGTTGAGAATGCCCACGCGGTTGCATGCACTCCGCACTCCTCGATCACTTTTGCCAGTGCCAACACCCATTCCTGGCTCGGTCCCCCGCGTGCTCCGGTCGCTGCATGCCGCGCATCCACCGTCGGCTCACCCCCGAACACCATTCCTTCACCGCTTTTGAGTGCTCGGATCACGTCTCGAGCGTCTTGTGCGATCATCTTCGGCTCGCCGCGCACTTCCTGCACGCTTGCCTGGATCTCAATACCCTGCTCGCGCAGCAGATCCTGCAATGCTCGAACCGCGGTCGCGTTACTGATCAGCACCTCATGCGTCACTCTCGCAAACCGCTGATCCCCGCGCTTCGGCGTCTCATGCTCCGCATCACTTACGTGCCGCAACACTGCCGGAAAATCCCGATCCAACCCATACTTCCTCATCACCGCCGCGGCATCCTCACACGTGCTCAAATCCGCCACAAACGGACCCGACGAAATCACATCCAGTCGATCCCCCAGCACATCCGACATCACCAGCACACGCGTCGATCGCGCCAGCCCCGCCAACCTTCCACCCTTCATCCCTTCGCAGTGCTTGCGTATCGAGTTCAATTCCTCGATTGTGCCTCCCCGCACCCGAATCGCCGCGTACACCTCGTCCAGTTCCTCTCGTTTCAATCTACCCATCGGGCTCACCAGATACGCCGACGCCCCACCCGACAGCAGCACAAGCACCTCTCCCTTTGGTCCGTGTTGTCGCAACCATCCCAGCACCTGCTCCGCATGCACCTGATTCCGCGCTGTGGAAAGGGGATGATCCCCCTCCAGCGCCAATGTGTGGTCGCGTCTCCGCCACGCGGCGACGTACTCCTCAGGCCCCATCACACACAGCTGTGTCCTGTCAGCCAGCGATCCAAGCCCCTCGATCGCCCCTGCCGCCATCCCTGCTGCCGCCTTGCCAATCGACAAGATCCCCGCGAACCCCACGCTCGTCCCGCCCCCAAGGCCCCGCTTCACCGCTTCCCTCACGCAGGTCGCTGGGTCGCACGCCCCCAGCACCCCCCGCATCAGGCCCTCTGCCCACCCTCGGCTGCCAATCTGCTCCATCCTCCCAGCGTAACAACATCCAAGACAATCCTGAGTGACTCCCGGAACTCACCCTCGCGGCATCTGTACCATGTAGAGGCCAACTCGCAGCCCGCCACGCCCCCAAAGCCCTTTGGCGGCTCAGGAACCCACTCGATGAAGTCCTCCGCTGTCAAGTCACTCCTCGCCTCACTCCTGATCACCGTTGCCTCGTTCCCCGCTCTCGCGGATGATCCGGCAACCGAACCGACCAAGCAGGACCCTGCACCGGCATCCACGCCTCCCGCTCCACGCAAACGCCCGGCCCAACCCAATCCCGCCAACACGCCCAAGCCGGCCGATCAACCGGCCCAACAACCCGCTTCAACTCCGACGCCCGCTCCGTCTCCGGGTAAACCAGCACCATCCAAGCCGACTCCCACCAAGCCAACGCCAGCGGCCCCAACTCCAGCCCCCACTCCGGCCCCCGCCGCCAAACCTGCCAAACCCGCTGGGCCTCTGCCAATGGTCAAAAAGGAACTGGTCGAACCCGGTCCTTACCTCGAACGCTCCTCACCCAAAGACCTCATCTTCAAGGCCCGCGTGCAAATCGGTGGCGTCAGTTGGACCGAACTCATCGCAGACCCCAACGGCGGCCCGGCCAAACAGATCCCCCGCAAAGAGGAGATCAGTTTCGATCAGGCATGGATCGTCTATCCCCTCTTGAAGCAGACCGGCACCAGCCGCATGCCCGAAGATTCGTGGAAGGGCACCTTCCGCATTGGCGACACCCGCCCTAACGAAGAGATTCAGATCATGAACGGTCTGCACTCCGGCTCGCGATACGCCAAGATGGCTCTGGGTGCCGGCCGTGCCAAGACCTTCACTTTTGAAATAGAGCAACGCACGACCGCCTACCGCGTCAAGTACTACGACAACGAGGCCGATCAGGTGGCATGGCCCAAGGGTGGCTGGCCCGCCGCAGCCGCGAGCTGCTTTTCGCCTCAGATGTACGTCGATTACTGGCCTGATGACACCACCGGAATGGCACCTGCAACCAGCGCCTCTGCCGTCGCAGCGATGGTCGATGGGTGGCTTGCCAATGCCAATCTCGCCTCACCACGCGATGCCTCACCAAATCAGATCGCCAAGTTCATCGCTGGTCAGGTGGTTCGCAATTTCCAGGTGGTGAACCAGGTCTTCATCTCCAATCGCACCAGCGCGGTCGAAGGTGCCAATGTGATTCCTCTGACCGAGGTTGTCCGCAGTGGTCGGGGCAGCGCGTTTGATATCTGCAACGTACTCGTCGCCTGCTATCGCCATGTCGGCCTTCCGGCGCGGCTCGTGGTCGGATATCAGAAAGAGGGCTCGGGCAAGACCTTCCTCACCGCCAAGGGCGCCAGTGCCCAGATTCGTCCCTATGTCGAGTGGTGCCTCTTCAACGAGGACTTCGAAGCCACCAAGGCCAGTATCAACTGGATCCCCGTGGACATCATCAACATGCGCCGCAGCATGCCCAATCCTCCCGGCTTGGATAAGCCATGGCGTTACTTCGGCTCCTTTGATGACACCAACGAGTGCTTTCCCTTTGCATTCCACCTGCACCCCCCCACTTCGGTGCGTGCCTACGGCTCGCCCGGATTCTGGGGATGGATGCTCGCTCCCACTCAGCCCTTGTCAGCCGAGCAATCTCTCACGTTCAGCGTGACCAGCGCGCCCAACATCGGCGGGCAGCCCAATCGCGACAGCAACGACTGACCGCAACTCTTCCTACGGTAGAAACGTGTAATCGGGCGTGGTGTTCACCACGCCCGGTGGCACATTCAATCTCGCCTTGGCGTGCAGATCGCAGAACAGCAGGTTCGCTTCCACACGATTTCCACCATACCACAGCGAACCACGGTCACCACCCTGTTGATAGTTGTAGATCGGGTGCGACCCCACGGCCCACGTCTTGCTCGGCTGCGTCAGAAACGGCTTCTTTCCACCACCCAGCGGCACCAACGTCGCATCCTCTTCGCCCGTCAGCGAGTGATCATTCAGTGTGTAGCTCGATCCCACCAACTCGTAATACGACTCCACCCGGCCCAGAAACGGCACATCCCGCGCCCCTTGATCCACGGGAGACTGAAACTCCGGCATCTGCACCGTCTCGTCATCGGCATCCGGCGGCACCACCCGCGAAGTCACATACCGATTCAGTGGCCGCCGCTCTGCCCCGATGGTGTTGATTCCGTACGCAGGCAACTGCCCTTTCTTCCCACCAAACAATGCCCCGATCACCGACTCGCCACCTTTGGGGAGCGGTCCCTTGGCCTGCGGCAACGTGTTGTCAAAGTCGTTCTCGTATAGCCCGAGTCCAATACCCAGTTGCTGAAGCTTGGCAGCGCATGCCGTCGCCTTGGCATTGGCCCGCGCTCCCGCCAATCCCGGCAGCAGGATGGAGATCAAGACCACGATGATCGCGATCACGACCAGCAACTCAATCAGCGTGAAACCGGGCCGCGCTCGCACGTAGACGTCTCCGCTTCAATCCAAGCCGATTTGTGTCAGGCCGGTTCGCCAGTCACAGGGTTGTTGAAGTGCTTTTCCTGCACAGGAACAACCGCCGCGAGAATGTGCTGGAGCACACGCGCGGGTGAGCCAATCGCATCCACGGTCTTCACGATCTCCTTGGGATAGTGATTCAGAACCGGATACGTCTCCTGCTCGTAAACATCCCAGCGCTTGCGGATCACTTCTTCCTTCGCATCGTCAATGCGGTTCTCTTTCAACGCGCGGCGACGAAGACGCTTGATCATCTCCTCTTTGTCCGGGCAGACCAGGTGGATGATCTCCAGCACATTCAGATGCTTCTCAAGCAACTTGGCTTGATTCACATTGCGCGGAATGCCATCGAGCACGAGAATATCCGCACGCGGCTTGTAGTCGTTCAGCACCGTCCGCGCGTGCATGTTCTGCTGCCACATCTTGATCGTCAGGTCATCCGGCACCAGCAACCCCTTGCCGCTGTATTCCAGGAAGGTCTTACCCAGTTCGCTGCCGGTATCAATCGTGCGGAACACCTCGCCGCACGAGAGATGGTAAAACCCAGGAACCTGCCCGAGAATCTTGCCTTGCGTCCCTTTGCCTGCGCCCGGTGCGCCAAAGAGCAGAATGGTCTGGTAACGGTGTGACATGGCCATGTTCTCCGGCTGGTTCGAACCGGATCCGAAAGGACCCGGTTCAGAGTGTACCCACTTTCTTCATCGTTCCCCAATACGTCCCGACAAGTCCTCGCGTTCGGATGAAGAAAAGGCCCCACGCCGAAGCGAGGGGCCTTTTGGAAATCCTGAACTTTTGTGCATGAAAGGGCTTACTTCTTGGCAGGCTTGCCACCGGCCTTGGCCTCGAGCATTTCCTTCATCTTGCCCGAAGGCATGGCGCGGTATTCGAGGAACTCCATGGTCGCACTGGCGCGACCCTGAGACATACCACGCAGCGAGGTGGTATAGCCAAAGAGCTCTTCCAGAGGAATTTCCGCCGACACCATCTTCACCGGGTCGCGATCTTCGGTATCGATGATCATGCCGCGGCGGGATGAGATGTCACCCGTAATGTTGCCCAGGTACTCGTTGGGAACGGTCACGACAACCTTCATGATCGGCTCAAGAAGGACCGGGCCGGCCTTCTCAGTCGCTTCCATGACGGCCAGACGACCGGCCTGCTCGAAGGCAACCTGCGAAGAGTCGACGGCGTGGTACGAACCTTCGACGATCGTCGCCTTGACGTTGATCATCTGGTAGCCGAACTTGACGCCCGTGACACAGGTCTGGCGGATGCCGTACTCGACGCTGGGGATGTATTCCTTGGGAATCGATCCACCAACCACCTCGTTGACCACGGCGATATTGTCAGTGAAGTCGATCTCCTCCGCCGCGGCCTGCTCGGCCGTGAAGGGCTCGAAGTGGATGGTGCAGTCACCGAACTGACCACGACCACCTGACTGCTTGACGAACTTGCCGCGGACGTATTCGACCTTGCGGGTGATCGCTTCGCGGTACGACACGCGGGGCTTGCCGACCTCGACGTTCACCTTCATGTCGCGGACGAGCTTGTTCTTGATGATTTCAAGGTGCAACTCACCCATGCCGCTGATGATGGTCTGGCCGGTTTCCTCGTCGTATGTAAAGCGGAACGAAGGGTCTTCGCGGCGGATGGTCATCAAGGCCTCAGACAGGCGACGCTTGTCGTCCTGGCTCTTGGGCTCGATGGACATGCTGATCACGGGCTCCGGGAAGTGCATGCGCTCGAGGATGATCGGATCATCCATGTCGCACAGCGTGTCACCGGTGAAGGAATCCTTGATGCCGACGAGTGCGACGATGTTGCCCGCGCCAGTCTCTTCCAGAGGAATGCGGTTCTGGGCGTGCATCTCGAAGATGCGCGACGCGTTTTCACGCTTGTTGTTGCCGGGGTTCAAAAGGCGCGTGCCCTTGGTGATCTTGCCCGAGTAAATGCGGCAGTAGGTCAGGTCACCGTGGATGTCCGACACGACCTTGAAGACCAGGCCGGAGAAGGGAGCATCGGGATCGTGGGGACGGGTCAGGGCCTTGTCCTTGTCGCGGGGATCGGTGCCCTGCACATCGGGCTTCTCGGTGGGAGAAGGGAGGAAGGTGCAGACGGCGTCGAGGAGACGCTGCACGCCGACGTTACGAAGAGCCGCGCCGCAGAGAGCGGGGTAGCAGCGACGCTCAATCGTGCCCTTACGAAGCGCGGCCTTGAGCTCGGCTTCAGTTGGGACTTGATCGGCGAGGTACTTCTCCATCAAGGCGTCATCGAGCTCGGCCACCTTCTCGATCATGACGTGGCGCCACTTGGCGACATATTCGACCATGTCGGCGGGAATCTCGCGCTCGACCTGCTCTTCACCCTTATCGCCTTCGAAGTAGTAGGCCTTCTGGTTGATGAGGTCGACGATGCCCTTGTGGTCGTGGCCGGTGCCGATCGGGACCTGGATCGGAATCGCATTCGCGCCCAGACGCTTGAGGATGGAGTCGTAAGAGAAATCAAAGCTCGCGCCGATCTTGTCCATCTTGTTGATGAAGCACAGACGCGGAACCTTGTACCGGTCCGCCTGACGCCACACGGTCTCGGACTGTGCTTCAACGCCTTCCTTACCGTCGAACACCGCAACCGCGCCGTCGAGCACGCGCAGCGAACGCTCCACTTCGATCGTGAAGTCCACGTGGCCAGGGGTGTCGATCAGATTCAACTTGAAGTCGCGGCCTTCGAACTGCCAGGGGCAGGTCGTCGCTGCAGACTGGATCGTGATGCCACGCTCCTGCTCTTCTTCCAGGAAGTCCATGGTGGCGGTGCCTTCGTGCACTTCACCGATTTTGTAGGTCTTACCGGTGTAATACAGGATGCGCTCGCTGACGGTGGTTTTACCCGCGTCGATGTGGGCGCAGATACCAAAGTTGCGGATGTGAGACAGATCGGCTGGCATAAGGCACTTCCTCGTAACTGCTGGATTCGGCGACCACTCGACCCGGTTGGGCCGGTCTGGTCGCCACTGAAACTGCTTTTGAAACACACGCGCCGGAAACTACCGGCGATATTCACAAGAGATTGAGAGACAACGACATCGACCGCCCATGATCAAGTATGACCTTGGCGGCACCACTCACAAACCTTCTTCGTCGTCGTCATCCATGCTGGCACCAAAAACGGGTACAACGGGGGGGGGCGACATCGCCCTACTTCCATAATGCTAACCGCCTCACCCCGATTTTCCACAAAGACTAGGGTTTTCACTTGTGGCGATGTTCTGACTCGATTCGCGCTACTTGACACCCGCCAGCCGTTCCAATTCCGCCTTTTGGGGTGGTGTCAGTCCCTTCAAGGGGTCTAAGCGCGTCCAATTGTGCAACTCCAGCCCCCGCTTTGACAACACTGCCGCCTTGGCATCCTCCCCCGCGTTCTTGGCCACCTCGATCTGTCTCAAAAGCGGATTCAGACTCCAGGGATCGAGCTTCCCAGATGCCTCAAATGCCCGATCGGCCTCTGTCAGCGCCTCTTTCCCATCCAGCCCTCGCTTGGCTCGCTCTACCCACAGCGTTCCGATCCACCCAAATCTCGCGGCATTGCTGGTCGCCGCTTCTTCCTTCACCACATCAATCGCCTGATCAGCCAATGCCTTGGCACCGGTTTTATCGCCTCGCTCGATCGCAAGTTCGGCACGGAACATCAACAACTGGCTGTACGCCCGCGCTGTCCCGTAGTGCCCATCACCCTCATTCCGCGCCCTCATTAAGGCGCGGCTGGCTCGATCAGTCGCACTCTCCAGCATCGCGTCAATTGCTGGCTTGATCGACTTGGGATCGGCCGTCACCGGCTTTCCGGTTGCCTGAGAAAGAATCCGCAACCCATCCTGCATCGCTATCGGATCTCTCGCCCCCTGCTGCAAAAGTGCTTTCACATCGGCGAGTGGTCTCACCTCAAGCGCTGCATCGCGCAATGCACTGTTCCAACGCATCACGCCTGGCAATGCCGCCGCGGCGACGCCTCCACCCACGAACACACACACGAGTGTGCCAACCACACTCCACGTTTTCCCCAATCTGCACGCTCCCGCGCTCGTTGCCGTCGTCGCTGCACCCAGCCCCACCATCAGCCAGAACCACCCCGATGAGCCCGACAGCACCGGTGTCATTTCAATCTGCGCGTGCGCGATCATCGCCAGCGTCGCGGCACCCGCCCCCAACATGATCCTCCGCCCACTGACACTCGCCAATTGCACGGCCACCAGTACCGCTGCCGCCAGCCCCACCACCCGCACCACCAGATTCTCCACCGTGGCGATGTCTCGCTCCAGATACGCCCCAATCAACACCGGCGTCACCAACGCAGCTGCAATCAGGCGGCGATCCACCCCTTCCTCGTCATCCAGTTGCGTCGTGGTCTCTTGCACCGATTCAATGGTCGCCGCATCGTGCACGCGAGCCATCGCCATTAATGCAAAAAAGACCACCAAGACACCAGCGATCAATCCCGCAACGCCTAATCCAGCGCCAAGATCCGCCAGCAGACTGTGAGGGCTCGACACTTCTTCAGGATTCAACGGGTTCTTCGCAAGTAAGTACGCATCCTTGAACCCTGCAGGCCCCACTCCAATCCACGGATGCTGACCGAAGATTCGCAGTGCCGCCTCGATGTACATCGCGCGAAACCAGATGCTCAATTCTCCAAACCGTTCCCCCGCCACTCCCCGCGCCAGTACCAGCACAAGGGGCATCACCACCGCCCC
Source organism: Planctomycetota bacterium (assembly GCA_018968885.1). GTDB lineage: Bacteria > Planctomycetota > Phycisphaerae > Phycisphaerales > UBA1924 > F1-120-MAGs238. The sequence continues at coordinate 148,798 of JAGWZK010000004.1, read as the reverse complement.
GAGACCTCCTGCAAGCATCAGAAACCCTGCAAACTTCTTTCGCGCAGCCATCGCAGGCCTGCCCAGTATCAACGCGATGCCAATCACCGCGCACCCAACCAATGCCGCCGCGATACCACCCTTCGCTCCCGCCAGCGCCACTATGACCGCCCCGACGCCCGCGATCATCATCCCTACGCCAAGTCTGCCCTTCTCACCACGCAATGGCATCATCAGCGCGAGCCCAAACACACACACCGCCGCACCAACCGTCGCAATTGGATTCGCAAGGCCAAACCACCCCGTCGCCTCACTCTGCATCACGCGGCGTTCATACGCCCGCGCCATCGAAGAATCCGGCAGCCACCCATTCGCCGCGAATATCGCCTCGCGATTGGCCTTGAAGTCCCTCACCAGCGTCGGATGCTCGACAAAAACCTGCATCCCGGCCTTCAACGCCAGCATCGCGCTGATTCCAATCACCACCGCCGCTATCACCCGTCGTGCCTGCGGCACTCTCGCCGCGGTGCTCGCCACGATTGCGCTTGCCAGCCCAGCCACCCACGGCATCCCCGCGCCCAGATGATCCACCGAACCACCCTGCCGCACACCCCACCACGCCGCCACCATCATCGCCGGCAACGCCAAGGCCACCTGCCACGCCTGCATCACCACGCCGCGGCGGGCCAACAGCCACATCAACACACCCGCTCCCACAACCGTGATGCAATCGCAAGCCAATATCGCCGCTGGCGAAAGTCCCGTCAATCCGATCCATGATTCCAGCGGATTGGCAGACCAGAAAGGAAATGGGTCAATCGATACCACCGTGCGCAAGATCACCGGAATCAGAATCGCCAGCAGCGCCAATGCTTCCGCGCTGCTGAGCGAGCTTGACTCGCGCATTTCAATCTTGTTCTGCCCATCAGCATGCTGCGTCTCACTCATCGCTGGCCCCCTTCACTCGCTGCGGATCCAACCGCCCGTGCCCGCTCAAACACCGCCAGCACCAGCAAGATCAGCAACACCTGCACCCCAACCAGAATCGCCTGCCAAGGAGCCAGCGAACCAAGCGAAATTCCCGCGACACCGGTCACCGCAGTGAATCCATAGATCACGCACACCGCCGCTCGCTTGCTCAACCCCAGCCGCACCAGCCGATGCGAGAAATGCTGCAAATCTCCGACAAACGGCGACCTTCCCTGGCTCAATCTGATCACCACCACCGACACAAAGTCATACAGCGGAATCGCCAGCACCACCAGCGGCATCAGCACTCCATACCAGTGCGAGGCGTGCAACCCCTCTCCCTGCACATAGGTTGTCCGCGTCGTCAGAAACGCCAGCAGATATCCCACCACCAGCGAGCCACCATCGCCTAAGAAGATTGTCGCGCCGCCCTTGCGCGGGAAGTTGAACCACAGAAAACCCAACAACCCACCCACCACCAGTCCCAGGCACGCCGCCACAAACCACTGTCCATTCACCAGTGCCGCCGCCATGAACAGTGCCGCTGCGATCGCGCCCGTACCACCCGAAAGTCCATCCATGTTGTCCATGAAGTTCATCGCATTGGTCACGACACCAAACCACACCACCGTGATCAATATACTCAACCACGCGCCGCCAACATGCCCATCCAGCATCGTCAGTAGCCGCGTATCCGTCATCCCGATCACCACGACAAACGTGCCCAGCATCACACCCAGCTTCACAAACGGTCCTAGGGGTCTTCGGTCATCCCACAACCCCATCACGTGCATCACCGCCAGCCCACCCAGCATCCACGCCAACCGACCCGCTTCCGAAGCCAATCCCGGCAGATGTACCTTCAATTCTGCCATCCAATCCGGCAACGAATTGGGCGACGTGGTTTGGGCACCGATCACCGCTGCAAGTGCAGGTATGACAAACGCCCAGAACACGGCTATGCCGCCCAGGTTCGGCACCTTCCGGCGCCCATCTTTCACCTGCCCCGGCACACCCGCCGAATCCAACGCGTTCAACCGATGCCCGATTGCGCGTGCCACCACCGTCAACGGCACCGCGATCGCGCACGCCACAACCACCAGACTGAGCACTGTCCAAACCATGCGTCAGGAGTCTACTGGCACATCTGCCCCGATGCGGTCGTGGCTTTCCACCTTCTTACCACGATCCACGGCACCGTCGCCAGCACGAATATCAGCGTCACCGCCACGCTCATCCACAGGACTTTCCACGGATACGGCCCCGCCAGCTTTACAACAGCCGGCTGAATCTCCTTCTTACCCAGAAAACCGTAATTGGCATCACCCCCAATGAGATGGTTTGCCGTGATTGCCGCCATCACATACCCCACCCCACAGAAAATCGCTACGCGGCAGGCCCGCCAATCCGGGCGATAGCGGAGCACAAACAGCCCATACAACGCCGCGCCCACGATGTGCGTGTGCCCGACAAAAAAGAACCAGTATCGCAGCGTCTCCATCCCCTCACCCTCCTTGAGGATGGGTGTGATGAACGCCTGAGAACTCAGACACAATCCCCCAAAATACATCACCGCCGACAGCACGCGATGGGTGTGCGTGCCTTCCCGCGACAAAAGCCAGAATGAAGAAACCCACGCCATCAGATCACACAGTGCCAGGGGTAGCGACGTTTCCGCGTCAAACTGTCCGGGTCGGCACCACCAGTAAAGCTCAACCGCTTGGGTCACCAGCGCAGTCACACCCCACGCCACGCGCCAAGATCGCTCCCGCGCGGTACCACGATGCCTCACTCCGACTGCAATTCCAATCGCCATCGCCCCGCCAAAGATCAACAGTGTCGCAAGATGCTGGGCCGAATACGGTGCAAAGTCAGTCAGCCAGCGCTGTACCCACTCCGGTCCACCCGACATCTGCGCAGGGGTGACGTTCGCCAGCATCACGCCCCCACTTTGGCCCCAGCCGAAGACTTGTTCTTGTTCTCGTGCCGCAACTGCCCGCACGCCGCCTTGATATCCCGACCTCGGCTGCTGCGAATGTGCGTGTTGATCGATTTGCTCTTGAGAAACTCCTGAAACTTCCGCACATCCTCATCGCGAGGACGCTGAAACTCCAACCCATCCACTTCGTTGTACCTGATCAGATTGATATTCGCACGGATGGATCTGGCAATCTCGGCCAACTCCCGCGCATGCTCTGGACGGTCATTCACACCCCGCAGCAGCGTGTATTCCAGCGTGATCTCGCGTCCCGTCTTGGCAAACCACTTCTGGCAACTCGCCAGCAATTCCGACACCGTGCAATACTCGGCCCACGGAATCAATCTCCGCCGAATCTCGTCATTCGGCGCATGCAACGACAGCGCCAGCGTCACCGGCAACTCAAACTCCGTCGCCAATCGCTCGATGAACTTGGGCAATCCCACCGTCGAGATCGTCACCTTTCTCGCGCTGATCCCGAGCCCCCACAACGCGCACATGGTGCGAATCGCGCTCGTGACCGCGTTGAAGTTCGACAACGGCTCACCCATCCCCATGAACACCACGTTGCTGATTCGTGGCACATCCTTCAGCCGCCCCAGCCGCCACACCTGCTCCACAATACGCCCCGCGTTCAAACTCGCATCCAGCCCGGTCAATCCCGAGGCACAGAACTTGCACCCAACCGGACACCCCACCTGCGATGAGATGCACGCCGTTTTGCGATCGTCGGTCGGAATCATCACGCATTCGGTCTGCCGACTCGCATCCCCCGCCGCACCGTTCCCATTCAACACTGGCAACGCATGGGTGCCCGCCTCCCCCGACGCCGCCGCTGCCTCACTCACACCAAGGGCACTCATCTCCATCCCCGGCTGCACATCATCCCATTCGATCAGTAACTTCTGCGTGCCGTCGGTCGCTTCCATGTGCTTGACCGTCCGCCCTGTCAGGAACGTGAACGATTGCTTGAGTTTGTCACGATCCAATTTCGACAGATTGCTCATCTGCGCTGGGTCAATCACACCTTTCTGATAGATCCACTCCAGAATCTGCGCCGCCCGATACTTGGGCATGCCGATGGATTCCGCCCATGCTTCCATCGTCGCCGGTGTCTGCTCGAAAATATGCGATTCCGGTGCCTTCATCTCTCTCCACGCTTTCTCGCGCTCACCGTCAATGGTGTCGCGCCATACATCTCTTGCGTAATCACCGGACTCGTCACTCGCAACCTTTTTGCCTCCGGGTCCATCCCGCGCTCTGTCATCGCCCGCCGCAGGCCGATCGGCAAATTGAACTCCACATCTTCTTCCACAACATCTCGCAGTTCAATCTCCCCGCCAAATCGCCCCAATATCTCGCGGCACACCCCTGCCACCAGATCCTCCGGCGCACTCGCCCCCGCCGTCACCAGCACCGTCATCTCCGCACCAGTGAACCACGACCAATCAATCTCTCCCGCGTCATCCAGTAGCACACCCCGCGTCCCCACATTCGCCGCGATCTCCGTCAACCGCACTGAGTTGCTCGAGTTCTTGCTCCCCACAACCAGCACCAGATCACACTCGGGCGCGAGTTGCCGAACCGCGTGCTGGCGATTCGTCGTCGCGTAACAGATATCACTCCCCGGCGGCTCCTTGATATTCGGAAACGCCTTCTTCAGCGCCCTGATGATCACCGCAGCATCATCCGTGCTCAGCGTCGTCTGTGTCAGGTACACCAATTTGTTGGGATCAAGAATCGTCAGTCGCGGAATGTCTTCCGGAGACTCCACCACCTGTATCGCCTCTGGCGCTTCACCCGCCGTCCCGATCACTTCCTGATGGTTGCGATGCCCCACCAGCAGAATCTGGTACCCCTGTTTGGCATACCGCACCGCCTCGCTGTGCACTTTGGTCACTAACGGGCACGTCGCATCGATGGTGTTCAGCCGCCGCTTCTCTGCGCCAGCACGCAGCGCAGGCGACACACCGTGTGCGCTGAAAACCACCGTGCCCCCCTCGGGCACTTCCTCCAGACTTTCAACAAACACCACACCTTTGTCACGAAACCGCCCCACAACGTGCTTGTTGTGCACGATCTCGTGATACACAAACACCGGCTGCTCAGAGAAAACATCCACGGCCTGATCGACCACATCGATCGCCATGCGCACACCTGCACAGAACCCCCGCGGATTGGCCAGCAAAATCTTCATCGCTTGTCTACGCCCTCATTTCTACACTTGTTCAATCATACGCCGTGGCCGCCTCCTCCCCCAACCCCTCAACCATCTCCCCCGCTACGCTCGCGCGCACACACTACGAGAATTTCTCGGTGCTTTCGCTTCTGGTTCCGCGGCATCTGCGCAGTCCCTTCGCCCATGTCTATTGGTTCTGCCGCACCGCCGATGACCTGGCCGATGAGCATGATGGCTCCCCCGCCGCTCGCGACAACGCACTCACCTCTCTCCGCCAGTTTCGCACCAGTTTCAACCAAGCACTCGCTGACCCAGAGTGCCAAGACACTCGTTTCCGCGATCTTTCCCACGTCATCCGCGCCCACCATCTCGATCCCGCACTCTTTCACGCCCTCCTGGATGCTTTCGAGCAGGATCAGATCGTCACCCGTTACACCTCCATGCCGCAAGTACTGGACTACTGCTCACGCTCTGCCAATCCCGTCGGACGCATCGTTCTGCAACTCGCCGGGCTCGACTTCTCGTCAACCGACTCCGCTCCACTCCTGGCCCGATCAGATGCCATCTGCACCGCGCTGCAACTCGTCAACCACTGCCAAGACATCCGCCGCGACCTGTTGGATCGCGACCGCCTCTACATGCCATCGTCAGATGTCGACATCGCCGCGCGACTGCGGCACATCATTTCCGCACGCCGTACACCACTCCATGACCGCGAAGTCTCCACCCTCGTCACCCCTGTCATCACCGCCGCGCGCGACCTCTTCACCCAAGGTCAGGATCTTCCCGACCTCCTGCGCTCCCACACCTCACCAGATTTCCATGCCATCGCCCCAACCATCCACCTCTTCCTGCAGGGTGGGCTGGCCATCCAATCACTCGTCGAACGCGATCCCCCGTCATTGATGTACCAACGACCGCGCATCTCGCGTCTCACGCGGCTTCGCCTCGTCCTCAACTCTGCCCTTTGGAAATACCGCCATTAGGCAATCTACTTCTCAAGTGCAAGCACACGCTTACCAGTTCAGCACTCAGCACTTCGCCATTCAGTGCCCGCCCTGCGCCCCCAGCCAACGCTCCGCATCGATCGCCGCCTGGCACCCCATCCCCGCTGCTGTAATCGCCTGCCGATACGTCGAATCAGCCACATCTCCCGCAGCGAACACGCCTTCAATGTTCGTGTACGAACTCCGGCTGTTCAGCTTGATGTACCCGCTCGCATCAAACTCCAATCCCGAATCCTTGAGGAACTTCGTCGTCGGCGTGTGACCGATGGCAATGAACAGGCCTTTCAACTCCAAGGTCGAAATCTCCCCCGTCACCGTGTCCCTCAGCTTCACCGCCGTCAGCTTGTCATCACCCAGGCAATCCACCACTCCCTTGTTCCACAGCACCTTCACATTCGGCGCTTTCAGCAGACGTTCCTGCATAATCCTGCTCGCCCTGAATGAATCTCGCCTGTGAATCACATACACCGTCGAAGCAAACTTGGTCAGGTAGTGCGCCTCTTCCATCGCCGTGTCGCCGCCGCCCACCACACCCAGTGGCTGATTGCGAAATGCCGGCAAAGCTCCGTCGCACACCGCGCACGCTGAAACGCCGCCACCGCTGCGTGCCAGGCGCATTTCATTCTCCAGTCCCAGCCAGTTCGCCGTCGCGCCCGTCGCGATGATCACGCTCCGGGTCTTCACCACCGACCCATCGCCCATGTGCAGTTCGAAAGGTCGCTTGGAAAAATCACACCGCACCACATCTTCGCCGATCACTTCCGTGCCAAACCTCTCCGCCTGCTGCTGAAACAGACCCATCATCTCCGGCCCCACCACGCCATGCGGGAAGCCCGGGTAATTCTCCACCTCAGTCGTCAGCATCAATTGCCCACCCGGCAGCATCGGGCCCGGATCGCTCTTGGGTGTTCCCGTATACACCACCGGTTTCAACTGCGCTCGCGCGGCGTAGATCGCCGCCGTCCATCCAGCAGGCCCTGAACCGATGATCACTACATCACGAACTTGCCCAGCCATGCCTGCCTCCATCTGCATTTCAGGCCTGATCAGCCCGCCCACTCATGAGATGCCACCACCACGCCATCCGGTGCACTCATCCCCGTGCCCGTCTGGCAACACAACCACCTGTCACATCACTGCAGTCGATCTTGACTTACTTGATCTCGCCATTCTGCCGCAGGTGCTGACGCTCTAGCGCGATCATCGGAGGCCAGATCAGATAATCCGCTCCTTCCACCTTCTTCACCGTGTTCTGCACGCGCTCCGCCCAATCCTTGCGGGTGTCTGAACCCAGCGAATAAATGATGAACTGATCCTCGCCGATCGGAATTGAAAAGTTCCTTCCGCTCCCCGCCACCACGTTGACCACGTGAGGCGTGGGCTCTTCCTTCGGACCAAACCTCGCCTTGGTATCGCGAATCGGCACAAAGTACTGCATCGGGTTCTTCCCCGTTGCCGAGTCGATGTTGAATGGATCCTTTTCCAGTTCCACCTGCCACGACGGGCGAATCGATGCCACCGTCGGCGGGAACTCCTTACGTACATACGTCGAGCCCAAGAGCGCCAACGACAAACGCGTCCCCACCGCCTCCACACGCAGACGCTGACGAAGCTCGATCAGCGAAGACATATCCGGCAGCGTCGCCGCGATCACCGCGTAATCTGTGGTCGACATCTTTCCAAACTCATACGGCTGCATCTGGCGGCGGTCATAGAAATCAACCCGCCAGCGCGAAGAAAAGTCTCCGTAGACGCGGTCCAGCATGGCGCTGGTATCGACCTGATCCTTGTGACCATTGGCCGCCGCCTGCCAGCGCGCTGCCTCGGCAAACAGACGCAGGGGCCGCCCCGCCGCGCCGATGCTCGCCAGCGTCGTTCCAAACACACGCTCATCCGGACCCTTTCGGGGCACAAACACGCGCGACACCACCTGCTCAGCACCCAAATCATCCGCCTTGGGGAACTTGATGCGATCAATCGTCAGCACGCCCCGCATTTCATCTGTGCGCACCAGCAACTGCTTGATCGCTTCCGGCGTCAACGCCTTCTTATCGCGAAAATCGGTATAGATCACATCACGCAGACGCTCCAGCCCCTCATTCATCTGCTCAAAGCCCCACGCCGCCTCTTTGAAGAGTTGCCGGTCCGTCATCTGGCGTGCAAAGACCACCCAGTCGACGCAAAGGGCCGCTGCTTCTTCAACCTTCCCTTCGCCTCCCAGACGCGTCACCTCGATATTGACCAGTGCCGCCAGCGTGTCGAGCATCGGCAGATACATGATCTGCGCTGCCGCCAGCGTCGGCGGATCGCCAAGCTCCACATACGCCTTGGCGCGGATCAGATCCACCGGAATGCCATCCGTGCCATACGGCAGGCCAAACGCATTCGGTTCGCGCGGGTCACTCTTACGCGTCACGCTCTGAAGTGCCTTCAACGCATCTTGCTGCGTCGCGCCAGTGGCCCACGCCACCGCCTCAGACCACCCTTGTGCACCCACAAACATGAGTTTCGGAGTGGTCACGCCTCGCAACACCGTTGGAATCGGCTGCAACTTGGCCACCGCCGGAAGCAGGACCAGATCGCTGCGCAGGTTGGGCTTGATATCTGCATAAAGCTGATTGGCCTGCGAGACATAGTCATCGCCACGCGCCGCCGGCATCGCCAGCAGGCACAAGCCGACCGCCATCGCGCGAATCGTCGCCGCTGCGTTGCCACCAGAAAGACGACCCATAAAACGTGAACCCATGCGCGTGATCTCCCAATCGTCGGACACCCCGAGCGGGGTCCGATCTCAAGACTGCCCGATGGTAGCAACTTTTCCGGAGGGCTGGAAAAACACACACGCCGCCCGGGGTCGCCGGACGGCGTGGGAAATCTCACAGATTCAGATTCAAAACTCAGTTGATCCGAGCCGAGCTCGTCACCTCGGCCTCAACTGCCGACTCGCGGCGGAAGTACTTGGTCGGGTTGTCATCCGACAGCCGCGTGTTCAGCTTCGTCAATGCCTCGTCCACAATCTGACGCACGCGCTCGCGGCTCAGACCCACCGTGTCCGACACATCCTTCAAAGTCAGCGGCTCATTGCCATCCAGACCGAAACGCAGACGCAGAATCTGGGCTTCGCGATCGTCAATGGTTTCGAGCAAGCGACGGAGCACAGCCACCTCTTCGCCCACCAGCGCACGCTCTTCGGGCGAACCCGTGTCGCTACTGGTCACCATTTCAGCCATACGCACCAGCGAGGAGCCACCCAACACAGACTCTTGCGAGGCCGTCTGGAATGCCTTGACCGCGCGGCGGATGATCCGCACTTTCTTCACAGGCAGGTCCATCGCATCCGCGAGCTCCTGCAGCGAAGGGGGATAGCCCAGTTCGGCCTCCAACTTGCGGTGCGCCACCTTCCACTTGGCGATCAATTCCACCATGTAGGCCGGAATGTGCACCGCCTGTGTGGAGTTGATCAACGCTCGCTTGCACGATTGCTTGATCCACCAGGAGGCATAGGTGCTGAATCGCGCACCCTGGGCAGGGTCAAACCCTTCCACAGCACGCAACAGACCGATGTTTCCTTCCTCGATCAGATCCTGAATCGGGAGGCCACGGTTCGCGTAATTCTTGGCAATGGCAACCACCAAACGCAAATTCGCCCGGATCATCCGCTCGCGGCTGATCGGGCAATTCTCGTTGATGATTTTCCACGCAAGCTCGCGTTCTTCTTCGAGCGAAAGCAATGGAGTCCGCTGTACCTCCTTCAGGTACATCGCCAGATCCGATTGCACTCCTCTCGTGGCCGAAACTGAACCACTCAATGAAGCCACTGGATTACCCACCTTCCACGGTGCTCACGCACCGTCCTGTTCCACAAACCCTCAGGCAATACCGACTTGCGCCGGCTACCACATGCCCTTGGGACCACGGAAAGAGATGCGCAAGAAACTGCCCAGCGGTTCCATCGACTTGCATCGACCTGCACTTCAGGCACAGTCAACGCGCACTCTCTCCATCCTTAATGTGACACAGAATAGATGGACTGCCAACCAATCCGCGCACTTTCCGCACAAATTCTCACCTTTTTGGGGGATGTCGCCAAAATTGCTGGCAGAAACCGCGTTTTTGTCCATCGCTGCATGGAGTAAACACCCTAGCTTAACACTCAAAGACATGGTCCTATAATTGCACAACCTTTTCTCGGACACACGCGTATTCTGTCAACCCATGCGAAGAGACATCAGCCGCATCCTCAGAGATTGGCCCTACGAGCCCGGAAAGATGAACGCGCGGCTCGTGGACAGCGAGGACGGTTCGCCGCGCTTGCAAGTCCGTCTCGATCTCGGACTGTTACAGATGTTCCTTGATGGGCGCCCCGATGGTCTGACTCCTCACGGTTTCCCGTCGCTGCTGGAGTATCACGAGTCGCGCCTCGATGCCACCACCTCTCCTGATGCCGCCGAAGACGTTGCGCCATTTTCCATCAGCGTCGAAGATTGCCAGGCCCTGTGGGAAGAAGGTCTGCAATACGCCCATCGCTATGTTGCTCTCGCCACTCTGGATGACAACGACCGCGTCGTCCGCGACACGGTTCGCAATCTGCGCCTCCTCGATTTCCTCACCACTCACGGCCCGCAGGATGAAAGGCAGACGCTGGAGCAGTTCCGCCCATACATCATCATGATGAAGCATCGTTCTCTGGCCGGGTTGCTGGCCCGCGACGCCGAGCCCCGAGCTGCCGCGCTCACGCTTGAAAACGGTATGGAAGCACTCGCGGCACTCCACGAAGACCCCAAAAAAGCCGAGCAAATGTCCGAGTATCGCTCCCTCAAAGAGATCCACGACGCGCTCTTGCCAAGCCGCCCCGCCTCGCGGAAAGAAACGCTTACGCAGGCACTGCAGACCGCAATCGCTGAAGAGAAGTACGAAGAAGCAGCGAAGCTGCGAGACGAGTTGAAGCGTTTGCGCGAGTAGATCATTCGACCATGCTTCAGTACCTCAGCAGGTGGCCCTGTCCCATGTGCATTTGGTTTCGTGTCACAGACCGCGGCGACCGTTGTGGGGGTTGAGCGCATCGCGCAGCGATCGCGATACCCCTGGAATGCAACCACTAACACACCCCAGCTTGTTCCTCTCCCCCTTCCTTCACATTGTGCCGCGAGCATCGCGGCATGAAATCATCTGCTTTGCATTTCTTCCCTCAGCACTCAGTACTCGGCACTCAGCACCCTGCCTTCCTGATGCCTCTCCCTAACCCCCTGCATTTCCAAGACTTGTAAATATATCTCACAAAGCCCTATCAAACCTCTTGCGTCGCACCGCACAAACACCTATTCTGCCCACATGACTACCACACAAAAACCGTCCACAATCACTGCCACTCTCAACCCCCAGGATCGCGCACTCGTCGAGCTTCTCCACGCCCAGCGATTCAACCTCAACGCCCTCATCAATCGCCAGGACCCATTCCACCCCGCTCAAACCTCCATTCTCGATCTTCTCGATTGGGTGAGTCAGCCCCACATCGATGCCGCCATTCAGCGCATCGTCACCCTCACCGACGCTCTTTCCGCCAAGGCCGATGAAGATGCGCGGCTCATCGCCAAAAAGTCCCTCTCCCACGCCCTCGCCGTCGCCGCCTCCATGATCCTCCACTTCGACTCCTGCCCCGACGATCCTGCACAGGCCGAGCTCTTCGCCAAGCACACCGAAACCCTCATCCGCGAAACCCGCCTCCTCGCCCGCACCCTCCTCAAACTCTCACCGCCACCAACTCCACCCACCCCACCCCGCGCCCGCCGCTCGAAATCAGCTGAAATCAACGACATCGACACCACCGACGCCGCCTCCGAAATCACATCCGGCACCGACGACGCAGCACAATCCACATCTTCCGATTCAACTGAATCCGCGCGCGCTTCCCGCTCCGCCTCTCGCTCATCCCGCCTCAACCGCAACTCCCGCAAACCCGCCTTCTCACCCGCCGAAGTCGCCGAAATCCTCTCCGCTCTCCTCGATCACGAAGAAAGCACCAAACCAAACAACAACACGACTCCTTCCGATTCCAACCTGAACGCACAATCCGACCAAACCCATCAATAAGCCACTACAACCTGCTCACCGCCTGCACCCAAGTGGATTGGTACCCATCCCCACAACTAGGGCCCGAGAACAACCCGGCGCAATCCTCCCGGCTGACAATCTCGTTCCAGCCGCCTGTCACTTTCGTCTCCACGCCACAACCCGGTTCCTATCTATCCACCCCTCGCCGATGGACACACCCGGCATGGATGCCAGTGCGCATTCCAATCTGATACAAGACCTCCGCCGTCGTTTGAAGCGAACGGTCGAATGTCGCTCGATCGTGCCGGTCTTTCAGCCCATTGTCGATCTGCAGGTTGGACGCATCAGTGCCTACGAGGCCATTTCTCGCCCGGGCCCAGAGTGTGATTTCTCGGACGCGACCGAACTCTTTGAGTCCGCTGAGAAAGCCGGCATGCTCTGGGATATCGAGGATGTCACCCGCCAGCATGCGCTTCATGCCGCGGCAAACTGGCCCAACGACACGCAGCTCTTCCTCAACTCTTCTCCTGAAGTCTTCGCTGATCCACGCTTTGCACGTCAGATCATTCAAGGTATCGAGGACATCCCCGGATTGACACCCGATCGCGTCGTCCTTGAAATCACCGAGCAGGCCAGCGAACAGGCCATCGGCGGTCTCGAACGACAGGTAGAACTGCTCAAAGACTATGGCTTTCACATCGCCATCGACGATGTCGGCGCAGGACGCAGCGGCCTCAACCGCATCGTCACCCTTCGCCCTCAGTGGCTCAAAATCAATCGCGTGCTGGTAGACATGGTCGATCAGGACCGTGCTCGCCAGAACATGATCCGCTTCTTTCTGCACTTTGCCCGACTCAGCGGCGTGAAACTCATCGCCGAAGGAATCGAGCGCGCTGAGGAGCTTTGGACCCTCGTCGATCTGGGCGTGCAATATGGACAGGGCTTCTATCTCGGCCGTCCCGGCGCGCGGGATCAGCACCTCCACCCCACTATTGCCGATGCGTTGCGTCGAAAGGCAGTGGTGATTCAAGGCGGATCATCGGTGGGCCGGATGGTGCAGATTGAGCAGTATGTCAGCAGTGTTCCGATCTTTTCCCCGCGCACACCCATCGGCACAGTTCTCGCGACGGTGAACAACCAACCCGGATGCATCATCGCCGAGGGATCTCGCGTGGTGGGCTGGTGTTCCACGGACTCTTTGCAGCGTTTGTCCTGGGATCATGCCACCGAAGTCGGCTTTGCCTGCCGCTCCGACGTGTGCATCACCCGACCCGACACCAATGTGGGTGAGGCCCTGTCGCTGGCCAGTTCGCGCAGCGAGTTCTCACCGTTGCCCCTCATCATCGCGGACGAATCCGGTGTCAAGGGTGTCGTCTCGCCACGGGCCATGCTCGCAGCAGCGTCCGACGTCACGACCATTCACACCCGCCGTGTCACACCTCTCACCGGTCTTCCCAATCGCGTGATGTGCGATCAGCACCTGCATGAGCGCCTGGCCCGAGCCCGCCACAACGACCCAACCCTCGGTTGTGGCGATGTCGCCATCATTGATGTGCGTGGCATGTCCGAATTCAACGGAGTCTACGGCTTTGAGCTTGGCGATCAATTGATCGAGCAGTTGGCAACGCTGATCAGACGCATCACTGTGCAACCCGCCAACTCCGGCCCTCACTCGATCTTCCTTGGCCATCTGGGTGATGACCGATTCCTGCTGACCAGCGACTCTCCCACATTGCCGCGACGCTGCATGCGCATGCTCAAGGCGTTTTCACGTTGCGGCGTGGGATCAATCAATGCTCGGACTGATGACTCGTCTGTGGAGATCGGAAGCGACCTGTCGTTGCTCATGTCTCCGGCTGAGCACTTGGGCCTGCGCTGCATTCTGATGCAGGGTGTGCTCAACACCTGCCGCGAGGTGCGAGAAGTACACGCACTCAGCGATACTGCGCGCCGGACGGCGAGCGGTCAGCACGGTCGCGTGGAGATCGGGGCCTCGGAGTTCCTGATCGCTCGCCCTGCGGACGAATTCCCCGGTCTGCGTCGCGTCGGCTAACGCACTCCGGTACCCCTCATACCATGACGGATGCACGCGTCAGCGGTCATTGCTCCACCTGCTTCTCTACGCGCTCGCGCCACGCTTGGCGATCGCGCGATCGGCGCGCTGGTCGCGTGCGTGTGTCTGAGCGTGGTCGCAATCGCTTGCTGGCTCACCCCGGCCGATCAGGGCTTTGGCACTCACCGCCAACTCGGACTGGCTCCCTGTGGATGGGCGGTTGCCTTTGGCAAACCCTGTCTGACCTGCGGCATGACGACTTCATTTTCTCTCATGGCCCATGGGCGGATCGTGGATTCGTTTCTGGCGCAGCCCGCCGGTGCCGTACTCAGCGTACTGACGGCAGCATTCTTTTGGCCAGCAGCTCACCAGGCGGTTCTGGGCTCCTTGGCCCTGCATCGTTGCGGCGTACTCTTTTCCACTAGAATGCTCTGGATCGGGGGAATCGGCCTCGCGGCGGCCTGGGCCTACAAGTTCGTCACATGGCCGAGCGCATGACGGCCCCGCCCCCAACCTCTACGCCATACGCGGCACAACCGCCTCGCTGGCCTATCAGTACACACCCATGTGGATCACGCGAAAGGATGGATGAACAGGTGATGAGTCGATCGATTCGAGGGTTGCAACCGGTGCTGGGTGTGCTGATGCTGTGCTGCGCGCTACCCATGCAGGGGTGTTTCATCGGTGGCATGGTCGAGAATGCCCGACGCGACGGCTCCATCAAGCGTGAGGTGCAGGCCGAGTACGACGGTCTGGAGGGTAAGAGCATTGCCGTTGTGGTGAATTGCGACCGCGCCGTTCTGGCTGACTTTCCCACCATCACCAACGAGATCACCACGCGCATGCACAACCGCCTGCATGAGGCCCGCGCCGCAGGCAGTCACTCCAACACCGATCAACTGCTGGCGTATCTCTACAACCGTCCCGGCTGGCACACACGCCCTTTGGGAGAGCTCGCCAAAGAACTCAAGGTTGAACGGCTGATCTTCATTGACTTGCAGGACTTTCGCCTGCGCGAACCCGGCAACACCTGGCTGTGGGAAGGAGTGGCGGCAGGCAGTGTGCATGTGATCGAGGCCGACGGCCCGGCACCGGATGACTTTGCCTTCAGCCGCACCATTCGAGTGACATTCCCCGACGATCAGGGCACAGGGCCCAGCCAACTCTCAGGCCAGGTGGTCGCAAGCGAACTGCTGCGGCGTTTCTGCGAGCGAGCCGCGTGGCAGTTCTTCAAGCACGAGGAAGAGTATTACATCAAGTACTGAAGACCGCCTGCTCAAGCACCGACACGCTCGCTGACACACACTCAAGGACCTCCTGATGCGCCTCTCTCGACCTCTGACATTGCTTTGCACGTGCACGCTACTGGTGGGCATGGGTGGGACGTTGGCCTCCTGCAACATCGTCGCTCCCATCGGGGTGCTGCTGCACGGCCCCGAAAAGGTCCCCAAGCAGTTTGAACTGCCTCGCGAGCGGTCGCTTGTGGTCTTTGTGGATGATCGCCTGAGCCGATTGCCCAGGCGTCCACTGCGGAGCACAATTGCCGATCAGATCACCACCAAACTGCTGGAAAACAAGGTAACCACGACAATCATCAACAGCCGCTCAGCCGAAGCAGCGGTGCAACGGGAAAAGCCCACCGAACCGATGAGCGTCACCGAGATCGGTCGGAGTGTGCAGGCGGATGTAGTGCTGCATGTCATGGTTGATGCCTTTGCACTGTCGCCGGATGGTGTCACCTATTCACCCGGGTCGCGAGTCTTTATCCGCGTCACCGACACCGCGGCGGATGTGCGCTTGTGGCCAACTGAGGACACCAATCTTCCTGCCTCCAAGCGCCCCAAAGGATACGAAGTCGTCGTCGAACCACGCACTCCATCGAGCAAGCCACCCAGCACCTCCAGCGAGATTGCCCAGGCAGAAATGGACCTGGCCAAGATTGTCGGCACCGCAGTGGCCGAACTCTTTTACGATGAGACAGTCAAGGACTCTTCGCGAATCAACCGAGGCAACGTGAAGTGAAGCCATCGGAGACCACGCCGCGCCGGGGGCAGCAACCTGCGATATTGCACCTGATCCATCTACCGGATCAGGTGTCGCCGGATGCTCATGGTGATCATGCTGGCCTGCATCTTGCCAAACGCACCGCGGCAACGTTGCCGGGTCAGCATCTGATTGTGGCGATCAACAGTGCCGCTCGGCTGGATCGGTTGTGTCCGGGGCAACTGCAAAGCGAGATTGAGTTTGGGTGTATTACTCCGCCTCGGGGGAAGCTCTCACAGAGTGTCAGATCAGTCATTGAGATCGTCGCCCGCTGGCGCCCTCGCAGCGTGGTCCTGTGGCATGAGTCACTGGCAGAGGTTGGCCATGCACTGGGCAGTCGCCATGCGGGTCTGATGATCATCGAGGGATGGAAAGCCCCGACAGGCGCCCCCGATTCGTCAAGTTCGTTACCTTTGCCTCCAGATAGAGAAATCGACACGCTCGCCGTTCCCACCAGCGCGATGGCGCGGCTGCTTGCTCGCGAGCAATTGGGAATTGCTGGCGATGACGAGCGGCCACTGGTGACGCTGCTGCCCAACGTGCCTGCATCAGCGGATGCGTGGTGGTTCAGCGTGATCGTGTCGATGCTGGAATCGGCGCAAGTGCCGATGATCGGAGCGATACCCGCACTTTCGCGCCAGCGCAGTCGCGGAAGGCGTTTCCGTCACGTTTCAGGTTTGCAGACACCGGTGATCGAGCACGATCATCCGCTGACTCTCCTGATCGCAGCGAGTGACGCGGTGATAGGCGTGGCTCGTGATTCCGATCGTGATGTGGAATTGGAAGAAACCGTGACCTTGGCCTCTCGAGAATCATCTCTGAATCGCATCGTCATTTGCCAATCACTGGCGCATGCTGTGCCAACAGTCGTAGCACCTGCGCACGCGTCAATCGTGCCCACCGGTTTGCGGAGCACCCTGGTTGCGGATAGCACCAGAGCATCGATGATCGCCAGTTGCCTGCACAGCGTGCTCAAGAGCAATGATGCGTTGGCCGAAACGCGACGTGTGCTGACGGGTTCGGTGATTCCATGTCCGGATGCGGAGATCGTTGCGTGGGTGCAAGATCGCATCGCACTGCGTGATCTGGATTCACGCCGCGAAGCGATGGCAGGTGCGCGATGAGTACAGAGCGGACCAGCGTGCTGTTTGTGTGCCTGGGAAACATCTGTCGCTCACCGATGGCGCGGTGGGTGATGATTGATCTGGCCAGAGATCGAGGCGTGCTGCAGCGGTTGGATATTGACTCCTGCGGCACGGGTGACTGGCACAGTGGCGAGCCCGCTGACCCGCGCTCGGCGACGTGCGCAGCGCGAAACGGGTTGAAGACCGATCATGTGGCCAGGCAGTTTGCCCGAGATGATGGGGAGCGATTTGAGTACATCCTGGTGATGGATCGCAGCAATCAGCGCGATGTTCTGGCGATGGGTGCGCCCAAGCACAAGGTGCGTTTGCTCAGATCTTTCGATCCCCTGCTGATTGATGCACACGAGCGCGAGCTGGAAGTGCCCGATCCCTACTACGGAGGCGAGCAGGGGTTTGAGCAGATGTATCAGATGATCCGTCGGGCGTGCAACGGGTTGCTGGACACGCTGCCATTGCGGTGAGGTGTATCAAAGATCCATAAGAAGGCGGGCGGGGTCTTCGATGCACTTCTTGATGGTGACCAGGAACTGCACGGCCTCAGCGCCATCGACGATGCGGTGGTCGTAGGAAAGAGCCAAGTACATCATCGGACGAATGGCAACCTGGCCGGGGTTTTTGGGATCTTCGACTGCGCGATTCTTGATGGCGTGCATGCCGAGGATTGCGGATTGCGGAGGATTGAGAATTGGTGTGGACATCAGCGAGCCAAAGACGCCACCGTTGGTGATGGTGAAGGTGCCACCCTGGAGTTCATCGATGCTGATCTTGCCCTCTTTGCCGCGGACAGCAAAGTCCTTGATCGAGGATTCGATCTTGGCCATGGAGAGTTTCTGACAATCGCGAAGGACGGGGACAAGCAGCCCTTTGGGTGTGGAGACCGCGAGGGCGATATCCATGTAGTCGTGCTTTTCGATTTCGGGGCCAGCCTGACCCTCGACGATGTAAGAATTGATGAGGGGGAAAGACTTCAAGGCCTGCACCGAGGCCTTCACGAAGAAGGACATGAAGCCAAGGCCGATGCCGTGCTTCTTTTCAAACTCTTCCTTGAACTGGGTGCGGAGTGCCATGACGGCCGACATATCCACCTCGTTGAAGGTGGTGAGCATGGCGGCGGTGTGCTGTGCCTCGACCAAGCGTGCCGCGATGCGTTTGCGGATCTGCGACATGGGCTCGCGTGTGGCGCCGCGAGGGCCGGAGGAGGACGCGGATGCGGCGGCCGGCGCGGCTGCGGGCGATGAAGTTGGGGCCTTGGATTGGAGGAAGTCGATGACGTCTTTTTCGCGGACGCGATGGCCGATGCCGGTGGCGGAGACCTTGGAAAGATCGACCCCCATGTCTTCGGCGGTGCGCTTGGCCAAGGGCGTGGCGCGAACGTCGGACGGAACGGCATGTGCAGACGGAACTGCGGGCGTTGCGGCGGGAGCGGCCTTTGCGGGAGTGGGAGCCGGAGCGGCGGCAGGAGCCGCAGCCGGAGCCGGTGCAGGCGCGCCAGCCGCGCCTTCTTCGACGACGCCGACGACGGAGCCGACGGCGACGGTGTCACCTTGCTTAGCGCGGTGACGGAGAACGCCACCGGATTCGGCGCGGACCTCCATCGTCACTTTGTCGGTTTCTAATTCGAGGACGATGTCATCGCGATTGACGGTGTCGCCGTCTTTCTTGTTCCAGCGGCCGATGACGCCGCTGGTGATGGATTCGCCGACAGAGGGGATGACGATGTTGCTGGGCATGAGCCGTTCCTAGAGACGAATGAGAGAGAGGATCGACGAGTCAGAATCAGCGGAAGCAGAATTACCGAGAACAGAACTACCGGGAAGTAGACGCGACGGTTTCCTTCTTGCCACTGTCTGCCTTGGCTGGAGCCGGGCCGATGGCGGCGGAGACGATGGCTTCCTGCTGTTCGAGGTGCTTGTACTTGCCACCGGTGGCGGGACTGGCGCTAGCGGGGCGGCCGATGTATTCAAGCTCGATGTTGAAAGGCTTTTGGCGGAGCAGATCAGCGATGAAGATGTATGCGCCGGCGTTGCGGGGCTCTTCCTGGGCCCAGATGAAGGTCTTGGCGGCAGGATACTTGGCGAGCGTTTCGGCCATGAGTTTTTCGTTGAGGGGGTACAACTGCTCAACGCGGATGATGGCGGTGTCGGTGCGATTCGCAGCGACGCGGCGAGCATCAAGATCGAAATACACCTTGCCGGAGCAGAGGATGACGCGCGTCACCTTCTTGCGATCACCACCAGCGATGAATGAAGGATCATCGAGGACTTCCTGGAAGTGACCCTTGGTGAGCTCCTGCCAGGTGCTGGTGGGAGAGCGAAGGCGACTCTTGGGAGTCATGACGATGAGGGGCTTGCGGAAGTTCCGCTTGACTTGACGGCGCAGCATGTGGAAGTGCTGCGCGGCTGTGCTGGGATAGCAGACCTGCATGTTGTCGTTGGCGCAGAGCTGAAGGAAGCGTTCGAGGCGAGCGGAGGAGTGCTCGGGGCCTGCACCTTCGTAGCCGTGAGGCAAGAGCATGACGAGGCCGGACCAGCGATCCCACTTCAATTCGCTGCTGGCGATGTACTGATCGACGAGGACTTCGGCACCGTTCCAGAAGTCGCCGAACTGGGCCTCCCACATCACGAGCATGTTGGGATCGACCATGCTGTAGCCATAGTCGAAGCCGAGAACGGCTTCTTCGGAAAGGGGGCTGTCATAGACGCAGAAGCGGGCCTGACGTGGGCGACCATCGCTGCCCTTGGAGAGTGGCTCATGATCGCTGCCGGGTTGACCCATTTCGCGGAGGTTGTTGAGGGCGTTGTAGGGTTGGCCAGTGACGAAGTCGTAGAGGACGGCGTGGCGCTGTGTGAATGTGCCGCGACGACAATCCTGACCACTGAGGCGGACGGGCGTGCCATCGAGGAGAAGTGAGCCGATGGCGAGGAGCTCGGCATCGGCGTGTGAGACTTCGGCACTGGTGGCAAGGCCAGCGCGAGTCTCGAGCATCTTGGTGACTTTGAACTTGGGGTTGAGGTTGAACCCTTCGGGAACGGACCCAAGAGCGGTCGCGATTTCCTTGAGCACATCGGCGGAAATGCCGGTTTCGACGGGCGTATGCGAGTACTTGCCGACGATGCCCTTCCAGCGGCTGCCGCCGGGGTCGATGGTGGGCGCTTTGGGGGTTTTCTTCGCTGTCTGCTGAGCACTATCGAGGGCAGCTTCGAGGCGTTGGCCGATGGCCTTGGCTTCATTTTCACCGATGACGTTTTCGGCCAAGAGGCGCTGCGCGTAACTGGAGAGGACGCTGGGTTGATCTTTGATCAACTTGGCGAGGACGGGCTGCGTGAAGCTCTGCTCATCCTGCTCGTTGTGGCCATACTTGCGGAAGCAGACCATGTCGATCCAGACATCCTTACCGAAGGTTTGGCGATATTCGACCGCGATCATGGCGGCCCACACGCACGCCTCGGGGTTTGCTCCGTTGACATGCAGAATCGGGCACTCGCCCATCTTGGCGATGTCAGTGCAGTAGCGAGTGCTGCGGCTGTCGCGAGGGAGAGTCGTGAAACCGATCTGATTGTTGATGACCAGGTGCAGCGTACCGCCAACGGTGTAGCCGTCCAGTTGGGCCATGTTCAGGCACTCGGCGACGACGCCCTGCGCAATCACGGCAGCATCACCGTGAATGAGGAGGGGCATGACCTTGCCACGCTGCTCGGTGTCGCCCCGCATGCGCTGCTTGCCGCGAACGCGGCCCTGGGCGACAGGATTGACACTTTCGAGGTGGCTGGGGTTAGAGCAGAGTGTGAGCTGGAGTTCGTGGCCATTGGCGAGACGACGTGTGCTGGAATAGCCACGGTGATACTTCACATCGCCACCACCGTGGACGTAGGACGCTTCGTAGTTGCCCTCGAACTCGGTGAAAATCTGCTCATGGGTTTTGCCCATGATGTTGTTGAGGACGTTGAGGCGGCCGCGGTGGGCCATACCGATGACCATCTCTTCGATGCCTCGAGAACCGGAGGCGGTGATGATGGCTTCGATGATGGGGATGGTGGTTTCGCCACCTTCGAGACTGAAGCGTTTGTCGCCGGGGTAGCGCTTCTGGATGAAGGTTTCGAAGAGTTCGGCCTTGGTGAGATTCTCAAGAATCGCAACGCGGTCGGCGGTGGAATACGTCGGCTTGGCGTAACCACCCTCGATGCGGGCGATGAAGAACTCACGTTCGGCGATGCTCTCGCAGTGCATGAACTCGGCACCGATATCGGACGAGTAACGTGCTTCGAGGGCTTCGCGGAGTGCTCCGATTGTGGTGACACCGGGGAAGCCGACGGCTGCGCCGTCGATGGCGCGAGCAAGATCGGCCTGTGAGAGGCCGAGACGTTGAAGGTCGACTTCGGGGGCGCGTTCGGCGGCGGGTTGACCGAAGGGATCGAGACGAGCCGCGACGTGACCGTGGCGGCGGTATGCATCGATCATGGCGAAGACGGAGCCGGAGACGCCGGCTGCGGACGGCGCGGCGGGGGCTGCGCCGCCAGATTGAAGTGCGAGGTCGAAGCCGTAGAAGAAGGCACGAAGATCTGGCCCGACGGACGCGGGATCGGCCTTGAAGCGGGCGTATTCAGAGTCCAACCAGTCCCCACTCCAGCTATTTACGCTGGGATTCACGGCCTTTACGGATGCGGGTTGGGGCGTAGTCATGGGGTATTCCGAGTCCAAAGTGCGACCAAATCGATGCCGCTCCGACTGGCCCACCATGGCCTGACCGGAGCAGCTCCCCATCGTAGCGATTTGATACTGGGCAGGGTCTGAAGGGGACACGCCCTAGACAAACCTGTCTATACAGATGTGGAAAGATGGCTTGACGCGAGGTGCAAAGGTCCGGTCTGGTTATCCGAAGCGGCCTGTGACGTAATCCTCAGTTTCGGGCAGCCGCGGGTTCTGGAACATGTCGCTGGTCTTGCCATATTCGACGAGGCGACCGAGATACATGAAGGCGGTGTAATCGCTGACGCGGGCGGCCTGCTGCATGTTGTGGGTGACGATGAGGACGGTGTAGCGATTGCTGATTTCGTGAATGAGTTCCTCGACACGCAATGTGGCGATGGGATCGAGAGCGGAGCAGGGCTCATCGAGGAGGAGAACTTCGGGATCAGCGACGATGGCGCGAGCGATGCAGACGCGTTGCTGTTGGCCACCGGAGAGGGCGAGGGCGGAGGATTTGAGGCGGTCTTTGACTTCGTCCCAGATTGCCGCGCCGCGGAGGGCTTTTTCGCAGGCCTCTTCGAGGACTGATCGGCGAGTTTCACCGTCGATGCGGAGGGGGTAGACCACGTTTTCAAAGATGGACATGGGAAAGGGGTTGGCCTTCTGGAAGACCATACCCAGTCGCTTGCGGAGATCGATGACATCAACGCTGTGGTCGTAGATGGAGGAGCCGGAGAGGAGCATCTTGCCACCGATGCGTACACCATCGACGAGATCGTTGAGGCGATTGACGCTGCGAAGGAGAGTCGATTTGCCGCAACCGGAGGGGCCGATGAGGGCAGTAACCTTGCCCTTTGGGATGGGCATTGAGATGTCGTGAAGGGCTTGTTTTTCGCTGTACCAGAGGCAGAAATCCTGCATGGTGAGGATGGGTTCCTCGTTTGATAGAACGGGGTCGATCGTGCTCTTGATGGGTTGATTGGCTTTGATGGCGTCGATGATTTCGTATCGCTTTTGCGGCGCACCAAGGCCGCCGAGGGCCGACATGCGGAGCGACTTGGGCACCGTGACCGATGGGACGCTGGGGATGTTGGACGTTTGATCAGCCATGGAAGAGACCATCGTTGGCTCACTTTTCTGCGAGTGGATTAGAGGCCGGTTCCGGTAAAGCGGGCACGCAGGCGCGCCCGCATGATGATGGCGACGAGATTGAGGAGGAGGACGATTGCGATCAGCAGCAGCGTGGTGGTCCAGACGAAGGGGCGCGCGGCTTCAGAATCAGGGCTCTGGAAGCCCAGGTCGTAAATGTGGAAGCCCAGGTGCATGAAGCTGCGCTCGGGGTGAAGGAAAGGGAAGTGGGAACTGAGGGGAAGATCGGGGGCGAGCTTGACCGCGCCGACGAGCATAAGTGGAGCCACTTCGCCAGCGCCGCGGGCCATGGCGAGGATCATGCCGGTCATGATGCCGGGGAGCGCCTGCGGAAGAACGATGCGGACGATGGTTTGCCACTTGCTGGCACCTGCGCCATAGGAACCTTCGCGCATGGTCTTGGGGACAGCGGCGATGGCTTCTTCGGTGGCGACGATGACGACGGGGAGGGTGAGAAGGGCGAGGGTGAGTGAGCCCCAGAGGAGGCCGCGACCGCCGTAGGTCGGGCTGGGGAGTTTGGATTCGAAGAAGCCGTTGAAATATGGAAGGCCGATGAAGAGCTTGACGACCAGCCCCACTGCGACGACCCACATCAGCCCGGCGATGGCAGGAAGCCACTTGAGAAGCGCGCCTTCGCGGTGGCGACTGGTTCGGAGGAGTGAGCCAATCACAGTTGCTCCTGCAAACAGCATGCACGCCCCACCGACAGTGAACCACCACGAGAATCGCGGCATGACGTGTTCGGCTCTGGGGCCGCCGTCGATGTATTGGCCGAGGGTGTAACAGAAGAAGCCCAGACCAAAGACGCCGTAGACGATGCTGGGAACGCCGGCAAGGTTGTTGACGGCGACGCGAATGGCGCTGGTGACGAAACCCTGCCTGGCGTATTCGCGGAGGTAGAGCGCGGCGATGACACCGAGAGGAACGACGGCGATGGAGAGGAGAACCGTCATGACGACGGTGCCGAAGATGACGGGGAAGACGCCGCCCTCGGTGTTGGCCTCGCGCGGATCACCACCGAGGAACTCAGCCCAGCGGCTGAGATAGACGCGGGACTTGCCGAACCAAGAGAGCTGATTGGGCTCGACAGCGCGGACGATCTGCGAGATGAGCATGGGATCGTCGGGGGAGGATTGGCGGATGGGAGCGAAGCGACCAGAGTTTGGCTCGCGGATGATGAGGCGGTATTGCTCATCTTCGGCCTTGATCTGGTTGATCTGATCGAGGACTTTGGCGTATTCCCCTTCGAGACGCGTGCGTTCGGTGGCAGCGTGAGTGCGAATGGAATCGAGTTGGGCCTGAGTGGTGCCACCGGAGAGCCAAGGACGTTCGACCCATGCGGCGACGACCAGGAGCAGGATCATGGCGATCGCGAAGGGGCGAATCACAAATCCGAGTTTGGCTTCGGGGCGAGCCCTCCACGCGGCGAGTGAGCAACCGGCAATGCCTGCGAGCATGATGGACCAGAGTGCCCATGAAAGGCCGCGCGTGCGACCTTCGCGTTGATCGTCGATGGTGCGTTGACGATCGATCTCGGCCTGGCGCACATCCTGGCGGAGTTGTTCGATCTGCTGATTGATGTAGCCGAGATCGGACTTGGCGAGTTCGTGCATTGCCGCTTGGCGACTTTGGGCTTGAGGAAGTGCAGTCGCAAGTGCGGTCTTGGTGGCTTCGGCACCTTGAGTCAGGTATTGACGCTCGATGATCTCGCGTTTGCCGCTGCTGGGCTCGCCGATGGTTCGTTCAATCAGAACGATCTGAAACTCGTCTCCGACAGAGGGATGATCTTTGATGACTTCACGCGCGGGCGGAGGTGGCGCGGATTCGTCGATGGTTTTGCGCTCGATGCGCACAATCGCCTCGGGGATGCCGATCCAGGGGCCCCATTCGGATCGCTCTAGGAACATTGCTCCGGCGGGCTGTTCGGTGGATTTGACCTGGTCGGAGCGAACCCACACGAAGGGTGTGCCGAGTTCGCGATTGCCGACGCGAATGAGAGAGCGAGGAATGCGCTTGCCATCGGCCTCCAGCACATCGCTGCGTGACTCAGGGCCCAGCACCTTGGAGCCATCCTGCATCGTGATGAGTTGAATCGGCCGCGGCCAGAAGGTGCGAGCCCCCTCCACCAGGACCTTGCCGAGGAGGCCGATGATGAGGACGAGGCAGAAGACCAGAGAAAGACCCATGAGCCAGACCATGGGTTCGCCACGGGCTGACATGGGTGTGATGCGAGCGGCGACTGCGCGGATCGGGCCGGACCGTGTTGGAGAACGACGCTCAGCCGTCGGGGAAGGAGAAGGCGGAGTTGGAGGGGCGGAAGTGGTCATGGGAGGTATTGATCGCAGATCGCTACAGCGCTGCGTTCTGCCTCCGGAATCTCTGGCGGACGATCTCAGCCGTGGTGTTGACGAGGAACGTGAGGGCAAAGAGAACAAGACCGCAGAGGAAGAGGACGCGATAGTGCGAGCTATCTTGGGCCGCCTCAGGAAGCTCAACGGCGATATTGGCTGAGAGGGTGCGGAAGCCGGAGAAGATGTTCCAATCCAGACTTGGCGTGTTGCCGGTGGCCATGACGACGATCATGGTTTCGCCGGTGGCGCGGCCCAGACCGATCATGATGGCACTGAAGACGCCTGAGCCAGCGACGGGAAGCACGACTCGAATCGCGGTCTGCCATGGCGTTGCTCCAGCACCAACCGAGGCAGTGCGTAACTGCTGCGGCACGCTGCGCATGGCATCTTCGCTGATGGTGTAGATGATGGGAATGACGGCAAAGCCCATCATCAGGCCGACGATGAGCGTGTTGCGCTGACTGAATGGGCCGAAGATGAAGTCGCGAGAATCGATGCCGCACAAGGAGACGAGCATGGCCAGCCCGGCGGATGCGAGGAGTGTGCACGCGCTGAGCACGACGAAGCGGACCAGATAGCCAGCGGCGGCCTTGCCACGGGGCAGGGCATCGAGATTGGGAAGAATGCCGCGAGCGCGAAGGCGGGACTCGACGAGAGAAATGACAACGGCGACGAGCGGCAGTAAGACCGCCATCCATCCGGGCCAGACCGCTCCGAAGTTTCCATCCAGCCAGGTGCGGATGCTGGGCTGAGCAGATTCCATGTTCGCGATCTTGGATTTGAGCGCGGCGGGATCGCTGGGCGCCACGGGCTCAACCACTTTTCCATCGCGGAAATAGAGACCCGCTTCGTGGCGCAGGCGGCGTTCCTGATTGGGATCGAGGGTGGTGCGGGCACCGACCCAGGAGGGGATCTTCTCGGCCGCGGCAGGCGCGAAGGAACCGGCGAAGACCCATTGATCTTTCTGTGTCGGGCCAAAGAGTGAGCGTTCGATGAGTGGCGCTGCCAAGCTGGCGAGGCCAATACCCGCTGCCATGGTGAGCGCGACGAGTATGAGCTTTCGGGAAGTGGATGTGGCACGATCCACGTGCATGGGGACGAGCTGCCAGAGGTGCGCACCCAGAAGTACCGCGAAAGGAAGCACAAAGAAGGCGACCAACACGGATGGCAGATGCTGAGCGACCCACGGTGCGACGATGATCGCGGCGACAAAGCCGAGAACCACTGATGGCAACGACGCCATAGTTTCGATAGCGGGCTTTACATAGCGGCGGACATCGGGCATGAGGAATTCGCTCGTGTAGATCGCGGCGAGAATCGCGAGTGGCGCGGCAAAGAGCATGGCAAAGAGGGTGGCCTTGAGGGTTCCCAGGATCAGTGGCACGAGACTGAGTTTGGGTTCGGCGGTGTCTTCGCCGGAGGAGGATTGGTAAGAATACTGAGGTTCGAGACTGCCTTCATAGTGAACTTTGCCAAAGAGGGAATGCAGACTGGCTTCGGAGTGACCGGGCTCGAGGTGATAGTGGGCGAGTGTGCCGCCAGTGGAGACAGCGAGAACGCCATCAAGTTTTGGGGAGATGGCGACGGCGGCGATTGCTTCGACCGCGGAGTTTGTCGCGCTGGCTTGGGCTGGTATTCGAGCCACAAGTTTTTCGCTGGTGAGATTGAGGAGTTCCAAGCCGCCGCCAGCGTCGCCGATGACGAGGGTGCGGTCGCGAGTGCTGACGTTGATGGCGGTGAGCGGATACGCCGCGACATCGATGCGGTGCGAGACGACGAATGACAGGCCATCCGGTGTCGCAGCGGCGGGATTCACCGAGGCAAAGCCAGCGCTGAGCGTGCCCTTGTCATCACCGGCCAACACTGTGAGACCGCCCAGCATCATCGTGGCAGCGGTCACCTGCCGACCAGAAGCGGTGATCTGAACGGTTTCGGTGAGCCGGATGGGCTGATCGCCCTCGGTACGAGTGCTGTAGCGCTGCAACGTGCCGCTGGGCCAGAGACAGTAGATGGATTCGCCATCGCCGGAAACAAAAGCCCACTTGGGCAATCCCAGATCAGAGAAGCCGGACTCAACGGCCTGCTCGGAAATGCGGGTGCGGGGTTTGCCACCACCAAGTGGCTTGACTGTTCGCACCTGTCCAAGTGCCATTGTGCCATCGGCGCGGAGTGTGAGGAGGTATTGGGTTTCGCCGCGGGTGCGCAGGTCGATCAAGACGACTTCGCCTTTGCCGGAGGAGAGCGCGGCGGGATCGGCGAGCGATACGACGGGCTTGATGAAGCGGAACTGGTCGAGACTGAAACGCTGGATAACGCCATCATCGTCACCATGCTTGAATGGCCCGGTGGTGCCGATGGTCCACTTAGATGGTGCCTCCCCCACTTCGGAGGTGCTGAGGAGTTCGGTCACGAAACCAGCGCGACCCAGCTGCACTTGACCATCGGAGCGACCGATGGCGAGGAGTTCTTGCGAGGGCTCAAAGGAGATGCTGCTGACTGCGGCGTCGATCAGAGGTGAGGAGGGGAGGACGGGCTTTCCAGAGGCGGTGTGGAGCACGCTCAAATGACCGGCTGCATCGACAGCCATGGATGAGGCCTGATACTCATCCGCCAGAAAGACGCGCGGCTGAATCAACTCGGTGGCGTTTTGTGAAGCGGGAGTCACTTGCCCTGAGCGAAACAGGGGAAAGACGGTCGCAACAAGAAAGAGGCAAATGCCGACGACGGTGACGATGACGCTGATGCCGCCGACGGTGATGACCATGCCAGCCAGGCGATCGATGAGGTGCACGCGGCTGCTGGTGCGCCGCACCCGGTGACCGTTTTGCGGGTCTGAGGGAGCTGCGGAACTGACCTGATCGCGGACGCTCATGCAGTGTTCGGGGATCGGGGTCAGCAACGGGCCGGAGAAACCAAACGGGCCGATCGACTTTCGACGACCGGCCCGGACTGTACCAGAGTTTGCGGCGGGTGTGCCGCGAGCGCATTACTTGCCGAGGCCAACCTTGACCAGCTCTTCACGAGCGATCTCTGGGGTGACGGGGATGAATCCGTCCTTGACGACGCCTTCCTGACCGGCCTTGGAGAAGATGAGCTTCACGAACTCGCCGCGGAGGGGGTCCATGGGCTTCTTGGCATCAAAATTGGTATAGACCCAGAGGAAGCGGGCGATGGGGTATTCGCCGGAGTAGGCGGTGTCAGCGGAGGGGGCAACGGCCTTTCCACCCTTGTCGGCGACCTTGAGGAACTTCACGTCGGCGGTCTTGTAGCCGATGCCGGAGTAACCCATGCCGAACTTATCGCTGGCGATGCCCTGGACGACGCCACTGGAACCGGGCTGCTCCTTGACGTTGGACTTGAAGTCCTTCTTCTGGAGGACGTGCTCCTTGAAGTAGCCATAGGTGCCGGAGGCGGAGTTACGTCCGTAGAGGGAAACGGGCTTGCCTTTGTAGGCCTCGTCCTTGACGCCGAGCTGATCCCAAGTCATTTCGGGACCGGCGACAGAGAAGACCTTCATGGCCTGCTCCATGGTGATCTCGTTCAGGGGGCAATCCTTGTGGACGTAGATGGCGAGGCAGTCGATAGCGGTGCGGAGGCCGGTGGGCTTATAACCGAACTTCTTTTCGAATTCGTCGATCTCGCTCTTCTTCATTTCGCGGCTCATGGGGCCGAACTGGGCCTGACCCTCAATAAGGGCCGGTGGCGCGGTGGAAGAGCCCTTGCCCTCGACCTGGAGGGTGGTGCCGGGGTAGAACTTCTTGAAGGACTCGCCCCAGTGGGCCATGACGTTGTTCATAGTGTCGGAACCGATCGACTTGATCGTTCCCGAGACGCCCTCAACGGCTTTGTAATCCGGCAGACTGTCGCTGACAGTGGTGGCGCCCTTGGACTGGGCGAGTGCGAGGGAAGCCGCGACGCAGGTGGCGGCAAACGCGGAGAGGCGGATCAACTGACGCATGGGGGAAATCTCCCGAATGCACGAGCCAGAGTCACTCACCCTGCTTTGTGCAGACAATGAGAGTCTGGCTCGGGAAGAATGTCCCTTGTTGATTGTCAAGATTGGGTAAAGAAGCGGGTTTTCCAAGCACGAAACCGTGGTCCGTGCAAGGTTATCGAGCGCGGCCGATGCGGATGGTGGCGGCGCCTCGGGATCTCACTGGCGTGCCGCCGATGGGCGTGAAAATGGCCATCACATCGACCTCTTGGAGGTCCACCCGATCGGTGCCGTGATCGAGGAGGGAAGGGAGAAGTTGGTACCCAGGCCCGGCGGCGAAGCGGCGGACAGATTTTTCAGTTTCCTGTTGAGTGAAACTCCATTCGCGGACGGTGGCACCAGCGCTGTTGATGAGGCGGATGGTCATGGTGCCGGGAACGGCGATGGGGGCGGCGGAGTAGCGGGTGTCGAAGACATAGACCACGACAGTGGTGGTGTCGGCGTAGCCGTTGGCATCCGTGTCTTCGGGCCAACTGGCAGAGAGGGAGAGGCGGTCGGGGATGACGCCGCTGGGTTGGGCGGGTGTGGGCTGGGGGGTGGGACGTTCGTCGGCGTTGACGCAGCCAGAGCAGTGCAGGAGAGAGGAGAGGAGGAGAGAGGAGAGAAAGAGGCAGCTGGGCTTGATCATGGTTTACTCGAGAGAGGATCAGTAGGAATCAGGGGGGAGGGGATCGCTGTTGCGGCGACGCTTGGTGGAGGATGAGGATGGCAAGCTGGAGGCGGGGAGGGAGGCGGGCTCGGCCATGGGTGTGGGTTTCTGGGGTTGGATTACGGTGCCGGGTGGGTCCTGATCGCTGATTCGGTCGAGGTATTCGCGGACTTTAGTGGGGTCGGCGAGACGCTCGATGGCGCGATCGGTGGTGTTTTCGATGCGCTGGATGCTCTTGGCATCGCGACCCATGACGACTCGGGGCGTGAGGATCATGAGAAGCTCGGTCTTGCGCGTGGTGTTTTTGCTGGTGCGGAAGATCATGCCCACACCGGGGATGTCGCCGAGGAGCGGGACTTTGGTTTTGCGCTTTTCCTCGGTGGATTGGATAAGACCACCGATGACGACGGATTGGCCGTCCTTGACTGTAACGACGGTGTCCACAGTGCGCTTGTTGATGACGGGGGCCTGGAAATCGGCACTGATGGGTGTCACGCTGTTGGAGACGGTTGAGATTTCCGGCTTGATTTCCATCTTCACAAAGCCGTCGGAACTGATGGAGGGGGTGACATCGAGAATGATGCCGACGTCCTTGCGTTCGACATCGGAACGCGTACTGCCCTGGGGTGTGCGTTCCACACCCTGGACGATGGCGATGTTTTCGCCGACCTGAATCTGTGCCTTGGTGTTGTTGTTGACGAGGATCTGGGGCTCAGAGAGGACTTCGAGCTTGCCTTGCTGTTCGAGAGCGCGAACGAGCAATTGGAAGTCCGTGGTGGAGACGGAAAGGTTGGGAACACCAAGAGCGGTCTGAACGCCGGATCCACCACCGAGGTAACCGGCGGACCAACCCATGCCGCCGAAGGGACCAACCTTAGCGTCCATGCCCCACTCACCGGAGGCATCGAGAGAAACTTCGGCGACGAGGACCTGGATGAGCACCTGAGGTGGTGAGGCATCAAGCTCTTCGACGAGGGAACGGACCTGCTTGATATAGCGAGGTGAAGTGGAGATCACGAGCTTGTTGCTCTTGTCGTCGCCGATGATGGTGACTTCCTGCTCGAGCTGCTTGAGCGTGGAATCGCCCTGCTCTGGAGAGAGGCGGGTGCGAAGAAGTGTGGACTCGCCACCGAAGTATGCCTTGAGAGTGGTTTCGACGTCTTTGGCCCTGGCGTTTTTGAGTTCGTAGACCTCTGACACACGTTCATTAGCCTCAATTGAATCGAGCTTGGTGATCAGATCACGGACGAGGGTGAGGTATTCATCCGTGCCGCTGGCGATGACGGTGTTTGTGCGGCTGTCGATGGCGATGGAGAGCTGCTGACGCTGATCAGGAACGGCGGTGACGGTGGTGTTGGAGATGCCACCCGAGCCGAGGTCGGGAGCTGGTGCATCAGGGCCCGTATTCGGGAGTTGGTTCGCATCGGTGGTTTTGTTGGGAACAAGGACGAGGGCATTACCCTGTTGTTCCAAACGGAAGACGCGTTGCAGAAGCGTGGCCATTTGACGGGCATCCGCGTTGCGCAGCTGGAACATCTCAATCTTGCGCGCACCGGCGGAGTTGTCGTCCAGATCGGTGATGATCTCGCGGAGAAGAGCGACGATCTTGGGTGGAGCATTCACGACGACGGAGTTGGAGCGCAAGTCCGGGGTGATATTGACCTGGTCCTTAATGACTCCGTCGATATCGGCCTCGGTGAGCTTACGGTCGGCGGGCTCGATGGATTGCTTGACGGTCTCGCGGAAGAACTGCAGGCGGGTGGCCTGACGGGCACCGATGCCATTCTGACCGCTGACGGGACGACCACCCAGAACATTCTCAAGAACGTTCACGACTTCGAGAGCGTTTGCACTCTTGAGCTCGATGCGTTCGAGGACCCGAACCATCTTGGTGTCGGCAGCATCGATCTGATCGACGAGTTTGCGGATCTGGGTGATATCGTTTTCGCTGCCACTGACGACGATGGCGTTCAGGCGTTCGTTGGCGTTGACGGCAACGGCGGCCTGGCCGCGGCGAGCGACTTCGCGATCCACGTACATCTGACGCAGCGAAGTGACAGCTTCGGCAGCCGGCGTGCGGGAGAGTTGAATGATCTCCTGACGGGCGGCGCTGGCAACCCGGGCGTTCTCATCGCCGAGGGTCTTGATGAGCTCCTGAATCACCCCGAGATTCTCATCGCTGCAGGCGACGATGAGAAGGTTGTTGATCGGCTCGGCATCGATGCTGAAGGCATCCTGAGGATTGCTGACTTCGCCAGCGCGGGAGGCGGCGGCGAGGCGTTCGCGCATGAGACGATCAATGCGGGGGGCCAATTGGCGGACATCAACATCCTGCACCGGGACGATGTGGAAGCCCACGCTGTAGTTGGCCTTCTCGCCGTCGAGCTTCTTGAGTAGCCCTTCGATGATGGCAAAACTCTTGCCACTGGTGGCGACGATGAGAGAATTTGTGCGTACATCGGCGGTGATGACAACGCGATCTTCTTCGCGCATGGCGCCGGTTCGGTCGCGCTGAGCGAAGATATCGCGGACAATGGCGGCGACGCGTTCGGCACCGGCATTGACAAGGGGGAACATCTGGACTTGGTTGGATGCAGCTGCTTTCTCGACATCGAGAACCTTGACGAGTTCCTTGACGATGGCGGTGTTACCCGGCGAACCAACCACGATCAGCGCGTTCAATTGATCATCGGGGACCAGAACAAGGCCAGTGACGGGAGCGAACATCTCGCCCTCGATCACGCTGCCGGGCTCTCCGAATTTCTTACCTTGCTGCGCCATGCGCAGGCGACCGTACATCTTTTGCAGGCCGAGAGCATCGGGAGTGGTGGTGAACCCTTGCACCAGAACCTGCCGCAACTTCGTGGCCATGTCGGCAGCGCTGGCGTACTGCATGGGAACGATGACGGGTTCGATCCAATTGGAGACTTCTTCGCTGTCGAGGTCCTTGATGAGGGATTCGACGAGATTGACGCTTTCTTCGCGTGCCGCGACGATGAGGGCGTTGGTGCGATCATCGATGGCGATGGCGACATCACCGGCGAGGGCGAGCCCAGCGGCGGAGGCGGGAATGCCGCGACGCTGCGTGCCGGGGATGCGGCGAAGAGACTCACCCTGCTCGAAGAGTTGCTTCAAGACGGCCTGCACACGGGTGGCGGCGGCATTTTGAAGAGGGAAGATGCGGACTACGACTGTCCCTGCCATGGGGAGGGTGTCGAGAGACTTGGCGAGCTCCTTGATGGCGGCGACATTGCCGGGGGTGCTGGTGATGACCAGCGCGTTGTTGTCGACATCGGCGACGATCTTCATGGGTTTGGAAAGATCGAGTTCGAGTTTGGATTGATCGACACCGGTGCGGGTGATGTTGAGGCGACGAATCTGCTCGACAAGCGCCTTGGCGGGGCCGGTCTGGGCTTGTTGGTCGGTGGGGTTCATCAGAGCGCGAAGCGTGGTGCTGATGCTCTGGGCGGTGCCGACCTTCAAGGGAACGATCTCGACAGTTTGCTCTGCATTGGCAGGAAGGGCGTCGAGAGACTTGACAAGTTCCTCTATCACCTTGCCATCGCCAGGGCTGGTCATGATGGCCAGTGCGCGGCGAGTGGTCATGGGAACGATGGTGATGGGCTCGGAGACCATGCCGGGGCGATCGGCCGGGGATGGCTTGGTGAGGCCCATCGCCTCGAGTTGTTTGGCGATTTCGGCGGGTTCGTTATTGACAACATCGACGACGAGGAAGGATTGCCCGAGGCGAGCGGAGGGATTGGCATCGGTGGCGTCTGCCGCGGGAGGGGGCACATCGAGCTCGCTGATGACTTTGTTGATTTCCTCGAGCAGGCGCGGACTGGCGGCGATGATGAGGGCGTTGCTGGTGCGATCAAGTTCGACGGCGAGCGTTTCGCCCATCTGCTGGGCCATGGGTGCGAAGGTCTTTTGGATGGTGTCGCGAACGCGACCGGCGGGAACGTTGGCAAGCTTGATGACGCGGGGCTCAGGGCGGGAGGCAACGGCCTGATCTTCGAGGGTTTTGGCGATGGCGGAGATGGCAGCAAACTGCTCATCATCGGCGCGGATGATGAGGCAATCGGAGGAATCGTCGCCGATGATGAGGACCGCGCGCGGGCCCTTGGCACGGGCCTCGGCACCCTGACGATTCAGATAGAGCTCGCGGATGGAGGCGGCGACCACCGATGGCTTACCGGTCTTGAGGGGGATGACGCGCGGGGCAGGAAGCTCTTTGTATTCGGCGACGTCGAGCTGCTTGACGATGGACTTGATGCGATCGATATCCTGGCGGCCACCAAAGACGATGAGCGAATTGGACTGCACTTCGGCGCTGACTGTGGGCGTGGCGTCTTTATCCACGAGGACCGTCGGAGGTTGGTAGATGTCCTCGTTACGACCGTTGCCACCACGATTCTGATTGCGGGCCTGGTCGCGGCGGATTTGACTTTCCAATGGCGCGCGGAGGCCCTCGTTGATGGCGCGGGCAACGCTGACGGCATCGGCGTTGGCGAGGACGATGACCTCGAACTGGCGACTGGTGTCGTACTCGGCGGTGTCGAGCTTGGAAAGAAGCGCCTTGAGGCCGTCCCACTCGCTGGCATCGGCACTGATGACCAGTGAATTACTGGCAGGATCAGGAACGATGCTGACCGAGCGAGCGCCGGGAGTCTTGGCTTCGCTGGCGTAGCGGCCGTAGAACATGCCGAGAGCCTTGCTCACCTGCTCGGCATTGGCGAACTGCAATTTGACAAAATCGGTGCGGCGATCGGTGGTGCTGGGGACATCCAGATCCTTGATCATGCGCTCGATGTCGGTGAGCTGATCGGCGGGTGCGGAGATGGCCAAGGAGTTGTCGCTGGTGATCCAATCGATGGTGGCGGCGGGTTCGCCGGGGGCGCTGGGGCGGGAGCGGAGCATTTCGCGGAGCGTGTAGGAGAGCTCATCCGCGGCGGCGTGCTTGAGGACAAATCGCTTGAATGAGACGACGGCCTTCAAGGGCTCGGTGTCGATCTTGCGGATCTGCTCCATCACCAGCGCGACGGCCTCTTCGGAGCCGGTGAGAAGAAGGGCATTGCTGCGAGCGAGAGGTGTGATGGTGACTTTGACTGAGGGAGGAAGTGCGGCTCGAAGCGCCGTGGCGACATCAGTCGAACGTGATGAATTGAGCGTGACCGTGGTGATCTTGGCAGCGTCCTTGGTCGGTGGTTCGTCAAGAGACTTCACGACCGCGTTGACCTGCTCGATCATTGATTCCGGCGCGGAAACGAGCACGGCGCTGATTGTCGGCTGAGGCACCGCGACAACGCGACCACCCTTGGCGGATGAATCCGGGAACATCGCCTTGATGGTAGTGGCCATTTCCGTCGGGTTGGCATTCTTCAAGATGTGCAGAGAGACTCGGCGATCAGGGCCGAGCTCGGGCTGATCAATCTGCTTGACCAGCATCTTGAGCTCCTTCATGCTGGCGGGATCAGCGGAGATGAAGAGAACGTTGCCGTCACCAGAGCCGATGATGGAGACGCCGGATTGATTCAGCCCCATGGCTTGGGCGCGTTCAGAGAAAAATTGCTTGAGATTCTGAGCGGCGCGATCGGCGCGGGCGTGTTCGAGCGCAATCGCCTCGACACCAAGACCGTCTTTGGTTT
This sequence comes from Planctomycetota bacterium, assembly GCA_018968885.1. GTDB lineage: Bacteria > Planctomycetota > Phycisphaerae > Phycisphaerales > UBA1924 > F1-120-MAGs238. The sequence goes on along the minus strand of JAGWZK010000004.1, from coordinate 112,917 downwards.
CCGCAGCGGAAAGATCGCGGGCGTAACCCATGGCCTGATCGACACGATCCTTCTTACCCGTGAAGATGAGCGCACGGCGGGAACGATCGATCTCAACAGACACGCCATCAGGATCCGGCCCGCGCCAGGAGCGCCAACCGGGGGTTTGCATGGCTCGCTCGATCACGGTCTTGATGGCATTCAGATCGGCCTTTTCCACAGTCATGGTCTTGACCGTGAGCGTGGAACGTTCCTGCTGAGGCACATCGAGCTGCGAGATGATGCGCTCGGCCGCGGCGAGGGATTCACCCTCCCCCACCACCACAAAAGCGTTCATCGCTTCGTTGGCTTCGAGGAAAAGGCGGTCGCCGGGATTCTCCTGTCCGCGGCGGTTCCACTGGCGATCCCATTGCATTTCACCGATGACGTTCTGAATGGTGCTGGCGATCTCATTCACCCGAGCATTCTTCAGAGGCAGAATCTTGAATTGAAGATTCTGTGATTCGGCGGGAGTATCGAACTGCTTGGCCAGTTTCTCGACGGTGGCAAAATCCTCATCGCCAGAAGCGACGGTGAGGAGGCCACTGCGGCGATCACCCAGAATCGATACCTTCGCCACACCACGCATGCCAGCCCGTTGCTGCGCGGCCATGCGGTCGTTCAGAAACTTGGTGATGCTCGCGGCAACGGTTTCGGCGTTCGCGCGTTCGAGTTTGATCGTGCGAATCGGAAGCCCGCCAGCGGTACCTTCGGAGAGAGACGCGACGAGCTTGCCGACAGTTTCAAAGTCGGTGGCGTTGGCAACAACGATGACCGAAGTGCCGGAGGGATCGGCAACGACGCTGACGGGGCCAGTGAGAGATTTCTGCGGACCGCGAGAGAGGGAGAGAATGGTCTGATTCACGGCGTTGACCACGGCGGGGACATCCGTGCCTGCCGCGACCTTGATGATGTGAACAGAGGCGGCTTCGGCGGGCATCTGCTTTTCGAGTTCGGCGATGAGTGCCGCGAGGCGTTCGGCCTGACGAGGTGAACCGAGGATGATCAGCGAATTCGTGGCGGGATCGACGCCGATGGTGACGTCTTCGGTTTCGGTGGGAGCCGGGGCGGGATCAGCAACGCCGAGAATTGAAGAAAGCAATGCTCGAGCCATCACGCTTTCGCCAGGGAGCGAGGATGTAGAGCCAGCGAGTTGCTGCTGATCACTCTGCTGGGCGCTGCCAGACTTCTTGCCGCCACCGGAAGGGCTGTCGGGCTTTGGCTTATCAGAATCATCGTCGCCGGACTGCTTCTTCAGAAGGTCTTCGCTGGAGACGACGTTGACCTTGACGCCGGATTGCTGCTCCATAAGGCGACGCACTGTGCGGGCCATGAGCTCCGCATCGGCGCGGCTCTTATCCACCGGCACCATCCGCATCTGGCGACTGGATGACAGCGTGGCTTTGTCGAGCTTTGTGGAGAGTTCCTCAATCTGAGTCATCTGTTCGGCGGTTGCACGGACGATGAGCGAGTTGCTCGCGGCATCCACCTTGACCATTGGCGGAGTGCCACCAGCATCGGCACCCTTGAAAAGAGCGTCGATGGACTGGGCGAGCGATGAAGCATCAGCATTGATGAGCGTAATGATGCGAAGTGGGCGTGATGCATCTATGCCGCGAGACTTCGGATCGACATCAAGCTCCTTGACGAGTTCCTGAGCTAGCTCGATGACTGCGGAGGGGCCAGAGACAAGCAGCGCATTCAAACGCGGTTCGGCGTTGACCTTGACAGGTTGGGGCTGATCCTTTGGGCTGACGCGGGCGAAGTACTGCGCGCGTTGCCACTCCGGTAACTTGTCCACTGGATTTTCGCGCTCCAACATGCCTTGCAAGACCGGGGCGAGGGCTTCGGCGCGCGCGTTCTTTAAGTACAGCGTGCGGACGGATTGACCAGCGGAATCACTGACGACATCCATTTGCTCGATGAGCTTGCTGCAGCGTTCGACGATGGACGCAGTGCCAGCGAGCACAATCGTGTTGCTGGAGGGCTCAGGCGTGATCGTCGGGGGATTCTCAGCGGCTGCAGGGTCGAGTGCGAGGACGGTCTTGATGGCGGTGGAGACTTGCTGGGCCTCAGCACGCTTGAGCTTGATGACACGGACGTCTGCCGCGGAATCAACGGATTGACGATCAAGAGACTGAATGAGTGCATCGGCAACGGTTCCGATGGCTGAGGGGGCGGTGATGAGGAGGGTGTTGCTGCCTGTATCGGCGGCGACCTCGATAAGAGACTTGGGGTCGATGTTCTTGCCTTCGGCGACGAATTGATCGCGCAGGCGGCTGAGGAGCATCTTTTCCACGATGGGCTGCAGTTTGACGGCACGAGCGTTCTTCAGAGGGAACATCCTCAGGGTGGTTTGCGGGCGATCGGTTACATCGCCGCCATCGAGTTGCTTCACCACTGAATCGACCTGAGTAAAGATCTCCTTGGGGCCGCTGACGATGAGCGACTTGGTACCGGGCTCGACATCAACCGTGACTTTGCCACTGGAGGCGGCACCGAGTGCGCCACTTGCTGCGAGATTGCGGAGCGCAGTCGCGACGGCGTTGGGCTCGCCGCGCTGAATCGAGTAGGTTTTGAGTTCGTGCGAATCAGCGGACTTGGTGGTGTCCAAGGACTTGACGAGTTCTTCAAAGCCCGCCATCCGCTTGGAAGGGGCATCGACGATCAAGGCGTTCGTTGCGGCATCAGCACGGACTGTGATCTCCTTGGGCTGCTTCAGATCAGGCCTTGGCTGACCATTGCGTGGATCGCGCGGAATCGGTGGATCCGGATACATCTGATCGATGGTGCGGGCGAGGTCTTCTGCACGCGCAATTCTCAATGGGAAGATGCGAATTTCACGCCCGGTGGCGTCGACTTTCTGCGTGTCATTCAGTGACTCGACAATCCTCTCGATCTCGCTTGCCACCTCGGGTGGTGCAGAAACGAGCAGGGTATTCGTCGCCGGATCAGCGTCGATCTTGACTGGTTTCTTGGCACGTTCATCCTGCGGGCGCTGGTCATAGGTCTTGCTCAGCATCTGAGCCAGATTCGCTGCATCGCTGCTCTTGACCTTGATGATGGTCAGCGGCTGAGCGGCCCCCTCTTTGGCGACATCAAGCGAACGCACCATGGGATCGATGACCGCCAGTTGCTCAGCGGTTGCAGCGATCATGATGGAGTTGGTACTTTCCAACACTTCGACGACGAGTTCAGGGCCGCCACGCACGCGCAATGCGCCGGAGGTCTGGGAAAGTTCTTTCAAGAATTTGGCGACATCGGCGGCTTTGGCCAACTTGAGCTCGATGAGCCGCACTTCGCGGGCCGGGCCGGCTTGCTTCTGCAATTCATCGAGAATCTTGGCGATGCGTTCCATGCCTGTGGCATCAGCGACGACGGCCAGCGAATTCTTCGATTCATCGACGGTGATCTCGACGGGATTTGCATCAGGAATCTGAGCGATCTGACCTTGGTAAATCGCCAAGGCGCGATCGCGAACTTCCGAGGCCTTGTTATTCACGACGGTGAAGATCCGCAGAGACTTCTCGACGGGGACTGCCTGGAGTTCCTTGAGGATGGTCTCGACACGCGTGAAGGTCATCTCATCGCCAGCGACGATGAGAGTGCCACTCTTAGGCTCACTCTCGACCATGACCTGCACGGCAGGAGCGCCTTGCTTGGCGGGTTCGGAGAGGAGTCCGAGACGAGCCAATTGGTTCAGGGTCTGGGTCACAGTCTGCAGATTTGCGCCCGTGACTCGATACGTACGGATCTGTGCCGCAGCGGGGAGTTCGACACGATCCAACTTCGACACCAGTTCGGCAATGGAGTCCAAACGCTCCGAAGGGGCATCGACGATGAGCGAATTGCTCTGCGTCTCGGCAGTGACTGTGATCTCTTTGGGCTGTTGAGCCCACGGCATGGGGCGACCCTGGCGATCCAATGGCACTGGTGGAATCGGGTAAAGCTTGTCGAGTGCCGCGGCGACGTCCGCCGCGCGAGCGGACTTCAAGGGGAAAATCCTGCTCGCACGCCCTTGCTTCTTCTCCTTGTTGAGTTCTTCGACGAAGGTCTTGATGGCTTCGAGAGGTTCGGGCGCGGCAGACACTATGAGCGAATTGCTCGATGGATCGGCTTTAATCTCAACGGGTTTGGCAGAGCGATCCGACTGAGATCGCTGTGCATACTGGGCACTCAACATCGACGCCACTTCAGCTGCATTGGCCGTCTTCAGGGGCAGAATCTGCAACGGGGGAAGTTCCGAGCTGTCGATACGATCCAACCGCTTGACAAAATCTGCAACGCTCGCCTGCGTCGCCTCATCCGCGACGACCACGAGGGAGTTGGTGCGGTCAATCGGCGTGAAGATCGCATCGACTGGCTTGCCCGGATGTTGAGGGTTCGCCGCAGACAACAACTGCTTCAGGGGCTCAATGATTGTCGAGGCCTGCGCGTGCTGCAGATCAATCACCTTTGTGCTGGGCTTTGGAGCGTTGTCGATCCCAGCAACAAATTTCTCAAACTCGGCGACTTCATCATCGGGACCACGCACGATGATGCCGAGACCATCGGGAGTCGGCGCGTAGCGTAAATTGCTGGCCTGCTTGCCACCGAGGAGCTTGGTGGCGATGCCCTCGATCTGGCCCGCCGTTACGCCGCGGGGGCGAAGGATCGCAGTGCGGCTTTCAATCGTCGCGCCGCGCGTGGGCGGAAGGGCATTGCCACCCACCGCACTCTTGGGATCAATCTCCGCGAGCAGACTCACACCTTGTGTGATCAGGGCCTTTGGCCCGACCAGCGTGATCTTGCTCTGCTCCGGAAGGGGAATCACCACCGGCTTGGTCTTGGGGTTCATCGCGGCGTAAAGGGTGTTTACCTTTGCCGCGGCGTCGTCGGCGGTCATGCCCGCAAGCACGACACTGACCATTTGCATCTGATTCTCATCGCTCACAACCTGCCCGGGGCCAGTGGGAGCAACCATGCCACCGGGGGTATCCAGCAGCTTGATGAGATCCTCGACGACGCGCACGCGAGCTGCAGGCCCGACGACCAAAATTGAATTGGTGCGTTCATCGGCGGTCATGGAAACGCCGGTTACGGCGAGGTCTTCCACCACCCGTTGCTGGTTGTCCTTCTCAACCAAGACCGTGCGGCGGCGTTCGCCAGTCAAACTCTTGAGCGCAGCAAGCACGTCCTTGGCCTGGGCATACTGCAAAGTGAACAGCCGGATCGTCGAATCCACCGGCTTAACCGAATCGATCGTCTTGACAATGTCTGCGATGCGACGGCACTGAGCAGCCGTCTCCATCACGATCACCATGTTCTGAATTGGCACCGCCGTCACTGCGCCGTAGGGGCCAATCAGGTCCTTGATCTGTGCCGCGACTTTGTCGGCCTGGGAATTCTCCAAGGACAACGTCAGCGTCATCATCTTGTCGGCGGTGAATTCATCCGGCACCTTGCCATTCACAACCGGCGTCGCCCGCTTGGCAGCATCCTTGAGCTCGGCCAGATACAGGAACTCCTTTTCCTTGCGAAGTTGCACGCCCTTCAACATCAGATTCTGATTCAGAATCGAGAGGGCTTCATCGAAGGAATACATCGACGGACTGACAAAGGTCATCTGCCCGGCGGGCACGGCCGCTTCAAAGATCACCGGCAAGCCACTCTCGCGGGCAAAAAGGTCAATCACCTGATCCAGTGGCGCATCCTTGAAATTGAAGCGCATTTTGCCTGCGGGCACAGCGGGTGGCGTCGCAGGCGTGACCACCGGTGTGGTGCCGGGATCATCCGCCCACACGCTGCGAGGCACTCCTGCGGACGCGACCAATGCCGCCGCGACGACGGCAGATGTGCTGGCGCGACCGAATGAACCACGACGAATGTAATTTGCCATCTCGCTGCCCTCCGCCGAGCGATGGCCCGCCTGGCTGTCGACTCAGCATCTCCCTGTGGAGCTCCCTCCATGCGAGACGTCGACAGCAAGCCGGGGCTCCGCCCGACAATGTCCCAACCGCCAAACTCCCCCTTGCCCGAATTCAAACCCGACGTTTTCCGTTCTTGAGGTCCGGCGCTTGCATCGCCACAGAGCGTTCAAGTGCCGATCGATCCACAAGTTCCGAAACTCACTGCCCCCAGCGAGAGCGACCGAGAGTCATCCGGAAGTTTACTGGCTGGTTGGTTGCCGTGTCGCCAGTGACTCCCCATTTTGCAGTCGAAAACGTTTTCCAGCGATTTCCAATTCTGCGGATTCCCCTTCGGCGCTGATCAGGGTTGCATCGAGCACCCTGCCCCCAACACGCACTGTGAGTTTCTCATTGGTTTTGGCGTTGAAGAAAAATGCTTCATTCCCCCGAGAACTACTGACCACACCGGTCAATCGCCAACTGCCGTAATCAGGGGCAATCACAGGTGTGGGAATGATCTGGGGTTGCGAGTCCACCACTGCGACGGGCGGGGGCGTGTCACCGGGTGAGTGGTCCTTGGCTTTGGGTTCGCGGAAAATATTGCGCGATGCGAAGGTCTTCCACGTCTTCAACTGGTCATCTGAAGGAGCAGCGATCGTGGGTTCCCTGTCGGTTGTCACCAGATCGGGAAGGTAAAGCGTCGCCAACTCAAACCTGACATTGAATCGTTTGCGGTCGGCTCCGGTTGGACGCAGTTGCACGCCCTCGATGCGATGCACCCAGGGCTGGGCCTTCAACGTCGCCAAAGCGATGCCAACTTGATCGAGCGTGCCCGTGGCCGTCACCGCCCCGCGAATGACAGAAAGGTTCACTTGCTCACGCGCCGCGGCACGCAAGGCCGTCGGCACAATGCTGGGCATGCGCTGCCCCACCGGATTCTTTTCATCAGCCGGGCGTCCCTGCTCGACCACCACATTGTCCATGCCGGCATCACCGACCAAGCGAGCGGTGTAAGAGCGGAAGCGGTGGCTGACGACATCAAGCTGTTTGCCCAGCGTGGTCTCGGCGATCGCTTTCAGCTCCTTCCGCAGCTTGGGCTCATCTTCGATGACTTCTTGCAGGCGATTGACCTCTGCCTGCACGCCGGCGCGACGCACGATCAACTTGTCGCGCGGCCCGGCGTAGAACGTCGAGTACGCAAAGTACGCCACGACCAGCCCCACGATCCCGGCACCGGCAACCACAAGGCGACGACGCTGCAACCTCATTTGACACCTCCGCCGGATTTGGTGTCAGTGGATCTGGCATCCGTGGATGGCTTTGCAGGGTCTTTGATTGACGTTGGGTCCGGCTTGGGTGTCAACCGGCTGGTGAGCAACTGATAACTGAATCGATCCGGGGTGTCCGGGCCGCGGCTTTCCACTTGATAGATATTGCCTGCGACGAGTTTGCCCCGCAAGTCCTCGGCGCTCTCGCGCGCTTTGACGCGTCCATCGAGCGCGAGGGTGGCCCGTAAAGGCGTAGTCCATTTTCCGTTGGGGTACTTTGCATCACGCGAATCGGGCACAAACACTGCCTTGGCGTCCAACGTTGCATTCATCGCATCCATCTGAGCGGCGACAGGGTCCGGAAAAACATCATTGATCGCCTGGAAATGTTCGATCCAGTCGGGAGAACCAGCCAGCCAGTGATTGATGTGACGCTGCCGCGCGTGGACCATGAGGTAGCGGCCATACTCCTCATTCAACTTGGCCTGAACCCCTTGCAATCTCGCGATCTCGTCCTCGATGGAGGCGAGTCGCAACATTCCCAGCACGGTGGCACCACCGCCCACGACAATCAGGCCCAGAATGCTGAGCAGCACCATCTGACGCGTCTTGGCGTGCTTATCGACTGGCTTGCGCAACCCGCCAAGGTCCATGGCGCGGCGATCGTCCCCTTCTTCGCCGATCGCTCCGATCAAGCACGCAACCGCGCCAACATCCGCGTCACTGGAGTTCTTGCCAATACCAGACACCGCCTCCACCTTCACGCGCCCGGAGCATCCCATGACGCGCGCCAGTGTCTGACCGACCTGCTCTGCGAGTTCCCCGCGCGCCAGCACCACGACTCGTTCGGGGATCGTGCCTCCGCCGCCCACATGCGTCACCCATCCCCTGGACATTTCTGCATCCAGACGATCCAAATACAATGTCAGGTCTTCGCGTTTGCTGGGGCGCGGCACATCCAGCACGCGAGAAAAGGCGACATGTTCGCCGTCGACCAGGACGACCTCCACTCCTGAATAGCCGATGCCGACAATCGCGACAGTGCCAGGAGGTTCGTCACTCGCGGCGATGAGGCCTCCGGTGGACAACCCGACGCGAATCAGTCTCAATCCGGCTTGTGCCGCGACTTCGCGAATCCATGCCAGACGTTCTGCAGGCAGGATGGCCGCCGTCGCGATCACGGCACCGGCATCGTCCACCGAACGAAGGTAATCCACACCCGCCTGCTCAGTGGGAAAGCTCACCAGGCGAGAAATCGCCAGCCTCACCATGGCCTGTTCTTCCTCGGGCGTCACTTCTGCCTGAGGAAGACTCACAGAGCGAACAATCGCCTCGCTCCGCGGCACCACCCACACCACCCGAGTGATGTTGAACTGGGCTGCCCGCAATTCCATCTTGAGCCATGCGCCGGCGGCTTGTGCGTTCAGCACATCCAGCCCATCTGGCACCGGCACGCTGATCATGGAATGCGACCCCAGAGCTGGAACCAAGCCACCCGAGGACGCGGCGAGCAGTCGCCGCCCGTCAAACATGATTGCGGTGATGGCAGAACGCGAATTCACTTGTTGGTGTCCTTTCGCGTGGGCGTGTTCTTGGCGGGAACACGCTTGGTGGGCGCCTTACTCGGAGCCTTGCCCGCCGCATCCGTGCGGCTTGCCTTCGACGGCTGATCATTCGCCTGAACTTGGCCGCCGTCACGTTCAGAGGGTGATGAACTTGACACCGGGGGCCTCTCTGATGCGCGAAGCGTCGTGCTGTTCCATCTTCCCAAACGCGGATCGGCACGAACTGTGGAAGCGGCGGGTGCTGACAAGCTGCGGCGTGAAGACTCAATTTCCTGAGATGAACTCGACTGGCCCGAAGCGAGATCCACATCCTCTTGGCGGCTGACCTGCGCCATGGATCGATCAAGCCCGCCACCGAGATCCAGCCCGCCCGATCCTTCCATGCGATTGGATCGCAAAGACGCATCGGGGTCGATCTCCCCGCTTGGCTCGTCGGGCGCATCCTGCGAAGACGCCCCACTCTCGCCCATTTCTTCTGACAGTGGTACTTCTCTTTCTGGCAAAGTGGCTGATTCATCGGCACCCGCAGTAGCCGCCATCGCACCTGCCAACTGGGCCGCAGAATCCAGCAAGGTAATGTCGCGCAGGTATGCGATTCTGGGCTGCTCGCCCGCCACATCAATCACCGCTTCAAAGATGCAGCGATCGGTCAGCGCCGCTTCGACGTTGCTGGCCACGCCAAATTCATCGGAATCGGTAGCCGTCGCGTCGCTTCGGGTGGTCCGCCCCGCTTCAATCCGAACGCGATATTGCAAAGACCGGGTTGTGATGAGATCCACCAACCCGGCAAAGAGTGGTGCTTCAACTGCGCCGGAAACAACCGGCCAAGCCAAATCGCGCCTGCCGCTCTCATCCAGAGTTGAACGCACTCGTACCAGATTGGCAGCCAATTCCGTCGTCATACCCGGCAACGTCGCGAGCACGTGTTCAGGAGCGCGGTTGATATCGATTCGACCCAGAACAAACAGGTCTTCGCTGGTTTCCACCCCATCCAGCACGGCCCCCCACTCTTGGGCCGGGATATTTGCTGCTCGCAAATCCGCTACCAGATTGGCCAAGGAGCGCTCTTCGGCGGGGCGTGCCCCCCAGACTCGAGCTGCGCCACTGCCTGCACCCAGCCGCTCATCCTGCCGGGCTTTCTCTTCGGGAGGAGTGTCCTTTGCCACAAGCTCCGAGGCACGAAACCTCTCTGACTTTCCATCGCCGATCATCAGTGTGGCGTCTGCACTAAGGGCCGTGAGGGCGACCCCGACGACTTCACCAGATACTGAAGTTGAAACAGGAACTGCAGTCGCCTCTACATCCGTTGACGGCGCACTTGGCGACGCTGCATCTGACGGAGTGCCGGTGCTCCCATGCAACACCTGCTCCACGGCCAGAATCGGGCCGCGCGAGCGGCGACCCATGATGCCAGCGGCACCCGCAGAGCCCAGCGAGTTCACTTTGGCGAGTTGCTCCTCGGTCGCAGTGTTGACGTTGATCAACGCCGATTCAGAAAGAGCCGCGTTCCCCTCCTGATCCAGAGGCAGCATCGAGACCACCCATATTCCCGGCCCGTCAGGATCGGCAAATTCCCACTTCTTGGCATCGGTCCACACCGCATCGCCACCCATCAGCAGCGTTTCCCGTTGCGCCGCCAGCGACATCATCGCGGCACGCACCCCCGACCACGCCATCGACCGCGAGGCGGATCGCCGCAACGAAAGTGACGAATCCTCAACGCGTGAGACGGCTCGTGCCATGATTCCCGCCGCCAAGAGCACACCAATCACCACGATCACCAGAACGGCGACCAGTGCACTGCCGCGGCGGAGATTGATCGATCGCGAGCTCACGATGGTGGATTCTCCGGAATCTCTTCGTTTGGTTCTGCCTGTTGATTTCCCGCCTTCACTCCATCGGGAATCGCAAAAATGCGGACTCGATCGGGTGGAACTTCGATGGGGCTGGACTCCGCGTCAACATCCTCATCCAAACCCTCGGATTCCTCTGCCGATTGCTGCATTTCTGCATCACTCAACGTCGATACAAACCACACCGACACCTCAATCGCCACCGGCAGCCCCTTGGCCTGCGCGCTGTCAAAGGTGGTTTGCCATTCCACACCGTCGTGATACCGAAACCGCACTTTGCCGATGCCCTGCACATTCAGCACCATCGGAGAGGCCCCTGCCTCTTCGGTTCGGGTCACGCGCAGATCCGACCCAGCCAATTCAAAGGTGCTGAACTGCGTGCTGGAGACCTGCATCGCCTCTGCGGCCAAGGAGCCCAGCCCCACGCCCCGCGAGCCGATCGTCACTTTGGACTCTGTGCCAGAGACGCCGGGTTGTGCCTCTCCACTATCTGCAAAGCAAGTCATCACCTCGGCGTCCAAGCGCTCCATCATGAGGGCCAATCCTCGTTGCCTCTCATATGCCTCGCCGACCGTGCGTTGACGATCGCGCAGCACTCCCAGGAAAGACATCACCGCCGCCGCAAGCAAGACCAAGAGTCCGATCGCCGCGAGAACTTCGATCAGCGTAAATGCTGCGGAGTGTGAGCGCCTCTTCATGGCGTCCCTCCATTCCCCGCGTCGCCCGCACCGCTTGCCCGATCACTCAGCCGAACCAGTTGTGCCAGCGAAAATCGTGCCCTCTCAGTCGCTTGTCCTGCGCCCCACACTGCCGTCACACGCACCTTGGCGAGGCCTTCGAATGGTGACGGTTGCACGTCCACAGTGAGTTCCCAGTCGTTGAATCGCTCCCCGGCTGGTGCTGCCTGCGTTCGCGACCCCAATCCATACGCCACCCGCGCCGGTGCCAATGGCCCATTCAACGTCTCAGGCGTTTCCAATCCGGCTTCCAGCAAGGCCAGCGCGCTTCTCGCCACGTCTGCCGCGCGTTCCTGATCTCGTGCACGTTGCACCGCATCAGAAGCAAACGAAACCTGCCTCAGCACCACCAGCGCCGCCGCAGTGAAAATCGCTACGGCCAGAATCACTTCAAGCAGAATCGAACCCAACTGCCTAGTTTGTTTATTCTTCTTCCCACCGATATCACACGCCCGGGCGATGCTTCGACCGAGCCGACGCCGCGGCTCATGGCCCGGCGAAACCACCATCACTCACGGCTCCGATCCGACCCGGTGCGGGGCGTCTGGCGTGATTCCATCATCGGCTTGCGTTCAAACTTGCCGTCTTCCACCTTGGGTGAACTGAATCCATCTGCCACTGGCTTGGCCGTGCCATCTTCGGGCTTGGAGGCGAGAATCTTGTCACCCACGGTGATCTGCCCGGCCAGCGAATCGACCTTCAAAGCCGCCTCGCCATCATCAAATGCAACCACCCATTCGGTCGTGCCATCCAGCTTTACCACTCGTCCATCCGGCAGGAATGCCCAGGCCGCCGTCGGCGCATCTACCGAACCGATTGATTCAAACGCGCCAGCCGGATCCTCGCTGGAGGGTTCGCCTTGATCAGAGATCACGGCCGCGGAACGAATAAAGCAATTGGCGGGCAACACAGCAAGAGGCACTGGGGCGAACCCCTCGGCAGAAGTCCCAGCCGTCGCCATCATTTCCGACTCTGCCTGATCGCGAATCGCTGCTCGCTCATCATGGGCACCGCGCTTGGAAATCAACTCGACTGCGCCATCAGTGCTCATGCGGCACGTCACCACCACCATCTCGCCACTGCGCTGCGCCTCGGCTCTTGCTGCATCTGCGGCAGATGCAAAGGCCTGCCGCACACGCTCGACCGGCTGCTCAGACATCAATCCCAGAACCGAAGGCAACACCACACCAGCCAGCAGCACAATCAGCGCGATCGACACCAAAGTCTCAATCAACGAGAACCCAACGCCACGACCCCGAGCAATGCCTCGGTGGCTCATCCGGAGACGGGATGTCGAAGTTCGCAATCCCACGCTGAAAGTGATCCTCTCTAAAGCCATCTCTATGCCCAGTGCGACATCGGGTGCCACTGGGGCCACTAGATCAATCTACAGACCGTTGCAACCGTGAATAGTTTATCGGGCCAATTTGAGCCAAATCAAAGTCAATTCGAAGACGAAGTTACCGTCCCGACGTCCCAGAACCACTGGGTGCCGCACCGCTGCCAGAGTCACTTCCTTCCTTTGGCCAACTTGTCACGTCGTCCTCGGTCCCTTCCTGCCCATCCGGCCCGTTGGACCACACGTCGTACTTGCTCTCGTCACCTTGAGTGCTCTTCTGGCGATACCCCCAAGCGCGACCCCATACATCGTTGGGCATCGGCTCGTCCAGATAACCCTTCCACTTCTTCTGATCGGCCTCATCGCCACTCAGCGCGGTCTTATCCCACAGCACGCGCAGGCCTTCTTCATCAGTGGGGTAACGGTCAAAGTCCACATAAAACAACTTCATGGCATTGCGAATTGTCGAAAGCTGGGTGGAAGCAATGCCCTGGTTGGCTTCAGAGCGGCGGCTCATCGCCGCGATCCCCACCAAAGTTCCCAGTGCGACCACAATCGCGATCACAATCATCACCTCAATGAGAGTGAAGCCGCGAGCTGAATTTCCGACTACACGCGTTGCCAAGCGACGATTCGTCATGCTTCCGCCTTTCGCCCCACACACCAACTTATCAACACACCGAGGACGACTCCGCGTCGACATCAAACGCTCTCCTGCTCCGCAGGACGGACATCTGCAGAATCTTTGCCCGCTTCAACCTTCGAGGCCACCCGCAATCTCGAAGTTTGCAAAGAAATCTCCGCCCTGTGCAAGTTCACGTCGACGCCCCAAACCGCTCAGACGCTCCAACGTTTCCTCAGTTTCACCATGACCGGAATTTTTCTCACGGCACAAGACCCGGCCGCATCGCTCTGCCAAACTTCTCATCGATCAATCTGCCGATGCGCTCGGCGCGATTGCCGGGATTGGGGTGACTGCTCGCAAACTCCGGCCCGCTCCGACCTCCGGAGGCCGCTTCAAGAATCTGCATCACCTTGATCAAGGCTCTCGGGTCGTACCCCGCACGCTCCATGAATTCGACACCCAGAGCGTCGGCCTCCAATTCGTCATCGCGCCCGTACTTGAGATTGATCATGTTCCCCACCATCGATGCCGCAGCTTGGGTCATGCGCCCACCGTCCTGCCCACCACTCCCAGCGACCGTCGCCGCGCCCACCAGCCCCTGAGTCAGGTTCTGTTTGGCCATGCGCTCGGCGCTGTGTCGACCCAGAACGTGCCCGATCTCATGCCCGAGAACTCCAGCCAATTGCCCTTCGGTTTCCAACCGGGCGAGCAGTGCCTGAGTAATGAAAATCTGACCACCGGGAAGGGCAAACGCATTGACCGTGCGGCTGTCGGCCAGCACATGAAACTCAAACGGGTATCCAGGGGCATCCGCCGGAAGGGCTCGCACCAGACGAGCACCCACCCGATCCACCAACTCCTGAACCCGCGGATCTGGAGCCAAGCCACCAAACTTTGCGGCCATGACCGGCGCACTTTGCGCACCCAGCGCCACTTCCTGATCGGGAGTCATGGTCACGTACTGCTTCTTGCCGGTGATGCGATTGAAAGATGAGCTGCTGCAGTAGCTCAGCGTGCTGACAAGCGCGATGATGATCGCGATCACGATTCGCGCATTGAAAATCGACCGCCCATCACCCATGGAGTTGACTCTCATTCCTCGGCGACGAGGTACCAGCGTTTCACACCAGCGAGAAACTGTGTCCCCGCCTCCGGACCATCAAGGTACACCATCACAAAGTGCCCTTCCATGGTTCCCCACTCGGTGTGAATCGGAACGTAGCTGGCGTACTCGTGATGCCCATCGGGGCCGATCTCGGGTTGCTGCCCCACCACGCCGTCACCCTCTACCACTTTCAGTTCGCCTGCACCATCGACAATCTCCCAACGCCGGCGAAGTAGTTTCACCGACCACGGCCCCTGATTGTGAATACGAATCGCGTACCCAAAGACGTACATCGGGGGACGAATCTCTGTCCCCACGGGATCAGATTCATCCACCAGATAGCGCGGCACCACCGTCACGGCCACGCCCCGCGTCGTCATCACAGACCCACGATTGACCGCCACCCGCGACATGACGAAATCCTATGGGGCTCGTCAAGACCGGAGCGATTGCACGCTCCCTGGCTTAGTTCATCCGCACGCCCTCGGCATCCGTCGTGGTCTGCACGATGTCCACGATGGACCAGATCCACACCGCAATACACAGCAGCGTTGAAATGCCAAATGTGCAGAATGACAGAATCAACCCGGTCAGCCCCAGGGCCAACTGCCAGGCGCCACGATTGGAGTATCCCGCCACAAAGTTGTGGATACCGATCCATCCCAGGAAGATCGCCAACACGATGTACACCAAGCGAGAGCAACGGGGAATCGCGTTGGCGTTGACATACCCCCCCATTGGCGAACTGGTCACCGGTCCCACACCACCCACACTGGAAGTACCCGTATTCATACCTTCACCTTTCTGCCCTTTCCCGGCCATGCACAATGGACACACCGCCGGAGCTTGGCTGAAATCAGAAACCTGCACGCTGTGACCGCAATACTCACATTTCCACTGAAGCATGTGCTTTCTCCCGGTCAGAACGTGCAATCGGTCAACTCGTCCACACTGCGCAATCCTCACGCGGTTTGGCTGAGTCACGGGCCACTTTCACGGACCCCACGCCTACTCTTTCGCCCTTTCCCTCACGCGATTTCACGGAGTCTGAAAATTATGGAAACCACACTCATCATTCTGAAGCCCGATGCCGTCCAGCGTGGCATCATGGGACGCATCATCAGCCGCTTTGAAGACAAGGGGCTGCAGGTCGTCGGCTGCAAACTCATGCAGATTTCCCAGGATCTCGCTGCCACGCATTACGAAGCCCACAAAGGCAAGGGCTTTTACAACGGCCTCGTCGGCTTCATGACTTCCTCCCCGGTCCTGGTCATGGCTGTCCGCGGCATCGGCGCCATCACCATCTGCCGCAACATGATGGGGGCCACTTTCGGCTCCAAGGCCGCCCCTGGCACCATCCGTGGCGATTTCGGCGTCTCCAATTCCTACAACCTCATCCACGGGTCCGATAGCCCGGAAGCCGCCGTGCGCGAGCTCGGCCTCTTCTTCAAGGCCGGCGAAGTGATCGAATTCCCCCGTCAGGGCGATCGCTGGATTTACGACTCTTCCAGTGGTAAGGCCGAGTAACGCCATTGCTCAACCGATTCATCGCAAGCACCTCGCCAGACGCGAGGTGTTTGTGCTTTTGGCCGTCGGGTCAATGACTCCAGGGGTGATCAAAGGGCCAGGGGAATGCGGATTTGAAAGTCTGTTCCCCTGCCGGGCTCACTCTGCAAATCCATGCGACCATGATGCGCCTCGACAATCCGCCGACTGGTGGGCAGGCCTAGCCCCGTCCCACCCGCCTTGGTTGTGAAATACGGCTGAAAGATCTTGGCCATCGCCTCAGCGGAGATTCCGGGCCCGGTGTCAATCACCTGAATCAGCGCCATCGCCCTTCCATCCGCATCCATCTGCCGAGAGGTGCGCAGTATCAACTCCTTGCTGCGAATCTGCCCACCGTCGTGCACACTTCCCATCGCCTGCACCGCGTTGAGCATCAGGTTCAGCACCGCCTGTTTCAACCGCGGACCGTCCACCTCGGCGTTCAGCGGATCACTCGCCAGATCGATGCGCATCCGCACACCTGCCTTGTCCGCTTGAGGTGCAAAAAAATCTCCCAATTCATCCACTAACGCGCTCACATTCAGTGGCTTCAGATCCAACCGCAATTCTCCGGCGTACTCCAGAAAGTCCTGAAGAATTCCCCGTAACCGCTCAACCTCGCGCTTCAGGGCGTCCAGCCGCCGCGTCATCCTGCCGCGGCGATCCTCATCACCCTGGATCTCTTCGAGTTCCTCTTTCAGCAGCTGCGCATTCAACCCGATCGTCGACAACGGATTCTTGATCTCGTGAGCCAGGCCACCCGTCATCCCGCCGATCTCCGCTAAACGCTCTGCAGTGCGAGCCCGGCGTTCAGCCACCAGCGCTCGTGAAAGGGATCGCTTGACCACAATTCGCGCAGCCACGATGCTCGCAGCAATGCCCACCGCCAGACCAAGTGCAAACCACACCACCATCGGCATGGGCTCACAGTAGGGACGCGATGAAACACCGATCCCTGCAATCGGAATCAAACACCATCACGGATTCTTCCCGGCCCGACTCGTCTCGGGCTTTTTGACCACCACGGTGATCTCCGGAACCCTCTCACTGCGAGCGCACCGCGTCGCTTTCCACCGCCCACCCGACATGGCGGCATCAAAAGTGACATACGCCCCATCTTTCAAGACTTTGAACCCGTCACCCTCAATGACCGAGTAATGCACAAAGACGTCGTCACCCTGCGGACCGACAAGAAAGCCGAATCCCTTTCGAGGATCGAACCATTTGACCACGCCTTCTATGTCCCGCAGCTCCGGCTGAACCGCGGCACCCTTCGGATCATCCATTCGGCACCTCCCCCCAACACAACAGGTTGGCAGAGCGCCGCTGCTGACAGCCGCGCCCAACGGGCCCTAGCGGATTCTCTCCTCCACGAACGGGCAGATTATCAGACTTCGCCGCCACGTCAACCCCCCTGCTTTCGATGTGGATTCCGCCCCGATCACTCCCCATACCGTTGCCTCAATGCCCCTGTACCTGGATAACGCCGCGACTTCTTTCCCTAAGCCCCCCGAGGTCTTTGCAGCGGTCGCCGATTACGGGCAAAACAACGGTTCCACCCCTGGGAGAGGGGCTTACCGCTCCAGCCAGCAGGGTGGGGCAATGATCCGATTCTGCCGCCAGGCCGTGCTGACCTTGCTTGGGCTGCCCCCGTCTCACCCCGAACAGGTCGTCTTCGGGCTCAACTGCTCTGATGTGAATAACTTGGCGATTCACGGCCTGGTCAACCACGCGCGCCGTGCTCAGCGCCAGATACACATCATCACCACCGACCTGGATCACAACTCGGTGTTGCGGCCCATCCGCAGCCGCGAGTTTGACCGGGTGGAATGGACCTGCGTCGAAAGCGAAAGATCCACGGGTCGCGTGTCGCCCGAGGCGATGAGGCAGGCCATCGAACATGCCATTGAGCGTGTGGGACGAGATGGGGTCGTATTGGTGGTGATGACACACGCCAGCAACGTGCTCGGCACGATTCAACCAGTTGAACTCGTAGGTCGAATCTGCCGCGAAGTGCAAAGATTGACAGGAACACAAGTGGTCTTCATGCTCGATGCGGCACAGACCGCCGGGCACGTTCCGATGCACGTGGACGAGTGGAACGTGGACCTCTGGACCGCACCCGGCCATAAGGGGCTGCTCGGTCCGATGGGCACTGGCGTGCTGTGGATTCGTCCCGGACTCGAAGCCATCATGGACCCACTGAGGCAAGGTGGCACAGGATCACGCTCGGAGCTGGACACGCAGCCCACGTTCATGCCGGATAAGTTTGAGCCCGGCAGCCACAACGCTCCGGGGATCGCTGGCTTGCTCGCGGCGCTGCGTTGGTTGAAGGAACGTGGCATCCCCACGATCGCAGCCCACGAAGAGCAGATCGTGAGGGAGTTTCTCGGTGCACTGCCACAGCTTCAACGGGTCGGATACACGCTTCTAGGGCCCAGCGATCCTACAGCTCGCGTGGCGATCTTCACCCTCACACATCGTGAATTGGACGCTCACACGCTCGCGACGCTTCTGGAGACTGAGCACGACATCCTTGCCCGCGCAGGGCTGCATTGTGCGCCTCGCGCACACGCTTCGACCGGCACCGCCCAAGGTGGAGCGTTGCGGCTGAGTTTCAGCGCACTCAACGCAATCGCCGATGTGAAGTTGGCAACTCAGGCATTGCTTGATATCGCAGGTCACAAGCCGATGCCGATCGTCCAGGCCTCCGCTCAACCCCGATCCACCGGGCGAGCCATCACCGACGCGTCGCATTGAGCACGCTACGCAAAGGGTGAAACTTTCCCGGCTTTCGCTACTGACAATCGCCTACTTGGCAGCTCCACCTTCGGGCTTCTTCTCTTCCGGCTTCTTCTCTTCAGGTTTTTGGGGCGCAGACGCCGCTTCTGCCGCCTTGGCAGCAGCTGCCTCGCGCTTGGCCTTCTGATCCAGCACGATCCCTTCCAACTTCAATTCGGCGATCGCTGCCTCAGTCAAGTCATCCGCCGCAGGCCACACCGCCACCGGGCGCGACAGCAACTGCTGCACTGTGCCCGCCTGATTCTCGGCTGTAAAGCCCCGCTCTTTGCGAGTCATCAGCACGTGTGAATACCCACGAGCCTTGGCCATCGAATCAGTCGTCGCCAGCACGATCTCATACGCCTCGGCCGCCTGCTTGCTGTTGTATGCATCCAATTCGCCACTCAGGGCCTGCTGCAACTGCTGCAACTGCTGCTTCTTACCCTGCCATGATGACACCAGCGAGTCGCGATTGGGGTCGTCCTTCTTTCCCATGATCAACTTGCCCTCTAGGTCGGTCACCTCGCGGCCGATGGGCACCAGTTGATCGTTCAGTTCCTTCACCTTGGCCTCACGCGCAGGCAGGTAACGTTCAGATTGCAGCATAAGGTCAATCAATGCCAGCGCATCAATTGTCGCAATTCGCGCTGGCTCCGCGGCCATGACGGGACGACCTGCCTCGGCCACGCGGCTGAAGTGCAAGCCCGTACCCAAACCCAAAGCCGCAGCAACCAGTGAATACACCACAACTCGTTCGCCCATGCGCATTGTTCAATCTCCAGAAAGGTCGCAGATGGTAGGAGCTTCCAATCGCCAATCAGCCATTCACATCCCGGGACAACACCCACCCGTTGCGTCGGTATCCTGTTGGCATGAGCGATTCCCGACTGCACAAACTGGCACAGGTTCTGGTCAAGTATTCCACGCGGTTGAAGAAAGACGACCTGGTCGTCATTCGAGGCGATGTCCTAGGCATGCCGCTGGTGGCCCCCTTGTACGAAGAATGCCTGCGCGCGGGTGCTCATCCGATGTTCTGGGCTCGCATGGAACTCCACGATGAGATGCTCATGGAGTTTGGCTCCAGCGAACAACTCTCTTTTGTCTCACCACTGACCATGAACATGGCTGAGACCATCGATGCCTCAATCTCATACTGGGCCGAAGGAAACACCAAGCACCTCTCACGTTTCCCTTCTGCCAACGCCGCGCTCATGCAGCAGGGGCGTAAACCCTTCATGAATCGCTTTCTGCAACGAGCAGCCGAGGGCAAACTCCGTTGGGTGGGCACGCAGTACCCCACTGCCGCCGCCGCGCAAGACGCCGAGATGAGTCTGCGGCAATACGAGAGCTTTGTCTACTCCGCCGGACTCCTGCATCTTCCCGATCCCGCGGCAGCGTGGGCGCAGATCTTCGAACGCCAGGAACTGGTTCGCAAGTTCCTGCAAGGCAAGCGCGAAGTGCACTTTCACGTTCCCCCGCACAACGGCCACGACGGCACCGATCTGCGCGTTGATGTTTCCGGGGCAACGTGGATCAACTGCGGCGGGCACGAGAACTTTCCCGATGGCGAGGTCTTTGCCGGCCCCACTCTTCCTCCCAAGGGTTACGGCGTGGAAGGGCATGTGAACTACACCTTCCCGGCTGTCTACGAGGGGCGCGAAGTCGAGGGTGTGCGGCTGGTCTTTCGCCAAGGCCGCGTCGTCGAGGCCTCGGCCACGCGCAATCAGCAGTTCCTTCTCGACATGCTCGATCAAGACGCAGGCGCACGCAACCTTGGCGAAATTGCCATCGGCACGAACTACGGCATCGGCGAATTCTCCAAGAACACGCTCTTTGATGAGAAAATCGGTGGCACATTCCACGCCGCGGTCGGCGCTGGCTATCCCGAATCCGGCTCGCACAATGAAAGTGGTCTGCACTGGGACATGGTCTGTGATCTGCGTCAGCACAACGGCCTGCCCGGCGGCACGATCAGCGCGGATGGGGAAATCTTTCATCGCAAAGGAAAGTTCCTCAATCCCGCATTCCCGGGAAATGCGTGACGTGTGTGAACTTGGGCAATCTTGCGTGTTATGAGTCGTGAAGGCGTGCTCCAAGGGCCGAAAAAAACCATCTTTCTGCACGCGCAGAAATTAATCTGCAATTTCGTTTGCAAAACGCTGTATTTGTAACCCGTTCGTAGATCTCTTGCCAACGCGGAGGAACTCACCGAGTCGTTTGGTGAGTTCTGCTCTGTTTGACATGTGCGTTCCGATCGCCTGCCGCAGCGACAGCGCGAAACTGGTTGAGGGAGTGAGAGATATGAAATCGATTCAAGGCCTGATCGTGGCCTCGGTGGCCCTTTGCGCCTCCGTGGCAACTGCTCAAAACATTGTTCTGAACACCGGCGCGTACAGCAGCGGCAACGGCGGCGAATTCAACGCCACCGTCACCAATACTTCGCTGACCTTCACTGGTCTCACAGAGAGTGGTTCATTCGAGACCTTCTGCCTCGAACGCTCCGAGAACTTCTAGCCCGGTGCACTTTACTACTTCGATGTCTCCACCTCCGCTCGCGCGGGTGGTGGCGGTGCCAGTGGCGGCGTTGATCCCCTGGATGAGCGCACTGCGTATCTCTACTCCGCGTTCATCATGGGCGTTCTTCCCCAGTACGACTATGCCAACTCCGGCAACGACCGCGAGAGCGACGCGGGTGCTCTGCAGCGAGCCATCTGGTTCCTCGAGCAGGAGGTTGACACGCTGAACTCTGCCAAGGCAACCTTCTTCTACAACTTTGCTCAGGCGGGCGCTGGTCAAGGTCTGGGCAACGTCGTCGTCCTGAATGTCTATTCAATCGATAACGACGGTGATCGCGTTGAGCGTCAAAGCCAGATTGCCATGATTCCGACGCCCGGCTCACTCGCCTTGGCCGGGTTGGGGACGCTCGCAGCGTTCCGTCGGCGCCGCTAAATCGCGCATTTCAACACAGTGGTGTCCGGCTGTCGATCCTCGAATCGGCAGCCGGTTTTCGCTTCAACTACCGCCACCTTTGTCACTCGGCTTGAACTCCGACTCGTCCAGCAGATACAAGCCGACCAGCCACTTTCCACTCAAGTAGGGCTTGACGCGAAATACGCCTTCGACCACTCCATACACCGCATATCGATCATCGGTGCCCACCTTCTTGGCCAGATGGACTTCAACAGCGTCGTACGGCGTGGGTGGAACGCCAATGCAACATCCATCCCACTGGTTCAGCATCGACAGCATTTCCTTGGGCTCGGGCACATACATCGGGAAGCACACGTACCCCGTCAATCGCACGTACTTGCCATCCAGAAACATCACTGCGCCAGGAATCTCGTCCTTGTCTTGCCCGGGGTCATACGTCTCTTGAGCCAGCACGATGAGTTCCCAGGGAACAATGTAAGGGCTTTCCTTCGTGCCGCGCCCCTTCACCGTGAACGTGCCGTCGAGCAGCACTTCGTCTTCACCCTTGCGCTCAATTCTCACCGGAGTCTGCTTGAGCTCGATCTTCTTATCACTCTCTGGTGACGAAACTGGTGCCGAAGCACCGCCGTTCAGGGCCTTTTCTATCACATCCTCGACCACCGCTTCATCTTTCTTGATCTTGTCGCTCTGCGATGTCGCGGGAGTGCTCGGCGAACCAGCATCCGGTGCTCCAGCAGATTCTTTGGCCACGTGACCCGACTCCGGCACATGGCTCACCGGTGCGGCATCGATCTGCTTCGGTGCCTCCACCTTCGGCTCTTTCTTCGACTCATTGACAGTTGGTGCCGGATTTGTCGCAGGACTCGAATTGTTCGCCGAAGTCACTGGCGCAGCAGCCACTTCCTTGGCTGACGTGGTCGAGGGCTTGGTAGTTTCACCCTGCTTTCCCGGCCACTCAGCAACCGGAGGCGAATTCATCGCCGGTTTAGACGAGCCCGAAGACAACGACGGCAACAACGCGAACGCCGCGGCGGCCAACACCAACAAACCAATCAAAATCCAGAACGTCCGCATCGCGTGTCTCCCTGCCCGCCCATATCTACGGCCGAGCCTGCGGATCGTATCCGTGGCCGCCGCGAGTTCGCGGCACAGTGATGCTCACCCCACATGCTCACCCAACCGGCCTGAGGTGCTTGGCCACACTGGTCTGATACGCCCGAATCGCCGGCACGATCCCGGCCAGCACACTGAGAATCACCGTCACCCCCACCACGATCACGCTCAACCGCGGGTCAATCGCAGAACTCACGACCAACCCGAGTTCCTGCTTCAGAACCAAGGCCGTGACCTGCAACCCGACGACGCCGAGCACGACACCCATGACAGCACCCAAAATGCCAATGATCGCCGACTCGGTGAGCACCAATCCAAAGACGCGGGCACTGCTCGCCCCCAGCACCCGCAACACTGCCAGTTGCCGCCGCCGTTCATTCATGCTGTTGTACAAAGCAAGCATGATCCCCACCGCGCTCGACAGCATCACGACCGCTGCCATGGCGATGAATATCTGATCGATGTTGCCGACAATTCGAAACAGCGACTCAATCTCGCGCCCCGGACTCGCCACCGTAATGGTGGTGTCACGCCGCAGCATGTCACCCACTTGAGCAAAGCTCGGCGGCGTGTTGCTCCCTTGTGCCGCAGCTAGACGGATGTATACCCCGGTCACCAGACGATCTGCGTCGGTGAGGTCCGCGGCAGATGTCTCCACGTGCTTGCCACCCGCCTCGCGCTCGCGTCGATCCAGAGCATGCAGCACCCAGCTCGCTTCAATGTGCGTCACCAAGGCGCGATCATGAGATGACCCCGTCGGCTGAAGAATGCCCACAACCGTGAAGGCGAACTCTCTGTGTACGTGCGCTCCGCTGCCATGACCGTGATCCCCCTCGTGCCCATGGTCATGATCGTGGTCATGTTCGTCGCCATGACCATGATCATGGTCGTGATCGTGCTCGTCTTCCTTCTTGGCTGCAGGTGCCATCGGCGCATCCTGAGTGCCGCTCATGCCGTGCACCAGATAGATGCGATCGCCGAGTTTCAGACCCGTTTCCTTCGCCGCTTGCGCGCCGAGAACGATCTCAAAGGGATGCTCCAGCCCTCTCCCGCCCCGAAACTGCCACGCCTCACCGGGCACTGGCTTGAACATGGTGAAAAACTCCGGCGTCGTCGCCAGCACCGGCAGACCTTTGAATGAATCCCCCTGCTGCGTGGGAATGACATAACCCGGTGTCATTCCCCGCCCGCCCTGAATCGGCAGCGATTCCCTCAGTGATTCCACCTTCTTCATTGGCAACGCACGCTGCGGCGGCCTTGCGTAAAAGACTCCGTTCAGGACCGCCACTAAGGGGCTGGCATCACCTGAAACCAGAAAGTGCATGTCTCCCGAGCCGCGCTCAAAGGCCTTGCGCCCCGCATCACGCATGGTGAGCAGCACGAGCATCAGCGCTACCGCCACACCCACAGTCACCACCGTGGTCACCGCCGAAAACCGACGGATCGAGAGCGATTTGGTCACGATCTTCAGATCATTCATCGTGCACCTCCCTTCGCCATCGCTTCACTCCGCAATGAGTTCAGATCCACCTGCCGTGTGAATCGCTCTGCCATCGCCGGGTCGTGGCTAACGCAAAGCAATGCAGCCCCGATCTCTGCACACGCGCTTTGAATCACATCCATCGCTCGATTCCCATTTTCAACATCTAAGGATGCTGTCGGCTCATCTGCCAACACCAGTGCTGGTTTGCAAGCCACCGCTCGCGCCACCGCGACACGCTGTTGCTGCCCCACGCTCAATTCCTCCACCGGCACGTCCACGCGATCCAGTCCAAGCTTGGTCAGTAGTTCTCCGGCTCGCAACGCATGCTCCGACTCTGCCACACCTCCCATCAGCAGGGCCACCTCCACATTCTCGCGCGCCGAGAATCCATCCAACAACTGAAACGTCTGAAAGACCATTCCGATGGAGCCGCCTCGAAACCGATCCCTTGCCGATCCCGTCAACGCATGGATCGACTTTCCCCCAATCTCAATCACGCCTCGCGACGGCTCCAATACACCCGCGATCAACTGCAGCAGCGTGCTCTTTCCTCCGCCACTCGCGGCACGAACCAGCACCTGCTCCCCCGCTGCAACCTGGAAACTTCCGATATCCACCACCGGCGCGCCCGCCTGCGAGGGGTCGTACCAAAACGCCATGTCGCGGATGCCCAAAGCGGCTGCCTGCTCATTCCTGTCATTGCTCATAGCCGCAAGCATAACCCCAAATTTCCTTCTGAGTATCCATTCTCAATATGGTTTTGCCCAAGAATGGACGAGAACTCCCCGTCTCTCTGTCGACTCATGGGCCCTCACCGCTGACGGAAGATCGACACAAGCGCATCTAAGTGGGAAGCGACAATCTACCCCCATCTCGCAGCACGAGGATGCGCGATCACATTCGCGCACCGTGTGACATCGCGTGCTCACAGACCAACCTTCATACCTTGGGAACCTCGAACCGGATCCCCTCGCCGCGCATCTAATGGAAGAAGGACGATTCGCACAAAGACGGCAACAATGACCATTCGCACATCGTTTGACACTTCAGCTATGAACACCACTCATACACGTACTCCCCGCTCAATGATCTTCACCACCGGCATCGCCGCAGGGGTGATCTCCGCCGCGCTCATCACCATGGTCGCCACCATGGGCGGATGGGGTAGAAGTGCTGATTCGACTGGACACGTGGTGACCGAGCCTGGCGATGCGACCACCCAGGATTTCAACATGGCTCGCGGCCTTTCGCGAGCGTTTCAAAGTGTTGCCAAAAAGGCCGAGCCCAGTGTGGTGCACATCACTCAGTTACGCAATGTGCCCCTCTATACGCGCGACGGATTCTTTGGCATGCCCATGTTCAGTGGTCAGACCGAGCTTCGCCCCGCCGGGTTGGGCTCTGGCAATATCGTGACGAGCGACGGCTTCATTCTCACCAACAACCATGTGGTCAAGGGCTCGGAGCAGCTGAAGGTCCGACTGGTCGATGGCCGCGAGTTTCCCGCCAAACTGGTAGGACGCGACGAAGCCACCGATCTGGCTGTGATCAAAATCGATGCCAAGAACCTCACTCCCATCGAAATCACCGACTCGGATCGTCTCGAAGTGGGTGAATGGGTCGTCGCACTGGGCTCGCCGCTGGGCTTGACCAATTCCGTCACCGCCGGCATCGTCTCGGCCAAGGGCCGCAGTGGCATCTCCGGACTTCAGGATTATCAGGATTTCATCCAGACCGATGCCGCGATCAACCCCGGCAACTCCGGTGGCGCGCTGGTGAATCTGGAAGGCAAGCTGGTTGGTGTCAATTCCGCCATCGCCTCGCGCAGTGGCGGCTACGAAGGCATCGGCTTTGCCATTCCCAGTAATGTCGCAAGAACCGTGATGACCTCCATCATCTCTGAAGGACGTGTGGCTCGGGGCTGGCTGGGTATTGACCTGGAAGACGTGCAGGGCACTACATCCTCCACGCGCGGCGTCCGCGTCGCCCAGGTTGTCGAAAGCGGTCCCGCCGCCACCAGCGGCCTCAAACCCGGCGACATCGTGACCGAATTCAACGGCCGCAACGTCGAAGACTCTGCTCGGCTTCGGTCGCTGATCGCACTCACACCCCCCGGCACCAAGGTCGATCTGGGTGTGATGCGTGATGGCAAGCGCGTGACGCTCCCTGCTCAGTTGGGTGATCAATCCAAGCAGCTCGCTGCTGCGCTCGGCGGCACAGTACTCCCCGAGTTGGGTCTGACCGTGCGTACGCTCACACGCGACGAAGCTCGCAAACTCAATTACCGAAACGTCAAGGGTGTGGTGGTACTCCGCGTAGAACCCGCCACCCGCGCTGATAATGCCGAGTTCATGCGGGGCGACATCATCGTCTCGATCGATGATCAGCAGGTCGATGATGCCCAGCAGGTCGCCGATATGCTCAGCAACGCCAATTACGCAGACGGCGTGACCTTTGGCGTGATTCGCGGTCGCCAGCGCGGCTCGATCGCCGTGCGCGACTGATATCCCCCACTACTATCGTCGATGCTCAACCGCCGCGTGCTTCTGTGCTGGTCGCTGCTCACTCTCTCATCAACGGCGCTGGCAGGCCCTGCGGAAGACCTCGCGACTTTTCTTAAGACTACGCGATCCGATGACACGTCCATTCCTGTGGCGTCGTGGACACGCAGACCGCTGACCAAGAGTGAAGCCGATCAAGCAACGCAGGCACTGCTCACGCATTTCACCGCAGCACGTCGCGCATCACTCGATCCTGAGTGGCAAGCCAAAGCCATCAAGGCAGCGGATCAGACCCTGAAGTTTGAGTATCGCACCTTTGGCGATAAACCTGCCAACGGCCGCTCACTCTGGATCTCGATGCACGGGGGTGGATCAACAACTGCCAAGATCAACGATCAGCAGTGGCAGAATCAGGTCCGGCTCTACGAACCCTCGGAGGGCATCTACCTCGCCCCTCGCGCCCCCACCGACACATGGAACATGTGGCATCAGAGTCACATGGATGCGCTCCTCGATCGCCTGATTGAAGCCGCGATCGTCTGCGCCGATGTTGACCCCAATCGTGTCTATCTCATGGGGTACTCAGCTGGTGGCGATGGTGTTTACCAGCTCGCCCCGCGCATGGCCGATCGTTTTGCCGCCGCGGCGATGATGGCGGGACACCCCAACGACGCAAAGCCGGATGGCCTTCGTAATCTCTCCTTCACGATTCACATGGGTGCCAACGACAGTGCCTTTAATCGCAACGATGTCGCCCGGCAATGGGGAGAGATGCTCGGATCGCTTCACAAGACCGACCAAGGCGGCTACTTCCACCTGACCAAACTCCACGAAGGGAAGGGTCACTGGATGGATCGGCAGGATGCCGAAGCTCTTGCGTGGATGGCCGCGCACACCCGCCGCACCACGCCAGATCGCATCGTGTGGGCGCAATCATCCACTACACATAAACGCTTCTACTGGGTCGGAACAGAGCAACCCGCCGCAGGATCACGGCTGGACCTGCGGCTCAACGGCAACACAATCACGGTAGATCTCTCGACCAGCATCACCCAATTCACACTTCTGGTGAACGACCAGTGCATCGATCTCGACCAACCCATCCGCATCAGCGGGCTCAGCTTGGCCGATCTAGACATCTACGCCACGCGCTCTATACATGACATCTGGACTTCCTTGAACGAGCGATTCGACCCTGCCTACCTGCCCTCGGCACGCGTAAAGGTGAAGTTGGAGAAGGATAACGCTCCCGCTGTGCCGCCAGCCACCAAGTGATCGTTCGCTGACAAATGAAACAGGCCGCCCCTTGCGGAGCGGCCTGCGTGAATCTCACATTCATCCGATCATTCAGCCCTGCGTGGAACGCACGGTCTGACCGGGGATCTGCACCTGGGGGACGCCGAGCACTTCATCGGACGAAGCACCGAGGGCCTCGGCGGCTTCCGCCGCCTCGTTCAGCATTTCTTCCTCATCCAACTCTTCCTCTTCCAGATCCTCGACCAGGTACTTCACCTTCAGATCCTGATAGGGCTGAAGGCCGGTGCCGGCGGGGATGAGGTGGCCAAGGAGGACGTTTTCCTTGAGGCCGACCAGGGTGTCGATCGCGCCCTTGAGGGACGCTTCGGTGAGCACCTTGGTGGTCTCCTGGAACGATGCACCGGAGAGGAACGACTCAGACTGCAAGCTCGCCTTGGTGATGCCCAAGAGCAGCGTGCGGCCGGTGGCCGGACGTGCCTTGCGCACCTTGGCGGCATCTTTGCCCAGCGCTTCGGCCTTCATATTGGCCTCGCGCAGTTCGGACTTGGTGATCATTGCGCCGACGGGCAGATCAGTGCCACCGGCCTCGACCACCTTGCCCATCTGCTCGATCTTGCGGTTGGTCTCGCGGAAGGTGTACTTATCGACCACTTCCTGAGGCAACAGCTCGGTATCGCCGGGCTGCTCGATGCGGACCTTGCGGAGCATCTGCGACAGGATGAGCTCGATGTGCTTGTCGTTGATGACCACGCCCTGAGCGCGATAGACGCTCTGGACTTCGTCAAGCATGTACTCAAAGAGGGACTCGTCACCCTTGATCCGCAGGATGTCCTGCAGAACCAGCGGACCTTCGGTCAGGCGGTCACCCGCGTTGACAAAGTCGCCGGTGTGCACCAAGAGGGTCTTGGCGGCATCAACGTGGTGATCCTTGGGCTCCAGGCCACCTTCGGGGTGAACGCGGATCGTGATCTTGCCCTTGCGCTTGTCACTGATGATCTCGACCTTGCCCGAGACTTCGGCCATGACGGCCGGGTCGTGGGGCTTGCGGGCCTCGAAAATCTCGGTCACGCGGGGCAGACCACCGACGATGTCCTGCGAACCCGCCGACTGGCGCGGCTGGCGAGCAAGCATCTGACCGGCCGTCACCTTGTCACCATCCTCCACTTCCAGGCGAACCTTGGCCGCCAGGTAGTGGAAGTCGAGCACAGTGCCCTGCTCATCCACGATGTGAATCGTGGGACGCAGGTCGCCCTTGTGCTCGATGATGATCTTGGCCTTACGACCACCACCGGCGTCTTCGACGCGGTAGGTTTCCTTGTCCTTGATGTCGACGTACTTCACAGTACCGGACTTCTCGGCAAGGATGGGCTGACGGTGCGGGTCCCACTTGACCAGCGACTGACCCTTCTTGATCTCGGCGCCGTGCTTGGCGTACAGCAATGCGCCGTAAGGAACCTTGAACTTCTCGATCTCGCGCCCCTTGGCATCGAGAATCGCGAACTCGCCGTTGCGCTTCAGTGCGACATTGCAGTCAACGCCTTCTTCATCTTTCACCGGCACTTCGTTGCAGTCGCGCAGATCGAGCGTGCCAGCGTTGAGGGCGCGGTATTCGGTCTGTTCGACCGAACGCTGACCGATACCACCGGTGTGGAAGGTACGCATCGTGAGCTGCGTGCCCGGTTCACCGATCGACTGTGCCGCGATGATGCCGACGGCAAGACCCGGCTCCACCAGGCGACTGGTGGACATATCCATGCCGTAGTCAAGAGCAGAGCAACCGCTCTTGGCCTCGCTGGTGAGGGGGCTGCGGACAAAGACTTCCTGCAGGCCAAGATCATCGATCTTCTTGGCTGCGGCGGCCGAAATCATCTCATTCTCGCGCACGATGGTTTCATCCGTGCGAGGATCGACGATGGTGTTCAGCGACACGCGGCCGATGATCATCTCTGAGAGAGGAACATCGATCTGCTCGCCCTTGTAGATGGCGCGCTTGCGGATGCCGCGCTTGCTGCCACAGTCGTATTCGCCGATGATGACGGACTGGGCCACATCGCACAACTTACGCGTGAGGTAACCAGAGTCAGCGGTCTTGAGCGCGGTGTCGGCCAGACCCTTACGCGCACCGTGAGTAGAGGAGAAGTACTCGAGAATCTTCAGACCCTCGCGGAAGTTGGCGCGGATGGGGGTTTCGATGATCTCGCCCGAGGGCTTGGCCATCAGACCACGCATACCAGCCAGCTGCATCATCTGGCTGATGTTGCCGCGTGCGCCTGAGTCGCTCATCAGGTACACAGGATTGAGGTACAGCGAACCCTGCTTGGAATCCGGAGGAAGTTCGCGACCATCCGCATCGCGGCGGTCGTGCTTGAGTTCTTCGACCAGTTCCTTGGTCACCTGTTCGCGGCAGTGACCCCAGATGTCGATCAACTGGTTGTAACGCTCACGGAAGGTGATGATGCCACGGTCATAGCTCTTTTCGACGCGATCGGCGAGCTTCTGCGACGCATCCAGGATGTCCTGCTTACGCCGGGGAATACGCAGATCGGTGATACCGAACGAGAGACCAGCCAGCGTGGACTGGCGGAAGCCGTTGTTCTTGAGAGCGTCGAGGAAGTCGATCGTCTTGGCCTTGCCGCAATAACGGAAGACGTCGTCGATGACTCGGGCGCAACCCTTCTTACCCAGCGTGCAGTTGTAATACGGCATGCCCGGGGGGAGAATTTCAGAGAAGAAGACGCGGCCAGCCGTGGTGACGATGCGGCGATCCTGGGGCAGCTTCTTCACGCCGCCACCCTGATTCTCGACAAATTCGGCAAAGCCATCGATGCGGACGATGATCTGATCCAAGAGACCAATCGTGCCCTTGTCAAAGGCAAGCATGGCTTCCTGACGATCCTTGAAACGGGGCAGCTTGCGCATGGCCTCGTTGTTGTAATCGGGAATGCTCTTGTCCTTATCGATCGGGGGAACGGCAGTCGTCTGGTAGTAGGTACCCAGCACCATGTCCTGCGAGGCAGAGATGATGGGTTTGCCGTTGGCGGGGCTGAAGACGTTGTTGGTGCTGAGCATCAGCACGTGCGCCTCGGCCTGAGCTTCCACGGAGAGAGGCAAGTGCACGGCCATCTGGTCACCGTCGAAGTCGGCATTGAAGCCGGTACACACGAGGGGGTGAATACGGATGGCGTTACCTTCAACGAGCACAGGTTCGAAGGCCTGAATACCCATTCGGTGCAGGGTGGGAGCGCGATTCAGCAGCACGGGGTGCTGATAAATCACTTCCTCGAGAATGTCCCACACCGCGGCATCGCGACGCTCAAGCATCCGCTTGGCGCTCTTGATGGTGTCGGCGAGGCCATGCTCCTTGAGCTTGCGGATGATGAAGGGCTGGAAGAGTTCAAGCGCGATCTTCTTGGGCAAGCCGCACTGGTGCAGCTTGAGTTCCGGACCGACCACGATCACCGAACGTGCGGAATAGTCAACGCGCTTACCCAACAGGTTCTCGCGAAAACGACCCTGCTTGCCCTTGATCATGTCGGTAAGAGACTTGAGCGGACGATTGGATGAACCCAGCACCGGGCGGCGGCAGCGGTTGTTGTCAAACAACGCGTCCACGGCCTGCTGCAACATGCGCTTCTCGTTGCGGATAATGACCTCGGGGGCATTGAGGTCCATCAGCTTCTTGAGGCGGTTGTTGCGGTTGATGATGCGGCGGTACAGGTCATTCAGGTCGCTGGTGGCAAAGTTGCCACTCTCCAGCAAGACCAGCGGACGCAGGTCCGGCGGAATCACAGGAATCACATCCATCACCAGCCATGCAGGGTCGCTGCCCGCCTGCTCCATACCCGAATCGCCGGAGCGCTGGCTCATGCGGATCTGCTCGACCAGCTTCAGACGCTTGGCCAGATCCTTGATCTTCTGCTTGCTCTTGGTCTTGCCAAGGTCATCGCGCAACTGATTGGCCAATTCGGCCAAGTCGGTCTTCTCGATCAGCGTGCGAATCGCATCCGCGCCCATGCTCGCCTGGAAGGCATTGCCGTACTTGGCCTCATAATTGCGGAATTCATCCTCGGTGAGGACCTGCTTGAACGTGAGTTCTTCGCAATCACCTGCGTCGACGACGACATAATCCTGGTAATAGATCACCTTCTCAAGTTCGCCGGTCTTCATCCCCAGCAGCGTGCCAAGGCGGCTGGGCATGCTCTTGAAGAACCAGATGTGCACGGCGGGCGCGGCGAGGTTGATATGCCCCATGCGCTTGCGGCGCACGCGGCTGTGCGTCACTTTCACGCCGCAACGGTCGCAGATGATGCCCTTGAACTTGGTGCCGCGGTACTTGCCGCAGGCGCACTCATAGTCGCGCTCTGGCCCGAAGATGCGCTCGCAAAAGAGGCCGTCCTTCTCGGGGCGATAGGTGCGGTAGTTAATGGTCTCGGGTTTTTTCACTTCGCCGAATGACCAGGCGCGGATGTCGTTGGGGCTGGCCAACGTCACCTTCACCGCCGAGTAGTCATTCACCCGGTCGTACACGTTCTCGCCACCGCTGCTGCGCATATCGCGGATCATGTTTCAAACTCCAATCAGGAGGGGAACTTCATTATCGATCACACTTCGTCACGACAGGAACCAGAGAGACTTGCTGCCTGCATCACGCCCGAGAGCGATCGGCTTACAGCAGACTGCCCCCCTCGAGCTGCTTCTTCTCTGTCGTGATGTTGAGGCCAAGGCCCTTGAGTTCGTTGCAGAGCACATCGAACGCGACGGGCATACCCGCCTCGAGCTTGTTGACACCCTTGACCATGCTCTCGTAGATCTTGGTTCGGCCTTCCACATCGTCAGACTTGACGGTGAGGAGTTCCTGCAGGATGTATGCCGCGCCGTAGGCCTCAAGCGCCCACACTTCCATTTCACCGAAGCGCTGACCACCGGTGCGGGCCTTGCCGCCCAGGGGCTGCTGGGTGATGAGGGAGTATGGACCAGTCGCACGAGCGTGAATCTTGTCATCCACCAAGTGGTGCAGCTTGAGCATGTACAAGCAGCCGACGGTGGTCTTCTGAGCGAAAGGTTCGCCCGAGCGACCATCAAAGAGCTGAATCTTGCCTCCACGAGGCATGCTGGCGAGAATCTCACGCGGCTTGGGGAACTTGCCTTGCTTCTCGTACTCGGCGATGCGCCGAGCGACGTCTGCGTTGGCTTCTTCCACCGCCGTGTGCACTTCCTCTTCCTTGGCGCCGTCGAAGATCGGCGTCACGGCCTGGAAGCCCAGAATCTTGGCCGCCCAGCCAAGGTGCGTCTCAAGAATCTGACCGACGTTCATGCGGCTGGGCACGCCCAGCGGATTGAGCAGAATGTCGACCGGAGTGCCATCCTCCATGAACGGCATGTCTTCCTCGGGAACGATGCGGGCGATGACACCCTTGTTACCGTGGCGACCGGCCATCTTGTCACCGACTGAGAGGTGACGCTTGGTGGCCAGGTAAACCTTGACCATTTCCAGAACGCCCGTGGGAAGTTCGTCGCCACGCTTCA
Organism: Planctomycetota bacterium; assembly: GCA_018968885.1. Lineage (GTDB taxonomy): Bacteria > Planctomycetota > Phycisphaerae > Phycisphaerales > UBA1924 > F1-120-MAGs238. The sequence continues at coordinate 79,385 of JAGWZK010000004.1, read as the reverse complement.
TGTGACCCAGCTTGCGCTGTTTCTCGGCCTCGACGGCCTTGATGCGGGGCCAGAACTGCTGGAAGACGATCTCCGCCTTCTCCTTGGCTTCCTTGCTGCCCTTGATCCACTTGGCATCAAAGGTGTTGATCTGTTCGATCACAACTTCGGCGATGTCCGACTGACCGACCTTCTGGCGGGTGCTGGGGTCGACCATCGGTGTGCCGATGATGTCGTTGATCTTCTGACACATCTGCTTGAAGAGCGAGATGCGCTTCTCGTCCATGGACTTCTCATAGTCGGCCATGTCCTTCTTCAACTGCTTCTTCTGCTCTTCGCTCTGGTGTGTGCGGCGTGAGAAGTGCTTGGCACCGATCACGACACCCTCGACACCTGCGGGCACTTCCAGTGAGTCGTTCTTGACGTCTTCACCGGCGCGACCGAAGATGGCGTGCAGCAGCTTCTCTTCCGGAGTCAGTTCGGTCTTGCTCTTGGGGCTGACCTTGCCGACCAGAATGTCGCCGGGGCCGACGCGAGCGCCAAGGCGGATGATGCCCTTGTCATCCAGGTTGCGGAGCATGCGCTCCGAAACGTTGGGGATGTCGCGGGTGAACTCTTCCTTACCCAGCTTGGTCTCGCGGATTTCCACGTCATACGTATCGATGTGGATCGAGGTGAAGACATCGTCCTTCACCAGACGCTCGTTGATCACGATCGCGTCTTCGTAGTTGTACCCGTCGAACGTCATGAACGCGACCAGCGCGTTCTTGCCGATCGCCAGTTCACCTCGCTTGGTGCTCGCACCGTCGGCGATGATCTCACCCTTGGCAACCTTCTGGCCGAGCTTCACGATCGGCTTCTGGTTCTGGCAGGTGCGCTCATTCAGACCGACAAACTTGCGGAGCACGTACTCGTCGGTGTCGTCGATGATTATGCGCTGTGCATCCACCGCCGTGACCACGCCAGCGTTCTTGGCCTTCACCACCATGCCCGAGTTGGGGCCGATGGCCTTTTCCATGCCCGTCGCCACGATCGGCGGATCGACCTTGATCAGGGGCACACCCTGACGCTGCATGTTGGAACCCATCAGTGCGCGGTTGGCGTCGTCATGCTCAAGGAACGGAATCAATGCCGCGGAGATACCCACGATCTGCTTGGGGCTGATGTCAACATAATCGACCTTGTTGGAATCGATTTCGGCGAGTTCGCCGTTGACGCGTGCAAGCACAGCACCCTTCTTAAGCTTGCCACCATCTTCGAGGGCATCGGTCGGAGCCAGAATGCCGCGCATTTCCTCATCGGCACGCAGATAGACGACCTTGCCGATCTTGCCTTCCTTCACTTCCCGATAAGGAGTGCGGAGGAAGCCGTAATCATCGGTCTGCGAATAAATACCCAGCGATGAGATCAGACCGATGTTGGTGCCTTCGGGCGTCTCAATCGGGCAGATACGACCGTAGTGAGAGATGTGCACGTCGCGCACTTCAAAGCCAGCACGCTTGCGATTCAAACCACCCGGGCCGAGTGCTGAAAGACGACGCTCGTGCACCAGCGACGAAAGCGGGTTGGTCTGATCGACCACCTGGCTCAGTTCGCTGCGACCAAAGAAGAAGTCGATCGCGCTGGAGATGCTCTTGGAATTCACCAGATCGGCGATCTTGGTGAGCTGCTCAGGATCCTTCACACTCATGCGCTCTTGCACAGTGCGCCGAAGCTTGAGGAAGCCCTTGCGAAGCTCATCAACAGCAAGTTCATCCAGCGTGCGAAGACGACGATTGCCCAAGTGGTCAATGTCGTCGATCACGGCGACCGGTGCGCCTGTCTCAGGATCAGTACGACCCGAACGCAGATCAAGGATGTACTTCACGACCTGCAGGAAATCCTCGCTGCGGAGGAACATCTTGTCCTCGGGCACGCGAAGCTCAAACTTGCGGTTGATACGGAAGCGACCGACGCGGCCCAGACGGTAGCGGTTCTCGTCGAAGAACTTCTCCATCCACAACTGCTTGGCCTTCTCGACCTGGGGCGGATTGCCGGGACGCAGCTTGCTGTACACCTTCAACAAAGCACGCTCAAACTCGCTGTCAGCGTCAAACTGCTCAAGCTTCTCTTCCGCGATGGTGTTGAGGATCAACACGTCGGAAGGATTGATGATGACCTTCACCTTCTTGATGCCGCTGGTCACGATCGCATCGGTCTTGTCCGCAATCGGACGACCGACGTGAACATGCTCCACACCATCCTCATCGATAATGCTCTCGGCGGCCCACATGTCGCCCGTCACCTTCTCGGCCGGCACTTCATCGACTTGATAGAAGAGACGCAGCAAGGCATCCGTAGACGAGATCGACTGATCAAGACACCGCAGGAACGTCGTCGCGGCCATCTTGGTCGACTGGTCGATCTTCATCGCCAGCACGTCCTTCTTGGTCACTTCGAGTTCGATCCAGCTGCCGCGCTCGGGAATGACGCGAGCCGAATGCAACGGGCGGTCGCCTTCGTTGCTCAGAATCGAGAAGTCCACGCCGGGTGAACGGTGAAGCTGGCTCACAATAACGCGCTCGGCGCCGTTGACGATGAACTCGCCGCCACCCATCATGATGGGGAATTCACCCAGATAGATATGCTCTTCCGGCATGTCCGGACGCCCCTCACGGCGCAGTCGCAGACCAATGCGGAATGGATGGCCGTAGGTCAGCCGCAGTTCGCGGCACTCATCGGGCGTATACCGGGGCTCTTCCAGCGCGTACGAGATGTACTCCAGCGACATCGTCTCGTCGTACGACTTGATCGGGAAGACCTCACGAAGCAAGGACTCCAGACCGATATGGATATCACGCTCGCCGTTGGCCTTGGCGAATTGGAGGAAACGCTCGTACCCGTCCGATTGCAGCTTCGTCAGGTCCGGCACACCGATCGCATCTCCACGCTTGGCGAAGTTACGGACAGTTCTTGCAGCCATCGGAATCCTCCCGATCAAAAGTTGTCCGAGGCAAGGGGTTTCAGTCGACAATGACACCACTTGGATCGCACGCTGTCACGCGCGCGAACCACCAGATGCCGAAGGTCTTCTTCAACCGTTTCAGCGACTTCAACCGCTTGCCTCGTTCGTGCTCACACCCGGAACGACCGGCCCGTCCGCCGATCGCAGAGGGAAATATAGCCCCCTGCAAGCGTCGGGCCAATCGAAATCTGAACGCAATTCTGCCGCACTTTCAATCCCTGTCGGTTGACACCGAACCGGGGACTTGATCCTGCTGCAGCCCTTAACCCTGAACTGACAAAACAGGCCCGCCCCGAACGGACGGGCCTGTTCTTGATTGTGACATCACACCGACAGGGAGATCCCTATCAGTTTCCCAACCCGCACCCTATTAGGCGAGCTCGACGGTGGCGCCGGCGTCCTTGAGGGCCTTCTGAAGCTTCTCGGCGTCTTCCTTGCTGAGAGCCGTCTTGACGGGCTTGCCGGGATTGTCCACCAGGTCCTTGGCTTCCTTCAACCCGAGACCAGTGGCTTCGCGGACGACCTTGATCACTTCGATCTTCTTCTCGCCCGAGGCCTTGAGGATCACGTCGAAGCTCGACTTCTCCTCGGCCTTGGCAGCGCCACCGGCTGCCGGGGCCGCAGCCATCATCACGCCACCGCCAGCGGCGGCTTCGATGCCGTAGGTGTCTTTGAGGTACTTGCCAAGGTCGACCGCGTCCTTGAGGGACAGGCCAGCCAACTCATCGCCCAGCTTCTTGATGTTTGCAGCAACGTCTGACATTTCTTAAACCTTTCGATCAGTTCGATCTTCTCGAACTCATCACTTCATGCTCATCCAAGAGGGGCCGGAACACCCGGCACTTTCATCCCCGAAGGGACCAGTCAGATGAAATTGAATCCACAAATCCCCCACCACTCCAACACACGCGAAGCTTGGCTTAGCCAACCTTCGCGATAGTCTCGCCCTTCTCCAGCTTGGTCTCGATGGCCTTGATGAGGCCAGCGATGTTCGAGCCGGGACCCTTGATCTGTGCCGCCAGCTTGCGACCGGGGCTGACCAACAGCGTGACAACCTGGCCCTGGGCCTCGATCTTGGTCGGGAATGCCGCCAGCTCTTCCACGCCCTTCTTGCCCTTGAACACCGTGCCATCCAGCACTGCGCCCTTGAGCTCAATCAGCGGGAAGGTCTTGGCCAGCGCCACGACCTCGCGAGCCACTTCCACCACCGAGGCATCGCCCTGGGGTGAATAAGCCAGCGCGCTTGCACCCGACAGCATGTCGTTCAATGTTGAGAGCTTGGAGCCCTCAAACATCTTGCGAGCCAACGCGTTGCGAACCACCGTCACCTTGATCTGCTTGGTGCGGAGTTTGGTGCGGACCTTGGTCGTGTCCACGGCTTTGAGACCGCGAACGCCGATCACGACCGCCTCTTCCGCGGTACCCATGCGGCTCTTGTAGTCCCGCATCATCATGTTCTTGATCGTCTTTGACATCTGTGTGCTCCGTGCGGTGCGGGATTACTCCGCCGTGGCCTCGAGGTTGACGTACTTGACATGAACGCCGGGGGTCATCGCCCCGGAGATCGTCACACGCTTGATGTATGTGCCCTTCACCGTGCTGGGCTTGATCTTCTCGATGCTCTTGATGAAGTAATCAAGATTGGCGACCAGGTCGCCTTCCGAGAAGCTCATGCGTCCAATCACGCTGTGGATGTTGCCGCCCTTATCGGTGCGATATTCCACCTTGCCCGCGGCATATTCCTTCACCGCGGTCGGTACATCGGTCGCCACCGTGCCGGCCTTGGGGCTCGGCATCAGGCCCTTAGGACCCAGCACCTTACCCAGCTTGGAAACGATGCGCATCATGTCCGGAGACGCAATGGCCACATCGAAATCCATGAAGCCCTTCTCGACTTCAGACACAAGATCATCCGCGCCTGCCTTAACAGCGCCGTTAGCCAAGCTCTTGGCCGCCTGCTCGCTGTTACAGAACGCGATCACGCGCTTGGTCTTGCCAATGCCCTTGGGAAGAGCGATCGAACCGCGAAGGTTCTGCTCGGCCTGAGCGGTATCAACACCCAGGTGCATGCAGACATTCACTGCCTGATCAAACTTCGGGGCCTTGTACTTCTTAAGAGCCGCAACTGCCTGCGGAACCTCGAGGGGCTCCTTGGGCTGCAGGGCGAGATTCGCCTTTTGACGCTTACCAACGTGAACTGCCATGGATTAGCCCTCCACCACGGTGACGCCCATGGACCGGGCTGTGCCTTCGATGATCCGCTGTGCCGCTTCGACCGAACCTGCATTCAGGTCGGCCATCTTCGCCTCGGCGATCTTCTTCGCCTGAGACTTGGTCATCTTGCCGACCTTGTTCTTGTTCGGCGTGCCTGAACCCTTCTCCGCCTTGATGGCGTCGAGGATCATGACCGAAGCAGGCGATCCCTTGATCTCAAGATCAAACGAACGATCCGACCACACCGTCACGATGCAGCCAACCTTCTTGCCCTTCACCGCCTGAGTGGCGGCGTTGAACTTGGTGATGAATTGACCAGGGTTTACACCCTTGGAACCCAGCACGGGCCCCAACGGTGGCGCGGGCGTCGCTTGGCCACCCACGGCCATGATCTTGAAAACGTTCGTAATCTCTTTCTTTGCCATCGGTCTCCACCTCCCACCCGCCTTGGCGTTCCCGTCCGGCTACAGACTTTGGGAACAAGAGGGTGGTCAACGGTTTGTGATGTGCCGCGACGGTGTACCGAACCGAAGCGGTTCCCGCTGGAACTGGCAGAGCCAATTCCCGTGGGGTCGAGATGTTAGGCACTTGCTTACCGGCTTTTCCATTCCCAACACAAGCCCCCTGCTACCTCGCTACCTGCTCATTGCCAAGATGTTCAAATAGTCCTATAACTAGAATTCCTGAAATACCAAACAAATATCTTCCCATATGTTCGTATTCTGGAAACTTAACCTTCCAAAACCCGTACATTGACATAGAACGTGGAGATATACCCATGAACTGGCTCTTTATAGATATGGACCGCTTCTTCGCATCCGCTGAGCGGCACCTCCGACCGGAACTGCGCCATCGCCCCGTTGGCGTCATTCCCATCGAATCCGAAGGCACCTGCATCATCGCCGCCAGCTACAATGCCAAACGTCATGGCATTCGTGTCGGCACGCGTGTGCAGGAAGCCCGCGCCCTCTGTCCCGCCATTGCCCTCGTCAAAGCTCGGCCAGATATGTATGTCAAAGTTCACCACGCCATTCTGCGCAGTGTGAATAAGCACGTACCGATCCACAAGGTCTACTCAATCGATGAATGGGCGACTCGTTTGCGCGGGCCGGATCGTGATCCAGCGCAAGCCGCCTCGATGGCCCGCGACATCAAGAAACAACTCCTCACCGATTTCAGCCAGTGGATGCGTTCCCTCGACACACTCTCACACGCCATCGACAAAATCAACAAACGCTGGAGGAGCCACTCCATCTACATGGGTTCCGTTCGCGGCTACCGGCACATCATGGAAGCCAAAATCGCCTTTGGTCGTATTCCCGATGCCAGCGTCAACGTATGACCGAGCATCACTTCAAACTACACCATGAAGGATCGCCGATGCACTCTCTCACCCAATTCAGTTCGCCCGCACAGCGGCTTGCTCTTGCAAGTTCTTCACCTTCCGATACTGCCCACGAAAGAAACTTGTGTACTCAATCTGCCACCGAGCTACCTGACCGGGATTCTTCTTCGCCGCGTCCTTCCACGCCGCCAGAATCGCCTTGATGTTCTGCTCATCAAACGTCAGCACTTTTCCATCTTCAAGCGTCGTCGTCGGCCACGCAAAGAACGCCGCTTCCATCTCCGCCTTGACATCACTCGGAAAGTTCGCATCCCGTCTCGCATTCAAAAGGGCCTGCCACGCATCATGCTGTTCACGCATCACATCCACCGAAAATGCCGCCATCATCGGCGCGATGGCGTCACGCCATCCCTTGGGCAGGTTCTGGCTGGCGATCGCATATGGATCAACCTGATCCGTCATGTATTTGCCATACTTGGCATAAAACTCGCGGCGGATCGGCAACCTCCGCAGATTGCTCACCTCCGGCCCCAGGCGCACACTCTTCCCCCCCACGTCCAGCTTGGGGTTCCCACCGCCGCGCGGATCGCGCTCACTCGGCAGGTTCCACAAGGCCTGTCCCTCTTCCGAAAGAGAATACGCGATAAACGCCCGCGCCAACTCCGGCTCTGGTCCACCCCTCAACATCGACACCGGGTCCGCATCTATATATACCGCACCCTTGGGATCCACATACCCCACCCGCGCCGTCGCCGGATCCTGCCCCGGCAACGAAATCTGCTCTGCTTGATTGCGGCCATAGAAATCAATCGCCAATCCTGCAATTGCCTCACCTTGCCCGACATCAATCGGTGGCTTGGTCGACGAATTCGTGAAGTACCGTGTGTTCGCGGTCATCTCGCGCAGCACACGCCACCCCTTCTCCCATCCATACGCCGACAAAATCGCATCAAAGGTCGTCGCGATCGATCCCGACTGCCTCGGATCGGCCAGGGCCACCAATCCGTACATCTCCGGCTTGGTCAAATCTTCAAACCCCGTCGGGTCGGGCAATCCTCGCTCTCTGCACATCTCCCGATTGAACACGATGCCAAACGAAGAGAGCGCTGTCCCGATCCAGTACTGCTCCGGCTCGTACAGCGTCTGCGCCCCGATCTTGTTCTCGCCAAACCATTCCTTCATCTGCCTCGGGTCAATTCCCGCCGGCACGCTCATCGTCATGTTCACATCTTTCTCACCTGCCGGCGTGGTCATCTTCACTGCCACCCCACGTTTCAGCCGCCCATGGTCATAACTGCCGCCACCCAGCATCAGGTCAATCGGAATCACCCCTGGCTTGCAACTCCCATCTGCCGCGATATCACCGTTCTTGATCGCCGCCGTGTACTGCGCCTGCAGCGTCTTGATGATTTCGCTGGTTCCACCTGGAATGTTCCATACCACCCGCACGCGCTTGCCGGTCGTCCGCTGCATCCAATCCGCAAACCCTCGGGCAAATTCATCACGAATCTGTTGCACGTGAGGAGTGATGATCACCAGCGTGCGTTCATCTCCCGGCTCTGCAGCGCGCTCCGTCCGCGGCTTGGCCAGAAACGGCACACCCAGAATCACAACAAATGCAAGCGCGATCAACGCCTTGAAGGGGCTCATGCCCGAGGGTATGGACTCAGCAGACACCACCACGGCCTGAGTACGCTCCGACATGCAGCGACCACCCTCTGCCATCATCACCGGAGCCGGTTCCGGCATCGGCCGCGCCATCGCCCTAGATCTTTCTCGCGCTGGCTACTCCCTCACCCTCGCTGGTCGCCGCACCGAAGCCCTCAACGCCACCAAATCCCTGTGCCCCCCTACTTCCACCACCCCCAACATCCGCTGCGCGTCGTGCGACCTATCCAATCCGTCCGCCGCGGAATCACTCATCGACAATCACGTTCAGCACTTTGGCGGCTTGGATGTGCTCGTCAATAACGCCGGACTCGGCGAAGTTCGCCCCCTGGGTCAGATCACCAGCGACGACATCAGCCGCGCCCTCAACACCAACGCCCTCGGCGCCGCCTGCGCCACCACCCGCGCCTGGCCCATCTGGGTCGCGCAGAAATCCGGTTGCCTCATCAATATCGCCAGCATGGCGGTCTTCGACCCCTTCCCCGGCTTCTTCGCCTATGCGGCATCCAAGGCCGCACTCGCAATGATGGCCGTCAGCGCTGCCAAGGAAGGCGCCCCCCACAACATCCGCGCCTTTTCCATCTGCCCCAGTGCCGTCGAAACTGAAATGCTGAGAGCAAGTTTCTCCGATGAAGTCATCCCCTCCAATGCCTGCCTCTTTCCAGCCGACGTGTCACGCTTTGTCATGCAGTGCATCAGGGGCGAGCGCGATGCTGAAAACGGCCGCGCGATTCCCTTGCTCTCCACCGCGGCACAACCCTGGCTCGATCAACATCGCCAGAACCCCGGACTCTGGCTGCGCTAAGGAATCAGTAGTACAAGTCTGGCGCAGGCACCGTTGGCCCACGACTTCCCGCCTTAGTTGGCTCAACTTTGGTGCCTTGCAGCACCAGCTCCTTGGCCAATTTCACCGCCTGATCCTTCGATGCACTGTGGGTTGGACGCACGCCTGTGAGCTTGATGAACTCGCCCTTCGGCCCGACATAGTCATATCGTGGAATCCGCGCGATCCACTCTTCCGCGCCAGGCACATTCAGATCGATCTCTCGTGCCAACGTGGGCCGCTTGGCCGTAGTCTCTCCAACCACCGGCGCGCCCGCCGCACCCAGCGCGTGCGCCAACATCTCCGCCGTGCTCGCTGTGCGGCTGGAAACCACCACCGCGATCGGCCCATCAAATGCGTTGGCTTCCGGATCGGCGATCAGTGCCAGTGGCTGCCCAGCACTTGTGGCCGTGCGCTGCGCCGCTTTGTCCACCGCCGCATCAAGGTCTTTGGCTCTCCCCAACGAGGAAATCGTGTACGAGTTTGGCTTGGGAGAAATCTCGCTTGGTTCCACTTCCTTGGGATACAAGATTCCTATCGCCGTCGGCTGATCGCGCAGCCACGAAGCCACGCGAAACGCGGCGGACTCAAACCCGGTGCAGTTGGAAAGATCGAGTACCACGCCCTTGGGCTTGGTCGCCAGCGCCTCCTTCATCACCTTGTCCACTTGCTCGGGATCAATGAACGCGGTCACTTCAACCGTGACGATGCCGCTGGCTTCATCTCGCGTGAACTTCAGGGGCTGCTGCTCGCCCTGCGTGCGGGCAAACAACTTCCTCTCGGCCTCACGATCCACGCGCCGGAAGATCGCCGGCATGGGAAACTCTTTCTGATCGCGCCACGCCAGCACCAGCGCGAAGATGAACTCAACGTCGTCCTTGGCCTTACCCGCCGCAGTGCGCAGCGAGCCAGCATACTTCTCAAACGCTTTCGCGTCAGCCCCGCCTTTGAGACCCGTCATTTCGCCAAATACCTTGGCGTAGGCATCCACCAGCGCGGTGTAGTCTGGCTTGGCAAAGGGCTGCGCCGCTTCACTTTCGCTGAGTTTGCGAACCTCCATCACCACGATGGTGCCGCTGTTCTCAACACTCATCTCCACCGGGCGATCCGGGCCGTAGTAGCGCGTCGTAGCCTGCAACGAACTCAGTGTCGATGGCCCGATCTTTCCCAATCCCGGCTCGGTACCACGCGGCACATCCGATTCCCAATACAGCAGCATGCCACTGGGAAAGATAAATGGCATCATCACTGGCCCCAGTGCGCCGGGCATGCCACCGATCAGATTCCACGCCACGCCCGGAGTGGTGTTGCCTTTGAAGCGTGCGAGTGGCGGCGGGGCTGATGCACTCCCCGCACTCTCGGCCAATGCCTCGGCCTTCATCCGCGTTCGTAAAGGACCAAAGAACCGCGCCGAGATCGAGACCTCGTAGTCGCCGTCCAAGGGTTGCGAGTTGAGTTCCAGCGCGCGCTGACTCGATGCCGCGCTCGGGCGCGCGGGAGTCGCACACCCGCCGAGCAAGAGCGAACCAACGACGATTGTCCCGAAAGCCAGGCCCGAGCACGCACGACCAATGCCGGTGAGACGCATGAAACTACCCATGATACAACGGTAGCCCGCGCGTTTGTATCCACCCACAAGTTTGACACTCAAGGGACATCCCGCACGCGATTAGCCGCCAACCATTGGGGCATGGCAGCAACCTATCTCGTCACCGGCGCAAATCGCGGCATCGGTCTGGAGTACGCAAAGCAGCTTCGCGCCCGAGGCGAAACGGTGATCGCCACCTGCCGCGAGGTGGAGAAGGCGACCGAACTAAAGGACACCGGCGCGGAGGTTCACGCGCTGGATGTGGCGAGCGAGGCATCGATCACGGAGTTCGCCAAAGGTCTGGGCGACCGCGCTGTAGACGTACTCATCAACAACGCCGGTGTGAGTTCGACCAGCAAATCACTGGCCGACTGCACGCAGGAGGAATTGGCCCGCGTTCTACTCATCAACTCCATCGCGCCGATGCTGGTGACCAAGGCGCTGTTGCCACACCTCAAGCGTGGCACTCGCAAGCAAGTCGTCAGCATCAGCAGCCAACTGGGAAGCATCGCCAACAACACCGGCGGATCAAGCTACGGCTATCGCGCCAGCAAAGCCGCACTCAACCAGTTCAATCGCTCACTCTCGGCCGAGTTAGCGCCCCTCGGATTTCATACCTTGTGCATGCACCCCGGGTGGGTGCGCACGGACATGGGTGGGCCGAACGCGACACTCAGCACCGAAGAGAGCGTGAAGTCCATGCTGGGCGTGATCGACAAGGCACGCGATGTGGCCTCAGGATCTTTCCTGAACTTCGACGGCAAGCCACTCCCCTGGTGAAGTCGATGGAGCGATCATGAAGGTCGGCATCGTCTTCAACAGCAAGAGTGGGCGCGGTCGTGCGGCTGGGCTGATTCCGTCTCTGATGGACGCGCTGCATGACGATGGCCATGAACTCACAGTCGCCGATGTCGCCGCCAGCCGCGATGCCAGCAGAATCGCCGCCGATGGCGCCGAAGCTCTTCTGGTCGCAGGGGGTGATGGATCGGTGCATCACTCGCTGCATGCCGCGAGTGAGTGCGGCACAGCGCTCTACCACATTCCGATGGGGACGGAGAATCTGTTTGCGCGGCAGTTCGGCATGAGACGAGAGATCGAAGCGATCCGGCGTGCGTTGCGAGCAGGCCGCACATGCACCGTTGATCTGGGCCGCACCGAGCGTGAGGGTGCGCAGACCGAATTCGCCCTGATGCTGAGCATGGGGCTGGATGCGTCGATCATCCATCGCTTAAACAAGGAACGCCGCGGACCCATCTCGCATCTTTCGTATACCAAGCCGATTCTGCATGAAGTGTTGCGACCGACACTACGACCACTCACGATTCACGCTGATGGCAAAGCGATTGTCAAGAATGAAGTTGGCATGGTGGTGATCGCCAACAGCCGCCAGTATGCAGTGCGGCTCGACCTGGCGACGCGGGCCCGCATGGATGATGGCAAGCTGGATGTGGTGTTCTTTCCGGCAAAGACGATCTTGGGCGTGATGCGCTGGTATGCCGCGAGTTGGCTGCGCGATCACTTGGATGATCCGGGCGTGCGGTATGTGCACGCGGCTCAGGTTGAGGTTGAAGCAGGCGCGGCCCCCAGCCAGATGGATGGTGAGGCGTGGCACATGGAGACGGGATCAGTGAGCGTGCACGCTGCGCCGCAGCGGCTCAGGGTGCTTTTGCCAGCGGAGTGATCGTTCACTTGACGCCTACTTGCTCTCTTTCTTCTCTTCCTTTTTGAGTTCCTTCTTCACTTCGCGCTTCTTCTGCTGCTCTTTGAGCTTTTCGTTCTTGATGCGGCGCTCGACCTGATCCTGCACGCCGGGGAGCATCTTCTGCTCAGATTCCTTGGCCATCAACTCCTTGAGTTTGGCCTGGGCTGCTTCCTTCTGCTTGTCTGACATCACGGCCCACACCGCGGCATGGGCGTCTTCAGACTTTGGGAAGTTCTTGCGAATCTCACCGAGTGCCTGAATCGCGGCGGCCTTGGCACCTGACTTCTCTGCCTTGGCTTCCTCATCCATCTGCATCATGCCATCGCCGCCGTCTGCGGGCTTCTTCGGGGTCTCGCCTTTCTTGATGTCCTTCTTGCGCAACTCCTCGGCAGAGTTGCGGACCTTTTCCATGGCTTGGCGGATGCCGCGTTCGCTGGAAAGGTCGGCATTCTTCACACCAGCATCAGCAAGAAGTTTGCCGATGGACTCTTTGTTCTTGATGAGATAGTCGCGGCGTTGGGTCTGGAGTTTCTGCTCCTGCTCGCGCACGGTTTTCATCTGGTCATCGGTGAGGCGAAGTGATGCTTCGACCGATGTGCTGCGCATGTACTCGATGGTCTCTTTGAAGACCTTGTCGGAGATCATGCGATTCTCGTACTTGAGCTTGGACTCGGTGTTGGTGAACGACTTGGACTCACCGGGAACACCGGTGTCCTTGACCTTTGGGCCGGACAGCGGATTGGGATCATCAAAGCGAGCGGACGCCGTGAAGCACGTGCCAGCGATGAGGGCGAGAAGCGCGAGCGAGCGAGTGCAAGTGCGAGCCATGATCTGTACTCCCTTTGAACCGACTCGCGCTTTGATCGCACATGGGTCGGCTGTTGATCCATCAAGATACGTCAAACCCTGCTGCTTTGAATCGGCGAGTTTGTGTCTGACCGAGCAGAACGCGGCAGGTTCCGGGTGGATTGCATTCCAATTGCTTGGAAAGCATCGCAGTTATCGGACCTGAATGCGATGAGTCAATCCTCGATTCCGCCTCTGGGAAACTCGATTCCGTACTTGGAGTATTCGTGAATCCAACCTCCGTGGGTTCCAAAGCCAATGAAGTCTCCATGCCACCCATCAGACTGGCCTTTCAAATCGAGAGTCTGTCCATCGTCGTGCTTGTAGAGCACCTGATATCGATCATCAGACCACAGAGAGCACAACAGACCACCGAGCGCCTCATCTACCGCACTCTGGCCGATCTCGTACGCTGCTCGCTGCACCGATTCTGGAAGAGACTGAAACAGTTCGCGATGGGGGCACTTTGTGTTGCGGCCTCGAACCTCTTGACTTAACCAAATACAAGGCATGGTCGCGATTGCGAACCACGTCCCGGGCAAACTCATTCTGCGCATCTGCTTCTCGGTTTGCCATAGCCAATCTCCCTTGCATGTGCGTTCATGATCAACAACGACACAATCCCATCATTGCGAAGTTTCTCTATCGATCATTGCGGTTCGAAGAGCATCGGCCGTAATTTGCATGCCCGAACCACGCCAAGCACCAGATTCCATCTGTGCTGCGGCGAACTCCGCAACTTGGGCGAGTTGGGGCCATTGACCAATCCATGGCCGATGAAAATGTGCATAGTTGTATCGATGGAGCGCGTGGGTTTCGTCGCTCGTCAAGTGTCCAAGCGAGAAAACGTTATCTGGGTCACTGATCAGCTGATTGCACACTGCACACACACGATTCGCCGGCTTGTACCTATCAAGCACGATCTTGTAACGAGACTCAGCGTCACCCGATAGGGGGTGCCGGCAAAAACACTCTTCGTGAAACACGGCATCGCTGAAGAATGAAAGTGAATCCGCTTCGTTTGCGACAAACGGGGAGAATGCTCTAACCGACTGCCCATTCATCAGAGGTCGCTCGCAGATTCGACAGGTCATGCCCTCAGCAAAGATCGCCATTCGGCTCGCTCCAATTAAGTGTTTCCCCTCCCCACCCTCCCCGAATGCAGAAAGTACTCCATCAGATCACTGCCGTCGGCGATGCGGACATCGCTGGAAAGTGCCGCGGATTCGGTGAAGGGGCGTTCAACGAGAGAGCGGACCCAGGAACCAGCCATGAGGAATGGGACGGGCGTCGCATCGTGCTTGCGCGTGCTGATGAGGGTGTAGTGATCGGGGAGCATGAGGAGTCGCCACCCCTGCGCTGTGGGATCTTTCTCAGGATCGCCATACGTGCGGAGTTTGTCGACGATAGGGCCGACGATGTGGCGATCGATCGCTTCCAAGGCAGCGACCTTGGTTTTCCAATCGCCTTGATGTGATGATTCATCGGGGGCTTCGATGTGGCAGCAGACGATGTCGTATTCGTCGATGGCTCGCACCGCAGCGCGGCCTTGACCTTCGTAGTCATTGTCGTGATAACTGGTGAGGCCGGGGACGGGGAGGCGATCCCAGCCGATGTACGCCGCGATTCCGGCGAGAAGGTCGACGGCGGTGATCATGCAGCCGCGGAGGCCGTAGACCTCCTGAAAGGTCGGCATGGCGGGGCGTGTGCCCTGACCCCAGATCCACGCCATGTTGGCGGGACGCAGACTTTGCTCACTGCGTGAGAGGTTCACCTCGTGCGTCGGCAGAAATTCGCGGCTGAGTTGCATGAGACGATTCAGGAGCGCTGCGCCTGCGCCGTCGCCACCGGAGGGGAGGGACTTGGCCCACGGTTGACGGGGAATGGAGTGTGGAGGCGTGCAGGTGACCTTGGCGTAATCGCGACCTGCGGAATCAATCATGATGTTGCGGTAGCTGACACCGGGGTAGAGAGCCAAACGCTCGCACAGAGCGGGCTCGACACTGCGCCAGTGCGCCACCAGGTCTTCGACGAGGACGCGTGCTTCACCATCGGTGATGGCGCCTGCCGAATGATCAAGCATCAGGCCATCGTCCGGGGTGCCGGGCTCACCCACGGTGACGAGATTCAGCCGAAAGATCCAATCGCTGGATGTGGGATTGAGCCCCAACGCGGCGGCCTCCAACGGTGCACGCCCCGTGTGGTATCGACGCGGGTCGTAGCCCAAGAGGCACATGGAGCAGACATCGGAGCCGGCCTCCCACCCAGGAGGCGTGGTTACGGCGGCGCCGATTCGGGCGTGATGCGCAACTTCGGCGGTGCGGGGCATGCGTGCGGCTTGCAGCGGAGTCTGGCCCCCGAGTTCATCCAAAGGAAGATCACCAGCGCCGTCGGGAATGATGATGACGTATTTCACACCAGAATCTAGTCCACCCACGTGAGGCAAGTCGCCCCTATTCTGTTCGCACATGGTTGTCGCCGTCATAGCTCTGGTGGTCCTGCTGCTGTTCAATGGCCTGTGCGCCATGGCCGAATTGGCCATGATGACCAGCCGCCAGTCGAGGTTGCAGCAGCAGGCGGCGAAGGGCTCCAAGGGCGCGTTGGCGGCTTTGGCCCTGGCACGTCAGCCGACCAAGTTTTTGTCCACGGTGCAGGTGGCGATCACGCTGATCGGCATTCTGGCCGGCGCGTTTGGTGAAAATCGCCTGTCAGGTCCGTTGCAAGAGTGGATTGCCAAGACCTTTCCGATCGTTGCCAAGCAATCCGACACCATCGCGCTGGTGGTGGTGGTGCTGCTGATCACCTATTTCTCACTGGTGTTTGGCGAATTGGTGCCTAAGCGAATCGCTTTGGCGTATCCCGAGGCGGTGGCGGCAACGATCTCTCGCCCCTTGAGCGTGCTCAGCTTTGTCGCCGCGTTGCCCGTGAAAGTGCTGAGCTGGTCCACCGATGCGATTTTGAGCTTGCTGCGGATTCGCTCTGGCACCGGTGACGATGTATCGGAAGATGATGTTCGTTCGCTGGTTTCGCGAGCCGCGACGACGGGGGTCTTTACGCCCCAGGAACACAAGCTTTTTCAGCGGGTGTTCCGCATGGGCGATCTGACGGTGCGTGACCTGATGGTGCCGCGGCCGGAGATCGTGTGGATTGATAAAGGGACGCCCACCGAGGCACTCAAAGTGCTGGTTGGGACCAGCCCCCACTCCCACTTTCCTATCGGTGATGGCGATCTGGACAAGTTGATCGGCGTTGTGCACATCAAGGATCTGATCGCGTATGGGCTGTTGATGGAGCAGGATTTTGATGTGAGCGCTGTGCTGCAGAAACCGATCTTCGTACCCGAATCGATGCCGGTACTGAAACTGCTGGACCAGTTTCAGCAGTCCAGGAACCACGTGGCATTCGTTGTCAATGAGTACGGTGGCACGCAGGGGCTGATCACGCTGAACGATGTGCTCAGCGCGCTGGTGGGTGATGTGAGCCGCAAGGGCGAGCAAAGCGCGCCGCGGGCCGTGAAGCGTGAGGATGGCTCGGTGCTGGTGGATGGTCGGATGGCGATGCACGACTTGGTCGCGCTTCTGAATCTGAGCCCGGAGGCGGCGAGCATGTTGCCGGATGTCAGTACGGCCGCTGGGCTGGTGCTCTCTCTGTTTGGCCGCATTCCCGAGGAAGGTGAGAAGAAAGAGTGGTTGGGACGCGTCATCGAGGTGGTGGATATGGATGGAACGCGGATCGACAAGGTGCTGATTCTTGTGGCCAAGGAGTGAGGAACTCACGGAGAAGATCTCACCTCACTTCTGCCATCTTTCCAAACTAGAGTTGCCGTGCTTCGAGGCCCCGTGGCGAAATGGCAGACGCAGCGGACTTAAAATCCGCAGCTCGTAAAAGGGCGTGTGGGTTCGAGTCCCACCGGGGCCATTTCCAATTCTCGCCAGATACATAGCACAACCCGCCGGGAGAACATCCCGACGGGCTGAGGTGGTGATCAGATTCTCATATCAATCAGCGGCGGCGACGGGCGATGCCCAAAGCCGCGAAACCAGCCAATGCCGCGGCACCCGGTGCGGGCACGTTGGTGGTAAAGCGGAAATCATCAACACTGAAGAATTTGCTGTTGTTGATACCCGGAGTCGAGCGGAAAGTGAGATGTGAATAGTCAGCCATCGCATTCTGCAAAGCCGCACCGACGACCAGATTGTGTGTGGTGCTGGTGCTGAAATCAAAGTAGGAAGCGGTGACTGTGTCGGCGGCAAGATCAAAGGAGATATCCCAGCGGTCGTAGACTGCTGCCGAGCCAGCGATGGATGTCACGACCATTGACGTGCCGTTCCAATATGTCACCATGTCGCCGCCGGAGGTCTTGGTGAGCCCCACGCGGAAGCCGACGTTGCCGAGGGAATCTTCAAAGGTGATCTCGTTACCCAGATAGCCAGTGCCGACAAGACCGGGATCCATCATGCCGCGAACCCAGAAAGATGTGGTGACGATGGCGCTACCGGTGGTAAGAGGGTTGACGCCGCCCAGATCCTGGGCATCGATGTCATACTTGTATTTGAGCGCGGGGCCGGTGAGCCCTTCGTGCCCGGTGGTCAGGACAAGTGCCTGATCAGACATCTGCCCCATGGTGTTGCCGGAGTTGACCCAGGTGCGGTCGTACCACTGGTGACCGGTGGCATAAGAAATCGAACCGCCGGAAGAGAATCCACCATTGATGTTGTGCCACAGACCGGTGCCGGGAGTGATGGCGACAGGAGCCATGGCGGAATAGCCACTGTTGAGGCCATATTGCCCGGCGTTGTAGTTCTGCACCATGTTCAGAAAGGGCTGATATCCATCCTTAATTTCAAAACCGCCAAGATGTGCGTACGCGGCCCCGGACAGTGCCGTGAGGGCAAGCGTTGCGGACACGAGGGTGGAAGTGGTCTTGCTCATCTTCATTCTCCATGGGATACCGGCGCGCACTGACAAGGTCAGAACGCTGTGACGACACTCTGTGGGGGGACCCGGCAGGAACTTTCCAAGTCCGGGTTGTGGATCACGTCACACGCTCCACACTGAGACTTTGCGCGAACCTAAGAAACCTTGCAGCTCATTCCACAACTTTTTCGTAATCTGCTTGACGACCGATCTTCCAGGCGCCTCGCGTCGAATTGCCGCAATCGTTGATATGCTCCCTGCAGGTTGGCACCGGAGGCCGACTGACCGCCAGAGTGCACAGAAAACCGCGAATGGCAGGAGATTGAGTGTGAATCCAGAGCAACAGCAGGCCTTCATTCAAGAGGTTCGGCGGGCCTTTGCGCAACTCGACCACAAGCACACCGCCATGCAGGGTGGACTGCGGCAGCAGATGATCGGCTTACGCCGGCGGCTGTACGCGCTGGAAACGATGAACCAGTTGCAAGCAGCCGGGAGGACCTCGCGCTACCCGCTTGAGTTTCGCGCCCAGCATAACGAAGACTGCATGGTGTACGACCTTTTTGCCCGCCAGCCCACCGGATACTTTATTGAGGTGGGAGCATTCGATGGGTACGAATTCTCCGTCTCGTATGCGCTGGAGTGCATCGGCTGGACCGGCCTTTTGATCGAGGCGATCCCCCGGCGGGCTCAGGCGTGCAAGGAGCGACGCAAGCACTCCAGAGTCGTGCACAGCGCTCTAGGCAAACGCGGCTGCGCCCCCACCGCTAATTTCACTGTGGTTGATGATCACTGGGGAGGAATGCTCTCATTCAACACCACCGATGAGGAAACCAGGCGTCGCTTTGTCGCCTCGCGAACCCCATCGCAAACCGTCACCGTTCCTCAGAACACCATGGACGCACTCCTCGAGCAGGATCCCAATCTCGCCAACTATGGTCACGAGGTCGATCTGGCGTCGATTGATGTCGAGGGGGGTGAGATCGATGTGCTCCAGGGCTTTGACCTCAATCGCTGGAAACCCAAAGTCATCCTCCTCGAAGACAACCACGATCAGAGCGAAAACTCGGCGGTCGCGAGATACATGAAAGAACAGGATTATCACCACGCCGGGTGGCTGGATGTCAACCGCATCTATATCCGCAACGACTTGAAAGAGTGGGGTTCGCGTCTGTCTCAGTGGTGGTAAGCACTCCGGGACAACCCCGCGCCCAACCGTTGACGCTTGACCCCATCCGCGTCCTAGCCACACAACGCCGAGGCGTTGTGAAAATGGGGCATTCACCCCGGCTAATATTCGGCTTGTATACGCCAGCGAAATCGTGTTTCCTGAAGCCGAGGGCTGGGCTTTCATAGGGAGGGTTTTATGCGTCGTTCGTCATTGATCGCCACCGTCTCGGCCTTGACCTGTGCTGCATCCGCTTTCGGGCAGAGTGGAACATTGGATCAATCCAGCCCCCAGACTTTGGGAAGCAACAGCGCTTCCTACAACGCCGATGCCACTTTCCTTATCTGGCAAGTGCAGATTCGGCCCGCCCTGAGCGGCCAGCTGGAAGGCATCCGCGTTACCTTCAACTCTGCGAACCCGGGCAGCACATTTAACCTGCGAGTTCGTGACGGTGCCGCGCCATCAACCAGTGCGCCGGTCTTCGAGACCATTCTTTCTGCACCCGGCAACAACCAGTTCGTTACACAATTTGTGGACATGACGAGCGCCAACTTCAACCTCACCGCTGGCTCCCCGTTTGTGATGGAAGTGCAAGGAAACGGCCAGGGTTGCTGGATCGTGGGCTCGTACGTCAATCCCAATTCCGGCCCACCGCTGTATCCCGAACCGCTCTTCCTCAATGGCGCTGAGTATGTCCCCGGATGGCGCATCGGCTTTGACACCTTCGTGCTCGGCGGCTCTTCCTGCGATGCCGATTTCAACGGCGATACCGTTCTGGATTTCTTTGATTACCTTGACTTTGTCGCGGCATTTGCAGCCAATGACCCCAATTCGGATTACAACGGTGACACCGTCATTGACTTATTTGACTACTTGGATTTCGTGGCAGACTTTGCGGCTGGCTGCGATTGATCGGTTATTGATTCGAGCGGCACGGAACGCCTTGCGCTCCAGGCCATCTCAAATTTTCTCGACAGAGATCGCACTCGACCGGTCAGCACCTCAGCACCCGAGGAGCTCGGCGGTCGAGTGACTTTTTGCCCCAACCAGTAGTACGGCCCACCCATCTCACCCTTCTCATCGCTCACGAAGGCAAACGCAACACCTCCATCAATCTGCAACACCTGCCCATTGTCAAAGGGCGATCCCCCATACACCGCGCCCGTGAATGTGGTCATCGCCTTTCCTGGCGCAGCCTCGTCGGGAAAGATCACCAATGACTTCAGATATGAACCGTCCTGATCCGGCGACAAATCCATGCTCCACTCGCCGCTCAGTACGCCCGCATCCTTCACCGCTTGCGTGATTGCTGGCTCCGCCCTTCGGGTTGCCGATTGGCACCCACTTATCGCGGCTATCGCAATCGCGAGCGCAACGCAATACTCCATGATCTTCTCGCCAACATCTTGGAGCCCCGCCCGCCACCCACGCCACTTGTTCCCAACAGCAACATGTCGTTCCTTTCAGATCCCAAACAAACACTTCGCTCAAGCGTGACTCGCACGCCCTTACCGCCTAATATCTCGACCCAGCGCAACGGGCGTCCGCTGTCAAAGTCCGCCCAATCGTGAGATCGGATTCAGGAGTTCTCGTTCATGGTTCGTCTTCGTATGCAGCGTCAAGGTCGTCACAATCGCCCCTTCTACCGCATTGCCGTCATGGATGAGCGCACCCGCCGCGATGGACCGATCATCGAGGATCTCGGCTGGTACGACCCCCACGCCAAGGATGTCTCCAAGCAGGTTCAGCTCGCCGAAGACCGCGTGAAGTACTGGCTCAGCGTCGGCGCCCAGCCCTCTGAGACCATCGCCGACATGCTCGCGAAGCGCTCGCTGATCGACGTCTCCAAGTGGACCAAGGGCCGCGAAGCCCGCAAGAAGGCCGTCGCTGCTCGCAAGGTCAAGCTGGACGCCGCGGCTGCCGCCGCTGAAGCCGCCAAAGCCAAGAAGTAAAGTCCTGCAAGTTCTGTCCGTTTCAAGAACCCCGAGACCTTCTCGGGGTTCTTTGTCTTTTGACTTGGCGATTGTCACGCTTCTGTCGCTTCTCTCGGCGGCACCGTGACTTATCGATTCCCGCCCGACCGGCTGCCGATATCCTTGGTCATGGCCCCCACCACCTCGTCGGCCCCGACCGCTCCAGTCGCTTCCTCCTTGCATAGCGCCCTTCCCGGCGCTCGCCCGGTTCGTGCTCCTCGCGGCAATATCCGCACCTGCTCCACCTGGCAGGCCGAAGCCGCCATGCGCATGCTCATGAACAACCTCGACCCCGAGGTCGCCGAGCATCCCGATTCTCTCGTGGTCTACGGCGGCAAGGGCCGCGCGGCACGCTCCTGGCCCGCCTTTGATGCCATCGTCGCCTCGCTGCAGAAGCTCGCGCCTGACGAAACACTCCTCGTTCAATCCGGCAAACCCGTCGGCATCATCCGCACGACGACGGATTCGCCGCGCGTCATGATCGCCAATTCCAACCTTGTTCCCGCCTGGGCCACGCAGGCCAAGTTTGATGAGCTCGCCGCCAAGGGCCTCATCATGTATGGCCAGATGACGGCCGGTTCGTGGATTTACATCGGCACGCAGGGCATTCTTCAAGGCACCTACGAAACCTTCGGCGAGCTCGCGCGCCAGCACTTCGGTGGCACGCTTGCAGGCCGTCTGGTCGTCACTGCCGGGTGTGGAGGCATGGGTGGTGCGCAACCGCTTTCAGTCACCATGAATGGCGGCACCTGCCTGATCGCTGATGTCGATATGACGCGCCTGCAACGCCGCGTCAAGGATCGCTACCTCGATGAAATCGCCACCGATCTCGATGAAGCCATTGATCGCGCCTTTGCGTATCGCATGGATTCCAAGGCCCTGTCTATCGGTGTCTGTTGCAATGCCGTGACGCTCCTCGAACGCCTCATCGAGCGTGAGGAAATCCCCGATGCCCTCACAGATCAGACCAGCGCTCACGATATGCTGCATGGATATCTCCCCGTCGAATACGACATGGCCCAGGGCGTGGCAGCCCGCGAAGCCGACCCCGAGGGATACAAGAAGCTCAGCACCGCCTCGATGACGCGTCATGTGCAGGCCATGGTGGAATTGCAATCCCTCGGCGCAGTCACCTTCGACTACGGAAACAACATCCGCCAGCGAGCATTCGATAACGGCTACGCCGATGCCTTCAAGTTCCCTGGCTTCGTTCCCGCGTTCATCCGTCCCCAGTTCTGCGTCGGTCGCGGCCCTTTCCGCTGGGTCGCTCTCTCCGGCGATCCTCACGATATTTATGTCACCGATCAGGCCCTTATCGAGGCCTTCCCTCACAACTCCGGCATGATCCGCTGGCTCAGGATGGCCAAGGAACGCGTCGCGTTCCAGGGCCTCCCCGCCCGCATCTGCTGGTTTGGCCAAGGTGAACGCGCCAAGGCCGGCCACATCTTCAACACCCTCGTTGCCGAAGGAAAGGTCAAGGCCCCCATCGTCATCGGACGCGACCACCTGGATTGCGGCAGCGTCGCCAGCCCAAACCGCGAAACCGAGGCGATGAAGGATGGATCAGATGCGATCAGCGATTGGGCCATCCTCAACGCCATGGTCAACGTCGCTAGCGGCGCATCATGGGTTTCCTTCCACCACGGTGGCGGCGTGGGCATCGGCTACAGCCAGCACTGCGGACAGGTCATCGTCGCCGATGGCACACCCGAAGCCGCACAGCGACTCGAACGCGTCCTCACGAACGACCCCGCCATGGGTGTTTTCCGGCACGCCGATGCAGGTTACGACGAGGCTCGCGACTGCGCTCGCGACCGCGGCTTGAAGATTCCTATGAAGGATTGGTAGCGACACAGTCGCAAATGGCCAAAGTGGCAAATTTCCAGATGTCCAAATCAAGACACTTTGTTGCGGGACGAAGTGCATCTTTTACTTGGCCATTTGGACTTTGGCGATTTGGGAATTCATCCGCCCCACCACCGCTGTCCCCACATTGCAATATTGATCGCTGGCCACGCAAACTGCCAGCATGATTGCGGCTGGGTCGCCATGGTTTCAATCGCAGCGGGGTTGAACAGCGCCTGCGACAAGCCACTCGTTCTCAGCACACCCGCGTGACGCTGCATCCAACCGTGAAATGGCACAGGAAACGATGCTTTGGGACGCTGAAGCACTGAGTGTGGCACCAGATCCGCGCACGCCCGTCTCAGAATCAACTTGGTTCGCGGGGCCGCAGCAGTCGCCACAGCCGTGCCACCGCGAGCCTCCGCGCCAGAGTCAACGCGATCGCGTGAATCAGGTGCCTGGTATTTCAGCCGCATGGGAACTGAATTGGCAATCGCCGCCACATTGACATCCGCAAAAGGCGTGCGCCCTTCCACACCTTCCAGCATCATTGCCGTATCCAGACGCTGCAAAAGCCCCACAAGATTCACACGCCTCTGAAACGCCAGATGCGCATCCATACCCACAATGCCATGCTGTGCCAACGCGTCAAAGTGCTGGGCGTACGCCAAGTGCAACTGCTCATCATGATTCAAGTCGCGATACACATCCTCATGCAGCAGGGCCTGCTTGGCTTCCGGACCTACCCACGCCGCGGCACGCATGTGAAAACCACCGGGGTCCGCGCCTTTGCCCTGCGTCGGCACACTTATACACGCATCCATCAACGAGTCATACCCGGCAAAGAGTTCGTCTGCGCCTTCGCCCGACAGGGCAACCTTGCACCCAGTTGCGCGAATTGCTTTGGCGACCGTGTTGATCGCCACTTCGTTGGGCGTGGAAAGGGGCAGGCCGAGCCGCTGAACCATCTCAACCCACCGCTCTTCAAAGAGGTTTTGATCGACCAGCGCTTCCGCGTGCCGCGTTCCCAGTCCAGAGGCGACCACACTGGCAAAAGGCAAGTCATCGCTATTCACTGCTCCTGCAGCAAAAGTGCGCAGCCCGTTCACTTGCCTTGCTGTGAGAGCCGCGATGATGGTGCTGTCCACACCACCCGAAAGCAGCGAACACAGGGGCACATCTGAACGCAGGTGCCTCTGTACCGAATCTTCAATACCCGCCCGCACGCGCGCCAATTCACCAGCATCATCATCAAGGAGTACCGCGTGCATGTTCCGCGTCGCGGCACTCTCCAGCACACCCAAGACGTCAAAACCTTCAACGCCGATGCGTTCGCCCGCGAGATCAAATCGCAACGCCTGCCCCGGCTCGAGCACGTGCACATTTTCAAAGAGTGTGCGATGCCCCAATGTCGTGCGAATAGTCGTGAGATACGAAGAAACCGTCACCAGATCTGGCGCGGCACTCACACGCGGATGCGCAAGGACGGCCCGCACCTCACTCGCTGCAACGACCTGATACCCATCCACGACCGTGAAGTACAAGGGCTTGATGCCCAGAGGATCACGCGCCAGCAGCAGCGTCTTTTCAACCAGATCGGCAAAGGCAAAGGCGTACATGCCCCGGAGGCGCAACAGCGCATCCGTGCCCCATGTCACCAGCGCGTGCAGCAGCGTCTCCGTATCCGACTGTGTGCCAAACGTGATCCCTCGCGTCGACAAGTCGCGCCGGACTTCCGCATCGTTGTACAACTCACCGTTGTAGACGATCGCATATCGGCCATCGGGCGTCGTCATGGGCTGACGGCCACGCTCCGAGGGATCGACGATCGCCAGTCGCCTGTGCGCCAGCGCAAACCCATCGTGCATGAGCACGCCCGCGCCGTCCGGTCCTCGATGGGCCATGACCTCACGCATGGTGCACACCGTGCGTTCAGCCACGCCAAGCGTTCGATGGTTCAGACTGGCAAGGGCGAGGATGCCGCACATGGCGAAGATGTATCGGCAAGACCGCCCAGAATTGGTTAGCCGTTGAAAGTCCACTTGTCGCACTGATGCTGCCCCTGCGAGAGCGCAGGTCAAACCAATTCGCACAGCAGTTCAAGGACATTGTCATGAAGACTTCATCGAATCGCATCCTCACCACTTCGATCACGCTTGCACTCGCCGCAGTGGCTGGCTCGGCACTTGCAGGTCCGTTGAATCCTCCTCCCGGACCGATCACCAGCACCATGAAGCCTCTGGGTGATGTGGAGCCACGCACCGTCATCAACAGCACGAATACTCCCGGCGATGCCACCAACATGTTCGTCATCAGCCAGCCCGGTTCATACTACCTCAGCGGCAACGTTGCGGTGAGCGCGGGAAAGAACGGCATCAAGATCACCAGTTCCCACGTCACCCTCGATCTGAACGGTTTCACGGTGTACGGCTTCAGTGGATCGCTTGATGGCATCACCACCAGCAACGTCTTTCAGATGGGTATCAAGATCAAGAACGGCATCGTCCGCACCTTCGGCCTCGATGGCATCGACCTGACCGGAAGCGTGATGACGTGGCCGCAGTCAGTCGTAATTGAAAATGTCCAATCCACCGACAATAGCGACCACGGCATTCGCATCAACGACGGCCAGGTGCGTGATTGCATCGTTCTCAAGAACCGCGACAAAGGCCTGGTGGCCATCGCCAATCACAGCACCTTCGTTCGCGGCGTCACCGCCCGCGATAACGGCACGGGCGGCATCTACACCGTACTCGCCCGCATTCAGGATTGCGTGGCAGAAGCAAACGGCGTCACTGGGATCCATGTTGATAATCGCGGCGATGTCATCAGTTGCACTTCCAACGGCAACACCACTGGCTTCTATATCGGCTCGGGCTCGCTGCGAGATTCAACCGCCATCAACAACTCATCGGCTGGCGTCTTCATGACCGGTTTGTGTGAAAACAATTTATTCCGCAACGAGGCATCCCTTGGCAACTTTGGCATCCGCATCAACGGCGCAGCTCGCACCGTGGTCAAAGGCAACCAGGTTGTCGGTTTCACATCAGGCATTGACGGTGCCTATTCCAGCGATCTCATCTTCAGCAACTATTTCACTTCATGCACCACGGCTATTAGCGGCTTGCCAAACCTGCGAGTCGGCACCATCAACAACGCAACCCTGACCCCTGTCAGCGGCAACTCCGGTGGCGGCTTGGGCACCACCGACCCCTACGCCAACATCATTCACTAATTCGTGCAACCTGCTCATCACCAGCAGGTACACCTTTCGACTTGATCTAACCCCGCGTTCGGCCTCACACCAGGTCGGGCGCGGGGTTGCTTTTGCCTGTCAGATCGGCCTGTCGATAGATTCTCACGCTGTGACCGGGAAAGCCCCGATCGGCCGATACAATCGCGTATGCCCGTCTTCCGCCGCAACAAAAGCCCGCTCTTTGATTTGGTCCGGGGCGGATCCTCAAACAGCGATGCTGCAACGCCCACCACACCGACCAGACCGCCAATCCAGGTTGAAGCGACCTCTATCCCCAGCCGTCCCCGCCCAACCCTCTCGGCTCACGCACCGGGGGATGAATCGACCACTGCTGACCGTATCAATGCCCTTCGTTCCGGCACCACCTCGCGGCCCACGGGCGGCTTGGTCTCCATGCCTCTGAACTCCATCTACCTCACCATCGCTGGCGTGATCGCCCTCGTGATCGTCATCTGGGCTGCAGCGTATTGGCTCGGTGGCAGAGCCAAGGAAAAGGAACTCGCTCCCTACATCTCAGCCGGGGTGCAACCCTCCGCAACGCCTTCCGACACTACAACACAGACCAATTCCAGCACCTCCAGCCCAGCCGCAGGCGGATCCAACCCAACAACATTCATCCCTCCTCCAAGGTTATCGGGCTCTTCGGCTCGACCCGATCCAGTGCCGCAGCCATCCAATACCAACCCACCGACCCTGTCCGCGCCAACATTTACCGGACCTGGCACCATCATCACTTCAAAGGGGATGACAGACAAAGACCCTCGCGAGGCTGGGCTGAATTACCTCGCCATTGTCCGACTCCCCCGCGCAGACGCTGAAAAGGTGGTCGCCTTCATGGCTGCCAACGGCTTCGAGGCAATCGGAGTGCCGGTGGCAGTTGAGAAGGGATCGAAAGCAGCGAATAATCTCCCCCTGTACCAAATCATCGCCCTCCAGGGGATCTCTGGAGAGCAATACCGGAAAGAGGACCCGATCAAGGTCAAAGTTGATCAGGAAGTCCAACGCCTGGGAGTGATCTGGAAGCGGGACCATCGCGGCTCGACCAATTTCATGCAGTCGGGGTGGGTCAAGTACAAGGGCGATGGTCAGTAATCGACCAAGCATCGCGGCAGGCCGCCGCAGAAACGAAGGGTTCCATGAGTCTGAATCGCAGTCTGAAAGTTTCCGCCAAGCTCACCGGCAAGCGCAGCGTGATGAAGCGTGATGAGCGCATCGCCAAGATGGTCGCCGACAAGAAGTTCGATGAGAAGAAGGGTGCCCTGGGCATCCCCAAGACCCTCGTCGGCAAGGCCTAATTCGCCTCATTGCAATCTTTCAACAGGCCGGGGCTCCCATGCCGCGGCCTGCTTGTGTTTATGGACCGCACCTGAATTCCATTCGGTCAGGAACTTCACTTCAATGAACGCAGAACTCTTGATCAGCGATCGTGTCAAGGGCATCAATGGCTCCGGCATCCGCCGCGTCTTTGACATGAAGGCCAAGATGAAGGACCCGATCGATCTCTCGATCGGTCAGCCGGATTTTCCGGTTCCCGCCGCGGTGAAGCAGGCCGCGATTCACGCCATCGAGCATGATCTCAATGGATACACGCCGACATACGGCATTCCCCCACTGCTGGAGCGCACAGCGCGGCATGTGCGTGAAGACCTGGGATGGAATCCCGTCACCACAGGCACCGATGGCACGCGCGTACTCATCACCAGCGGCACCAGTGGCGCACTGATCCTGGCCTGCATGGCCGTACTCAACCCCGGTGATGAAATCATCATCCCAGATCCGTGGTTTGTGCTGTATCCATATCTAGCCAACCTCGCGCAGGCCAAGGCTGTGAAGTGCGATACGTATCCGGATTTCAAGTTGACCGCCGAGCGCGTCGCCAAGCTCATCACACCCAGGACCAAGATCGTCCTCTCCTGCTCGCCGGGAAATCCGTCCGGCGTGGTGATGTCCACCAAGGACAATCAGGATCTGCTCGAGTTGTGCCGCAGCAAGGGGATTCTGCTTCTCTCCGACGAGATTTACGACGAATTCACCTATTCCGAATCGCGCACGGAGAAACGCCCGGGCACAGGCTCCTCGGTGTGCCCCAGCCCGGCACGCCTTCCGGGCGCGGAGAATACTGTGCTTGTGGTGCGCGGCTTTGGCAAGACCTACGGCGTCACCGGCTGGCGTCTGGGTTATGTCGCTGGCCCTGCGGCAATCGTCGAGCAGATGGCCAAATTGCAGCAGTATCTCTACGTCTGCCCGCCGGGCCCGCTGCAGCACGGCGCGATCGCCTGCTTTGACGCGGACATGACCGGGCCGTTAGCGGAGTATGAACGCCGCCGCAACATGGTGAATGAGCGGCTGGGCAAGTTCACCGATGTGGCGATGCCGGGAGGCGCGTTCTACGCCTTCTTCGCAGTGCCGCCCAAATTGGGAATGACCGGCGAGCAGTTCTTCATGCTCGCCAAGGATCACAACGTCCTGTGCGTGCCGGGTCACACCTTCAGCACCCGCGACACGCACCTGCGCCTGTCGTATGCCACCAAGCTCGCCACCTTGGAAAAGGGCCTTGACGTACTGACGAAATTGATGGCGTGACCACGCTAAACTCATGCTGGCCGGGCGGGTAGCTCAGCGGCCAGAGCGTTCGCTTTACACGCGAAGGGTCCGGGGTTCGAATCCCCGCCTGCCCATTGATGGTGATGAATTTTTGAAGCGTCGGATGCACTTCAAGAACACGGCTTGATTGCATTGGGGTAATCACCCCAGAATCGACAGCCGATCTTTGATCACGCAGATTGGCAACATCAGTCTCATTTTTTGCAACTCTTTCCGAACGAACCGGAACACAATTCGGTATATTTCTCATTCACTTGGAGAGTTCACCGATGCATCAATCGATCCGCCTCGCTGCTTTGGCAACTCTGACCGCCACCGCCCTCCTTGCGGCGTGTGAGTCATCGAACAAATCCCGTCCCGATCAGCCCGGCGCATCATCTACCGCGCCTGCCGCGAGCGCGGCATCTCAGCCCAGTTCCTCTTCTGTATCTGCATCGGGTTCCTCTTCTGGTAAAGGAGTTACGGCATCGGCGACTGCGCAGCCCGCACTGACGCCGATCACTGTGGCACCGGGCAAGGCAACGGCGCCAGCCGCGTCGGCGGTTTCGATTCCCACCATGGCTGACACCAAGCCCAAGGACTTTCAGGGCATCCACAACGCCGTGGCATATCACGACGGGTACGTCTCTGGTTCCATGCCGGAGGGCGAAGCGGGATTCGCATCACTGAAGGCCATGGGAATCAAGACCATCATCAGCGTCGATGGCGCGATTCCCGAAGTGGATCTTGCGGCCAAGCATGGCATGACCTACATCCACCTTCCCATCGGCTACAGCGGCTTTGACGACACCCGCAAGAAGGAACTGACACGGGCAACTCGAGATGCCCACGCGAAGGGTCCAGTCTACATCCACTGCCACCACGGCAAGCACCGCAGCGCAGGCGCGGCAGCCGCAGCCGCCAGCTCGCTGGGGTGGATTACGCCGGATCAAGGCGTGGCACGAATGAAGGTTTCGGGGACTGCGGCGGCTTACACAGGTCTGTACGCGTGCGCGCGTGCCGCGACTCCGTTGGATCGTGCGGTGATCGATGCGGTACCCGCATCGTTCCCGCCGATTTCGCGCCCATCTGGTTTCGTTCAGGGCATGGTCGATGCAGACTTGGCCTTGGAGCACCTGGTGGCGATCGAGAAGGCCGGATGGAAAGTGCCAACGAATCATCCCGATCTTGTACCCGCAGCCGAAGCAGGCAAACTCGCCAACCTGCTCCGCTTCATGGCCGAGAGTGATCGCAGCAAAAAGCACCCTGTCGATTTCGCGGCATTCCTGATGAAGAACAGTGATGAGGCCACCGCGCTGGAGGATGCTCTCGTCGCAGGCAAATCCAATGCTGCAGACCTCAGCAAACTGCTGAACGCCATAAATACCTCTTGCAAGGATTGCCACACCAAGTGGCGCAATGAAGCGGCGTACTGAACCTAAACTCCTCTGCGCTCGCCACCATCTCCCAGTAATCTCACAAAGTCTGCCTGTGACAGCACGGGGAATCGCGTCGCGCCGCATTTGTACATCAGCCGGATATACGGCCCGCACGTGCCGCACTTGGCCGAGCATCCCGTGCGAGCCGACAACGCCGCGTGATCGAGGTTCTCCGCCTTGGCGATGTGCTGCAACTCCGCGAACGTGCGGTTGTGGCACACGCAGCGATCCACCGGCAAGGGCACACCGTATCCGAAGATGGCACGCGATTGATCCACGTTGAGCACGTTACCAACGCTCCCAATCCGGCACATATCCCGGGCCATTGGTCACGCTGATCGAGCCCGCGGCAGAGCGTGCATCCATCGCCGCGCTCGCATCATGCCGCGACGGCTTCACACTGCCATCAGCATGCCCCGCGGCGGTCAGGCCCATCGCGTTTCGTCCGGGTCGCGAATGGCGAAAGCTGGTGGTTGGAAATTGGTTCGTGATCCACGATCCACCATCCCACAATTGCGGCGGGTCAAGAAGTGCCGTGTTGCTTGGAATCGCCGTTGGCGAAGCCGTGGGCAGAATCGTGTCCGCAAACACCAGCAATGTGGTGGGCTGCTGAATCTCGCTGATGCGTCGCCATGGCCTATGGCCGATGCTCGAACCCCATCCCGGCGTCTTGGCCGGAGAGAGGTAGTACCCGTTGTAGCCGTACGTGCTCGTCGGCATCCGGGCCGGTCCTTGCGGGCGATATGTCCCCGTCCCTTGCTCCGCACATTCGAGCGCCGACCCGTTCGCAAGCGCTGCATCCAGATACGGGGCGATGAACCCAGCCGAAAACTCCGGCTGGCCGCTGGCACCGTGCGACCCCCACCAGAAGATCTGCTCTCCCGCACCGATGTCCTCCTCGCTCCAATACGCCAGTGGCATGGCGCGCTCGGCGTAGTCGTTGCCGTACAGCGTCCACGCGATGAGCAATTGCCGCACCTGCGATGAGCATGTCGTCAATCGAGCTGCCTGCCTCGCCTTCCCCAGACCGGGCAGCAGAATCGAGATCAACAGCGCGATGACCGCGATGACCACCAGAAGCTCGATCAGCGAGAAGCCGCGGCATGCGTGAGTCGCGTTCCTCATCGCCCCGCCTCCTGCTGCCGCCGCGATGCATCAAGCGTTTCACTCTCACCCGCACGCACGATCACTTCCAGCAACTCACGATCCGCACTCGTGATCTGCCCATCCGCGTTCACATCGCAGCGCGGGTCCTGGGCCAGCGACATTGGGCCGAATGCGTACAGATCCGCCTCGTCCAATCGCCCATCGCTGTTGATATCTCCCTGCGGCGGCGGCGCTCCGAAGGCGTGCAGCCCCGTCAGCCCGATCGAATACACATTGCGCCCGGCAATCACCGGCGAAGAGCCGCAATTCGGCACAAATGTCTGAATCTGCGGCACACTTGTGGCCAGTGCACCAAGCGCCACCACACCCATGGAGGCACACGCCCCGCTGCCGCCGGTGGGAATCACGCCGACAAAGAGCGAGTTGGTGGCGCGATCGAGTGCGGGCTGCACCGTCCAGCCCCCCAGCCGCGTGTATTCGCCAGTGTCTCGTACTCCGTTGGAATTGGAGTCGCTCCAAGTTGCGATGCTCGAATCCCACACCATCGATGCGGAAACGCTAAGATCGCGAAACACCTGCAATGCAGGGAGCGAGCCAAAGCCGCTGACACCCGTAGAAAGAACGATCCGCCCGTCACTCATCACGATGGGTGTCATGCTGGTGCGATTGCTGGGCGTGCTCCACACTACCGCCCCATCGCTGGCACGAAGCTTCAGCAGGTTTGCCGAGGATATTGTTCCAAAGAAGGCGTATGACGCGGCATACACGGCGTCCTGCCCATTCACGCCGCCAACATTCGCCACACTCGGGCCGGAGTAGAACCCCTCACCAATCGGATTGGGTGTCACCCACAGTGGTGTCGGCGTGCTGGTCGATCGCGCGTCATAACAGCGCACCTCGCCACCCGAAACGCCGTACTCGCCCGCCGTGCAGACATACACGCGGCCATCGGCATAAGCGGGTGTGTTGCCGCTGGTGCCGCCGATCACGACGGACCACACGGTTTCACCCGGCATATACGGATTCGCCAGCGTGTGAAACTCATCGATGTTGACACAGTGCAGCGATCCGCCGGTGCCCGCGCCGTCGTAATCCGTAAAGAACATTCGATTGCACACACCCAGGTCATTGGTGATCACGGGCGAAGCATTCACGATCGGCTGCACGGTGTTGATCACCCACCGCTGCGCGCCGTTCATCAGGTTCAGTGCCACCACCTGCCGCCCGGTGGTGACGATCACCTGCTGCCGTATCTCATCGATCACGGGTGTCGAATACGAATCCAGCAACGGCCGAGCCACCGGCGTCACCCACACCACACCGCCCGTGAAACGCGACAAACCAAAGCACCAGAATTGCAGTGTCTGACCAGACCCAGTTGACCCGATGGCACACACCAGCGTCCGCGATACTGCAACGCTGGACTGTCCAACAAATGCAATCGCCCGACCGCTGTCATCAACAGACCTCACCCACGCTGGCGCACCCAGCGGCAACGTCAACGACCCATCAGCCGTGCTGGAATGCGATGCATCGCGGGCAAAGCCGGACCACGAATCACATGCCGCGCCCGGCGGGCAAGGTGATTGCCCATTCGAACTCGGAGCCGTCATCGCGACACACATCAACACGATCGCGACCGGTGCACCTCCTCCAGTACACCGGCCGCGAAAATCGAGTTGGAACATGCCTTTCGACATCACACCTTCGGAGTTACCTACGCCGACGAGCTGCCATCACTCCCAGCACCAGCGCGATTCCCGCACCACCCGGCGCAGGCACCGCGCGCACATCGCTGATCCCGTCAATCTCTGGAATCAGGTTGGCATTCAGGTCGTTGGTGATCTTCACATACCGCACGCTGGAAAGGCCCAGCGCCCCGATATCAATGCCCCACCCTCCGCCAGAGCCGTCGTACCCCGCGATGATCGCCGCCAGATCCGCGCCTTGCCAGGCGAAATTGGGATTCACCGGCTTGGTGAAATCACTCAGCACACTTCCCGCAGGACCACCAAAGGGATCAATCTGATCCAGATAAGCCAGGGTCGGAAAGAGTCCATCCGCCATGCCCGGTGCGGTCACCCACGTCACACCATCCGCAGAGAGGGACACCGTGCCACCATCACTCGACAACGCCTGCGCTGTCGCCGTGAAGTTCACCGGATCCCAGAAAAACGAATTGCCGAAAATGATCAAGTCCAATCCGTAAGGATTCGCCGCATCATTCAGCACATCATGATCAAACGCCAGCGTCAACGACCCGCCCCGCCCGATCGATACACACTCACCGGGATCAAAGCTGGAATTGAACGGCGTCACCGCGCCGGGAAAGCCAATCTGCGTACCCGTATAGCGCGTCGGCGAGCCAATCGCGGCAGTCGGATCGTCATATCCGACTCCCACGCCACTCCCTTGCACATACTGCACCACGGTGCTGGCAAAGTCTGATGCACTTGCCACACCAGCCAACATCATCGCCCCAGCGCCTGCGAGCGCTGCCACTGCATTCCTACTCATAACAGCCAATCCTCTCTTGCCGCGATGTCATCAATGAACATCGCAACCGTGTCACTCCGGAATCGCGCGGAGCGGTTTCCGACCATGCTCACTGCCATGCCACAAGGCACGCCAGCGAGGGAGGACCACACTTCACATCGAGGGGTTGGTCAAGGTCGCCTCGCGCCTTGCACCAGTCGCAGCCAAAAAGTCCGCATGGGAAACGGCACGCGGATCGAGTCGGCATCCCTCGAAAGCACGCACGCAGGCGGCATGCTTTCCGCGAAGGGGTCCAGCCGCTGTGATCGCATTGGGCACCACAGCATCCAAGGCAGGTCTTCCGGCTTGGGGGTCTGGCGAGTCCGACCTTCCCGAAGCGTTCATCGCGAGGAAACGATGCCCTTCAGTGGCCTGCCCAGAAGCCTGGGCAATGGACTCGGAATCACCCCTTACGGCGGCGCGTCCGCGGCGGAATCGGCTCTGACTTCGTGGCCAGACACCTCACCGCACTTCCCTTTTCAGCCCGGCGTGAAAGTTGCCCCACACGCCCGGCACCAAGGACAAGGGCAGCATACGGCACCGAATCGGGGTGTCAAATCCCATGTCGATTCCAGCCCGATCCTACCGGACTTTTCCACAAGTTCGCCCCACTTGCACGATGTGGTATGCTGCAACTGCCTCGTTCTGAGGCCCTTGCCGGGGTTCTCCGGCCCGTTTCCCCTCCGTCGGAGGTACATCATGAAGCTGCCCGTTCAGCGCCCCCGTTCCGCCTTCACGCTCATCGAGCTGCTGGTGGTCATCGCCATCATCGCGCTTCTGATCGCGATTCTGTTGCCCGCCTTGGGCAAGGCACGCAAGGCAGCTCAGCAATCCATCTCGCTGCAGAATCTTTCCAGCATCGGCCGCGCCTGGGCCCAATACGTCAACGACTGGAAAGGTGAGATTCCCACTCCTCCTGCTCGCCGCCCCCAACCCGATGGCTCATATCAATGGCCCACCAATTTCAACGGTGTCTGCTCTTGGACCTTTGGCGGCAAGAACAACGACGGGTATTGGTACGGCGACGCCTTCGGCTTTGACTTTGCCGCAGCGCACCGCCCGCTGAATTTCTACATGGGTGCCGAAGGTGTCGATGGTCCGACCAGTACCGCAGGCCTTGCCGCCAACTCCGCTTCGCGCAAACAGTTTCAGATGAATGTCTTCAAGGATCCATCTGACAAAGTCGGCCACCAGCGCGCCTGGCCACGCGCCAATGCCACCCCGATTTCCTGCTATGACGATGTGGGCACGTCGTACCACTTGTCGTTCGCGTGGTTCTTTGATCTCTGGCAGACACAAGGCATGGCCTTCAATCAGGCCTACACATTTGGCCGTCAGCGTTTCAAGATCGCCGATGCGTTCCAACCCTCGCGCATGGTCAACGTTGGCGACGAATACATGGACATCGTCACCAATGATCAACCTCTGACGAATGGGCCGGTGCGGGTCATCAATGGTTATGGCGATCTGAATCGCGGCAATCTCCTCTTCCTCGATGGCCACGCCGTCTATCAGAAACTCATCCCCTTTGGTACGCCGGGCACAACGCAGTATCCACGCCCCTCGCTCAGTAACGATGCCTACACACTGATTTTCCCCGATCTCAGAAGGCCGTAAAGAACGGACCGGAGGGGGTTGCAACCTTCTCCACTTTCTCCTTTCTTCTTTCAACTTTCTGCTGCTGCGGATATCGGGCCTTGAACCTCCCTTTCAAGGCCTCTTTCATTTCATCATTCCTCACGAATGCCACGAACTGTCGATTTGAAACTCTCGTATCCACACTCCCAACACGCATCTACCATATGTGAGGGGTCGAATACCCCGTGTAGACCGTGCCAGCAGCAAGGATGCCATGACCATTCTCGACACGATTCGTGGGCCCAGTGATCTTCGCGAACTGCCAGTGGAGAAACTGCCTCAACTGGCGGCAGAGATCCGCCGCGCCATCTGCGACGAGGTCATGAAATCCGGTGGCCACCTCGCCCCCAACCTGGGTGTGGTCGAACTCACCATCGCCCTGCACTACGTCTTTGACTTCGCCTGGGACCGCCTCCTCTTTGACGTCGGCCACCAGTGCTATCCGCACAAGTTGCTCACCGGCCGTCAAGCCCTCTTGAAGAAACTTCGCACCCGTGAAGGCATGGCCGGCTTCCCGGAAACTTCTGAATCCCCTTACGACCTCTTTCGCGTCGGTCACGCTGGCACTGCCATTTCCACGGCCGTCGGCATGGCGCGAGGTGACACGCTCACTGGCGAAGGGTTCGACCCCGCATCGCGTCCCGATGGTCGCCGAGTGGTCTCGCTGATTGGCGATGCTTCCATCGTCAATGGTGTCGCCATGGAAGGACTGAATGGCGCAGGCACCCTGAAGCGCCAGTTCCTGGTGATCCTCAACGACAACGGCATGAGCATCAGCAAGCCGCAAGGCGCTCTGGCTGCTCACTTTGACAAGCTGCGCCTGTCGCAGACCTATGGCGAACTCAAAAAGGACGCACGCGAAAAACTCAAGAGCATGCCGGGAGGCGATCTGGTTGCCAAAGCCTATCACCGCGCTGGCGATGCCGCCAAGGCGATGATCAGCGACGAGACCGGCACCGGTTGGTTTGAGCATTTCGGTCTCAAGGCCGTCGGTCCCGTCGATGGTCACGACTTTCCGTCACTCATCGAAATGCTCCGCGAGGTCAAGGAGATTGACCGCCCCATCGTTTTGCACGTCAAGACCATCAAGGGCAAGGGGTACGAATTCGCCGAGCGTGATTCCAGCAAGTTTCACTCTCCCCCCGCTTTCAAGGTCGATGCCGATGTGGAAACTCAGGGGTGCCGCGTTGAGCTCAAAAGCGATGGCCGCTCTTTCACTGCCGCCGTCGGCGACGCCATGCTCGAATTGATGGAGCGCGATGCCAAGGTCGTCACGTGCACCGCCGCCATGCCCGATGGCACTGGCATTTCAAAGCCGTTGGCAAAGTTCCCCGATCGCTCGTGGGATGTCGGCATCTGCGAAAGTCACGCCCTCGACATGATGGCTGGGCTCGCCAAGACCGGCTTCAAGCCATTCTTGGCCGTCTATTGCACCTTCTTGCAACGCGCCTTTGACCAGGCCTTCCAGGAATCCGCTCTTCAAAATCTTCCCGTCCGCCTCCTGCTCGATCGTGCCGGTCTCGTCGGTGGCGATGGCGCGGTCCACCACGGCTTCTGCGATGTTTCACTCCTCCGCACGCTTCCTGGCGCGGCAATCATGGCCGCCATCGATGAACCATCGCTGAAGGCCTCCATGGAGTTCATGCGCACGTACGAGACCGGCCTCTCCAGCGTCCGCTACCCGCGCGACACGGTCTCGTCCCGCTTCACAGCGGTCGCTTGCCCTCCCTTTGAACTCGGTAAGGCCCGCTGCCTGACACCGCACTGCGATGTGCTCACAGGTCATCACGCCGAA
This sequence comes from Planctomycetota bacterium, assembly GCA_018968885.1. Taxonomy (GTDB): domain Bacteria; phylum Planctomycetota; class Phycisphaerae; order Phycisphaerales; family UBA1924; genus F1-120-MAGs238. The sequence continues at coordinate 41,963 of JAGWZK010000004.1, read as the reverse complement.
GCCGCAATTCTCGCCTTTGGCACACCGGCACTCGATGCCCTCGCAGCGGCCGAGCTCAGCGGCAGTCGCAACGTCGCCGTCTACGACGCGCGCTTTGCCAAGCCCATTGACGCCGCGCTGGTCCGCGCCCTTTGCGAATCAGCCACGCCCATCATCACCATCGAAGACCACAGCATCGTCGGTGGTTTCGGCACCGCCGTGATGGAGTGCGCACACACCGTCGCCAGCACTCACGGCCTCAGCGTCCCCGCCATCACCACTCTCGGCTTGCCTGATCGCTGGATTCTCCAAGACTCTCGCCCCAAGCAGCTCGCCGAGGTCGGCATCGACGCCGCTGGAATCGCCAACGCCCTTCGCGATCTTCTGGCCAAATCCAGCGTCACCGAACCCGCCGTTTCTGTCCCCTCCCGGGCGCGACAGACGCGGTGAAGCATTCCCAAGAAGTGGCCATATAGGGTAAACGCCCGATGCCGGGCTGCTTGCTCGCCTAGGGTAATTCATGGGTCGTTCGGTCGTTCTCATCGTCAATCGCGACAAACCCGAAGCCGCCGCCGCGGCTCGCGAGGTCCGCGCCCTCATCGAACGCCACGGCTCGGTCATCGCCGAGGTCGATACTCGCAAGTCATCCCGCCTGCCAAAGAAAAAGCCCGATCTCCTCGTGGTTCTGGGGGGTGATGGCACTCTGCTCGCCCAGACTCGCCACACCGCCCACCTTGACATTCCACTGCTCGGTGTGAACTTCGGCAAACTTGGCTTCCTCGCCGAGTTCGATATGGAGGCCCTGCGGCAGCAATCCAAGACCCTCTTTGGCTCCAGCTCACTCCCAACTCGCACTGTGAGCATGCTTCAGGCCGAGTGCTGGAACCCCGGCGACAAACGCCCCCATGTCACCGGGCTTGCACTTAACGAGGCGGTCATCACCGCCGGGCCGCCATTCAGGATGATTGAATTGTCTCTCTCACTCAACGGCGTTCCGGGCCCAGTGATGCGAGGCGACGGGTTGATCATCGCCACCCCGGTCGGTTCAACAGCGTACACCCTGAGCGCCGGAGGCCCGGTGCTGGCTCCTTCGGTCGAAGCCATCGTGGTGACGCCCGTCGCACCCCAGTCTCTCGCATTTCGACCGCTGGTGTTGAATGCCGAAAGTCGTTTGGAGGTCGGCATGATCCGCGTCAATCAGGGGCCCAAGGGCTCGGGCTCTGCTCTGGTTTTGGATGGCCAGGAAATGACTCCCCTGGAATCCGGCTCGCGCGTGCTGGTTTCGCGGCATCCGCGCCGAGTCCGTTTCGTGCATAACAGGAAAACCGATTTCCTCGACACCCTCGTCAAGAAGTTGCGTTGGGCGATGGCCCCTGATCTTCGGGCATGATTCTCATGGGGATTGTGAACGCTCCATCTCGTCGTCCCGGCTTCACGCTCATCGAGTTGCTCGTGGTCATCGCCATCGTTGCGATTCTGATGGCTCTCTTGCTTCCGGCCCTCTCCAAGGCCCGCGACAGCGGCCGCGCCACGGTGTGCCTGGCCAACCTGCGCAGCATGGTGCAAGCGACGCAGATGTACGCCGACGACTTCAAGGGTCTCACTCCGGCACTGGGCACCCCTTACGCCACCTTGCCTTCTTGGCCGTTGGCGTTGCAGTCGTACGCCGGACGCGAAGGGTCAACGCCCGGCGAGCTCCTCAGCTCGCGCTCCATGCTCGTCTGCCCCGGATGCGCCGCGGCATGCGGCAACGACATGCAATCCACCTACGGCATCAACACCGTGGGCCACTCCGGCCAGCCCGGCGACCCCGATTCGTACGACAACCCTGCATACACCACCCACATCCGCATGGATCGGGTCACGTTCCCATCGCAGATACCGATCTATGTTGATACCCGTCAAGCCGCAACACCCACTGGAAACCCACCGCCAACGCGGACGTGGCGTGTGATCGACTTCCGCCTGCCGGATCAGATCACCGAGCGTTTAGGACGTTGGCACTTTGGTAAGTTCAATGCCGGGATGTTTGATGGTTCGGCCACCACCTGGGCCTTCACCACGCCGTTGCAGGTCCCCAGTGTGTGGCTGCAACCACTGCCGTGAACCATTTCATCCATCACTGTCCAATGGCTCGCAGCACTACAGTCGCGTAACTTCCTGTCCCCAGTCGGAACTTGATCGCTCGCTTGTAGCGAGAACCAGTAGTCATGTCGTCGCGCTCGATCGCCGACAACTCCAAATCCGCTACCCGCATGCATAGTGGCCGGCCCACCGTACTGAACGCCGGGCGACGAACTTCCTTGATGCGGAGTTGCTCAAGCGTGACTCCCACATCGCGCAATGCCGCGTCCACGGCTCTCTGCACTTCCGGCATCAATCTGCTCATGTCGACATCATGGGCCGGCACCGGCAGCATCTCGTTGCGCCAATTGCTTTCCAGCGGTGCAAACGCAATTTCTCCATACGCATCCGCAGCGATCAATACCTGCTCCGCTCTCGCGATCGAGCGCACCAGCCGCTCTGCACTGCGATTCCACAAGTGCGATTGGTACGCCTCCACCGCCATCTGCTGATCCAGATACGGCAGCGAAGTAAATGCTTCGACCACGCTCTTTCCCGCAGCCAAGGCCTCAATTGCGCGGCGTTCCGGGCACTTTGGAAAAACCGCCAGCAACTCACTCCACTTCCCCCACAAGTTCGCCGCCGCTCGACTGAACTCGTGACGAGTGGGTGAATCTTTCCTCGCGGGAGTACCAATCAACAGCCGCAACGCCCCATCAAAATCCCCTCGAATCAGTTTCTCCCCTGCGAATCCCTTCCCATGCCGCGCTGAAGTGAAGCGCTGCTCGCCATAGTAATTCACCATCCACACTTCACCATCCGAATCTCTCAGCGTCGCGAGCCGGCTGGCCATCGCCTCTGCCGCGTGCTTCGACAGGTCTCTCACCACGATCTCAAATCGATTCCCCGCAATGCTGGCAGCACAGAGTTCATCCTCGCTCCACCCCATCAACTCGCCACTGAATCCCACTCCCTCCACCCGCTCTGGCAACGTCTGCACCGCAGGCACACTCATCACCTGCGTGGTCACGGCGTACTTGTCTTTCAATCCTGCCCAACCCACCTTGCCCGCCGGGCATCCAACCAATTTGGCTAGCCGCTGGGCAACATCCGGCGTGGTCAACTTGGTCTTGGTGATCTGATACACCCCCCACTTTGAACGTGGCGTGCGCACCCCGAGCCGCGCCAATGCCCGCGGCGCCAGCACTTCAATCACGCGAAAGTCCTCGGGTACGCGTCTGATGGTCACAGCCACCCCCCGCCTCTGCCACCGAAAATGCCTCGACGCAGAATCACGAGCAACGTGATTCCACCCAGAATGCTGGTTACCACGCCAAGCGGAATCCGCCCTCCAGCCGTCGCCAGCCACCCCGACAATCCATCGGAAAGCAACACCACTGTCGCCCCGGCCAGCGGCGCACTCCAAGCGAGCAGTCGATGTCTTGGCCCACCCAACCCCCTCGCCACATGGGAACCAATCAGACCGACAAACCCCACGGGGCCGGAAAGTACTACGGCCCCCGCCGCCAAAAGACCGGTCAACACAAACTCCACACGTCTGATGCGAGGCACATCCACACCCATCGACCTTGCCTCATCATCACCCAGCACTGATGCATCCAGTGCCGAGGCGCTTCGCTGCGTCCACACCATCGCCCCGCCCAGAAGGACTGCGATGCAGACCACCGCGCTGCGAGGGGTGTTCTCATCAATCGCGCCCAAGAGCCAGCGCCGCGACGATTCGCCCCGGTCTGGAGATAGGTGCTGCACAAGCATCGTGCCAGCGGCACACATCAACCCGATGACCACGCCCACCAAGATCAGCACCGATGGATCAACACCGCCGTGTCGACGCGACAGCACATACACCATCGCCAGCGCCACCATCGCTCCGCACAGTGCCAAAGTCGCCTGGATGGGCCAAGCCAATCCACCACCGAGCGCCACGATCCCCAGCGATACGGCGAATCCGCCCCCCGCCGCCATTCCCAAAAAGTCGGGCGAGGCCAGGGGGTTCCGCATCAGGTGCTGCATCAGCACGCCCCCCAATGCCAGCACCCCACCCACCACCACGCCAATCGCGATGCGATGGGCTCGCAACGCGAGAATCTCAGTGGTTAATCCTTCCCAGGGAACCAAAAGCCGCACCGCTCCTGCCACCACCAGCGCGGCAACGCACCAACCAATCACCCAACGGGGAGATCGGCTTGCCGAGGAACGTGATGTGGACGGGATTTCCATCACAACCAGTCGCCAGAATAGTGCCGCAGATCCCCTCATGAGGTTTGGCAGGCGGTTGGCGTTCGGCTCTGATGCGCGTACCATTGGCCCCTGTTTAATTGACCACCCGGGAGCACCTTCCTTGGCCAGCAAAACCTTCCGTTGCCGCATCGTCACCCCCACCGCCCGCATCATGGATGAGGATGTCGTCGCTGCGTCGATTCCCGCCTGGGATGGCTCGATGGGATTCATGGTTGATCGCGCCCCCATCCTCACGCGCCTCGGCGTCGGCGAACTCACGCTCGATTTCCCGGCTCAGGGCTCGGGTGGCGGCTCCCGTTCATACGTCGTCGCCGGGGGCTTTGCCCAGATGGTCGATAACCGCCTCACCATTCTCGCCGAGAACGCCATCCCCACCGAGACCATCGCCGTCTCTGAGGTCGAGGCCGAACTCCGCTCCCTCGAGAATCAACCTGGCCCCGCCGCCGATGCCAAGCGAGCGTTGGCCAGGGCCAAGATCGCCGCGGCACGCTCTGCCGCTGGCTCGGGCATCTGACCTGACTTCGAATCGCTCAAACACAAACGCCCCGACCAAATTGGCCGGGGCGTTTTGTTTTTCGTCAAACTTCTTTCAGTTGGCAGGCATGATGGGCTGGGCTTCTTCTTCGGTTTCCTTGGATTCAGGTGTCGTCGATTCACGCACTGGGCGATAGTTCAGCCGCCCGCGAATCACCCGCCACAGGTACGGATTCTCATTGAGTTTGCCCTGCTCAGTCGGCTGATAGTCGGTCATCAGAACCTGACGCGACTCAGAATCCGCCAAGCCACGGTACATCTCGGTCGGCAGGGGCCGATAGGCAATGACCTGCGCGATCATCAAGCCACGCAGCGCGGGATTCGGCGCACTCACCACGCGATCCTTGATCGCATCGCCCTTGGCCTCCGCACCGTAAACCGGCGCCGCTTTGGGGTCCAGCTTGGTCGCCACATCCAGCACCGCGGTCCGCAACGCCGGTGTGTCGTTGGAACCATCCAATCGCTGATTATCGATCATGATGCCAACGCTGCGCACCGAGACGAACGGCTTGTAGATCAAACCTGGCTCCAGAGGCGTAGTCGCCACCGGATCAGGATTGGGCTTCTCAAACGACTTGGCAAAGGCCTCCATCCCTTCGGCGATCACGCGATTGCGATACGCACCGGCGTCCGCGACCAGTTTCTCATACGCCTTGAAGAGGCGGAAATCCTTGACCAGTTGATCACGCACCTCATCCATCGTCTCTGCCGGCGCTTCCGGCTTGGTCTCGAGAATGGTGAAGAAGTAGCGATTGCCCGCCTTATCCGTGAGCGTCTTATCCAGAGGATAAGTAATGCCCTGCTGCACGCCCCAGTTGTTGGCGGTCGTCGCAAATTCCTTGGTCTGCATCACCACCAGATAGAAAGGATTGGCCCGCCCCGCCAGCGTGAACGCCGCCTCACCGATCCCGGGCAGTTTGGAAAGATCCTCGGCATTCAGCCAAGAGCCCGTCTTCAATGTCACAAGGGGCTCCTGAATATCCACGCTGTGAATCGCCTTGATCTGCTCGCGAATGATCTTCGCGACTGCATCCAGAGTCGGCCGAGTCTCGTTCCAATTCGCCGGAACCACTCGATACCCGCCGGACTCCTCCAGCTTCTTCACGGCTCGCTGCATCTCGGCCCGCAGCACTTTCTCGGCATCATTCAGAATCGTCGTGGTCAACTCACTACGCAGATCCTCTTCGACGCGTGCCTTCTCGTCGGCAAACTCCTTCGCATACGTCACGCGGCTGTTCTTCCACTTGGTGTACGCCGCCACCGGGTCGGGCTTGATTGCGGCGGCAATCACCGTGCGATCCAGAGTCAGATACTCAATCTTCACGCGCGAGGGTTGCCGATAGCCAAAGCCAAAGTCGTTATTGGGGTTGGTCTGCCCGGGGATGTCACCCTTGTACTTCTCAAAGAAGGCCTGCAACTCCTTGGCATCCGGCTCCATCGTCGCATCCACCAGCCGCTCCGCAGGCAGCAGCGTCATGGAAGCCACGGCCTCATTGAAGCGACTCGCTGCAGACACCAGCAAGCGACGATCGCTGACGCGAGGCGCCTCGGTAAAGGCATTAATCATCCGACGCACGCCACGCAACTTGGCCAGCGCAGCATCAAAGCTATGAATGTCAAACTTCAGGCCCGGCGCGTCCATCAACTTGGCCGTGCCCTGATTGGCTTTCTCTGTGAGCACATTGCGAAGGAACTGCGTCGCGCCGCTGATCATCTGGGGCTGCGCGGCGATATTCATCAGAAAATTCTGATCCCGCGCCAACTGGGGATTGCTCTGCAGCAACTCATACATCTGCGGATTGGCTTCCTTCAGCACCATCTCAAAGAGCACGCCATTGCTCGCCAACTGCTGCGGCGCAAGCTCGAAAGCCAATGCATCCAGCCACTCCTTCCCGTCAGCATCATTACCGATGAAACCCGCTTGACTGGCCTCACGCTCCAGCAACAGCCAGTGCGTGCCGTTCTCAACCTTGACCCCAGCAACATCGCCAATCTGAGGGCCAAACATCTCTTTCAGCATCGCCAGCTCGGCATCCGCGCGTGCGACCTGGAATGCCGAAATCTTGTCCTCGCCCACGCGTGCCACCGTCTCGGTGCTGATGCCCCCTCCTGAGTTGCTCCCCAGGTTGGGAACCAGGAACGCAATCGCCAGAAAGATCATGAGAACGGCAAAGAGCCACTGCTTGTTTTTGCGAATGAGTTTGAGCATGAGAGTCCTGACAGGTCATCGAACATCCGGGCTGATCCGGTCGCGCAATGGTAGAAGGTTCAACCAGCAAAGCACAAGGCCCGCCCCATGACGGACGGGCCTTGGAATTGTGTCAATATCATCACCAGCACACGTCCGGTCGCAAGCACATTCGCCCACGACCAGATCATGCTTAGCGGTAGAATTCCACGATCAGGTTGGCGTTGATGTCGAAGGGGATCTGATCCGATGTGGGCAGAGCAACGATCTTCACCGTCAACTCGCTGGGGTTGAATTCGATCCAGCCGGCCACCTCGTGCCCAGCCAGCGATTCCAGAGATTCACGCACCAATTTGTGCGCCTTCTCCTTCACCGTCACCACATCGCCCACGCGCAACATGCACGAAGGACGATCGGTCTTGCGCCCGTTCACCTTCACATGGCCGTGCGCAACCAGCTGACGAGCAGCCCAGATCGAGCGGGCCAGGCCAGCGCGGCGGACGACATTGTCCAAGCGACGCTCAAGCAACTGCATCAGCGTCTCACCACGGTTACCGGGGCGACGGGCAGCCTCTTCAACGTACGAGCGGAACTGACGCTCCAGCACGCCGTAGTGATAACGCAGCTTCTGCTTCTCATTCAGACGGATACCGAAGGCCCGCAGGCGGCGGCCACGGAAACCGTGCATACCCGGATACACCAGCGCACGCTTGCTGGTGTGCTTGGGCAGGTCCACGATCGGAACGCCCACGCGGCGGGACAACTTCAACTTAGGACCGGTATAACGAGCCATCAAAACCTCCGTCTGCCGCAAGACTTGCTCGCGGGGTGCTGACCAATCGGCCAGCGATCGGGCCGAACACCAAGACTTTGGGTCGCGCCTCTGTGATCCGGATACACCGCTCTGGCACTGCCGAAGCAGGACCAAAGCGTCTACTCAACCACGCTGGTCGAGTGGGGCCAAGATTAAAGGTGGGTTGGTCTCAGACTTCCAGTGAGCTGGGGTCATGACTGTACAGAATTATCGGACTACGCGGCCGCTGGTCAAGGCCACTTCAGCCCTCTCATCAAGGCTTACCACCCTTCAACCGCGTCACCAACGCACTCCCCGCAGTCTTCACCTTCTCATCCGCACTTTGAGCTGCTCGTTCGGCCATTCGCAACGCGGCACTGGTATCGCCACCCCGCTCACACGCCGCCGCGGCATCCAGAGCCAGTTCTCCATCCGCCACATTCGCATCGCTGGCCCGCACCAACAGTTCCATCGCCTCGCGCTTTTCACCCATCATCCCCAGCGATTCCGACAGGAGTTTGGCAACGCGGCGTTGCAGCAGTTCAGTTTCGGAAACGCCGCCCAGTACTTCAACACTCTTCTTTGGCTGATTCTGGCGATTCCGCAATCGCGCCTCGATCAATCGCCAATCGAGTATCCCCGGCTCGATCTGCCTCGCTTTGGCGATGTACTGCTCAGCAATCTGCAATTTATTCTCTCGCAGTGCGATCTCGGCGAGTGTGCCCCAGATCACGCCGCGATCTGTGATCAATCGCCCCGCCTGCAGCAAACTGGCCTTGGCCTCATCCATCATCAACTGCTTGAGTTGCACCTGCCCCAGCAGCACAAACGCCTCGCCATGCTGCGGATACTTCACCGTCGCCTGCGTGTACAACTCCATCGCACGCTGCGGTTTTCCCGCACTATTGGCCACGGTTCCTGCGATCGTCAGCAGTTCTGCGCTTGGCTCCGCCACCGAATCTGTCGACGCGATCGCCTTCTCATATTGCTCGAAGGACTCCGCCCGCTTTCCCGCCTGCAACAGGCACTCGGCGTACGCCTGATGCACTCGTCGCGTTCCGGCATACGTCTGTGCGGCCGCGCCCAGGATCGTCTCCGCAGCTTTCCAATCACTGACCTGGGCACGATCGGCGGCGGCTTTGAGCACTTCTTCCAGTTTGGCTTCATCGCGAACGGGCGTTGCCGCCACGCTGCTCTTTGCATCGGCCTGAACAACCGGCGCTGGCGTTTGCGCAACTCGTTGCACACCGGCAGATTTCCACATCGAGTTCCACACCCACACGCCGCCAACCGCCACTAGCACCAGCGAACCAATCGCGATCACGGGCTTAGGGATCGCCCCGCCCCGTCGGAAGTTGTGCACGGTCGAAGACTTTGGTGGGATCAGATTCATATCTCAAGCATCGGCACACGGGGTCAAGCCGTCACAATCCTACCGCGACAAGTGGCAATTCCTGTAGGAATCCGCTCAAACACGGGGAACAGAACCCTACAGTCTCACGATATGTCGATGCACGGTCAACCACATTTGTCTGCTTCCCCTTCCGGCTCCGCTTCTGAAAGCGCGGGTGGCTCGCAAGTTACCGAAATGGCCTCGCGCTATGTCCCGGTTGATCACGAAGGAAAGATCTGGGATCGCTGGCTCGCTGCCAAGGCTTTTCACGCCCAGCCGCAATCTGTGCTGAGTGGCAAGAAGCAGCCATATTGCATCGTCATTCCGCCCCCCAACGTGACGGCAGCCCTGCACCTGGGCCACGCCCTCAACAACACGCTGCAGGATGTCCTCACCCGCCAGCATCGCATGAAGGGCTTTGAAACCCTGTGGATGCCCGGCACCGATCACGCCGGCATCGCCACCCAGGCCGTGGTGGAAAAGCGCGTGCAGAAGGAAGAGAACAAACGCCGCAAGGACTTCACCCGCGAGCAGTTCGTTGCCAAGATCCAGGCCTTCAAGGACGAATACGAAAAGGTCATCACCGGCCAGTTGCAGAAGATGGGCTGCTCCTGCGATTGGGATCGTCAGCGCTTCACCATGGATGAGCAGTGCGCCCGCGCTGTCTACGAGGCCTTCTTCCGCCTCTTCCAGGACGGCCTCATTTATCGCGGCAAGCGGCTGGTGAATTGGGACCCTGCCCTTCAGACCGCCGTGGCCGATGATGAGTGCTACGACGAGGAAGTCGATGCACACTTTTACTACCTGGATTACCCGCTGACTGAATCCGTGAAACTGCCCGATGGCACCACCATCGACCGCATCACCGTTGCGACGACACGACCGGAGACCTATCTGGGTGACACCGGCGTGGCAATGAATCCGCGCGATCCTCGCGCTGCAGCGCTGGTGGGAAAGAAAGTGCGGCTCCCCCTCATCAATCGCGAGATTCCCATCGTCGCGGACGACTACGTGGTGCTGCCGGAATCGATGGCAACCACCGAGGAAGAAAAGAACGACCCCAAGGCCAAGTTCGCTACTGGGTTCCTGAAGGTCACACCCGCGCACGATCCCAATGACTACGAGATCGGAAAACGGCACAACCTCGCCGCCATCAACATCATGGCCCCTGATGGCTCGATCAGCGACAAGTTCGGCTGGAGCGATGCCGCGGAGCATGAGCGTGTGCGCTCCTTCATTGGCCTGCACCGCGAGAAGTCGCGCAAGACCATTGTCAAAGCGCTGGAGGAGGCCGGTTTCGTCCGCGAGATCAAGCCGTATCGCCACAGCATCAAGTTCAGCGACCGCAGCAAGGCGGTGATCGAGCCCTACCTCTCTGACCAGTGGTATGTGAAGGTGACTGATCCTCGCATGGCCGCCGCGGCGAATGCGGTGTTGGCCTCAGATCAGCGAAGTGATGGCAAGGCCCCCACTCATGCTGACAACACCATGAGTTTCAGCCCGGCTCGCTACTCCAAGACCTTTGAGCATTGGCACAGCAACATCCGCGACTGGTGCATCAGCCGCCAACTCTGGTGGGGACATCGAATTCCGGTGTGGCGTTCTGATCGCGCCGAGTTCGCCGCCGAAGAGAAGAATCGCTTCGGCAACGATCGTGTGGATGTAAAGCACTACGCGGGCAAGCTTGCGGTGTGCATTCGCGACACCAACGACAACGAGGCGATCTCGTTCTACGAGTCGCGCGGTTTCACCCGCGATGAAGACGTCCTCGACACCTGGTTCTCCTCCGCCCTCTGGCCTCTCTCCACGCTCGGCTGGCCCAGCGCCACACCCGAACTCGCGGCATTCAACCCCACCTCCACCCTCTGCACCGCGCGCGAGATCATCACCCTCTGGGTCAGTCGCATGACCATGTTCAACCGGTATTTCCTGCCGGAGAACTGGGCACAAAAGCCGACCTCAGACGGTTCGTACCTCGCGCCAGCACATGCCGCCAAGGGCAGCGGGCCCATCCCCTTCCGCGATGTGGTCATCCACGCGGTCATTCAGGATGGCGAGGGCCGCAAGATGTCCAAATCTCTGGGCAACGGTGTGGACCCCCTCGACATCATCGAGAGCCACGGCGCCGATGCGATGCGCTTCACGCTGTGCCAGATGGCAACCCAGACGCAGGATGTGCGGCTGCCGGTGATGAAGGATTCCAAGACCGGCAAAAACTCATCACCCAAGTTCGACCTGGGTCGCAACTTCGCCAACAAGCTCTGGAACGCTGCCCGTTTCGCACTCGGCATGATCGAGGCGACTCCGGGCATCGCCGATCTATCCACTCCCGCTGCGCTTGGCTCTCTCACGACCGCCGACAAGTGGATGCTCTCGCGCCTCGCAGCCGGCATCCGCACCTGCGATGAAGCGCTGGCCAACTACCGCTTCAACGAATACGCCGACACCTGCTACACGCTGGTGTGGAACGACTTCTGCGACTGGTACTTGGAGGCCATCAAGCCCACCGTGGCCAACAGCCCCGCCCAGCGCGCCATCCTCCGCGCTTCCATCAATGTCATCCTGCGCCTGCTCCACCCGGTCATGCCCTTCGTGACCGAGTCCATACACGGCACCATCCGCACGCTTCCCACCGCCAAGGTGTTGGGCCTGAATCTGGGCATTTCCGCAGATCTCCTCTGCAACACATCGTGGCCGGTGGCTGATTCCTCACTCGCCTTTGCCGATGCAGTCAAAGAGTTTGAGCGTCTGCAATCCCTCGTCAAGACCATCCGCGAGGTGCGGGCCCAGCACGGTGTCAAACCGCGCCGGAAGATCACGTTGCATCTTCCCTCATCCGCCACCTTCATCTCCGCCGATGCGCTCAGCATGGTGCAGACCCTCTCCGATGTCGGCACAGCAGCCACCAACCGCCCCACTGCCGCAAGTGTCGCCTTCACCTTCGAAGAGACCGAGCTCCACCTCTCTGATCTCTCCGACGAAGCCGCCATCGACACTTCCGCCGAAAAGTCTCGCCTGGAAAAACTCATCGCCGAAAAGGACAAATCCATCGCGACACTCGAAGGGCGCCTCAACAACCCCGGCTACGCCCTCAAGGCACCGCCCCACATGGTCCAGCAGACCAAGGACGAACTCGCCAAGGTCATCGCCGAGCGCGATGCCGCCAAGGCGGCGATGGGGAAACTGGCATGAGTCACATCAATCGCGCAGTCACCACCATCATCGCGGCAACAGCCCTCACCCTGCACGGCTGTGGCGATGCGCCCAGCACTCGAACGGTCGCACCTTCTGCCACATCCTCGGCCGCATCCAACGCGTCACCATCAACATCATCCGCGACGACTTCCACCACTCCGGCGACCACTTCGGCCACCACTTCGGCAAGCCGCGAGTCCAACGTACTTTCCATTCAGCAATGGACCTTTGTCTCACCCTCTGGTCGCATGATCCAGACACCCAGCTACCGCATCTTCACCACCCTGGGCGATGGCTACATCCTTCAGCGTCTTCCCCGCTTTGCCGAGTCCGCGCTCGCGCACTACACCACCGCCTTTGGTCCTCTGCCCGCTCCCACGCAACCGATGGAGACCTACTTCCTCGCCACCCGCCCGCAATGGGCCCGCATGACGCAGCACCTCATGGGTCGTCAGGCCGAACTGTTTCTACGCATTCAACGTGGCGGCTACGCCAGCGAAGCCAAGGGTGTCTTCTTTGAAATTGGCCCCTCCGACTCCTTCTCTCTCATGGCTCACGAAGGGTGGCATCAATACGTGCAGGCCACCTTCAAGGAGCCACTCCCCATCTGGCTTGATGAAGGCATCGCCACCACCATGGAGGGATTCCGCTGGGCACGCGCTGGTGCCGATCAGCCGGTCTTCATTGCTGAGCAGAACCGCGAACGCTTCGGCACACTCCGCGATGCCGCGGCACGCAAAAAGCTCCTTTCCCTTGCAGATCTCCTCAACACTTCACCGCAACAGCAACTCGTTAAGAGCGATGAAGGCACACTGATCTATTACGCGCAGGTTTGGGCTCTCACGCTGTACCTCTCCAAAGGCAACGACGGTGCTCATCGCAATCAGCTCACAACGCTCTTGCAGGATGCCGCGCGGGGTGATCTGGGCCGCATGGTCTCGGGCACCTTCGATGCGCGTGGTGCCTCGATCGCGTTGCAGTCTCGGCGCGGCCCCATGGTCTATCAGACCTATTTTGACCGCGATCTGACCAAGGCCAACGACTCCTACCAGGCATTCGTCCGACAACTCGTTTCCCCCGGTCGCGCCCGCTGATCACAAAAGAAAAAACCCCGCCCGGAGAGGGGCGGGGCCTGAAGATTCAATTCGTCAACCCGATTCAGCGGCGGCGACGGCCAGCCATCAGACCACCCAGGCCAGCCAGAGCCAGCGCGCCGGGAGTGGGAACCTGGTAACGGTTGTAGTTCTCGATGACGAGGTTGTTGCCACCGTTGTTGAACTCGAGGTTGCCGCCAGCGTTGAAGCCCTGCACGCTGATCGACTCGTTGCTCATGTAGCCGCTATCGCTGGTATAGATGCTGAACCAGTCGATGTAGCTGCGGCTGCTGAGGGCGTTGATGCTGGCCAATGAGATGCTGTACTCGCGGAAGCCAGCGCCGTTGCCGGTGTAGGTGCCGTCATACATCAGGAAGGTGTGGGCGCTGCCGTTGCCGTTCAGGCCAAAGAGCACCGCGCCGAAGTTGCCGATGACGAAGGTGTACTGAGCGCTGATGGCCCACGAAGCCGTGCCCTGCGACATCATGTCGCTGGAGCGAGCGCGGCCGCCGTCGGAAGCATCATCCATCTGGGTGCTGCTGGTAAAGCCGCCGCTGTTGCTGGTGTTCAGATAGATCACCACCAGGTCATTCAGCGCGTTGCCGGCTTGATAGCCCACGTACAGGTTGCTGGCATCGCTATCCATGTAGATGCTGCCGTTGCCGAGCGTGCCACCAAAGCCGGTGCCGGCGCCGGTGTACGACTGGCTGTTGCCAGCGCCGAATTCATTCGCGCCGAGCAAACCGTCTTGGGTGTGGGTGCCGCCACCGGGACCGGTGCGGACATCAATCAGGCCGGCCATCGCGCCTGAGGCCACGCAGAGCGCGGCAGCGCACATCACGAAATTCTTCATCTCTCTTCTCCTATTTCTTCTCTACCTGTCTTAATCAGAGCCCGACCGGCACCTGCCAGTTGAGCAATTGACTATGGAACATCAGCCCGCCGCGGAACAGCGTGCCGACACTCAAGTGTATGGCGAATCGCGGCTTACGCAAGCGCTTTTCGCGATATCCCTCAGTTTTTACAGCGTCGGCAATCGCGCAGTCAGGGGTTTCCCCACTCGCAAGCGTCTGATAATGGGAAGCTGGGCAACCTCACGCCAAACAACAGGCCGCCCCTTTCAGAGCGGCCTGCGCAAATCAAACTCGTCCGAAAGTCAATTACTCGTCCTTCACCTTGTACTCGGCATCGATGACATCGTCCTTCTTGCCACCGGCTGCCGCGCCCGCCGGCTCACCCGGCTTGGGTTCGGCGTATCCCGCCGCGCCCTTGCCCTGGTTGTCGTACATGACCTTACCGAGTTCGAGAGAGGCCTTCTCCAGGTCGTTGTACGCCGCCTGAATGCTCGCCTTGTCATCGCCGGCCTTGAGACGTGATTCGAGCGTCGACATCGCCGACTCGATCTTGCCACGCACATCCTGACCGACCTTCTCGCCGTGCTCTTCCAGTGCCTTGCGCGTGCTGAAGACCAATTGATCAGCGCGATTCTTCAGATCCACCACCTCGCGGCGTTGCTTATCCGCCTCAGCATTCGCCTCGGCCTCACGCTTCATCCGCTCGATGTCGTCCTTGGGCAAGCCGCCCGAATTGGTGATCTTGATGTCGGCCTTCTTGCCACTGGCCTTGTCGGTCGCAGTGACCGTCAAGATGCCGTTGGCGTCGATGGAGAACTCGACTTCGATCTGCGGCGTGCCACGCGGCGCCGGGGGAATACCGGAAAGATCCATCTCGCCCAGAATGCGGTTGTCCTTGGCGAATTCTCGCTCGCCCTGGTACACCTTGATCTGCACGCTGGTCTGCCCATCGGCCGCAGTGGTGAAGGTCTCCTTGCGGCTGCTGGGAATCGTCGTGTTGCGCGGGATGAGCACGGTCATCACGCCACCCAAGGTCTCCACGCCCAGCGAGAGGGGAGTGACGTCAAGTAGCAAGATGTCCTTGACTGCGCCGGTGAGCACGCCGCCCTGGATTGCAGCGCCCGCCGCGACGACTTCGTCGGGGTTCACGCTCTTGTTCGGCTCTTTTCCGAAGATCTCTTTGCACATCTGCTGGACCTTGGGAATGCGAGTTGAGCCACCGACGAGGACGACCTCGTCGATCTTGCTGGCATCCACCTTGGCATCCGAAAGGGCCTTGAGGCACGGCTCGCGGAGGCGAGAGAAGAGATCATCGCAGAGCTGTTCAAACTTGGCGCGAGTGATCGTCACCTGCAAGTGCTTCGGTCCGCTGGCGTCTGCCGTGATGAAGGGCAGATTCACGGTCGTTTCCTGCATGGTCGAGAGTTCGCACTTGGCCTTTTCCGCGGCTTCCTTCAAACGCTGAAGCGCCATCGCGTCCTTGCGGACGTCGATGCCTTCCTTCTTGCGGAACTCCTCGGCGAGGAAATCGATCAGCTTCTGGTCCCAGTCGTCGCCACCAAGGTGGGTGTCGCCGTTGGTAGAGAGCACTTCGAACACGCCATCGCCGACATCGAGGATGGACACGTCAAATGTACCACCACCCAGGTCGAAGACCGCAACCTTTCCACCCTTTTTCTTATCCACACCAAAGGCCAATGCCGCGGCAGTGGGTTCGTTGATGATGCGCTCAACCTTCAGACCGGCAATCTCGCCAGCGTCCTTGGTGGCCTGACGCTGCGCATCGTTGAAATAGGCAGGGACTGTGATCACAGCGCGATCGACTTTTTCACCGAGGTAGTCCTCGGCGGTCTTCTTCAGATCCATCAGCACGAAGGCGCTCACCTGCTGAGGTGTGAACTCTTCGTTGCGAACCTTAATCTTGACAAAGTCCTCGCTGCCGCCGGTGATGCCGTAAGGCACCATCTTCTCTTCACCCATCACCTCTTTATGGCGGCGGCCCATGAAGCGTTTGGCACTGAAGACGGTGTTCCGAGGGTTGGTGACCTGCTGGTGCTTGGCCGGATAACCGACCAGACGCTCGCCCTTGTCGGTAAAGCCGACGACGGAGGGGGTCAGGCGTGAGCCGCCGGAGTTGATCAAGACCTTTGGCGCTCCGCCTTCCATGACGGCAACGACAGAGTTGGTGGTTCCGAGATCGATTCCAATGATTTTGGACATGAGGACAGGTGCTCCTTCTGCCGCCAGGCGTTTCGCCCGGAGGCGTATCAGGTATGGCAATCCCCGTGCCAGCCGAGGCGCACGCTGCCCTTGGGATAACCGCCCAATCCCCCCGCCAAACCGCGTTGGAAGCTCAGGAATGAGGGTCGCATCCATGCCAATCCTGCCAGAGTGGCAGATTCGGCTCACCTGCTCGGTCGTTGAGGGCGTCCCGAGTCAATCCTCTCTACAAGCAATCCCCTTTGGCCGAAATAACCTATCCCATGTCCGGCGACAGCCCCACCCTAGATTTCGGTCCTGATTCGGGCCCTCACTCCGGACCCGGCAGCCATGACCTCAATGCCATGTCGAGGAGGGGTACGTCTGCCACGCCGTCAAACGTCTCGGGCACCGGCTTCCATAGCGCTCCCGGCGCTGGTTCTGAGTCCCTTGGTCAGGTTCCTGCTTCCATCGGCCCATATGCCCTCAGCAAGCTTCTGGGGGAAGGTGGATTTGGCCTGGTGTATCTCGCCAACCAGCAGAACCCCTCACGCTCTGTCGCTATCAAAGTCCTCAAGCCCGGTGTCACCTCGCGTGCCACGCTGACCCGCTTTGCCCTCGAAGCCACCACCCTCGGGCGCCTCTCTCACCCCGGCATTGCTCAGGTCTTTGATGCTGGCTTCTTTGACCCTCGCACCGGCGAGATTCAACGCCAGCAATTTCTCTCTGGCGCATTTCCCGGTACGCCCTTCTTTGCCATGGAATTAGTCGAGGGCCTCCCTGCGACGACCTTCGCCAAGCAGCGCGGCTTGGACCTTTACCAGCGCGTCGAACTCTTCATCCGCATCGCCGAGGCCGTTCAACACGCCCACACGCGCGGCGTAATTCATCGCGACCTCAAACCCGCCAACATACTGATCACCGCCACAGGCGAGCCCAAGATTCTGGATTTTGGTGTGGCGCGCGTGATTGATACCACCGCTCCCGCCGCCACGCTGGCGACCCATGTCGGCCAGATCGTGGGCACGCTTGCCTATATGAGCCCTGAGCAGGTTTGGGGAGATTCTGGCGAGATAGACCCCCGGAGCGATGTGTACTCACTGGGCATCATCCTGCACGAATTGCTCGCAGGCTCGCTCCCCTTCAATATCACCGACCGCCAGATCATCGATGCGACCCGCATCATTCTGCAGGAAGACCCGCCCCGACTTGGCACAATCTCTCCGGATCTGCGTGGCGATCTGGAGACCATCACGCTCAAATCCCTGGAAAAGGACAAGGCCCGTCGGTATCAATCCGCCGAGGACCTCGCGGCAGATCTGCGTCGCTATCTCAATCACGAGCCCATCAGCGCCCGCCCGCCAACAACGCTCTATCGAATCGGTAAATTCTCACGACGCCACCGCGCTCTGGTCGTCGGTGTCTCCGCTGCATTCATCCTGCTTGCTGCCGGTGCTGGTGCCACGGCCGTGCAGGCCGTTCGCGCCTCACGCGCGGAGAAACTCGCAAGCAAGGAACGTGATGCGGCTCGCACCGAAGCGGCCAAGGTCAAAGCAACTCTGATTTTCTTTGAACGCATGCTCACCGCCGCCGATCCCGACAAAAAGGGCAGAGACGTGCGGCTGATCGACATGCTGGATTCCACAGCCGCGGAGATCCCCACCGAGCTCAAAGCCCAGCCCGAAGTTGCCGCCACCCTGCACAACGCACTTGCCGGTGCGTATCGCACGTTGGGGGAGCTCGATGTCGCGCAGGTGCAGGCCAACGCCGCCATCGAGAAACTCACGAACACCATCGGCCCCACCGCTGTGGATACGTTGGTCGCCAAGCAGACTTTGGCTCGCGTGTACATCGAGCAATCCAAGTTCGAAGACGCCGAGCGCACGTTGCTGGAAGTTGAGAAACACGCCTCTGACCCCTCGTGCCCGGATCAGGACCTGATCCTGGATTGCTGGGCCGATCTGGCCTCAGCGTACTCGGCTCAGGGCAAGCTTGCACTCTCAGCAGGTGCCGCTGAAAAGGCGCACAAGGCCTACAGCGCCCGCACTGGCAAGACCAGCGCCGCCACCATGACAGCCCAGTTGCAACTGGCGCAGATCTATGCCGCGATGGAGCGCACCGAGGAAGCCGAACCCATGCTCAAGGAAGTGCTTGAGTATCGCGTGAAACACTACCCCGCCGGCGACCTGCGCATCACTCGCGCTCGTCAACCCCTGGGTGAGTTGTATCGCATGCAGGGGAAGTACAAAGACGCTACCGAGATGCATCGCCAGACCGTGGAAGATTACACGACTCGCTTTGGCGTCGAACATCCTCAGACGCTGGTCCGCATCAACAACTACGCCAAGTCACTGCAGCAGGCCAACCAACTTGACGAGGCCGAACGCGTGCTCACCACAAATCTCGAACGCCTCACCAAGATCAGCGGCCCTGATCACTTTGACACCCTCACAGCAGCTGGTTTCCTTTCAGATGTCTGCCATGCCAAGGGTGATCCGCGCCGCGCTGCCGACCTGCGTGCCAAAGTGGTCAAAGGCCGCATCGCCACCCTTGGCCCCGATCACCCGCAGACTCTGGTGGCGCAGACCAATCAGGCCTACGCCCTCACCGATGCCGGTGACATCGCGGCGGCCCTGGCCATCTACACAGACCTTCTCGCCAAGCGCGAAAAGGCACTTGGACCCGATCATGCCGAGGTCGCACTGACGTGCAGTCTGATCGGCTACACGCACATGAAGGGGAATAACCCAAGCGCTGCCGAGCCCGCCTTCCGCCGCGCGCTCGCGATCCGCGAGAAGATCCTCCCTATCGGTTCCGGCCTGCGTGGCATCACCATGTCGGGCCTGGGATACACCCTTCTTCAACTGCACAAGAAAGCCCCCTCACCCGCCAAGCTGGAAGAATCCCGCACGCTGCTCCTCACTGGTGCCGAGTGGGTGCTGGCTGATCCCAAATCTCCGCCTCGCAATCGCAAAGATGTCTGCGACCGCGCTGCCGAGTATTTCGAATCGCAGAATGATCCCGTGCAGGCCAAGGCCTGGCGCGATAAGGGCAAGTGAACCAGATCGTTCGTTCAAGCTGCGCCCGGAACCCTCTGCAATTGGATCTTTATGGCTTCCATGCGCCGCCGCAGTGAGACAAAGCCCACTGCGCCGACAACGCACACCAGAGCGCTGGCGAGGAACATCCATGCGCCTGGAGTCTGCGTGCGATTCCTCAGCCATTCGTAGCCGTGCCATGCCATAAGCGGAGCGAGCAACCCACGCACACCATTTAGCGTCACATGCAGTGCCATGTAGCGGCTCGTCTGATTTGGTGGGGCAAAATCATGATGTCCGATGTTCCACGCGATTGAGCCCCCTGCCAACCCCACCGCCTGCAACACAGCACCAAGCATCATCAACTCAAGGCGATGAAAGAAACTTCCCAGAGCAAAGACCACCAGCGCCACCACAAAGCTCCACGAGTGAATCGAGCGGAAGTGCACCACGTGCGATCGATCCAGCAACTTTGCCCACATGGGAATAAACAGAGGCACCGCGAGCTGAATCAACCCCACCGTGATCAGAATGCTGACAAAGTACCCCTGGTGAAACTGCTCGTTGAGTACCGTGATCAGTAGAAACGTGAGCATCAGGTTGCCCAGGCCCAGAACGAACATCCACAATTGAAACGTCGAGAACATCCGATCAGCAAAGACCAATGTGAACATATCAATCAGCCCCGGACGCGGAGTCTTCGCCATACTTCGCAATTCCGCCGCCTCCCCACGCACCGGCACACGCCTCAGCAGCACGCACGCCCACACCGCCATCCCCGCGCCCAGTGGCGCCACACATCTGAACGCATCCGGATGTGCATCCATCAGCACACCCGTCGTCAGTCCCACCACCGCCACAGTCACGACCTGCGCCGCGGCAAACCTCCCCACAATCTTCGCACGCACATGTCTTGGGTAGTTCGTTCGCCAGATCGATGGCCTCACCGTCACGATTCCAGACCAGCACACTCGCGCCAGCAGCACAAGCGTGGTAATCATCACAAGCCCTGCGGTGTTCAATGGAACCAGCGCCGTCGCGCCCACCATGATTCCAACGGCGATCTGCAGACCATTCACCAAATGCATCTTGCGCTGTCCATGCGACAGCCATGCCCAGGCAAAGCTCATCACGTTGGCCATCTCGCCACTCGCCGCAATGACGGCGACCGCCGCGTTCAAGGCCGCAAGGGAAATCTCCCCATTTGCCTGCACGCCGCCGAACGCCTTTTTGGCGATCACCCCGATCGTCCCTCCCTCGATCAGGGCCAGTGCGACCGAAAACAGCAGGGTTGCCGATAATTCCAACCGATAACTGGCCCTCGACAGCGCAGGCAACCCCTCGATCTCAAAGATCTTGTGAAATCTGCCGACGATCCATTGTGGAACCGACGCGCCCCGCGCTGCGTTCATACCCATGAGCGTTGCACACGACGCGATCAATCTCCACTGGTGCGCGTATCATCGCGCATCTTTTGCGACCTGTGTGCTGAAGGATCTGCACGCACATCGAGACCCTCAATGACCAGCGCCAACCCCATCGACCCCACCCTTCGCACTCAACCTGAATCCACCCCCGACACCTACGTCCTGGGCACCGATTCCGACGAAGCGTCACGCCTTGGCCTGCAGCACCGCCTCTGGGCTGCTCAGGCACATTGGGTTTGGGAGCGTTGCGGCATCCAGCCGGGCCACACCGTCGTTGATCTGGGATGCGGTCCCGGCCATGCCACCATGGACCTTGCTCAGCTTGTCGGGTCCTCGGGGCGAGTCTTAGCGCTTGACGAATCCGCGGTTTTCCTCAAGCTCCTCAATGACGATGCCAAAGCCCGCAAGCTCAGTAACATCACCCGCATTCTCGGCAATGCCGAGGAATCCGCCACGTTGATGGGTGATTTCAAAGGGCATGTGGATGCGGTGTACGCCCGCTGGCTGCTGTGCTTTGTGCCCGAACCCGAGAAGGTCATCTCCGCCGTCGCCTCACTTTTGAAGCCCGGTGGCCGACTGATCGTGCAGGATTACTTCAACTACGAGGCCATGACGCTGGCACCTCGTCGCCCCATTTTCACCAAAGTAGTGCAGGCAGTCGCCGCATCGTGGCGTGCCCGTGGTGGCGATCCAGATATCGTCGCCCGTCTCCCCGAAATCTTCCGCCAGTACGGGCTGAAGGTGGAGCACATGGAATCTCGCGAACGCGTCGCTCGCCCCGGCCAGTCCCTCTGGCATTGGCCGGAAACCTTCTTCCGCAATTACGTCCCCAAGCTTGTCGCCGGCGGTTTCCTGTCGGCTGACGACATGGCGGCATTTAAAGAAGAGTGGGCTCGTGCCTCAGCCGACTCCAACTCGTTCCTGCTCACACCCACTGTCTTCGATGTGGTCGGCGTGAAGGCCTGATTCTCGCCCTTTTACCCTTTCCCGCTGAGGGCTCCAACGCGGCTCGCACAACGACCGTGCTCGCATCATAGCCCCATAACCAATTTGCGTGTAAAGCTCCCATTCAGATGAGAGCTTTTTCTATTATTTTTCTTGAATTTGGGTGGCAAAACTCTTCTTTATCGTTATGGTAAGAGTGTTGCGGGGGGGTTCCTTCGCAACTTGGTTTGTTTCGCACTATTAAGGAGAGGGATATGAAGAACGTTCTTGCACTTTTCGCAGTTGCTGGTGTGGCTTCGGCCGCGTCCGCTCAGATCTTCCTCGATTTCGAGGGAATCACCAATGGCCCCGTGACCGCCATCGGCAACTACTACGCCGGTCAGGGCGTCTTCTTCACTGGCGGCGGCTCCAACGCCCTCGCCATCCGCGACTTGGATGCGGGCGGCACCGGCAACTTTGCCAATGAGCCCAGCGCCAGCAACATCATGTTCTTCGTCAGCGGCAACTCCACGATCATGAACGTCCCCACCGGCTTCACCACCGGCTTTGCCACCTACTACACCACAGTCTCCGATCCCGGCACTCTCTTTGTGTACGACGGCATCGACGGCACCGGCAACCTCCTCGGTACCACCACCATGTTCGCTCTGGGTTCCGATGCCAACGGTGGCGATCCCAACGGCACCTTCAATCGCTGGGATATTGCTTCAGTGAACATCGGCAATCAGGTCGCCCGCTCGGTGGTCTTCGCCGGCGCTGCCGACCGCATCGGCTTTGACGACATGATCTTCGGTGGCGTCCCCACCCCCGGCTCGGCTGCCGTCGCTGGCATCGCCGGCTTGGCTGCTCTCCGTCGCCGCCGCTGATTCTGACGCTGTGGCCCCATTCGGGTCCGCAAGCTGATTCTTCCACACGCCCGGTTCACGCCGGGCGTGTGTGTTTTTGCCGTGTCAGCACCGATGCCACCCGCTCCGCACGCCCCTACCATCCTGCAAACCACGGTTTTTTCCAGAATTGACACCATGCCCGATCTGAAGCACTCTAAACCCGGCCGCGAGTTCATTCGCAACTTCTCCATCATCGCCCACATCGATCATGGCAAGTCCACCCTCGCCGACCGCCTCCTCCAGGCCACCAACGCCGTCTCCGAACGCGAGGCCCGCGAGCAGATGCTCGACTCGATGGACATCGAGCGCGAACGCGGCATCACCATCAAGGCCTCCGCCGTCACCGTCTTTCACCACCACACACCCGGCGAAAAATCAGACGAACTCGAACAGGACGCCGCTCAGGGCGATGCCAAGGGCAGTGGCGGTGCCGACATCGCCACCCACGGCGCCAACCTCTACATGCTCAACTTCATCGACACCCCCGGTCACGTCGACTTCAACTATGAAGTCAGCCGCGCCCTGAAGGCGTGTGAAGGTGCCATCCTCGTCGTCGACTCCACCCAGGGCGTCCAGGCCCAGACCCTCGTCAACGCGTATCTGGCGATCAACGAGAATCTAGAGATCGTCCCCGTCATCAACAAGATCGACCTTCCTTCCGCGCGTCCCGCCGAAGTCGCCGAAGAAATTGAGCAAGTCCTTGGCATCCCCGCTAAGGACTGCATCCTCGTTTCAGCCAAAACTGGCCAGGGCATCGCCGAACTTCTTGCCGCGATCTGCGACAAGATGCCCCCGCCTCGCGCCCCGATCACCACTCAGCTCCGCGCCCTCATCTTCGATGCCATCTACGACGACTACCGAGGCGTGGTCGTCTACTTCCGAGTCATGGATGGCGAACTCCGCGTCGGCGACAAGATTCGCATGATGGGAATCGGCCGCTCTTTCCAAGTGACCGAGATCGGCAAGATGAACCCCAAGCCCTATCGCGTCGAAGGTGGCATGGTCACCGTCGGCGAAACCGGCTACATGGTCGCCGCCATTCGCTCCCTCAAAGACGTCCGCATCGGCGACACCATCACCCTCGAACGCGATCCCGCGACCGAAGCCCTCACCGGATATCAGCCACCGCGGCAGATGGTCTTCTGCGATTTCTACCCTGCCACCAGCGAGGATGGCAAGGGATCCGATTTCGAAGAACTTCGCGAAGCGATGGAGCGCCTCTCTCTCAACGACTCCTCTTTCACCTTTCAGCCCGTGCACTCCGAAGCCCTCGGTTTCGGCTTCCGTTGCGGCTTCCTTGGCCTTCTGCACATGGACATCGTGCAGGAACGCCTCGAACGCGAAGGCGGCGTACAGATCGTCCAAACTGCCCCCACCGTTTCGTATCACGTGCTGGTGCGAAACGACAAAGCCATCACCGGCTCCAACAGCCAGGTCATCCGCCCCGTCGATCCCCTCAACATCCACTTCGTCGCGCCTCCCGAGGGCATGCAACTTCTCGAAGTGCACAACCCCGGCGACCTCCCCGACATGGGCATCATCGAGGAGATTCGCGAGCCCCTCTGCAAAGTCGAGATCCTCATCCCGAAGGAATACATCGGCGCGGTGATGCAGCTCTGCCTCGATCGTCGCGGCGTGTACAAGAGTCAGCAATACGTCTCTGCCAGCCGCGAGATGATCATTTTCGAAATCCCCCTCGCCGAAATCATTTACGACTTCTTCGACAAGATGAAATCCATGACCAGCGGCTACGGCACCATGGATTACGATGTCATCGCCTACCGCCCCGACAACCTCGTCAAGATGGACATTCTCATCAACGGTGATCCCGTTGAAGCCCTCGCCTGCATCGTTCACCGCGAGCGTGCCGAGCAACGCGGCCGCGGTCTCATCAAGCGCCTCAAGGACCAGATCCCCCGCCACCAGTTCGAGATCCCCCTGCAGGCGGCCATTGGCGGCAAGATCATCGCCCGCGAAACCATCAAGGCCTTCCGCAAGGACGTTTTGGCCAAGTGCTACGGCGGCGACGTCTCACGCAAGCGCAAGCTCCTCGAAAAGCAGAAAGAGGGCAAGAAGCGCATGAAGAACGTCGGCAGCGTGCAGATTCCGCAGGAAGCCTTCATGGCTGTTCTCGATCAGGGGGATTGATGGTCTTCGGTCGCTGCGGTCTCTCGGTCGGAGTGCTGTGGCCTGCCGGTCTGTGCTCTCCCCTCATTTTCGCTCTTTGAAGTCGGTCCTTTCCCCTGCCGATGTCCCATTGTGCGCTCTCACGCCACATCGCGGCGAGTCGGATTCTCACTTATTGAACTCGTGATCGTTGTGGTGATTATCGGAATCATCGCCGCGATCGCCGCCCCGCGATTTTCCAGTGCCAGCACCAAAACCTCACAAACCGCCGCGCTCGCGACATTTCGTGATCTCTCCATGGCCTACGAAGTCTACTACCAGCAACACGGTGATTGGCCGGTTCAGAACACCAGCGGTAAGACAGATACTGCGATGAACGATTCCATCACTCAGACGACGTGGTCATCGCGTCCCCCGTTAGGAGAACGATGGGTATTTCTGCATCATCCTGATTGTGGAGTCTGTCTGGGTATGGCCGCATCTGAGCTGGACACATGGGTGGAGCGGTGGCAGGCCTTCGATGCTCGCTACGACGATGGCGATTCTGATGCCGGAGTGATTCGCATCGCAAAAGACACTCCGCCTGCGCTGGTCTGGATTGTCGATCCCAACGTCAAGTGATCGTCCTCACCGCACCCCCTGACTGGGTGAGTGCATGCAATCTGCGATACATGTTCGCGCGCATGACCTGACATCCCGCCACACACCGCGCCTGTGGCTCGTCGCAGGTCGATCACTCTGTGTTGGAGCAACTCCAAGTCCGACATTCTCGGACAACCTCCGCGGCATGTGCCGCACGCTCCGTTCGTCTGATCTGCACCATACTGGAGCTTCTCATGCGTTTTCGCCCGCTTCCCGCCGCTCTCGTTCTCGTAGTTATTGCCGGATCTGCTGCAGCCGTTTCTATCTCTACCGAGAGGGATCCGCATGACGCAGCTCCCAGCCACGCCCCAGCCACCGCCACTGGAAAGACCTCGCCAGCCAAAAAATCCCCAGCCGTCAACAACTCCAAGATCACACCAGCCAATGCCAGCTCAACCTCGGCCACTCACAGCAGAAGCAAGACAGCGAGCAAGTCGACCACCAAAGTGCCTACCAAGTCAGATGCGCACGCCGCTCCTTCGGATGAGCACGAAGATGACAAGCCCGGCAACGATGCCGACGACCACGGCAATGCCCACAAGCCCGCACCATCTGCCTCAAAGACCAACAACGCTTCCGAAGAGACCTCGCCAGATGCCGCCGAGGCCCTCTCCCTCCTCACCGAAGGCAACGCTCGCTGGGTGAATAACAAGCCCCATGCCCCCAACACCGACAACGCCCGCCGCGAAGAAGTCGCTTCCGGCCAGCGCCCGATGGTCACCATCCTCACCTGCGCCGATTCGCGTATCCCTGTCGAGCGTGTCTTTGATCGCGGCGTGGGCGATGCCTTCGTCATCCGCGTTGCTGGCAATGTCGCCGGTGGCAGCGAAACCGGCACCATCGAATACGGCGTCGAGCATCTCAAGACGCCCCTGCTCGTTGTCATGGGGCACACCAAGTGCGGCGCTGTCGCCGCTGCCGCGACCAACGCCCCCGTTCACGGCTTTGTCGCCAAGCTCGTCAGCAACATCCAGCCCGCAGTCGAGCGTGCCCGCCGAGCCAATCCCAATGCGGATGACGCCACACTCACCTCGTTTGCGATCAATGAGAATGTCTGGCAATCCGTCTTTGATCTTTACAAATCCAGCCAGCCCGTGCGTGAGCTCGCGGCCAGTGGCAAGCTCAAGGTCGTCGGCGCTGTGTATGACATCACGACTGGCAAGGTCGAGTTCCTGGGCGAACACCCCTGGCAGAATGAACTCCTCGCATCGCTCGCCAACAAGTCCGGCGCGGTGGCGACCAACGTCGAAGCCAAACCCGCTGCCACTGCAAGTGCCAGCACCACTCACTCCGGGCACGAAGATCACTCCATCGACTCCTCGGGCCACTGATCTTCCCGTCTGAAATCTCAAGCCAACGATGAGGGCATGGATCATCCCAGCCCTCTTCGTCTCATTTCCTCCTGGAATGGTGCCCACGCCATCGCCCGCGCCGTCGAGCTCCACCGCGCTGGTCACCCCCTGCTCGCCTCCATGGTCCAGGGTGTGAAGATCGTCGAAGATGATCCCGAAGAAATGTCCGTCGGCTTTGGTGGCCTCCCCAACGAAGATGGCATCGTCGAACTCGATGCCGCCGTCATGGACGGCCGCACTCACCGTGCCGGCGCTGTCGCTGGGCTCCGCAACATACGCCACGCCGCATCCATCGCCTACGAGGTCATGCAGCGAACCGATCACACCCTGCTCGTTGGCGATGGTGCCACTCGCTTTGCACACATGCTCGGCTATCCGCACGAAGAGCTCCTCACCCCCAAGGGTCGTCAGGCCTGGCTCGATTGGAAAGCCAATCTCTCACCTCGCGATGGGTGGCTGGCCCCCGGCGAACGCGCAAGCGATTTCGGCCGCGCCAAGTGGGCAGGCAAAGAGGGCGGCCCCACCGAGACCGAGGCCGGTCACCCTGCCGCCGCCTCGATTCCCTCTCCCAACACCTCCAACGCCGCGCCCAACATCCCCTTCACCTACGGCACGATCTACATGGGCGGACTCGATCTCTCCGGCGATCTCTTCGCACTCACCAGCACCAGTGGCCTTTCCTACAAAATCGCCGGCCGCGTCGGCGACACTCCCATCATCGGCGGCGGCATCTACGTGAACAACGCCATCGGCTCCGCCGGTGCCACCGGTCGAGGCGAAGCCGTCATGCAATCCTGCGGCGGGTTTCACGCCGTCTCGCGCATGGAATCCGGCGATAGCCCCGAACAGGCCTGCCTCCACGTTCTCCGCCTCATTGCCGATCGCGCCGAACCGCGCCTTCGCGATGCCAAAGGCCGCCCTTCATTCAACGTCACCATGTACGCCATCCGCAAAGATGGCCTCATCGGCGCAGCATCCATTCACCCGGGGTACGAATACACCTGTTTTGATGGAACAAAGGTTCGGACGATGAAGGCGAACAGCGTGTATGCGGATTGATCGATCTCGACAGAGCCGCCTTGACTCCAAGACGTCTCACTTCTTCATCTTGTCCGTCGCTGCCTTGGCCTTGGCCAAAGCATCCTGAGCCAACGCCCGGCTTGGCAAGATCGTCCCCAAACCGCCCAGCGCCACCCGCGACATCTGTGTCGGGTCCGACTTCACCTGCTCCATCAGCGTCTTCATCGCCGCTGCATCATTCTTCTCAAGCGCAGCCACGACCGGATCAACCAGTGCCGCCGCGCCATCAATCGCCTTGCTCACCTGCGCTGCCGACATCTTCCGCGCATCTTCCGCAAACGACTTCTGCGGCAAAAGGTTGATAATCGATGTGAACTCCGCACTCATTCCCGCAGGAAGTGCCTTGACATCAATCGCCTCCGTTCCGACTTCTTCCAAATACTGCGCATACTTCTCCGCCGCGTCCGCACCCTTGAATTGCTCACGCAGATACGCAATCCCCGCCCGCGTTTCTTCCGCCACATGCTTCAACTGCCGCGCCGGGTCATTGATATCAAACGCCGCAATCGCCGCCGCCACCTCTTTCCCGTCCACCCCCGACAGATCCGTCTGCGCCCCCAAAGCACTCAACCCGCGGCAGGCCCGCGACGCCAAAACCACACCCGTCGACCGCATCATCGGGTCTTCCTGATTCACAAACTGCCGTCCCCATCTCATCACCGCCGCGTAACGGCTTACCGCTCCCTGATAATCCTTGGCATCCACCAGCCGCGCCGCATCCGCCAGCATCAGGTTGGTCATGTTCTGCACCTGCGCCTTGGGATGCTTCAAGTGACCATCCCATCCACTCATGTCAATCTGCGGCACCTCTTCCATCTTTTGATTCGAGAGCGCTGCGAACTCGTCCAGCGTCTCCTTGCGCAACAACAGCCACGCGCTCACAGTCTCCTTGGCCGTGGGTTCTGCACTCTTATCAAACTCAAGCCCCACCGCGTTGGGCTTCATGTAGAGCAAATCCATTGGCTGCTCTTTGGACACCTTGGCATACATCGCGGCGAGCGCGTCAATCACCGGAGTTGGTCCACTCTTGGCCTTTGGGTCAAACTTTTTCTCAGGCATGGCAATCCGAGGACGAGGTTTCTCCGGCGCATTCGCGGTCTCTGCGGGCTTTTCGCAGCCCACCAAGGCCACTCCAGCCACACACGCGGCACAAGCAACAGCCATCACTCGGCCAAGGTGCTGGTTCAACCGAGCAGACAACAGGTTCGACTTCTTCACACGCACCTCAATATCTGACCACATCTGTGGCACCGCCTTACTGGGCGGTGTGCATTCTCTCTCATTTGGCAATTTGGACATTTGCCAATTTGGCCATTTTGAGGTGCATCAGCACCTCATCTAGCTCCCGCCCCGATCGTCATCTTCACCGGCACATAACTGGGCTTCACCCTCGCCTCAAACTCGCCCCAGAACTTGTTCATGATCGTCCGCACCGCCCAGTTGTTGCCATCTGCCAGGCCGCAGATCGTCGTCCCCGGCATGCTGCCCATGCTCGTCGCGATCTCAAGTGCCAGATCCAGGTCCTTGGTCTTTCCGTTGCCCTCTTCCACCTTCGTCATCAATTGATACAACCACCCCGAGCCTTCGCGGCACGGTGTGCACTGCCCGCAGCTCTCATGCTTGAAGAACCGGGCGATATTCCTCGCCACCATCACCATGTCTGTGTCTTCATCAAACACCGTCGGACACGCCGTACCCAATCCCAGCACGTTGCACTTGCGGCCGATGTCAAAATCCATCTCCGCATCAAATTGATCCGTGCTCAAAATGCCCATCGACACGCCGCCCGGAATCGCCGCCTTGAACTTCTTCCCATTCCTCATGCCGCCGCAGAGATCTTCGACGATCTTGCGGAGGGAAATACCCAGCTCCAGTTCAAACGTGCCCGGCCGCGCCACGTGTCCGCTCACACCCATCAACTTGGTTCCAAAAGATGGTGGCGCACCCGCGCCCAGCGTGCTCGCTCGACCCTGCTTGCTAAACCAATCCGCTCCGAATTCCACAATGCTCGGCACGTGGCACAGCGTCTCCACGTTGTTGATGATCGTCGGCTTGCCAAACAAGCCCTTCACCGCCGGGAATGGCGGCTTGATCCGTGGCCAGCCGCGCTTGCCTTCCAAGGCCTCCAGCAACGCAGTCTCTTCACCACAGATATACGCGCCCGCACCGCGATGCACGTAGCACTCCACAGCCCAAGTGCCGCCCCCCGCGGTCTGCGTCCCGTTCAACAGCCCCTTGCTGCCAAACACACCGTGCGCATACGCCTCTTTCAGCGCTTCTTCCAAAACATACGCCTGATGGTGATACTCGCCACGGATGAAGATGTACGCCCGCTTCAAGCGGCAGGCATAACACGCCGCCGCGATCCCTTCGAGCAGCAAGTGCGGATCAAAATCCATCAGCAGCCGGTCCTTAAAGGTCCCCGGCTCAGATTCATCGGCGTTGATCGCCAGATACCGCATCCCCGGGTCCTTTCCTTCATCAACCTTGGGAAGGAACGTCCACTTCAACCCGGTAGGGAACCCCGCGCCGCCGCGGCCGCGCAAGTTCGATTTCTTCACTTCCTCAACCACTGCCTCCGGCGTCATGGTCAGGGCCTTCCGCAGCCCGTTGTATCCACCCGTCTTCAGATACTCATCCAGATGCACCACATGCCGTCCCTTCGGATCGGCATACGGCCAGCACGGAATCCGCTTGGTCAGAATCGGGCCATCAAGGTGAGGATTGAAGTCCTTGGCGTTGAACTGCATGAGGGGCTCTCAGGGGTATCCGTTCGGGCAATTTCCAGCGGGCCGATTCTAGTGGCTTACACCCCTCACGTACACCTCACCACCACCTTCTTTAGGCCGATCCCGACAGGCAGTCCACCCTTGACCCTGCTGCTACTTTGTCTTGGACTCAGGAGGTCATCATCCGTTCCCGCTTCATCATTCCGGCTGTTTTCACCACTCTGCTCGCCTCTTTGCTGCACGCCGGCCCCCTCAACCCGCCCCCCGGCCCCATCACCAGCACCCACAAAACCCTCACCGAAATCGAGCCTCGCATCGCCATCAACGCCACCAACACCCCCGGCGACTTCGACTCCCTCTACAAGATCACCCAGCCCGGCTCCTACTACCTCACCGCAAACATCGATGGTGTCGCCAATAAATCTGGCATTTAAATCGCCGCCAGCAACGTTTCCATCGATCTCGGCGGCTTTGCTGTGATCGGCACTGCCAACTCACTCAACGGCATCAGCACTTCAGTCTCGGTCCTGCGGAATATTGTCATACGCAATGGGGCTGTCAGCGGTTGGACCGTCACCGGCATCGACCTCTTCTCTTCTCTCAGCACCAACAGCCAGATCATCGATGTTCACTCGAGCGGAAATGGCGTTCATGGCATTCAAATCGGACGCGGTGGCACCATCCGCGATTGCACCGCAACATACAACACCGGCAGTGGCATCGTGTGCGAAGCGGGGTGCGTGATCATCGGCTCGTCTTCGGGAAGCAACACGGCAAACGGCTTTGTGGCAGGTTCGATCTGCGTGATCAGCGACTGTTCAGCGTACCTCAATGGCGGTTCAGGATTCACCACCGAAAGCTCTTGCACGCTGCGCAACTGCTCATCTTCCAACAACAGCTTGTACGGAATCCGCGCAACGATTGGCAGCAACGTGCAGCAGTGCACTGCAAACTTCAACAACCTCTCTGGCATCTGGGTCAATATCGGAGGCGCCATTGCCGGATGCACCGCGTACGGCAACGTCCAGAACGGCATCATGATCGGCATCGGCGGCTCAGTGATCGATTGCACGTTGTACGCAAACTAGGATCACGGTATTTCAGCATCCAACCGGTGTAAAATCATCGGCAATAGTTGCAGCTATCACTCTAATGGGTTCGGCATTCTCGCCGGCTCTAACAGTCGCATCGAAGCAAACAACTGCACCGACAACTCGCGAGGCATCGCTGTCAACTCGACCGGAACCATCATCATCCGAAACACCTGCTCCGACAACGCGATGAACTGGGAGATCGCCGCAGGCAATGCTCTCGCACCCATTGTCAGCACAACGACCAACGCCGCACCCGTCGCGGGAAACACCTATTCAGGAAATCTCGGCACCACCGATCCCAACGCCAATTTCTCCTTCTAGGTCTCCCTGAATACCGAACGACAATAAAACCCCGAACTGGCGTCCGGGGTTCTCGGTTCTTTGAATCTGCTTCTCTGGTGCCTGATGCCCGGTGCCTTGCGTCTACTCCACATTCAACGTCGACACATACTGATTCAACTCCCCCTCCAGCCGCGTTGTTTCCGCCCGCGCGCTGGTGAGTTCTTCGCCCAGTTTCTCCAGTCGCGTTTCCTGTTCGCTCAGTTTCTTCATGTACCTGCCGTACAACTCGCTGTTGCGATCAATCGTGCTCATGTTCTGCCGCAACCTCCCCTGATCTGCATCGATCGACGCGCGCTCCTTATCCAATTCCCCCACCTTCCTCTGCGCATCCAGCACCAGTTGCCGCCGCCGCGCTGCCTCGCGGAACGCATCCACCACCGCCTTACTCGCCTTCCCATCCGTCGAATATGCCGCCAGCGTCCGCGCATCAAAGCTCAAGAGCTCAAACGTCTGGCTCTGCACCTGCTCCTGCACCACCTTCACTTCACCCGCCTTCCCCGCATCCACATCCAACCCAAAGCGGTACAGCCCCGGCGTCTCTTCTCTGGGCTTGCTAGGCTCCACCAACGTCGCCATGCCATCCTTGGGGTGCTCGATCAAAATCGTCCGGGCCCGCTTCGCATCCTTGTTCGCAAATTGATACGTGATCGTCCGCCGGTACGTGCTCGTCTGCTCCAGCACACCCGACACAATCCGCACCTTGCGAATCGTGTTCGCTCCCTCTTCCTTCGTCTGGCTCACCACATCCAGGTCCACCGCATACGCCAGCAATCTCTTGTCCTTCGGCGCAACATGCCCGATCTGCGCATCGCCCGCATACACACCCGCATCAAACACACTCACCGGCCCGGGCAACAGCTGCAACGCCGTCGAGTTCGTCAACTCGATCCCCCGCATCGGATGCTCACTCCCATCCATCCGGTTATAGATGCTCACACGCTGCGCATCAATCCCGCTCGCGATGATCGGCAACATCGCCGAACGCTGCCGCTGAATCGTCACCGGCGATTCCAACTCAAACTGAAAAACTTCCCCCGCCTCCACCACATTCGCCTGCGCCCTCGCGGCATACCCCGCCATGTCCCCCGCACTCATCGGGTCGGCCGACTCAAACCTCGCCATCGAATCCGATACCCCGCCCGGGCTCCCCGGCGCGGCACGCATCGCCGGCGCAGGCGCACCCGCCTTACTGCGCCCCATCGACTCCTTCCGCTTCTCACCACCAGTGCCCGCTTCGGCCAACGAACCGTTGGCGATACCAATCGATCCGAATTGATCCACACTCGCCCCCGCGTACATCCGCGGCATCACACCCGGAATCGTCGGCACCGGCACCGTCGGCCGCGCCAGATACAAGGGCTCATACAAATCCATCTTGAAACTCACAGGCCGACCGCTCACCAAGGACAGCGAAATCTGGTTCCAATCCTCATCCGTCGTGTTCTCCACGATCGCCCACCCCTGCATCACGCTCGATCCCGCCGTCTTGGCCTCATCGCTCGATTTGGCCTGCGCCCCATCCGGCAGCACCAATCGATACGACGCCTTCCAGATCGGCAGTTCATGCACGTACGAGATCACCACTTCGCGCGAACCCGTGCCGCGGAACCCCACCTCCACCGTCTTGCTCCGCTCCTCCCGATATTCCGCCAGCGCGGCCAGCGCCTTATTCAACTCCGAAGCCAAATGCGGATCGGCAATACTGAATGACTGCACGCCCGCGAGCTTGATCGACCGCACCCCGCTCGCCGCGATCAGGTTCACATATGCCTGATTGACAACTCCCTTCCCATCTGGGCTCGCCTCGGGCTTGTTCTCCACGCTCAATATTGTCCCCGCGATCGGCCCCTCACTCGTCGTCAGCGTCGCCGCCGAACCGCGCAAGCGATCCACCAGTTGAGCCATCGACGGGTTATCCGCAACATTGATCGCAAACGAAGCCAGCCGCCGCTCCAGCGGATCCTTGCTGCCGTACGAGGCCCCCTCGATCACGCCGCCACCCTTATCCAGAATCACCATCGACTTCAGAATGTCATTGATCGTGTCGGTGTTGAATTTCAACTGCACCTTGGCATCGCCATCCACGCGCCCATTGCGCTGAAACGACCCCACACCCGAGCGGTACAGCGTCAGCCGACGCAGCGGCACCGCATCCTGCATCTCTTTACCCGCATCCGCGCCCTTGTTTGCCGCTTGCGCCCCCCCCTGTGCCAGCGCCGCAGGTGTCCACGTCGCCACACTTCCCGCGATCATCACGATCGCAAGCGAACTCTTCATCATCGACATTGAGCGCAGCGCGGCATTCATAAGGATTCTCCAAGCCCGCCGCGGCACGCGTCATTGCGGCCCTCGGCAAAGGCTCATACAGAATACCCGCGATCCTGATCGCGGTTCCCCCCTCAAAATCGCAGTGACAGGGGCGTGACAATGCGGTTTCTGCATCTGTCTGCCTCAACGACACGTCATTCCACCTGCTCGCCCTACACAACTCTTCGCCCGTGAAACGGGCGCGTGTTGGTTGCCATGAAAGGACAAACGTGAAACGTCTGTTGAGTGGTCCCCCCGTAACCTATCTTCGATCTCTTGCCCTTTCCACCCATGAACATGGGTTGACGATTTCCGCAACACTCAACACGGCGTTCTCGCGCAAACACCATCGCCTGAATAAAGGCGATCACAACACAACTTTCGACTGTGCCCCGCACCCCTCACCCCTCACCCCACTATCTCTCCTCACGCTAAACCGTCATCCCCAGCGAATCCTCAACCCCCAGCGTCGCATAAATCTCACGCGTCGCCGTGGATTTGTTCAATGTATAAAGGTGTATCCCCTCCACACCATGATCCAACAGATCTCTGCACTGCTCCGTCGCCCAGTGCACCCCCACGCGCCGCACCGACTCAGGATTATGTTCCGCCCGCCCCAAGGCCCGCAACAACGCTGCCGGTGCTCGCGCCCCTGCCGCCAATTCCAGAATCCGCTTCAATCCCGCGATGCTCGTGATCGGCATGATCCCCGCCACGATCGGCACTTTCAACCCACTCAACCTGCACCGATCGCGGAAATCCAGAAAGTCCCGATTGTCAAAGAACAACTGCGTCACGATCGCATCCGCCCCCGCATCCACCTTCGCCTTCAGATACTCCATCTCCAGCAGCCGGTTCGGCGTCCCCGGATGCCCCTCCGGATACCCCGCCACCGCAATCCCAAACCCGCGCGGGTCGCGATGCACGCCGCGATTTCTTTCATTGAAGCCCTTGATGAACTTCACCAGGTTCGCGGCATACGCAAACTCCCCCTGCCCTCGGCTCTCCCCTGATGCCTGATGCCTGATGCCTGATACCTCGCCTTTTGGCGGATCTCCCCTCAACGCCAATATATTCGACACCCCCGCCTTCGCATACCGCATCAGAATCGCTTCGATCTCTTGCTCAGTATGCCCCACTCCCGTCAGATGCGCCATCGGGTCCAGCTTCGTCTCCGTCTTCACCCGCTCCACCAATTCATGCGTCATCTGCCGCGTCGATCCACCCGCTCCATACGTCACGCTCACAAACGTCGGCTTCAAGGGCTCCAACGCGCGCAGCGACTCAAACAGCTCCGCCGCCGCCCCTTCCGTCTTTGGTGGAAAGAACTCAAACGAAAACGTCGTGCGATGCTTGGTGAATACGTCGCGAAGGTGCACAAACCACCACAGCCCAACACCGGAGGCCAGCGGGCATCAGCATCCTCCAATCTCACGGGGATTCGCCGCACCGCGGCGAGTTTGTGTCCGTTTCGGCATGCCTCTGGCCACGCCGCCGAACCGCATGTCTCCCGTGAATCCCCGGCCATCACCGCCCGGGGGGAGAGGAGTCGGCACCGCGGCATCGGAATTCCACCAATACTCGGTTGCCGGGCAGGATTCTTCCCCGCCACTCTGAATGCTCCCAATCCTAGGCGACCCACCCTCAACTTCCTCCACTCTGCCACTCAGCCACTCAGCCACTTCCTCTTTCCCTCGACACCTTGACACCTCTTGGCACTTGCTACGTTCCGTCATGAAGCCTTCGCCACCCCACCGCTGCTCCTGGGTCCGTCACGACATCGAGATCCCCTACCACGACACCGAGTGGGGCGTGCCTCTCCGCGATGATCGTGCTCTCTTTGAGCTCATCAACCTCGAAGGCGCCCAAGCCGGTCTCTCCTGGCACACCATCCTCAAAAAGCGTGAGTCCTATCGCGAGACCTTCGACAACTTCGATGCCGCCCGTATAGCCCGCTACACCCCCGCCAAGATCGAAAAGCTCCTCACCAATCCCGGCATCGTCCGCAATCGCCTGAAGGTCAACGCCGCTGTCACCAACGCCCGCGCCTATCTCGCCCTTCTGGACAGTGGCACCACCCTCTCCCACACCCTCTGGTCCATCGTCGATCACACACCCATCAACAACCACATCACCAACATCCGCTCCATCCCCCCTCGCACACCCCTCTCCGACCGCATGAGCAAACTTCTCTCCAAACTCGGCTTCAAGTTCGTCGGCAGCACCATCTGCTACGCCTTCATGCAAGCCAGCGGCATGGTCAACGACCACGAAACCTCCTGCTTCCGCCACAAACCCTGCTCCAAACTCCGCTAAAACCGCGCTTTTCGCAACTACCATGGGGCACTCCCCATGCCCACTCTCGCAGCCAACAACCTCACTCTTTCCTTCGGCACCCGCACCATTCTCGACGGTGTCTCCATTGCCATCGAACCCGGCGACAAGTTCGGCATCGTCGGCCGCAACGGGCAGGGCAAATCCACCCTTCTCAAGATCCTCGCCGGTATCCAAAGGCAAGACACCGGCGAAGTCCTCCTCCAACGCGGCTGCCGCGTCGGCTACCTGCATCAAGACCCCGTCCTCGACCCCACCGAAACCCTCCGCGGCGCGGCCGAATCCGCCTTCGAACGCCTCCACGCCCTTCATCGCCAACTCGACGAAATCTATGAAAAGATGGCCACCGCCCAAGGCGACGAACTCGACAAACTCATGAAACTCCAGGAACGCGTCGAACGCGACATGGAAGCCGCTGGTGGCTACGCCGTCGATCACAAGATCGATGCCACACTCCACGGCCTGGGCTTCACCGATGCTCAATTCAACATTCCCGTCCGCGGCCTCAGTGGCGGGCAGAAGGGCCGCCTCGCCCTCGCCAAGCTTCTCCTCGAAGAGCCCGACATCCTGCTGCTCGACGAACCCACCAACCACTTGGATATCGATGGCCGCCTCTGGCTCGAAGGGTTCCTGCACGATTTCCAAGGCGCTGTCCTTCTCATCTCCCACGATCGCTACCTCCTTGACAATGTCGTCGAACGCATCATCGAAGTCGAACAAGGCCGCCTCATCGATTACCCCGGCAATTACGAGGCATTCCGCGAGATCCGTGCCCAGCGCCGCCTCACCCAGCATCGCGCGTACGAGAAGCAGCAGGACTTCTGGAAGAAAGAAGAGGAGTACATCCGCCGCTTCAA
The DNA here is from genome assembly GCA_018968885.1 of Planctomycetota bacterium. Lineage (GTDB taxonomy): Bacteria > Planctomycetota > Phycisphaerae > Phycisphaerales > UBA1924 > F1-120-MAGs238. The sequence goes on along the minus strand of JAGWZK010000004.1, from coordinate 4,247 downwards.
GGCCGGTCAGCGCGCCCGCCAAGCGATGGGTCGCCTCGCCAAGCTCGAACGCAACAAAGAGCAGAACGCTCTCGAGCGCGTCAGCGAGCATTCCACCTTCCGCCTGCAACTTCCCAAGGCTCCACGCAGTGGCGACATGGTCCTCACCGGCCGCGCTGTCTCCAAGAGTTATCCGACCGAAGACGGCTCCGTCAAGGTCCTTTTCCGCGAACTCGAAGTCTCCATCACCCGTGGCGAGCGTTGGGGCATCATCGGCCCCAACGGCGCAGGCAAATCCACTCTCGTCCGCACTCTCCTCAAAGAACAACCCGCAGATAGCGGCGTTGTCCAAGTCGGTGCCAACGTCGTCGTCGGACACTTCTCCCAAACCCACGAGAATCTCAATCTCGATCTACCCGTCTTTGAATATCTCCAGAAAGTCATTCTGAAGGAAGTCCCCGGCACATCAATGAGCGAGCAAGCCGCCCGCGATCTGGCCGGTGCCTTCATGTTCTCCGGGCAGGATCAGGATCGACCCCTCAAGCAGATGTCCGGTGGTGAGCGCGCCCGCGCTGTCCTCGCCGGTCTCCTCGCCAGCGCCAAAAACCTCTTGGTTCTCGACGAACCAACCAACCACCTTGACATCCCCGCCGCCGAACGCCTCGAACTCGCCCTCGCCATGCCCGATGAAGACGATGATCAGGGCTTTGAAGGAACCCTCATCCTCATCTCCCACGATCGCGCCCTCATCGATGCCACCTGCGATCACCTCCTGATCCTCGATGGCCAAGGCAACGCCGAAATCTTCGTCGGCACCTACACCGAGTGGAAAGAGAAAGACACCCAGCGCAAGCGTGAAGCCGCCCGCGCTGAAGCCGATGCCAAAGAGAAGCGTGAGCGTGCAGAAGCTCAACGCCAGGCCCAGCAACAGGCCGCCGCCGCTGCCAAGCAAGCCGCGGAGCAGACCAAATCCGCTACCAAACCCAACTCATTCAACAACCCACTCGCCAAGGTCAAGACCGAGCAGCTCGTCGAGAAAATCGCCAAGCTCGAAGCCCGCATCAAAGAGATCGACATGGCCCTTGCCGATGCCGACACCTGGCGAGATCCCGGCAAGTGCGACAAGCTGGGCAAAGAACGCGCCAAGCTCGCCACCGAACTCGAACCTCTCGAATTCGAGTATTTCAGCCGCGGCTGACGACGCTTGAAAATGTGGCAGGCCGAGCGAGCACCCCGCCCGCCCGGCCCATCCACAGTTCCAAGTTGTACCCTTGCTCAGCGCATTCACACACTCGCCGCAACCGGTTTGTGCCCAGCTCCAGTCGGTGGAACCATCGCTGAGATATCAATGCCAAGGTGCTTGGCGATCCTCATTCCATAATCCGCATCCGCTCGATAGAAGTGGCACAACTGCCGCATCTGAATCTCCGCACGCGCCTGCTTCAGTCCTCCCGCAATCCGCCTCGTCAATCGATCCCGATGCCCATCATCAAACATGCGGTACAGATTCCCCGCCTGCGTGAAATCATCATGATCCACGGTGCTGTCAAACCGATCCACCACAGTCTGCCCCAGCGCCCACGCCGGATCCGCATAGCTCGCATCGGGCTTGGGCGCGCTCGCAATCGAGTTCGGCCAGTAATTCGCCGCCGCCCCATACGACCCATCCGTTCCCTGCCCATCCCGAATGTAGTTCATCACCGGGCATCGCGGCTTATTCACCGGAATCTGATGGTGATTCACCCCCAGCCGGTGCAAATGCGTATCCGCATACGACATCAACCGCGCCTGCAGCATCTTGTCCGGGCTCGATCCGATCCCCGGCACCAGCGCGCTCGGCTTGAACGCCGCTTGCTCCACCTCCGCAAAGTAATTCTCTGGATTGCGATTCAGCTCCATCTCCCCCACTTCAATCAGCGGAAACTCCTTGTGCGGCCACACCTTGGTCAGATCAAACGGATTCCACCGGAACGTCTCCGCCTGCTTCTGCGTCATCACCTGAATACACACGCGCCACTTGGGAAATTCACCCCGCGCAATCGCATTGAACAAATCCCGCTGATGCGTCTCACGATCCCCGCCAATCGCGGCAGCCGACTCCTCATCCGTCATGTTCCGGATTCCCTGCTTGCTCTTGAAGTGGAACTTGCACCACACCCGCTCCCCCTCCGCATTGATCAGTGAAAACGTGTGACTGCCATAGCCATTCAAGTGCCGGTACGTCGAGGGAATCCCGCGATCCGAAAACAGGATCGTCACCTGGTGCAGCGATTCCGGGCACTGCGACCAGAAGTCCCACTGCATGTCCTGATCCCGCAGATTCGTCTGCGGATGCCGCTTCTGCGTGTGGATGAAGTTCTGAAACTTGTACGGATCGCGTACAAAGAACACCGGCGTGTTGTTTCCCACCAGATCCCAGTTGCCTTCTTCGGTGTAGAACTTCACGGCAAACCCGCGCACATCCCGTTCCGCATCCGCCGCGCCGCGTTCACCCGCCACTGTCGAAAATCGCAGAAACACCTCAGTCTTCTTCCCCACCTTGGAAAACAACGCCGCCCTTGAATACTCCGTCACATCATTCGTGACCGTAAATGTCCCATACGCACCCGACCCCTTCGCATGCACCACCCGCTCCGGAATCCTCTCCCGGTTGAAATGCTGCATCTGTTCCAGCAACGCCACATCTTGCATCAGCAAAGGCCCCCGCGGCCCCGCCGTCAACGCCTGCTGCACACCGATCGGCGCACCATTGGCCGTCGTCAGAACCGGACACTTAGTCTCAGAATTGGAATTTGCCATAAGAATCTCCAGTGGGCCCGCCGAGCACTTTCCTCTCGCACAGGTCCCAAGTCTTAGGGATCTCCCTCTCATCACTCTATTCGACATATCCAATCACTTTGATAGGATTTACCTATGGACACCCTCGACCTCTCCTTCCGCGATCTCAAAGCCGTCGATCTCGTCGCCCGCCTGCAGCACTTCGGCCGCGCGGCCGAATCCCTCGGCATCGCTCAACCCTCCCTCTCCGCCCAGGTCAGCAAGGTCGAACGCGCCCTGGGCGTCACTCTCTTCGAACGCTCCACCCGCCGCTTCCTCATCACCGCCGACGGTGCCCGTCTCCTCCCCCTCCTCCGCGCAGCCCTCGACCATCACCACAACCTCCTCGCCGCGGCACACCCCAAAACCCTCCGCCCTGCCCCACTGCAGATCGGCCTCATCCCCACTCTCGGTGCTTACTTCGCCCCCATACTCCTCAACGCCGCGGGCGCATCCCGCATCGACATCACCATCAGCGAAGAACCCACCGCCATCCTCCTCTCCAAACTCCAGGATGGCGAACTCGATGCCGCCCTCCTCTCCATCCCCATCCGCCACGAATCCATCGCTTCCATCCCCCTCTTCGATGAACCCTTCCGCCTTCTCGTGCCTCAAGGTCATGATCTCATGCGCCTCCGCCCCCTTTCCCCCGCCGCACTCGATGCCAGCCACATGGTCCTTCTCTCCGAAGGCCACTGCCTCCGCGATCAGGCCCTCTCCATCTGCTCACGTCGCGGCAGCCCTTCCCCTCGCCTCGTCGCCACCAGTCTCGAAACCCTCAAATACCTCGTCGCCGCCGGTGAGGGCTACACCCTCCTCCCCGCACTCGCCAGCCACATTCCTCGCGGCCTGCGCGAGCGCGTCGAACTCCGACACTTCGATGCCCGCTGTCCTTACCGCCGCATCGGCATCTGCACACGCAAAACCCTCCCCGACCGCGCCCGCGTCAACTCCCTCGCCGCCGCTCTGCGCAAACACACGCCCAAAGATCAGGACCTTCGCATCATCGCATAACGACGCAACCTGACTGCGCAACTCCGGCCCCACCCCTCAACAATCCCTATATGTCCTCTTCACCCGATCCTGACGCCCGCATCCAATCCCTCGAAGAGCACCAACTCTTCCTCGAACGCCAGATCGAAGACCTCTCCTCCGAAGTCCGCTCCCTCGGCACACTCGTCCACACCCTCAAATCACAACTCGATCACGAACGCGATCGCCTCTCCAAACTCTCCGATTCACTCCACGACAAACCACAACCCGATCAACACTGATTCATCCCAACGCACAACGATTCGTTCGCACTTCTCCGTGCCACCGATTCGGCTCTGCAATCAATTTCGTCTTGCTCCGTGCCACTGGTTTGGCTCTGCAAACCAGTGCGTCTTGCTACGTGCCACGGTCCTGGCTCTGCAGGGCCGTGCTGCATTCGCCGCAACGCGGCGATCGTC
>JAGWZK010000017.1 GCA_018968885.1 Planctomycetota bacterium | reverse complement strand
TAAACTGCCCGCATGATCCGATGCGCTGTGATTCTGGGTTTCCTGACTGCCTGTCTTCTCGGCGGCTGCGCATCCGTGCCGAGGGATGTTTCATCATCCGTCCCCGCTTCCAACTACGCCAACACATTCGAAGCAGCCAAGGCCACGCTACGGGATTATCGCTTCGTCATCGAGCGTGTCGATGCCCGCGCTGGCGTCATCACCACCCGCGCCAAACCCACTGCCGGGCTCATCACGCCTTGGGATAAAGAGCAATCCACTACGCGGCAGGAACTTGAAGAGCTTATCAATCAGGAAGTCCGCACCGTTCGAGTCGAGTTCGTCCCCGCTGGGTCACCAGACAAAGACCCTGTCATCAACGCTCGCAAGGCCACGCTGACTCCCGCTGACCAGGCGAGTGGCGACTTGGTCGACCTACGGAACTTTGGCCAGGACATGCAGTGCCGCGTGATCGTTGCGGTCGATCGTCTTCACCGGCCAGGTCGCTTGCTCAGCACCAAGACCATCCGGCGTACACAGAATTATGAAGACCCGGAGCTCATCAGTCGTGGTTTGGCACCCCTCTCTTCCGAGGCACTCGGACGCGACCCCGCTCTGGAATCGCGCCTCCTCGCTGCCATCCAGCAACGCGCGGCAAACGCAATCGCTCCTTCTGCAACACATGCCTCACCCACGCAGACCGAAACCACTTCTCAACCAGCCATCGAGCCAAACGCCGCGCAGCCGACCACAGGTAAGCCCGCCGAACCAGTCAGCAGCGAACCCGGCTTCGCCCCGCCGCGAATCGAACCCGTTGGGGGCAATCGATGAACTGGCTCTTCGATACTGTCGGGGGCCTCTGGCAACTCCTGCGGCTGGGGCTCATCTCCGGCTTTCGCTTCAAGGGTGCATACTGGCAGTGGCGTTTGCACACGGCCTTTGGCCGGGGATATCCGGAGACCAAACGCGAGTTGATTCACGCGACCTTGGAGTATGGCCGCTGGATGCACCGTATGAAGAAGTTGGGGCGCCGCGTCTGAGGTGTTCCCAGCAAGGCGGATTGTGAAGATAGCAGCCAAGAATCCGGGCCAATTCATGCCGCACCGGGGTTCGGCTACACTGGGCGGTCGCGTTTCCCGGTTTTTCACGTTGATCGGAGTGGAGTCATGAGCGAGCAAAGTTCTGGTGGGTCGCAGTCATCCTTTGCCAAGGCGTTTGTCCCCGGCCTGATTCTGGGCTTGGTGGTTGGCGCTCTGGCTGGTGCCTTCTTCTCTGACTTTCTCAATCGTCCCCCGGCTCTGAACCCCACCACCAAGTCGACCAACACGACGCGCGAGCGCGAGGGCCCGGCGGCTAAGCCCACAACGCCAGCTCCGACGACTCCCCCCACCACAAACCCAACGACCACTCCGGGCACGGCTCCCGCCAACCCGGCCGACCCCAACGCGCCCAAGCCAGGCACAACTCCGGCAACCACACCCGGCAGCGCTCCAGCAACTCCGCCCGCGACCGGCAAGTGATACTGCAAGTGAGGTAAGCGGATGGCTTCGCAGTCAGTGATTGATCGGGCCCGGCGCATAGTGGCTCAGCACGCGGCAACGTCACGCCTGATGGGGGCGGATTTTGTGCCTTCATATCGGACATCTGATCTGGATTTGGCCGCGGCGATCCTGACCGAATCAGGCCAGGATGCACAATTTGACACAGCGATCGAAAGCGATTCTCGCGGCGATCTCACACCCCAGCGCGAGCCAAAACCCCTGCAATTGCAGGCGCAAACCACCTCAACTTCACGCGTTCTCTTTGAGGCCAAGCCCATGCCCGCAGTCAACGCCGCACCTTCGCCCAGTCCTGCAGCAGTCGCCGTCAAGCGTGACTCCTCGCGCACCGCGGCAGATGTGGAGCGCGACCTGGCTCAGATCCGCGCCGACTACGAACATGACGCTCCGCATCGTGCCTTCGTCACTCATTTCAATAACATTGTCTTTGGCGAAGGCAATCCCCTCGCGCGGATCATGTTCGTGGGTGAGGCCCCGGGCGAAGAGGAAGATAAGACCGGTCGCCCCTTTGTCGGCCGCGCTGGCCAACTGCTCGAGAAGATGATCGTGGGCATGGGGCTCAAGCGCCCCGATGTCTACATCGCCAATATCTTGAAGACCCGTCCTCCCAACAACGCCACGCCGACGATCGATGAGTGCATGATCTGCATGCCCTATATCGCCAGGCAGATCGCCGCGATCCGGCCAGAGGCGATCGTGACCCTCGGCCTTACCTCGACCAAGGCCTTGCTCAAAACGGATCAGACCATGAGCCGCCTTCGCGGCGTGTGGACCAGTTACCAGACGGTCGATGGCGTTCTGATCCCCGTCATGCCCACGTTCCACCCGGCGTATGTCTTGCGGGCCTACACGGATGAGAATCGCACCAAGGTCTGGAACGATCTGAAAATGGTGCTGCAACGGCTTGAACTGCCGGTTCCGGCCCGCGCCTGAATGGGGACCTGATTGTCGGTTAGGCCCCCGGAATACCACTTCACACCCTCGCTATTGCCTCAAAAACGCGGTTTGTCGGCCTGGGTGGGGTGATGTCGAGTCAAAATGTGAATCTCGGCACTTTGGCGAAAAGTTTTTTGGTTGACCCGGAACCGCCGCGCTTTGGTCAGCGGATAGATAAATGCAGGAGTCAGATTTCAGCATTTGGCGTTCTACCTGCCCAACCTTTGACCCCCACGAGACCCGGTGCTTGGGACTGTTTCCTAAGTGCCGGGTTTTTTTCTTTTCACCCCTGTTCCACGTGGAACCGGGGGTTGGCCGATGTGGTATGGTGTATTGGCCTTGCCCGAATCGATTGGGCCCAGTCGACCGGGTGAGGCGTGTGCCGCGAATGTCGATTCGCGGCGGAAAGAGTCCGGCGGCGGTGTCCCCCGCGTCGGCTGGAGAACCTGACGGAGTGCAAAGCCATGACCGTCGCAATGAAAGGAGGTGGTCCAGTGACAATCGCAGGGACTTATTCAGGTACCAGTGGTACCGGGGAGCGTTGCCAGTGATAGTGTGACCTTGAGTCACGCGCACGGGCGCCTCGACGGAGGACTGCTTCAGGCAGCGCTTCCTTTCAGGATCGTAAGATTCAGCCGGCGAGTCCCATTGGGCTCGCCGGTTTGTTTTTTGAAGTTCTGAGTTCTGAGTACTGAGTACTGAGGGGTGGTGTGGGGGGGTGTTCCACGTGGAACACTGACTTTTTGCGTGGAACATATCAAATTTGGGTGATAACCATCTTCGGCCCCTTGGCGCGCGAGGGGGTGACAGCAGGGTGTCAGGTTGAGATGGTCATGAGGCGGTGCTGGGTCATCCAGAAACCGTGCACTCACATCCAAAACCCGTACACTCCGGGCACTGATGCGCCTCTCCCTCTCCGAAATCCGCTCCAACGCCATGAAGTTCGCCTCCGAATGGGCGGATGTCAGCAGCGAACGCGCAGAAGCCCAATCCTTCTGGACCGATCTCTTCGCTGTCTTCGGCATCAAGCGCCGCGCGGTCGCCTAATTCGAAGAGAAAGTCAAAAACCTCGAAGGTGCCCACGACCGCATCGATGTCTTCTACTCCGGCATCATGATCGGTGAACACAAGAGCCGGGGTCAGGACCTTTCCAAAGCCGCCAGTCAGGCCTTTGACTATGTCCAGTCTTTGCAGCGCGAAGGGCGCGACAGCGAAATCCCCCAGTACATCGTCGTCAGCGATTTTCAGACCATCGTCATCTACGACCTCGATGCTGATGACCCCTCCACCCCGGCCGCGTCTTTCAAAACCGCCAAACTGCACGACAACATCAAGCACTTGGGCTTCCTGTCGGGCTACACCACCAAGCCCGTCGATCCCGAAGACCCCATCAACATTGAGGCCGTAGAGGTTCTGGGCAAACTCCACGATGCCTTGGAAAAAGGCGGCTACAAAGGCCACGCCCTCGAACGCTTCCTCGTCCGCGTCCTCTTCTGCCTCTTTGCCGATGACACCGCCATCTTCGAAAACGAAGAGTTCAAGGCCCTGGTCAAGAATTCACGCTCCGATGGCAGCGACCTTGGCCCCCAACTCGCACGCTTCTTCAAGGTGCTGGATCAGGACAAATCCGACCGCCCCGCCAAACTTCCCGAAGAACTCCAAGCCCTCCCCTACGTCAATGGTGAACTCTTCAAAGAGGATCTGGGCTTTGCCGATTTTGATGGGCCGATGCGCTCTGCACTCATCGAGTGCTGCGAATTCAACTGGTCGCGCATCAGCCCGGCCGTCTTTGGCTCGTTGTTCCAGTCGATCATGGCGGGGGAGAGCGGCGCCAAGAAACGCCGCCAGATCGGTGCCCACTACACCAGCGAACGCGACATCATGAAATTGGTCCGTTCCCTCTTCCTCGATGACCTCAAGGCCGAACTCGCCGCCTGCGGCAAGGAAAAGAAAAAGCTCCAGGCCTTTCAGGACAAGCTCGCTTCATTGAAATTCCTTGATCCCGCCTGCGGTTGCGGCAACTTCCTCGTGGTGACGTACCGGGAACTCCGCGAATTGGAACTCCAGACCCTCCTCCTGATCCACGGTGGCAAGGTGGATTCGGCGCGGCTCCTGCTCGATTCACTCTTGAAAGTCGATGTCGATCAGATGCACGGCATCGAGATTGAAGAGTGGCCCGCGCGGATCGCCGAAGTGGCGATGTGGCTCATCGATCATCAGATGAATCAGAAGGTGGGTGAGGCCTTTGGGCAGCCGGTGCGCAGATTGCCCTTGAAGAAATCCGCCAAGATCGCCCATGCCAATGCGCTCCAGACCGATTGGAACACGGTGCTGCCTGCCAAGCAGTGCAGCTATGTGCTGGGAAATCCGCCGTTTGTGGGTGCGAAGCACCTATCCGATGAACAGTCTGCGGATCTCGAGGCGGTAGCAAAGGGAGTAAAGAACTCGGGGCTGATCGACTTTGTCTGCGGCTGGTACTTGGTAGCTTCGGCGTACATCCGCGCCTCGGAAATCCGTGTCGCGTTCGTCTCGACCAACTCCATCACTCAAGGCGAACAGGTCGGAGTGCTCTGGGGAGAGTTGTTCAAGCGCGGAATCAAGATCCACTTCGCCCACCGCACCTTCCAGTGGATGAGCGAGGCACGCGGCAAGGCCCACGTCCATGTCGTCATCATCGGGTTCGGCGTGTCCGACCGCCCGGGAAAGATCATCTACGACTATCCGGAGGTGGACGCAGATCCGCTTCCGGTCGCGGCGGCCAACATCAGCCCGTACTTGGTTGCCGGACCCGACATCGCGGTCTCTAACCGCTCGGTTGCCCTTTGTGATTCGCCGGACATGGGAATCGGCAACAAGCCCATCGACGACGGTAACTACTTGTTCACGATGCTCGAGCGAGATGCCTTCATAAAGCGGGAGCCGGATAGCAAGCGATTCATCAAGCGGTTCTTTGGTGCCGACGACTTCATCTCTAACGAGCCGCGATGGTGTCTGTGGCTCGGCGAAGCGCAGCCAGCTGAGCTTCGAGACATGCCCGCCGTTATGGAGCGAGTCGAGGCTGTCAGAAAGTTCCGAGCCGCCAGCAAAAGCGAGCCGACTCGGAAGCTTGGCAAGACCCCGACGCGATTCCACGTCGAGTTCGTTCCCACCGGTCCCTATCTGCTCATTCCCCGGCATAGCTCCGAGCGTCGGCAGTACATCCCAATGGGGTATCTCGACCGGGACACGTTTGCGGGTGACAGTTGCTTGGTCGTTCCCGACGCCACGCCTTACCACTTCGGCGTCCTCACCAGCGAAATGCACATGGCGTGGGTCCGCCAAGTCTGCGGGCGGCTCAAATCCGATTTCCGCTACTCCAATAAACTGGTCTACAACAACTACCCGTGGCCGCAGGATGTGGGTGACAAGCAGCAGGCGGCTGTCACTGCCGCAGCGCACGCCGTTCTTGATGCGCGCGAGTCGTTCAAGGGGCAGACACTTGCTGATCTCTACGACCCCCTCGCCATGCCCAAACTCCTCCGCGATGCCCACAAAGACCTCGACCGCGCAGTCGATAAGTGCTATCGCGCTGCCCCCTTCACCAGCGAACGCCAGCGCGTCGAATATCTCTTTGATCTCTATCAGAAACTCGTCACACCGTTGACTGCGCCGAGCAGGACATCGCGGACCACACGCTCCGGCCCGAAAGGCCGCTCGTCATGAGCCCGGGGTGGCAACCCCGGGAAGTGTGCTTCGTTCACATCATTTCATATTCTGAAAGCACCGAAGGTGCGGCACACATAACCAGTACCGCCGCGCTGCGGCTCAACATCAACACTTGCCAATTCCCCGGGACTCACGTCCCGGGCTCGTTACGTGCGGCCCTCCGGGCCCAAAGCATCTTGGCACAAGCGTGAGGCGTTCGCGATCTCAATCACTTCCCCACCAGCGCCTCAGCCACTTCACGCGCACGCCGGATCGGTTCCGGCGAGCCCGTCATGGCGCGCCACGCGATTGCGCCATCAGTGAGCAGGATCAACTGGTCCGCCACGCGATCAGCGTGCGGCAAACTGGCTTCGCGGCACAATCGCTGCAGCGTCAGGCGGAATCGGTGTTTGTGACTGAGCACGGCCTTGCGGCCCGGATGCGCGGCATCCGGCAGTTCGGCGCAGGCGAGTTGGAAAAGACAGCCGCGATATGTGGGGCTGTCGAACTCCTGCGCAAGAAAATCAAAGACGGCGAGGATGCGCGCTGATCCGGCGGCGTGTGACTCGATGAAACTGGTGAAGCGGGCGAACCACACCGCGTCTTCGCGCTTGAGGACTTCGGCGATGAGGTCGTTCTTATTTTCAAAGTTGTTGTAGAGAGACATCTTGGCGACACCGGCGTGGGCGATGATGGTGTCGATGCCGACGGCGTTGATGCCCTGCGCGTAGAAGAGCGTGGCGGCGCTGGCCAAAAGTTTTTCACGAGCCGAGTTGCGACGAGGTGTGGGCTGCGTCGTTGGCGTAGTGCTGGTTGTGGTGCTCGTTGCGGGAGTGGCTTCGCGTGCCAGCACTTCGACGGGCGAGCGCGACTGCCGCGAGGTGGTGGCTGGGGGGGCGGATTGGGAGTGGGGAATCATGGTGATCCTGCTTGGTCCCTGATGGACAGGGCGGTCTAGATGCAGCAGGATACCCCCTCGACGCGGGTCCGGGGGGCTTTGCAGGCCAAATCTGTACAGCCGACACGATTACTTGCTGGGTTCGGGAATCGGAACGGGAGCGGGAGCCGGTGCCTTGGCAGCGTCTTTGGCCGGTGAATCGGGCAGATCCACGACCGGGGGCTTCATGTCGTTGCTAGGCGCGGGGGCTGCGGGTGCTGCGGGGGCAACTGGTGCGACCGGAGCCACTGGAGCAACGGGCGCGACGGGAGCTACTGGCGCGACTGGGGCAACCGGTGCGACAGGCGCGATGGGAGCGGTGGCCTTTGCGGGTGCAGAACCTGAACTAGAACCGGGGCCGATGGAGCGATTGGGAGGAGTGGGCATGTCGCCGCCATAGGGTGGGGCGGGGGTGAGGTCACCGACGTTGGCGGTGGGCATTTCGGGTGTCGGGCGGACGGACATCTCCAGGCGGCGTGCCGCAGCGGGTGGGCAAGGGATGGAGTTGAGGTTGTGGGCTGTGTAGCCCAGCGCGCGAGTGAGGCCCCAGAGCATGGTGTCGGGCATCGAGTCGCCTTGGGCAGAGAGGGAGCCGCGACGGAACTTGACGACCATCTGCTGGCCGACGGGGATGTCACCGGTCCAGACGGGCTGCGACGTGCGGGTGTCGATGAGGGTGATGGTCTTGGGGCTGTTGGAGTCGCTGATGTAGACGAATTTGTCGTTGGAGACGTAATCACCACCTTGAGAGAGGCCGGCGGCCCAGCAGCCGCCGAGTGAGAGGAGTGATGCGGCAGCGCAGAGGAGGATGGCTGACTTGAAGAGGGGGGAGTTGGGGCGTGAGGATTGCGACATGGGGTCTCCGAAAGAAGTGAGAGTGGAGAGTATCGGACCGGAGAGGGGGGTATCGTCACCGGTACTGGGCTGGATAGGGTGTGGTTCGACGCGCGTGGCGTGGCGGGGGTGGAAATGTGGCGCAAAGGGTGCGCGGCAGAGTGTGGAATGGGCATCGGCTTGATGCCGGGAGTGCGTGGCGATGAGTGGGATGGAAAGCCAAACGCATGGGATGAGAATCGGGCATGGGTATGACCTGCACCGGCTGGAGCCATTGGCACCCGTGGGAAACGGACGGCCCTTGGTGTTGGGTGGGGTGAGGATTGAGCATGATCGTGGCCCGGTGGCGCACTCGGATGGAGATGCGTTGTACCACGCAGTGACGGATGCATTGTTGGGGGCGATTGCGGAGCCGGATATCGGGCAGTTGTTTCCTGATACCGATCCGCGGCACGATGCGCAGGACAGCGAAGTGTTTTTGAGGGAGGCGGTGAAGCGGGTGCAGGCGAAGGGGTTGCGGGTGATGAATTTGGATGCGACGGTGATTCTGGAGCGGCCGAAGCTGAGCCCACATAAGGAAGCGATGCGAGGGAACATCGCGCGAGTGCTGGGTGTGGATGTGAGCAACGTGAATGTGAAGGGGAAGACCCACGAGAAGGTGGATGCGGTGGGGGAGGGGCGGGCCGTTGAAGTGCATGTGGTGGTGCTGGTTGGGAGGTAGTTTGCCTCGGCATCTTCCCAGACTCAGATTCTGGTAGAGCGATTCGCCAGATGTGGCAGAGACCGCCTTCTGAGAAAGCCGCGTATCGGGTTTGGTGAACATGGTTCAAGGGCATCGGATAAAGTCGGTGCGATGGACAGGTCCGAGAGCCCCACGATCACGATACTGCTGAAAGAGGATCTGCCAGAGGCGGATCGACTCGGCCAGTTGTTGCCGCTGGTGTATGACGAACTTCGGCGAGCAGCACAGCAGTGTCTGAATGGTGAGAGGGCCGGGCACACGCTTCAGGCGACAGCACTTGTGCACGAGGCGTATGTCAAGCTGGTCGGGCCCCGAGAGATCCCTTGGCAGAACCGTGCTCACTTTTATGCCGCGGCGGTGCAAGCCATGCGGCGGATCCTGATAGACCATGCTCGAGCGCGGACCGCAGCGAATCGGGGTGCCGGAAAGCCACTGGTGGAAGCCGAGCTTGCCAGACGTGCCGCGCTGGGGCTGGCGGGACTGCCGTGTTTGGATTCAGTGGATGAATCGGCTGGATTTCTGATCCTTGACGAAGCGATTACGCGCTTGGAAGCCGTGGATCCTGTTGCCTCTGAGATCGTGCGCCTTCGCTATTTCGGAGGTTTGACGATCGAGCAGACTGCGGAGGCGATCGGCGTTTCGACACCGACCGTGAAAAGGGCGTGGGCAGTTGCCCGCGGTTGGCTGAAGGAAGCGATCGAGTCAGGGCGCGTGTAGAAGGATGCAGGAGTTTGGATATGAGCGACGGCCAACACGAGACACTTCGGCGCATTTTCGAGCTGGCGGTAGAAGCGTCTCCTGGCGAACGAAGTGGAATACTCGATCGCGAGTGTGCAGGTCAGCCGTAAATGCGACAACGCATCGAGGCGATGCTGGCGGCAGTCGACGATGACCAGTTTCTCGCAAGCCCGACGGCGCACGGAGCGATGTGGCACGGGGCAGATCTGTCGGGTTCCCGAATTGGACCATACTCCCTGCTGAAGCAATTGGGAGAAGGTGGGTTCGGATCGGTGTACCTAGCCGAACAATCTGAACCAATCGCCCGCAAGGTGGCGCTCAAAGTTCTGAAGCCGGGGATGGACTCGCGAGAAATCCTGGCGCGATTCGACCAGGAGCGGCAGGCTCTTGCGCTGATGGATCATCCCAACATCGCTCGCGTGCTTGATGCGGGGACGACGGATAGCGGGCGGCCGTATGTGGTCATGGACCTAGTGGAAGGGGAGCCGATTGCGTCATTTGCGGATGCTCACGCTCTCTCAGTGCAGGGGCGACTTGAGCTGTTCGTGCAAATCTGCAGCGCGGTGCAGCACGCTCACACCAAAGGAATCATCCATCGGGATCTGAAACCATCGAATGTGCTGGTCGCGATGCAGGAAGGAAAGCCGATCGCGCGCATCATCGATTTTGGAATTGCCAAAGCGGTGGCGGGCTCGGCTGGGCAGGCAGACAACCTGACGATGCAGCAGCAGTTCATCGGAACACCGGAATACATGAGTCCGGAGCAGGCACAGGGGTCGCTGGATCTGGACACCAGGACGGATGTCTATTCGTTGGGCGTGCTGTTGTATGAGCTGTTGACGGGCAGTACACCATTCACGGCCAAAGAGCTCAGGAACGCTGGATATCAGGAGATGCAGCGGCTCATCCGCGAGGTCGATCCTCCCAATCCGTCGACTCGGCTGGCGAGTTCGATCGAGCAATTGACGAGCGTGGCCTCGCAGCGAAGGACCCTGCCGCAGCGGCTTTGCGCGACAGTGCGAGGTGAATTGGATTGGATCGTGATGAAAGCGATCGAAAAGGATCGCCAGCGTCGGTACGACAGTCCGAGCGGGCTCGCCGCAGACATTGCGAGATATCTCTCGGGTGAACCGGTGATCGCCGCTCCGCCGGGAGCTGCGTACCGCGTGCGAAAATTTGTGCGCCGTAATCAGATTCTGGTCTCCGCCGGGGTCATCGCGGCGGGCGGGCTATTGCTCGGAGCGGCAGGATTCGCGTGGCAGGCATCAGTGGCTCGCGACGAACGCGATGCGGCGAAGCTGGACCGTGATCGAGCACGCCGAGCAGAGCAGGAGAGTAAGAAGCGGGCTGATGAACTTGAGAAGGTTTCGGCGTTCCAGTCACAGATGATTGTGCAGGTCGACCCATCGCAAGCGGGCGTGCTGCTCAGTGAAGATGTGCGAGCCAGACTTGGTCAGGCACTCGAGAAGGCGGGAGTGCCCCAACAGGAGCGCGAAGCGCAGATTCAGACTTTCGTGAAACTATGGAGCAACGTGAACGCCACAGACGCGGCACGGTCGCTGATCAATAGCACCATACTTTCGCCAGCCATCAAGGCGATCGACGAACAGTTCAAGGACCAGCCTGCGATCGATGCGGCGTTGTGTCACGCTCTTGCGGATGTGTACGACACGATCGGGATGCGTGATGCGGCGATGCCGCTCGCGATTCGGGCACTTGAGATTCGCAGGCGTGTTCTGGGTAATGACGATCCTGCAACACTCAACTCGATCAACAACATGGGGTATCTGTTGCAAGTCCAGGGAAGATTGAAAGAGGCGGATCCGCTGATTCGTGAGGTGCTGGAGCGAAAGCGCCGCGTGTTGGGTGAAGAGCACCTGGAGACCATCGTGTCCATCAACAACATGGGCACTCAGATGTGGTATCTCGGAGATCTTGAGCAATGCGAGAGATTCTACCGAGAGGGACTCGACAAAGCTCGTCGGACGTTAGGTGAGGGTCACAGCATCACGCTTAGTTCGGTGCAGATGGTGGCAATGGTCCTGCGCGAGCGGGGCCAGATTTCCAAAGCGGAAGAGCTTCTGCGTGATTCCATGGAAAGAAGTCAGAAGGCGCTGGTGCCAGATCATCGGACGACGATCAAGGCGATGCTGCATCTTTCCTCCACAGTGCGCGATGCAGGTCGCTTGGCCGATGCTGAAGTTCTGCTGCGAGATGCTTCGGAACGGGCGCTGCGGACACTTGGCGATTCGCACCCGATGACGATCGAAGCCCGTGGCAATCTGGGTGCCAATCTGAGCGATCAGGAGAAGTACGCAGAGGCCGAACCCATTCTGCGTGAGATGTACGCCACCAGTCGGCGCGCGTTGGGCGAGGACGATTTGAATACCTTCCTGTTGGGGATGGATGTTGCCGAGTTGCTGATCGCGCAGAACCGATTTGCGGAGGCCGAGCCGATTGCACGTGATGTTTTGGAACGTCGCCGGCGCGCCATCGGGCCCTCGCATCCAGTGACGCTGATCACCGCAACCAAGTTAGCTCGAATTCTCAATGGGCTTGGGCGCTTTGAAGATGCCCGGCTTCTGCTTTCGACCGACGAGCCTGTGGCCCGCACGTCACTGATTGACAATAACGCGATTCATCTTGGGTTTTTGCTGTTGGAATTGGGTCGCGCCACAGTCGGTCTGGGGGACTTCTCATCTGCTGAGAACAACCTGCTGGAAGCTCATGCTGCTATCGCTGCGGCAAAGAAGCCTGAACACGTGGAGACTCGTCGCGCATCGCGAGCGATTGCGGATCTCTATGCCGCGTGGAATGTGGTTGCTCCGGGCAGCGGGTACGACAAAAAGTCAGCAGATTGGGCAAAGCAGGCCGGCGCAGTTGGCTCCTCAGTGCCGGTGACTCCGCCGGGGATCAGAACGTCCGATAAATAACCAGTCGCCTTCTAGCGAATGCAATCGGGGGGCCATAGCTCCTGCGGTGGTGGCCGTTGTCTGATTTTTCCTGGAATGCCTGCCGCGCTGCACATTCCTGATCCAGTTCAAAGCTCGGCTCCGCCTGTAGGGCGTGATCACGTTCGTCAAGGCAATGTGTCTTGAGCATGGTCAGCGAGGAAATGCGTGCATCAGTCCAGCCGCCCGCTTGAAGGATTGGAGAACTCATGCTTCAGAAGAATCAGAATAGGAACAGCAGTCAGAACCGTGTGGCTCCCCAGTACGCCGCGCCACGCTCGATCAGGACACTCGCGGCGGTGCTGGCAATACTGAGCGGTAGCGCAGTTGCGTGCGGTCAGTGCATCGATCACTCAGATTGCTGCCAATCATCAGGTATTGCGTTTCGTGAATTGAGCATGGTCGCTCCGGGCTCTTGTGCGCACACCCACGGCACTCAGAAAAGCTGGACGATGCTCGAAGGCATCAGGCGTCCTCACTCAGTTGATCTTCCGGTAGCATGCTTTGCTGAGGGCACAGTGCTGACGCCCGAATTGATGAGGCAGTGGCGGCAGCTGCGCAACTTTTCAGCAGGAGACGTCTCTCCGAACTACTACTTCATGGGCGTCCCGTGGAATTGGCAATCGAATGTCGGCGCAGTTGTGACTTACAGCCTTGTGCCCGATGGAACGAGCTTATCTGACGGCTACACGAGTTCATTGTTCTCAATGATGGACTCAAAGTTCGGTGGTGATCGTGCGCTCTGGACCGGGTACATTCGGGCGTGCTTCGACGCCATCTCTCAAGTATGTGGAGCGCGATTTGTTCAGGAGTCTGACGACGGAGCCCCTTGGCCGAGCGGGGATGGATTCAACTGAGTTCGCGGCGATATTCGGATTGGCGCTGGACCGATTGATGGTACGAGTCGGGTGCTGGCATATGCGTATTCACCTCAGAATGGTGACGTCAAATTGGATATTGCCGAGAACTGGGGAAGCTTCCCAGACGCATTTCGTTGCTTTCGCAACGTCTTTACGCACGAATTGTGTCACGCGATGGGATTGGATCACTCCTGTCCGGGTAACCACACCAAACTCATGGAGCCATTGCTCAGCTTGAACTTTGATGTTCTGCAGCACGATGACATCCTTGGATTACAGGCCTTGTACGGAGATGCTCAGGAGCCGGACAATTCATCAGGCTTGGCGAAGGTGTTCCAGTCTCAGCAGAACACTTCCCTGGAGTTCTTTTCATACGGACAAGTTGCCAACACTGCGACAGCATCGGTTGTCCCGGGTGATCAGGACTGGACAAAGTCGACGCTCGTAGCGAGCATGCCTGTGACATTCAGTGCGAGACCTGTTGGACGTTCATACGACACCAGCCAGCAGAACGGTGATGATTCGTGTGGCTCGGGGAACTTTGTGAATACCTTGACTCAGACCGGTCTTCGTCTGGAAATTCGTAATGCTGCAGGCAACATCATTGCTTCTTCTCAGGGTGCACCGGGGCAGTGGGTCACGGTGACGGCTCAAGTGCCACAAGGCGACTACTACTCGGTCGTCAAGCCGGTATCGTCGTCGTTCGACATGCCACAGATGTACACGCTGACGCGCACGATCGGCGCACCGCAACCGCCCTCCAACGACCCTTGGTTTGAAGGAATCCTGCTGGGACAGATGCCCTACGGCATGACCATCAGCGGCACAACGGTGGGCGCAACTACCGATGGAATGGCATCCTTCCAACCCGGCGGCACTCTGGGCACGCAGGATGTCTACTACAACTTCACACCTTGGGATGGTCCTGGTCGCATTCGTATTGATGTGACAGGCGGCAGCAACAACCTGGTTTCAGTCCACCGTCTGGGCAACTCGGCACCTTCACCGCAGAATCAATGGTTGCCTCTGAACCAGAATCAGAACAACGGATTTGGCGGGGTACTCGAGGTGAACATCACTGATTTCAGCAACTGCATCATTCGCGTGGCAGTGGCTCCAGGCGGAACGCCCGGACCCCACACCGTGTCAGTCCGCTACATGGACGGGCCAACGAACGACACATGCGCCGCACCGGTTGATATTTCCACGGGCACCTATTCCGGAACAACGATCTTCGCACGTCCGGAACCAACTCCGTACCCGGCTTCCTGCACATCGGACACCTTTACGTTGCCTTGGGGCGCGTGGTATCGATTCACCGCTCCCTCAGAAGGCACGCTCGGTCTGAGCGTGTGCAATGCAAACAACACCATCATCGGCGTGTATGACGGCTGCCCGGAGAGCGGTGGCAATCTGATCGCGTGCAACGATAATTCTCCATCCTGCGGTAACGGTGGGTCGGCTCTTTCGCTCCCCGTGGTTGGTGGGCGGCAGTACCTCGTTCGAGTCTCTCACGTCCAGAATCTGTCCGGGCCCTTCCAACTCAACGTCGCGTTCAATCGTGATGCAGATGACTGCTCAACCGCGCTACCCATCTCGATGGGCGACACAGCATTCTCAAACGTTGGCTACACCAGCGATAACTCGACCTGCAACAGTGGAGCAAATCGCTGGTACCTCTACACGGCCACCGGGTATTCCACTATTACAGCGACCACCTGCGGGAATGCGAACTTTGACACCACGCTTGCGGCGTGGACAGGTTGTCCTTCCGGTGGAGGTGCGCTCATCACTTACAACGATGATGCGTGCGGTCTGCTGTCGTCGATCTCCTTCCAGAGCTATCCAGGACAGCAATTCCTGATCGCAGCGGGTGGGTACAACGGTGAACAAGGCACAGGCACCATCAGTATCAGTGAGACCCCAATCCTCGGCGAGGTGTGTTCGGCTCCGATCATCGTTACCACTGGTTCGATCCCCTTCAGTACCGTCGGGCACTACACAGATGGACCTGCCGAGCCCAACTGCAACTACTGCTGCAATGACCAACAGATTCATGGCGACATGTGGTATGCCTATCTCGCCACCGGTACGGGCACACTGACCGTTTCGACCTGCGGGGCAGATTATGACTCCAAGATGGCCGCGTACGCGGATTGTCCGACAGGCGAAGGGCAGGCGATCGCGTGTGCTGATGACGACTGTGGCTACCAGGCCCGCATGTCATTTCCTGTGACCCAAGGCGAGAATTGCCTCATTCGCGTTGGTGGATACGGCGGCTGGACCGGCACAGGAACGCTTTCTCTCTCGTTCGCGCCCGAGTGCACGGCCGACTTCAATGGCGACACCTCGATTGACTTCTTTGACTATCTGGATTTCGTCGCAGCCTTCAGTGCCAACGAAACTGCCGCCGATTTCAATGGCGACACCTCGATCGACTTCTTTGATTACCTGGACTTCGTCGCAGCGTTCAGTGCCGGCTGCTGAGCACCATCAACAATGACCGATGGCGAGTCCATCGGAGTAGAGATGACATGCCACGCTCGCCTTCTGCATCAAGCAGGCGATCGTGGGCTTGTTTTTGGTCAAGGCATACGGTGATTGATATGTTGCGCGAGTTACCGCGCAGTGCGACCCGATTCCCCAAGTGCGCGATGCACGTAGTCGGGAGCATTCACGATAAACGCACCTTGATAGAAGCGGATGCTCGCGGCGGTCGATCCGCTCTCTTCCCATTGCTCAGGTTCGACGAGTTGGGTAATGATGAAGCGCAATGCATTGGCACGATCTGCATCGGTGAGCTCGGGTTGGCCGTTGACGCCGTTGCCGGGTTGATTGCCGTTGCCGCTGGCGTTTGGCGTGAATGGGCTGGATGCGCTGCCGCCACCTCGGCCATTCTGTGATTGCAGGATGTTGTTGAGGTCAAAGCCTGGAGGATTGGTGAAATCCGGTGTGATGGCAAGGAGATCGGTGATGTCATAGATCTCCACGCGGCGGAAGGCGTTGAGCCTTTCGCGAGGTCCAACCTGCAGGGTGTCATTGTCGCCGATCTGCCACGTCATTCCGAAAGCTCCGGTGCTATCGGAGGTGGCCAGCATGAGCACGCGTTCCAGCAGCGAGAGAGCAGAGATGTTGCTGGCCTTGAGCGTGATGCGGGTGTCGCGATCCATGCCGATGGCGTGGCGATCGCTGAGCCACATGGGATCGATCTGGATTCTCGTCGCGTCGGCAATGAAGGTCAGAATGTCTTTGAGTCGATGATTCTTGACATCAATGGAGATGTGCGTCTGAAGGTGCGAGGTTGTGGATGCTGCGGTGAGCGTGGAGATAGCGAATCGCGGGTTGGATTCCGAGGCAGAGGCAAGATCCACGCCAGCCCATGCCATAGTCCATGCCAAAGCGCAGGTCATAGTCACGGCGATACCACTGCGAAGCACTTGAGTACGCATACATCACACTCCAGATTGTCGAAACATGATTGAGCAAGCGGCGCTTGCTGGCGTTCAGCGGTTGATGCGCGAGGTGCGGGTGAAGTTCCGCGCAGAATCAGGAACGCAACAGAATTGCGGCGGATGTGATGACGATGGCCTGAAAGTGGGTGGATGGCTTCGTGCGATTGCGGAGTGCGGAAGCGATAGATACCAAAAACACACAGGCCCCGCAGTGATGCAGGGCCTGTAAAAGAAACAGATGATGATCTCAATGATCAGCGGCCGCCACCGGGAGGAGGTGTTGCACCACCAGAGCCACCGGCAACTGCGGTGACGGGAGTCTGGGTGATGCCGTTGATCTTGGAGGAAGAGACGGGAGCGGTCAGCGTCACATAGCGACGACCGGTGTTCTGAGCGACACCGAAGGTGGTGTAACGCTTGGGCCAGTAGGTGTAACCATCGAGGGCGCGGTGCACGTAGTCGGGGCCATTGACGATGAAGACGTTCTGGTAGTAGCGGATGCTGGCAGCTTCGTAGCCGTTCTCGACCCACTGATCGGGCTCGACCAGGGCGATGATGAGGTTCTTGAGCTCTTCAGCGCGCTCGGCCTTGGTGGCACCCTGCTGACCGTTCACGCCGGTGCCGGGCTGACCCTGCCCGCCACGGTTGCCGTTGGCGTTGGTGAAGGGGCTCTGGGCGCTGCCGCCACCGCCGCGACCGTTCTGAGACTGAAGAACGTTGTTCAGATCGAACTGCGGAGCATCGGTGAACTCAGGGATGACCATGAGCATGTCGTTGATGTCGTAGATCTCAACGCGGCGGAACTTGTTCAGACGCTCACGTGGGCCGATCTGAAGTGCGCCGCCATCGCTCATCTGCCAGGTCATGCCATGAGCGCCAGTGGTGTCGCTGGTGGCCATGTCGAGAACGCGCTCAAGAAGAGCAAGAGCAGCGATGTTGTTGGCCTTGAGAGAGATCTGGAACTCGGGGTCCATGCCGATCTGCTCACGATCAGAGAGCCACATGGCGTCGATCTCGGCGCCGGTCAGCTCGCCGACAAACTTAATGACGTCTTCGAGGCGTTGATCCTTGAGCTCGATGGTGACGGGCTTCATCAGCTTGAGCAGCGTGTCGCGCTGCGGATTGCCCGTTGAGGGGCTGGCAGTGACCGAAGGGCTCTGAGCCAGAGCCGAGGGAGTGACAAGCGTGCCAGCAGCCAGGCCGAGGGCGAGAATGGTGGCAGAGGCAACACGCTTCATACTGGCATCCAGACGCATAGAAAACTCCACAATCGAACCCAGAGGAACGCGGCAGGGACTCGGCCACTGCCGCTGTATTGATCGACGCTTGAACCAGAGCAGAGTTTCTCTTGGGAGAGAAATTCTGACCGGCCCCGAGTATACCGGATCGCCGGGGTGGCGATGCAGATTCCAGACGCGTTGAGGTCGGGAATCGTCATGAGTCGGTCATGGTTATAGGACTACAAGGCGGGTCGTCAAGGCCCCTTTTTCGGGGATCGCCTCCCTCTTTGCAGGCGTATGCACGGGTCTGCCGATGCACCAACACCTGTTGAGGAGTATTTGCATGAGCGTTGGCATCGGGACGAATGGTGGCGGCAGCGGCTCGACTTGGCCCCATGCCGCGGCGAGCGGCGGGTTTCAAGAGACATCACTCCAGTTCGGATTGTGGATGCAGGCGCAATTGCAACAGGCATATTGGGCCGGTTTTCAGGCCGGACAGGCCTCCCAACCGAGTCTTCAACCGACTGCGCAGCCGCAGTCGGGAGGGTGGGGCGGTTGGCCAGCGACGACTTGGTCCCCGTTGGTTGGCGGCGTGGCGAACAGTTCTTCTCAAAGTGCGCCTGTGACATCATTCAACGGGCCGCCGAATGGTCCGCTCGCGCATCTTTTTGGTGGAGCAATGGAGTCCAGCCGCGGCGGTCAGCGCGACGTGGCGTGAATCTCAGGATTTCTGATTGCGATCGGATGGAACAATGATGAAGTCGGGTGGTCTGTTGAGTGGACTGCTCGCGGTTGTTGGTTTGGCTGGTATCGGACGTGTTGAGGATGCTCCACATGAGTTCACGAATCTGGTCCAAGGGTGTGAAGTACAGCGCGATGGGCGTGCTGGTGGTGTGTGGAAGCGCGGCAAGCGCTGAACCAATGCTCAAGCAGATTGGTTCGCTGGAACTCAAGGGCGCAGCGGCGGTGGACTTTGATCAGGCGAGCAAGCGGTTGATTGTGGGCGTGGGAGATGATGCCGCGCTGGTCAACCTGGTGGACCCCAGCAAACCCGAGGGGTTGAATCGCATCAAGGTGTTTGATGGTGGCATGATCAGTTCGGGAGTGGTGACTGCGGTGGCGGCTGATCCTTCGCGCCGAGGTTTGATGGCAGTGGCGGTAGTGGGTAATCAGCGGGCGGCGTCGAGCTCGCAGGTGCTGTTTATCAAGAGCACGACGGGTGAGATTCTGGCGCGGGCGCCGGTGGGGTTTGATACGCAGGATCTTTTCTGGATGGCGCACGGCGGCATTCTGATCACAGCAGATGCGGGCTCGGCCGCCGTCGCGGAAGATGGGCGCGTGATCGATCCACCTGGCGGAGTTTCGGTGTTTGCGCTTCGAAAGTTTCTCAAGGCCGACGATTTCAAGAGCATGGGCTCTTTGGATGTGAACACGATGTTGTGCGACGGCGCAGCGTACAACGCTGCGGCGCAGAAATTTGTGGAAGAGGGTGGGCTGCGGATGCGCGCCAAGCGCGTGGAGCAGAAGCGCGGGTACTTTGACATTGAGCCGCGATCACTGTTTGTGCTGGGTGACAATGCGTATGTGTCGTGTCCGGCGAATAACGCGATCGGCGTATTTTCGCTCCCGGGTCGTACGTGGACGCGTTACATCGGCATGGGGACCATGCCAGTGGTGATCGATGGCAACCCGGCGGATGGGGTGAAGATCGCCGGAAAGATTCACGCGATGCCGATGCCCGGCGCTGCGGTGGCATGGGATGAAAAGGATCAGGTGCGTGTGCTGGCTGCGGGCAGCGGATGGGGGCGCGGCATAGATGGCCCGCTGGCGGATGAGGCGACGCTGGCTGATCTAGCCCGCGCTGGAAAGTTGACGGCAAAAGCGGCCAAAGACGTGGATGTCTCAGATTCGGCACTTGGTCAACTGCGAGTGTCCACCGTTGATGGGTTGTCATTGGGTGAGGATGAGGGACCTCGCAAGATTGCCAAGCCGGTGGCGATGGGGTCGCGGAATTTCATCGCCTTGGATGCGCCGAGCTTCAGCGTGGTGGGCACCAGTGGCAGTGGTCTGGAAGAGGCGATTGCCAAGGCAGCACCAGATCGGTTCAATCGCAGCGGAGCATCTGGTAAGGCCGATGAACTGTCTGCGCGGCAGGGACCGCAGGTGAAGAAGATGGTGCTGGCCAATGAACCAACAGGGGCGCGGGCGCTGGCGATGGTGGAGAGTCCGGCGGCGGTGGTGGCGGTGGATTTTGTCGGCCAACCAGTGCCGCGGATTATGGACACCTTTGTGAGCACGGCGGAAGGGCAGACCAAGCTGAGCGGGATGTGCTTTATCCCGTCGTATCGCAGCCCCAATGGAAAGCCACTTTTGATCGCGACGTTTGCGGATCCGGGGACGCTGGTGGTCTATCAGGTGAGTGAAGCGATTTTCAAGGGTGGCGCAGCGGCCAAGCCGGATGAAGCTGCTCCGGTTGCCGCTCCTTCAGATGCGATGCCTCCGACAGGTGAGCAGCCGACCCCGAGTGCTCCTGCTGATAAAGCACCGGAACCCAAGCCGGAATCCAAGCCGGAACCCAAGTAGGCAAAGCGTCGAATTTACGAACCGACGATCTTGGGCTTGGCGTCATTGGCCGGGGCGGGCACGGTGGGGTGGCGCATGCTTGCGAAGGTTTCGGCACGCACTTTTTCCAGCAGTGCCTTGGTGAGTTTGATGCCGTCATCTTCGGAGTGCTTGGAACCCTCGTATTCGACTCCGACGCGACCGTGATAACCGGCGGCGAGAACGATCTTCATCATCTTGCGGTAGTCGGTGTGCACTTCGTTGCCATCGGCGTCGAACTCGTGTGACTTGGCGGAGACGCCCTTGGCATACTGCATGTTCTCCTGCACTCCGGTGTAGCGGTCATAGGGCTTGGCGACTCCCTTGTCATCGCTGGCGTTCTGGTAATTGCCAAAGTCTGGCAGGATGCCTGCACGCTTGTGGGCGACCTTGGCGATGGTGGCGGCGAGCCAAGCGCCGTTGCTGGAAAGGCCGCCGTGATTCTCGACGATGACGTTGATGTTCTTGGCATCGGCAAATTCGCAGAGGCGGCGCAGGCCATCGGCGGCGAGGTTCATCTGTTCGTCGTATGAGCCCTTGGATTGGGCATTGACGCGGATGGAGTGGCAGCCCAGAAATGCCGCGGCGTCGACCCATTTGTAGTGATTTTCGACTGCCTGGGTTCGCTTGGCGGCATCGGGATCGCCGAGTGCACCTTCGCCATCACACATGATGAGAACGTTGGTGACACCAAAATCTGAGCAGCGAGTCTTGAGGTCTTTGAGGTAGGCCTCGTCCTTGGCCTTGGTCTTGAAGAAGGAATTGACGTATTCGATGGCATCGATGCCGAAGGTTTCTTTGGCGATGCGCGGGAAATCAAGATTGGTCATCTTGTTGCCTTGCAGGGCGCGGTGCAGGGACCACTCGGCGAGGGAGATGGTGAAGAGGTCTTCGGGTTTGGCAGGGTGGATGATCTCAGCGGGCATCGCCTTGGGTTCGACTTTGCGGGGGAGTGAATCGGCTTGGGGCTGCGCGGCTCGAGCATGGGGGAGAAGGAGTGCCGCGGCAGCCAGGCCGGTGGTGGTGGTGAGAAAGGAGCGGCGGGAGTGGTTCATAAGAGTTCCAAGTTGAGAGTTCAAGGTTGAAAGATGAATGTCGAGAGTCAGAAAGGCATCGAGATCATCGGGCTATGTCGGCTTTGATCGCATCGGCCCACATCTGGTAACCCTTGGGAGAAAGGTGCAGGAAGTCGGGCATGATGTCTTTGGGAATCATGCCGGTGGGGGTGAGAAATGTGCCGCCAATGTCTTTGAAGAAGATGCGATGACGATCCTGCATGGAGACGATGAAGCCATTGATGGTGTTGATGTCGTCGCGCTGCGCGTTGTTGGCGGGATACTCACCCCGGGGAAAGACGCCCAGGAGGAGGATTTTGGCGTCGGGCATGGCATCCTCGACTGCCTGCGTGACGGCGACGATGCCATCGGCGATCTGTTCGGGGGTGTTGCGATTGGGGTCGTTGCCTTGACCGGTGTTGTTGGTGCCGATCATGATGACGACCCAGCGCTTGCCGGTGCGGCTGGGCTTGATGCCATCAAAGTTGCCGTTGGCCAGACGCCACAGCACGTGCTGAGTGCGATCACCACCGATGCCCAAGTTGAGCGCGCCGCGGGGGGCGAACTCCTTGGCCCACACTTCCTTGCCTTCGTTCTCCCACCCCTGGGTGATGGAGTCGCCGATGAAGATGAGCTCACCATCGAAGCCCTGAGCGCGGCTGGAAAGATCATTGAAGCGCTTCATCCACCAATCGTTCTGACGATTGACGGGGGTGGTTGCACTGTGGTGGCCGAGTTCGAGGCGGGGCTGCTTGGGGGGGATGAAAGTGGCGGCGTTGTCTGGGGATGCCACCGCAGTGGTGGTTTCGGGGGTTGAGTTCGCGGGCTTTGAGGTGGACTGACAGGCAGTGATTGCGGTGAAAGAGACGAACGCAAGAAGCCCCACGAGAAGTCGGGTGAGAGCTGGGGCGAGGGTGTTGGGGGTGGTGCGGGTGAAGTACGTGGCGAGGATGTTGGCGGCTCGTTGCATCATGTGCGTAGTTTACCGGGAAACGATTCGCGCGCGAAGGGGGTGGTGTCAACTGTGGGTTTCGCCCGGTAATTCACGCATGTTTTGGCCCGTTTCCTGTCATGAAACAGTGACGGTGAGGGGCTTATTCGCGACGGACCAGTCATAGAAACGAGCAGTGGGGGCTGGTGGGTGGTTCGTCAGGTCGCGGCGGAGGGTTTTGGCCGTGGCAGTGGTCCGTGCGATCATGAAGAGGAAGCCGCCACCACCCGCACCCGGGAAGAGATAGCCATCGAGGTGTGGTGTGACGCGCGCGACGAGACGGTTGAGCGCGGCGTTGGTGGTGCTGGGGTCGATGGAGCGTTTGAGGAGCCAGTACATGGTGATGTGGCGGGCAAACGCGGTAGGGTCATCGCGGTCAATCGCCTCGCGGACATCGACGACGTTTTTGCGAAGACGATCGAGCGTGCGCCAAGTGGGGGCATCACCATCGAGGTAGCGATTGACAAAGTTCTGCAGGATGTTGGCGGCGAGGCGCTGCTGGCCGGTGAAGTAGAGGAGTGTGCGCGAGGCAAAGGTGTCGGCGAGGCACGGGCCGATGGTGAGTGGTGTGCACTCGGCGTGTTGGATGCTGCCTGCGGAGGTGTGGAGAGATTTCAGGCCGGGAAAGAGTGCGCCGTATTGATCCTGCCAGCCGCCACCACTGCCGATGGCATGCTCGACGCACAGGGTCGCGGCGGCGATGGCGTGTTTGGTGAGGAGATCGGGAGAGTATTTGCCTTGCAGGGCGTAGCAGGCAGCGCACAACGCGGCGGAGAGAATGGAACTGGTGCCTAGGCCAGAGCCCTTGGGGACGGAGGAGGAGAAGGAGAGGGACAGGCCGGGAAACTTGTCTCTATCTCTGAACGACAATTCTGTTGCTCTCGAAGCCGCTGGAACAAGCTTGGCCCAGGCTGGAACGGTGTTGTCGCGAGGGAAAGTATCGAGTGTGCAGGAATGCGTTTGCCCGTCCACAATGCCCTCGATCTGAAATCCATCCTGTGGTGAGTGAGAAGCGGTGACTGTGATCGGAGCGGCACTATCCAGATTCACTGCAAGATTGATGACAGTGCCACCGTGCTCTTGGCAAATCGGCGGGGTATCGGTCCAGCCGCCAGCGAGATCGATGCGGATGGGAGCCGAAACGTGGATAAGTGAGGGTGGAGCGGAAGTGCAACCAGTGTGTTCGAGCTGGTTCTCGCGAAGGAGACTACTCACAGCAATTTGTCGGCTGTCTCCAATAGTGGCGATATCGTGCAATTCATATTCTTCGAGTGGGTGGTACGGCAGTTGTAGTTCGCGGATGCGGCGCTGCTTGATTCGAATGATCGGACATTCACGATGCGTGAATAGTGTGGGCCGCAGATCTGATGCCCGATTGCGGGTCGGGGGACGATCACGCCGCAAAAGACCTTCGCGAGCCAGATCAAGACGCGAGTCGGTGTGAAGGCGCACTTCTTGATGGTCAATCAACCCTTGGCGGCGCGAGTTGGCTGCTTGATCGGCAAGTCGCTGGTGATTGACCATGCCGACGAGTTGCTGAAGCGAGAGTCGCTTTCTCCCGATGGGGGATGTGAGTACCTGAAGAACACGGGTGCGCCATTCTATATACTTATCTTTGATAGTGTTCTCAAGGAGATCCGATTCTGGGCGATCAATTTCAGACATTGTCAGGCCGTAGTAGCAATAAGCAGCGGGGAGAGGGTAGATCTCGCTGATGGCACCAATCGGCCAGATCCTAGCGGTGTAGAGCGACCGGTCTTTGGCGAGTGCTGTGCCGGGCCAAATGTCGTTGGCATTCCATATCGAGCGAGAGACACAATGAGCGACGACGGCAGAAAGATAATGTTTTCTTGCGGCCATTCCATAGGGCCAACTTTCCGGGATGACTAGGTTCTCATCGCACAGCGGCTCTTTCCAATCATCAAACAGGGAATATGCCAAGCAGGCCCATGTTTTTTCTCCAACAGGAATCCACGCCGCACATTCTCCACTCTCCAACTTCGGAATCCCCGCTTCCTTCGGCCACCCCGTGATGACGTTGAATCCGCCCAATTTGGCTGGCTCAGAACCCACTTCTCCCCACTGACATCCTTCAATCCACACCGGCCCCTCAAGAGTGAGTGTGCCGACATCGCTCCCGACAACGGTCGCCGCTGGCTCAAAACGCGGCGGCGATTGGCGACCGGCGTTGAAGACTGTGGCAGTGCCGATGTCGAGCAACTCGCGAGTGCTGCCGATGTGATAAAACGTCGCGCCGCGGGCATGGCGGACAAGAAAGTGCTTGACGTTCGGTGCAAGGGCCTTGGTGAGCGCTTCCCCGAATTTGCGATCCAGTTTGGAAACGGCCTCGGTATTTCCTGCGAGCATTGGCAGTATGTGCTCATACAGGTCGATGCTGCCCGCAGTGGCGCGGCACATAGCGCCAAGTGTGCCAGTGGCGCGAATGGTCTTGTTTCTCGTTGTAGATTTCGGAATCGAAGCACCCAGCGAATTCAACCACGCCGCGGCAGTATCCGAATCCAGAAGCACCACGCCGGTGTCGATCGCGACGGTGCCATCTTTGTTGATCGCGCCTGCCGCGCGGGCTTGAGATTCGCTGGGTTTCTGCAGGAAGGTGCGAACGCGTGTATCGCCAGTCTTGTTGGTGGAACCCGTGACAAAGACGCCGTGCCGCGAACCCTGCTCCATGCTTGCGCGCGCGGCAACACCCACAACATGGCCCGGAACGGGGCGCAGATCAATTCCCGTCTTGGCCAGGTTCAGCATGACATCACCGGCGGCGATGGTGATGCTGCCGGTATTCAGTTCGCCTGCATCGAGCCTCGCGAAATCTTCCAGCACCAGATCAAAGACGGTGCGTGGGTCGCCGTGAACATTTTCGACAGGAAGCGGCACGAAGATCTTGCCAATCGCTGCATAGGCGGGCAGCCGCCGACTATCGCCGCCACTGTGCAAGATCAACACGCGTCGACCCGCAAAGACCTCGCGCAGGGTGCGGGCCTTGGGGCTCAATGTTGCAAAGTACCTGGCGGCTTCATACAGCGCGATAAACGTCGCAATGCCCGATCCTGCGCGCTTCCCCTTGGGATCGGCCACCACCATGGCCTTGCGGGCGCAGGGCAAATCCCAACCTGAGCCATCCTCCACCTTGCGGCGGGGGAGCTGGGCGCGATAGCCAGCGGCCTGCACGATGTTCGCGGCGGTGAGGATGACGAGATCAAACCGCGGCGTGTCGCCGTTGGCATAATCCTGATTGGCGAGAGTGATTCCGGTTGGGCGGGTGCTTCGCGTCATGTGGGCGGCGGGGGGAGGTATAAAGATAAAGAGGTATCAGGCAGAGCGACTGCGCCAGCGATCCATCGCGACGGCGATGATGATGATGTGGCCCACAACGATATCTTGCACAAAGTTGGGCCATCCCGCGGCGGTGCAGCGATTATCCAGCAGTGCCATGAGTGCCGCACCCGCGACCGCGCCCCAGATCGAGACCACGCCGCCGGAAAGTGAGGCCCCGCCGATCACCACGGCGGCGATGGCTTTGAGTTCCAGGCCGATGGCGATGCTGGGGTCGCCACTGCCACCGAGGCGTGCGTATTGCACCGCCGCGGCAGCACCGAGGAATGCTCCGCACAGGACATAACTGAGAATCGTGAGGCGAGTGATGGGAATGCCGCAACGCCGCGCGGCTTCGGCGTTGTCGCCGATCGCGGTGAGTTGCCGTCCAGGAACTGTGCGCGAGAGGAAAAACGCCGACATCGCCGCAAGCGCGAGCATCACAAAGACAACCGGCGCCACAGGCAACCATTCAGCGGGGGGAACGGGGCGGACCCAGTCGGCCAGCCATCCCGCTTCACCTCGCACTGGAGAACTGCCACTGGTCCATTTGGCGACGCCGCGAAAAAAGCCGAGTGTGCCGAGTGTGGCGATGAACGGCGGAATGCGAAAGAAGGTGATGAGTGCGCCGTTGTAGATGCCGCAGAGTGCGCCGGTTCCGATCGCGGCGAGCATCACAATCCACGGCGCGGCAGTAGAGGAGGCATCTTTGGCCATCAATCCAGCGACGACGCCCGCGAGTGCGACGGAGGAGCCGATGGAGAGATCTAGGCCACCAGCGACAATGACGAGTGCGACGCCACAGGAGGCAAGGGCGACGATCACGGTCTGCACAGCGATAGTGCGGAGGTCAAGCAGCGAGATTCCCGCATCCGGCGCGAGGATGCGGAAGAGAATCAGAACCGCGACCATGCCGAGAATTGGCGACATGGCCCGCAAAGTGCGCGATGCGCGAGCGCTGGTCTGGCTCGCAATACTCACTTGCCGGTCTCTCCCAAAAGGGTTTTCAAATCAGGCGACAGAAGTTCTTTGGATTCTGGCGTGTTCATGTTCTCTTTGGTGATCAGCACCACGCCGGTATCGATGCGTGGCTCGACAGGTTTGCCGGCGAGAGCGTCTGCCGCGGCTTTGACTGCGAGGTATCCCATGCGAATCGGGTTCTGCACGACGAGGCCCTGAATCTCGTCTTTGGCCATGGCTTCGACGAGTTCGGGGCTGGAGTCAAAGCCGATGAAGGTGACCTTTCCCGCCATGCCACGCGCCTTGAGGGCGAGCATCATGCCAAAGGTGGTGGATTCGTTGGGACAAAAAACCGCGGCGATGTCGGGGTTGGCGGCGAGCAGGTTCTCAGCGGCTTCCTGCGCGGTCGCCCGAGTCACGCCGCCGTAGCGCTTGGGGTCAACGAGTGTGAGCGAAGGATCTTTGACGATCGCATCGACGAAGCCCTTTTCACGCAGCGCGGTGCTGGCCGATCCCTCGACATAGCGCAGGATGAGGACCTTCGGCTTGCCGCCTGCGGTGCTCGACTTCAGGGTCTGGCTCATGCGTGCTGCCGCCATCGAACCGCCTTTCTCGTTATCCGTGGCGACGAAGGAGGCAAAGTCCTTGCCGACCTGCCCCTGCAAGCCCGAATCCATGATGATGATGGGAATCTTTGCCGCGCCCGCTTGCTGCACGGGGAGGAGAAGCGCGCGGTCGTCAAGCGGGGCCAGCACGATGGCGTCGTACTTGGCGCTGATGAGATTTTCCATCAGGGCCACCTGCTGTTCGCGATCGTCTTCTTTCTCGGGGCCGCGAAAGGTGATGGTCACATTGCCGAGTTCACGCTGGGCCTTCAGCGCCCCGGCGTGGATGGATTTCCAGTATTCGTGGGTTGTGCCTTTGGGAACAACGGCGATGCGCTTGGAGGTTGCAGAGCTGGCGGCTTTGGCCTGCAATGCCTGACGCGCTGCTTCCATCTTGGCCTTTTCGGCCTCAACCCGTTTCTGAGCATCGCGCTCACCACACCCGGCGGCTGCGCTGAAAGCCGAAAGCAAGCCAGCAATGAGAAGTGACAGAATTGTGCCGCGTGTTCTGGGCTGAAATTGTGAAAGTACAGCGTTCACGGTCATGTGGTACTCCAATCAGTGAAGCGAATATGGTACCAAGACCTGAAACGGAGTCAGACATGAAGCATTGGGCCCAGGCGCTTGATCTGGTGGATGATCCGGCTCTGATCGCCGAGTATGAGCAGCATCACCAGCGTGTCTGGCCCGAAGTGCTTGCCGCACTCCGCCAGATCGGCATTCAGGAGATGCGGATATACCGCTCCGGCACGCGCCTCTTCATGACTTTTACGACCGGCGATGATTTTGATCCCTCGCGCGATTATCAGGCATACGTGGCGGACCCCAAGTGCCGCCAATGGGATGAACTGATGCGTCGGTATCAGCGGCCCGTTCCCGCCGCAAAGGCCGGTGAATGGTGGAGCCCGATGCGGTGCGTGTTTGAGATGAAATGAATCAGCGCAAGAGAAACGCCGCAGCAACCCTTTCAGATTGCGTGCGGCGTGTATCGATATGCAAAATGGAACTTCGCTTCAGGCGCGCCGCCGATCAGCGACCGCCGCCGCCACCGCCGCCTTGGCGTGACTTCTGCATCGCTTGACGCGCCTGAGCGCCCAGGCCATTGGCCTGCGGGTTGCCCTTGCCGACGCGATCGGCCATGCGCCGTTCAGCACTATCGCGGCGTGCATTGGGATCGCCCCCTCGCCCACCACCGGGACCGCCGCCGCCACCGCCATTCGGACCACCGCCACCATTTGGCCCGCCACCACCATTGGGTCCGCCGGGCTGATTGGGGTTATTCGGGTCGCGTGGCTGGCGCTCACCATCCGGACGTGGGCCGCCGGGGCCCATGCCACCGCCACCGGGGCCGAATGGGAATCCACCAAAGGGTGATTCCTGATCGCCGCGAGCCCACTTGCGCAGGCCTTCTTCCATCTGACGCTCAAATGCTTCGCGCATCTGCTCGCGTGAGGCCTCATCGCGGAAGAGTTCGCGGCGCTGCTCCCACGGCATTTCGTTGAAGAGTGCCATGGCTGCCTCGGTGTATTCGAGTTTGCGCTGCTCATCCAGGTTCTTGAATTTCGACGACGCCATCACCTTGAGTGCTTCATCAGCAGTGGTGGGGAGGGCCGGGGGCTGCATCCACATCGCCAGCCACGCGGCACCAGCCAGCAGACCCAGGCACATGCAGCAGCCGACGACTGCCGCGATCTTGCGCTGCTTCTGATTCCAATCTTTGGGATTCATGGAAATCTGCGGCCCGGAGCGCATCTTGTCGAACATCGACGGCTTGGAGACCGCCGCGGCTTTGTTGGGCACGTTGATCCCATCCAACAGCGATCCACCTTCAATCTTGCCAGGAGTATTCATATGACTCTCCGTGAAATGCTCTGCGGTTCCTCTTTTGACTTTCAACTTTCAACTTGTGTCTTGAATCCTGACGCTTTACCTCAGCCCGGATTCTGTCCGCCCTGCTCTGGCGGCTTCTTGGCCGGGCCTTCGATCTTGTCCACGTGTCCATCGGCAAACAACGTGTTGCGCACAGTGTGGAACCAGTTCACCATCACCACTTCACCATCCTGGGTCTCCAACGGATACCCGTCAAAGTCATATACCAGGGGGCAGTCGCTGGGAGTGAGCTTCAAGCGCTTGGCAAAGAATGAGTCTTCAAAGCGGCGGCCATTGAGTGCCGTGATGTAGGTGTACGACATCGAGCAGCGGAGCTTGGTCCCCGGCGCTTCGGGATTGTCATACTCCTTATACCACACCACCTTATCGCCGGGGCAGCGGTATCCATCCAGCCCGTCAAAGAATGGCTCAAGCGCCTTGTACAAAGGTTGCTCGGTCACTTCGGGCCGACTCAGCCAAGGCGGCGGCATGTAATTGGCGATCGGAAAGTGATCCTTGTAGGTGTTGATGTACATGGTCATGGCCTGCCCAACGCCGCGCAGGTTCGCCGCGCACCCGGCGCGTCGGCCGGCATCGCGCACTTTGGGCAAAGCCGGCAACAGGATCGCGATCAGCAATGCGATGATCGAAATCGTCACCAGCAACTCAATCAGCGTGAAGGCGCGGCGACCGCGCAAGCCATCCATGTTTGCAAGAGTCATATCCACCTTCCTTCGACCCGATTAGGTCGATTCACACACACTGCTGAGACGCGCGTCGATGCCAAACCCTTTCGAGAAGGTCAACGCCCGAGATTCATTGGGATTGCCCGGTAAACCCTTTGCGGCAACAAATCGGGTACAAATCGCAGATTGTGAGCATCGTGGAGAAACGTCCGATCATGGAGTGGCATAATTACTATCAAAATACAAACAAAATTCGAGATCGGGCAAACTTGTTTGGTCTAAATCAGGTATAGTAAGGTATGGCCACAGAGAACATCATCCAGTGCCAAGGGGTCGTCAGGCGTTTCGGCGAGAAAGTCGCGCTCAGCGGCATCGACTGGAAGTCCGCCGCGGCGAGACGATGGTCATCATGGGTGGCTCTGGCTGTGGCAAGAGCACGCTCCTGAAAATGCTCATCGGTGGCTCCCGCCCTGATGGCGGCACGGTGCACCTCTTTGGCCAGGATCCGTACTCAGTGTCAGAGGAGGAGTTGAACTCCATCCGCAAGCGCTTCGGCATCCTTTTTCAGAGTGGTGCCCTCTTCAACTCCATGACGGTCGCTGAGAATGTCGCCCTCCCTCTGCGCGAGCACACTGACCTCGACCCCAACATCATCGATATTCAGGTGATGCTCAAGCTCAATCAGGTTGGCCTGCGTGAACACGCCCAAAAGATGCCGGGTCAGCTCTCTGGCGGCATGAAAAAGCGCGCCGGGCTGGCTCGCGCTCTGGCGCTCGACCCCGAGCTCCTCTTCTATGACGAGCCGAGTGCCGGTCTTGACCCCGTCACCAGCGCCCAGATCGATCAGTTGATTGTCGGCCTCTCGCGCGAGTTGGGAGTCACCAGCGTAGTGGTGACACACGAAATGGACTCGGCTTTCACCATTGCCGATCGCATGGCCATGATCGATAAGGGGAAAGTCCTCAAGATCGAAACCCGCGATTGGTTTGATCGATTACGCAAAACTTCAGAACAGGAAGCCGACGCGCTTTCGGATGATGAGCGGCTGATGAGGCAGTTTTTGCGGGGTGATCCTGAAGGGCCCTTCGCCGCACGTCGTGAGGCCAAGACGCTTGAGGAAGATCTGCTCGGCATCACCGGTGCCAGCGTGCACATTCCCAGTATTGAGGCCACACGCAGCGGCATCATGAAACGCGGTGCAGTTTGATTGAGAGTTCGAATCACAGACTTGGACAGGAGCCGATTGCGCTCTGTTGATAAGGCAATTGATATAGTGGGGTCTCATGCTCGCAACCGCGCGCAACAACATTCTCGCCGGGTCGTTTCTGGTCGGCACGCTGATCATCGGCGTGTGGGTGGCGTTTCTGCTTTCTGATCGTGCCGTGGGCATGAACACCACAAATTACGTCGTGCGCTTTCCTGTCTCCACTGGCGCGCACGGCATCAAGGTCGGCGCACCCGTGATGCTCGGCGGCCAGCAGGTGGGCAAGGTCGCCGCGATCGACTTTTCCTCTGCGCTCGATGACGACACCAAGGCGCGAAAGGTCAGCGTCGATTGCCTCATCACCGTTCGCCACGATGTTCAGTTTGGTCCCGATGCTCTTGTGTATCTTGAGCGCTCGCTTCTGAGCTCTCTCGCCTCTATCAACGTCTCTGATCCTGGTGGTGGGCCTGGTTCCGGCGGCACATCGTGGTACGGCACGAGTGAACTGGATAAGAACGCCAAGGTGCTGGCAGGGTTGATGGCGCCTCCTGCTTTCCTGGCACAATCCGGCATCACCAGCGATGACATCAAAGCCGCCAAAGAACTCATCACCAAGGCCAACAAAGGCGCGGATGAGATCAAGGCTATTCTGGAGACTAATCGCCCCAAGATCGATGCACTTGTCACCGATGCTTCCAACATCGTCTCGCGCATTGAAAAGAAAATGCCCGAGTGAGAAGCCCGCGTTGATCGCATCACCGCCGATGTTGAAACCAGCACCAAGGTGTTGCCCGGCGTTGCCGAGAATCTCCGTGTGCAGGTGGACAAGGTGGGGGCCTTGATCGATCGCAATGAGCAGCGTGTCGATCGCATCATCACCAATACCGATCAGGCGATGGAGAAGGTGAATCATCAGGTGATCGACCCCTTGCGCGAGTCACTCACCGAGGCAGAGTCTGCCTTGAAGCGATTCAGCCCGACGGTGGACAAAGTGCGCTTGTTTGTGGATGAATCCGTGCCGCAAGTGCAGGAGGCGCTGGCAAATGTGGAATTGATGAGCCAGCAGTTGAAGCTGGTTTCGGTCGAGGGACGCAGTCAGCCGTGGCGGATTTTCTATCGCCCTGATACCAAGGAATTGCAGGAGACCCTGGTGTATGACGCGGCCCGCACCTACGCCGATGCCGTCACTGACCTGCGCGCCGCATCTGATTCATTGCGCGCAGCGCAGGCGGCGGGCGGCACGGTTGGTGAGGCGCGTGCCAAGGAATTGGAACGCAACATCCGCGAAGCACTTGATCGAGTCCGTGCGAGTGAAGCGGAATATCTGAAGCGGCTCAAGGGCGAATAACCCCAAAAACCAAAACCCCGCCTTCACAGCGGGGGTCTGGATCAGTGGGCCTGATTGGACTCGAACCAACGACCTCACCCTTATCAGGGGTGCGCTCTAGCCAACTGAGCTACAAGCCCAACATGCACTGGCATGGCCCCGAGGGGTCCGCCAAGGCAGGGGGTAAGTATATCTGCCAGCCGCCAGTTGGCTACTGGGGCCGAGATTCAGTGGTCGGATCTGGATCGGCGGGCGGATTCTGGTCTTGGTCAGCAATTGCGGCAGAATCTGTGGCAGATTCTGCGTTCTGGGCCTGAATTTCAGCAGGAATCCGCAGCCGGAAAATCGCACCAAAACCCGCCCTCATGGAATCCTGAGAGGAGAGCAAAGTCAGGTCGCCACCCAGATCGCGAGCCAGGCCACGAGCGAAGGCCAGCCCCAGCCCCAGACCCGGCTTGCTGCCATCCTGCTGGGCCTTGCCGCGCTCAAAGGGGGCGAATACGCGTTTGGCTTCACCGGGCGCGATTCCTGGACCATGATCCGCCAGGTCAAGGTTCAGCCAGCGCCCATCCAGCCGCGCCGTCAGGTGGAGGCGATTGTCTCGTCCTTCCGCGGCAGCATACTTGCCGGCATTCTCAACCAGGTTCTCAAGGATGCGTTCGATGCTGTCGCGCTCAGCACGCAAGGTGACGTGGCTCAGGTCCGGCGCGTCCATGATCAAATCGAGTCCGCTCACGCTGGCACGGGAGCGCAGGTGTGGTTCGAGCGCGGCGAGCAGATCGGCTGCGCCGATGCTTGGGCGGATGGTGTTGCCGTTGGCGTCGCCCCGGTGCTTGCCCAGCCGCGCGTAGTCGAGGACGCTTTCGACGATGCGCGAGAGTCGGTCGGATTCCTTTCGCAGCGTCTGGTGATATTCGCGCTGGGCATCGGGGTCTTGCACCATGCCATCGGCGAGCATCTGGCTGTAGAGGGCAAAGGTGGTGAGG
Source organism: Planctomycetota bacterium (assembly GCA_018968885.1). GTDB lineage: Bacteria > Planctomycetota > Phycisphaerae > Phycisphaerales > UBA1924 > F1-120-MAGs238. The sequence continues at coordinate 52,271 of JAGWZK010000017.1, read as the reverse complement.
GGCGTGCGCAGTTCGTGGGTGACTGCGGAGACAAACCTGCCGCGACGTTCGCCGAGTTGCACGCTTTGGCGCAGCACCCAACCGATGGCGAGGATGCCGCCGAGGACGGCGATCCAGCCGCCGATGATGGCGATGCGCGTGGGCGTCCACGTCGAACCGGAGAGCAGCGAGATCATCGAGATGTTGATGTCGGGATCTGCGGGCAGCACGAGTCGGGCCGGAATGCTGGCGAGCATCAGACCAGCATCGCCCGCCGCGGCACTGGGAGACATGGGGGCGCACAGTTCGAGTGTGGCGCCGGGCAAAAGGTCTTGCGACAAGGCGAGCAGACTGGTGCGCAGCATGGGCCAATCCAGCCACATTCCTTGCACCACTCGGCCGGAATCCAGCGGCACCTGACGCGTGAGGAAGAGATTGAATGGGACCGAGGCGTGCACGATGGGCGTGCCGCTATCGCGAGGCGGGGCGATGGTTGGGCCAGTCGTTGGGCAAGTTGTTGGAGGGAGGGCGGGAGATACGGAATGGGCGGACAATTCGGATGAACTGCCTCGGGATGTAGTCGGTGCGGGTGCCGCGACGTGCGAGAGCAACTCCTGAGGCGAGGCGACACACGCGGTAATGAGTGGTGTGGGCTCGACAGCGATGGAGCGGACTACGACGGGGAATGAGCCGCGTTCGAAGCTCTTTCCATCTGGCGAATTCGGCGAACCTAAAGGGATGGAAAGATCAGCAGTCGGGCGGGTGGCTGCCGCTTCTTTGGGTTTCGGATCAGAGAGGTCGGTCCTGCCACCGGAGCCCGATGTTGAAGAGCTTGGAGATCCGGTTACTGGAGTTGCGGCGGCTTTGTCATCGAGTTGTGCCGCTTGCTTCCTGGAGGTGTCGGCGGATTCAGCAGTTGTCGCGGCAGGTTTGGCTGGGCCCTTGGCAAGATCGATGTGATCCCTTTTGGGATCTGCAGTAGCGGTGTCTCTTCCGGCCTCTTTGCCAGCGGGCGCGCCGGGAATGGTTTTGGGTGATCCTTCGATGGCCTGCTCTTTTGTCTGCTCTTTCTTCAGAGCCGCGAGCTTGGCATCGAGATCTTTGTTGCTGGTTTCAGAGTTGTTTGGTTCCGACTTGTTTGGCTCCGCGCGTGCAGTGCGTGCCGCGTCATCGGACTTGTCTTCAGCACCGCTCACGACGGCTTCGCCGGTGGACTTACGCAACGCCACATCGGCTGCGACGGCTTTGGGGTCGGCGGTGTTGGATTGGTCGGCATTGCCGGCGGTCTGCACGTTTGCGGTTGGCGCGGTGTTGCTGGGTGATCCGGTCTGATATGAAGGAGCACGATTCTGAGAGAGATTGCGCGTGGTCTCAGCGACCTGCTGGCGCACTTCGTAGTCGTTGGAGGTCTGCCAGCGTTGGCGGCCATCGTTCTCGAGTTGTTGCGTGGGGCGAGCGTCGTTGCCAGCCCGCTGCGCAACTTGACCGCCTGGGCCGCCTTCGGACCTGCTTTCAGCTTTGGCCTGATCGGGAGCAGACGTGCCCATCTCCGGCGAGCCGGGGGGTTGCAACGTGCCGAACTGATTTCCGATCTGATTTCCGAATTGAGCACTCGAATCACTCAGCGCGATTTCGCGCAAGGGAAGTTGCTCACCGGCACCCAACGCGCGGCGGGAGTCAACATTGGTGAGAAGTTGCGACAATTCGGCAAGTGTGCCCGAAGCGGCGTCGATGGTGTTGCCATTGGCATCGGCCAGGAGTGCCAATCCTCGCAGGCCGCCGGTGGGTACCTGAGGCGAAGTGATGTGCCCATCGGGCCAGATCTGAAAATAGAGTTTCACATCGGGCGGAGGTGATGTGAGGAGAGGTGATGGGGAGACGGTTTCCGAGGCGTTGAGTGCATCGATGGTGAAGTCGGATGAGTACAGGGCGTAGGGGCGGTCGGTGGGATAAAAGGAAACGTAGTGGAAGTAGGGGCGTGCCGCCTCGCGCGCGATGAGCGAGGTCATCCACGAATCCATGCGCCAGAGGGCGAGGCGCACGGCTTCCTGACGCGTTGCCTCGGCGCGGGCCTTGGCCTCGGCGACTTCGAGAGTGAGGGCGCGGTACGTAATCCAGCCCATGGCACCGAGAACGGCGATCGCGCAGCCGGAGAATGCGAACAGCCAAGGGGGAACGATTTGGTTCAGTCGACGGCTCAACTCGTACTCCCTGCCGCGGTGTTAGTGGGGGTGCCGTTGGAGGTGGTGGTTGCTGAGTTCGCGGCATCCGCGCCAAGCATGTATCCCTTGCCACGCACGGTGAGGATGATGCGGGGTGAATCGGGATCATCACCCAGGTGTTCGCGCAAGCGAGCCACGGTCATATCCACTGTGCGGGTCTGCACGCCTTTGGGATCGAGGCCCCAGACGCGCAGGAGAAGTTCATCGCGATCAATCGCGCGGCTTCGGTTCTCGGCGAGATAGGCGAGCAGGTTGGCCTCAGTCTCTGGCAATGTCACTGAAGAGCCATCAGCGCGCAGCACCTCGCGGCGCTCGAAGTCGATGTTGGTGCCATCCAGCGTGATCGAAGTCAGGGGCTTGGGGCGTTCAGCACTGCGACGGAGGACTGCCTCAACGCGAGCCAGAAGTTCGGCAGCGGAGAAGGGCTTGACGACATAATCATCCGCGCCCAGACGCAGACCCTTGATGCGATCTTCTTCCAGACCCTTGGCGGTGAGGAAGATGACGGGCACAGCGCGACGGGCCTGCCGCAGTGCGCTGAGCACCTCCAGCCCCGTCATGTGAGGCATAAGGATGTCAAGGAGGATCAGATCGACCTGGCTGGTGGTGGCGAGGGCCAGGCCGGCTTTGCCATCCGCGGCATCGAGAACGCGATAGCCGCTGAATTTCAGGGCATCGCACACGCCGCGACGGATCGCGGCATCATCTTCGACGACGAGGACGGTTTTGGTGGTTCCGGTGGGCATGGGTGATGCACTCGGGAGTCGGCGTGCGCGTAACGCCGATAAGGAAGGGTACAGGGTTCGAGGCAGAGTCGTTCAGCAGGCCGGGCCCATCTGTCCCACGGTGTATGTGAGACAGATGAGCCCGCCAGCGAGGAGGTTTGGTGAAGAGGCGTGCTTACTGCGGCGTAATCAGCACCCGCTTGCCATCCAGAAGTAGTTCGATCTCGCCTTCCTGGGCCAGCAGGGTCTGGCGGCCTTGCTGTTCCAGCGTGTTGCAGAGCGTGAAGTACTCGGATGAACCAACCTTGATGGTCTGGTCCACCTTGGTGGCATCGAGTTTGTTGGCCTGCACCGCTTGATACACCTTGGTATCGACCCAGCGGTTGTTGCGGCGGAGCATGGCCTGATCGCCACAATTCTGCACGCTGGTGATGCGGACCTGACGCATTTGCCCATCGGTCCAGCAATTCTGGGTGGAGAGTTCGGCTTGATACTTCTGCACGTTCTGGTTGATCTCTTTGGCGACACCGGTGATGCCGCCACGGTCTGCTGCGGCTTCGGCCATGGGTTTGGCCGCGAGTTCGCGAACGGTGGTCGCGTCAGCGAGATTGGTGGTTTCGTCGGCCAGGAAGGCGGTGTATTCGGTGAGGATGCCCCAGCGCGTGCTGAGCCGCACGATTTCTTCGGTGAGTTCCTTCACCTCTGCCTTGTGAGCATCGGCAGTGCCATCCGCGCCCATGCGGCGGATCTGATCAGTGAGGAAAGCGATCTTGCGGCCTGCCCACAGGCGAGGCACAAAGGCGTTGCGAGTGGTCGCGGTGTCTGGGTTGATGGTAATGGAGTGCGAGGCGTCTTTGCCGAAGGATTGACCGGCAAGGGTGATCGTGCCGCTGGATGTGGTGAGGTATTGCCCGACGATGACGAGTTGATCGCCCTCGAAAAGGTCGGGGAGTGTGGCGGGCATCACATCGGCGATGAGGGACGATTTGCCACCTTTGGCGGATGCGTCGGTGAAGGTGGGAGAGGCGAGCGTGGGGCCGGAGAGTTGGCGGAAGACCTTGCCGACTTTGACCTCGACATCTTCATCAGGCATGACAAAGGTGCTGGTGCCGCGAGCGGCTTCGGCGACGGTGGTCAGCAGTGGGGCGTTGACGTCGAAGCCCACGCCAAATGAAAACACGCGGCGGTTGTGCTGATTGGCCTTGGCAGCGTTGTCGCGGATCGCCAGTTCTGCGGTCTGGCCGATGGTGGCGCGGCCGTCGGTGAGAAACAGGACCAGAGGCATGGCGCTGGTGTCTACGGGTTTAGCCGAGAGGGATTCGACCAGGGCATCGTGAAGGTTTGTGCCGCCGATGGCCTTGATGTTGCTGATGTAGTCGCTGGCGTTTTTTAAGGTGTCGGCGTTTTTGACGACGGCGGTGGGGTTGAAGGCCTTGACGCTGTCGCTGTAATCGATGATGTTGAAAGATTCGCCGCTGTCGAGTGCGGAGATGGTCTGCAGCGCGGCTTTCTTGGCCTGCTCGATCTTTTGGCCCTGCATGCTGCCGGAACGATCGATGACGACGGTGACTTCGCGCTTGACCTTTGGACGGTCTGCAACGGTGCCGGGCGAGGCGACCATGAGGAAGTACCCACCTTTGCCACCGGCCACATCCGGATCGGGATAGGTAAAGACGGTGGTGCTCATGCCATCGGATGTTCCCCCGAGGAGGTAGGAGAGGCGCAGCGAGCCGGGGGCGTTGCCCTGCTCTTTGCTGATAGCGATCTTCATCTCACCCGCGCCTTTGCGCTCGACGGTCCACTGATGGCTCGGTGAGTACACGGTGCCGATGGGCTTGGCGCTCTTGATGTTGATGGATGCGGTCCATTCTGTTCCGGTGGCGGTGACGCTTTCGGTGCGGGGAAGGGTGTAGTCCACGCGGTTGCCATCGACTTTGACGATCTGCTCGTAGGAGATTCGCAGCTTCTGTGTGCCACTGGCGGGAACGGGGAAGACACTGGTGCGGATCGCGGCGGTGCCGAGGAACTCGACCAGGCCGGGATCGCGGGTCTGACGCACGATGGATTCATAGATGCGGCGGGCCTCATCCTTTGGCAGAATGCGGGCCTGGCCTTCGTTGGTCTTGATGCCGTCGAGGACAAAGCCCTTGACGATCGCGCCTTCGGGAACGGGAAGGACCATTTCGGTCTCGAGGGCGCTGCCGCTGGCGTTGCTGAGAGTGATCTCCAGCGTGGTGGTGGCGACCTGGTCTTCGATGCTGACATCGGCATGGACGCTCTGGATGGCGACGGCCTCGATGCCGGTGCGAGTGCGGATGGTGCGCCCCTGCGGGATGACGATGTTGGCGGCGGAGCTGATCCAGGCCTCGCGACCTGAGGTCGGATTGGTGCTGGTGACCGTCTGGGCGAGGGTGGAAGAGACGGTGCCGAGCAATCCAGCGATAATCACGAGACCCGATGCGGTGGTGGAGCGGAGGGAGGACGACAGCCGCGAGTTGAGCATGGTTCATCTCCTGGGCGGCGGGGTGGCCCCGATTCCGGCCCTGTTCCATTCAGACGAGAGGTCACGGCCATGCCGCAGCGCACCTCGTCAGTGATAGGTATACGCCCGAATGGGTTCGGTTCTCGTCACGGTTTGGTAACGGGGTTCATTGCCCCCGCGTGCCGCGGCAGAAACGCGATCAGTGCCCCAGAGATAAGCAGGAGCACGCCCGAGGAAACAAAGGCGATGCGCAGGTTTGATTGATCCAGAATCCACTGTGCCAACGGTGGTCCGAGAAAGGCCACACCCCAGGCACCGCCCATCAACAGGCCGCTGGCGAGATTGGTGCGATGGGGCAGTAGTTGCTGACCCATGGAAACGGAGATGGAATAGGTTCCACCGAATCCCGCTCCTGCGATGGTGAGGACCACAAAGGCCATCCAAGTTGGCGCACTTGCCGCGGGGAACAGGAAAAGCGGGACGGCGCAGGCGATGGGCGTCCACAGCAGCCATTGACGTTGGACGCTCTTTGCCGCCAAGAGCGCGATGGCCAGACCGACGAAACCCATGCCAACCTGCATAGATGCCTGCAACGGACCATTGATGGCGATGGCTTTGGTGCGCAGGGCATCATCAAGGTTTGCTGCAGAGTTTCGATGCAGAATGGCTTGCTCGCTCCAGCGGATGGCGAGTTGGACCAGCATCATGTTCACGATGAACCGAAGCACGTTGCTGGTGTAAAGAAGCCAGATTCCTCGCCAGCGGGCGCGCTGCTCTTGAATGGTCAGTTCCGCGTGTGCTGCCCGGGCTGCGATGTGCCCGTGTTCCACCCCGCGCATGCTTTGCCACAGGATCCATGCCGCAAACAAACCAGGCGGAATCAGCCAGAGCAAAGACTCAATGCCCAAGCGGTTGACGTATGCGGGGGTGGTCCAGTTGCCCAGAATGCCGCCCGTCATGCCCGCGGCAAAGAAAGCGGACATACCAACGAGGCGGCGCGAGCCGGAAAGCTGGCCGACGACAGCAGCAGCGACGGGGTGATATGCACCCACCCCGGCCGACCCGATGATCTGAATGAGAAGCAGATGCCAGTATTGCGTCGCGTGACCCACCAGCGAAATGGCGAACACAGCAAGCACAAAACCGATCCAACCGGGCAAGCGGGTGTGGTAGCGATCGCTGATCCACGCCACCAGCGGCTGAATGGCTCCACTGGCGATGGAGCCAAGTCCAAGCAGGAATGCACCTTGCTCGTGAGAGAGGTGCACGCGCCCTTCGAGCAGCGTCACGATGGGGACGATGACATACGAAAAGAAATCGATGACTCCGTGCGTGAGCAGGATGCCACCGATGCGCCAACGCTGCAGCGCAGCAAGCTCGGGCGCAAGGGTTGCAGAATGCGAGTTGTCTTCCGCGGGCGTGTTCTGTGCGATGCTCACGTCGTGCGAATCTCCGCCTTCAGCGTGTTCTTCAAGAGATCGGTGACGCTCGCCATCTGGGGATCGACCTCTTCGTGCCGCAGCGTGCGCGATGGGTCGCGGAATCGCAGCCGCGCGGTGACGGATTTTTTGCCCTTGCCGATCTGCTTGCCGCGATAGGTGTAGACAAAGTTGACGTCTTCGAGGAGTGCGACGCGCGAAGCTCGGATGACTTCTGACATCTTGTACCACGACACGGTTTCATCCACGATCGCCGACACATCGCGCTCGATGGCTGGGAACGTCGGAAGGGTCCGTACCTTGGTAAGAGGTGGGAAGTTGGCGATCAGTCCTTGCAGTTCCACTTCGGCAATGGCCACGGGATTCGCCAGTCCATACTCATTCTGCACTGCTTGCGAAAGCAAACCCATCTGCCCGATGCGATGGGCTGTGCCTGCACTGGTCACATGCACTTCACCGCTCGCCGATGCGTCATAGCCGATGGGGAGGTTGGTGACGGGCTTGATGGTGACGGCCGCCTCCGGACCCAATAGGGCACGGACGACGGCTTCGATGCTGCCGCGAATCGTGCGGATGCCGGCCTGTTTGCGTTCGATGGATGAGCCGTCGATTGGGCAATCTGCCAGTAGAGCGAGCATGCGTGTTTCCACGCTGGCGGTGTTCTTGCCCTCAACGCGCTGTGCAAAGACGGCAGAGGTTTCAAACAGGCGCGCACTCAGCACTCCACCATCCTGATTCGCACGGCGGCATGTAAGCAATCCTGTCAAAGCACTGGGGCGCAGCGTCGGCTCGTGCTTGCGGCGATCATCATCCACGGCAACGGTGGAGAGCCCGGCAGAGAGAAACGGCTTCGCGCGAGCTGGGCTGGTGAAGCTGAACGTCAGCGCTTCGTAGTAGCCCAGACCTGTGAGAATCGACCCCAACTCTCGCATGGCACGCTGGTTTCCCTGCGGCGGGCGGACGCGAATCTGCATCGCATCATGGGTAGGAATCGCATCCAGTCCCTTCATGCGAGCAATTTCCTCAATCAGGTCGATCTCGCGGGAAATGTCGTTGCGCCAGGCGGGAACCGTGCACGCGACGCTGCCATCTGCATGGGGAACGCACACGAAACCCAGCGGGGTGAGAAGCGAAGCGATATCAGCGGTGGTGACGGCATATCCGATGATGGATGCCGCGCGAGATGCACGTACAGAAACAACGCGCGGCGCAGGCAGAGGTTGCCCGGCGGTCGCGATGGGTCCATCGGGCTTTCCGCCAGCCAGTTCGATGATGAGTGCACACAGGCGATCGGATGCTGCCGCGAGAGTCTCAGGGCGCACCACACGCTCAAAGCGGTGCGAGGCTTCGGTGCGAATCTGATGGCGGCGCGCAGCGCGCCGAACCGCAACCGGATCCCACGTTGCCACCTCAACCGCAACATCCGAAGTCGCGGCACTCACTTCGCTCTCTTGACCACCCATGACGCCAGCCAATGACTGGGCCTTGGCTGCATCCGCGACGACGACTTCATCCGGACTGAGCTTGCGGGGCTTGCCATCCAGCGTGGTGAGCATTTCTCCCGCATTCGCGCGGCGGACGATTAACTTGTGGCCCGCGAGCTTGTTCAGATCAAAGACGTGGGACGGATTACCCAGTTCCATCGCGACGAAATTCGTGGCATCGACGACGTTGTTAATCGAGCGTTGCCCGACACTTTCCAGCGCCTGCACCAGCCATGCCGGGCTGGGGCCGACCTTGACGCTTCGGATGATGCGCAGGGTGAAGAGGGGGCATTCGCCGGGAACCAGATTTTCAAGGGTCGGCGCCGGGCCTGAAGCTGCGAGTGAAGCAGCTGCGGGCATCTTGAGGGTGCGACCGGAGCGTGCCGCGATCTCGCGAGCGCAACCGCTGGCACAAAGCATGTCGCCCCGGTTGCTGGTGACTTCAACATCCAGCATTTCGTCGCCATCTGCCAGCGCTGTGCGCGACTCGATCGGGAATCCCGAGTGCGTGAGGAGGGACTCGGCCTCATCGGCGGCCAGGGTGGGGGGGGTGAGAAGGCGGTTGAGGAGCGAGACCGAGACGTGCATAGGGGTGCAGGGTAGAGGGAGAGAGCACCAAGCGACCAGAAACCAAGCGAAGGGGAGTGGCGAGCCGCCCCGCCAGTGCTAGCACCGGCGAGAAGGCCAAAGCGAAAGAGCGTCCAGATAACTCCCGGGCAAAACGCTCAATCTGCAGAATCGGCGCACTCGTACAAGATTTTTTGTTGTGATTGCGTAAAACGTATGTTATAAATGAGGAGCGGAAGATCTGCGCGGCCATCTTGGCACTGCGCGATTTCACCGCTTTGCGCGTCGGTGGTACAACTCACGCGCTGTCAATGCATGGTTCGAATGCGTCTAGGGGGTGTTCCCCGCGACGCTTTTGGAGATTGTGGCCGGTCGGAAGTCGTGTACACCTTCCGACCAGGTCCTCATAGAGGGAGGTTTCGTTCATGAAGTTCGCACACAAGTTGAGCGCGGTTGCAGGTCTCGCGATGGTTGCTGCGGCATATGCCCAGCCCGCTTCGTTCACCGATCTGGGTGATCGCAGCACGTCGCAGGTTTTCAGCCAGGCCGTCACGCTGACGGCCGCCAATAACATTCAGTGGTACAAGGTTGTTCTTCCCGCTGTGACTGCTTCCAGCGGCTGGGTCGATATCTGGACCAATACCCCCGGCAATATCACCGACTCCGAGCTCGGTCTGTACGACGCCGCTGGCAACATCGTCAACGGCGCTGCCGGCGGCAGCGACGACGACAGTGGCCCCGGCCTTTTCTCACAGCTCACCTACGGCCAGACCACTCCCACTCGCGCTGCCATCGGCACTGGCGCGATTCGTAACGGCATCGACGGTGTTCTCGCTGGCGGCACCTACTGGGTCGCCGTTGGTCGTTTCAGCGTGACCCACGGCCTCACCAACTGGACCGTGACCAGCACCTATACCGGCACAGAGCGCACCTGCACCCTGAACTTTGATATTGCTGCTCCCGGCGCTCCCACGCCTCCCACCGGCGTTGGCGCGTATACCCCCAACAACGGCCTCGCTGGCACCTCCACGGTTGCCACGGTCACCGTCACCCCCGGCGACATCCCCCCCAGCACCGGCATCTCTGTGACCCTCGATGCGTCGCTTCTGGGCGCTGGCTCGATCACGTTGCTTGACGACGGGGTCGCTCCTGACGCTGCTCCTGGCGACAACATCTTCTCAGGTAACGTTCTGGTGGACAGCAACACCACCCCCGGCGTGAAGGCCACTCCCTTCACCGTTGCCGATGCGCAGAGCCGCAGCAGCAACGGAACCATGAACTTCACGGTGAATGCTCCTCCGCCGGCCAACGATGACTGCGGCACCGCAGCCACCGCGACCCTCGGCGCCAACGCCTTCAACAACAGCGCTGCCAGCAACGACGGCCTGACGGCGTGCGTCACGTCCAGTCGCGACGTCTGGTTTGTCTACACCGCCGCCAACACCAACGACCTCAACTTCGCCACCTGCAATAACGCTGGTTTTGACACCGTTGTCTCGGTGTACGACGAGTGCGGCGGCACGGCCCTGGGTTGCAATGACGATGGCTGCGCCCTGCAGAGCTCCGTCACCCTCACTGGCATCGTCGCTGGCGAGACCTACTACGTCCGCGTGGCTGGCTTCGGCGGCGCTTCAGCCGGCGGCGCTGGCAGCTTGGTGATTTCCGAAGTCACTCCTCCCACTCCTCCCCAGTGGGATGAGAACGTGGACGGCGGCGGCGATGCTGGCGACGCGCTCGCCACGGCCCAGACCCCCACGGGCACTGACCCCTTCATCTCGATCGCTGGTACCTTCAACACCGACGATGTGGATATCTACAAGATCCGCATCTGTGGCAACGGCACCTTCAGCATCACAACCAACACCACCCTCACCGGCACACAGGACACTCAGTTGTTCCTGTTTGATGGCACCGGCGCTGGCGTGATCATGAACGACGACACCGTTGGTGGCACGACCGGTCTGCGTTCGACCCTCGATGGCACCCTCGGCACTCCCGATGGCACCTACTACCTCGCTGTCACCCGTTACGACCGCGACCCCATGAATGCTGGCGGCTTCCCCATCTGGGAAGATACTCCCTTCCAGGCCGTCCGCGCTCCCGATGGTCTGACCAACGGTGGCGACATCACCCTCGCCTCGTGGTCTGGCACCTTCACCGCCACCAACCTCGGCTACGAGCTCGCTATGACCGGCGTTTGCTTCGCCCCCGACGTCTGCGCTGCCGACTACAACGGCGACACCGTCGTCGACTTCTTCGACTACCTCGACTTCGTTTCCGACTTCTCCAGCAACGCTCCTGGTGCTGACTTCAACGCCGACACGGTCATCGACTTCTTCGATTACCTGGACTTCGTTGCCGCCTTCTCGACCGGTTGCTAATTCCGCGGAGTCTGTTCGCAGGCCCTATAACTCTCTGATCGGCTGATCAGTCACTTTCCACCCCCCGGTCTTGTGCCGGGGGGTGTGCTTTTTGGGTCCGCGAGGCAGATTCATCTGAGGCATCTGCCACATGCCAGCAAATTTCGGTGGCACTTGATCACAGAATGTGTCACACTTGTTGAAGAGGGATTGCCCTTGTGGTATAACCCCTATATGCAACAACCGGAGTGATGCGCCGTTCAGCGCAGCACTTCGGGGGCATCCGGAGCGGTGCGTCGTATGCTCGCTTGTGTTTCGTCGCGACGGTCGCCGCGGCGTGTTTCAGAGTTTTGGAATGTTCAGAGGAGGTTAGGTCATGAAGAACGCTCTTTCGATTTTGGCTGTGGCTGGCTTTGCCGCCGCCGCCTTCGCCGCTCCCCAGGAGACGGCATCGTTTACCAGCATTGACAGCAACGGTCCCAACGGCTCGGTTGCGAACACGGTGACGAATTACACCGCCACCGGCGGCTATTCGCTCGGCAAGATGGTGACGAACGGCACGCTGAACTCAGTGAACCCCGCCACGTATTCACTCGAAGCCCGCATCCAGGTGACCCCCGCTGGCGGCCAGCCCTCGTTCATCATTCAGCCCTTCACCAACTTTGCCTTCTCTCAGGAAATCGCCGTCGATTTTCAGACCACGGTTCCCAGCGGCGGTTATAACCCTGCTGGCTCTTGGGAATTCCGCTTCTTCGAGAGCTTCGATGACGGCGGCACCGCCAGCATCGATGCCAACTGGGAATCTGTCTCCCTCACCTTCGACAACGACGTTCCCCCGCCGCCCCCGGGCCCCGGCGATGCCATCTTGATCAACTTGGTCTTTGGTACAGAAGTCAGCGGCGATGGCAACATCGCTGCCGCTGGCGAAGTGTCATGGTTCAAGTTCGCCCTCGCCGAGGATGTCACGGCTGACAACAACCGTTTCGTCGACATGACCACCATCGGTGGCGGTCTGGGCGATCCCGAAATCGGCGTGTACCGCAACGACGGCACCCTCGTTGCTAATGACGATGACGGCGGCCCCGGCCTCTCCAGCCAGCTGTCTTTCGGCACCGGTGGCCGCCCCGCCAATGCCGACGGCCTCCCCTTCAACGGCCAGAACGGCGCCCTCAACGCCACCGGCTCTGGCGAGTTCTACTACATCGCCTGCGCTGCGTTCAACACCACGTTCGGCGCGACTGACTTCAACGTCACCTCGACCGGCGCCGCCACCGGCGCGACTCGCGTCAACGTCAAGTGGGGCCGCGCGGTCTGCCGCCCGGACTACAACGCCGACGGCATCGTCGACTTCTTCGACTACCTCGACTTCGTCCAGGATTTCGCCGCCGGTTGCGACTGATTCCTTCGATTGATCTGACCTTACTTCCAAACGCCCCGGGCATCTGCTCGGGGCGTTTGTGTTTCTTCCTACCCTCAGGTTGCATGGCGGACGAATCAACATCACGCGATCCGATTCTGGGCATCGATCTGGGCACCACCAATTCGCTGGTGGCCTTGTGCGATGAGCGCGGCCCACGTGTGCTGGTTCCTGCAGGCGAATCACCTCTGGTTCCTAGTGTGGTTCGCTACATTCCGGCGGAAGATGGTTGGCAAGTGATGGTGGGGGATGAGGCGTTGCGATCGCCTGATCCGGCCCGCACTCTCCGCAGCATCAAGCGGCTCATGGGTCGATCCATTGCCGACATCGATCTCGGCGGGCTTTCTTATCAGATCGTCGACGGCCCACAGCACACCGCTCGAGTGCGGATTCCCGGCTCTGCCGGCCAAGCCGATCGCATCGTGACTCCGCAAGAAGTTTCGGCTGAGATTCTCAGGTTTCTTGCAGCTCGCGCCCAGCGCGTGCTTGGCGTCGCAGCTCGACGTGTGGTGATCACCGTTCCCGCCTACTTTGATGATGCCCAGCGTCAGGCCACGCGCGATGCAGGTCGTCTCGCTGGGCTGGATGTGGTGCGCATCGTCAACGAACCAACCGCCGCCGGATTGGCTTATGGACTCGGGCTCGATCGCAGTGCCGAGCGAAATCGTGGCATCCGCACAGTCGCTGTCTATGACTTTGGTGGGGGCACCTTTGATATTTCGATCCTTTCAATCGTCCCTGGCCCTGATGGCGGTTCACGAGATCTCTTTCGCGTCATAGCCACCGCCGGTGACACCGCCCTCGGCGGCGATGACATTGATCACGCCCTGTTGCGCTGGGTGGTGGACCAGTTGCGACAGAAGCCGGGGCCTGAAGAATCTTCGCGGCTCCGTCTTGCGTGCATCGCCGCCAAGCATCATCTCAGCACGCACGACCACGCTGTGATCACATGGCAGCGTGATGATGGAACCCAGCACGCTCAGTCCATCGCCCTCGCCGAATTTGATTCACTCATCACACCGATTGTCGAGAGAACCATTCACTGCTGTGATCGTGCGCTGGCTGATGCTCAGATCGAGCTGGAGGGCGTGGCGCCGCAAGTCGTCGCCTTGGTGGGTGGATCGACGCGCATTCCGTTGGTTCGTCGGCTGGTCGCTGAGAAGTTTGCACTCGAACCCTATTCCGCTCTCGATCCCGATCAGGTCGTTGCGCTCGGTGCTGCGGTGCAAGGCGCGGTCCTCAGTGGGTCAAACCGTGCGGCACTCTTGCTGGATGTCGTCCCCTTGTCGCTCGGCTTGGAAACCGCCGGTGGCGGCATCGCCAAGATCATTGTCCGCAACGCCGCTGTTCCGGCTCGCGCCACCGAGATGTTCTCCACTCAGGTGGACAATCAGACAGGTATTCATCTCCGTGTCTTTCAGGGTGAGCGCGAAATGGCCGCTGATTGCCGACTGATCGCGGACTTTCACCTGCGTGGCATTCCTCCCATGCCCGCCGGTATTCCCCAAGTCGAAGTCACCTTTCTCGTGGATGCCAACGGAGTCCTCAACGTATCAGCCATTGAGAAACGCTCAGGCCGGCGTGCCGCGATGCAGGTGGTGCCCAATCACGGCCTGACCCGCGAGGAAGTCGATCAGATGGAGCGGGCCTCGGTCGTGAACGCAAAGACTGATATGCACGCGCATCGCATCGCCGATCTGGTGGTCAACAGCAAGTTGGATCTCAAGTGGATCTCGGAGCGTCTCGCCAAGTTGCGTCAGGAGATCGACCCCGCTTATGCCCGGGAGCTGGACACAGCATCCGGCCGACTCGCGGAGTTTCTTCAGCAGGCAGCGAATCCTGCTGCGACCGATGCTGATGCCTTTGCCCGCGCCAAGCACGATCTGGATCAACTCAGTGTCCGGCTCCAGGAAGTTTCCATCGCCGCCTCGCTGCGAGCACAGCTTGGCCAATAACTACTTCCGATAAGCGATCGGTGACGGCACATTCTTGACTGGGATGCACAGCCAGGCCGCGAGTCACGCGGTATTCATCATTGGTGCTATCGGTCCTGCCGATGTCAAGCTCAGCAGATCCGGCGGTTCACATGCGCCCAATTCTCGTGGCGGCAATCCTGGCAATGGCGGCGTGTGCACAGTGGGCAACCGCCGCGAACTATTACGTGCGAAAGACCGGCAACGATGCCAACGCGGGAACTTCGGCTGGCGCGGCGTACAAGACCGTAGCCAAAGCCATTTCCGTGGCACAGGCAGGCGATGTCATCTACATCGGCAGGGGCACTTACTCAGAGAGCATCAGCACTGCGCGCTGGCACAGCGTCGGCCAAGATCCGTATCGTCGGTGACAAAACAGGTGCGTACACCGGTGACAAGAAGGGCAACATCGTCATCAGTTCCAACAGTGGAACCGTGGTGAGTATTCAGCACGATCACATTGAGTTGGAACAGGTGGTCATTTCCGGCGGAAGTGTCTCGCTGAACGTCAACGCCCCGAGCGCAACGGGCATCGCCGTGAGGTCAAGCACGATTCGCTACGGCAGCAGCAGTGTCATCACCATTCCCGCTGGCCGACTGAATCTCACATCGTGCACCGTGCAGGGGAAGAAAAACGACCGTGCTGGCCCCGTGACAGTCTCCGGTTACGGTTCCATCATCGCTACGGCTTGTACCTTTCAGCATCTGGAAGGCGCGATGATCCTGACTTCCACCGGCACTTCGACAATTGAGCGAAGTACTTTCAACGCCATTGGCGATACGTGGACCTTGGACATCGCCGGCGGAAATGTCACGGTGCGCAGCAACCTTTTGCGTACTGTGGCCGCCGCGGGCTCAGGCATTCGCGTGCAATCTGGTGTCGCTTCGATATGGAACAACACCATCGCGTCGAGCGGCACGGCAGGTGTGTCTCAGGTGGATGGCACACTCACCCTTCGCAACAACATCGTGTCGCAATGCACCACGGGTCTGCTGTATTCGGCGGGATCCCTGACTGCTTCAAACAACCTTTACTGGCTCAACACAACCGACTACACAGGTACCGCGGCGGGATCTGGTGATGTGCTTGCCGATCCGCGCTTTGTCAATGCCAGTTCCAACTGGACACTCCAGACCGGTTCTCCGGCGATTGATGCCGGGTATGCCGCTACCGGCATTGTTCCATCGGATCGCCAAGGCAACGCCCGTCCCACCGCAACGGTTTGGGATATCGGCGCGTACGAAGTGATGGGGCCATCCGCCGCTGTGTCCTACGCCTGCGACTTTGAAGCGTCCACCACAGCCCCATCAGAATGGACAAGCACCACAACGAATACTTCTTCATCTCTGACCCGCTTCAGCGGTCCTCACGCCAACAACACGTTGGGCCTGCGGCTGCGCACCACGCCCGATGCCGAATACACACTCATCTTCGATGTGTATCTGCACAACACATGGGACGGCGCCCACGCCAGCTACGGCCCAGACCGATTCTGCGTCGCAGTTGATGGTGAACAGCAGTTTGCCGCCACGTATGCACGACCCTCCTATGGCTTCCCGTTTGATTGGCCGGATTGGCCCGAGAGATGGTCCACTTCGCAGTACAGCACAGTGGAGGGCGTCTACCGGCGCGTGGTGGTGGATTTCACCGCGAGCAGTTCGATCAGCTTCATTTCCTTCTACACCTCCGCCATGCAGGGGTGGTCTGACGAAGGATGGAGCATCGACAACGTCCGCGTCGTGACCAGCGCCGCATCCGGTCAGTACCGCCCGCGATTCACCGAAGTGGGTCGCAACAACGGATTCTCGCAGCCCGCGGCCAGCCAGAATCTCGGCCTCCTGGCGGCTGATCTCAACGCCAACGGCTTTCAGGATGTTGTGCAGGGGTCCAGCACGGCGACTCGTTTTGTCACCAACACCGAGGGGGGATTCACCACATCCACACTTGCCGCCGCGAGCGGCCAGATCGCAGCGTTTGACGCCAATAACGACGGCCTGCTTGATCTGGCTTGGACAACTGCTGCACGCACCGAGGGGATCACCGTTCTGCGAGGCAATGGTTCTGGAGTCTTTACTGCGATGACGACGCTTGGGAGCAATACCACTCAGAGCTCTCTGACCGCGATGGCGGTCGCTGATCTGAACCATGACGGGTACTGTGATCTGGCAAGCTTTGGACCCAGCGGCAACTTTGCACTTATCGCCAATCCCAATGGCTCGGCGGCGACGACGTCTACCGGATCGCCCGCGTCGTCGAACGCTTCTGCGCAAGGACAAGCTGCGAGTTCTCGAACCACAACCTCGACAACCGCAGCATTTGTCTATTCACCCGCGACGAGCGTCTTTCCTTCCGCATCAGCAGATCGTGCCAGCGGGCGATATGTCGCCTCCGGCGATATCAATAACGACGGCTATACGGACTTCTTTTACAACGGACTCAGTGGCACGTTTTTTGTCTCTGATGGCACGGGTGCCTACACGCGATCAACGTTGGGTGTGTCGGCTGGGCTCACAGCAAGTGATGCCAACGGTGCAGCACTTGCGGATGTGAACAACGATGGCATTCTCGAACTCATCTCCCCGAACATCCGCGGCTCACTGACCGTTTGGGGCCGCAATGCCATCACCGGCAACTTCACTGATCAGACCACCGCGCGAGGGCTGAATGGCATCAGTAACGCCGCGTGCGCTGCCGTCGGCGACTATGACAACGATGGCGATCAGGACCTGCTTCTCACCATGTCCACTGGTCAGGTGTGTTTGTATGTGAACAGCGGTGCTCCTTCATATACCTTTGCTCTCAATCTGCTTGAGGGCGTTTCCACAGAGAACGCAGCTGGAGACGCCAAGTTTGTCGATGTGGACAACGATGGCAATCTTGACGTCATCTTCAACAGCACCTCGACCAGCTATCCCTCGCGTCTATATCTCAACTCTGGCGACTATGTCTACGGCGGCACTGCCGATGCCGAGTATCTCACGGTCCGCATGGTGGGTCGCGGCGCCGGAGCCACCAACGCCGCTGGCATCGGGGCCCGCATCGAGTTGTGGAATGCCGCCAACACAACGCTCCTGCAACGCCGCGACATCGGCCAGTCCCGTGGCGCGGGTGGACAGGATTCACTCTGGGTGCACTTTGGTGGAGTCAACCCCAATCAGGCCTACACCCTGCGCATCACGGCCGGTTCGCGTTCCTATGTCGCGCAGGTCATTCCCTCCGCGGCGAGCAGCACCATCAATGGCACGGTCGTGCCGCAGCTGTACACCTTTGAAGAGCCCGCATCGGCCAACGTCCGCGTGGTGCGTTGGCGTGAAGTGAGTGAAGACGAATAAGCCACATCGCGTAGATCGACTCGCCCATGAAAAAGCCCCGCACTCGCGGGGCTTTTCGTTGGAGTCGTGATGACGATTACGGCTTGATCTGCACGATGCTGATCCGCTCGGTGAGAAGTTCGTACATCAGCTTCACATCTTCATCGCCCAGGCGCACGCAACCCATGCTCTTCTGCTGGCCGATCGAGGCCGGGTCAATCGTCCCGTGAATGCCAAAGCCCTTGTATTGTGCCGAATCACCCACACCATCGATCCCCATCCAATATTCGCCGATGGGGTTCTTGGGATCATCCGCGGCATAGCGCTCCGCCGGATTGCGGGGGTTCACCCACGTCGGGTTCACCAGTTTGCTGTTGGCACGAAGCACAAAGTTGCCGACGGGCGTGCTGTCTCCTTCGCCCAGCCCCACCTTGAAGCTCTTGATAAACGTCCACTGATCGGGCTCATCTGGCGAACCGGCAAAGAGATCCAGGCGATAGTCGGCCTTGTTCACCACCGCGTGGAATGGGCCACGCACGATCTTGAGCTTCTGCCCGATGCGGATCGCGCCGGGGTTCTTGATGCCGTTGACGCGTTGAATCAATCGCCAATCGGTGGTCAGGTCGAGCTTCTTGGCGATGGTGATGAGCTTGTCGCCACTGGCGATGGTGTACTGCTCCACCATCGGATCACCTGCGGTGATCTTGCTTGAGAAGAGCAGATCGTCATTGATCTTGCCCACCTTGTCGCGCAGCATCGCCGCCTGCTCGTTGCTGATGCCAGCATCCAGCAGCGCCTTGGAGTATGCCGCACGTGCCGCGACGGGATTGCCCTTGCTCATCGCGCTGTCACCGGCTTCGATGTGCGCCAGCACGCTGCTGAAAGCAGGAGTGGACGTGGGTGCTGCGCCGGTTGTTCCGCTCGTCGTGCCATTGGGCGCACCGGTATTCGTGCCAGTGGTCGCGCCCGTGGTGGTTGACCCCGGAGTCGTGCCCCAGTTGCTGCCAGGAGTGTTGTTTGTAGCGTTGGCACCCGCGACAGGGTTCGTTGCGCCGCTCTCATTCAGGGGCTTGCTCCCCTGATTGATCGTCACCGGCTTCTCAGGCGTGGTGCCCGGCAGATTGGACCCAGTGACATTGGTGCCGGTAGTTGGTGTGCCAGTTGGGTTCGTTCCGGTCGCTCCCGGCAACGGTGCGCTCGTCACGCTAGAACCAGAACCCGGCGTGTTGGTGGCGATCTCGCCATTCGTGTTGGTCTGCTTGCCGTTGTTCTTGATCAGTGCATACACACCCACGGTCGCGCCCACAGCCAGCAGCACACCCAGCGCGATCATCGCCGGATCCATGCCCTTCTTGTTGTCAGCGCGCGTCAATCGGCCCAATTCACCCGAACGATCATTCTGCGAAGGGAGCGTCATCGGATCCATCCTTTCCGCCGCGCTGGGGGAGGTCCCTCAGCGGCAACACCGGACCACCTCGCGCTCATGCTTCCATGACGAGCGTGCAAGATGGCCACCACCGGCCTTGCCTTGACGTGGTCGATTGTTGCACTCGCGCCGCAGCAGGTACACACCAGATTTCCGGTTTTTCTCGCGAGTTCACACGATCACATCACGCTCAGTGACGATCCCATCCAGCGTCACATCGCTGTCGGTTGTGGGCACACTGGCCAGCAACTGCCACGAAAATCCCATGCCCACCTTGGCCGCCCGGATCGACGCTCCTGACAGAAACCGGTCGTAAAACCCGCCGCCCCGCCCTAGCCGCGTCCGGTCGCGCCCAAACCCCAGACCCGGCACCACAATCAGGTCCAGATCCTCCGGCTCGACAATCGGCGTATCCCCTCGCGGCTCCTGCACCCCGTGCTTACCCACCACCAGCAGCCGCGCCCAATCGTCCACCCGCCGAGGCGTCATCGTGCCGCCACCCCAATCCACCGCGGGCAGCGCCACCATCCGACCCGTGCGGCGGCACTCTTTTGCCACCAGCGAAATGTCCAATTCTGTCTCCATCGGTGCGTACAGCATCACCGTCCGGGCCGAAGCAAACCACGGCGTGCCAATGAGCCGGGCGCAAGCCAGTTCGCTGGCCTGGGCCCGTGCCTCTGCTGAAAACCCCTTGGCCTCTTCGCGAAGCATGCCCCGTACCTGGTCCTTGCTCCGTGTTTGGGGCGGCATGCTCATCTGGGCAGAATACCGAGAATCGGGGGGTAGAGATGATCCACTCTGCGGGCGAAGGCGTATGAAATGCTCAGGTTCGATCGCGTCGTGGCATCACCGGACCAGAGTCGGAATGCCGAAAATGGGGATATGCCCATGATGTCTGCAATGGTCCTGGTGACTTCGCGCCGCTCGCTCAGTACTTGGCAGGTTGTTGCCCTGACCGGATTGGCGGCGGTTTCGATACTCACACCGACCTTGCACGCCCAACCAGGATTGGCCCAGCCCGACATCCGCCCATTGCTTCAGCCAGCCCAGCCACCTGCGGATGCCGATGCCAAGGACGAAGATTGGCGGCTTTCGGTCTTGGCTCCCTCGATCAAGACGCGCCTGGCAGGGACCCTGCTGAGTGATGAAGAGAAGAAAGACCTGCGTGTCCGTCACGGCGTGTGGACACAGGCGGACTTGGATTCCCCTGCCCGCCGCGCATTGGCTGCCTTGAGCATCGCCTCGTATCAGGATGCCGTCTTTGACGAGCAGGCACTTGATCCCCTGTTGCGCGCTCAGGGGTTGCTCGGTCGTGGTGATGCGGCTGGCGCGTTGCAGGTGCTGAGTGCGGCGCCCGACTCCGCGAGACAGTCCATGATCGGGCGGCTGCTGACCGCTCGGGCTCAGATCCTGTCCGGCAAGCCGGATGATGCCAAAGCGACGTTGCTTCCGCTGGTCGAGCGCATCACCACCACCAAGATGGATGATCCTGCAGAACTCATCGCCGCCGTGCGGGGAGTGTCCTTGTACACGCGGCACTTTGGTGCAGTCGAAGTGCGCGGCCAGAAGGCCGAGGTCGGTGGCGACCATCGCGCCATGATGGGCGTGCTAGCGCGGGTCCGCGAGGAACTCGATCGCACATCGTGGCAGGCGACCCTCGCCGAGGCCGAGATCCTCTATGAAAAAGACAACATGGGCGAGGCCAACGCCGCGGTGCAGAAGACGCTGACGCTGAATCCCTCGTGCGCGCGGGCGTGGTTCATCGCTGGTCAGATCGCCGTGGACCAATTCGACATCAACAAGGCCGAGCAGATCGCTGGTCGCCTCGATGAACTCACCCTCGGTGAGCATGCCGGTGAACTTGGAACATCTCCATATGGAGCCATGGTTCTGGGTCGCGCCCGCATGCGTCAGGGTGAGGGTGCCGATGCGGTTGCCGCGCTGGAACGAGCGTTGAAGATCGCCCCCGACCACACCGAAGTCCTCGCCATGCGCGCCGCGGCGGTCGCCACCACATTTGACTTCACGCGCGCTGATGATCTCTTGAAGCAGGCCGATGCGGGGATTCCCAATTGGGCCGACGGGCACTATCAGACCGGCAAAGCCCTCAGCGATGCGCGGCAGTATGGACAAGCTGCCATCCACCTTCGCGAAGCCGCCAAGCGTGCTCCATTCTGGCCTGATTCCCTGATCGAACTTGGTCTTTTGTCGCTGCAATCCGGCCAGGATGCCGAGGCGTTGGAGTCGCTGGAGAAAGCCGCGACGCTGGATCGATTCAATGTCCGGGCCAGTAACTCCCTTTCACTGGCCCGCGATCTGCGCACCTATGACACACTTGAAAGCCAGCACTTCATCGTTCGCTATCGAAAGGAGCATGATGAGGTGCTGGCCTCAGAAATGCTGGAGCCGCTCGAAGAGAACTACCAGCGCGTCACCGGCAATGGCCCCGGCGGCATTGATTGGCCATTGAAGCACAAGACGGTCATTACGCTGCTTCCAGATCATCGCGCCTTTGCCGTACGCATCACCGGCATGGCCCAGATTCACACGATCGCCGCCAGCACCGGGCCCGTGATCGCGATGGAAAGTCCCAAGGAAGGGCCCGATCACCTCGGCACCTATGACTGGGTGCGCGTGCTGCGGCACGAATTCGTGCACACCGTCACGCTCGATCGCACTGCGAATCGCCTGCCGCACTGGTTCACCGAAGCCAGCGCTGTCTATCTCGAAGATGCGCCCCGCGCGTGGCAGACCGTGCAGCTCCTCGCTCG
Source organism: Planctomycetota bacterium (assembly GCA_018968885.1). GTDB lineage: Bacteria > Planctomycetota > Phycisphaerae > Phycisphaerales > UBA1924 > F1-120-MAGs238. Next base: position 30,114 of record JAGWZK010000017.1, on the reverse strand, counting down.
CGCCTTTCGCGATGATGCCCTCTTTGATCTTGATGAGATCAATCTTGCCTTCATTCGGCCCAAAAAGCCCACGGATCGCGCCCTTGGTTATGCCCAGGGGCATTGGATGTATGAGTACATCATGTCATTCGGAGCTCGCAAGCCACTCGAACTGATGGACCTCTACGCCACTGGTGTCCGCGAAGAGGAGGCCATGCAGAAAGTCCTCGGTGTGTCGCGGCAGGATTTTGTCATCGGCTTCAAGGCCTGGGCCGGTGAGCAACTCCGCAGTTGGGGCATGGCCGCGCCAGCAGGGATGCCCACTGCCGCCGATATCTTAAAGACCGCCACCGGCAGCGATGATGAACCCAGCCCCGAAGTGGTCGATGAGGCACTGCGAAAGTACCCGGATCATCCCGAACTGCTCTCGATCAAGGTGCAGCGCATGGCGGCGGAGTCTCGGGATGAACCGACCGCAGAGATGGTGCCATGGCTGATTCGTTATGCCAAGGCGCGACCTGTTGCCGAGCTGCCTCACAAACTGCTGGCGCGGTATTACCTCGATCCGCGTTCGGCATCACCGACGGTGAGCCGCCAGAACGCCATCGAACATCTGGAATGGCTGGATGTGCGCGAGGAAAAACTGCCGAGTTTCGCCATGGAACTGGCCCGTCGCTATGCGGCAGCAGGAGAGTGGGAGAAATGCTGGCAGAAGGCCCGCCGCGCGATGCAACTTGCGCCGTATGACCCGCGCACCCGCGAACTCGCGGCATCCATCGCCATCACACGAGGCGACCTGAAAGAGGCCGAGCGACTGATTCGCACGCTGATCACCATCGAGCCAACGGTGGAGCAGCACAAGAAGCGGCTGGAGAAGGTTTTGGAGATGAAGGGGAAGTGAGTCGGCATCCACTCCCCCCGATCGGCGACCAGGACACCGACGACACCGGACGACGGCCGCTTATGGCTGCTGCGGTCAAGCTCTGACCAGGTTCACGGGCCATCCGTGTACCGGGCCCGGCCGCCGATCGGAGGGAGTGGGCACTAGCGTACGCGCGATTCTCCCGCCGGGCAGAGTGTACAGGCAGGGGAGTGTTCGGTGATCTGATACACTTCCCCTGTGAGCACGGACGCACCGCAACAACCCCGACTTCCCGCAGCGCCCCGCACCAGCGATTCCGACGCTGCATCCCGCGCCAATGACCTCTTGCACCCTGCCCTGGCTGGCAGCAAGCAGCGTCAGTTCCTGTTGTCCATCGTCCGTATCACGTTCTTTGCCCTGTTTGCCACGGTCACGCTGCTGACCATCATCCGAGTGGATCCCGGTTCACCTCGTCAGGTGCAGGTGACGCTGTCGTGGTACATCACCATCGGCGTCGCCGCGGCGATCGCGGCACTCGTGGTCGCGGTGGATGTCTTCACGCCTACCAAGAAGATCAGCACGCTCTTCTCTGTCTTTTTCGGATTGCTGGGAGCGACGCTGGCGACGGCGGCGATCGGGTTTGTGATTGATCTGCTGGCAGCGAGCTACGAGATCAAGGCACCTGAACTCATCGGCACGACCAAGGTGCTGGTAGGCATCGCACTGGCGTATCTGGCGATCAGCGTGGTGTTGCAGACGCAGGACGACTTCCGACTGGTGATTCCATATGTGGAGTTTGCCAAGCAGTTGCGCGGGCCGCGGCCGTTGCTTCTGGATACCTCCGCGCTGATCGATGGGCGCATGGTCGAGGTGGCACAGACGGGGCTGATGCAATCGACGGTGGTGGTGCCGCGATTTGTGATCAATGAGTTGCAGGTGCTGGCGGATTCGGCTGATCGAGGCAAGCGGGCACGGGGGCGGCGGGGCTTGGACATGATCGCCAAGCTGCAGCGATTCACCGGCATTGATGTCGCAATCGACGAGACCACACCGACAGGCGAAGGAGTCGATGCCAAGCTGGTGGAGCTGGGAGCGACGACCAAGGCCATGCTGGTGACGACCGATGCCGGGCTGCGGCGGATCGCGGAGATCCGCGGCGTGCCGGTGCTGTTTGTTTCCGATCTGGCGACAGCGCTGAAGCCGATGCTGGGGCCGGGAGACACGGTGACGTTGCGCTTGGTGCGTGCGGGCGAGCAGCCGGGTCAGGGCGTGGGGTATCTGGAAGATGGCACGATGGTGGTGGTGGAGGACGGCGCGCCGATGGTGGGCGAGGTTGCCGCACTCATTGTCACATCGACGATGCAGACGAGCGCGGGGCGGCTGCTGTTTGCGCGATTGGCGACGCCAATCGTAGAAGATGTGCGGAGTGGGCCGGCCCAAGTGCAAGAACCGGACTCTTCATCCGAGATGATGAGTCAGAACAATGAAGAAGTGGCAGACGGGAGACCTGCCTCTCAGCCCACGGATTTACCCTCAACACCTAGTGCAACACCGGAACGGCCACGATCACCATTTCCGCCGGTGGCACCGAAGTCGATCAGAGGATCAACACCTCGGAATCCAAGGCGGGGATGATTTGATCTCTCAGCACCCTGTGCTGAAGGCAGCGACGAAATCGAGGTAATCGAAGAAGTCGATGCTGGTGTCGCCATTGAAGTCTGCGGTCGGGTCAGCTGAAGAGAATGCCGCGACAAAATCGAGGTAATCAAAGAAGTCCAGGCCGGTGTCGCCGTTGAAGTCGGCAGCGCATCCGCCGAGGACTTCGCCACTGAGCGTGATCAGGCGGCTGGGCTCCTCGCTTGCATCACTGGCGATGATGAGCGTGCCGGACTTGATGCCGACCGTGCTGGTATCCATGGTGATGGAGTGAGCGTTGGAGCCACCACCAGCGAGTTCGACGAATGAGCCAGCAGGAGCGGAGAAGCCAGCGGAGGCGCTGAGTGAATAGTTCAGCGCATCGATGCCGTTCACGCCCCAGAGAGAGACATCGCCCGAATTGGAGACATTGAGGGTGAGCGCGGCGGGGGCGTTGAGGGGGACTTGGCCAAAGTTCAGCAAGGTCTGGCTGGTGACCTTGGCGGGAACGCGAAGATCGAGGAAGACGGGGAGGTGCCCGCCGCTGGATGCGCCGACGTTGGTGGTGGTGATGAGGGCTTGTGCGATGGCGGGGCCGACCATGGTGTTGGTGGTGGTGGCGAGAGAGAGGTTGAAGGTGGAGCCGTCATTGCCCCAGCAGCGATAGGAGTGGTTGGGGTCATTCCACGTTGTGGTGCTGTATGGAAGAGATATGTTGCCGATGTAGTCGAGGCCATCGCCGTTGGTGAGCGATGTGGAGATGAGAATCTGATCGTGGCGATCGTCCATGCCGCCAGAGCCGGTGGTGCTGGGGTCCTGAGTGTGCACAAAACGGAATGCGCCGTTGTTGTTCCAACTGCCGGGAGTGTTGATGGGATCCCACATGCGGCCAGCGTTGTTGGTTTCGCTTCCGACCATGCGCTGATAGGCGGCCTGACTGGAGGATTGGATGTTGAAGTCGCCACCGATGAGGAAGTTCCAACCGGCGGGAAGCGCGGTGCCCGCACCGTTGGTGTCGAGACCATTGGCGTTATCGCGGATCTTGTTGGCTTCCAGCAGGCGGCGGGCCTGGTCGTCCGTGGTGGACCCTGCCTTCATATGAGTCGCATAGCAGGCGAGGGTGTGGGGGGCAGAGTTGGCGTATCCAGCGAGGCGAACGTCGTAGCGATACGTGTGGCGAGGCGGGAGGGCGGTGCTGCCGGTGGCCAGGGAGATGATCTTGGTCTGGATGTAGACGACTTTGCTGGTGCGATAGAAAAGACCGCAGTCAGAATCCGGACCATCGATGAAAGGGGCAGCGGCCCAATCGCCAGGAGAACCCGGAGCGGTGTTGAGCAAGGAGAGGAAGTTGTTGACGCCGGTCTGGCTGAGAATCTCTTCAGCAATGACGACATCCGGGGCCATGGAATAGCCGGCGTAATCAAGACCGGAGGGGACTGTGCCATAAAACGCGGTCTGGAATTCGGCAGTGCGGCCGCTGGTGTAGTTGGTCACGTTCCAATTGACGACGCGGAGCTGAGCGGAAGCGAGGGTGCACACCCCGGCAGATGCAGCGAGCAGGGCGGTGGTCATAGCGCGGCGATGGAACATCGTCTCTCTCCAGTTGCGGAAACAGTGTCCGCGGTGTATCTCCCCAGTTGAGGATATCTCACGAACCAAGCCGGCGGGCAGAAAGGGCTTAGAAACGGTGCGATTTCGGGGTTACTTCATCCAGTTCCAACAGATTACCGGGCCAATGAGCGAGGCATTGTTTCGAATCCAGCCGTGGGAATGGCTGGCAGATCAGCACGACGCGGAAAAGGAGGCGACAAAGTCGAGATAATCAAAAAAGTCGATCACACCATCGGCGTTGAAATCGGAGGTGGGATCTTCGGCGGCAAAGGCGGCCACGAAATCGAGATAGTCAAAGAAGTCAACGACATCGTCGGCGTTGAAATCCGAGGCCAGACCAAAGCGGCCGCGTGAGGAAACGTTCTGCGCTCGGATGTCGGTCGAGCCCGTGGCACCATCATGCCACGTGAGGAATGCGCCGCCCCCTTCTGATGCGGTGCCAGTCAGGCGACCTTTGCCCGAGATGGTGGAGCCGGGGAGGTTGGACCACTGCACGGTGCCATCGGGATGCACACCCGCGGCGAAGATGACACCGGTGGTGCTGGTGCGTGAGTCAATGCCAAAGACGATGCACCCCTCACCGGGGCGTGCGACGCACTGCACAAATGAGGATTGATTGCCCGTGCCGGTGGGGAGGATGATGGTGCCGGTGTCGGTCCAGAGTCGCGTGCCATCTTCGTCGAATCGCTGGACAATGACGGAGTAGTTACCCTGAGTGGGTGAACCACTTTCGGTGCTGGCGAGGTAGTACGAAGAAGTGACAGGATCGAAGGCAAGTCCGGCACTGATGCGGATGCGATTTGGTGTCGCGCCGGTGTTGGCGATGGGAACGGGGAATTTCAGTGTGCCGTCGGTGAGGACGTGCTGGATATAGGCGTTGCGGCTGCCGCCAGTTTCGTACCAGCCGTAGATCGCGCCGCCATTGCCGTCGGTGAGGCAGGTGGGGAAATAGCCATTCTGAACGCTGGTGGTGTTGAAGACGATGACGGGTGCACCGGCATTCCACTGTGCGGCACCGGTGTTGGAGAACTTCTGGGAATAGAGGGCTTTGGCACTGGTGATGGGGCTGGTGGTTGTGCCGCGAACCCAGAGGGCGACAAAGCCGTCGCCGGTAGGTTCAAGATCAGAGAGGGCGATGTAGCGGCTGGCTTCGACGGCGAGGGTGAGGTTTGCGGCGAGGAGATTGCCTGAGAAGTCGTAGCGATTGGCAAGGGCAATGTTGTTGGCGGTCCATGCAACGATGACGGAGGTGTCGGAAAGGGCGATGACCTTGGGATTGCCCTTGAAGGCGGTGTCGCTGGTGGCGGTGATGCCATTTGGACCCCAGAGTTTCTGCCCGGCGAGAGAGACTTTTTGCACGACGACTTGCTGCGTCGCGCCCGAGACGTTGAAGTCATCGGTCCAGACGATGAGGGCATTGCCAAAATCATCGACGGTGAGGTCGTAGTCGGTGGTGCTGGAGACCGCGCGATCGGCGAGTAGCAGGCCGTTGCGGGCCCAGACTTCGCGGCCGCAGGGATCGAGGCGTTGGAGATAGACGTCGTAGCCACCACTGGCGTTGTCAAACCATGAGATGTAGCAGCCCCCATCGGTGGTGATGGCGATCTTGGGCTGGACTTGGTCATTGGCTCGATCAGCGATGAGGCGATTGGCGAAGGGGTTGGAAGACCATTGGGCATGCGCGGATGGGGTGACGAGGCAGAGGATGGATGCGAAGAGAGACAGAAGCGGCAGCCGGGCTGCCTTGGGAGAGGTGGGCATGTGGGGGGGCTCCTTTGTGATGGAAGCGGGTATTTTGACGCAAAGCGTTTCGCGCGTCAAGAGGGAATCTGGAAAGTGATGGAAAAGGCCTGAAAAATAGGGACAAAAAAGACCCCGGCAGTAGCCGGGGTCGAGTTTCAGTAGATTGGATTTTCAGGTCCGAAGCCCGGTTATGGGCGGGCTGAGTTACGGGCAGCCAACTTACGGGCAGCCGGTGCTGAATGCGGCGACGAAGTCGAGGTAGTCGAAGAAGTCGATCACCGTGTCTGCGTTGAAGTCTGAAGCAGGATCGTTGCTGCTGAAGGCGGCGACGAAGTCGAGGTAGTCAAAGAAGTCCAGGGTGGTGTCGCCATTGAAGTCAGCATCGCAGCCGGCATCGCACACAAGGGCTTCGAGCTTGAAGTCATCGATGGCGGCCTCGACGATAGAGCCGGTGCCGATGTCTTCGGCGACAAACTTCACGCGCATCTGAGCAGTGAGGGGCAGAAGAGTGTCAACGCGACCCGACTTGAAGAGCCAGCCGCCACTGTTCTGCGTGGTCGGGCCGACGGTTTCAAACAGGGACCAGTTGGTGCCGTTGTCGTTGGAAACGTAGATGCGGAAGGTGTCTGCGCCGGGAGCAGTGCCAGCGATGTTGTTGTACCAGCGCCAGTAGGAAAGCGTCGCTGCGCCTGCGCCAGCGAGGTTGTATGTGGGAGAGACGAGTGAGGTTGCTCCGCCGTCGACGTCTGCCTCGCCGACTGCGCCGCCGACGGTGCCCTGACCGGTGAAGAAGCAGTTGACACCGGAACCGGCAGTGTGGTCGTCTTCGGGTTGTGCGGCCGTGCCGTTGGGATTACCACGCACCCAGATGCCGGTGGTGGCGGTGTCGCCAGGGGCGCCGATGGTCCAACTGGTGGCGGTTTCGAAGGCATCGTCGGCGACGGTGTCGAGTGAAGTGGCGACGGTGTAGGTGAAATAAGCGCCGGGGGCAGTGCCAGGATCAGACTGGGTCGCGGCAGAGGTTGTGGCAGCGGTCACGTAGTAGTCAACGACGGATTCGCACGATTGGCCTGGGATGACCGCGGTGTACTGATTTGCAGCACCCTGGGCCATGGCGATGGTGGACCAAGAGCCACCATCCACGCGATATGTGACCGTACCGGAGTTAGGCTGGGGCGTGTTGCCGTTGGCACCAGCCACATCGACGCGGATGGAGCTGTTGATGCCAGGGCCAACCAGCGAGGGGCGACCGTTGGGATAGGAGAAGGCCAGAAGGTCAACTGGCGGGCAGGCGATCTGGTGCTGGGCGAAGGAAGAGCAGATCTCGTTGTAATCGGGCGTGCCGTTGTTGAGGTTGCCATCGTTGTCGTTGACAGTCAGCACTTCGATCGCAGTGGTGGGGTAGGCGGAGACGAGGTTGCCGCCGCCGCCAGCCGTGACGAGGTACCAGTTGACGAACATCTGGCGGACGTTGGTGAAGCCGGCTGTGGTGCCGTACTTGGTGTCGTAGGCCTTCTTGATTTCCCACCAGACACCCGAAAGGGTCTGGCCGCAGTTGTGCACGGCCTGCGAGCCGGTGCAGGGGTAGGGGACGTTGGCAGTGTCGGGGGTGCGGACAGGGCCGCCATCGGTGCGGAAGTAGCGGCCGATGACGGGGTCGTTGTAGATCATCATGGAGATGCAGTCGCCGAAACCTTCGCCGAATGCGCCCTGAGCGAGTGAGCGGCGGTTGACGATGTGGTGGCCATATTCGTGGGCCACGACTGAGGAGAAGGCGGTGTTGTTGCAGCCGCCTCCAAGGCGGTAGAAGTTGATGGTGCCGTCGTAGAAGGCGTTGCAGGTGCTGGTCAGGTTGATGTTGGCCACCATGCGAGTATCAAGCGCGGTGAAGGTGGGGGCACGATCCTTGATGAAATCGTGCGAGAGGTTGGTGTGGTGAATGACGTTGACCTGCGCGGTCAGGAACTCGGAAGGTGCGGGGTTGAAGATGAGATTCGCCGGGCCAGGGGGCGTGACGGTGGCGGAGGCGGTGAGAGCCGCGCCGGTGCCGTTGGTGTTGTTGATGTAGACCCAGCGGCCGCCAAGGGTGACGGAGAAATCACCATTCACGGTGACGGGAGTGGTACCGGGATTGGAGAGTACAAAGTTGCCGGCGGGGTTGGAGAAAGCAGTGCTGCCACCGGTGATGCCAACCTGGACTGAAGAGATGTTCATGAGCGCCGGAGGATTGCCGGCGTGATCGGCGGTGCTGCCGGGGGAGCCCCAACCCTGCGTGGTGCCGTTGACATCAGCGTGCAGCACATCGTTGCGGGCGTGCTTGAGGCCGGTGCCACCAGCATCGACAAAGAAGGTGATCTTGCGGCGAGTGGAGCCGTCGCCACCGAGGATGGGAGTCTCACCGACAAACTTCCAGCAGCGCGTGGGCGTGGTCCATTCATCCATGTCGCCTTCGCCAAAGTAGACGACGAGTTCGGGCTCAGAGAACTGCTGCAAGCCGCGATATTCGCGGATGTTCTTGACAAAGGCCTTGGCCTGATCGGCAGAGACGGTGTCTGGGGCGAAGGTGGTGTTGGGGGCAAGCTTGCCAGTGGCGAGAACCACGGCGGGCTGATCGCTGTCGGGGCGGCTGGTGAGGACCAAGAGGCGCAGTGCGGCGAACTCGACGGGAACGCCGTTGACGGTCTGGTTGTAGACAAAGGCCTTGAAGCGGCCGAAGTCCACATCATCAACCGAAGCGATCTCCAGCTCAAGGTTCTGGACTTCGAACGCACCCTTGTGCTGATCGATGAACTTCTGAGCGGCTTCCTCGGCGGTGGCGCCGGTGGTCATGGGCATGCCGTAGAAGGTGCGAATGCGACCCTGGTAGGACTGTGAGTGCAGGCCGGGATAAGCAGCGAGGAGGCGCGTGGTGTCGTTGGCGAGTTCCTCGCCATTGACAGGAGCGCGACCGTCTGCCGCGATGGCGGCGGCGGAGATGACCAGGCCAGCGGCGCCGGCCAGTGCGCGGGTGAAAGCCCGGCCCGAAAACAAAGACAAACGTGCATTCTTCATGATCAAAATCTCCACTTCCCTCAAGGTCCCAGAGGCACGAGAACAAGGCAAGAACGGTTCTAGCCCTTTGATGAAAACCTCTGACCCGCTTTCGCAGGTCGGAGGTGAAGAGTCGTTACGGACAACCGGTTGAGAAGGCGGCGACGAAGTCGAGGTAGTCAAAGAAGTCGATACCCGTGTCGCCGTTGAAATCGGCGGCGGGGTTGCCACTGGAGAAAGCTCCGACGAAGTCGAGGTAGTCAAAGAAGTCGATGCCGGTGTCGCCGTTGAAGTCAGCGGCGCACGGCGGCGTGCACACCAGCGATTCGACCTTGAAATCGTCGATGGCGGCTTCGATCAGGGAATCCGGGCTGGGGTCCTCGGCGACAAACTTAAAGCGCATGCGATTGGTGATGGGAAGGATGGTGTCGAGGCGACCAGCGGAGTAAATCCACGCGGGCGCGGTGGTAAGAGCGGGGCCGACGCGTTCAAAGAGAGTCCAGTTGGTGCCACCGTCGTTGGAGACGTAGACGTTCAACGAGGCGTTGTTGGGATCGCTCCCTTGGCTGTTGGTGTACCAGCGCCAGTAGGAAAGCAGCGCGGTTGGCGAGGCCGAGAGATCAAAGATCGGAGAAACCAGCGAGGTGGTGCCGCCATCGACGTCAGAGTCGTTGGCAACGCCACCGGGAACGCCCTGGCCGGTGAACATGCAGTTGGTGCCGCTGCCGGGGGTGTTGTCGTTTTCGGGTTGAACAGCCGAGGAACCACTGAATGAGCCGACGGGATCTCCACGAACCCATCCCCCTTCGGTGGCGGTGTCGCCGGGCCAACTGATGAGCCAGCCGGAGGAGGTCTCAAAGGAATCTGAAAGCAGCGGCGACAGGCCATTGGCTGCGGTGACAGAGCGGAACGTGGCCGGGGCGTTGGAGGGGTCGGTGGATGTGCCGCCGGCAGTGGTGGAGGCGGAGAAGTAGTACTCGACGGCTCCGCCACACGGTTGTGCAGGAATGTTCGCGGTGTATTGGTTGGATGCACCTTGCGTCATGGCAACGGTGGACCAGGTGCCGCCGTTGACGCGATAGGTCATGGTTCCGGTATTGGGTTGAGGCGTGCCCCCCTGGGCTGCGACATTGACGCGAATAGTGGAGGAATCACCAGGAGCGATCAGCGTGGGGAGGCCGTCGGGATAGGAGAAGGTGAGAAGTGTGACGGCGGGGCAGGTGATCGCATGCTGGGCGAATGAGGCGCAGATCTCGTTGTAGTCAGGGGTACCGTTGCTGAGGTTGCCGTCGGTGTCGTTGACGGTGAGCACTTCGATTGCTGTGGTGGGGTAGGCGGAGACGAGTGAGCCGCCGCCACCGGCGGTGATGAGATACCAGTTGACGAACATCTGGCGGACATTGGTGAAGCCGGCGGTTGTGCCGTATTTGATGTCGTAGGCCTTCTTGATTTCCCACCAGACGCCAGAGAGGGTCTGGCCGCAGTTATGGATGGCTTGCGTGCCGGTGCAGGGGTAAAGGATGTTTGCTGTGTCTGGCGTGCGGACTGCGCCGCCGTTGGTGCGGAAGTAACGCCCGATCACCGGATCGTTGTAGATCATCATCGAGACGCAGTCGCCAAACCCCTCACCGAAGGCATCCTGAGCCAGTGAGCGGCGGTTGACGATGTGGTGGCCGTATTCGTGCGCGACGACCGAGGAAAATGCGGTGTTGTTGCAGCCCCCACCCGCGCGGTAGAAGTTGATGGATGAGCCGTCATAAAACGCGTTGCAGGTGCTGGCCGCATTGACGTTGGTGCGCATCCGCGTGTCCAGCGCTGTGAATGTGGGAGCGCGATCCTTGATGAAATCATGCGCGAGGTTGGCGTGGTGCACCGCGTTGACCTGAGCCGTGGCAAATTCAGTGGGACCGGCATTCAGAATGAGGTTGGCCGGACCGGGTGGCGTGACTGTCGCCGACGCCGTGAGGGCGTTGCCGGTGCCGTTGGTGTTGTTGATGAAGGCCCAGCGCACGCCGAGTGTGGAGGCGAGGTTGGCCGTCACACTGACCGAGGATGACCCGTTGTGAGAGATGACGTAGTTGCCGGCGGCATTGCTGTAGGCGTTGTTGCCACCAGTGATGCCGGCGCGGAAATTGGGGAGATTCTGCAGCGTGGGGGCATTGCCGGAGTGGTCTGCGGTGCTGCCGGGGGTGATCCACCCCTTGATATTGCCGTTGACATCGACGTGCAGCACGTCGTTTCGCGCAAACTTCAGACCCGTGCCGCCCATATCGACAAAGAACGTGACCTTGCGGCGAGTGTCCGCATCAAACCCCATCTGCGGCATTTCGCCGACAAACTTCCAACAGCGCGTCGGCGTGATCCATTCCTGATAGTCACCTTCGCCGAAGTAGACGACCTCTTCCGGCTGTGACCACTCCATCAACGTGCGATACTCGCGGATGCCCTTGACAAATTCGATGGCCTGCTGGGCCGAAACGGTGTCGGGGGCAAAGTGAGCTTGCGGTGCGAGCTTGCCGGTGGCCATCACCACAGCAGGTTGATCGCTGTCGGGGCGGCTCTTGAGGACCAGCAGACGCAGTGCTGCAAACTCCACCGGCACACCGTTGACACGCTGGGCGTACACAAACGCCTTGAAACGTCCGAAATCCACATCATCTATAGATTGGATCTCCAACTCCAGATTCGGCACGCCGAAGGCGGAAAGGTGCTGATCGAGGAACTTCTGTGCCGCCTCCTCAGCCGTCGCGCCCGTGGTCATTGGCATGCCATAGAACACGCGTGGCCGACCCTGATACCACTCTGAGCGCAATCCCGGATACGCCTGCAGCAATGCGTTCGCATTGGCGTGCATCGAGGCCTGTTGTTCCGGGGCTTGTGCGTCGTCCGCGTTGATACTCACTCCCAAGCCCTGCGAACTGATCGCAAGTCCGGCGATACACGCCAACATCGAGAGAGATCGGGTTTGAGCAAGGCGAGCACGATGCATGCGCAGATTCTCCACACCTTCCCAACCCACCCAAAGGAACCGGACGAACGCCGCAGACTCGCAGGACGAACGACTGCGAATCACAGAAAGGCCTCCGGCCCGCTTTCGCAGGCCGGAAGTGGAAGGAACAAGTTACGGGCAGCCGTTGGAGAAGGCCGCGACAAAGTCCAGGTAGTCAAAGAAGTCGATCGAGGTGTCGCCATTGAAATCGGCACCGGGAGCATTGCTGCTGAACGCAGCAACGAAGTCCAGATAGTCAAAGAAGTCAACCGTCGTGTCGCCGTTGAAATCGGCGAAGCACTGGCACTCATCGGGAATGCCGTCGCCATTGGCGTCGGCGCTGCGACCAGCCGCGATGTCAGAGCAGTCGGCACGTCCGTTGGCATTGCAATCTGCAATCGAGCCGGTGGGCACGAGTTTAACGATCGAACCGTTGGAGCCAGTTCCGCGAAGGCAGATGTAGATCTCGCCGTCGTTATCCTCGCCAAAGCTGGTGAGGTTGAAGGTGGCAACGTTGACGACATTGATGGAGGTATTGCCGGTGCGGTCCCATGCCTTGATCCAGCCGTTGCAGTAATCACCCAGCAGATAGCGTCCTTGCAGCGAAGGAATCGTGCACCCGCGATACACATAGCCGCCGGTGATCGAACATCCGTTGGCATTCAACGGAGGCAGCACCGTACCAGAGTGCTTGTACTCCAGCAGCGGATTGATGCTCGGTGGCAACGTGCCTTGGCACGCCGCATTGGTGGTGTTCACATTCAGCGTGCCTTCGCGGCATTTCCAGCCATAAAAGCGACCACCAGCAACGCCAGCGAGTTCGACGTTCACTTCTTCGCGCTGGCCCTGCCCGACATCCGCAATCCAGAAATCGCCGGTCTGACGATCAAAGGAGCAACGCCACGGATTGCGCAGGCCATAGTTCCACAGTTCGGCACCGGGGATGCCGGCGCTGGCCGCCATGTTCCCCGGCGGAATGCCGTAGTTGCGATTGGAGTCCGAGGGATAGTCGTCGCGATTCACATCCAGGCGGAGAATCTTGCCCAGATACTGAGTGACGCCGCCGTTGTTGATCACCTGTGCGCGATTGCCCGGATCGTTGGCATCGCCACCGTCGCCACTGGCGATCCGCAGATACCCCTGGGGATCAAAGCCCATCCATCCGCCGTTGTGGTTGGAGAAGGGCTGTGCAAAAGTCAAGATGATGCGGCGCGTTGGGTTGGCGACATCCGGATTAGCCGAAACCGTGTATTCCTCAATCTGCGTGGTGCCGCCAAGGGTGGTGGTGCAGTTGATGTAAAACTTTCCGTTCGTGGCATATTGAGGGTGGAAGGCCAGACCCAAGAGGCCCTGTTCATCACCCGATGCCAGCGATGTCCGCGTCAGGAAAGGGGTCGCCAGCAAGGCCCCATTTTTCCAGATTCGGATCGCGCCGGTGCTCGCAGTGCCACCGTGCCCCTTCTGCTCGACGATGAACAAGCGCGTGGTCTGATCACCAGGTGCCTGCGCGACATACAGCGGGAACGCCAAGCCGCTGGCCACTGGCTGCGTGGTGATCTGCGCACTGGCTGAACCCGCAAGAGCAAAAACAGCGACAGCCACCCCTCTCGCGAGGTGGCGAGTGTGACGCGACAACTTCTCTAACTGCATATTCAGACCTCTCCTTTTCGCCCTTCCACACACCAACGAGTGTCGATGGATGACGAACCTTCCAAAGTCCAGATTCGCCAGATAACCACGCGGTGTTCCCGGCAAACTGGAACTCTTGCGAAAGCAAGGTACCGCAAAGCCGGGGGGCGAATCCAGTTCTTTTGCTCATAGTTATCGGAAGAAGTGACGGGCCGGCTTTCGGGGGTACGGTTGCAGGGGGTTGGGGAGAACAAGGGGATTGCTTCCCAAGAGGGAAGTCCCCCATCTCGTCTTCTCCAGGATCGCCATGCGGGTCGTCCTCTGCACCGACACTTTCAATGACATCAACGGCGTCTGCCGCTTCATTCGCCACGCGGCCCGCCACCATCACGCCAAAAACCGGGCCTTCACCGTCGTCACCAGCACGCGAATTCCGCCTCCCCCCGGCGAGCCGATGGGTGCCAATGTCATCAACCTTACACCGACGTGGGCTCGCCCCATGCCGGGCTACCCGCAGCTCGACATCGTCCTTCCCCCCCTCTTCAGCATCCTGCAGACCATCACACGGCTCAACCCCGATGTCATCCACCTCTCCACTCCAGGCCCCGTCGGCTGGGCTGGCTGGTTCGCGGCACGCCAGATCGGCTGCCCCGTCGTCGGCGTCTATCACACCGATTTCCCCGCCTACATCGATAAGTTGTTTGCTGATGAGGGGTTGACGTCGCTGACCACATTCACAATGCGCGCGTTCTACCGCCGCTTCTCCGCCGTCTTATGCCGCAGCAATGAGTATCGAACGGCTCTCCTTGGGCTGGGTGTCGTTGCCGACCGTGTGAAGACATTGCTCCCCGGGGTTGATGTTCATTCATTCGGACCCGGATTCCGAAATCCGTCCGTGTGGAAACCCCTCGGCCTGCGACCGCACAGTCTCAAGGTGCTGAGTGTCGGCCGCGTCAGCTTGGAAAAAAACCTCCCCTTTCTGGCCCAGGTGTGGAAAGAAGTCAGACAACGCTTGCACGCGCGGCACATCGATGCCGAGTTGGTCGTCATCGGCGACGGCCCCTATCGCGCCGCCATGCAGAGTGAATTGCAGGGGTGCGATGCCCACTTTCTCGGCTTTCGCTTTGGCAACGAACTGGCGACTCTCTACGCCTCCAGCGATCTCTTTGTCTTCCCCTCGCTCACCGACACGCTTGGCCAGGTCGCCATGGAAAGCCAGGCCAGCGGCTTGCCCGTGCTCGTGAGTGATCAAGGCGGACCGCAAGCTGTGGTCGATCATGAAACCACCGGACAGATCTTGCCCGGAAGCAATCTGTCGCGCTGGGTCAGTGCCATCGAGGAACTCTGCAGCGATGAATCGCGCCGTCTCGCGATGGGTCGTGCCGCGCATCAGACGATGCAGCGCATGTCCATCGAAGAGTCACTCGAAGATTTCTGGCGCGTGCATGAGGAGGTGTGCCGCAGCCACGCATGATGGTCAATCGTCGCTTCGAAAGCGGACTCATTGTTGCTCTTGACTCATTGGTCGCGTTCTACCATTCTTTCACACATGGGACTGCAATTGGTCGAGCTCGTCCTCGAACTCGAAGAGCGATTCAAAGTGCGAATCAGTGATGAAGAGTGCGAGCGTGTTACCACAGTTGCCGAAATGGCAGCCGTCGTCTCCAAACAATTGAAACTAGATGCACAGTCGCGTGATGTTCAGCAAACGTTGACCGAGCAGCAGGTTCTCGACATGGTGCGGGCCATCATCGCCGTTGAAATGAGAATGCCGATTGACAAGGTGCTTCCCGAATCGCGGCTGGTGCAAGATCTGGGAGTGAACTGACAAATCTCCCCAATTCAGGGGATCACCCCTCACAATCCGCACACCTCCTCAGTCGATGCCGTCAGTAAGCCGATAACTGGGGATATGCCAGCGACCCCCAAGATCATGAACTCCGCCGCGCTTCAACACGCCCGGGCCACCGCCCGCGCCCGCGGCAAAAAGGTCGTCCAGTGTCACGGCTGCTTTGACATCGTTCACCCTGGCCACATTCGCCACCTGCGCCAGGCCAAGAGTTTCGGCGACATCCTCCTCGTCTCTATCACCGGCGATGCCGCCATCAACAAGGGCACAGGCCGTCCCCTCATTCCTGAAGAGCTCCGCGCCGAAAACCTCGCCGCCCTCGATTTCGTCGATTGGGTCTTTGTTGAGCCCCGCGCCACCGCACTCGAGCTCCTTGGCGAAGTGCAACCCGATGTCTACGTCAAGGGCCGTGAATACGAACACAACGATGATCCTCGCTTCCGCGCCGAGCGCGAGATGGTCGAACGCAGTGGCGGGCGCGTCGTCTTCAGTTCCGGCGATGTGGTTTTCAGCTCGACAGCCCTCATCGCCGCGATGGAGCGCAGTGTCGATCCTTTTCATCATCGCCTCAGCCAGCTCATCAACGATCCCCGTCTCGCCGGAGAAAAAGTTCACCGCCTCATCGGCCAGATGCGCGGCCAGCGCATGGTCGTCGTTGGCGAACCGATCCTCGATA
The DNA here is from genome assembly GCA_018968885.1 of Planctomycetota bacterium. GTDB lineage: Bacteria > Planctomycetota > Phycisphaerae > Phycisphaerales > UBA1924 > F1-120-MAGs238. The sequence goes on along the minus strand of JAGWZK010000017.1, from coordinate 14,111 downwards.
CCTACGTCTTCTGCGATCGTCCCGATGTCGCCGGTGAATCGCCCGTGCTCACGCTGCGTCCTTTGCAGCGAAGGCAATATGACGCCGGCGCCGCCATCATCGCCCGTCACGCCGCCGCGCTCGGTGCCAAGCCCATTCTCGTCACCGTCCTCCCCGAAGGCGATGAAAGCGATGCTTTCTGTCGTCGCCTCAGTGCCGAAGGCGTCGAGGTCCGCGCAGTGCGCGTGCCCACCCCGATTCCCGAGAAACAGCGATACCTTGTCGGCCAGCAAAAGGTCATGAAGGTTGATCTCCTCCAGCCCTACACCCTCGATGCTGCCCAGCAGGATGAACTCCTCGGCCTCGCCCGCGATGCCGCCACTGAGTCCGGTGGTGCCGATGCTGGTGTGATCACCGACTTTGGCCTCGGCCTCTTCTCACCTGTTCTCGTCGCACGCATGAGCGATGCCCTCCGCCCGAAGGTGCGCGTCATGAGCGGTGATGTCAGTGGCCGCCGTTCCAATCTGCGCGCCTTCCGACGCATGGATCTCCTGTGTCCCAGCGAGAGCGAACTCCGCGATGCCATGCAGCTCCATAACGAAGGCCTCCCCGCCGTCGTGTGGCGCATGCTCGAAGAAACCTGGACCGCCCGCGCGATCGTGACTCTGGGCAGCGATGGACTCATCGCCTTCGAGCCATTTGCTCGCGATGAAATGGATCAGGAATGGACCACGCGCCTCCGCGCCGAACACGTCCCCGCCCTCTGCCCCCTCGCCATCGATCCTCTCGGGTGTGGTGATTCCCTTCTCACCGCCGCGACCCTCGCCCTCGCCGGTGGTGCCGATATCCTCGGCGCTGGCTTCGTCGGTGCCTGCGCTGCCGCGATCCAGGTCCAGCGTCTGGGCAATATGCCCATCTCGGCGACCGACTTGCGGCATCAGGCCGTGCGTGTCCACTCCGCCCATCTCACCTTCGCCGCCAGCGAACTCGACACCCGCCAGACTACACCCCGCAAGTACGAGATTCCCGGTGAAATGCTCGGCGATCAGATGCGAGCCGCTTCGTGATCTCGTATGTGATACCAACCCGCAACCGCCGCGAAGTGCTCAACCACACGCTGAACGCACTCGCCGCGCTTCCTCAGCACACCGCCGAAGTCATCATCGTCGATAACGCCAGTGATCAGCCCGTGACACACAACCGCGAACTTGCCAACGGTCTCGCGCTCCGCATCATTCGCAGCGAATCAAATCTCGGCGCTGCCGCGAGAAACATCGGTGTCCTCCACGCCGACACCGCCAGCAAGTGGATCGTCATGCTCGATGATGATTCCGCGCCCGAAGCAGCATCAGGCGACATCAGTTTCATCGATCGCCTTCGCAACCAAGCCGCCGATGTCGGCGCCGTACTCGCCGATATTCACCTCCCCCGCCAAGGCCGCCGCGAAGATGGCGGTTTGCCCGAAGTCTTCATCGGTTGCGGCGTCGCCATCCGCCGCGATGCCTTCCTTTCCTGCGGCGGTTACGACCCTGCATTCGGCTACTACGCCGAGGAATACGACCTCGCCGCCAAACTCATGCTCAGTGGCTATCGCATGGTCTTCGATGCTGCCTGGCGCATCGATCATCAGAAAGATGCGAGCAACCGCAACATCGCCCTCATCGTCGAACGCCTCACCCGCAACAACGGCTGGGTGATGCAGCGTTATGCACCTGAGCACGAACGCCGCGCGCGGCTCCGCGAAATCCGCAAGCGTTATCGCATGATCGCCGGAAAAGAAGCCGTCCGCGACGCCTACGCACGCGGCCTCGTTGAACTCCGCCGCACTGTGCGCCAGCAGGTCCGCCGCGAAATGCCGCGAGATGTCTTTGATCGCTTCACCGGCCTCGCCGCCATGCGCAAAGGTCTGGAACACGCCTCTCGCGGCAGGATGATCCGCACCTTCCAGATCGTCGCCGAAGGTAAAAACTGCTGGGCTGCTCGCCAAGCCGCCCTCGAACGCGGCTGGCGCGAAGTCCCCGCCAGATCAATCGACGCCGACGTGCAGGTGATCGGCACACTCTCTCCGGGACCGATGATCGATGCGATGGAGAGATACCCGGCAGCGGTGGGGGCGGCAGTTGGGGCATCGAGTGTTCCTGCCCTGCAGAGCAAAGCCGCGGCATAGTGCAGCGGGGGGGGGGGGGCATCTCACTCAAACATGACAATGTTCTCGACGTGCACAAGCGGGAACGCCGTGGTTTGGCGGCGGGCATCGCTCTGATACACTGGATTCGACGCAAGACACCAACTCAAGCCCGCCGTGGTTTGGCGGCGGGCATCGCTCTGATACACTTACTTCCGGCAAACGAAAGCGGGGTTTTTAGCCGTGGTTTGGCGGCGGGCATCGCTCTGATACACTGACTTGGTGAGCCGCGCGAAGGGTTCAATCGCCGTGGTTTGGCGGCGGGCATCGCTCTGATACACTCACCAGTGACAAGCACGCCAAGCCACTTGTGCCGTGGTTTGGCGGCGGGCATCGCTCTGATACACTATGTGCCGCCAACGCCCGGCTCTGGGCAGCGCCGTGGTTTGGCGGCGGGCATCGCTCTGATACACTCGGACTGCGGGTACTGGTACGCCCCGTAATGCCGTGGTTTGGCGGCGGGCATCGCTCTGATACACTATCCAATCGTGCCGGAGAACAGAGGCCGCAGCCGTGGTTTGGCGGCGGGCATCGCTCTGATACACTCCGCGTTCGCCAATCAACTTGGCATCGCGGGCCGTGGTTTGGCGGCGGGCATCGCTCTGATACACTCGCTGCGCCAGTTCGATCGCTGCGGCCGCGGCCGTGGTTTGGCGGCGGGCATCGCTCTGATACACTCAACAAACATAATTGCAATTCCAACAATCAGCCGTGGTTTGGCGGCGGGCATCGCTCTGATACACTGCCGACAGTGGCAATCCCCAGCAAGCCGAGCCGTGGTTTGGCGGCGGGCATCGCTCTGATACACTCAAGCGCCCTGGCTTGAGCCGCGTGTATGAGCCGTGGTTTGGCGGCGGGCATCGCTCTGATACACTTCAGCCATGACCGGCGGCGGTGGTGTTCCCGCCGTGGTTTGGCGGCGGGCATCGCTCTGATACACTGAATGAAAGCAGGAGTGCCAGCACCGAGGCGCCGTGGTTTGGCGGCGGGCATCGCTCTGATACACTTGACTCGTTAAACGGGTGGAACCCGTTGATGCCGTGGTTTGGCGGCGGGCATCGCTCTGATACACTTTGCCAGTTGTAGGGACGGAACCCGCAACTGCCGTGGTTTGGCGGCGGGCATCGCTCTGATACACTCGCCGCCGACACCATCGACGCTCATCATCGGCCGTGGTTTGGCGGCGGGCATCGCTCTGATACACTCCGGCCGTTCCGGTATGACCTGGGAATGACGCCGTGGTTTGGCGGCGGGCATCGCTCTGATACACTCGAAGGTTGGCGACGGTGGTCGGGTGCATCGCCGTGGTTTGGCGGCGGGCATCGCTCTGATACACTACTCAGAACACGTTAGCACTTACGCCCTAAGCCGTGGTTTGGCGGCGGGCATCGCTCTGATACACTGCAACCCGGGCCGGTAGTTGCCAAAAGTGTGCCGTGGTTTGGCGGCGGGCATCGCTCTGATACACTAGATCTCTCGCAAATGCTTGAAAAACAGGCATTTGGGAGATGGTCTGCACTCAAAAAAGCATGATTTGTGCGGGCGCATCCTCAGTTGGTTTGCGGTTTTTTCCAAAGTACACCTCCATCCGGCCAAACTGAGCATCCGTCACGGCCAGCACGCGAACCTGCCCTTCTTCGGGAACTTGCAATCGGATTCTTGCTTTTAGGGCCTCGGTGGATTCTTCCGAGGGGCAATGCCGAGCATACACGCTGAACTGCAGCATCGTGAACCCCTCACGGATGAGGTATTTGCGAAAAACTGCATAACGCTTGCGGGCTTCCTTGGTATCCACGGGAAGATCGAACATGGTGAAAAGCCACATCCACCGATACCCCGAGATGTCATCGTGATCACGCGGCACACGCATGACGATCAACCCTGGTACTGCCGCGGGGAGCGACCCGGGATCAACCGTTCAGTTGCCCATGCGGATACTCCAATTGATCGGCTTCTTTGGCGTATACCTTGGCGAGAGATTGAGCGGTTCTCTGGATCATGTCTGCCACCGCGCGAGTTTCCGGACTTTTGTTCTTAACACTGAGGCGAAGTTCCAGGACCGCAATCAGTCGTCGTTTGGAATCAGGATCGAGTGGGCAGAGGCGGCCGTACTCCGCCGCGAGTGTGGCGACTTCGTGATCGATCAGGGGTCGGTACGGCTCCATCAGGTCATCGGCGAGGCACCACGGGTTGGAACGCGATCGGTGATGGATACCCAGCGAGGGATGTAACCCGGCCGCGCATATGGCGCGGCCCATGGCAGCGCGAATGATGGCGTAGCCGTAGTTGAGCAGTCGGTTCTGATCCTCGGCCTCGTGCCTGCGGCGAAACTCGGGGTCACGGAAAAGCAGCGGCCAGTAACGAACTGCAGCGGTTGCTTCGACGTTTTTCGGGTCGCCACTCTGCACTCTTACTGCGAGTAACCGCAAACCACCATCATCATTATGCAGAGAGGTCAAGGTCGCGGACTGGGCCTGAATCTTGCAGCGAACCACCTGCTGCCAGAGCCGCTTGTGCACGGGCAGTGTTGCTTGCACCTGCTGCAACATGCGTTGGGTCTGCAAGGTGTTTGCACTCATGGGGAGCATGAGTCCACAGGGCAGAAGAGATGAGTCACACACCATCACCGATGCGCCTGCGGACATCAATGCCTGCATCGCGGGTGTGGTGATGATGGTCTGCGGATGCGCGAGCAGGACGGTACCGACTTCGGCGACGGGCACGAATGAATCCGGCATCCCATCGCGGCGGATGACCAGCCGCCCAGTATCAAGGGCGATGCGGGCAGGAGAAGAAGCGATCTCGATGATGCGATCACCCGCCGGCATTGCGAATCTCACCGAGGTATGTCACAAGGACTTTTTGGGCGTTGCGTTTCTGAAGATCTCCGCCGCGTGTGCGGATGCGAGCTTTGGCGGATTTACGTTCGTCAATCGGCCTGCCGTCCCAGTGCTCGACAAGTTCAAGATCGCCCTCAGAGAAACTGAGTACGCGGCACAGTCTCCGCTTTCCCTCATGGTCATCAATGAGAAGGTACTCATTGGCGGCAAGAGAGAAAAGCAACTTCTGCGCTGGAGAGACGGTTGGCGGCACGATGGGTTGTTTCTTGGCTTGCCGCTGATACGCATCCAAGAGCGTGGTGGGTTCATCCACCCACTTGACTGTCCGCTTTACATCATTGGAAACCTCGATGATGCGAGTGTGGTGGTTGGAGCCCTGCGTGGGACCGACGTGCCGCTGGCGTGGGCCTTTGCCCACGGTAAACGGTTTTTTGCTAGTGTCGATGCGCACCTTGTGGATCGGGATGATGTTGCCAGCCCGCGAGGTGAACGTCGGGTGGTTCTTTGGATCTTTGAAAGCGTCCTTGGGTGGCTTACCGGCAGCGTTCAGTGCGGCGACGATGATGGAACGAACTCTGGAATCGCTGATGCGTTCCACCTCGGCATCGGTGAGGGATTCAATTGGCTTGCGGATGCGGCGGACTGATTCTCCCGAGCCATCAGGAATGGGTTTGGAGTAGTTGCTGTCTGCGTGCAAAGGCCCGCGCACACGCCGCGATTGCCGATGCGAGACATTGATGGCATCGACACGCGACTGCACATCTTCATGGAAGGTTTCCCAAGGGAGGGGAACCTGTGCGAAGAGTCGCCTTCCGGCGGCTTGTGCGGCTTCCGAGGCGGTCTGGAGTTTACTGACGGTTCCGTGATCGGTGAGGGCCACGATCAGAGCATCGATGGCATGATGGCGGTGGTCGCCGCGATTTTTGCTGTCATCATCACTAAGGATGCGGTTGAGTTGCCACTCGCGGCGAAGGTGGGCGGTGAGACCGCCGGTGGTGACATGGATGCGGCGTGAACGCTCGATGTCGTAACTGCCACCATAGAGAAGAGAGATGTACTCGGTGGCAAGAGAGGAGGTGTAGCGTGTCTCGGCGAGGTGGCGTGCGGCGAAACCTTCCTTGATTTGCTCGGCACTGAAGCGTTCGAGTTTGGTTCGTGCCAAGTCGCCCTTGAACTTCTTGACGCGCTGCAGGATGGCTTCCCATAGCGGTGTGCCGTGATACGCCTCGTAAGGTGTGCGGTTTTTCTTTCGGGCTCGGTTCTCATCGGCTTGGCACAGCGTCTTGTTGGCGAAAGAGTCATCGAGGGAGCGCGACATGGGCCAGATGTGTTCGATATCGAATTGGGGGTGGCGACCGAGGAGGGATTGCACGGATATCTGAGCACCCGTGTATGGGCACACCCAGCCGCACTCTTCCGCCAGTAGTACGCGATCGACATCTTGACGGGAGGGATTGGCGATGCCGCCATCTTTGAGGATCTTGACTTTGGCTCGCTCTCGCTGTTGTTCGCGATCGCGCATGCGATAGGAATCCTGCTCGCGCTGCTTGCGGGGTTTCTTGAGATCGCGTGCGAGTTCGATGCGGATGTGTGCGGGCTTGCCGTAAGCGCGGATGATGGTGTTGATGAGTTTGCGGAGTTCGGTGAGGGTGCGCGCGACGGCCGGGTTACGAAGATTCTCCACTGATTTATCCAATGGCGGTAACTGGTCCAGCGGCTCACGCGGCGCATCGGGGTCGTTGAACTCTTCCTTGCGGGCTGTCATGTAGTGCGTGCCTTCTTCTAGCCGGGGCAGGAGGCGGCGAATCGCCGCGCGGCAATGACTTGCGTATCCATCCTCAAGAGAGATGATGCTGAATGCATCCGCCGAGGCCTTGTCGAGGTTGAAGTGTGTCTGCATGTAGTCCGAGAGCGGGCGTTCTTTCTCAAACGAGCGAAGCAGGTCCACGAGTTCATCGCGTTGGTCTTCGCTTAACTTGTCGAAGCGAGGACCAAGGGCTTCTCTCAGTTTGGCATCAGTGCGATGACCGATGAGGCGTTTCTCGCCTCCTTCTTCCAGGTTGAATGTGGAACCCTTGGGAAGGTTGAGATATTTCTTGGTGCGGAGGATCGTAAATGTGATATCACCTTCAGTGGAGAGCCACGCGATGAGTTTGTCGCGTTCTTCGCGGGCCAAGCCCCGCTTCGTGTTGTCCGGCAGATAGATCTGCAGATTGTTGACCGCCTGCAACATGCGGAAACGCTGGGCCTCTCGCAGTGAGATGTGGCAACGCCGCTGCGTGGGGATGAGATCGCATGTGCCGATGAGATGGTCAGACGGCTTCAGGGGACGCTGAAAGAAGATGGCTCTGGCAATGCGTTGCTTCAATTCGTCGGAAAGAGCAGGGTTGTGCTTCGATTGGGTTTCCCAAAGTTGATCGAACTCAGCCCGAAACCAGTCGCGGCTGGTCCAGCGACCACGAATCCGTCCTGCGGCTGGATCTGTGGGGTCAAGCGATGCGAAGTATGCACCGATGGTGGGAAAGCCGCCCGCTTCCATCGTGCGCTTCAGTTCCGCGATGCTCGATTTGACAATGCCGGTTTCTTCCCCTTCCTTGGCAAGCGACTTGCGATTGCTGAGAAAGCCTCGGCGTTGGTTGAGGTGATAGATGGCGCGGCCAAACTCAGTGGGCGAGAGTTTTTCGGACAACCCACGCGCACGAATGCGATACGGCAGCAGCTGTGCCGCGCGATGATCAGCATCGGCTTCCCATGTCGCACGCAGTTTGGCATCCACCGATTTCAGCAGTTGGTCGATACCTGCGGGACTCTGAATATCCCCATCAGGCACCAGTCCAGCCGATTGCAACACTCTTAGCAGTTGTCGCCTTCTGAGGGCCTTGCGGCGAATCTGCTTCCGCATCTGCCGCGCCATTCGTCGTGCCGCCGCTCGGGAAGAATCTCGCCCCTTTTGAATGTCGGGATCGCTGCCTTCGACGCCAGCATCGAAGATATGAGATCCCATTCGCACGATACCAATTGGTGTGCCCGAATCGTCGAGTTCGACCATCGACCAGCCAATGGAGGACACACCAAGGTCCAATCCCAGCACATAGTTCAACTGCGGCATGGTGCCACCCTCCACATAAACCTGCCCTTGACAGCGGGTTGGCTCAGGGTATCCTTTGACTGTGTATCAGAGCGATGTCCGCCGTGTATCACGGTAAAGGAACATCCGCCGGGCTCTGCCCAAGGGCATCCCGCAACGCCTCACTTTGGGGCGTTTTTTTTCGCCTGGGCGTTTGGATTGAGAGCGTTGCGGACGTGAGTTCGAAGTGATGTGCGTTGTCAGTGCGGTAGACGAAGATGTTCGCGGGCAAGGGAGTTGGGATTGAGGATGCAGTCACGCAGTTCATCGAGTGCCGCGATCTGCCCCGGCCACATGAAGCACGCTCGTACATCCGCCAGCGGCACCCATCTCACCGCATCATGCTCATGATTCAACCGAGGCACCCACTCCGCCCCCACCTCAATCGCAAACCGCACGCTCAGCAGAATCGCATCCCTGCTCGCCAGATAAAAAGGATGCACACCCTCCAACGCCCACGCTCCACGCGCGTGAGTGCGCACGAGTCCCACTTCCTCCTCAACCTCCCGCCACATCGCCGCAGGCGTTGACTCGCTTCCCTCCACATGCCCCATCACCGGCTGCCACGTCTGTAGCAAGGGCACCTCCGCACGCCGCAGTTGCAGAATCTCGACCCCGCTCTTCGCCACTCGAAAGATGTACACATCAAACACATCAGTGCGGAGATGTGGGCCCGGTTGGCTCGTCCAGTTGTTCATCACTTCCTCGCCCAGCTTGCCAAACCACGATTCATCACAGGCCCCAGCAACCACGCCTTATCAAGAGTCTCCATCCATTCTTGCTCAGGATCGCTATCCGCCACAATCCCCGCGCCAACGGCAAACGCAAACTCCTCACCCTTCACATGTGCTGTCCGAATCGCGATACTCATCTCCACCATTCCATCGTCCGCCACATACCCCATGCTCCCGCAGTAATATCCGCGCGGCTCTCCTTCCAACTCAGCAATGATCTGCTCCGCCCGAATCTTCGGTGCCCCCGTAATGCTCCCACCCGGAAACGTCGCCCGCAACAGCGCATCCAGTGTCGTCCCCTCGCGCAACCTGCCGCGAATCGTCCCCGTGGCCTGCAGCACGCCGCTCCCCGCATCACCATGCCGCTCAATCGTCCGTGCCGCGTCCACGCACACCGAACCCAACTCACATACGCGCCCCAGATCATTCCGCATCAGATCAATGATCATCGCCAGCTCCGCTTGATCCTTGATTGATCGCACGAGTTCACTCGGGTCCGCATCCGCCGGACGCGTTCCCTTCATCGGTCGCGTCATCATCGCGCGCGTCCGCAGGTTCCCCGCCAAAAACAACTCCGGGCTGCAACTGATCAGCGTGTGCTGCGTGCCTTGATGCACAAATCTTGCAACACACCCATGCGCCGGATTCGCCAATGCAAACAATCTTGCCGCCAGCGCCCGTGCTGATCCGCCCAATGTCGTCCGCAGCGCATGCGTGATGTTCGCCTGATAGATATCCCCAGCGCAGATGTACTCCAGCGCCCTCTGCACATTCCCCACAAACTTCTCTCGATTCGCGGCAACTTCAATCGCCCCCAACGCAAACGCCTCAGTCACCGCCGGGACCACTCTGGCCCTCTCCAGCAACGCCTCCCACTCTCCAAACCCACTCCATGTATCCGTCACCGCATCATGCACAAGCGCATTCTCTATCCGCTGCCACACGGCCGGAAGTCCCGAGCGATGAGTGCTGAGTGCTGAGTTTGACAAGCAACCCGAAACCGGCTCCAACACTCGTCCAAGTTCATACGGCAACGCCACAAACCAACCCGGACCGAAAGGAAGTGCTGAGTGCCGAGTGCTAAGTGCTGAGTCAGAACCTGAGGCATCAGTCCGAACTGAATCACAATCCACACCACCACCGCCGGCAACAGTGGGGGGGCAAAGCGTCCCCGCCTCCGCATACTCCTCAATCTCCACCGTCTTCGTCGACGCCACCACGCCCACCATCGTGAACCGCCCCGGCGTTCCTCCCGCCGCGCCCAACCTCACCACCGTTAGCGGCATCTCCCTCCCTAATCGCCCAAACACCTCCAACGCCGAAACCCCGCTTCCGCCCGGAAACACCTGTACTGGTTGAAGGTTGGTCGCAGTCGATGTCATGGCAAAATGAAACAAAATGAAACGGCTTTTTGCGGTATCTGGTCGGGGTTTTGCCCGAATTGGGCGTGTTCGGGGGTCGAAAGGGTCTTTTTCGGAACCTAGAATGTACGGCGTGAGCGGCGGGCGGACTGCCGCAATTCGAGAGGGCGAGGTAGACGCTACGCCGCCCTGACGAGACGCACGACAGCGATAGAGAAACTAAGCAAGCGACTGCGTGGTCTGGTGCCGGGATGGCACAGACGGGGCAGCCGTAAAAGTGAGGTTGTCAGATGTCCAAGGCCGCGACCAAGAAAGCTCCAAAGACGAACAACAAGGTCGACATCGTGTCCAACGGCACGATGAACGGCGCCAGCAAACGCGAAGTCCCGCCCACCGTCACCCTCCGCAATAAGCCAGGTCGCATGGTCTACTACTTCGGCAAGACCCAGGTCGAGGGCGATGCCACCATGAAGTCTGTCCTCGGTGGCAAGGGTGCCAACCTCGCCGACATGACTTCCATTGGTCTCCCCGTTCCCCCCGGCTTCACCATCACCACCGAAACCTGCGCCGCCTATTACAAGGCCGGCATGCGTCTTCCTCACGGCCTCATGAACGAGGTCCATAAGAACGTAGCCATCCTCGAAAAGGAAACCGGAAAGAAGTTCGGCGACCCCGCCAATCCTCTCCTCGTCAGCGTCCGCTCCGGCGCAGCCGTCAGCATGCCCGGCATGATGGACACCATCCTCAATCTCGGCCTCAACGACATCGCCGCCGACGGCATGGCCAGCATCACCAAGAACCCGCGCTTCGCCTACGACGCCTACCGCCGCCTCATCAACATGTTCGGTGATGTCGTCCGCGGCGTCGATCACCATCACTTCGAAGACGTCTTCAACCGCATCAAGGCCAAGTACAAGGCCACCATCGATACCGATGTCCCCGCGGAAGGCATGAAGGAACTCTGCGACGAATACAAGAAGGTTTATAAGAAGTACACCAGCGAAGAGTTCCCCCAGAATCCCTTCAAGCAGCTCGAGCTCGCCATCGAGGCCGTCTTCAAGAGCTGGAACAGCCAGCGCGCCATCGATTACCGCCGCCTCCAGTCCATCCAGGGCCTCACCGGTACCGCCGTCAACATCCAGACCATGGTCTACGGCAACACCGGCGAAGAGTCCGGCACCGGCGTCGCCTTCACGCGTAATCCCGCCACCGGCGAAAACGATTTCTACGGCGAGTTCCTCGTCAACGCCCAGGGCGAAGACGTCGTCGCTGGCATCCGCACTCCTCAGCCCGTCGCCATGATGGGTCAGTGGAATAAGAGCGCTCACCAGCAGCTCCTCAAAATCCGCGGCATCCTTGAAAAGCACTACAAGGACATGCAGGACATCGAGTTTACCGTCGAGCGCGGCACCCTCTACATGCTCCAGACCCGCACCGGCAAGCGCACTGGCCCCGCCGCCGTCCGCATCGCCTGCGACATGGTCAAGGAAAAACTCATCGATGAGAAGCAGGCCCTCCTCCGCATTCCCGCGGCAGACCTGCGCCAGTTGATGCTTCCCTCCTTCGATCCCGTCAAGAAGAAGCTTGCCGAAGTCGTCGCTCGCGGCCTCCCCGCCTCTTTCGGCGCGGCAGTCGGTACACCAGTGTTCACAGCAGAGGAAGCAGTCGATCGCGCCCGCAAGGGTGACTCGGTCATCCTCGTCCGCGAATTCACCAGCCCCGAAGATGTCGCCGGCATGCACTCCGCCGCCGGCATTCTCACCAGCACCGGCGGCACCACCAGCCACGCGGCGGTCGTCGCCCTCGGCTGGGGCAAGTGCTGCGTCGTCGGCGCCAGCGCCCTCACCATCGATGCCAAGGCCGGCACCATCAAGATCGGCAAGCTCACCATCGGCCGCAAGGATGTCATCTCCATCGACGGTGGCACCGGCGAAGTGATGATGGGCAGCGTCCCCACCACTGAGCCCAAGCTCAGTGGCGACTTCTCTCAGGTCATGAAGTGGAGCGACAAGTACCGCAAGATCGGTATCCGCACCAACGCTGATACTCCCAACGATGCTCAGCGTGCCCGTGATTTCGGCGCCGAAGGCATCGGCCTCTGCCGCACCGAGCACATGTTCTTCGAGGGCGACCGCATCAAGCCGATGCGCCAGATGATCCTCGCCGAAACCCGCGAAGATCGCGAAAAGGCCCTCAAGAAGCTCCTCCCCTTCCAGCGTGATGACTTCATCGGCATCTTCAAGGCCATGAAGGGCCTCCCCGTCACCATCCGCCTCATCGATCCTCCCCTCCACGAGTTCCTCCCTCACGATGACAAGGGCCAGAAGGAAATGGCTCAACTCCTCAACGTGAGCGTCGACAAGGTCAAGCAGCGCGTCAACCAGTTGCATGAGGGCAACCCCATGCTCGGCCACCGTGGCTGCCGCCTCTGCGTCACCTACCCCGAAATCCTCGAGATGCAGGTTCGCGCCATCGTCGAGGCCGCGATCGATTGCCTCCGCAGCAACATCAAGTGCTTCCCGGAGATCATGATCCCCCTCATCGGCTTTAAGAAGGAACTCGAGTTCCTCCGCGCTCAGGTCGAGGCCACCATCGCCAAGGTCAAGGAAGAGGAAGACTACAAGCCCAAGCTCGACATCAAGATCGGCACCATGATCGAAGTCCCCCGCGCTGCCGTGACGGCCGATGAAATCGCCCAGCACGCCGACTTCTTCTCCTTCGGCACCAACGACCTCACCCAGATGACCTTCGGGTACTCGCGCGACGATGTCGGCGGCTTCCTCCCCGATTACATCGGCAAGGAACTCCTGGCCGTCGATCCCTTCCAGTCCCTCGACACCGGCGGCGTCGGCCAGCTGGTGCAGATGGGCATCACCAAGGGCCGCCAGACCAAGGGTGACCTCAAGATCGGCATCTGCGGCGAGCACGGTGGCGATCCCAAGAGCGTCTACTTCTGCCACAACGTCGGCATGGACTACGTCTCTTGCTCACCCTTCCGCGTCCCCATCGCCCGCCTCTCCGCTGCTCAGGCCGCAATTCTGGCTGAGAAGAAGTAAATTCCTGTATCAGGGAACCCCGAGCGCGAGCTCGGAGCAGATTGGTAGCACTTGAGTATTTCTTCCAAGCCCCTCGCCTCGTGCGCGGGGCTTGTGTTTTTCTGTATCCGCAGGAGAAGTAGAAGTTGGGCGTGGAAGAGTCAGCAACAAAAACTTGCGGTCAGATCATCTGGTAGATTGCTCTGGGAGAGCACATTGGATGAACATTGAAGCGAACCTGAATCTGGAACCGGACGAGCGCGTGCTGCTGCGCTGCCGCGTATCGTGGATCGCTGTCATCGTGCATGTGTTGGCGCTCTTGTGTGGGGTGCGACTGTCAGCAGTCCTCATCGGTATTCCACTGGTCCTTTGGATGGCATACCGGTTGTTGTATATGGCACGGCAAGAATTGATAATCACCAACCGAAGAGTGTTGGGGCGGTGCGGTGCATTGAAGGCGGAAGTCGTGCAGGCGAGGTTTGGTGACGAAGGTGGATGTCAAGTGATGCAACTGGGATTGTGGGCGAAGGTTTTTGGATATGGCAAAATTCAGGTGGTGCACCGAATAACGGAGGCGACAGGCTAGAATCAAGATCGAGTAGCTAGCTTTATCTGCATTGAACGTGTGAACCAAGTGATGGACGCAATTTCGATTGGCATGAATGAGCGTGGCATCGTTGCCAGATGACGGCAGGTGGCCCTGACTTCTCCGGATCTGTGCCACTGACCCGCTCGGGGGTCAGTGTGATTCTGCATCTTCTCCGCCGCGAAGCGTCGCAAGTGACGAGCCCGGGGTGGCAACCCCGGGAACAGAACCCACAACCATCACCCCTCCTCCTTCATCCCCGAG
>JAGWZK010000032.1 GCA_018968885.1 Planctomycetota bacterium | reverse complement strand
GGGCCAAAACGCGAAAACGCCGCCGAGGTCTCTCGGCGGCGTTCCCTGAAAACCAAAGGGCCGGTCGCTTTCGCAACCGGCCCGGCAATAGCGGGGACTGGATTTGAACCAGCGACCTCCGGGTTATGAGCCCGACGAGCTACCAGGCTGCTCTACCCCGCAATCAGGAGCCAAGCATAGGCGGAATGACCGCAAGGGGCAAGTGACATGACAATCTCAGCCCAACACCACGGGACTTTTGATGATTATCGACGCTTCAATGGAGGGGAACTTCAATCGGAGAGGCCGTCGAGATTCTTTTCACGTCGAGCGGCGGTGATGAGACGCCAAGTCTGCTTCGCGGTGGGAGCGACGATGCCGCGTGCGCGCTGTTCGGCACCGATGGCGAAGGCCTCAGCCAGTGAACGAGTCCACGTCGCGTAAGCGCACCAAATGGAAACGTCCGGGTCGTAGACGTTGGTGGATTCGGAAGAGATGCCGTTGAGTTCGATGATGCAGATGCCTTTGCCTTGCTTTAAGTCGCTCTCACTTTCGCAGCGAATATCGAAGCGGCCAAAGTGAAAGCCGGGAGTCTCCCTCGCGATGGCATCAATGGCGGCGTGAAGCTCCGGCGTGATGAGATCGGACCCATCCCGAAACAGAGTTCCCTGGCAGTGATTGCCTGCGATGCACAGAGGCACGATTTGGCCAAGCGCGGGGATGGTGTGCAGTTGTGAAGAGTGCCGCGCAGCGAAGCGTTGGTATTGAAGCCGCAGACGAGCGTGCCGCTCAATGAGCGAAGAAAGGGTGTGCACACCATCACCGGTGACACTGGGAAAGACTTTGCGCGTGACAGAGAGAATCTGGCCAGTGGCTTGCGATGGGCGGTGGGCGTAGAAAACGCCGACTTCGCACGGCCCGGGATGATACTGCTGGATCAACATTGGCTCGGAAATATGCGAGATGCACACTTCGAGTTGATCAGGGGTACGGATCAGTCGAACTCCCGAGCCGCGGCAGCCCCGATCCGGCTTGAGAATGAAGGGAAAGGACCAGCCGCGAATGGCGAGTTGCTTCTTGATGTGGAAGGAGAGGGCGGAGGGGGCGTGCGTGCACGGGTCCGCAAGAAACGCTGTGGCAATACGGCCTGCGGGGAGACTTTGCAGGATCTCGAACTTGGACTCGCCGGCCAGCATCGAGAGGGAGGGCGCGGTGTTGGCGATGAGCGGGAGAGAGAACGAGCGATACCGCGCTGCGAGGAAGATGTACACAGGAACGAGCGGGATGTACGCAAGCCAGGTTGGCCAGAACTCCCAATGGAGCATTCGCGCAAGGCTGTGAGGCAAGAGGTTGCCGAGACGCTGGCGCCAGGCGAATGCACCCGCTGGCTTTGCTGCAGAGGTAAAAGCGTCGAAAGCTGGCATGGAGGCCGAGGTCATGGAATGGCTGTCTCAGCAGGGTGAGCGAGAGTGAGTGCGGAGGATGACATCTCACCTGTCAGAATATCTTGGTAGTACATCGTCGCCGAAACTGAGGATATCTCAAGAGTGGTGGTGCTCACGGTGCGTGCGTCAGCGCGATCCATAAAAACGCTCAGATGATGCTGACCGGGAAAGACGTGATAGTGAAATGCGTCTTGAGTTGAGGCGGAGGGATCGCGGGCGATGGTGCTCACAAATAGCATCGCACGGGGAGTTTGAACCAGGTCGTCACCTAATCCGGATGAAGTGAGCAAGAGTGGCGGAGCGAGAGATTTGAGGGTGCGAGCGCGAGAGTGCAGAACGTAAAGGCCTTCTCGTGCGCCGATCAGGAGTCGGAAGGGGGAGTAGTTGGCCGTGAGGATGTGTCGTGCCTCATCGATGGCGCGATCGAGCGTGGAGTGTTTCAAGATTAAGGGGATGATGCCGCCACGGGAAAGGGAGCTTTTGTCGGGATTGGATGGTTGGTCTGGCTCGGTGAGGTTCAGGAGTGATACGAAGATGCCGCAATCATTGATGCCGATCCATGTGCCTTGACTGACTGGATCGATGGGCATGAGTATGGATCGCGCACCAATTGTGTGGAGGGAGGGTGGCAAGCCCGGCGCGCGCGTGCGGAGCTCATCGCGATTCATCACGAGACGAAAGGACGGCCCGCTCGCACGAGACTCGGGCCCGCCGCGTGGCTGGAGGGAGATCAAGGTCAGCGTGCACATGGGGTAGGAGTTCCTGCGGCAAGCCCCAGTGTCGATGGGCAGACGTGCCCTGCGCGGGCCAGTAGCGTGCGGATCATGGCGAGGTGGTGAACAGTGTGATCAATGACGTAGAGGCACTCGCGTTCGAGCGTAGAGGTCAGCGTGAGCGGAGCAAGCCCGGGAGCGGGAATTGCGCTGATTCGGACTGAGGCTTCGCCATGATTCGAGAGTGTTCGCATAGAGGTTTGCAATTCGGCGATGCGTTGCAGGGCCCGTTCGCGAGCGGTTTCGATGGCATCACCACGATACCGGGCCTCGTAATCGATGACCGCCCCGGGATGAGCAAGATTGCAGACGTGATCGAGAATGTGGCGAACATGCGAACCAATAGACGAGCCAAAGCACTGGTCAAGGGTGAAATCTGTGTAGGTGCTATCAGAGATGACCAACAGTTGCTGAGCGAGCACATTCAGTTGTGTGTGCACGGCCTCGACCAAAATGGCCAGCGAGACTGGAGAGTATGTAGATGCATGCGACGCGTGAACAGAAGTACCCAACATCTTGATTGTGTCGGTCGATTCGGTGTGCGACATGTGATTGATGGGCATGAAGAATCCTTTGGAAGCTGACTGCGGCGATCTGGATTGATCTGGCTTGGTTCTGTGTGTGACCTGACGAGCGGCTCTCCCGGGTTCTCACTTCAGACGTGTGCCGATGATGGGGAGTTGCTTGCGACGCAGCACAAAGACGATGGCTGCGCTGATGAATGTTGTGAGCGCGAGCGCAAAGAGCAGACCGCCATCATCCTTCACGACAATCCCCAGTTTGGTCAGATGTGCGCCGATCGCGCCGGTCATCACACCAAGTGTGAGAAGAGCTCCCACGGATGCGGTTCCTGGAATCAGGAGCAGAATAACGGCGATGAGTTCCATGATGCCGCTACCGATGCGGCCCCACGGCTCGGCGTTGAGCGTCGAGAAGATGAACTTCGACTCCTCTGCGCCCGTGAACTTGAAAAACAGAGTCTGGGCTAGGATCACCGCCGCGATGATCTGAAGAACCCAGGAGATGATGGACTGGGTCTTGGTGAGAGAACGGGAACTGCGCGAAACTGACATGCGACACTCCTTCCGAGAGTGCCCCAGACATGAATTCCTGGCACCGCGACGCTGAGCAAACCGCGGTGTGCAGCGAACGCTGCGAGGCACTGAATGCAGTGCATGAGCGGTTTCACAACGAAACGTCATGGACACAACACGCCCCAAAGAACGCCGAGCGATCCGGGAGGGGACTGGGATGTGGATGCGTTTGCGAATACCACCCTTTCACGACAGGGGCCAATTTGGATGCCGCCCAAGGAAAGCGCGTTTCAAACAATCTTGAGAAAAGTAAGGAGTGTTCCTGCCCGGTGTGGCTGGTGGCTTGCCGCGGGTGTACGAAAGAGAGTGTCACACGTCCGGAAAGCAGACTCGGACAGCATAAACTCGCCCCTATGTCAGGATTGATTCCCAGCAAAGTTAACGTTCTCTTGATCGGTGGCGGCGGGCGCGAGCACGCACTCGCGGTCGCCATGCGGAAGTCATCTCGTCTGGGAGAGTTGCACATCACCCATCCTGGGAACCCGGGATTGGCCGATCTGGGCCGCGCGGTGGATGTGCCCGTCTCGCACAAAGAGTTCTACCGCCTCGTCCAGTATTGTGACAAAAACGCCATCGGCTTGGTTGTCATCGGCCCCGAAGACCCGCTGGCCGATGGATATGCCGATGCACTCGCTAAAGATGGGCGACTGGTCTTCGGCCCCGTCGCGGCGGCCGCGAAACTCGAGGCCGACAAAGCCTTCGCCAAAGACATCATGCGGGCAGCCAACATCCCGACCGCTGAGGGACGCGCCTTCACTGAGTTTCAATCGGCCAAGGAGTACCTCTCTTCGCGCCTGTCGATGGCCGGGCGCGGCGCACAGCCGACACCTCCGGTGATCAAGGCAGCGGGGCTCGCCAAAGGCAAGGGCGTGATCGTCCCCGCCAACGCAGACGAAGCCCAGCGTGCGCTTGAACGCATCATGGTCAAAAAGGAATTCGGCGACGCAGGCAGGTCCGTGGTGATCGAAGAACGCCTGGAAGGGACTGAAGTCTCCGTGCTGGCAATTGTCGATGGCCAGAACATCCTCATTCTGCCCCCGGCCCAAGACCACAAGCGACTGCTGGATGGCGACAAAGGTCCCAACACGGGCGGCATGGGGGTCTTTTGCCCCGCGCGCAACATCGATGGCACACTCCTCGCCAAGGTCGAACGCGAGGTGCTGGTGCCGGTGATCGATGCCCTACGCCGCGAAGACATCGCCTTCCGTGGTGTGCTGTACGCCGGCATCATGCTGACTCCGGCAGGGCCCAAGGTGCTGGAGTTCAACTGCCGCTTTGGCGATCCGGAGTGTCAGGCGATTCTGCCTCGCCTTGAGAGTGATGCGCTGGAACTGCTGTACGCCGCGGCCGCCGGCAAACTCGACAAAATCGACATCCGCTGGAACAACGACGCAACATGCTGCATCGTGCTGGCCAGTGAGGGGTATCCTGAAAAACCGGTGAATGGGCAGACGATCACTGGGCTGGCCGACGCGGCCAAGGTGCCGGGCGTGACGATCTATCATGCCGGAACCATGCGAGAGCCCAACGGAGTCATCAAGACTAACGGCGGGCGCGTGCTGAACGTTGTGGCTCGTGGCACGATCGCGGAAGTCGCCAGAGAGCGCGCCTACGAAGCGGTATCTCGCATCAAGTTTGCCGGAATGCAGTACCGTACCGACATCGGCTGATCGTCAGCGACGCAAAAATGATGTGATCTCAGCGACCGTGGATGGGCTCATGAACCTGAGCCCCCGTGCGCCCTCGCGGATCAGCACCTCGCCGGGGGAAATGGCGACATCGAGAACCACCTCACGCTTGAATGCGGGAACTTCCAGCCGCAGCGAAATGGTGCCCGCAGGCATCGGCGACGGTGCGGCAGCGACGGCCTCGGCCTGTGCCAACGACAATGTAAGCAAGAAACTGCGAAGCCGGGCATCCAGATCCGCTTCGGCAACGGGTGGTGATGCTTCCCAGCGCACCCGCGGACGCGCGTATGTGCGCCCCGATACATGCACCTTGGTCACATCCGCGGCGGGCGCTTCCAGGGCAATTCGCGAGATAAAAAGCCATTGATTGACGGTGAGGTGCCGCAGCAGCGCGGGATCCACTTTGCCATGCACCGGACCGAGAGTGGTTGGGGGAAGATTCGCATCGACAAGTTCAAGTGTCGAGACGATTGAAAGTGTGGTCGCATGTACTTCACCCTTGCGGAACAGCTCGAGCGTGGCCCGATGCGATGGAATCTGTGCGGTTCGCTCCGCAAGGGGATCCGCTGGCGGGACTGCTCGCCGATACAGCGTGACCGTTGCCGCGGGCTTGGAATCCTGACTCGCGCCCGAGGTGCTGATTCCCCTTCCCGCATGCACTGATTCAAACATGGCTTCCGAGAGGACCTTCGCCAGCCCCTCACACGCCGCGAGATCGCCCCGCAAAGGCGCCGTACCCGGAGCCGTCACGTGCTGAATGGAAACTTCCCACTGCCGATGCACACGCTGCAAGACCAGCGTTCGGGTGCCATCTGACACGGTGATACAAAACACATCGCGCCCCAAAAGCGGCGCGATCAAAGGCGAAGTCATCGATTGCCACGTCGATTCGTCAAAGATCGCAATCGGATCAGCCGAGATCGCAAACGTTGAAGCATCACGCCGCACCATCGGCACTCCGCCGAGCCCGGACGCCAGCAGCGTAAAGGTCGACACCTCCCCACTGTTGCCCGCAAACGTTGCCGTGCCAAGAGACGCGGCAGTGGACGCCACCGCTTCCCTCCCGGCGATGCCGGAGAGCAAGCGAAAGTTGGATTCGATCGCAGGCACACTCGCGGGCCAGATGACTTGCGCTTCGCCTGGCCATGTGACCACCCACGGACCCGTGAGATGCTGCACGTGCGCTGGAGCACGCGCGCATTGAAACGAGGTGCCGCGCGGCTCACTGCGAAACGTCATCGATGCCATCTCATCCAACGCCGAAGGCACAAGAACCCGCGAGACTGGAAATGTCACGGGCGCTCCCGGCACTGGCGTCAATGTTGCTGGCTGCCCGTTCAACCAAAGCAGCACGCCAAGACCCACCACCAGTAAAGAAATGATGAAAATGACGGGTGTTCGCGGCACGTCCAGATTGTTACCAGTTGAATGCCGCCCACCATGCAATCGTGCAGTCATTTTTCCGTACAATCGGCGCACCATGTCAGGGCAAGATTGGACATTTGTGAGTATCGCTTCCTGGCCTGTCGGCTGGGGAGAACGCGAACGTCACGCCGCGTTGGTGAAGGCGGGGATGCCCGCGCCCGATGCCGTTGGCGTTTCCAGGCGCACCGCACCCATGGTCATCAAGCGTTTGCCGAGAGCGAGCGGCGAGTCGTTGATTCGCGGGCTTGCAGCCCAGGGTGTTGAGGCCTTCGGACTCAGCCGCGATGAGATGGATCGCCCCGTGGCCCCCACTCCTGCCAAATGCCTGCGAGCGGCACTCGGCTCTCCCAAACCCATGTATCTGGTCGAGAGCTGGCGAGAGAGCGTTTTTCCCAACGTCACACTGATGATGGATCAGGTCTTTCTCATCATTCGCGCCACCGTCACCGTGCAAGTGACCAGGACGGTGATTGAGCCCGACGAGCCCGATCGCATGCTCGGCATCGGCTTTCCCGGCGATGTTCTGGCCTCGGGTGTAGCCGGTTCCATCGGGCGTCTGGCGTACCGAGCCGCAGCGGATGAGAGCGAACTGATCCACAAGTCATCCTCTACTCGTAGCAGTGGCGATCAAGTCATCGAGATGTACCTGATGGATGGCTCGCGAGTTCGAATCAACAGTGCCCAATTCAACTTTGATGTGCTCGGAAATGCCAAGGGGATGACGGATCGCGAAAACATGGACACGCTGATGCTTCGGCTGAGTGAAGAGGCAACCCACGCGATGATCGAATTTGGCTTTGAGGCGTTTCGTCCGCCCTCAGAATTGCGTCTGTCCGCTTCGGAGATGTACGGCACCAACACCACCGTCAAAGTGGTTGATCCCTGGCCTGCGTTCGAATTTTACAGCGTCTGGCGCTACGTCATGGCGCGGCAGCAAGCAGGATTGGCCTGAACAAAGGATGGAATCATGAACATCAGACACGTGCAGGTAATACTGACAGGGTGCGTGTGGTTGGCCGCCACCGCAGGGCAAGCGCTTGGGCAAACATCGCCCACACCTTCAACACAGACAGCTGCACCCACCACAACCCCCACCCCAACCGTCGATGCGCTGCGGCAACAGGCCACAGCGCTGATGCCGCTGGTCAAGGCAAACGCTGCAATCGAATTGCTCAAGGCGGTACCCCTGCTGCCGGAGCCGCCAAGCCGCACCATCTATCGCAATCGCGAAAAGGGAATCGCGATGACGGCCGCGGAATGGAACGCGCTGCCGGACGCCGAGCGCGGCACATTGACACCGCGCGTCTATCCGCCCGAGTTCTTCTACTCATCGGGATACGGATCTCCCTTTGTGTTCGCGAGAGTTTTGGATCTGGCGGGTAAGCACGGTTTCCAATCTCTGCATGGCAAAAAGGTCATGGACTTTGGTGCCGGCGCCATTGGCCACATCCGCACCATGGCTCTTGCTGGCGCATCAGCACACGGAGTGGATGTCGAGCCCGTGCTGAAGGCCCTGTATTCCGAACCAGAAGATCAGGGCCAGATCAACGGCGCCAAGCCCGGCGAAGCATGGATGCACATTGGAAAGTGGCCAGCGGACATAGAAATCGTCAAGAAGGTAGGAAGCGGACTCGACCTGATCACCAGCAAAAACACCCTGAAAGATGGGTACATTCACCCCAAGCCGCCGGAAGGCAAAACCGTTGACCCCAAGCAGATCATCACGCTGGGCGTGGATGATGCGACGTTCTTGAAGCATGTGCATGATGCACTCAAGCCGGGGGGCTTGCTGGTCATCTACAACATCTGCCCGGCACAAAGCGATCCCAAAGACCTCAGCAAACCCTACATCCCGTGGGCAGATGGCAAAAGCCCCTTCTCACGCGAGCAGTTCGCTGCGGCGGGGATGGAAGTGCTGGAGCTCGATGTGATCGATGCCGACTGGGCCATCGATGCCTTCACCGCCCTGGGCTATCACAACGGCGCGAGCAAAGAGGAGATGAGTAAAACCTATTTCTGCTGGTACACCGTGGCACAGCGCCCCCTCCTGGCCAAATGATCGAAAGTGAAGAATGTGAAGTGGCTCGAACGCGGCATCATCGATCACGTCGCCCGCTTTCCCGGCAAGTGGACGATGCTGGGTATGTGGTGGCTTCTGCAAGGGCTGGGCATCTGGATCGTCACGGCGGTGATGAGTTGGCAGGCCAGCAGTGTGGATGGGCCATCTGGCTTCACGTGGGGGCTGCGCCATTGGAATACATTCCTGGATCAATTCATCCACGCTGATGTGCTCATCTCCGTGGCCACCCTCAGCGTCTCCATCGCTGTGCTGCAGTTCGTCATCATGCTCCCCGTGCGCAAACCGGAAATGCGCGAAGGTGGCCGCTCTCTCATCCTCACGCTGACACTCGCCGCAGGCATGATCGCCGCCCTGCTCGTCGCCGCCGGCTTTGCCATCACCTCTCTCGGCGAGATTCTCCTCAAAGAACGCATGCACTACTCCCTGGCACGCTGGAGCACCATCACCGGCGCGGCAATCGCCTGGGCCGCCTCCGGCTACGCCCTCTGGGTCTGGGTGCGGCACGCCAAACGCCCCGCCCACGACACCGTCAGCATCCTCGCCGAACGCATCTTCAAAGGCACCGTCATCGAAATCGTCGCCATCCTCCCCATCGACTGCATGGTCCGACGCAAAACCGACTGCTATTGCGGCGAAGGCACCTTCTGGTCCCTCATCGTCGCCGGAGTCGTCGGCACCATCGCCCTGGGCCCCATGGTGTGGCTCCCCCTCATCGCCAAACGCCGCAAAGAGTGGTACGGCGGCCACTGCCGCGTATGTGGTTACGACATGACCGCGACACCACAGGCAGAACGCTGCCCGGAGTGTGGGACCGGTTGGGCGACGGCCTAGACCGTTCAGGAAGACCGCTGAGTCTCGCTCGCTGCATCGCAAAAAAATCTGCGGCGAACAGAGTTGCATCGCTTGGTGGACTCTTATCGCTTAGCGCGAATCAACCCCCCGCGCTTCCCTCTCCACCCGGCAACGTCATGCTCCAGGGATTCAGATAGGTATTGATGTCATCTGCGGAGATCTTCTTGCCGCTGACATCGTTGGTGCCAACAACCGTTTCCAGCGCAAGCTGGCGAACAGTCTTCCCTTCCTTAAATGCCTGATACGCAAGCGCGGCACTCTTGTCGTACCCGATCACCGGCACCAGCGAAGTACACATCGCCAGCGACCCTTCGATCAACTCCGCACACCGCTTCTCATCCGGCTTCAAACCCGCCAGCAGATTCTGCGTGAACATCTCGCAGCCATTGGCCAGGAGGTTGATCGAATCCAGCGTGTGGTGGGCCATCATCGGCATCGCCACGTTCAGATCCAGCATCGAGCCGATGCCACCCAAGCCGCCCGCCATCGTCGCCGAGGTGTTGCCAATCACACTGCAACACACCATGATCAGCGACTCGCAGATGACTGGGTTTGTCTTCCCCGGCATGATGGAACTGCCGGGTTGCACGGCTGGCAACACCAACTCGCCGATGCCGCAGCGCGGGCCGGAGCCGAGCCAGCGGATGTCATTGGCGATCTTGGTGAATGACACCGCGATCGTCTGCAAAATCCCCGCCACCTCGACATACGCGTCTTTGGCGTGCTGGGCTTCAAAGTGATTCTGGGCCTCGCGGAAGTGGATGCCCGTCCTTTGCGTCAGTTCTGCCGCGACGCGAGAGCCAAACTCTTCATGGCAATTGATGCCGGTGCCCACCGCAGTGCCGCCGATCGCCAATTCGCCCAGCGTGTGCAACGCGCGATGCAGCCGCTCCTCAGCGTGATGCAGCTGCGAGGCGTACCCACTGAACTCCTGCCCCAGGCGAATCGGCGTCGCATCCTGCAAATGCGTCCGCCCGATCTTCACCAATTTATCCCACTGCTTGGCCTGTTCATCCAACTTCGCCGACATCGTCTTGATCGCCGGCAACAGCCGCTCATGGATCGCCACCGCCGCGGCAAGGTGCATCGCCGTCGGAAAAGTGTCATTTGAACTCTGCCCCATGTTCACATGGTCGTTGGGATGCACGCCCCCACTCTTGATGTACTCAGCATCCTTGCTGCTCCCGATGGGCTTGCCGTTGTACAAGCAGATCAGGTTGGCGACCACCTCGTTGGCATTCATGTTCGTCGAGGTGCCAGAGCCCGTCTGGTAGATATCAATGGGAAAGTGCTTCTCGAGCCCGCCGCGCTCAGGCAAGCCGCTTTCAATCTCCTTGCACGCGCGAGTGATGAGAGCCAAACGCTTCTCATCCAACCGCCCCAGCGCGTTGTTCACCGTGGCGCACGCGGCTTTCAACGTGCCATAGGCCCGGATGATCTCTTTGGGAACGATGCGACCGGAAACGGGAAAGTTGAGCACCGCGCGCTGCGTGCTCGCCCCATACAGGCAATCAATGGGCACCTGCATCGGGCCCATGGTGTCTTTTTCGGTACGGGTCTGCAACGCTGCGGAAGAAGTGGCTGTCGTCATGACAGCAGGGTAGAACCCTGACAAAGACTCTCGCTATTCACTCGACGGGTTTCTCACCAAGATTCGTTCAAGAAATGGCGGCATGGGGATGGTCTCACCCGCAAGCCGAACGAAGAAATACCCCACCGTCGGCTGCACAAACAGAAACCACGCGGGCTCCACAGTTTTCTCAACCAAGTCCCACATCGTCACAACTCTCACCCGTGGGCCTGAATCGGGTTGCAACAGGGTGTACACGGCGTAACCCAGGCCCAACGCCGCACACAAGATTGCCAGAACGTGAACCGGCTTGCTCGCCTTGGCCGCCATACGGCACAAACGCCCCGCGCCACACGCCGCGGCGATCCCAATCACCGTCACAATCATCATCCACTTGTACGTGAAGGTGTACGTCCCCGCGGCAAAGATGCCGTCTGGCTGCATCCCACCAAAGGCATTGCGAATAAAGACATACCAACACAGGCCATAGACCACCAGACCGAGTACAACAGCGCCGATGGCTCGTCCCATGAGTGGATATTCCTTTGCAACCCTGCGTGGAGCATAAAGAGCACAACCCCGAAAGAACGCCCACCTTTGGTGAATAGTGAATCAAGCGACCTTTGGATTGGTGAGCGGCGGCTCTTTCTTGAATCCACCGCCGATCAAGATGGCGACATAGGCCAATACAGGCATGGTGAAGGAGTACCAAGTGGGCTTCACGGAGTCCGTGAATGCATCAAGAAACGTCACTTCTCCCGCGCGCGGGCCGGGATCGCGTGCACGCAAGTTCGACGCAGCTGCAACCATGCCAAAGACCAAGAACAAGATAGCCAACCCCTGCACCGTCTTCATCTGTTTGCAGATTGCGCGGCACACATATCCCGCGACCATCAACGAAGCGACCCCCACCAACGTCAGAATGGTGAGCCAAAGTGGTGTGACGGTGTACGCACCAGCTTCAAAAGTACGTTCCACACCGATGGCCGCGTAAGCAAGGAACAGAAGCAAGATCATGAGCAGTCTCGACACAATCAAGCTCAGCGCCATCGCGCCGATTTCTCTTCCCATGACTAGATCTCCACTTCCAATTGCACCTCGGTCAGCATAACCGACTGTGCGCATGGCTTGCACCGTGGTGCAAGCCACCGGGATGCTCCCGCCATACCATTCCTCGCTCATGCCCTCCACCGACACACACACCACCCCCACCACATCGCAAAAGGTCGAAAAAGTCATCAACCTCATCCGACCCGCCGTTCAGGCCGATGGTGGCGATGTCGAACTCGTCAAGATCACCCCCGAAGGCGTCGCCGAAATCCGCCTCCACGGCGCGTGCGTTGGTTGCCCCTCCAGCTCAATGACCCTTCAGGTCGGCATCGAGCGCAACCTCAAGCAGCACTGCCCCGAAATCAAGAGCGTCCGAGCTGTCAACTGATCAGGTTGCACACCTTGCGGGAATGACTCGCCGCGGCCCACTACCCTTGCCGCCATGCCCTCCACCCCTCACGAATTCCTCTCCGAACTGCGCTGGCGTGGATTGCTTCACCAATCCACCGATGAAGCCGCGCTGGTCGCGCATCTCACCGGCACACCCCGCAAGGTCTACGTCGGGTTCGACCCCACCGCCGATTCACTCACCATCGGCAACCTCGTCCCCATCATGCTCCTCGCTCACGTGCAACGCGCGGGCCACATCCCCATCGTCGTCAGTGGTGGCGGCACGGGCCTGATCGGCGACCCCAGCGGCAAATCCGCCGAACGCACCCTGATGACCAAAGACACCGTCCTCCACAACTGCCGATCGCAGATGCGTATCTTCGGCAAGATTCTCGACTTCGATTCCGCCAAACCCAACCACGCCACACTCGTCAACAACATCGACTGGCTCGGCACAATCAGTTACCTCGACGCCTTGCGCGACATCGGCAAGCACTTCTCGGTCAATCAGATGGTGCAGCGCGATGCCGTGAAGGATCGCCTCAACAACCGCGACCAGGGCATCAGCTACACCGAATTCTCCTACATACTCCTTCAGGCCTACGACTTTCACCACCTGTACAAGTCGATGGGTGTCACCGTCCAACTCGGCGGCAGCGATCAATTCGGTAACATCATCTCCGGCATCGATCTGATCAAGAAGTCCGCCGCAGCAGATGCCCGCGCCTCCGGCTCCGATGGCGCCGCCCTTGAAGCCCACATGGCCAATGTCCACGCCTTTGGTGCCACCGCGCCGCTCGTCACCAAATCCGATGGCACCAAGTTCGGTAAGACCGAATCCGGCGCCATCTGGCTCACCGCCGACCGCACCAGCCCATTTGCCTACTACCAATTCTGGCTCAACAGTGCCGATGCCGATGCCCTCAAGTGGATCCGCATTTTCACCTTCCTCACTCAATCCGAAGTCCAAGCCCTCGAAGCCCAGCACGCGGCAAACCCCGGCGAACGCCCGGTGCAGCGTGCCCTGGCCCGCGAAGCCACTCGCATCCTCCACGGCACGCAGGAAATGGAAACCGCCGAAGCCGCTGGCAAAGCCCTTTTCTCCGGCGAAGTGGCCTCCCTCCCGCCGCAAACCTTCCGCGATGTCCTCTCCACCGTCCCCACCTCCGCGCAACCTCTCACGTCACTTTCGCCCGCGCTCTCCGCCACCGACCTCCTCATCAATACCAAGCTCGCCAGCAGCAAGCGCGAGGCCCGCGAGTTCCTCACCGCCGGCTCCGTCACCGTCAACGGCCGCAAGCTCGGCCCCGACGACTCACTCACCACCGCCGACCTCCTCCACACCGACTCCCTCGCCATCCGTCGCGGCAAGAAAAACTGGCACTGGGCACGCTTTTCCTAACTCAACTCATGGACCCCTTCGCCCCACTCCCGCACATTGATGCCGCGTTACGCGATGCGATCGATCGCGCGCCTCTACCCGTCAACCTGCGCGAAGCCGCGGCATATGCCGCACTCGGGCCCGGCAAGCGGCTGCGCCCCATTCTCGCCTGGCACGTTTGCGAGGCCTTCGGCACTCCTGGCGAAGCATCCGTTCCCGCTGGCATCGCCAGCGAGTTCATTCACGCCTTCTCCCTTGTCCATGACGATCTGCCAGCCCTCGATAACGACGATCTCCGTCGTGGTCGCCCCACTACCCACAAGCAATTCGGCGAAGCGATGGGCATCCTCACTGGCGACCTCTTGCTCACCCTTGCCTTCGACGTGATCACCTCGCAAGTCAGCGATCGCGCCACCGCTGGCCTCCTCTGCGCCGAACTCGCCCAAGGCACGCGCGACATGATCTCGGGCCAGGTTCTCGACACCCTCGGCGGCTTCGATGCTGCCTCACCACCCAGCGATCGCGTCCGCCACGTCCACACTCTCAAAACCGGCGCACTCATCCGCGCTGCCTGCCGTATGGGTGCCATTCTCTCCGGCGATCCCGCTCGCGCCACCACCATCACGCCCTACGCCGACTCCATCGGCCTGATGTTCCAGATCGTCGATGACCTCATCGATGTCGAGCAATCCGCCGAGCACACTGGCAAGGCCACCGGCAAAGACGCCGCGGCAGGTAAACTCACCTACCCAGAAGTCTTCGGCATCGAGCGATCGCGCCAGATCGCAACGGACCTGGGCAAGTACGCCACTGAACATCTGCAGCAGGTCGGCACCAACACCGCACCACTCATTCAACTTGCAGAGATCATGGCCAAGCGGACGAAATAGGCAGTGATCGACCGGCCTCGCCCGATTGATGAGCACTCGCTGCAACCGCGTCGGCACCGATCACGCTTCAAAGTGGTTCAATTTGCCATTTGCTATTTGACCGTTTGCTTTGGTCATTTGGCCATTTGGACCTTTGGCCACTTCGCACTTGCGACCAAACAACCATGCGCTTCAGCAATATGCCCGGCGGGACTTGAACCCACAGCCTCTGCCTTCGGAGGGCAGCGCTCTATCCAATTGAGCTACGAGCACACGACTCACGTTGTCGCCAACGCGTCATGTCAAACTCATAATACGCGCCTGGACACGCACTCGTTCGAGTACGCGGCATCAATCACTTTCGCTGAATTGTCAGAACTGCGATTCCTGCCCCAAAAAACCGCTTCCCTCGCCGTGGCAGGATTCAACAAATGGGCGCAACAGGGCTCGAACCTGTGACCTCGGCTATGTGACAGCCGCGCTCTAGCCAACTGAGCTACGCGCCCGACAACCACAGGGTAGTCCCCCGGCCAAGCGTTGTCACCTTGCCAAACTCAGATGCCCCACACGCCCATACCATGGCGTCACGCATACCGCATCGTTTGCCTGCCTAGGAATGCCCCGAGATCGCGTCACATCCCTGCCGCGACTTCTCACGGAGACGTCCATGCGCTTCTGCCTCACCTCTCCCGCCGCGATTCTGTTCACCACTCTCCTCCCACTTGCCCTTCTCACCGGCTGCCGGAAAAAGTCCGCTGACTACGTACCCCCACCTCCTCCCGAAGTCACCATCGCCTCCCCAACTCAGCGAACCGTCCCCATCACGCTCGAATACACCGGCAGCGTCCGCGGCATCGAGTCCGTCGAGATCCGCGCCCGCGTCAAGGGCTTCCTGCAGAAAAAGCACATCGAAGGTGGTCGCCGCGTCAAAGCCGGTGAACTCCTCTTCACCATCGATCCCCGCACATACGAGGCCCAGCTCGCCCAGGCCCGCGCCGAATCCGAATCGCAAAAAGCCAACCTCAAACTCGCCGAACTCACCCTCGTCCGCCTGCAAGAAGCCATGCGCTCCGGCGCAGGCAGCCAGCAGGAACTCGACCGCTCTCTCACCGAACGCGATGCCGCCAAAGCCCAACTTGATCTCTCTCTCGCCCGCGTTCGCGCTGCCGAACTCGATCTGGAGTTCACCCGCGTCACCGCCCCCATCAGTGGCCGCATCGGCATCATCTCCGTCGACGAGGGCCAGCTCGTCGGCGCCACCGAACCCACCCTCCTCACCTCCGTCATCAACGACGACAAAGTCCTCGCCATGTACGACATGGACGAACGCCAGGTCCTCGAGATCCGCTCCAAGAACCAGAACAAACGCCCTGGCGAAGATGGCCGCCCGCTGGTCGAAGTGCGCCTCGGCCTCGCCAACGAACAGGGCTTCCCCCACATCGGTCAATTCCACAAAGCCGACAACCGCGTCAATCCCGAAACCGGCACGATCCGCATCGAATCCATCTTTGAAAATCCCGACGGCACCATCCTTCCCGGTGCGTTCGTGCGTCTCCTTGCCGTCTACGGCGACAAAGACGCCCTTCTCGTTCCCGATGTCGCCGTTCTCCGCGATGCCACCGGTCGCTACGTCCTCACCCTCGCCGAAGATGGCACCGTCGAACGCATCAACGTCATCGCCGGTCCAGTCTTCGAACGCATGCGACCCGTCGAAGAAGTCGTCGGCGACCCCCTCCCCGGCGGCACCGCAGCGCCCTCCAAACTCACTCCCCAATCGCGCATCATCGTCAATGGCCTCCAGCGCGTCCGACCCGGTGCCAAAGCAGTTGCCAAATCTCCATCCCCGGCCCCTGCCACTTCGCCCACTCCCCCAAGCCGCTGATCACATCCGCTGATCTCACTTCTTTCCCTTCTTTCTCCTGTTCTCCTGTTCTCCTGTTCTGCTATCTCCTGCTCTCAAAGGCCCCCGCATGTTCAGCCGCTTCTTCATTAATCGTCCTGTCTTTGCCTGCGTGATCAGCATCGTCATCGTGCTCCTGGGCATCGTCTCATACTTCGGCCTCCCCGTCGCCCAATATCCCGAACTCGCTCCACCCATCGTCCGCGTCGAAGCCCTCTACCCCGGTGCCAACGCCAAGACCATCGCCGACACCGTCGCCGCTCCTCTCGAGCAAGAGGTCAACGGCGTCGATGGCATGATCTACATGAACAGTGTCAGCAGCGATGGACGCTACTCCCTCGATGTCAGTTTCGCCCAAGGCACCAACGTCGACATCGCCGCCGTCCTCGTGCAGAACCGCGTCAACATCGCCGAACCCAAACTCCCCGAAGAAGTCCGTCGCCTCGGCGTGACCACCCGCAAGCAATCCACCGCCCTCGTCGGCGTCATCTCCCTTTCCTCTCCCGGCGGCACACAAACCGATCTCACCCTCTCCAACTTCCTCTCCACCAACTGGAAAGATGAAATCGCCCGCATCCCCGGAGTTGGCGGCATCAATGTCCTCCCCGCCAAGGACTACGCCATCCGCGTCTGGCTCGACCCAGAAAAACTTCGCGCCCGCGGCCTCACTGTCAGCGAAGTCACCGCCGCCGTTCGCGCCCAAAACGTTCAGGTCGCCGCCGGTGCCATCGGTCGCCAACCCGCCCCCGTCGGCACCGACTTTGAGTTCATCGTCAACACTCAGGGCCGCCTCTCCGACCCTGACCAATTTGCCGACATCATCGTCAAGAGCACCACCGACCAGCGCATCGTCCGCATTCGCGACATCGGCCGCGTCGAACTCGGCTCCCGCGATTACAACACTCTCGCCACCTTCAACGGTCGCCCCAACGCCATCCTCATCGTCTATCAACTCCCCGGAGCCAACCTCGTCGATGTCGCCACGCAACTCAAAGCCACTCTCGATCGCCTCACCGGCCCTCAGGCCGCCGTCAAACTCCCACCCGATACCCAGGCCAAACTCTTCTACGACTCCTCCATGTTCATCCGCGCCTCTATCGAAGAGGTCTCCGTCACCCTCATTGAGGCCTTCATACTCGTCTTCATCGTCGTTCTGGTCTTCCTCCAAAGCTTCCGCACCACCATCATCCCCGCCATCACCATCCCCGTCTCTCTCATCGGCACCCTGCTGATGATGAAGCTCTTTGGCTTCAGCATCAACATGCTCACCATGTTCGGCATGGTCCTCGCCATCGGCATCGTCGTCGATGATGCCATCATCGTCGTCGAAAATGTCGAACGCAACATGCGCGAGGGCAACCTCAGCCCCAAAGACGCCACCCTCAAAGCCATGGGTGAAATCTTCGCTCCCGTCATCGCCGTCACGCTTGTCCTCATGGCCGTCTTCCTCCCTACCGCCGCACTCTCAGGCATCTCCGGTGAGATGTACCGCCAGTTCGCCCTCACCATCGCCGCCTCCACCGCTCTCTCCGCCATCAACGCCCTCACTCTCAGTCCCGCCCTCTGCGCTCTCATCCTCAAGCCCCACAACCCCCATCACAAGGGCTTCATCCTCTTCCGGCCCTTCCGCTTCCTCGCCGATCTTTTCAACAAGTGCTTTGACTTCCTCACCACCATCTACGCCCGCATCGTCCACCTCGGTGCCCGCTTCGCGGCAGTCTCCCTCCTCCTCTTCGCCGGCGTCCTCACCCTCACCGGCATCCTTCTCACTCGCGTCCCCACCGGCTTTGTCCCCAATGAAGACCTCGGCTTCGTCGTCGTCTCCATCCAGATGCCCGACGGCGCCTCCCTCGAACGCACCAAGCACATGGTCGATCGCGTCAGCGATCAGGTCCGCCAGGTCAATGGCGTCGAAGACGTCGTCACTCTCTCCGGCTTCTCAGTCATCCAAGGCCAAGGCACCAGCGTCGGCAACGCCTGGATTGTCCTCAAGCCATGGAAAGAACGCGCCAAATCCAAACGCTCCGTCGACACCATCATGGCCGACATCCGCCAGCGTGTCGGCGCTTTCCAGGAGGGCTCCGCCCTCGTCTTCTCCCTCCCCGCCATCTCCGGCCTCGGCAACACCGGCGGCTTCGACCTGCGCATCCAGGACAAGCAATCTCTCGGCCTGGAAACTCTGCAAGACACCGCCGATCAGATCGTCGCCGCCAGCTTCCAGCAACCCGGCATCGCCTACTCCTTCACCAGTTTCCGCGCCGGTGTCCCGCAGATTTACCTCGACATCGATCGCGAAAAAGTCATCAAGCTCGACATCCCCCTCACCACCGTCTTTGAAACTTTGCAAACCTACCTCGGCTCGACCTACGCCAACGACTTCAACCTCGGTTCACGCACTTTCCAGGTCAACGTGCAAGCCGACTATCAATTCCGCCTTCAAGCCGAAGACATCCGCCGCCTCGAAGTCCGCAATCGCAAAGGCCAGATGGTCCCCCTCGGAACCTTTGTCCAAATCAAAGACGCCGTCGGCCCCGAACGCATCGAGCGCTACAACATGTACCCCGCCGCCACCATCAACGGCGCGCCAAAGCCCGGCGTCTCCTCCGGCGATTCCATAGCCATCATGGAAAAAGTCGCCGCCGACAAACTCCCTCCCGGCATGGGCTACGAATGGACCGCCCTCTCTTATCAGGAGAAGCAAGCCGGCGACACCGCTGCCCTCGTCTTTGTCTTCGGCCTCATCCTCGTCTACCTCATCCTCGCCGCTCAATATGAATCCTGGATGACTCCCCTCGCCGTTGTTCTCTCCGTACCCCTCGTCATCATCGGCGCCATGCTCGCCCTCGACTATCGCGCCCTCGACAACAACATCTTCACTCAGATCGGCCTGGTCCTTCTCATCGGCCTCGGTGCCAAAAACGCCATCCTCATCGTCGAGTTCGCCCGCGAAAATCGCGCCGCCGGAAAGTCCCGCGTCGAGTCCGCCGTCCTCGCCGCCAAGACCCGTTTCCGCCCGATCGTCATGACATCACTCGCTTTCATCCTCGGCGTCGTCCCACTCCTCACCGCCACCGGCGCAGGCGCTGCCGGTCGCCAATCCATCGGCACCGCCGTGTTTGGCGGCATGGTCGGCGCCACCATCCTCGGCCTTCTCTTCACTCCCGCCCTTTACGTCGCCGTCGAGTGGTTCGCTGATCTCTTCCGTGGCAAGCCAAAGCAACAACAACCTGCCGAACCCACTCTCTCACCCATGACCGCCACTCACGCTGAACCTCCCGCCGCGGCATCGACCTGAACTTCGCACGCCGCTTCGGTTCTTCGCCCGTGAAACGGGCGCATGTTGGTTGCCAGTGGTGGAGCGATGCGCAGCATCGCGCAACCTCTGGTACCACCCCTATCGCCTCTTTCACTGACTTCTTTTCTGTGTCCACCCATAACATGGGTGGGCGATGCCATTTCAAAATGACTTAATGAGCTCGCACAAACCGCAAAACATCAACCGTCTTCATCAAATTTCCTCATCCTCACCCCGATAAATCGCCCCCGATGTCTGCGTCTCCCAGCACTCCACCGCGCTCAAATTCGGCAGCTTCGGCTTCAACTCCCTCCAGAACCACACCGCCAGCATCTCCGAAGTCGACACACTCAAGCCCTCAATGTCATTCAGAAACGAATGATCCAATCGATCAATCAATGGCTTCACCACTCGCTTCAATTCCGCAAAATCCATTACCCATCCCGTATCCGCGCTCACCTTCCCACTCAACACCACGCGGATCCGATACGAATGCCCATGCACGTTGCGGCACTTATGCCCCACCGGCAAATGGGGCAGACTGTGAGCCGCCTCAAACTTGAACTCCTTGAAGATCTCCATAACGACCCCATCCTATTCGCCCCTCAACCACTTTCCCTTCCCCCGTCCCTTTGCAACAATCGCCACTGATGTCCTCACCGGCCTCCACATCCTCCTCCCCCACCGCCATCGTTCTTCTCTCCGGCGGCCTCGACAGCGCCACCACCCTCGCCGTCGCCCGCCGCGATGGCTTTGCCTGCCGCACCCTCGCTATCGACTACGGCCAGCGCCATCGCCACGAACTCACCGCCGCCGAATATGTCTCCAAGTGCCTCGGCTCTCTCCAGCACACCACGCTCACGCTCGATCTCCGCGTCTTCGGTGGCTCCGCCCTCACCGACAACATCGCCGTCCCCAAAAACCGCTCCGCCGCCCAAATGTCCTCTGACATCCCCATCACCTACGTCCCCGCCCGCAACCTTGTCTTCCTCTCTCTCGCCACCGCCATGGCCGAAGTCCACCACGCCTCGCGCGTCTACATCGGTGTCAACGCCGTCGATTACAGTGGCTACCCCGACTGTCGCCCCGAATTCATCCGTAGCTTCGCCCATACCGCTGGCCTCGCCACGCGCATCGGCGTTCAGGGCGAACCAGTGCAGATCATCACGCCTCTCCTCCACCTCTCCAAAGCCCAGATCATCACCCTTGGAACCGATCTGGGCGTCGATTTCTCCCTCACCCATTCCTGCTACGACCCCATCATCCGCAACTCACGCACCCTCGCCTGCGGCTCATGCGACTCCTGCATTCTCAGACGTGATGGCTTCGCCGCCGCCAACCTCCCCGACCCCACCCCCTACGCCACCTCTACCTGACCCCGCTCAAGACCCTTCCACAAGATGACGATTCACCCTGCGGCGGCTATAGTCCGCCCGCCGAAAGGCCCTTGGGCGATTAGCGCAGTTGGCTAGCGCGCTTCCTTGACATGGAAGAGGTCCCCGGTTCGAGTCCGGGATCGCTCATTACCCCCGTCTTTTCATGATTCCCAGCCAGCGTCCGCACGCTGGCTGCATCGTTTTTGCCCCCGCCTCTGACCTATCTGGGCCGGTTCTCCCATGTCCACCTCAGGCCCGGCTCCACCACATTCACACCTGCCGCCTCCATCACCTGCCGCGCTTTCCGCTCCATCGCAATCCGCTCCGATGCATTCTGCAACGTCCGCCTCACCTCTTCCACATCCCGCGCGCTTGGATTCGGATTTCCAGGCAAAACTTCTTCCAGAAAGAAAACCGCAAACGCTTTGTCCAGCGCAATCACCGGGCTCAAATCTCCTGGCTGCATCTTCGCGATCACCGTGCGCAGCGATCCCGGATACGCCGTATCCGCCGCGCTGATCGGTTCCGTCACGCCTCCCGGATAACTCGAGCTCGTCAGCGTCGATTGCGCGGCCAGTTCCGACATCTTCTCTCTCATCCCCTGCACCGTTCCCATTGCCACCACCTGCCCGCGCGCTGCCGACGCCTCGCGTTCACTTCGCGTCACCAGCACGCGCCCTCGATACCTCGGCCCAAATCTGACCTGCTTCCCTTGCTCCAGTTGATCCGCCGTAATCGTCACTTCCCCCGCCACCATCCTCCGCAGCATCGCATTCCGCTCGAGCAACGCCGCATACCGCGTCGGTCCCAGCCCTCTCGCCGCACGCACACGCAACAACAATTCCTCTCCTCGCGCCAAGTCGTCACCCGCCGCCTCTTTCAGCGCCTCAATCAGCTTCCCTTCCTCCGCGCTGATCTCCCCACTCGTCAACTTCAATCCCGCATCCGCGAACTGCTGACGCAGCACCCGATCCATCGCAATCTCTTCCACCGCCACCACGCCCCCCGCCTCCATCAGATACGGCCGCATCTGTTCCAGCGTCAGCACTTCCCCATTCACAATTCCCACGGTCGGGCTCATCGCCACGCTCGGCTGATTCGCCGCCATATTCGCCGATGTCGCCGTATTCCCCCCACCACTCATGCTCGCTTGGGCCCGATCCATCCCCTTCACATCCTGCGCACGAAAATTCCCTCCCCCTCCATCACACCCCACCATCGCGCCGCACGCCGCAACTATCACCGCAGCCCACACCATGCCAACTTTCGTTTCACGCTTCATAGTTGCCCTTCCCTTCATCGAGACCCCATCACCAAGACACGTGTCATTCCAGTGCCGATCCCTCGCTCTTCACCCACCATACGACCTCAAACTACTCCGCACCCAATGCCCCCATTTTCCAACCCCCAACTGGGAACCCCCTCACCCCTTCCGTGGTACAACAATGACACCCCTCCCCACGATGCGCATCCCAACGATTACTCGCGGCACCTTCCAAACCCAGCCCATCCCATCCCCATGACCGCAACCACAAAACTCCAGCCACCCCTCGCCAGCACCACATGCCCATACTGCGGCGTTGAACTCGGCTCCACCGGCGATTCCAGCAACCGCTGCTTCTCCTGTCGTGGCCTCCTCGATCCCCTCTCGCGACAGGCAAGCCAGAACGACATGGGCCCCTGGTTCATCCGCGATGACAAAAGACCCTTCCGTCCCGGCTGCTCTTTCGAAGTCCTCCGCGCCCTCGTCCTCAAAGGTCGCCTCTCCAAAGAAACCATCATCCGCGGCCCCTCCACTCGCCAATTCTGGATGACCGCGGCCCAGACTCCCGGCATCGGACACCTCTTCGGTTCCTGCCATTCCTGCGGCACAGAATGCTCTCCCAGCGACATCACCTGCGATGAATGTCACGCCGGCTTCATCATCGAATCCAACCGCCAACACCTGGGATTAGGCCCGATTCATCTCCTTCCCGGCACGGGCATGCCACCTCAGTCCAATCCCAAGAACACGGCCAATCACCTCAAGTCTCTCGTCGGCGATTCCATCGACGAAGAACAACTCATCGCCGCCGCCGCCACCACACTCCCTCGCGATGAACTCCCCGAATCCCACCCGGAATTGCGTTCTTCTTACGACTCTCCGCGCCGTGGCGACGCCGGTGTCATTTCCTCAGCCGAATTGCGCCAACTCGAAAACCGCCTCTCAAACGCCCGCCTCCTCACCTTGGTCACCACCCTCGTCGCTGGCCTCGCCATCGCCGCGACCGTCCTCACCGTGATGGATATCAAGCAAGATCTCGGTCTCGGACTCGGCCGCGCACTCAAGCCATCCGCCGCGACCACCATTCCGGTAGTCGATGCCCCAGTGGACAATCTGTCGGTTCCCGTCGCAACCCCACCCACTGTCCCCCCCGCAGACTCCACCTCCGTCACCGACCCAACCGCCGACACACCTCGTCCCAGAACCCGCGGCATTGCCGGCTCCTCCTCCCAACCCTCAGTCCTTCCCAGCACCGCCGCCGCCTCCGCCGGCCCTCACGACAAACCAACCCCCGACGGCGAGCAAATTCCCAGGAATTCCCCCGCAGATTCCCGTTGGGACCAGGTCGCCAACCTGCTCAAAGTCGGTGATCGAGACGCCATTCTCAAGGCCCTGGACCTCGTCAACGAGTTGGAATCCGCCAAAGTCCCCCCACCCGCGTCCCGCCCCGAACTCCCCCAGGCAGTCCGCACCAAGGCGGCACTCATGACCCTCAAACCCGCGGACCCACAGCCAGCTAAATGAGATTCGATTCTCATCACAAACCGGCGATTCTGCTGAAAATCACCCCCACCAGTCGATTACCAGATTTGCACTCGACAAGGCGTCGCTTTTGTGGTATCTTCTCACAAAGAGACGCTCTTGGGGGGCCTCTCTCCGTGCGGGATGGGTTCTCTATTCCGCCTCTTCAGTGTTAGGAGAATGACAGATGCTTGGTCAGTCGCTTCGCAATCGTGCAGCGCTTCAGAGTGGTCGCACACGCGGCTTCACACTCATCGAGCTGCTGGTGGTTATCGCCATCATCGCGCTCCTCATCAGCATTTTGCTCCCCGCCATCAGCGAGGCACGCAAGACCTCTCGTCAAACGGTCTGCGGCTCCAACCTCCGCCAGATGGGTATCGCCACTCACTCCTACACCGCCGACTTCCAGGACAAGCTCTTCAGCTTCACCTGGGTCGCTGGCAAGCAATACATCGTCGACAACCCCTACATCGATCTTCGTGGCCCCTTCGCTGAGGACGTCTCCGCCGCTGCCGCTCAGGCCATCTGGATCATGCGTCGCCGCGCTGACGTCCCCGACATGCCCTCGTCTCTCATCGGTGGCTGGATTCCCCACATCCTCTACACCCACTTGGTGCTTCAGGACTACTTGGCCTCACGCCTCCCTGAGAAGATGGTGGTATGCCCCGAAGATCAACCACGTCTCGGCTGGCAGGTCGATCCCAAGACCAACGGCCGCGGCTTCCGTGGCAATCAGGCCCAGCCCCAACCCGAAGGCACGGATCCTCAGAACTATCGCTGGCCCTTCTCGTCAACCTATGAAGTGACCATCAGCATGTTCACCAACGATCGCGAGACAGCGATCTATCAGGGCCCCCAGCACAACACCTTCTTCGTGGGTGGCGCGTCGGGCCGCCTCGGCAAGCGGCTCATCCCTCAGGTCTCCTTCCCCTCGAACAAGGTCATGATGTGGGAAAACGCCTCTCGCCACTTCACCAAGTATCAGGACTACTGCTTCTATGACGAAGCACGCATCAACACGCTCTTCTTTGACTCTTCCGTGCGCACTATGAAGTCTCGCGATGCCAACCGTGGCTGGAACCCCACCGCGCAGAATGCCATGGGCACCTACACCACCATGACCTACAACCGTCAGGCATGGGAACCCATTTCCCGCACCGGCAGCTCCGCCCTCATCGGCAAGTGGCGCTGGACTCGCGGCGGCCTCCAAGGCGCCGACTACGGTGGTACCGAAATCAACACCAGCCAGTGGTAATTCCCACACTCACTGAGTAATTCAGAAACTCTTTCAAGACCCCGACCCCGCGTCGGGGTCTTGTGCTTTCAACAAACCGCTCCGTGCCACCGATTCGGCTCTGCAATCAATTTCGTCTTGCTCCGTGCCACTGGTTTGGCTCTGCAAACCAGTGCGTCTTGCTACGTGCCACGGTCCTGGCTCTGCAGGGCCGTGCTGCATTCGCCGCAACGCGGCGATCG
>JAGWZK010000031.1 GCA_018968885.1 Planctomycetota bacterium | reverse complement strand
TCATAGATTGGAGGGGTGGGAATGAGGAGGGAGTGATGCCGCGGATTGTGCGGCGTGTGAAGTAGAGTTGCCCTGCTGAGTGGATGCGAGAACGCATCTTGCCGCGGATGCCGCCGACTCAGCGGGGCGTGGTAATTCGGAGGGCGGGGAGAGGGTGTTGCATGGGGGGAGGGTAGGGGGTAAACCTGCCGCGAAACGCCGCACCCGTGTGCTGAATACAACGTATCGAAATAGCAATGTTGGAGCCGAAAGGACAAAGATGGCCAGAACATCGAGGACTCTATTTCTGTTGCCTCTGTGGTTGAGTTTCCTGCTTTGGCTGGTCATTGGTCTGTGGATGGGTTTTGGTCTTACGGTGCCAAGCGTGAGCAGTATGACCAGATGAGTCGTGCGATCCAACGCGGGGTCGTCGATGTGAAGCCCTATGTGAATGCGGGGCTTGAGCCACAGTCGGATGATCCTCTGGACATTGCGGTGCGGCGATTGTGCATCAACCCGTCGGCAGCTTCACGAGCCATGACGTAT
Source organism: Planctomycetota bacterium (assembly GCA_018968885.1). Taxonomy (GTDB): domain Bacteria; phylum Planctomycetota; class Phycisphaerae; order Phycisphaerales; family UBA1924; genus F1-120-MAGs238. The sequence continues at coordinate 25,035 of JAGWZK010000031.1, read as the reverse complement.
GGATTGGGAGTGCATTTCGTGCTTTCGGCGGTGGTCACCGTTATTGCACTTAGACCTCGTGCTCCGATCGCGGAGATATGAGCAACTGATTGAGGCGGGACAGGCGAGATCCCCCTGCCAATTTCGTTGCAGCACGACCAGGTGGTATTCACATTGAACGCCCAGCGCTGCGGTCGTTGGTTCGAGTACGAACGTACCTCGTATCGATATCAGGTGTCGAGGCGTTCCACTATTTAGACAACAATTTCAGAATTTCCTGTGCGGATTGTGTAGCACTCATATTCTGACGAGTCTTGTAAGAATTCGACGAACATTCCATTCGAGAGATGCAGGCGAATCGAGCCGAAGCCAATCCGTTCGGATTGCAGAACCTCAGCGCCGACGAGATCAAACAGTTGCAATGTGCGAACGGGGACCGCGTGAACGGAGTAAGGTTCGCCGCGTCTCAAGTTCACGCCTTCAGCGTGTACAGCAGCACTGGTTTGCAAAGGCAAGACCGTGGCACAGGAACGACACGGAAGAATCACTTCATCTCAAACAGCGTCTGGGTGCGGACGACGACACCGCCTTTGGCCAGGAGATGGAAGGCATCGACGTGGATGGATTTGGCGTGTTGTTCGAAGCAGAGAATGCCTAAGCACCCGCCGGCTTCATCCTCGAAGGCGTGGATGAGGCCGCCTTGTTCTTTGCCGTAGTTCAAGAGTTCGGCGTAGGTCGCCTCGTAGAGATTTTCGGAGAGGGTTTCGGTCTGGACGCTGGTGTAGTACTTGACGCCGGCGGGACCGAAATCGTGGTCGAATTCGTGTTCGCCAGCGCAGAGGAAAGCGGTGACGATGCCGCTGGTGGGGAGGTTGCGTTCCTGGTTGGTGACGAGTTCGCTGCAACACATGGTGGCAGTCTGGAAGCGGAGGACGTGACTTCCACGCATCAACCACCCTTCGCACTCATAACCGGATTCGCGGACCACGCGGCGGGCCTTGAGCTGAAAGGGTTCGGGGTGAAGGGCACGACCGTACAGGAGGACCTGGTAGTTTCCGAGAATGCCGTGAGGGCGCTGAATGATTTGGGTGTGTTTCGACGGCGAGATCGTCATCATGACTCCTTCATGACTCATTCACGACACCCTTTGAAGGGCCCGTCTCTCTCTTGAACCGACCGTTGGCTTTCCAGGGCCTCGGGCCACGAGTTTCCAAATCGGTCGGTGATCCGCGAGCGGCTGGGGTGGATACCTGCACTGTCGGGAAAACCCGGAGTGACGATACCAACGTGAAAGCCGCGTTGCTACTACATCTTGTATAACCGACAGCTTGGACCCACAATATCCTGTCCGCAGGAGGGCGTGGGGGATGCTTTTGCGGGTTCGGCGTGCGAACACTCAGGCATCACTTGTTGAGCGGCGCGTGCCGCTCTGTGGTGGTTCAGGATCGCGGTTTTGCGAAGGTTTGTCAAGAGTTTTTTGTGCCAGAACGCGTGCTTTCCAAACTGATGGATGTTGGAGCCGACTTGCAACTGGCGGGTGTGGCTGCGGCATTGCCACATGCCAATGGGGAGGACGCAGAGTTTCTGGTGGAACTGATACTGGGGTTGGCGACGTTGAGTGAATCGGTGGGATGGATTGGAAAGTGGGAGCGGGTGTGGGCGCAAGTGACGCTGGCGCACAATGTTGCGAGTATTCGTACGGCGGCACGCGGATTGATTTTGAAGTGGGGTTGGAAAGGACATGCCGCGATCGTCCCAGCGTTATCGATGGTGGTTGCGGAGGAATGGGAGAGGGGTACGGCGCGAGAGGATGATGAAAGTGTTGAGGGATTACTGCAATTGGCAGCGCGCGGTGAAGATGGGCAATTGGCGGGGGCGCTTGGCGAACTTGTGATCGCTGGTGAGCCGGGTGTGGCGTTGCGAGCGGCGCGGGTGTTGAAGCAGATGGCTGTGCGGATCGGTGCGGATGTGGAGGCAGGGCGTCACATTCGCGATGCGGTTGCTCGGGCGTGTGAGGGTTTTGACGAGCATCGGATCGGGGCGGTGATGACGGCGGCAGCGCACGCGCTCTCGACTGAAGTGTTGCAACGCGATGCGACGCGGATGGAGCGAGAGCCGCTGGTGAAGTGGTTTCACTCGATGACGCGAGCGCCTCACCCGGCGCTGCTGGCGATGATGCGGGGCAAGAGTGATGAGGTGATCAAGCGGCGGTGCTGGGAGTGGATGCGATTTGCGAAACTTACGGAGGCGTGTGCTGAGGGATGGAAGATAGAAAGTGCGCAGGGTTTGAGTCCGGCGGCGTGGGTGGCTCATCCGGTGCGGCGTGGCGCTGGAGTGATGGGGCACAATGAACTGGTGGAGGCGATGAATCTTGGTGGGGATGCCGCATGGTCGGCAGCGAAGTTGGCGGATGTGGCTGATGAGGAAGTGGCGACGGTGCTGATGCAGGGTGAGGATTCGCGTGTGAAGTTGCTGCTGGCATCGGAGGGGAGTGACGCGGCGGTGCTGGATGTGGCACTGACGACGGCGGGGCCGATTGGGGAGTTGGCGTTGCAGAGGTTGAGTGGTCGGGAGATGGAGAAGAGTGCGTGGGAGGCACTGGCACGCGCGGGGAAGCGTGAAGCGTTGGAGGAGTTGGCAAGACGGGGCGAATGGCGACGGGTGATGGGAGTGGCGAGAGAACGTGCTGGCGTGAGGGGGGCGCTGCGGCTGGGCGTGCAGATGTTGTTGCGGGAGAATCCGAAGCAGGAGACGCAGATTGCGGAAGTGCTGCGGCGCGGGAGTGAGTGGGAGGTGGAAGTGCTGGCGGATGTGTGCCGCGGGGGCGTGAGGAGCGAGGCGATTGAGGACGCGGTGTTGGAGCGGTTGGAGGCGGAGCTCGCGCGAGAGGTTGAACCAGGGCAAGCGTGTCGTTTGGCCTCGATGCTGGTGAATCGCTGTGTGGCGAAGGTGAGCCATGAATTCCAAGATGCTGAGCGTGTGGAGGGCTTGCTTGCGCGAGCGGCGCAGCACGGGGATGCGCGAGTGAGGTCGAATGCGTTGGAGGCGATTGGAAAGTGGGAGAGGGTGAATCCGGGGAGGTTGGCAGTGCTGTGCCGCGACGCGCTGGGGGATGTTGCGGGTCGGCCTCGGGCGACGGCGATGCGGGAACTGGCACGATTTGCGGCGAACTCGCAGGCGGCGGGAGATGTGGCGGAGAATGTGTTGACGATGCTCAGCGATGCGAAGCCGGGGCATCGATTGAGTGCGACGTGGGCATCGGAGCGCGTGCTGGTGACGCTGGGGCCGGAGCGAGCGGGAGCGCGATGGGGGGAACTCTGTGATCGGCTGGTGGAGGTCGCGGATCGGGACTCGGATCAGGCGGTGAGAACCAGGGCAAGTGCGGCGGCGAGGCGGTTGATGGCAGAGATTCGTGTTCGCACGAGACGTGCGGATGGAGTGGCACGAATGGTCGAGGTGGCGAGATGATGAATCACTTGTGTGCCATGTTGATCTCGAGCCCGATGGGGCCGGTGCGGATCTTTGATGGATCTGTGCCGCCGGTTGAGCCAGCGTGGGGCGGATGGGTGTGGGTGATTGGTGGAGCGTGGTGCGTGGCGATGAGTGTGGTGGGGTGGATCGCGGTGCGGCGGCATGTGAATCGCAAAGGTGCGGCGGCGCGATTGGTGAAGCGAGCGGCGGGGTGGCGAGGGTTAGATGGGACAGAGGTGAAATTGCTGTCTGTCATGGCGGCTGAGTCCAAAGAAGTGGATCGAGATGAGCTCGTGCTGGCGATGCTGCTGATGCCGAAGATCGCCGCGGCGGGACTGGACCGGGCGTGGGATCGGACCGAAGGGGTGAAGAGAGCAAGATTGATTACTTTGCGTGGAAAGCTGGGAGTGCTGGAGGCGGAACGCAGCGGACGCCTGTTGGAAGATGGCGGCGGGTCGGGGGCTACCATCCCTTTTGCGTCATCACCCTCAAGCCGAGATGGAGGCGCAGCGTGAACACTCCAATTGAGACAGGACCGGCCGGATCGGGTCAGGTTGTGGATCGCGTGCGCGATGGGATGCGCGGGATCGGCGTGGGCAGCGTGGCGATTGATGTGGTACCGTTGGGTGAGCGGCGAGGACTGCCGCCAGTCGGGGAGGAATGGTCGATGGCAGTAGCGCGGGCGCTGGCTGAGGGCCGGCCAATCATCATCACGATTGATGGCCCGGCAGGCACGGGAAAGACGGCTGTCGCGCAGAGACTGGCGAAACGGTTGGGATTGTCGATTTTGGATACAGGGGCGATGTACCGGGCGGCGGCGCTGGTGGCGATTGAGCAGGGAATCGGGATCGGAGAGCCCGGACGGATCGTGGATGCGGTGTCGCGGTGTGGTTTGCGTGTGGAGTTTGGCGATGACCCGCCGACGATTCATGCCTCGGGACGGGATGTGTCGGACCGAATTCGCGAGCATGACGTGACGCAATTAGTGGCACCGGTGTCGGCGATTGTGCCCTTGCGCGATCTGATGATTTCGATGCAGAGGCAAATCGCGACTGAGCACCCAAGATTGGTGACTGAGGGGCGGGATCAGGGAACGGAAGTCTTTCCGTATGCGGCGGTGAAGTTTTTCCTGACGGCTTCGTCTGAGGTGCGGGCGTTGCGTCGGGCAGCGCAGATCAAGAAGAAGACGGGTGTGACGCCGAACCTTGAGGAACTGCGGAAAGAGATTGAGATCAGAGATGAAATTGATCGGAACAAGCCGCGAGGAGCGCTGAAGCCAGCGGTGGATTCGATCATCGTGGACACCTCGCGGATGGATGAGGATGCGGTGGTGGGAGAGTTGCAGAAACTGGCGATGGCGGCGGTGGCGGCAATGCTGGATGGGCGGAAGCAAAGAGCGTGAGTTTTGGAGCGAATGACAGCGTGGTAGCAAGTAAACCGGCGGCGCCAGCGGATGCGGGACCGGGAACGATCAATCGGTATTTTCGTGGTGTGCTGTATGGAGTGGTGAAGCATGCGGCACGGTTGGTGATGCGTGGCGTGTATCGGGCAAAGGTGTTTGGGGTGGAGAGTGTGCCCGACACCGGGGGCATGCTGATCGCGGCAAATCATCAGAGTTATATTGATCCGCCGGGGATCGGGTGTCTGCCGAAGCGGCGTTTGTCATACATCGCGCAATCGGGTTTGTTCAAGTTCAAGCCGTTTGGGTGGGTGATCGAGGCGCTGGGCTCGATCGCGATTCGGCAGGATTCGGGTGATGCCGGAGCGATCAAAGAAGTGATCCGGCGGTTGGAGATGGGGGATGCGGTGTTGATCTTTCCTGAGGGGTCGCGGTGTGAGACGGGGGAGATGGAAGAGTTCAAGCGGGGTGTGGCGCTCTTAGTGAAGCGAGCCAAGGTGCCGGTGGTGCCGGTGGCGATTGAGGGGGCTTTCAAGGCTTGGCCGAGACAGAAGAAGCTGCCCAAAGTTTGGGGGCAGCGGGTGTGGGTGAGCTTCGGCAAGCCGATCGCTTATGAGGAACTGATGAAAGACGGAGCGGATGGGGCGATGGTGAGATTGAAGAAGGAGATCGGGGAGTTGCAGCAGGCGCTGCGAGCGAAGATGGAAGGGCATCAGGCACCAGGCACTGGGCACTAGGCACCGGGCATCAGTAAAGGCAGAGACAGTTCAACGCAGAGTCGCAGAGACGCCGAGGTCGATCAGAGAAATGCAGAAAGAAGAGAAGAAAGTATCTCAGATTTGAGATTTCAGACAACCCATCAAACAACACTGCGAGAAAGGGCGGTGCCACCCTTGACGAATCAGGCGTTGTCGAGGAGTTCGACGGATTCGAACTTCTTACCTTCGAGCATTTCGAGTGATGCGCCGCCGCCAGTGGAGACGTGGCTGAAGCGATCGGCCATCTTGAACTGCTCGACGGCTGCGGCGGAATCGCCACCACCGACGATGGAGATTGCGCCGTTGCGCTGCGTGGCATCGGCGACTGCGGAACAGATGGCCTTGGTGCCAGCGGCGAAGAGAGGCCACTCAAAGACGCCCATCGGGCCGTTCCAGACGATGGTCTTGGCGGTGCGAAGGACGGTGGCGAACTGCATTTGGGTTTTGACGCCGATATCCAGGCCCATATAGGAGCCGGGAATATTGTCTTCGAAAGGCTTCACATCGGTGCCCATCTCAGTAAAGCTAGTGGAGCAGATGTGATCGACGGGGAGGTAGAGCTTGCACTTGTGCTTGGCCGCGGCTTCGAGGATGCGCTTGGCATCGGGGATGCGGTCTTCTTCGACGCGGCTGGAGCCGGTGAGGCGACCGAGAGCGCGGAGGAAGGTGTAGGCCATGGCTCCGCCGACGAAGACAGCCTCGGCCTTGGGCAAGAGGTGCTCGATGGCGGGGAGTTTGTCAGAGACTTTGGCTCCGCCCAGAATGACCATGAGGGGCTTGGCGGGATTGCTGATGGCATCGGAGAGGAACTTGATTTCCTTTTCCATCAGGAAGCCGGCGACCTTGGGGGCCTTGGCCATGCTCTTGGGGACGCCGACCATGCTGGCGTGAGGGCGGTGCGCGGTGCCGAAGGCATCGTTGATGTAGACCTCGGCGCCGTGGGCGAGTTTGGCGGCGAAGGCGGTGTCACCCTTTTCTTCACCCTTGTGAAAGCGAAGATTTTCGAGGAGCAGGCACTCGCCATTCTTCAGGGCCTTGACAGCGGAAGCGGCCTTGTCGTCGATGCAATCGTTGGAGGGGAAGGCGACGGGCTTGCCGAGAAGATCGGCGAGGCGCTTGGCGGCGGGGGCGAGGGTGAACTCTTTCTCAAAGCCCGTACCCTTGGGGCGGCCGAGGTGGCTGGCGAGGATGGCCTTGCCACCACGATCCAGGACGCTCTTGATGGTGGGGATGGCGGCCTTGATGCGGCGATCATCGGTGATCTTGCTGCCATCGAGAGGCACGTTGAAATCCACACGGATGAAGCAGAGTTTGCCGGAGACATCCACGCTGGCGACGTTTTTCTTGGCCATGATCCACCTCTGAAGTGATCGGGGAAATTCGAGGGTGCCGGTGCCGCTGCGCCTGTGTGCGCTGAGGATGCGGGTAAGACGATTGGGCTTTGGGTTATGACTCGCTGATGAGACGCTGCGCGCGAGAGCGGAGTTCGGAGGAACCCTGCACATCGAGACGATCCGCGAGGCGGCGAAGCTGGGTGGCGACGGAGGCGTCGAGGAGCTGATCGCCAATCTGAACCTTGATGCCGCCGATCATGCGGGAATCGGTGTAGGGGTGCAGGACGACTTCCTTACCCAGGGACTTGCCGAGCTGAGCGCGGACCTGATCGAGGAGTGCGGGGTCGGCAGTTTCGGCGGTGTAGATGTCGACCTCGACGCGGCCAAATTTATCCTGGAGCAATTGGTCGTAGGAGGCGGCGACGGCGGGAAGGGAAGCGAGGCGGCCCTTGCGATTGAGGACAAGAAGGAAGCGAAGGGTGAGATCGCTGATGCGACCTTTCAGGATGCGTGAGAGAGACTCGCCTCTGGCTTTAGAGGCGATGAGGCGGGAGGAGAGGAACTCGCCAAAGGCCCTGTCAGTGCGGCCGAGTTCGAGAATCTGCTCGAGTTCGGAGCCGATCTCTTCGCACACAGCGCGTCCGCCCTGCTGATCTGCCAGTTCGAGCAGACTGCGGGCGTACATGTTGGAGGCGGCGTTGGGTTGTGATTCAACCAGCGGCATGGGAGTTCCTCAGAAAGGAGAGAGGAGAACAGGAGAAAGGAGAAAGAAGGAAATCAGTTGCGGACGCTCTGGAGCTGGGTCAGTGACTCTTCGACGAGGCGGCGCTGGTCAGCAGCGTTGATCTCACGCCTCAAGATTTTGCCGGCGACGGTGGAAGCGAGGTTGGCGGCTTCGGCGTAGATCTCGCTGACGGCGGCCTGCTTGGCGGCGGCGATGTCCTTCATGGCCTTCTCGCGGAGGGTGGTGAGCTCGGCATCGGCCTTGGCCTTGAGCTCGGCGGCGAGAGCGACCTGCTGCGCGCGGGTCTGATCGAGCATCTTCTGGGCCTCGGCGCGGGCCTCGGCAAGAGACTTGTTGTACTGCTCGAGGGCATCCTTGGCCTGCTGACGAGCGAACTCGGCGGATTCGATCTCGGTGCGGATCTTGTCTTCGCGATCCTTGAGACCCTTCAAGATGGTGGGCCACACCTTCAAGGAGAGGACAGCGAGGACGACGAGGAAGACGGCGATACCGACGAGCATGGGGACTATGCCCTGCTGGACGGTGGGGACGACGCCGGCCTTTTCGATGCCGCCGTGGCCGCCTTCGGGGGCGGCAGCGGCCAAGGTGGTGAGGAATGAGGCAGCGAGTGCAGAAACGGTTTTTGTCAACATCGGGAGCAACTCCGCGGAATTGAGAATGACATCACAACGAGGCAAACCACGCCACTGCCGCTAGACAGTGGCGTGAAGAGATTACTTGATGAAGCCGACGAGGAGGCCGACGACGACGGCGAAGAGGGTCGCACCTTCGACGAGGGCGGCGGCGAGGATCATGTTGGTGCCGATGGGGCCCTTGGCTTCGGGCTGACGGGCGATGGACTCGACCGCACCCTTGCCGATCATGCCGATGCCGAGGCCGCCGCCGACGACGGCGAGGCCGGCGCCGAGAGCCGCGAGGCCCTGGCCGACGGTGATGCCGGCGGGAGCGGCGGTCTGAGCCGAGGCAACGCCAGCGGCGAGAGCGAGAGTAGCGAGAGCAGCAAACTTCTTCATGATGAAACCTTTCCGAAAGAACTGTGTCACGAAGGGAAACTCAGATGCCAGGCACTTGCCTACTTAGGCGGCTGGCGGGGGTCCGTTATTCACGCGCGGGGCAGATGACTCTGCCTTGCCGCACCCACTTAGTGGGCGTGTGCGTGCTCGTGACCGTGTGCACCATCATGCTCGTGATCTTCATGGTGGTGGCTGAGTTGTGAGATAAAGACGGCGGTGAGGAACATGAATACGAAGGCCTGCAGGAAGGCGACGAAGAGCTCGAGGAAGTAGATGGCGATGGCCGCGATGAATGAGATGGCGGAGATGGCTCCACCCAAGACGACACCAGTGGCGGTGGCATCCTTGACCATGCCCAGGCCCTTGACAGCGAACATGAAGAGCACGGCGACGAGGATGTGGCCGGCGGTCATGTTGGCGAAGAGGCGCAGGGCGAGAGCGACGGGCTTGATGGCGGTGCCCATGATCTCGATGGGGACCATGAGGGGCCAGAGGTACCAGGGCGTACCAGCAGTGAGGTGGCTGACGTAGCCGCCAATGCCGAGCTCTTTGACACCGGCGAGGTTGATGACCAGGGCTGCGATGATGGCCAGCGCGGCGGTGACGAAGATGTTCTGGGTGGCGGTGGAGCCAAAGAGGCCGTGCAGGGCGTGCTTGCCGGTGAGGGCATCGATGAGGTGCAGGGTGTCGCTGATGGGGGTGAGACCGAGGATGTTGTTGACGAGGATGAAGAAGAAGATGGTCCATAGGAAGGGGATGAACTTGTCGGTGCGATCGCCCAGGAGGGGGCGGACGGTGGTCTCGCGGAGGTAGGTGCAGATTACTTCGAGCATGTGCGCGAAGGGGTTGGTGGTGATGTAGCGATTGGTGCCTTGGCTTTCGGGACCAGTGCCAATCTTACTGGCGGCATACAGGCCGAGCACAATGGTGATGAGCCCTGCGAGGATCAGGTTGCCGACGTGGGCAGACCAGAGCCAGACATTCTCCATGCCGAAGAGGTTGCCGACTTTCCAGCCGACGTTGACCACGTGATCGACGGGGTTGTCGGCGGCGAGAACGAGCGTGTGAGACAGACCGTTATCCAGAGCCATATCACCGAACTCCCGAAGCCGCGGCTGCGCTATCGCTAGCGTCGGTCGCGGCGTGAGTGGATTGCAGAGGACGATTGAGAGCGGAGAGAGCGCGGATGGTCCAACTGGTTTCAGCAACCAGAGAGACTAATCCGGCCAGAAGGAAACTTGCCCAGTAGGTTTTTGCGTCGACGGGCATGGCGAAGTAGAGGAGCGTGGCGAGGCCGATGGCCAGAAGCATGCGTGCGCCGGAAGTGAAGAGGGCGGCCATGGGAAGTTTGTGGAGATCGCCACCGGTGATGGCCGTAAGGGCGATCACGGCGAGGCCGGTTGCAAAGAGCCAGATGGCGCAGGCACTGAAGGCGGCGTTAATGGCATCTGCCGGGGGAAGTTGCAGAGAGAGCATGCCCCACGCGAAGGCCGGGAGAGAGCCAGCGACGCAGCCCAAGACCACCCGAGCGGCAAAGCCGCGGAATGAGATGGTGACGGGCTGAAGGGCAGAACTCTCCATCGCGCTCCGGGGGATGAAACTCGGCCAAGAGATGGGTGCAAACAGGCACCTATCCCAAGGCAAATTCCGTGGGGGCCAAGGATAGGAGTCCACAGGTCCGATTTCCTATCCCGGTTGGGTGTCGGATGGGTATCAGGAATCGCGCTCGGCGGCCAAGGCATCCCGAACAAAGCGGTAGAGGCCACCGACCAGGCCCAGACCCAGGCCGACGAGGATCGGCCACGGGGCGGCGGCGGGCCAGAGCCACTTTTGCACGGCCCACCCAATCAGACCCATACCCATCACCGCAAAGGCAAAGTTGGAGCCGATGGCACTGATGCGGACCAAGTGCTCCATTGTGCCCTTTTTGTCGGAATTGGGTTTTGTCGGAGGGGTGGGGGGTGAGGGCGGAGTTGGGGCAGAAGGCGTGGGCATGACGTTCGGTCGGAGTGTCGTTTGTGGGGCCTTACTTCACAGCGCGGAGTGCGACGGTGCGGGCTGTCTGAATGGCTTCTTTGACCTTGGAGCCATCGGTGCCGCCACCTTGCGCGGCATCGGGCTTGCCACCACCCTTGCCACCAACGACGGCGGCGGCTTCTTTGAGCCAGTCACCGGCCTTGAGGCCCTTGGTGATGAGGTCGTGGGGGACAGCGCAGGAGATGGAGACCTTGTTGGTGTTCTGCTCGACACTGAAGAGCATGACGGCTGCGCGGGGGCACTTGTCGCGGATGGTCTTGAGGGCGGCGTTCATGGCGTTGCGATCTTCACCTGCCTCGATGGACGAGATGATGATCTGCTCGTTGCTGGTGAGGGCGGATTCGGCGATGGCGCGAGCGGTGGCCACGGCTTCGGCGGTGAGGCCTTCCGAGAGTTTTTTCTGGGCCTGCTTGATGCGATCCTGAAGCCCGGCGAGTTCAGCGCGGAGTTCGGCGCGTCGCGAGGCAGGCATAGTGAGAGAATCGAGTGAGGTGATGAGGTCGGGAAGCTCGCGAGCGAGGCGAGCGTCATCCATCACGCTGGCGGTGTGCAAGCGAGCGGACATCTGGTCTGCGGCTTGAAGTGCTGCGGTCGCAGAGACTCCAGTGACGGCGACGAGGCGGCGGACGCCCTTGGCGACGGCTTCTTCGCTGAGGACGGCGAAGGCACCGATGTCTTTGGTGCTGGAGACGTGCGTGCCACCACAGAACTCGATGGAGAGTTCTTTCCACATGTCGGACTCGGGGCTGGAAAGAAGTTCGGAGACGGGCTGGCCGACGGAGACAACGCGGACGGGATCGGGGTATTGCTCGCCAAAGACGGCTCGCAGGCCACTGATGGATTTGGCGGGAGTAAGTGGTGCGACTTCGGCGTAGACGGTGAGATCCTGCTTGATCTGATTGCGGACGACCTCTTCAACCTTGGCGATTTCGGCGGGCGAAACCGGCTGATTGTGGGAGAAATCAAAGCGCAGGCGATCGGCGGCGACGAGCGAGCCCTTTTGATCGATGTGATCGCCGAGGGTCTTGCGGAGGCCGAGGTTCATGAGGTGCGTGGCGGTGTGGTTGGCCTGGATGGGGTGGCGGCGGGTGTGGTCCACCTTCAGGAGGACTTTGTCACCAACTTTGAGATCGCCTTGCGAAACTCGGCCGATGTGCATGACGTACCCGGCGAAGGTCTTGACGCCTTCGACTTTGAACTCGGCGGCCATGTGGCTGCCATCACGATCAGCGCCGTGATCGCCGACGGTGGCGATGCGACCGTGGTCGGCTTCCTGTCCACCCATCTCGGCGTACATGTTGGTTTTGTCGAGAATGAGGCCGATCTGCTTGGTGACCGTGCCGCTGGATGCCTTGGCGTGATTATCGAAGTTGTCACCATTGAAGATGGCGAGGACCTTGGCAGAGATGTCGCGAGCGTGGAACTTGTCGATGTCATCGGTGGGAGCGATGTTCATCTTCTTGAGCTTGTCGGCGGTCTCGGCGTTGAGGGTCAGTTCCTTGTCGGCGCCTTCCTTGCCACCGGAGCGGGAGAGGTCTTCGGCCTTTTTGCGTTCGGCTTCGTAGCCAGCCATGTCGACAGCAAGGCCGCGCTCTTCGGCCATGAGAGCGGTGAGATCGATGGGAAAGCCGAAGGTGTCGTAGAGCTTGAAGGCGTCAGAACCGGCGATGGTCTTGTTGGTGGCGGAGGTGGCGACTTCGGAGAAGAGCTTGATGCCGCGATCGAGTGTGCGGCCGAAGGATTCTTCCTCGTCCTTTAAGATATCGATGACGCGCTGGGGGTTCTTGCGGAGTTCGGGGAAGGCATCACCCATGGATTCGGCGACGACGGGGACGAGTTGGCTGAAGAAGCCAGTCTTGGCGCCGAGCATCTGGCGGCCATAGCGGGCAGCGCGGCGGAGAATGCGACGGAGGACGTAGCCACGGCCAACGTTGCTGGGGACAGCACCGTCGGTGACGGCGATCGTGAGGGTGCGGATGTGGTCGGCGATGACGCGATAGGCCATGTCAACCTGGTCGCGGTCGGCAGCGCCGAGCTTGCCGGAATAGGGGCGGGCACCGGTGAGCTTTTCGATATCGCGGAAGATGGGAGCGAAGACATCGGTGTCGTAGTTGCTGCGCTTATTTTGCAGCACGCTGACGAGACGCTCAAAGCCCATGCCGGTATCGACGTGCCGTGCAGGAAGCGGAATCAGCTTCCGATACTTCGTTTCGATGTCTGAGCGCGAGCCGAATTGAAGCTTGGAACGTTCGGATTCTGGCGTGCGATCCCATTCACCAAGTGCTGCGAGTCCCTCTGGCGGATACTCAGAATTGTACTGAATGAAGACGTGGTTCCAGATTTCAATGACATCGGGATCGCTCTGATTCACGAGCGAAGAGGCATTTCGCCCACCGATGCGGTCATAGTGAATCTCACTACATGGACCGCAGGGACCGGTGTCACCCATCATCCAGAAGTTGTCCTTCATGTTTCCGGGAAGGACGTGGGAAGCGGGGAGGAAACTGAGCCAGATGTCGCGGGCTTCGGTGTCGGGGGCGAGGCCCTGCTTGGGATTGCCCTCGAAGTATGTGGCGTAGAGGCGATCGCGGGGAATGCCAAAGGTGCCGGTGAGGAGTTCCCAGCCCCAGGCGATGGACTCGGCCTTGAAGTAATCACCGAAGGACCAGTTGCCGAGCATTTCGAAGAAGGTGTGGTGGTAGGTGTCTTTGCCGACATCTTCGAGGTCGTTGTGCTTGCCACCGGCGCGGATGCACTTCTGGCTGTTGGCTGCGCGCTTGAGTTTGCCCAAGGGCGAATTTGGATCGGCCTGACCGAGGAAGATGGGCTTGAACTGATTCATACCGGCGTTGGTGAAGAGCAACGTCGGGTCGTCATGGGGAACGGAAGGGCTGGAAGGGATGAAGGTGTGGCCATCGCCAGCGCGGGGCTTGGCGAGGAAGAAGTCGATGAAGGCCTTGCGAATCTCGCTTGAGCGGGGTGTCATGGCTGAAGTGATCCTGCTGAAAAATGATGGCTTATCGGGCGTTGGCTGCCCGAATCAAGGGTACAAGACCCGGGAAGGGGCTTCCCGGGGCGGCCAAGCGTAGACTCCTCTTTGAAGCGTTCCCGAGGAAGGGGGCGTGTTGGTTGACCTTGGCCAAGGAAGGGCCGCGATGACACACGCGTATTCACAATTGGGCCTGCGGGTCGGTTTTGGGTTGATGACGCTCGCTGGCATGGCCTCGCTGGGAGGGTGTCAGGAAGCGCAGCCCGGGCCTACTGAAGTGTCGGTGTCGAGGCTTACGCAGGCCGAGATCCGTGGCGTGTGGGTGGCGACGGTGGCGAATATCGATTGGCCAAGCGCCAAGGGGTTGACGGATCAGCAACGCCGCGGCGAGATGTTGAGGATTCTCGATACGGCCAAGGGGATCGGGCTGAACACGATTTTCTTTCAGGTGCGGCCGACGGGTGATGCGATTTATCGCAGTGACCTGGAGCCGTGGTCGGAGTTTCTGACAGGCACCAGTGGTGTCGGGCCTGCGGATGGAAGTGATCCCTTGGAGGAGTGGGTGCGCGAGGCGCATGCACGCGGGATTGAGTTGCATGCGTGGATCAATCCGTATCGGGTGGGGCATCCGAAATTGACAGGGCCGCAGAGTGCGAGCCATCCCTCACAGGCGCTGGCTGCCGTGACGCGCGAGTATGGGGAGTACAAGTGGATGGACCCGGGTGAGCCGGTGGCCAAGGAGCACACGCTGAAGGTGGTGGAGGACATCTGCCGCCGCTATGAGATTGATGGCGTTCACGTTGATGACTATTTCTATCCCTATCCGGTGAACGAAAAGGCGGGGAAGAAGGTTGAGTTTCCTGATGATGGGGCGTGGAGCCGATATCAGGCGAGTGGTGGAAATCTTTCGCGTGATGATTGGCGGCGGGCGAACATTAATTCATTGATCGTGGAATTGGGGACAAGAGCCAAAGCGTCGGCAAGGGGTCGAAACCCAGCGCGGCCGTTGACCTTCAGCATCAGCCCGTTTGGAATCTGGCGGCCGGGCTTTCCGGCAGGCGTGAAGGGATTTGATGCGTACGCCGGGCTTTTCGCCGATGCGCGAAAATGGACGAATGAGGGGACGATTGATGTCGTGGTGCCACAGCTGTATTGGAAGATCGAAGCGCCGGAGCAGCCGTATGTGCCGCTACTGAATTGGTGGGAGTCGCAGCGTTCGCCAAAGGTGCGGCTGGCGGTGGGGCTGAATGCGAGCCGGATCGGAGTGGAGGGGCCGAAAGGGTTTCTGGCGAGTGAAATCACTCGGCAGATTGAGATTGCGCGGGGGACGAAGGGGGCGAGCGGGTATGTGCTTTTCTCGATGAAGCCCTTGCTGGAGGATCGGGATGGGATCGCGGGGAAGGTGCGGCAGTTGAATCTGGAGGTGAATCAGGAAAGTCGGTAGACTGGGAGTATGTGGATCCAAGAGAAGAAGCCGTGCTGGTGGGGAGTGGTTGGGTTGGCGTGCGCGATGGTGGGGGTGGGGTGTGCGCCGTACGTCGGACCGAGAGAGCCGATGGACTATCCAGTGTTTGGACTCAAAGTACGCACTGGCATCGAGAAGGGGCAGAGCGAAGGAAGTGTGCCACAAGGATTTTCGCGCCCGCTCTCCATGAACGAGATTGGATTACTGCAGGTCACACCAGACCAGCCGCTGATGTCAGATGAAGTGGGGATAGTCTCGACGGATGTTCTCACAGGAAGTTTCAACGCGAATGTCGCGAGTGGAAGCACACTGCTGATGGAACTGCGAGTTCGATTCAGGCAAGAATTCAACACCACTGTGCCGAGCGAATGGACTCCTTGGGTGCGGATCGCGTGGGCTGGGAAGAAACCCGCCGCGAAGCAGTCACTACTCGATGATCGGTTGGGCTCCGTTGAAATCGATGAATTGAGATTGAAGCGAAAGACGGATCGGATGCAAGTACGATTGAGGTTGGAGTCAGATGACCGGAATGCAGTGGCGACAGTGTCGCGTATTGATATTCCGATTGCAAATCGCTACTACGGTGATGTTGAACGCGGCGCAGAGAAGATTGCACCCATCGATATCCCGGTTCCCTTCCGCTCTCAAAAGACATCGGATGGGAGTTTGAGTGGGCGGCTGTGCAGTCCGACTTCGGTGGCGATGGTGCTGGCGTACTACGGCGTGGATGCGACGGTGGAAGAGGTGGCTAAGAAGTGCTACGACCCGGAGTATGACATTTACGGGAACTGGCCGCGGAATATTCAGGCGGCGTATGAGTTTGGGGTGCCGGGGTCGCTGGTGCGGATGCAGTCTTGGCGGGAGGTGGGGAAGATTCTGGAGACGGGCCAGCCGCTGATTATCAGTATTCGAGCCGAGCGGGGGGAGTTGAGGGGAGCCCCGTATGACGCAACTGAGGGGCATCTGATTGTGCTGCGGGGGATGGATGAGTTTGGCAACTTGATCGTGAATGACCCGGCGTGCGGCACGGCGGAAGATGGGAAGCGGGCGTATAGGCGGAGTGATTTGACGAAGGTGTGGCTGAAGGCGACGAATGGGACGGCGTATCTCTTGGGGACGCCGGAAATGGTGCAGAAGGCACGCTATCGCTGGAACAAGGAGCAGAACACATCTGCCGAGCGTGGGCGATGAGTACTCTGCAAGGGACGACGAGCACGCCGCGATTGCGCTCTCTGGACTGCTTTCGAGGGGTTGTGATCGCGTTGATGTTTTTCGTGAACCTGTCGTGGGATCGGTCGGCGTTTCCGGACTGGTTTGGACACGCGGGGTGGAATGGTGGCAAGCAGGGGGTGTGGCTGGCGGACTTTGTGTTCCCGTGGTTTTTGTTCATTGTGGGTGTCGCGATCCCGTTCAGCATGAACTCGGGACGGGGGCGGGAATTGACGACAGGGCAGCGGATTCTTGCGGCGTGTCGGCGGTGTCTGGTGTTGTACTTGCTGGGGTGTGTCATCGGCGCGGCGAGAGGGGCGTACAACCCGGCCAAGCCGCTGACGTGGTCGTGGTTGATTTCGTGGGACATTCTGCAGCACATCGCGTTTGCGTACTTGATTGCCGTAGTGGTGATGCACTTTCCGGTGAAGGCGAGGGCGGCGTTTGTCGCGGCGGTGCTGATCGCCAAGTGGGTGTGGATGATGTGGGTACCGGTGCCGGGAGTGGGCGAGGTCGTGTGGACGCAGGAGCAATCGACGTATCGCTGGCTGAATGGAGAGATCGGGTGGTTTGGCGGATTTCAGAATGTGCTGCCCGGGGCGTGTACGGTGCTGATGGGTTGCTTTGCTGGTGAGGTGTTGAGGCAAGGTGAGTGGATTGCGGCCAAGCGGGCTCACTTACTGGCGGTAGGTGGGGCGGTGCTGTTGCTGGTAGCGCTGGTGTGGCAACTGCACTTTCCGCTATCGAAGGACTACTACACAAGTACCTACGCACTCCTGATGGCGGGAACAGGTGCGATGCTGCTCGCGTTGATGTATCTGGTGGTTGACGTCAGGGGAGAGGGGAAGGCATCGTGGTTGACATTGGCTTTTGAGCCCTTGGGGCTGAATGCGATTGCGATTTACTTTGGAATTGAGTTTCTGTGGGCGACGGTTCTGGGAAAGTGGCAGGTGCTGTATCCAAATGGGATGTCCGGTGCGTTGATTGGCGGCGTGTTGGCGTGGAGTCAGGATCGACTCGGGAACATCGCAGGGGCGTGGGTATTTGTGATCGGGTACATGATCTTCTGGTGGGGCGTGGCGCGGTGGATGCAGGTGAAGAAAGTGTTTTTCAAGGTGTGAGGTGCGAGCGTGGTTGATGAGAACTTGATTCGGCGGTTTGGAATGTGCTTGCTGGTCGCTCTGGTCGCGCTGGTTTCCGTTGGTTGTGCAGGCAGGCGGGTTGGGCAGGTGCTGGAGCGGCGCGGACAGGAGATTGTGATCGCCGGGCAACTGGTGCATGTTGGAGCCCCGGTGGTGCTGTGGACTGATCCGGGTGGATATGACGCGTACCGGGTGGAGAAACGTTTTGCACCCTGGGCGGAATCCGACTGGGACGACAAGGGAAAGACCGGACCCCAGCAGCCCCTCCGCTACGGCATTCGCAAGGCGGGATTGAGCGAGACAGAGTTTGAAATGGTGCGGGGCGGCGGATGGTCGATTGAGCAGTTGCGTGAGCGGGTGGACCAGTTTGTGATGCACTACGACGTGTGTGGGACCAGCCGCACATGCTTTCGCGTGCTGCACGACCAGCGGTACCTGAGCGTGCACTTCATGCTGGATCTGGATGGGACGATCTATCAGACGCTGGATGTAAAGGAACGCGCCTGGCACGCGACGATTTCCAACGACCGTTCTGTGGGCATCGAGATCGCCAATATGGGAGCGTACTCGGCCAAAGAAAAAGACCCCTTCGCGCAGTGGTATGCGCAGGATGAGAAGGGGACGCGGATCACGATTCCCACTCGGCTGGGTGACGGCGGCATTCGCACACCCAGCTTTGTGGGAAGGCCAGCACGGCCGGAGCCGGTAGTTGGGACGATCGGCACACGCGAGCTGCGGCAGTATGACCTGACACCCCAGCAATATGCATCGCTCATCAAACTCACAGCGGCACTGCACAAGGCCCTTCCCAAGATCGCGCTGGACTATCCGCGCGATAAGTCTGGCAACCTCATCAATCAACAGTTGAGCAAAGAGCAGTGGCAGCAGTTTCAGGGCGTGCTGGGGCACTATCACGTTCAAGGGGATAAGGCCGACCCTGGTCCGGCGTTTGATTGGGATCAGGTGGTCAATGGGGCGCGGCGGGAGGTTGGCCTTCCCCGATTGAAGTGATCAAGTTGAGAGGCGGAACACTCGCCCCCGTACAGTTGTCTTATGCCTCGTGAGGTTGAATTCGCCATCAAGCGGTATGAAGTGTTCTTGCGCGATGTGCTCGTGCCCGCGGTGTATTCGTCGGCGAGTGTTGTGGAGGTGGAAGCGTGGCAGTGGACTGATATCAAAGCGTCAGTGCCGCGCGTGGAACAAGCCGCGCGACAGCAGTTTCAGCCCGTGAAGATTGGTTGGCAGTGGGGGCCGAAGTGGTCAACGTGCTGGTTCCGGGTGCGGGGTGAAGCACCGGAGAGCGAACTGCCGCTGCATCTGCGTTTTTCGACCGCGACCGAAGCACTGGTGTATGAACGCAAAGGCGATGCGTCGTTTGAGATTGTGCAAGGGCTGGATGTCAACCGCGATGTGTTGATCAATCGGCCGCTGGCATCGGGGGAGAAGTTTGAATTCCTGATTGAAGCGGCTTGCAATCACCCGTTCGGTGTGACTGGCTTTGAATGGGATGATCCTGAGGTGCATGCTCGTTGGAAGAGTGAGACGCCGGGGCGATTGGATCGCTGCGAAATCGCGAAATGGAATCAGCCGTGTGAGCGACTGGCGACGGCGTATCGGTTCGCGGTGGGATTGCTGAAGGAAATGCCGCAGGATGATGCTCGGGCGTTGGCGATACATGCCGCGTTGCGCGAGGCGACCAATCTGGTGTCGGATCGCGATGTGTCGGGGACAGCGAATGGTGCTTTGCGTGTACTGCACCAAGCTTTGGGTGCAGGAGCGGGGCCGACGGCCTCGTCGTGTATTGCAGTGGGGCACGCCCATATCGATACCGCGTGGTTGTGGCCCTTGCGCGAGACGCGGCGGAAGTGCCTGCGGACATTCTCGAACGTGCTGGGGTTGATGGAACGCAACCCTGAGTTTCACTTCATGTGCAGCCAGGCGCAGCAGTATGAGCATGTGAGGCAAGACAATCCCGCGCTGTTTGCCCGCATCACAGAGGCAGTGCAGCGCGGCCAGTGGGAGCCGGTGGGGGGGATGTGGATCGAACCGGATGCCAATTGCCCGAGTGGAGAATCGTTGATTCGTCAATGCCTGCACGGAACCAGATTCTGGACTTCGCTTTACGGATCGCTGGGTGCACAGCGCTTGCTGTACCTGCCCGACACCTTCGGGTTTCCTGCATCTTTGCCGGGGATTATGACGCACTGCGGGCTGGACACCTTTGTCACCAACAAGCTGCATTGGAACTCTTCCAACGACTTTCCGCACTCGACCTTTGAATGGATGGGGATTGATGGGTCGGTGGTACTGGGGCACAACACACCAGGGAAGGATTACAACGCGACCAATTCGCCAAAGGAACTCAAGCGTGGGCGGGGTGTTTTCGATCGGTGTCATCCGCCAACAACTGCGGCGCCGTCGGACGCGGTGCCGGACATCTGGTTGCAACCCTTTGGGTATGGTGATGGTGGCGGCGGCCCGACGCAGCAGATGATCGACCAGGCACGGCTTGCGACGGATGCTGCTCTATTGCCAAGAACGAAACTCGGTTCCGCGCGGGGTTTCATTCAAGCCCTGCATGATAAGCGTGCGGCGATGTCTGCGGCTGGTAAGTCTCTGCCCCTGGTGCTGGGTGAGTTGTATCTGGAATTGCACCGGGGCACACTCACAACCCAGGCATGGATCAAGAAGGCCAATCGAGAGGCCGAGAACGCCCTGCACGCGGCTGAGTTCCTGGCGTTCTTTGCACCGATTCGCCCTTGCCGCGAAGTGTCCGATGAGATCATGCGCGACCTGGACCGAGCGTGGAAACTACTGCTTCTCAACCAGTTCCACGACATCCTGCCGGGATCGTCGATAGGGTGGGTGTATGAAGATGCGCGGAAGGACTTTGCGGAAATTGACACCATCGTTCGCGGTGTGATCGAACACGCCATGCCATTGTGGTCTGAATCGGTGTGTGCCACAGATGGGAAGTGTGTCATCAATCCCTTTGACACGCAGCGAAATGAACTGACCGCAGATCGCGCACACGCGCAAGTGGCCGGCCCATGTTCCATTTCGGCGCTGCAAAGCCCGCGCGTACCCATCCAGTTGGCTTGCACTGGTGATGAGAAACGATTGAGTAACGGGCTCTTGACCATTGAACTAGATGATTGTGGCCGAATTGTCGCGATCATTCCCGATGCCAAGGCGTTTCCCGGTGTGGCATCGCGGCGTGTACGGATGAATCAGTTGGTTATGTATGAAGATCGCCCCCACATGTGGGATGCGTGGGATATCGATGCGACGTATGTGGATAAGCCAGAGCCGGTGAATCATGTACCTTGCCAGATGCGAGTTGTCGAGAGGTCGCCTCTGCGGATTGCCGTGGAGTGTTCTCGCAGCTTTGGTGCAGGCAGCCGCGTGGCGCAGGTGATTTCGCTGGACTCTGGCTCGGCGCTGATTCGAGTTCGCGCAAAGGTGGATTGGCAAGAAGATCATCGCTTGCTGCGAGTGCTTCACGCTGGTGAAACGACCGCCTCGCACGCTGACTGCGGCATTCAGTGTGGTGCGATCAGGCGGCCACTGGTGCCGCAGACGCCGCAGGATGCTGCCAAGTTTGAATTTTGCGCGCACGGATTTGTCGCCGTGGGAGATGCGGCTGGCGGGTTCGCGGTGCTGTGCCCTGATAAGTATGGGTGGTCGGCGCGAAGTGAGCAGGGTTATGCGGTGATTGGCATCAGTCTATTGCGCGCAACGACGCACCCGGATCCTCAGGCAGATCGTGGAACGCACGAGTTTGAATACGCCATTCTGCCATTGTCGGCGGCACCGAGTGTTTCGGAATTGACCAAAGAGTCGGATCGTCTGGGTTCCTCGCCAATGACCATGAGCTGTGCTACACAACCGACGCAATCCGATTCCATCAATCTTGATGACGGAGCGTGGAGCCCCTTTGAAGTTCTGTCAGATGGGAGTGCTCAGATCCGCATCATCGCCACCAAGCGGGCCGAGGATTGTGATTCAGATCTTGTGATTCGTCTGCATGATTCTGGTGGCAACGGTGGCACCTTTGCGATCCGTTGGAATCTGCCTGTCACACGGGCCTGGCCAGTGAGTGGATTGGAAGAGTCGGTTGACGATGCCAGTCACGCACTGCAATGGCACTCCGAGTCGCGAACGGTTCGAGGCCTCCTTCAACCCTTTGGCATCGTCGCGATTCGTGTGAAGCTTGCAATGAGTTGAGCAATCAGTGTTCCCATGGCCAGGCGATGCGCACGCCAAGCGAAGTCAGCAGTTGCTGATACTCCTGCACGCGTTCGCCCAAATCATGCACCTGATGCGGCTCGAAACCGCGTTGCAGACAAAACGCCGCGAGGGCACCGGCGGATTCGCCGATGTTCCACTCGCTGTGGTGCATGCGGGTCGCGCCGTTGACGACATGGGTAACGCCGATGGCTTTGCCCGCCGCGATGACATTGCGGATTCGAATCGGCAAGAGTGAGCCTAGAGGTATGCGGTAAGGTGCGGCAGGCACGTACACACTGCCCCTGCCTGAGCAGGATGGATGCAAATCGATGCGATAGTGACCGATGCCGATGGAATCAGTAAAGGGCTCGCCGCAGCCAAATTCGGTCGCATCCATATTCGGGCGGCCTTCGAGTGTGCGTTGCTCAGTGCCCAAGTGCCCTTCGTGCATCATTTGGCGAGCTAACAGGCGCCGCGGCTCGCGGATGTACGCCTCACGTGCGAAACCGTCGCTGGTGCCGAGTGGGTCACCACACAGTTTGAGCCCGGGATAGCCAGCACCTTTGCCATCGTGTCGCGGGGCCTCAGTCTGCATCCAGTAGAGGAGAGCCGTGCTTTGCTCTTTGGCTTCGCGCAGTGCGACATTCGCTTGATCAGGTGTCACACCCAACAGGGGCTTGCGCCAGTAATCCATCTGCACCCAATTCACCAAGCAGACATCGCTGGGTGGATTAGCGAGTGCTGAGAGCGCACCGCGATCCCGGATCCGGCGGTAACGCCAGAGTTCCCACGCACCGTTCTTGGGTTTGTCAGGCCAAGGGATCATGTTCAACGTGCGGGAGTTCGAAGGTTCGTGCGCGGGGATGACCCAGGAAAAGAGCGGTCCAGGCCAGCCGCAATTCTCGTCGTCGATGTGTTCGGGGACGTATGTACGCCAGAAGTCGTACGCTGCGGGCTTGCGGATGCGGTGATCCGCGCCCGGCTCATGCTCGAGGGCAAAGCACCAGGAAATCGGTTGCTGATCAAGCGCATCGCTGGCACCGTCTCGGGCGTGCAGTTCGCCGTACACAGATTTGCATTCGGCACCGATCGCGTGCTCGATATCAGCAAGGGGATACAGATCGCCCAGGTCGGTGGCATCGAGAATGATGCGTGCCGCAATCTGGTGCTGAGTGCCATCGCGCAGGTCGGTGAAGGTGACGTGTTCGATGGTTTCCCCACGCGTTGATGCAGCGGTGGGGACGCAGTGCTCGATGGTCCGTACCAAGCCCTTCGTGATGAATGGGCTGAGCATGTGGCGCAGCACACGCTCACCCGCCACCGGTTCAAAGCACAACCGACTGACCCAGCCTCGCCCGGGGTTCAGATGCTTTTCAGCGCGAAGTGATGGGACCAATCGCGGGTCACGGCGATAATGCTCACGAACTCCTTCGCGAAAGGTCTGATACGTCGTTGTGCCGCCAACGGTCTCAATCCATTGATTTTCATCGGGGGGCACGGCCTGGCTGGTGAGTTGACCGCCGAGCCAGTCGCTAGAGCCGACCATGATGCAGGACCTTCCCAGCCGCGCGATCGAGAGCGCAGCGGCCACGCCGCCGGTGGTGGCTCCAATGATGAGGATGTCACACTGAGAAGCTGGCATTGTTTGTTTCAGCCCTTGACTCCGCCGGCAAAGATCTCCGGCTTGAAGAAGCGTTGAATGATGATGAACAGCAGGATAATGGGTGCGAGGGCGATCACGCTGCCGGCAAACGCTGCTCGCATGTTGGTGGAGAATTGGCCCATGAGACCTGAAAGCGCGACAGGCAGCGTGTATTGGTCGCGTGAGTTGAGCACCACCAGCGGCCAGAGAAGGTCCGACCACGCGCCAATCGCGGCAAAGAGCGCGAGCGTCGCCAGCGTGGGCGCAGCCAGCGGCAGCATGACATGCCGGAAAATGGTGAGTGACGAGGCACCGTCCATGCGAGCCGCCTCCTCCAGTTCGTTCGGGACAGCGGCAAAGGCGTTGCGGCACAGATACATTCCAAAGGCCGTGACCGAATAAGGCAGCAGCACACCGATCAGAGAGTCATACATTCCCAGCGACACGACGGTGCGAAAGACTGGAACGATCACCACTTGCTCTGGCACCATCATGGTGGCCAAGATCAGGGCGAGCAATACCTTCTTGCCACGAAACGTCATCCGCGCCAGTGGGTACGCCGCGAGAGCAGCGAGGGCGACATTCAGGGTGGCGCGAAGCAGCGTGAGCATGATGCTCATCAGCATGGGGTTGGCTAAGCCGCCATCGGTCCAGGCGATGCGGAAGTTGTCGAGGGTGAAACCGGTGAAGTGAACGCTGGTCAGCGATTCGCCCTGCGGGCGGCAGGCGGCGTACAGCAGCCAGAGTGCTGGTCCTAGTGCAATCAACGCGCACGTCGCAGCGCAGGTGTAGAGAGCGGCGGTCAGCCAGGTGGGGCGGCGCATCAGCGTGTTCATGCCCGCGCCCTCTGTGCGGAAGCGTTGCGACGACGCGTAGAGATCATGACATTCGCAATGCTGAAGACGAGAATTACGGCAAAGAGAAGCACGCCCATCGCGCTGGCAAGGCCGTAGTTGCCATCTTCAAACGCCGTCTGATAGATGAGCGGAACGGCGGTCTGACTGGTGATGGGTGCCCCGCGCACGGTGGCGAAGAGTTCGTCAAAGACTTTGAGTGCTGAGATCGATGAGACCACAAACACAAGCAGGATCGAAGGCCATAGTGATGGCAGGATGACAACATGGAAAGTGCGCCAACGACTGGCCCCATCGAGTGCTGCGGCTTCGCGAAGTTCTTTGGGCACGGCGAGCAGGGCAGCCAGGAACACCAGCATGTAAAAGCCAAAGCCCTTCCACAGTGTCACGGTCGCCGCGCTCACAAGTGTCCAGGGATGCTGGCTGAGCCAGGGGATGGCATCAAAGCCCAGTGAGCGGAGTGTCTGATTGAGCAACCCCGAGTCTTCATTCAGGAGCAATCGCCACGCCAGTGCCGCGACGATGGCCGGTGTGATAACGGGGAGAAAGAGGGCGAGTCTCAGCCAGTGCATGCCCCGAAGGTTGGCCTCAACGATCATGGCGGCGGTGATGGAAAGAACGATGATGGCGGGTGTGACAAGAAGATATAGGAGCGAGTTACCCAGGCACATCCAAAATGTGCGTGAGTTGATCACGGTCTGGTAGTTGGCCAGCCCCACCCACTCAGGCCCATCAAATGCCGTGAATCGTGTGAGGGAGTAGTACCCG
>JAGWZK010000016.1 GCA_018968885.1 Planctomycetota bacterium | reverse complement strand
AACGCACGACTGGATCAACCCTGCGAAGCCGAAAGCAGAACACCCTCTTCGCCGAAGCCGCACTCAAGGTGGCTGCCTACGCCATCAAGGTGTAGCTGGACTCATTCGTCCAAGACGGTTTTGGACAGAGCACTCAAGTTCTTCAAGGGGACGTTTCTCAAGCGAGCGTTGCCTGCGGGATATCACATCCCGGGAATCGAGGGGGGCACCAAGGCGGCGCACGAAGTGGGGTTGGATGAGGGGGCAACGCGTTGCCTGCATCTGTGGCGGCGATTGGCCACCGAGCCGCCAACATTGATCCACCCCATCTTCGGAAAGCTCACACATCAAGAGTGGATTGCGGGGCATCTGCGGCACGCGGAACTGCATCTGTCGTTCTATGTCCCCAAAGCGTGAGACACCAAACACGTGATGGAACTTTCCGACATTGCGATGCTGGAAGAGGGGCGGCTGTGCAACGCCTTGGAGGTGATTGCGCCGGAAAGTCGGCGGCTTGCGGGTGGATTGCTGACGCGCGGCGATCCCGGCACGTGGATCAATACCACGAGTGGATTGGGGATGGGGTTGGGAGCGACCACGCCCGTGACGGCGGCGGATGTTGATGCGTTGATCGCGTGGTTTGAAGAGAAGGGGATTGAGCCGCGAGCCGAGGTGTGTCCTTTCGCGCATCCTTCGACGTGGAATGAGCTCGGCAAAGCGGGGTTTGTGATTCGCACTTTTGAGAATGTCTTTGTCGCGGATCTGGTGACGAGCCCAGCGCGATCAGCGCCGCAGCCCTTGGGTGATGGAATCACGATCGTGAGGGTTGATCGCTACGACGGCGCGGCGGTGCGGGCGTATGCGCAGGCGATCTGTGCCGGGTTCACACATCCGACGCCCCCACCCAAGGAAGATATTGAGCTGTGGATGCGGGTGGTGCGAGAAGACAACTGCATCGCGCTTGCAGCGATGGATGGTGATCGCGTGGTGGGAGGGGGATGCACCGAATCGGCGCGTCTGACGCTGCGAAAGGAGGCGCATCACACCTCGCACAGCATGGCGATTCTCTTTGGATTGAGCGTGTTGCCCGAGTATCGCAAGCGTGGCATTCAACAGGCGATGATCGCTGAGCGTCTGAAGCTGGCAAGGGCTGATGGGGCTCAATTCGCGACGATCTCGGCTCGTCCGGGCGTGGCGACGGAGCGGAATGCGCGAAGAATGGGCTTTGAAGTGGCGTACACCAAGGCGATTGTGGTGAGGCCTGGCCCCGGTCTTCGCGCTAATGATTAATCGATGACCGAATTCACGATCGACATTCGCGCGGTAGGGAACCAGGCGGAGTTGCACGCAGCCCGCAACATCATCGCAGAGTACGTCGCATCGATTTCCAATTTCGCCTGCGCGAGCTTTGCTCATCAGAACGTGGAGAAGGAACTCGCGGACCTCCCCGGCGAGTATGTGTCCCCCATGGGCGGCTTATGGCTGGCGTGGAAAGATGACGAAGTCGAACCCATCGGCTGCATCGCCTTGCGTCCGGTGAAGAGTCACTTGCCGCGCGAACGGATCAGGCGAGTGGGGGAGATCAAGCGGATGTACACGCGTCCCGCTGCGCGGGGGCGCGGGGTGGCGCGGCGGATGTGCGAGGTCGTCATGGCCGCCGCCAGGGCCGCGGGATACACACACATCTGGCTCGACAGCGACACGGAACTGCACGCGGCGCGCAGGTTGTACGAATCGCTCGGGTTCGTCACGATCGAGCGCTTCAATCAGGATCCGGACCCCAAAACCATCTATCTGGGGCGGACACTCTGATTCGACGCGCGGCATCAGCGGCGCGGAATCGTGGTTCCTGTGCGCGAATCCATCTTCCCCTGGGCCTTGAGATCGGCGAGATTCTTCTCGATGTACGCCTGAAAATCGTCGTGAAGGATTTTCATCGCCGGGTTGTTGAACATGCGCTGGAAACTCGGCTCAGACTCGATCTCGGCCATGCGTTTCTGCCAGCTGTGGAAGTAATCATCGGTCAACTGGCCGTGCTTGTGGCTGTACCAGGCGATTTCAAACACGCTGAGCTGCATGAGCACGAAGAAATACTCGCGGATCTCCTTGTCGGTGGGAAGATCCTTGACATCGTTGCGAAAGACGCGGGCCAGTTCGGGATGATCAACCCGCATCTTGCGCAGGTCCATCTGCATCTTGACGAGCTGGATGAAGTTGCCGACGTGCTGGGCTCTTTTGTAGTTGCGAAACTGCACCGCGCCGTAGATGAACGAACCGGCGATGCAGGTGGAGGTCACCGCCTGCAGCACGAGCTTGAGGATTTCAAGAGATTGCGCATCCATGCTGTGAAAGGGTAGGAGATGGAAAAGCGGAAGTGGCAGAGTGGTGCCAGGGGTGGATGGGTGAGTTGGGATGAATCGAGGTGTGCGGAGAAACGCAAAGTGCGGAACGCAAAAGGGCACTCTGTCGCGTGACACAGTGCCCTTTGGATTCGCTAATGCCTGATGCCCCGGGTCTGTACCTCAGCATCCGCTGCTGAATGCCGCCACAAAGTCGAGGTAATCAAAGAAGTCGATCACGGTGTCGGCGTTGAAGTCGGCTCCGGCCGCGTTCGAGGAGAAATCGGCGACGAAATCCAGGTAATCAAAGAAATCGATGACCGTGTCCTGGTTGTAATCGGCAACGCAGACATACGTGACGATCAGCCGCGGGCGATTCGCGGGAACGCTGTTCTCCCGGCTGTCGAAGCGGATGGCGGTACTGGTCGAAGACTCATCTCCTTGCACCAGCATGCCGAAGTTCTGCGATGGATCGGAAACCCAACTGCCGACCAGACCTGCCAATCCAGGCGTCGAGAAGGTGACGTGGCCGAGAGAAACCGAAGCGGTGGCGAAGGGGACGTTGTTGAAGAAGCCGCCGATGTTGCCCCAGTTCACGCTGTTGAATGAGCGGTGCACCCATGTCGCATCACCGGGGGCCGCCGATGCGCCCGAGCCGCCGGAGCCAGAGTCGCTGGTCCCTTCGCCCCAGGATTCCAGCACGCGATAGATGCTGAGCATCTCGCCTCCACGCGCGATGCGGGAGACATTGATGTCCAGGGTCACGGATTGGATCTGCGCTGTCGCAGGAATGCTGGAAAGATCGAACTGGAGAAGACCGCGCCGCGCGCTGGCACCGGAGGTGTTGCCGGCGAAGATGTATTGACCCGCGCCGCTGGACAGCAGTCCGCCAATGTCTTCAAAGAGTGTGTTGTCTTTGACGGCGACGAGCGTCACCGTGTCGGCGGAGGCCCGTGGGAGGGTGAGTGAAGCGGTGAGGGATGCGGAAAGCAGCAAAGTGGCGAGGGCAGGGCGAGCGAGAGTCATGATCCATCTCCTGTGACGAGCGGGGAATATTCAGCATCCGGCGGCAAATGCCGCGACGAAATCCAGATAGTCAAACAGATCAACCGTGGTATCACCGTTGTAGTCGGCGGTGTTGGATCCGGCGGCGTACGCCTGCACGAAATCCAGATAGTCAAAGAAGTCCAGCACTGTGTCGGCGTTGAAATCCGGCGCGCACGTCGGCGGCACGGTGAACTCCACGGTCAGCTTTGGCGCCGTCACGCCGCCGGTGATCTCGCGGCTGTCAAAGCGCATCGCGGTGGTGGTGATGGTCTCATCGCCAAGCAGAATCCAGCCGGTGTTGTTTGATGGGCGGGCGTGCCAGGCGCGGACATCGGCGAGCATCTGCGCCGACTCAAAGACGATCGGGCCCAACCCGGAGAATGTGCTGACAGTCGAAGGGGTGCTGACAAAGTCTCCACCCGCGGTGGACCACGTCTGGGTGTTCCAGAAAGTATGGAGCCAGGTGGCGTCGTTGGTGCGAGCGGTCGCTCCGCGCCCTTCCTGACCGGCGGCGTTGCTGGTTCCTTCGCCAAACTCGCGAAGCAGGCGGTGCACCGCGATGTCGCGCGCGCCGGAGGCAAAGCGGGAGACATTCAACGAGAGTGATACGTTGGTGATGGTGGCATTGGCCGGAATGGAAGTGAAATCAAATCGCACCAACGCGCGGCGGATGCTGCCCGTCGCCGTGCGCCCGGCAAAGAGATATTCACCAGCGCCGTTGGAGAGGTTCCCCGTCGTTGCCTGATAGATTGAATTGTCGCGCACCGGTCGCAAAGTGACCGTGGATTGGGCCGCTGCCGACGACGCAGCGAACCCGAGGATCAGTATCGCGCCCACACACGCGTAGGGCTTGCACACATTCCGAACAGACATGCGTTGACTTCCTCTGGGAGAACACCACGACGCCGCATCAACGTAGCGACAACCCCGGTCAAGATCGAGGAGAAAGTGCAGTATCGTGACACAAGTAGGGGGTTGTACTGACGGCGTTGATGCAGGATCGCCACGATTCTCGGACGCGACACGTGCAAGTCAAGTGCCTTTGGCGACCCGCCCGCCAATCAGGCGGCTGGTGATCTGCGCAGAGAGGAAGATGGTGGGAAGGCCGGAGCCGGGGTGCGTGCCGCCACCGACGAGGTAAAGGTTGTCGGTGTCAGGGAGGCGATTGCGCGGCCGCCAGTGAAGCATCTGGGTCAGGTTGTGTGCCAGGTTGAACGTGGCGCCGTGATTGATCCCCATACGTTGCCAATCGGCAGGGGTGTAGATGAGTTCCTGCTCGATGCGGGATTCCAGATTGTGCAGGCCAAGCACCTTGGAAAGCTGTTGGAAGGTTCGGCGGCGGAAGTCCGGAGTTGCCGCAGCCCAGTCGACCGGACCGATCTTGTTGTTGGCGACGGGAACGAGAATGTAAAGAGAGGACTTTCCGGGTGGAGCGAGTGTGGGATCCAGACGCGATGGATTGCACACATAGACGGAAGGATCAGCGGGGATCGCGCCCGACGCGCTGATCTCTTCCAGGTTTTTCGTGTAACTTTCGCTGACACAGATGGTGTGGTGAGGGAGGTCGATGGCGCCGTCGATTCCCAGATACATCATGAAGGTAGAGCAGGAATATTTGCGCGAGTCCAGGTGCTCATCGGTATACGTGCGCCGTTGTGCCGCGGGGACGAGTGTCTTGAGCGCATGCGAAGCATCGGCATTCATCACGATGTGATCGTGCTTTTGCAATTCGCCATGCACGACGACGCCCTTGGCCTGACGAGCAGTGGGGGAGTCAAAGGCAACGGATGTTACTGGAGCGTTGAGACGAACCTCAACGCCCAGTTCCCGTGCGACATCGGCCAGACCCTTCATCAGCGCATTGCAGCCACCGATGGGGTGCCAGATGCCGTATTCATACTCAATAAAGGGAAGAATCGTGAAGAGAGAGGGACAGTCGTAGGGAGACATGCCCAGGTACTTGGATTGAAAGCACACGGCAAGCTTGATGAATTCATCTTCAAAGTATTTGCCCAGGAGATCATGCACGCTCTTGTGTGGGGCCAGGACCGGCGCGACTTTGAGGGTGTCTTTCCACAGCTCTGAGCCGAAAAGGTCAGTGAGGTTGTTCAAGGGATTGCGGAGAATCGACTCAGAGTGGCGAAGCTTGTATCGATTGTCGGCGATGAACTGTGCGAATGCCGCGCCGTCTCGTGGGTTGACCGCGCTGATCCGTTTCGCCATCTCGCTGATATTCTGCGTGGTGTCGAGGGTCAATGGGTCGCGGCCCTTGCGTCCGATGACCAGTCGGTACATCGGGTCGAGACGCTTGAGATCGACGTAATCCGCCATTCTGCGTCCTGCGGCGGCGAAGACCTCTTCCAGCACATAGGGCATCAGGAAAAACGTCGGCCCGGTGTCAAAGTGGAAATCGCCGCGCGTAATCCGCGCGGTGCGGCCTCCGATGACGGGCTGGGCCTCGTAGATGGTGACCGCAAACCCCTGCGCCGCGAGCATGACGGCTGCGGCTAATCCCCCAGGCCCAGCACCGATGATGGCGACGGAGCCCTGGGAGGCGTCCGCTGTTGAACCCTTCACAGGCGAAGCGACGCGACGCGTCGAGCTCTGCACATCGGAGCGATTTGAGAGCGAAGTTGGAAGTTCTATTGTGCTCATCGTCAGATCAATGGCAAACCCGATCTTGGAAAGGACGAGTCTACCCCGCTCCCACCCCTTTCGATAGCCATTGGTGCCCGGATTCACCTGTGTTTCCGCAAGCCGCCACGCATGACAATGCCCGCAAGCAGGCAACAATCCCCCATCGGGCCTGCGTACCCGAATTGTCTTTCAGCATTCTCATGAGTGTTGCTCATCCATCTCAACCTCACCTTCGCTCCAGTCACATCACCGTGTCTGATATGATGCCAACGCTGAGCAGCGCACCCGCCATCGCGTCGTGGCCAATCCAAGAGCGTCGTCTCTGGGTTCGTTCATTCCGTCGCCTGATCGCCACCCGCGCTCGCGACCTTGCGCAGTTGATGCAAGCGGAAGTCGGCAAGCCCCTGCACGAAGGACTGATGGGCGATGTCGGTCCGCTGCTTGCCGTGTGTAAGTGGTTGGAGAATAGTGGCGAGGCCGAACTCAAACCTCGCCGCCAGCGTGGTGGAGGAGTGCTCACACTCGGACAAAAAGTCTGGGTGCAGCGTGTGCCGCTGGGTCACATTGCCATCATCGCGACATGGAACTATCCCGTTCACCTGCTGGGTGTGCAGTTGGTGCAGGCCCTCTTTGCTGGCAATCGCGTGACCGTCAAGCCCAGCGAACATGCGCCGCGCACACAGGAATTGCTTTTGTGCATCGCTCGCGAGGCAGGTTGCCCGCAATCGGTGCTCAGCTGGACCGCCGCCACCCGCGAGGCTGGGCGCACGCTGCTGGAGACACGGCAATTTGATCACGTCATCTTCACCGGTTCCACACCCGTGGGCCAGGCCATCGCTCGCACGCTCGCGGCGACCCTTACCCCCAGCACGCTGGAGTGTTCCGGACGCGATTCGGCATTGGTATTGGCTGATGCCGATCCGGTGCTTGCCGCCAAGTCGATCTGGAACGGAGTCGAGTTCAACGGTGGGCAGACGTGCATGGGCCCCCGCCGCGCACTCGTGCATGCCGCCGTCTACGACCGCTTCCTGGCCGCCCTCTCACCCTTGGCAGCAGGAGTTCGACCCCGTCGCCTGATCGATTCGCACGCCGCGAATCACACCTTTGATCTGGCCTACAAAGCCGCTCAACATGGTGGCCGCTCACTTTCCGGAATTTTGGAACCGCCGCAGGAAAACTCCCTGGTTCCCCTCGCCATCGTCGATTGCCCTGCCAATGCCGAATTGGTCAAAGGTGATCATTTCGGCCCCGCCATTGCGGTTATTTGCTGCGAATCTCTCGACCACATGCTCGCTATCCACCGCGCTGCTGGTCAATACCTTGCCACAAGCATCTTCACCGCGGATGTTGCCGCGGCGCAGGCATTGGCACCATCCCTCGGCTCCGGCACCGTCACCATCAACGATTGCATCATGCCCACTGCGGGGCCATTGGTTGGTATCGGGGCCAGTGGCTTGGCCGGTTGGGGTGTTACGCAGGGGCGTGAAGGGCTGCTGGCCCTCACCAAACCTCTCTATATCACCAGCACCAGCCGAATCCTCCGCCCACCATTGGGCGAACCCTTGCCAAAGATCACCGAACAACTCTTCAGATTCATCCAGCGTTGGTACGGACGCTGATTGAGAACGGAAATCACCATGGGATTGTCAAACAAGCATGTCGTCGTCGTCGGAGCCGGTCTGGCCGGTTTGGCGGCAAGCGTTGAACTCGCCAGCCGCGGCATCCGCGTCACCCTCGTCGATCAGAATCGCCACGCGGGTGGCAAGATGAACGTGCTCCGCGAAGGGGGCTTCTCCTTTGACATGGGGCCGACGATTCTCACTCTGCCCCAGGTGCTGGCTGGCATCATCCGCCGTAGTGGTCGGCGTGTGGAGGATTACATCCAACTCGTTGATCTTGATCCGCAGTGGCGATGCTTCTATGAAGATGGCACTGTGATCAACCTCCGCCGCGATGTCGAGACGATGGCTCGGCAACTCGATCAGCAGTTCCCCCTCATGCGTCCCGGTGATGGGTACAAAAAATTCATCGGCTACGCGCGACGCATGCAGCGACTAAGCGAGAAGGTCTTCTACTACAAAGATCTCGAAGGCGTCAAGGACATGATGTTTGCCAAGGGGAGCAACGACCCCGCCATCCTCAAAGATGTGCTTGCGATGCGCATGCACTCGACAGTCGCTGCGACGGCTCACGGCATGATCAATGAGCCGCACCTGAGGCAGCTGGTCGAACACTTCATGCAGTACGTTGGCTCCAGTCCATTTCTGGCGCCCGCGATTCTCTCGCTGATCGCCAGTGCCCAGACCGATCACGGCGTGTGGTACAGCATGGGTGGCACGCGCAAGTGGGCCGAGGCCTTGGAACGCATCGCCGGTGAAATCGGTGTCGAGTTTGTGCTGGGTGAAAAGGTCGCTCGTATCACCACTAACAACAACGTCGCTACCGGCGTGAACCTTGCCAACGGCCGCGAAATCAAGGCCGATGCCGTGCTCTCGAATTGCGATGTGCAGCGGACGTACACCTCGCTGGTGGGCACGGCCGAGGCCAATTCGCGGCAGCAATCCATCGCCCGAAAGTACACCCCCGCCTGCTCTGGTGTGGTGCTCTATCTGGGGCTGAATCGTCGCTATGAGCACCTGGCTCATCACAACTTCATCTTCAGCAAAGACAGCCGCGCCGAGTTTGAAGATATCTACACCAAAGGCATTCCTGCCGCGGACCCGACGCTCTACTTGGCTGTGCCATCGCGCACCGATGAGCATCAGGCCCCCCCCGGTGGCGAGGCCCTCTACATCCTCGTGCATACGGCATATCAACGCCCCGGTCAGATCTGGGAAGGCAGTGGCGGCTTGCTGGAGCGTTACAAGCCCGTGATCATGGCCAAGCTCCGTTCATTCGGCATGCAGGATATCGATCAGCACATCGTGGTCGAGCGGCACCTTTCACCCGCGATGATCGACACCATGTACAACGCCGAGGGTGGCGCGATCTATGGCCTCGCCAGCCACGGCAAACTCGCCGGTGGCTTTAAGCCCCGCAATCGCTGCCCGATCATCAAGGGTCTGTATCTGGGTGGGGGCAGCACCAACCCCGGCCCCGGAGTGCCGATGGTGACGATGAGTGGTGTGACGGCTGCTCGGTGCGTGTTGCAGGATTTCGGGGCAACACTGCCTGATCTTGAACTCGGTCCCGCTCTGGATGCTGAAGCGCGAACCAATAGCTCCGCTGCACGCGAACCCGCGCTGGTGTGATGGCCCTCGCTGATGCTCCAACTTCTCTTCTTCTTCCCGATGCCTACTCCCCTCGCATCGCGCCTGTTTTCACGTGGTACGTGACCGCCAAACTCATCCCCGGACGCTTTCACGCGGTTCGTATAGTCACCGACACACTCGACGCCGCACGCTCCGTCGCCGATCTCTCGCAGCCACTGTTGGTCGTGATGAATCACCAATCCTGGTGGGATCCCATGATCGGCCTGGCCCTCGCATCCACGCTCTGGCCGGCTCGTCGCGGTATCGCGCCGATGGATGCCACGCAACTTCAAAAATTCCAGATTCTCCGCAAGATCGGCATCTTCGGCATTCATCCTGACAACCCCGCGAGCATGGCCGCCATGCTCGAGTTTGTCGATCAACGCTTTGCCGCGCTTTCCAAACCAACGCTCATGCTGACTCCTCAGGGACAGTTTGTCGACGTGCGCTTGCCCATCGAGATTCGCCCCGGCGTCTCGGCACTGGCAGCGAGATTTCCCACATGCCGCGTCGTGAGTGTCGCCATCGAATACACCTTCTGGCTCGATCAAAAGCCCGAAGTCCTGATCCGCTTTCAAAGTGTTCCCACGCCCGACCCTGTTTCGACCACCGCGTGGCACCGTGCCCTGACACAGGTCATGACCGCTAACTCCTCGGCACTGGCCGCGCTGGTGCAAGCCCGCGATGCCGCACCCTTCACGACGCTCATCGGCGGCAGTGGCTCCGGAACGAATCCCTTCTACAACCTTTGGAATCGCTTGCGCGGCCGATCCACAGATCTTTCCACTGAGCATCGCACGCGACGCTGATCGATGGTCGATTCAAGCGCGGCTGCGCTGCCTTCTCCATACACTCGGCCAATGCCGAGTGCCACGATTCAATCTGTTCAACTCAAAGTCGGCCTGGAAATTCACGTCGAATTGGCCACCCGCACCAAGATGTTCACCCGTGCCCCCAGCCCGGGGTATGCCGATTTTGACACGGCCGCCCCCAACACGTTGATCGATCCCCTCGTCCTCGCCCTTCCCGGCGCGCTCCCGGTCATGAATCGTGATGCCATCGAGATGTCCATGCTCGTCGGTCTCGCTCTGGGTTGCGACATCGCAAAAGTCACTTCATGGGATCGCAAGAACTACTTCTATCCCGACATGCCCAAGGCCTACCAGATCAGTCAGTACGACCGGCCAATCTGCGGCACAGGCGTCTTCGATCTTCCCGCCGCTGCCTCTGGTGGCGAGCCCGATTTTGATGCCCCCTCCACGCCTATCCGCATCACCCGCGCTCACTTGGAAGAAGACGCCGGAAAACTTCTGCACGAATCCCCCGGCGGTTTCGCCATCGATCACTCCATCGTTGATCTCAATCGCACAGGCACACCACTGCTGGAGATCGTCACTGAGCCAGACTTTCAGACCGCCGATCAGGTGGTCCTTTTCTGCCGCGTGCTCCGCACTCTGTGCCGCTCACTGGGTGTGACTCTCGGCGTGATGCAGAGGGGGCACATGCGCTTTGAGCCCAACATCAACTGTATTCTCACGCTTTCCGACGGCACCACTGTCGCAACCCCTGTCGTCGAAGTCAAAAACCTCAACAGTTTCCGCAGTGTGCGTGGCGCGATTGAGTTTGAACTCGCCGATCAACCGCGGCGCTGGCAGGAAGATGGCAAGGTCATGGGTCGGGGCATGAAGATCACGCGCGGCTGGGATGACAAGGCCAACCGCACATTTATCCAACGCGAAAAGGAAGACGCCCACGACTATCGCTATTTCCCAGATCCCGACTTGCTCCCCCTCACCATCGAACGCGAATGGGTGAGCGAGGTCCGTTTGCGGCTGACCGAATCCCCCCTGAATCGCACCCGTCGCTATATGAAGGACTTGGGCCTTGCCGCCAAAGAAGCTTTGGCCCTTGCCGAAGAACATCCCGTCACCCAGTTTCATGATGCCGCCGTTGCACACGCCATCACGCTGGGCCTTGCCCCCGATCGCGCTGGTCGCCTGACTGCCAACTTCATTTTGCAGAATGGTCAGAAGCGCGTCAACGAGCGAAACACGACTCTCGCGGCGCGCGATTCCGGTGCCGCTCCCATCCTGGTCAGCGACCTCGGCATCTCCGCAAGCCAAGTTGGAGAACTCGCGGCACTCCGCGACAAGGGGCTCATCAACTCCAACGCCGCCGATGAACTCTTCGGCCTCTGCTGTGCGCCCGAGAACCAGACTGCCAGCGTCGAAGCCCTGGCTCGCGCACAAGGCCTGATCATCGAACAAGATGCCGGTGCCCTGCAAGGGTGGATAGAGACCGTCATCGCGGCCAACCCAAAGGTCGCCGACGATGTTCGGGCCGGGAAACTTCAAGCCGCCGGGCGGCTGATGGGCGAAGTCATGAAACTGGCGGCAGGCAAAGCCGACGCCAAGAACGTCCGAGAACTATTGTTGAAGACACTCGGGCAAGGGTAATACGCCAAAAATACTTGTTGAAACAACTTGACTGACAGTAAGGGCTGATTATTGTTTCAACAGATGTCGTTCGCCCTTGCACAAGAACTGGGTAAGAAAAATCCCTTCGACCTCCCGGAAGAGGAGGCCTTGCTCAACATCGTTCGAACCAGTGCCGCACTGTCGATCGCCTTCGAGCGTGAGTTCCGCCAGTACGACCTGACCGACGCCTCGTACAACGTCCTGCGCATCCTCCGTGGCAGTGGCCCGAGTGGCAAGCTGTGTAGCCAGGTGGGCCGCGAACTCGTCGCCCAAGGCCCAGACGTCACCCGTTTGATCGATCGTCTCGAGCGCAAAGGCCTCTGTGAGAGGCGACGCAGCACCACCGACCGCCGCGCCATCTGGGTGGTCATCACTCCATCAGGCCTCGATTTGGTCAACCGCCTTGATGAACCCGTTAAAGCCCTCTTGAAGAAAGCCCTTGGTCACATGTCCCGAAAGGAACTGGAACTCGTCTCAGAGTTATTGGTCAAGGTGCGCACGCCGGTGTGCGAGCAAGCTCTCGCCGCGGCGGAGGCATCCTCATCTGAAAGCCCCAAAGTCCAACCCAAAGCCAACCAATGAGGAGATTGACCGATGACTGTTGCCTCAGTTGCCGTTGTATATCACTCGCGTTACGGACACACCAAAGTGATTGCTGAGCAGATTGCCGCCGGCGTGAGAACCGCTGGCGATGTCGCCGTCGAAGTTGTCAGCGTCGATGAACTGCCTGAGCCCGGCAAGGATCGCTCCCTGGGTGGCAAGTGGAACGTGCTCAATCAGGCCGATGGCATGATCATGGGCTCGGCGACATACATGGGCGACATCAGTTCAGAGTTCAAGCAATTCATGGAGCGTTCCAGCGGTCTCTGGTATGGTCAGGCATGGAAAGACAAACTCGCGGCAGGGTTCACCAACTCTGGCGCACTCTCAGGCGATAAGCAAAGCTCACTTCACTCCATCGTCACCTTTGCGGGTCAGCACTCGATGATCTGGGTCTCGCAGGGTGTGATGCCATCCAGTTACACCAACGACGGAAAGAACCTCAACCGTCTCGGTGCATGGACCGGCTTTATGAGTCAATCAGACAATGGCGGCCCGGATGTCACGCCCGGTCAGGCGGATAAGGACACGGCTCAGGCCTTTGGCAAGCGCTTCGGCGTCGCGGCGATCCGCTGGGTCAAGGGACGCAACTGAGGCATCTTTGCGGCATCTAATCCAAACATAAGCATCAAGAACGGCTCAGATCGCGTCAAGATCTGAAGCCCGTTTCAAGGTAGATCTCAGGGTAATTCAAGGAGTATCTGATATGAAGAAGTTCGCAGCAATCGGTGCATTGGTGGTGCTCGCAGGCGGTGTCATGGTCGCAGGTGGCATGGGGCGCAATAGCGAGTCCACCGCCACGACGACGGTCTTGGCGACGACCTCGCAGGCAGCAGGAGCGTTCGAGATCGATGCCGTGCACTCCACGGTCATCTTCCGCATCAAGCATCAGAACGTCGCATTCAACTACGGCCGCTTCAACAAGATGTCGGGCTCATTCCACATTGACGCTGCCGACCCCAGCAAGAGCATGCTGGATATCACTGTCGATGCCGCCAGCGTGGATACCGCCAACACCGGGCGTGACAAGCACCTCACCGGCAGCGACTTCTTCAGCGTCAAGGAATATCCCACCATCACCTTCAAGTCGTCTTCGTTCACCAAGAAGTCCGAGGGTGTCTACACCGTCGCCGGCAAACTCACCTGCCACGGCAAGAGCAAGGACATCACCGTC
The DNA here is from genome assembly GCA_018968885.1 of Planctomycetota bacterium. Classification (GTDB taxonomy): domain Bacteria; phylum Planctomycetota; class Phycisphaerae; order Phycisphaerales; family UBA1924; genus F1-120-MAGs238. Next base: position 75,097 of record JAGWZK010000016.1, on the reverse strand, counting down.
GAAGTTGCCGACACCGGCAAAGCTCCGGGCATGAAGGGTGGCGAAGTTGCCGGCATCGAATCGACCTTCACCATCAAGCGTTCCGAGTTCGGCATGGATTACATGCTCAAAGGCCTGTCGGATGATGTGACCCTCACCGTGGCACTCGAAGGCACGCGCAAGTAAACTGCCGCAAGTGAACCTCTAGGGGTGGATTCCATCCGCTCTCTCCCTCGGGGCCTTGCACGCGAAAGCTGTGAGGCCCCCTTTCTTTTCAGTGAGCCAATCATGGATCGCGAACTCTTCTTGCAACTTCTCCGCGGCATCATTCCCGGCGCCTTCATCGGCTGTGCCTTCATCCTCGAACTCTTCTGGAAATCTCGCCCAACGCAGTTGGATCAACCCTCACCCCGGCAAATCTTTGCACCCGTCTTCATCGCGCTGGCGCTCGTGGGTAGTTTCGCATTTGCCTTTCCGCTGCGCACCCCGTCTGGGCTGTTTGATTGGCTCGGCTGGATGCCGATTCCACTCGCTCTCATTGGCATCGCCATCACGCTTGCTCCTTGGCGCATCGGTGCGATCTTCATCGCTCTCTTTGGTTTAGCCGCTGCCCTCCTCTTTGCCCCGCGTGCTGAATGGACCGGGGTTGATCTGAAGAGCTTCACTCTTGCGATCTTTGCCAGCAGTGGGGCGGCGGCACTTGTGCATCCGGTCTGGGAGCGTCGTCCGCTGCTGCTTTTCGCCGTTGCCACCATCGCCGCCGGGGGAATGAGTCAGGTGCTGATTCTGGGCTTTCACGCCCTCAAACTTGGTCAGGTCGCAGGCATTGGCGCGAGTATGCTGGGAGGCATGGCCGTCGCCGCACTCTTGATGGTGCGCTTGCGCAAGTCGATTGCGATCTCGTCGCACGTGATCGCGCCTCTGGCGATCATGGCTCTGCTCTTTGCCGCCTCCGCGCTCGCACAAGGCCCCATCGTCACCGAAACCCGTTTGGATTGGGTGTTGGTATTGCTGTTGGCATCGATTCCCGCCGCCGCCACTGGCGCGATCATGCTGTTGCAGCGCAAGTCCACGGTTGTGGTGTGGATCTCCACGCTGATTGCCGCAGGCGGTCCCGTCGCCCTCGCCATGCTCATCGTGCTGATGACTCGCGAACCAGACACCTCCGGATATTGATTGCCATCTCGGTCATTCTCTGCTCGGCTTCAAATGCCGATCCAAAAACCGCAGCATCTTCTCTTCCAGATTGATCGTCACCTTGGGGTCCGGCACCATGTGCGTAAATCCCGCCAAGGGCAGAAAATCAAAATCCCGCCCACTCTTGAAGAGTGCCCCGCTCAATTTCAATGAGTGCATGAAGTACACATTGTCATCCGATGTGCCGTGGATAAGCAGCAGCGGCTTGGTCAGGTCCTTGGCAAACGTCATCACGCTGCTTGCCTCATATCCCGCCTTGTTCTCTTGCGGCGTGCCCATGTAGCGCTCGGTGTAGTGCGTGTCGTAATCCGCCCAATCCGTCACCGGAGCGCCGGCAATACCACACGCATACACATCCGGACGCTTCATCACCGCAAGCGCGGCAAAGTACCCTCCGAAACTCCACCCACTCACCCCCACGCGCGACAGATCCATCTGCGGCACGGCCTGCCCCAGCGCCTGCAAGGCATCGACCTGATCATCCAGTGCCGCGTCGATCAGATTTCCCTTCACAGCGCGGCTCCACGCCCGCCCACGCCCCGGTGTGCCCCGATTGTCGATGCTGACGACGATGTACCCCTTATCCGCCAGCCACTGATGCTTCAGATACGCGTTCGCAGTGGAATGCACCGTGAGCGCTGTCGGCCCCGCGTAGATCTGCGCCACCACCGGATACTTCTTCCGCGAATCGAAGTTGCTCGGTTTCACAACCGCGGTGTAATACTCGCGCTCCCCCTTCACCTTCATCACCTCAACGCGCGGCGTGATCGGCATCGCCTCTTGCACTGAGCGCAATTGCCCAACCACCACACCATTCCGCAGCACCTCCCACGTGTCTGGCTTTCCCGGTTCCAGCCACGAACTGGTCCGCACCATCGTTGTGAAGTCGCGGCTGATCGTTGTCCCAAATCGACCCGCTCCGCTCGTGAGTTGTACGCGCTCACCCTTCCCGATTGGCAGCATCATCGAGTGCGACATGGTTGGGTCACTCGATGCCGACACCAGCAGACTTGTCCCATCCTCGCTCACCGCGCCGATCGACCCCAATCCCATCTCCGGTTCATTCACCGCTCGAATCAGTTCGCCATTCACGCGCCGATGCTCAATCACCCAACCCGCATCCTTCTCGGTCAGCCACAGCAACGTCCCATCCGGTAGCACCCGCGGGTTTCCTCCTGCCAGTTCCAGCCAGGCATCATCACGCTCTCGCAAGACCTCCCGCGTAGCCCCCGTGGCATGATCCACCGCCAGCAGCACCTGCTCGGTCTGGGCCCGATTCTGCACCAGAATCATAAGCGGCGCGTGCTCTTTCCACGTCACCCGCGCCATGTAGGGATACTTCTCCGCATCCCACTGCACGCGTACAGGTGTGCCGCTGCCGTCGCACCGCCTCACTTCCAATCCAACGACCGCGTTCTTTCCTCCAGCGCGCGGGTACGGCCACGTCTCCGGCTCATGCGTCGGGTCGGTGGGGTCAGCAATGTGAAACATCTCCATACCGGCGGTATCCGTTCGCTGCACCGCCACCATGCTCGCATCTGGGCTGAACCAAGTGCCGTGATCGCGATCCATTTCTTCTTGCGCGACAAACTCCGCCTGCCCGTACGTCACTGTCGGCGACTCACTTCTGGCCACCACCGTTTCCACACCCGTGCGCAGATCCGTGACATGCAGGTCATTGCCTCGACAGTGAGCGAGTTTTCTCCCATCCTTACTGACCTGCGGGTCAATTGCGGCTTGCTTGCTGATGCTTGTGATCTCGCGGACCTTGGCCGACACCCGATCCACCAGAAACAGCCGCCCCGACAGCGAAGTGACAATCGTGTTCCCGTCTTCCGTCAATGAATATCCCGCAATGCCGCGCGCGGTCTGACGTTGCCTTTCCCGCCGCGCTTTCTCTTCGGGCGACAAGTTCTCCTCGGCTCCTTGCAGAATCTGCTCTGCCGTAAGCAGCACACGCTCAGTCCCGGTGGCCACATCAAACTCATACAACGTGTGCACGAAACTCCTTGCTTCGGACCGAAGAAACAGCACCTTGCTCCCATCGGGCGTGATGCGGATTGATCCCGGCCGCCCCAGACGAAAGCGATTGGTGCGTGCCCACGCATCCAGAAACGGATCGACCTCAGCGACCGCCGCGGCATTCGCATCGGGCTTCTTCGTCGAAGTTGCACAACCCGTCATGGGCAATGTGGTGACAAACGCAAGCAGAATCAACGTGGCGGCAGGCATGTGCTTCATGCCCACACAATAACCCATTCAGGACCGTCCCGGAATAACCGGCCCACGGACCTTGTGACTTGAGGAGTTTTAGGACTTCCCGCCAAGTTCCTGTTTCTCCAAGTCGATTGTGGGGGAGGGGAAGATCTCCGGAACACGACATGTCAAACTTGAAACTCACCGATCACATCGAGTCCAAACACCCTGAGCGCCGTCACACGCCCCGCATCGCCGTCGATCGTGCGGCAAAGGTGTATTGCCCCCTGACCCGCCGCTACTACGCCGCGCGCACCCTCGATGTCTCTCGCGCTGGAGCGATGATGAGCATTTCCACGCCCCGCACGCTGCGCACCGGAGAAGAGCTCGAAGTCGCGATTTGCTGGGATGACCGGGCAGTGATTCCTCAGGCATCGATGGTCAAGGCCCAGATTGCCCGCGTCGCCGCGCGGATCGGCGATCATCAGGCCGTGGGTGTGCAGTTTGCCGACGAGATTTCCTTGCAGCATGCCCTCCCCGCCGCAGCGTGATCACTCGACGTTCAGCCACGCTCTGAACTTGGCTTCCAACTTTGCCGCGATCTCGCTGCCGCGCCACTTTAATTCATCGGGCTTCACGATCTCCACAAAGCGCACGCTGCTTTGGCTTCGTGTTTGCAGCGCAGCAACCACGCCCTCGGTTCCCGGCGTGCCTGCAATGACAGCGCAGAGAATCTGCGCTCCAGAACGCGACGCGATCAACCCGATTCCTGGCATGAATGGCAAGAGCGTGCCATGAGGCCGCGCAATCTTTCCTTCTGGAAAGATACCCACGATCCCTCCCTGCTCCAGATACTCAAGCGCCTTGCGCACGCTGCTGCGGTCGTTGCCGCTGCGATCCACGCGAATCACGCCGCTCCATCTCCAGATTGGTTCCAAGTGCAGCCAACCCAGCCGCTCCACCGCCATGTCTGAGCCCATCATCCAGCGAACTTCACGTGGACACACTGCCTGAATCAAGAGGGGGTCGATCGCGCTGGTGTGGTTGGCCACAATGATCGCCGGTCCCGAGATCGACCGGATTAACTCGACATTGTGATACCGGGCTCGGTGCATCACCCTGCAATACGCGTGAATCAGCCACACCGCAAATCCGGATTCAAAATCACCACGCGGGCCACTCACCACTCGAGGAGCCCACCAGATCAAAACCAGCCAAAGAACTGCCAATCCAATCCACAGCATGCTGGCCCATTATCGGCACGCTGGGCCTCCCACCTCTTATACTTGACTCCTCATACGCTCTTTCGTGGCTGATCTCTTTGCCGAATCCCGTGAAAAGCGTGCATTGGCCATCCGGCCGCTCGCCGTTCGAATGCGCCCCCGCACGCTGGATGAATATGCCGGACAGAGCCACCTGCTGGGCCCGGGCAAATTGCTGCGGCGGATGCTCACCGCGGATGCCATCACCTCCATCATCCTTCACGGCCCACCCGGCACGGGCAAGACCACCCTCGCCGAGCTCATCGCCCAGCACACCAAGCGCCACTTCGTCCGCGAGAACGCCGCGGCAGTCGGCGTCGCCCGCATCCGCGAGATCATCACCGAGGCCGAGCAACGGCTCACCGGAAAGAACCAACGCACCATCCTCTTTCTGGATGAGATTCATCGCTTCACCAAGGCCCAGCAGGATGTGCTGCTCGGCGATGTCGAACGTGGCCTCATCACCCTGATCGGTGCAACGACAGAGAATCCCCTCTTTGCCGTCAACTCCGCCCTCACCAGCCGCAGCACACTCTTTCGGCTGGAGCCGCTCACGGAGGACGAAGTGGTGGCGGTCCTCCGCCGCGCCATCGCTGATCCGGATCGTGGTTTCGGCACACGCCAAGTTCACGCCAGTGACGACGCATTGCGTCTCTGGGCCATCAAGTGTGATGGAGATGCCCGGCGAGCGTTGACGGCTCTTGAAGTCGCGGTCCTTTCGCAGCCCGCGGCAGACCCAGTCGTCATCGATCTGGCAGTGGCCCAGGATTCGATCCAATCCAAGGCCATCGTCTTTGGTGATGATCAGCACTACGACATGGCCAGCGCTCTGATCAAATCAGTTCGTGGTGGCGATCCTGATGCCGCGGTGTATTGGCTCGCCCGAATGCTCGAATCTGGTGAAGACCCCCGCTTCATCGCCCGGCGATTGGTCATCCTCGCCAGCGAAGACATCGGCAATGCTGATCCGCACGCCCTCCCCCTGGCGACGGCGGGCTTTGACGCCGTTGAGAAGATCGGGCTCCCCGAGTGCCGCATCACGCTGGCGCAGGTGACGTGCTATCTGGCCCTGTGCCCCAAGAGCAACGCCAGTTACGTCGCCATCGACGAAGCCGTGAAGGATGTTCAAGAGGGACGCACGTTTCCTGTGCCGGTGTACCTCCGTGATGGCAACTCCGCACCTGCCGGTGATGGCCAGCGCAATGGGGGATATGTCTACAGCCAGAATCAACCAGGTGGCATTGGAACGCAGGACTATCTGGGAGTCGAGAAAAGCTATTACCGGCCCACAGATCGCGGCATCGAAGCCGAACTGGCAGCCCGCCTGGCAAAAAACAAGACTCTCCGCACCAATGAGAAACCGACCGGCGGGTAGCCGTTCGGTTGGTTATGCAGTCAGGCCGTTATCTTGGGTTATTGATCCAGCCGTAGGGCTGGACAAATCCATGCCGCCAATCCTGATCGCTCATGGCGTACCACAGATTGTTGCTCTTGGCCGAGGCGTACATGTCGTTGCACTCAAAGTCGCGTTGGTTATTGACGGAGAGCTCGTTCTTGTCCGTCTCGATCTTCAAGAGGTTGGCGTGACCATCGATGTACGACACATGTCCATAGCCAAAGTGCCGAACCGCCATCTGGTCTTCGTTGCCAAACATGGCATCGCGATACGTCTGATTCCAGCGGAACGAACTCTCTTCAAAGTACAGCGGCACACCCGGAAACAGGGTCAATTGCGGATTCGTCAGCACGCGCGCCGAGTTTGCCACGTTGGGAGCGACATATCCAACCATTGTTGAAGTGCCCAGCCGCGCACCTTCGACCTCATCCAGCATGGTGTAGTCAAAATCCACACCCGTGCGGCTCCCCCACATGTTGTAATACTCGGTCCCTGTCAGCGTCCGACGCTTGTTGGTCGGGCACGACGATATCTCGTGCAGATTTTCCACATAGCGATACATGAACCCAGGGTTGCGCACGCCGTTTTCCACGATCTGCGCCCACATGGCCACGTTCGTCGGCGGCGGAGCACCCGGAGGTGGATTGGTCTCCGGATCCCAATAACGGTTGCCGTCGGGCCAGCGCGTCCGCTTGGCCACCGGCCAGATCTGGTCTTTGTGATCCTGCGCATAAAAGAGTGCGGCGACCGCCATCTGCTTGATGTTCACCAGGCACTTGACTTGATGACCTGCCTGCCGCGCCTTGCCAAGGGCTGGCAGCAGAATCGCGATGAGGAGCGCGATGATTGCGATCACCACCAGCAATTCGATCAACGTGAAAGCACGCGGCTTAAGTGAGCGAGCCATGCACACTCCATCTTCCTTCCGCCACCGCATCGCGCGCTGTCAGAACGACAACCCGCACTCAACTTGAGTCCCCCAGCCGTCTGAGATACGCAGCAGCACTCAGGACAGCATAACGGAAACCGGATTGTGTATCAAGCCCATTTCAAAGGTTTGTAAGAAATAAGTTTGGAATACGATATATATGTATAAGGGTCATGGCATGTAATAGTCCTATAACTAATGGCGCGCGGAGGCGGTGTTCGAGCTGAGCGCGGCTAAAACCTACCATCTCAGAGATGGCAGCCCTGCGGCACGACAATTCGACCTTGCCAGCGGTCAATCCCCTCGCCGTCACGCCGGCCGAGTTTGCCGCAGCGTATCGCGATGTCGCTGGCGTTGGCCCGGCGCTCGCGCTCGAAGAGGTCAAATCTCTGCTGCGCACCGGCCGCTGGTCAGGGCGTACGGCGATCTCCACATCGCCAGCCAAGTCGTGGCTGCCGACCCTTGTCACGGCCAAGAGCGAAGAAAGCCCCGAAGGCACTGTCACCAAATTTCTATTGCGCGTCCCCGGCACTGATCGCGTGAAACTCGAATCCGGCACGGGCACACTTCCCGCTGGGCTGGATACCGAGAGCGTGCTGATTCCCATGATCGGCCAGATGGGCAAACTCACCTACACGCTCTGCGTGTCGTCGCAAGTCGGCTGCGCGATGGGGTGCACCTTCTGCGAGACCGCGCAGATGGGTCTGATCCGCTCGCTCACTGCTGAGGAAATCGTCGCTCAGTGGTTCACTGCCACGCACGTGCTGGGTCAACGGCCATCAAACATCGTGTTCATGGGCATGGGCGAGCCCCTGGACAATCTCGCAAACGTCCTTCGCGCCATCGAAATTCTCATCGATCACAACGGCGCGGCGGTCCCTGTCTCCAAAATCACCATCTCCACGGTCGGCCGTGTCGATGGCTTGCGCGATCTGGCCAAGAAAGTCAACGATCCCGGTTGGCGCCGCCTCAACATCGCCCTCTCGTTGAATGCCGCAATCGATGCCACCCGCGATGCCATCATGCCCATCAACCGCAAGTGGAATCTGGACGAATTGCGTCAGGCGTTTCAGGAGTTTCCCCGTTATGGCGGCGGCAAATTGATGTTTGAGTATGTGCTCATCCCCGGTGTCAATGACAGTGAAGCCGATGCCCGCGCTGTCGCCGAGTTTGTGCAACACTTCCGACTCGCCGATGGTCGCCACCGCGTGTGTCTGAACCTGATCCCCTATAACCCGCGACGTAACTCTCCCTGGCCAGCGCCAACCGAGGAACGCGTCGAGTGGTTCATGCAGCAGTTGATGGATGGGGAAGTGTTTGTCAAACGCCGTCGCACCAAGGGCCGGACCATGATGGGTGCGTGCGGACAATTGGGAAATGAACAGATCCGCAAGCGTCAGGTGGTGGCGGCGGTGGGTCTGACTGTGAATGGTCAGCAGCCAGCGTAATGCCGGTTTGATTCAAGGTTGCAGACGAGTGCGGGCCCATTCAGTCCAATGGACTGTTTCGCCCGTCTGAACAATCGCGCGAGTCCACACGGCGCGATCGTGCACGCGCCCCGTGCCTCCAAGCCAGAGTTCGACGCGTTCGGCAGTGATATTCCAACCGCCCCAATGTGGTGGGCGCGGAATGTGAACCGCATTCCCCTTGGCGATGATCTCCGCCGGATCCAGCTTCAAGTGTTCAATCGCCCAGCGCACCTTGTCGATCAGGGCCTGCCTTCCGGTGATGGGTTGTGATTGATCGCTCGACCATGCTCCCAAGCGGCTCTCCCACGGGCGAGCGGCAAAGTACGCGTCACTCTGTGCGGCGCTCGCCTGCTGCGAAAGTCCCTCGATCCGCACCTGCCGATCCAGGGTGTCCCAGTGAAATTGCAACGACACCCGCGGATGCGCCAGCATCGCTTTGCTCTTGCGGCTGGTGTAGTTGGTGTAGAAGTGAATCACGCCGCGAGCGGCATCGATATTGCGGCACAGCACAATCCGCGATGAAGGGCCCCCGTCCGGATCAACCGTGCACAACGTCATCGCGTTTGGATTAGGTTGGATCTTGTGTGTGACGGCGTGCGTGTACCACTCGACAAAAGTGGGAAATGGATCAACGGGCAGTTCTTCCGGCAGCGACTGCGTCAGGGCGAAGCGGGAAAGGACTTGGTCAAGGGGGCTGGACATACGGGTATTGTCCGCCGTCAAGAGCCACAAGTGCGTTTGGAACCCGTTTGTTTGCAATGGGGCTGTCGCTTGGATCGGCTGTGGTGAACTCCTTGGATTGCGAACCGAAATCGTCAAGATCGGCATGTGCTGCGGTACCCTTGGTGACCGATGCTCGACGATGTCTCCCAATCTTCATCCGGCTTTGCCGAAGCCAAACCCGACGGTCGTACTGAAGGAAAGTCCGGTGCCGCGCGCTTCCGCCGCAGTCGCAATCCTGAGTATGCCGCCAACTTGGGGAAGATGTTCGACAAACTTCCGCCGCACTCCTTAGAGGCGGAGATGGCCCTGCTTGGCGCGATGATGATCGACACGCGAGTGATCGCCGATGTCATCGCCGTGATGAAGGACCCCAGCGAGTTTTATGCGCCGAAGCATCAGACCCTCTTCAAGACCGTGCTCGAGTTGTATGACCAGCGCGAACTGACGCAGATCGACCTGGTTCCATTTATGGAACGCCTGAAGGACCAATCGCTCCTCGAACTCATCGGCGGCGCTGAATACCTCATCACATTGGTCGAGCAGACCCCGAGTGCCGCCAACGCCGTCTATTACGCCCAGATCGTCCACGAGAAGTATCGTTTGCGCCGCCTGATTGAGCTCTCGGGCGAGATGCTCTTTGATGCCTACGACGTCGGCGATCGCGGCCCAGAAGCCGCCAACGAAGTACTGCAAGAGGCCGAGCAGAAAATCTTTGGCATCACGCAGGAATGGCAGACCAGCGATGTCGAGCCCATCGCCACGCTCCTGAAGCGCGAGATGGATCGCATCGATGCCAGTGACGCCGAGGCGATGACTGGCGTCCGCACGCACTTTGTCGAGTTTGATCACATGACCCGGGGCTTGCAGCCCGATGAAATGGTCATCATCGCAGCACGCCCTTCGATGGGTAAGACCGCCGTCGCGATGAACATCGCCGAGCAAATCGCTCTTGGCGGCACTCCTTGGGCCCCCGGCAGCGCGGCACCCACGGCAGTGGGGGTGTTCAGTTTGGAAATGTCCAAGTCCGCCGTGGCGTTGCGTTTGTTGAGCGCGCGATCGGGTGTGAATGCCCAGCGTCTCCGCTCTGGTGGTCTGGATGACAACACATACGAGCGGGTTTTCAATTCCTATCAGGAATTGTCAAAGGCCCCCGTCGTCATTGACGACACACCGTCACTCTCGATTACCGGGTTGCGTGCGCGGGCGAGAAGAATGGTGAGGCAGTACGGCGTCAAGGTCCTCATCATCGACTATTTGCAGTTGCTGACGGCCCCAGCCCAGGGGCGCGAATCGCGCCAGGTCGAAGTGTCAGCGATCTCTCGCGGCGTGAAGGCACTCGCCCGCGAACTGCACGTCCCCATCATCTGTCTCTCGCAGTTGAACCGTGCCAGCGAAACTCGCGAAGGCAATCGCCCCCGCATGAGCGATCTGCGCGAGTCGGGCTCAATCGAGCAGGATGCGGACGTGATCGTGCTGCTGCACCGCGAGGAGTACTACCACATTCAGGATCCGGCGTGGGCCGATGAGAATCCGGACAAGATCGGCCTGGCCGAACTCATCATCGCCAAGCAGCGCAACGGCCCGACGGGTGTGGTGAAACTGACGTGGGATAACAGCGTGACACGCTTCAAGAATCACGATCCCCACGCGCGTGCACCCGTGGATTACGAACGCTTCACTGCCGACACTTCACCGCCGTGGGAAACCGGCCCTGCTGGCGGTTCCGGTGGTGGACCAAACGCTGGTGCAGGCAGCTCTCCCGTCAACAAGTTTGGCTCCGGTGGATTCATCGCCAAGCCACCGACAGGGCCGGTGCAGAACTTCAGAGATGGTGGGGGAGATACGCGGCCAGAGTCGGAAGAGGATTTTGGGATCTGATCGTCACGCCAATCCATCACGTCAGCGCGTGTAGAGTTGATTGTGATACGGTCGAAATTGGCCAGATTTCTCTCTTCGCAAACCACCCTCGCGCTCTCCGCGCTGGTCTTTCTCGTTTCGTTCCTGTTGCTTCCTATCAAAGACTACAGCTCATCGCATGTTGGCCAGTGGCTGTATGACAAGTGGCGTCCCGGCCTTGTTCTGACGAGTCCTGCTCGCTTGGATAGGTCGGTATTCGAATTCGTGAACGGGATGTTCACGTTCGTCAAACCCGACAGCTGGCAGGTGCGGATAGACGAGAAACGCGTCTATGTGCGCGGCATGTGCCGGTTTAATGACCCCACATTTGGCTGGTGGGCTGCCACAACGACCGACCAGGAAATCAGGATCGAATCCCTTGACGAACTGCCACCCGGCGCGAGCACTGCAGAGTTTCGCCGCGCGTACGTCGATTACCTCGCCTCTCCGCATCCTTTCGTCTCACGCTTCGCCAAAGATCTCATCGATAAAGGTCAGGCGCAGATCGTGGAGACGCGTTGGATCGGTTGGTTGCACAACATCGTTTCGCTCATATCGCTCTTGATTGCCATCGTCTCTACCCCGTTCGCGTTCGCACATGATCGTCGCATATCCCGCTTTCGCAAAGGCCTCTGTCACAAGTGTCGCTATGACCGCGACGGCCTTGCTGCCGACGCGCCTTGCCCGGAGTGTGGCGCGGCTCAACTCAAGCCGGAGTCTTAACGAATAGACACTTCGACGCCTTCCTCAGCACCCAACCGAAAACGCCGCCACAAAGTCCAGATAGTCAAAGAAATCAATGCTCGTATCCGCATTGAAGTCCGCACCCGGTGCATTTGTGCTGAACGCGGCGACAAAATCAAGGTAGTCAAAGAAATCAGCAGTGCCATCGGCGTTGAAGTCAGCAAAGCATGGGGCGAAGTAGCCGAACTCCGCATCGTCAATGAATGCCGCACCGGCCGCGGCGGCGGGCTGATAGAACTTGAGCATGAAGCGAGCAGTTGCTGTTCCAGCAGGCGCTTGGCCATCAACGACGACCTTGTTGTACACGTTGCGAGGGCTCGCGGCAGTCAAGCCCACCGTGGTCACTGTGCTCAGCACCGTTCCCGTCGACGAGCGAAACTCGATGTCGATGCTCGCCACATTGGCCCCGGCCATCGGGTCTGTGCTGCGATTAAGGAACCACGCACTGCCGCGGAATCGTTCACCCGCCACCGCCGGAAAGTCCTGGTGCGCTGTGCTGCTGTTGGGCGTGCCGGTGAATGGGCCAAACAGTTTCAGAGAGCGCGTCCCCGTGCGTGGAATCAGCGTCTCTGCATACACATTCCCTGACTTGGTCCACTGCCACGCCTGCACGTTTCCTGTCGGACCCAGTTGGTCAAAGCTGCTGTTGATCAGGCACTTGTACGCACGAACATACTCGATGTGGTACCGCTGCGGAAAAACCGTCGTCGCATCCGGCATTCCTGGCCAATCGCCACCCACCGCCGTATTCAGAATCATGTAGAAGGGTTCCTGCGGGATCGCGGCATTGTGCGAACTCCGCTGCACACCATCCACATACCACACCAGCGCATCGGGGTACCAATCCACTCTGAACTCGTGATAACTCGTCGTGAAATCCGGCCCCACCCAGCTGGATGTGTAGCTCTGCACGTTTGGCCATGTCCCCCAGTGGTGCGTCATGTGCACGCGCGTGGGATCATGCCCGAGCAGTTCCATGATGTCGATTTCCGGTGGCCACGCATCTGACGCCGGCAACATCCAGAATGCCGGCCACAACCCCCGCGTGCGCGGCAGTTTGGCCCGCGCCTCAAATCGCCCGTACTGCTGCGTGAACTTTCCCCGCGTGGTGATCTCACCACTGGTATAGGGCCTGCCACCCCAGGGCTGGAAGGTCGATGTAATCACCGCTTCGCCACTCCCCACCGTCACAGCGAGCGGCCGGTAGTACTCCTGCTCATTATTCTTATTGGGGGCGTAATTGCTCACGTTCCACTTGGTGGTGTCGATCGCCGTGCCGGGAAATTCATCCGACCACGTGCGAATCCACTTGTCAAATGTCCCCGCCTGTTGCGCTTGCGCTGCGCCAGCACATGCCGCCAGCACGCTCATCATCGCCATGGTGTGCATCTTCTTCATACCAGCTCCTTGGTCGAGGCCGCCCCCGACTTGAGACCGATCGGACCGTGCGTCAACTGCGCTGCGGGAATGATGTTCTTCCCCTTTGCCGCGATCACATCACGATACCAATGTGCCGACGCTTTGGGAATACGTTGCCCTGTTCGATAATCCACAAAAATCAACCCAAACCGCTTTTCATACCCTTCTGCCCATTCAAAGTTATCAAAGATCGACCAGTGGAAGTACCCCTGCACGGCCACGCCATCGCGTGCTGCCTGCAACAGGCATCCCAGGTATTTGGCTTTGAAATCGATCCGCTGCGGGTCCGGCACAGTGCCATCCGCCGCCACCCAATCCGCGTTCGACAAGCCATTCTCTGTGATCACGATCGGCAACTTGTATCGATCATGCAAGAACTTCGGCCCCCAATAGAGCGACTCTGGCACCACCGGCCAGCGGAATGTCGTCACCGGGTGCCCATCCGGCCACGGCACATGCACCGGCCGCCCCAGCGCATCCGCTGCGTAGCGCTCACCGGAATAGATGTTCACTCCGTAGAAGTCGATCGGCTGCTTGATCAGGTCAAAGTCGGACGACTTGAACGCTGGCACGTCCGCCCCAAAGTGCGCCAAGCCATCCGCCGGATAGTGCCCCAGCATCACCGGATCAGCCCACCAGGTGTTGTTCCAGCAATCGGTGCTGGTGACGCTGGCAAAGCGCTGCCGCGCCGCCTCGATATCCGCCGGGCTCATGCTCGCCGGCAGATCAACTCGCGCGCAGGGTGCCCATCCCACCTGCAAAGGCCGCTTGGCCTTGGCTCGAATCGCCTGCACCGTCGCCCCGTGCGCCATCAACGCGTGATGCCCGGCCAGCAGCCAATCCCGCGTTGGCAGTTTCAAGCCCGGCGCGTGCGTTCCTTCCCGATGCCCCAGACCTATGAATATCTGCGGCTCATTGATCGTGATCCAGTGCTTCACGCGATCAGACAACCTCTCCGTCATGATCGCGGCATAGTCGGCAAACCACTTGGGGCTCTCCGGGTTCATCCACCCGCCCCGATTCTGCAGATCCAGGGGCATATCCCAGTGATACAGCGTCAGCCACGGCTCAATCCCCGCCTCGAGCAGCGCATCGACGAGCACATCATAAAACGACAATCCCTTTTCGTTGATTGTTCCCGTTCCTGACGGCAGCACGCGGCTCCAGGATGTCGAAAAGCGATACGCCTTCAGCCCCATCCACTTCATCATCTGCACATCTTCATACATCCGGTGATAATGGTCGCACGCCACATCACCGTTGCTTCCACGGTGCACTTTCCCCGGCACCTGGCAGAACGCATCCCACACGGATTCTCCGCGACCATCCGTGCGCGCAGCGCCTTCGATCTGATACGCACTTGATGCCGCTCCCCATTTGAATCCTTCAGGAAACATAGTTCAATCCTTGAGTATGACTTTGATTTAGCCCTTCACTGCGCCGGCAGTCAGCCCGGCGACAAACTCGCGACGAAGTAATGACAACAGAATCAGAACCGGAATGATCGACACCACCGTACCCGCCATCTGCAAACCGTAGTCTTGATAAAACTGACCCTTGAGTTGCGTCACCGCGACAGAAAGTGGAAACTGCTCCGGACTTTGCAGCACCACCTGCGGCTGAATGTAGTTGTTCCACGCCCCCAGAAACGTCACCATCATGAATGCACCGATCATCGGGCGCAACAGTGGCAACGCGATAATCCAGAACATCCGCCACTCCGAGCATCCATCGATACGCGCTGCCTCCAGCATTTCCTTGCTCAAGCTGCTCTTGGCCGCCTGTCTGAACAGGTACACACCAAACGCGCTCGCCACCATCGGCAGGATCAACCCTGCCAGCGAATCCAGCAAGTGCAATTGGTGCAGCAGCACATACCCCGGTGCCAGCAATAGTGGGGCGGGGATCAATACCGACGCCAGCACCACCGATGTCGCGAGCCGCTTGCCTTTGAACTCATAACACGCCAGCGCCACCCCCGCCATCGCGCTCACCAGTGTCGACAGAACCCCGCCGACCGATGCGATGCAAAGAGAGTTGAGCAGCGCCCGTCCAAGATCCAGCGATGTGAACAGCGTGCGGTAGTGCTCCAGCGTCAAGCGCGAAGGGTCTATCTTCCCTTCAAATCGCGGCAGGAACGTTGAAGTGAAAAAGTCTCCGCTCGTCTTCATGCTCGCCAGCACCAGCCACACAAAAGGCACCAACGTCACCACCCCCGCAATGATCAACACGATCATCGCCGGCCAATTCGTCCGACCTTTCAGCAAGATGTGTTTCATGCAACGCTCCTTCGCGCTGCAATCACCCGCTGAGCCGCCGCGATCAGGATCAACACCGTCGCCAGCATCCAACCCACTGCGCTGGCATACCCCAGGTCGCCATTCTCAAAACCATTCTGATACAGATACGTGATGATCGTCAGGCCACGGTTGTCCGGCCCGCCGCTGTTGTTCAGAATCAGGTAAGGCAGTTCAAACAACTGCAAACTCCCGATCACCGACATCAGCACCACAAACCCCGCCACCGGCCGGATCTCTGGCACAATCACATGCACAAACCGCTGCCACGCTGAGGCCCCGTCCAGCGTCGATGCCTCCACCAGTTCCTCTCGCACATTCGCGAGGGCTGCCGAGAAAAAGATCATGTTGAAACCCGTGAACATCCACAGCGACGCCAAGATCAGCATCCAGAGCACGTGTTCCTGCTGCCAGGGAAAGTCCAGTCCCCTCCCCGTCACGCTCTGAAGCAACTGATTGATGAGCCCAGTCTGCTTTTCAAACATCACTCCGAACATGATCGCGGCGTACGCCACACCCACCGTCGCCGGCGCAAACAGCAACATGCGGAAAAAACTCTTCCCCCGCACGCCTTTAGATTGCAACGCTAGTGCCAGAATCATCGCCAAAGGCAACTGAATCAGCACGCTTCCCAACGTGTACAGCACGGTGTTTCGCACCGCCACCCAGAACAGCGAATCCTTCAATAGCGCGGCAAAGTTCGCCAGCCCCACGTACCGCGTCGCCTCTGGTCCAAACGTCTGCTGAAAGGCCAGCACCAGCGAGCGCGCCAATGGATACAGAGTGAATAGTCCAAACAAAACCGCAAATGGGAGCAGAAGCCCATACGGCGCCAGCGATGCTCGCACGCGATTGTGCATTGGCTGGGCCGCGCTCATCGCCCACCCCCTTCTGAAACACCCGCCGAATGACCAGCCGAAGCTTCCGCCGCATGACTCAAAAAGACATTCCTCTCCGCCTTCGATTGCATCTGCGCCTGCGCCAACTTCAGCAGTTCCGCTGCCCGCGTCTCAATCTTCGCGGCATCCTGAGCCAGCGCTCCCGAACGTCTCTCTTCGCACAGTCTCACCAGCGCGCTGGTGATGTGATCCAGCGCCCGCGCATTGAATGGCGAACTCGACCTCAGCGGCACATCTCCTGCCAGATTGATGTATGACCGCCCCGGTGCCTGACCGCAGAAGTATTCATCGGGCTGGTCGTAGATTGGATCATTCCAGAAAGTCTTTACTGGCGTGATGATTCCACCCTTGCGATACAGCTCCCTCGCCACTTCCTGCGACAGATACAAGTGCGAGGCAAACGCGTACAGCTGTTCAAATCTCTCTGGGCTTGTTGCTGCCGCCTTGGGAATGCCCAGCATCGTCCCGCCCCACACACTCGTTCTTCTCCCACCCTTTTCCCACGCTGGCAGCGGCATCAATTTGACCTTTCCCGCCAGTTCCGGCATTTCATGCTTCCAGACATCCCCCATCCAATCCGGCATGAATGCGCAGATCACCTTTCCCGCCACCTTCAACTGATTCCCGCTCGCCGTGAAGTTCGGCGCATCCATCGCGATCCGATCTGGCCCCGCACACCAATCACTCACTCTCACCAGCACCCGCCGGTTGATTTCAGAGTCAATCGTTACTGCCCCCTGCTCATCGATCAGCGTTCCCCCCGCCTGCAGGATCAGCACTTCCAGATGATCGCCATGCGTCTCCCACATCGAAAGCGCAAACCGCTCACCCTTACCACCCATCTCCTGCAGCGGTCTCATCACCCTTTCAAAATCATCCCACGTTTCAATCTTTGCGACATCAATCCCCGCTGCTTCCACAATGTCTGCCCGATATCCCAGCATCACCGGATGCACATCATGGGGCAGACCAAAAACCCTGCCGCGGCTGCTCCACGGGCTGAAACTCGGCCCGTTGATTTTCTCCAGAAGCCCGTCGCGATTCAATCGATCTGTCAGGTCTACAAACCCCACTGACTCAATCGGTCCTGCAAAAGCGCGAGCCACTGCCCGTCGCTCCACTTCCATCAGGTCCGCACACGGAGTTCCTGAGAAAAAGCTCGCCAGCATCCGCCGCTCAATCGCCGGCAATCCAAGTTGCAGCATCTCGACCTTCGGCGAATTGTGCTTGTTCCAGTCCGCCACCAGCGGTTCATACATCAGCGCGTGCATCCGCGCAAACGTCCACATCGTCGCTTCAGATTTCGCCGGTGGTTTGGCCATCGCCAGCAACACCGCACTCACCACCGCGCTGGCGATGATCAGCCACGCCCCAGGAGAGAATGGTCCCAGAGAGAGCATGCTCCCACGCATCCCCCCAGGCAGTCCCTGCGGCATCCATGATGTCGACGTCGACTTGCTCACTCGCGAATCGTGCTCCACAATCAAACGTTTTTACACATCTCCGCAAAAGCGCAACGCCCCGGCAAAGGGGCGCTGCGCAGTCAGTCACCGGATGAGGGATTCAGCACCCGGATGAGAAGGCAGCCACAAAGTCAAGATAGTCAAAGAAGTCCACCACGCCGTCGTTGTTGAAGTCGGCCGAGCAGTTCACCTGCGAAGAGAAGGCCACATCATCCACCCACACGCTGCCACCCTCAAAATTGGGTTGCAGGATCAGCACCACGAGGCGAGCAGTCGCCGTCTCGGCCGGAGCCACGCCCGACACCGTGTACTGCTGCCATGTGTCTAGAGCGCTTGTCGACGTCACCGTCGTCGTGGTCAGATATGAAATCAACGTGCCATCCGCGCGGCGCCACTCGATGTTGATCAGGCCGATGTTCTGACCCACCAGAGGGTCACCGGCGGTGTGCGCAAACCAGCCGGTGCCCGTCCAGGTCGTTCCCGGAGTCGTGGGGAAGTCCTGGTACGCGCCCGAAGCCGCGTATTGCTGGGAGAAATTGCCAAAGAACTTCGCGGCAAACGTGCCGGTACGCGCGATCGTCGTATCCACAAACGCTTGCTCAAACGTGCTCCATCCGCTGAAGCCGCCGCCGTTGTCTTCAAAGCTGGGATTGGCCACCTGGCCAAACGCAGCACCCGCGCACACACCCAAAGCCGCCACTGCCATCAACTGCTTCTTCATATCTTTCTCCTTCACAAGACGTTTCATTCTCACTCACATTCCAAACAAAGTGCCTGGCCGCGACGCCGCCGCCAGACCTGAAAACACTTCAGTTCACATCAGGGGAACGGTTCGATCTGTCGGTCGATCGGCGACCACAGCACCTTACCGGTGCTTCTGCCGGTCGCTCGATCAATCAGCACATCCACCGTGTACTGCTCAACGTGCCCATCCGCCATGCCGAAATTCGCCGCGCCGCGAATCTCGCGCACACCGCTCGTCCGCTTGGGGTGCCGATACCACGGGATGTACGACTTCAGCGATCCCGCCGGGGCCGGGCCCATCTCCAGCGCGTTGGTGGGCCACTGACCGGGGAAATCACTCACGCCAGCACCGCCTCCAAAGCGTGCACCCGGCATGCCCGATTCGCCCACCTGCGCACCCGTAAACCACCGGCGAGGCGTGATCGTCTCCGAGAAGTACAACCCCCAACCTTCTGTCATTAGCATTGTTGCCGAGGATTCACCGACGGTTGAGTCAAACCCGCGCCCGCGCTGCGATTCGGTTCCAAATCCACCGGGCTTGTATGTGATGATCCCCGTTCCACCCGGTGTCCACTTACCCGCCGAAGAGGCCCAGTAGTTCATTGTGTACGAGCGTCCCGCATCCGGATGATTCGGACAGCGCATCGATCCGCCACCGACCGTGCGCGTTCGCGTATTCGTCTCAGAGATATTCGAATCATCCATCTGAGGCAGATACGCCCCGATGCGGTTCACGTCATACCACATCATGCTGAATGTGTTCGACACCGGATCAACCGCATCCACCAGATTGGGCGGAAACTTGTCCTTGTAATCCGTTGTGTACACCAGCATCGCCGTCACCAACTGACGAATATTCGATTTACAGATCGTGTCCCGGCCCGCCTCACGTGCCTTACCCAGCGCCGGCAGCAGAATCGCAATCAAAAGCGCGATAATCGCAATCACGACCAACAGTTCAATCAGCGTAAATGCCGCCCATTGTCGACCCTTAACACCAACGTTCACACCCTGTTTCATCATTGACTCCTTTTCGATCCGACTGGCTTGCCCCGTTTGGGCTCAGACACACCCGAATCCACCGTCACGCCCTCGAAAACGCTCTGTTTGCGGCGGGTCTTTGCCGTCAGAGCTGGGCCGACCTGCACTGCGAGTCTCGTGCCGTCCGGCAATACACGCACCGGCTCAACAGGAGCCGCTGCCGTTGTCATATTGATTTCAAATCGCGTCTGCTTTGCTGCCTGCAAACGCGTATCAGCCATCCCACACAGCATTCGTGTCAACCACCGAGCCGATTCAAATCCGATCATCGTCGCGTCTTGGCACACTGCCGTGCACGTCGGAAACGTGTGATAACGGATGTCGCCATCATCAAATCCAACGATCGACAGGTCCTGCGGCACGCGAATGCCCAGTTCATGACACTTCTTCAACGCTCCGATCGTCGACAGCGGGTTCGTGAAATACACCGCCGTCGGTGGTTCTGGCATGCTCATCAGCCGCAGAATCGACGTCTCGCCACCAACCATCTCACCGATCGTCTCGATCATCAGCGAGGGATCCACTTCAATCTCCCTCGACCGAAACGCATCCAGATACCCCTCGCGACGATCCACATGGTCCGTGTCCGGATAACGGTGCACCGCCAGCGCAATCCTCCGATGTCCCAGGTCCAAGAGGTGGCAAATCGCTCGCGCCGAATCATCCCGCGAGTTGCACGAGATGAAATTCACTTTGCTGTTCTCAAACCGATCTGCAACCACGATCGCGGGAAATCCCTCTTCCGCGATGGAGACACACATCGAGCGAGTATCCAGGAACGTCCGCAGAATCACGCCGCGAATGCCCTTCCGCAGGAAAAACTGTGAGTAGTTCTCATTGGGCAGCTTGTCACGCGACACCGAAACGATCTTCAGGTCAAACCGCAGTTCATTCAGTCCACGCAGAATGCCCGCCAACAGTGCCGATTCGAATCCGCCGTAATCCGGCTCCACCGGCTCTCCCGGATAAACAAGCCCAATCACATTCTGCGGGGCTTTGGAAACCGATGGCATATAGCGAGCGGTATTTGCCGCCGCGATCACACGTGCCCGAGTGTCCGGGTCCACGTTCACGCTGTTATTCAGCGCTCGCGACACCGTGGCGGGCGAAAGTCCAAGTCGTCGGGCGATTTCGCGTACAGAGCTCATGCCTGAAACACTCCGTGGAACAGTTGCAAGCTACCGAACCCTGCAACCCCTGTCAAGCCAAACTGCACATTTTCTCCACAATCCACAATCCCGTTGATATCGCAACCGGTTTTCGGTATCGTTCTGTCCATGAAACTGTTTCAAACCGCGTTGCAGACCCTCTGCCTCCTCCCTTTCCTCGCCGCCGCGGCATGTGCCGCCCCCTCATATTCCGTCACCAAAGACCAGGATGGCCGATATTGGTTCCAGTCGCCAGATGGCAAGCGCCTCTTCTCCGCAGGGATCAATAACATCGCCTCCCTCCCATTCCGACCTAGGGAAGGCACCCAGTTCTATCAACCTCTTGTCTCCACGTTCCCCAATGACTTCGCCGCTTGGAGCACCTCCGTTCGCTCCATCCTCACGGCCGCCCACTTCAACACCGTCGGTGCCTGGAGCGATCCTGCTGTCGCCGCCTCACCCGGCATCTATCGCACTCCCGTTCTGTATGCCGCCGGCACCGAATCTGACCGCTGCCTCGACACCTTCCGCCCCGGCTTCGAGTCACGCGTTCGCACCAACGTCGAAGCCATGCTCGCCAAGTACCCCGATCGCTCCGACATTCTCGGCGTCTTCCTCGATAACGAAATGCCTTGGTTCGGCATCAACGCCTGGGATGCTCCCCTCAACTACACCGTCCTCGAACGCGCATTCACCCTTCCCGATGCAGATCCTGCTCGCCTCGCCGCCATCGAGTTCCTCAAATCCAAGCACAAAACCATCGAGGGTCTCAACGCCGCGTGGGGCATCACCGCGCCCGATTGGTCCAAGCTTTCCGCCGATCATCTCCGCACATCCACCAACGCCGCATCTCTCGCTGATCGCGAGGCCTTCGTCGGTATCGCCGCCGAGCGTTTCTACACCGTCGCCGCTGCCGAAGTGCGCCGCATCGCTCCCGAGCTTCTCATCCTCGGCTCGCGTTTCGCTGGCGATGCTCCTCTCTCTGTCATCACCGCCTGTGGCAAAGTCAGTGATGTCGTCAGCGTTAATTACTACAGCGGTGCCAAGGTTCCTGCCCGCGTTCTTGCAAAATTCCACGTCACCACCGGCAAACCCCTCATGATCACCGAGTTCTCCTGGCGCGCCAAAGAGAACCAGTCCGGCAATCCCAATTCCCGCGGCGCAGGTGCAGTGCTTCTCACACAGGCCGAGCGCGCAGCTCACTACTCCGAATTCGTCGAAGATCTCGCCCAATATCCCATGGTCATCGGCACCTGCTGGTTCGAATGGGCCGACCAGTCTCCTCAAGGTCGCTTCGATGGTGAAGACTCCAACTACGGAGTCGTCGATATCCGTCACGGCCGCTACGAAGCGCTCCTCACCGCCATGGCCGCCACAAATGCCAAGCTCCACGATCTCCACGCCAAATCCACCCGCCCCGCGCCCACACAGATCCTTCCCCCCGAATCCATCACCCTCAAAAGTGGTCAGCAGCCCGGTCGCCCACCGCAGGTCAGTCTCCTCGCAGATTGGATCCAGAATCCCGATGTCTGGGGCGCATCCGATGCTTCTCTTTCGTACGTGATGAGCAACAAAGTGTGCCACATCACCTACACGCCCGGCCTCAGCTACGGCGCAGGCATCAGCTTCTATCTGCCCACATCCTCCCGCTCCACCAACGTCGGCGATCCCGCCACCATCGTCGCCGATGCCGATGGCTACACCCAGGTCGTTCTCGAGGCCGAAGCCCCCGCCGGAGTGGAACTCAACTTCGTTCTCGCCGAAGCCAATTGCGTCAAGCCCGGCAGCAGCAAGCTCGATGATGGTGAGGCCTTCCTCTCCGATCCCATCATCGCCAAAGCCGGCCGCCAGACCTACCGCATCTCACTCACCGATTTCAAACTCAACCTCTTCCACGGCAGCCAGAGCGGCAGCAAAGCCATCGATATGTCCTCCCTCGGCATCGTCGGCCTCCAATTCAAAGGTGGCCCCTCCCAAGGCCAAGCCAAACTCTACAGTTTCACCCTTGAAAAGTGACCCTTCCTCCTCTTTCATGAAACATGTTGCATGAGCACTGCGTCCCATCGCCCGCCCGATGGTTATCGCTACAGAGTGCAAACCTCCGTTGAATCGTCAAGAACCCCGATTTTTACGCCAAATCGGCACTGTTCCCCCTCCCTCTCACTTCTCAGGGAATTCCATGAATTTCACTGTTTCAATACATGAAACAGTTGCAACGACTCGCCGCCTCATGGTAATCTCAAATCGTTCAGTCCTTGTGGGCTGAAAGTGTCGCGCCGAGTCCCACTCCCTCGCGGCATTCCGCTCATCAGTTCCCGGAAAGAGAGAAGCACCCATGAACAACGCACGTTCGATCAGCATCGCCGCCGTCGCACTCCTCGCCTCCGCAGCCGGCGCGCAAAACCTTCTCAACAACGCAAGCTTTGAGTCCGACCTCGGCTTCGACTTCTCCAACGTCACCAATTGGAACGGCTTCTTCGGTGGCTCACCCGGCACCTTCCTCGAGGCCTTCAACTGGACGGGCGCCACTCCCAATTCCGGCGATAAAGCACTCGTCACCACCATTCGCGTCGGCTCCAGCACCAACAACGGCTACGACGGTTTCACCGGCCACGTGCAGACCGTCTTCGGTATCACCGGCGGCGCTCAGTATGCCCTCTCTGTCTTCGCTCGCTCCAATCCCGGCGTCAACAACGGCGCTGAGTATCGAGTCGAGTGGTTCGATGCTGGCAACAACTTCATCGCCACCAACAATCAGGCCATCCAGGGCTCGCTGACCAACCAATATCAGCAGTTCAGCTACTCCGAGTTCGCACCTGCCAACGCCGCCATCGCCAAGGTCGTCTTTGCCGTCCAGAGCTTCACCAACAACGGCTCTCCTGCCGATACTTCCGTTGCTTGGGACGATGCCTCTCTCACCCTCGTCCCCGCCCCCTCAGCTTCCGCGGCATTCGCACTCGCCGCCCTCGCGGCCACCCGTCGCCGCCGCTGAGCAATCCCCGCCTCAGTCTCCAACCCCTTTCAGAAGCCCGCGCATCTCGTGCGGGCTTCTGGCTTTTTCACTCACCTCTCCAACTCATCAAACTCACCCTTCGCCGCCTGCTCATCCACATACTTCTGAAATTCCCCCATCTTGTAAGAGATAAAGCAGAACGCGTGGTGCAGAGTCACCCATTCCAGGTCGCTCTTGTCTTCACCAAGGTCCTTGCGCAGCCGGTTCAGTTCCGCCAGAAACAACTCCGCTTTCACTTTGTCAGCCATGCCCCCATCGTATGACCGGGTAACGATCCCCTCATGGCCATCACCATCCGCCCCGCCACGCCCGCCGACATCCCACTCATCCTCCGCTTCATCCGCGAGCTCGCCGAATACGAGCGCGAGCCCCAGGCCGTCATCGCCACCGAATCTCTTATTCACGACGCCCTCTTCGGCCGCGCCATTCCCTGCAGCCACATCGCCAACCCGTTGGGTGGCCCCATCGCAGAGTGCCTGATCGGCCTGATCGACGATGTTCCGCACGGCTTTGCCGTCTACTTCCACAATTTCAGCACTTGGAAGGGCCGTGCTGGCCTCTACCTCGAAGACCTCTACGTCACACCCCATTCTCGCGGCAAAGGACTCGGCCTCGCCCTTCTCCGCGCCGTCGCCCGCGTCGCCGTGCAGCGCCAATGTCCTCGCATGGAATGGGCTGTCCTCGATTGGAACACACCCGCCATCGACTTCTATGAAAAGCTCGGCGCCCGCCGCCTCACCGATTGGACCATCTGCCGCCTCGACGGTGATGCCCTCGCTCGCGTCGGTTCCGCTGACTGAACCCTCTCCCAACTAGCGCCGCGCTCCGGTGCCCCGCGCCCCAAAATACACCGTCACCATCACCAGCACAATCGCTGGCCCGGGCGGCCAATCCAATTCAAAGCTCAACACCACTCCGCCCAGCACGCACATCACACCGATCACCAGCGCCAGCATCATCACCGCGCTCATCCGCCGCGACCACCGCAGCGCGGCAGCACCAGGCAGCGTCAGCATCGCCGTCGCCAACACCACACCCGCCAGTTTCATCGCGCTCACCGTCGCCACCGCAAGCAGTGCCAGCAGCACCAGGTTCATCACCTTCACCCGCACACCCAGCGCTTCCGCCACCGGCCGATCAAACAGCGTCAGCATCAATGGCCTGCGCCACACCACCAGTGCCACACTCACCACCGCCGTCACTCCAGCCGCGATCGCCGCATCCGTCCATGTCACGGCCAGCAACTGTCCAAACAGCACACTCTCCCAGCTCACTCCCGCCGCCATCCGTCGCGTCTGTGCCACATGCAGCAGCACCGCCCCCAGCGCCATGCTCCCCACCAGAATCACTCCGATCGCCGTATCCGCATGATCCGTCGTCGCTCTCTCTCCACTCTTCTCACTCAATTTCCCGATTAGCAACGCCGACGCCAGGCAGAATCCGGCAATCACCGCAAACTGCCCCATCGACACGCTCGTCGTCGCCGTCGTGCTGGCAAACAACCCCAGCATCGCCGCCACGCCCACGCCTCCAAACGCCGCGTGACTCACCCCCTGCCCGATGAACGCCAATCGCTTCAGCACCACAATCACGCTCAGCCACGCGCACATCCCCGCGACCACCACGCCCGTCACAATCGCCGGCCAAAATAGCCACGCACTCGGCCCCGACAAATACTCCCACGTCCGCAGAGTCATCATCGCTGATCCTCCGCAGACTTCTTCTCAATCCGCAACTGCACCGGCGCCGCATCCGCCTGCCCATGGTCATGACCATGACTCGGATCACTGCACCCCGCCGCCGCATGCGCATCAACATGCACATCCCCGAAAATGCTCGCCATATCGTGCCGAAAAACCTCCGCCAGCACACGCGGCGTCAAACCTTCCGGCGCACCATGAGAGTGCAGCGTCCGCGACAGGCACGCCACGCGGTCACACCCGCTCGCAATCGTCCGCAGATCATGACTCACCACCAAAAGCGTCATTCCCAATTCTCGCGACAGCCGCTCAATCAATTCCGCAAACTGTTTCTGTCCCGCCACATCAATCCCCACCGTCGGCTCATCCAGAACCAGCACCTTGGGCTGCGTCACAATCGCTCGCGCGATCATGATCCGCTGAAATTGTCCGCCTGACAACGTCCCCACCGGCTGCTCGCTGAACCCCATCGCGTTCACAGTCAAGAGCGCTCCATCCACGCGATCCTTCACCACGCTTCCCGCTCGCTGCCACCATCCCAACCTCAAACCCGCCGCCATCGTCACCACATCTCGACCACTCAGCGGAAAACCCAGTTCCGCCTCCACTCTCTGCGGCACATATCCCACGATTCCCTCGCGCCGCGCCTCTCGTGGCGATGCCCCGAAAATCCGCACACTCCCCGCATCCGGCGCGAGCAATCCCAGCACCAATTTCACCAGTGTCGATTTTCCACCGCCATTAGGACCCAAGATTCCCAGTTTCTCTCCCGGCACCACATCCAGTGACACATCCGCCAGCGCCGTTTCTTCCGCTCCCGGATAGCGCAGCGTCACCCCGCGAATCGAAACCGCCGGTGTTGCCGTTGCCTGCATCATCACGTGCGCCAGTCTACACCGAATCAAGCCGCAAAATCCTCAGCGTGAGTTCCCGCTCGCCGCGAACCCCTTCACCAGCGCATCCACATTCTCCCGCAAGAGCGCGAAATAGTCACCCCTCCCCAAGGGGTCCAGCGTCATCACCTGCACCCCAGCCAACTCCGCCACGCGCTTCGCCGCCGTCGCATCAAATTGCGGCTCAATGAAAATCGTCTTGATCCCTTCCTTACGAATCGCCTCTGCCACCGCCGCCATCTGCGCCGGTGTCGGTTCACTCGTTTCAATCGGCCGCAACACCTCAGCCACCTTCAATCCATACCGCTCGGCCAACCTGCCAAACGCCGCGTGATGCGTCACGATCGACCGACCCGCAAACGGCTTCAGCGCTTCCTTGATCTCTCCATCCAGCGCGGCAAGCTTCTCCACCAGCGCCGCACCCTTTCCTTTCTGCGCTTCGATCTCCGCCGACGTTGCCCCACATCGCTTCATCGCCGTCATCAGCATCTCATTCAAACCCGGCACAGCTTCCTTCATCAATACCGGGTCCAGCCACACATGCACGTCAATCGGCCCATGATGATGCCCATCATGCCCAAGCTCGTTCCCACCATGGGAATGTCCCGGCTCATCTGGCTTGTGCTCGTGCGGTTTCGCCCCTTCTTCCAACTTCAAAATTCTGCCCAGCGACATCGCCTCGCGCGTGGCACTCACACGCTTCTCGACAAACGCCGCCACCGTCGGCTCCAACCCCAGCCCCACATACACCACCGCATCCGCTTGTGAAATCGTCTGAATATCCGCCGGAGTGAATTCGTACCCATGTTCACTCCGCCCCGGTTGCATCAGCATCGTGATCTCTGTCCCCGCTGGCGCGAGTTCTGCAACCAACCCCTTGAGCGGCGCGATCGTCACCACTACTCGCATCGCCCGCTTCGCCGCCGCGACCTGCCCCGCACCTGATCCCGATGTGTTCGCGGCAGCAGGAGGGGGCCCCGCGCCCGCGTTCGGCCGCTCACACCCGCTCAACATCGCTGCGGCCAATCCCACGCACATCACACGCTTCATCTGCACACACTCCGCTCAAGACTCTCCGCTCGCCACTTTCAACTTCCAAAACCCGACCCTGCCATTCTGCTCTGCTTCCCCGCTTTCAAATGTGACATCTCAAATCCTCCGCGTCCTTTTTGCCTTCTGCCTTTTGCCTGATGCCTGATGCCTAGTGCCTTCTAAATGAGAATACGCTATCAAATCCCCTCAGGTTCTCATCTCCTCCGCTGGCAAATCCCCCGCGGCCTCGTACAATCGACCCTTCGCCCACTCCATAGCAGGCCAAGCCCGCCATCAAAGTGAAGCGAAAACAACCTGTTTTTCTGGGGCGGTAGCTCAGTTGGTAGAGCGCATCGTTCGCAATGATGAGGCCGTGAGTTCGAATCTCATCCGCTCCACTTTTCACCCTCGCCCGGCGAGGGTTTTTTCATTCCCTCGCGAAACGCAAAAACCTGCTGCGCTCGTCACGCGCTTGCGTGACACGTGCGCAAGTCATTGCAAATAAGTAACTTACAACAAAAATTCGAAATTCACTCTTCGCGCCCCTGCACCCAAACAGTATCCTGATCTACATGAACAATCCCCTCACACATCTCGAAACCGTCGATCTCAATCTCCTCAACCTCATTGCCCGCAACTCCTTCGATCTAGCCTCTCTGGCCCCATCCCTTCAAGGGCAGCACCCTGCCTGCGATTCCTACACGTCTCTCCTCCTTTGGGTCGAATCCGACCCCATCCGTCCCGCCTTCGAATACCTGCAAGCCAAAGCCGCCGAAAATGCACTCCGCGCGGAGCGCGGCAGGCAGGAGCGCGCTCGCGATGCCCTCGACTACGCCATCTACATCGCCCGCGATGCACTCGCCCGTGCGTGCATGAAAAAAGATCAGAAGGAATCCAACGACCTGGCCCATCGCCTCATCCGCGAACTCCGCCTCCTCGCCCGCGCGCTCATCTCTCCTACCTCCACCAACACAACTCGCGGCAGCAAAGAAAAACCCACAACCCCAAAGGCACCCGCCCCCGTCGAACCCCTCGCTAATTCCATCATGAACGAATCCGATGCCGCGAGGACTTCCGATGCGCCCACATCCTCTCACCACACCGCGCCCAAATCCGACACAAGCGACTCCTCACCCACCTCACCCAATCCTCTACACATATCCCTGAACGCATCACTCACCAAACATCTCAGTGCCCCAGCACAAGAATCATCAACATCAACCGCCGCGCTCCTCGCGAGCGCTGCCGGTTTGGCCAATTCCACATAACTGCATTTGTGCGCTGCCGATCACACCCCGAGTGTTACACCATTCCCGCGCATCATGGTCTCTTCTGTGAACCAGGCGCGTGCTGTCACTCGTTCTGCTTCCTCTCACCGCGCCGATTCTCTAACTCGAAACTTCATCACCTCTTCACCTCAACACTTGGAAATCTCACCTGCTCGTCCATCACTCACGCGTATACGTCGAGGTGAACGGCTTCTCCTTCGATGTCGGTGCAAACCCGACATCCACGGCAAGCGTGTTGGGATTCACTAAGCGGTAGACCACACTGGTCACCTCTTCGGCATCGCCGGTGCCGGTGAACTCAGCGCGATTGCCGGATGCGGACTTGAGGCGAAAGACGTTGGGTTCTTTGCGGGTGGCCGGAACTTCAAGAGCGCCGTGCAGGTGCCGCAGCTTGAGCATGACGCCATCTTTCTCCACCGTCACCAGCGAGATTTCGACAAAAGCGGGTTTGCCATCGCGCCGGATCTGGTGAAACGTGCCGAGCATGTGGTTGCCGCGAGGTGCCGTCCAGTGTTCCTCGTTCACGGTCTTGTTGGGATTGACACCGATCCAGCGTCCGGCCATGAAAGCCAGGGGCTCGAGGGCGGGATCAGGGTTGGCGCTCGCGGGAAGCTCAAGTGATGGGTTGGCTGCGGTCTTGGATGAACTCGCGCACCCACTGAGTGTGGAGAGGAAGAAGACAGGGGTGATCACGGCGACCGTCATGAATGGAACAAACTTGGCCATGGTGGGAATCCTTGACTGAAAGCGTGTGTTTTGTGTTGAAACGGTAGGTATGGGTGCCACTTGCATCGTGGGGTATGCTCAGGAGGAATTGGGGCGTGTGTCCTTTCCGGAGGTGGATGATGCGTGCGAAGCTACTGACAAATGCCAGGGCAGGTTTGATCCTGGGTGCAGCGTTTTGTGCTGGAGCCGGTCAGGCCTTGGCCGGCGATTGGTCCAACACCGGTGGTGGGCCGCGCCGGAACGGATACAACGATGTACTCGGACCCATCGCAGCGACCCAGGCGTGGTCCACGCCAGAGTTCTCCATCATCGCCTGGGCTCCAGTGACGATGGGCGACCGCGTTTTTGTGGTCAAGGAACAGGGCTTCCCCACCAACGGTGGCGCCGCCAATGATGCCTGCGTTGCGTATTCACTCACCAATGGCCAGCAGTTGTGGCGCTTCACGCTGCCCTTCAGTGGCAACACTTCTCAGGATTGGATCGCTTGGATCGCCGGGGCTCGTGATGGACGTGTGTATGCCTCGCGATCAGGAAACGGTTCCAGCGTGTCGCAGCGGATGTATGCGCTCGATGCCGCTACGGGGGCCGTGGTGTGGCAAAGTGCCGATGTGACCAGCGCAGGTGCGTACGACGGCGTGGTCTTTGCGCCGGATGGTGATCTGATCGTCGCCGACTTTCGTAACGTCACTCGCATTAATTCCACCGACGGCGCCACCGTCTGGCGAGTCGGTCGCACCGGCTCGGTCAGTGGCAATTGCGGCGGGGCTGCATCGGATTCGGCCGTGTTTATTGTCGATGCCGTGTCAGGTGGGCATGTGGTCAAGAAGTTGAATCTGGCAACGGGTGCATTGCAGTATCAGTCACCGGTGATGGCTGGATTCACTTCGCAGAACAGCCCGTTCTTGTCGCACGATGGACAGACCGTCTACTTTGCCCGCTCGCAGAACAATCAACCGGTGGACAACTTCTTTGCGTTTGCCGACAGTGGCAGCGCAATGACTCTGCTGTGGAGCAGGCCCGTAAAATGGACCACCAGCCATGAGCATGGCGTGGGCCCGGATGGGTCTATCTACACGTTCATTCCAGCCGACGATGGCGTCACGGATCAGTTTGTGCGATTGAATCCCACCGATGGATCAATCATGGCCTCGGCACCAGCCCTGAATCCATTGCGCAGCAGCAATCTGAGTCCGCGCGTGGCCGTAGATCGCTCGGGAATCGTGTATCTGTCGAATGGCTGGGCATCGAACCCGGCGACGGATGGGCGACTGTGGGCATTTCCTGCGGATCTTTCTTCAACGCTCTTCACTTTGAATCTGGATCGGCAGAATCAGGGTGGGCCGACCCTGGCGCACGATGGTTCGCTCATAGTGTCTGATCGGGCCGGAGTTCGGGCGTATCGCTCCAACCGTTGCACGGCAGATTTCAATGCCGACACCGTCGTGGACTTCTTTGACTATCTCGACTTCGTCGCCGCCTTCAGCGCCAACGCAAACACGGCGGACTTCAACGGCGACACCGTGATCGATTTCTTTGATTACCTCGACTTTGTCGCTGCGTTCAGCGCCGGGTGCTGATCGCTTCGCCGCGAAAGGCAGGTTGATCTGCCATACACATGACCAGACAAGGAGCAAGATCAGGCCAGGCAAGGTTGTGACTGGAGGTGCACGTCAACCGACTACCATCCAATGTGATTCGTCAAAGGATCATCTTCGCAGGTCGGGTGCAGGGCGTCGGCTTTCGTGCCACTGCCAAAGCCATCGCGCGAAACCACACCGTGACAGGGTGGGTACGCAATGAGGACAACGGCACCGTGCTGCTGGAGGTGCAAGGTGAGCCCGCGGTCGTCGAAGCGTTCGTGCAGGAACTGAACCGCGACATGGCCAAGTTCATCAAGACCTCGGCCAGTGCAGAGATCGCTGCAGTGAGCGACGAGCCCGACTTCTCGATTCGACGCTGACTCTACAAGTGACCCCGCGCGTACCATCGACAATGCTCTTGTTGTTCGATATCGACGGCACCCTGCTCATCACGCGGCGGGGTGGAATCATCGCGATGGAACTCGCTGGACGCGAGCTCTTTCGCCCGGATTTCACAGTGGAAGGAGTGGAGTTCGCCGGACGTCTCGATCCCCTCATCTCCATCGATGTGCTCAAACGCAACTCAGTGGCGCAGACTGCAGAACACCTGAATGCCTTTCGCGATGGATATCGCAGGTACCTCATGCACCTTCTGACCCACGAGACCGATCGCACCCAGGCCCTCCCGGGCGTGCACGGAATCATCCCGACGCTTGCCAAGCGCTCCGATGTGGTGCTGGGTCTGCTCACCGGAAACTGGCCCGAAACAGGAAAGTTCAAGTTGCGCTCGGCGGGAATTGATCCCGACATGTTCCCACTCGCGGTTTGGGGTGATGAGTCGCCACATCATCCACCTGCGCGCGAGCATCTGCCTCCGGTGGCAATGCATCGATACACGCAGCGCACCGGGCGCCAGGTGGCGAGGGGCAACGTGGTGGTGATCGGTGACACGCCTCACGATGTGCATTGTGCCAAGGCGCACGGCTGCCGCGCGCTGGGAGTGGGGACCGGGTTGTTCACGCCGGAGCAGTTGATGAATGCGGGCGCGGATCATGCGGTGGCCTCGCTGGCGGATGAGGAGGCCGTCGTGAAATGGTTGACAACGCCAGCAGAATGAGGTCTGAGAAATGGGGCGGATGTGAGGAGCGGGGATGGAATTGCGGAGTGTGGCCCCGATAACTTTGTGGAAAACCGGTGAGTTTGCAGAAAATCGGCTGGGTGAGTGGGAATCGCGCTCTACACTCTGACACGGAAAGCAGCAGGAGCGAACGCGGCCAATGGGTGATTCGTACCGGGCATTGTGCAACGACTTTTACGTCAATCAGAAGCTCCAGGTGAAACTGGACCTTCCGAAGGACCGTGGCTCTGCGCTGGAGATGTTTGAGCGGATTCGCAAGCAGTTTCCCCACATGTCCAACTTCCGTCGCTACAAGGAAGAGTTGGCGCTGGAGAGTGTGCAGTCGGATGTGCCGCACAGGTGGTGTGCCCTGCGGACCAATCACCTGCGCAGCGGCACGGTGAATGCAGCGACATTGGACGAGGCGTATCAACTGCATCGGGCAGTGCTGGAACTGGCACCGATGTACCTGTCAATCAGCCCGCTCGATGTTGATTGCCTTGAAGTGCTCTTTGGCTTTGACATGCTGGCCACAGGGAGCCATGACCAGATCGTCTTTGATGCGCTGTATGGTGGTTCGCCAATGGCCAACGTGCTGGAGATGGGCAACACCAAACTGGTGGACTGCCAGCCGACGATCGGGCTGACGATTCCCGGCAAGTCGGCGCGGGAGTTGGAAGCGTTCTTTGAGGTCAAGACGCGTTCGCGCAACTTTGTGCCCCCGTCGGATGGAGAGCCGGGAGAGCCGATCAGCGTGTATCTGACCCTGCGGCGGTTTGGGTCGGTGGCGACGATTGATGAACTGCAGCGCGTCTTTGATGAAGTGACGCGGATCGGTCAGGAGATCATCGAGCATCGGCTGATCCCGCGGATGATCGTGCCTCTGCGCGAGGCGATCGCCAGCGGCAACGCCTGACCAGATCGAGCGGTATGCTCTCTCCGTGAGCATTGATCATTTCATCCTGATGGCGAGTTCTGACGAGGCGCGGAGCCGCGTGGTGATCGCGGTGGGTGCGCTGATCGGGTTGTGTCTTGTGGCCGGGGTGGCGATTCTGATCGCGCGGAAGAAGCTGCTGGCGCCGGATCACGCGGCATCGGATCAGGGGTCGCTGCTGGATCAATTGCGGGCCATGCGCGATCGGGGTGAAATGTCTCAGCAGGAGTTTGATCAGGCCAAGGCATCCATGCATGCGAAGTTGAAGGAAGGGCTGATGAACAGCAAGAGCAACCGGAATCAGGGGGCCAGCAAGGGCAAAGTGTGAAGAAGGGCTTGACTTTTGGGGTGAGGTCCGAGAAGTGTGTGACTGTGGGGAAGATGCTGGAGCGTTCAGAGGCGAGTGTCGCGAGTTGGGTTGAGACGTTTGCACGTCGCGTCGATACTGTGTCGATGATGGAGCCCCGTGCCGCGGCGGGTCGTGCTGCGCTGTGGCTTTCGTTTGGGAATCCGCGAGGGTGTATGGCCAAGAACCGTAATGATGATGTTCCTCCCCCTTCTGCACCTGCTCGTCCGGGGGCTGATTCCAATGGTGGGTCAGGTGGCGCGAGCGGTGGCGGAAGTGGAAATGGTGGCGGGGGCGGGAATGACAATTTCCGCGGTCGTCGGGTGACGACGTGCTCATTCTGCGGAAAGACGAGCCGCGAAGTCGGGCCGATGGTGGAAGGCCCCAGCGAGGTGTACATCTGCAATCTGTGCACGGACCTGTGTCAGAATATTTTCCGTCAGGAGCGCAAGCGTGTGACGACGGTGTCGAGCACGCTGCGGGATATTCCCGCTCCGCGTGAGATCAAGGCGCACTTGGATCAATACATCATCGGGCAGGATTTTGCCAAGCGGGCTTTGTCTGTGGCGGTGCATAACCACTACAAGCGACTGCTGCACATTGAGCAGGGTGGCGCGGCGGACCTGGAGCTTGACAAGTCCAACATTCTGATGATCGGGCCCACGGGCTCAGGTAAGACATTGCTGGCCAAGACGCTGGCACGCATGTTGAAGGTGCCCTTTGCCATCGGTGATGCGACGACGCTGACTGAGGCGGGATACGTGGGTGAGGACGTTGAGAACCTGATCCTGCGTCTGCTGCAGTCGGCGGATTTCGATCTGGAGTCCGCACAGCGCGGCATCATCTATATTGACGAAATCGACAAGGTCGGCAAGACCGGCGGCAATGTGAGCATCACGCGCGACGTGTCGGGCGAGGGTGTGCAGCAGAGCTTGCTGAAGATGCTGGAAGGCACGATCAGCAATGTGCCGCCACAGGGTGGCAGAAAGCACCCGGAGCAACAGTACATCCAGGTGGATACCTCAAACATCCTGTTCATCTGCGGCGGAACGTTTGTGGGTGTGGAAGAGATCATCCGCCGCCGCGTGGGCAAGACCAAGATCGGCTTCAAGAACTCGACGGATGTGAACAACATCCGCGATGACCGCGAGTGGATTCTGCAGCAGATCACGGCTGAAGACCTGATCGAGTTCGGGATGATCCCTGAATTCATCGGTCGTCTGCCGGTGTTGGCGCCGCTGATGCCGTTGACGGTGGACACGCTGGTGACGGTGCTGACGCAGCCCAAGAACGCGATCGTGAAGCAGTATCAACACCTCTTTGCCCTGGAAGGGGCGAAGCTCGAATTCACAGAAGGCGCGATGCGCGAACTCGCTCGCCGCGCTGTGAAGCGTGAGACTGGTGCTCGCGCTCTGCGTGCGGTCGTTGAAGAAGTGATGATTGAACTGATGTTTGAACTGCCCGGTGGCCAGTGGCGCGGGGCTGAGTTTGTGATCGATGAGGACGCGATCACGAAGCGTTCGACGCTGAGTGAGATTGCGACGAAACGCAAGATCACTGCGTAGAAGCTGAAAGAGGAAAGTCGAAAGTTCAAAGTGAACGCCACCCCCTGAATCAGGGGGTGTTTCTTTTGGTGCAGAGAATGAAGTACGGAGTGCTGAGTGGGGCAGGTAAGGAATGCCGCGGGATCGCGCGGGAATTGCCGACTCTGATTGAAGAACAGGCACGCTTTGTCCCGATAACCACCCTGAGCCGGGTGTAGTGCTCGCGTTCGACAGCCAAGGAGTGCGTTCTGGCAGGCGCAGCGAAGCAATCTGGTGCGGAGGCGGGGAAGCCCCAGCCATCGGTGCGGCAGTTATGGCAATTGCCGACGCTGGCGGTGGGTGGGTTATTGCTTGCCGCGGGTTTGGCAGTGGTGATCATGCGGACTCCGAAGCAGGAGTTTGCCCCGCATCTGGATTCGGCGACGAAGTTGATCAACAAGGGAGAGGCGGAGCCGGCGCTGGAGCTGTTGAACTCCAAGGTGCTGCCGTACGTGGCGAAAGGGAAGCTGACGCAACAGGATCGCGGCCGGTTTCACCAATTGGTGGGGCGGGCCGTGTTTGTCGGGCAGCAGGCCAAGGGGATCGAACGGAGCGAGAACTACCAGACGGTGGTGACGCAATATGCCGAGGCGGAGAAGGCCAAAGCGACGCTGGAAGTGACGGATCAGGTGGCACTGGCTGAGGCACTGGCGGGGATCGGGCAGACCGAGGCGGCGCTGGAGCGGGCAGATCGCCTGCCAGCGGACGCGGCCAAGCAGCGGGTGGAACTCTACCGGCGCATGATTGATCGGAGTCTGAAAGCGTCGGGGAGTGATCTCTCGAAGGTGATGGATCTGTTGTCGCGATTGCTGGCGGATGGGGAGCTGGCGACAGAGGATCGGTTGTGGGCGGTGACGCGTCAGGCGCAGGTGCAGATTCGCGAGGGGTTTCCGGACATCGCGATCATGCGGATCTTGAAAGAGATGCCGCGATTGACGAATACACCTTCGGTGGATCTTGGCGAGGTGTATCTGCTGCTGGGGAAGGCGTATTTCGACACGGACAACATTCCCGAGGCGGACAAGCAGTTTGCGCGGGCGGTGGAGCGGATTGCGGAATCAGATGAGCGAGCGGCGGAAGTGCAGTTGATGCTGGGAAGGATCGCGGCGCTCAAGGGCGATCTGGCGGATGCACGGGACCGGTTTGAACTTGTGGTTGCCAAGTATGAGGATTCGGCATCGGCTGAGTTTGCGCTCTTGGGTCTGGGTGAGGTGGAAGCGACGCGAGGCGAGACGGCGAGGTCGATTGAGAGTTATGAGCGTCTGGCGAGACGCGTGACGCGTGCGGACAGGAAGTCAGTGGGTGCGCAGATCACCCGCGATCAGATCAGCGAGAGTCTGCTCGCGCGAGTGCAGGAGCGGCGTGAGGCGGGAGAGTTGTCATCTGCGTTGAACTACGCCTCGACAGCGGAACTGCTGTTTCCTCGGACGGAATTGCCTCAGCAGGTGCTGCTGGCGCTGGCGACATCGCATCGGGCACTGGCGGATGAGGCGATCAAGGGTGCGGGGAGTGATCCCCTGGCGCTGGAATTGTCTCTGGATATGGCGACGATGCGCGAAGCGCAAGCGCATCACCTGGCCTCGGGGCAGTACTACAAAGAGCATCGGGATCGGGTGGTGCTGACGGATGTGAAGCAGTATGGGGAGTCGCTGTGGATGGCGGCGGATTCTCTGGATCGTGCAGGGGATCAGGAGTCGGCGATTGAATTGTTCAAGGAGCACCTGCAGAGCTTTGCAGGCGACCCCAAGTCGGCGGAAGCGAAGTATCGCTTGGCGCGGGCGTTGCAATCGCGTGGCGATTACGAGACAGCGGCGAAGATTTTCAGAGAGTTGATTGACAGCCGCGTACCTCCGGCGGGTCAGCCCAATAGCGGCGTGTTTGGTGACATGAGCCATGTTCCATTGGCGCAGGCACTGCTTGCGGATGGAGATGAGAAGAATGACGCGGAGGCGGAAGCGAATCTGCTGGCGGCGTGCTCGGGGACGGTGGGCGGGCCTCTGACACCGATTTTCCGCGATGCGATCTTTGAATTGGGGACCTTTTATTATCGATCGAATCAATATGCCAAGGCGATTGAGCGATTGAGCGAGGCGGATGAGCGGTATGCGGATGATCCGCGGATTGATATCGCGCGATTCCGACTGGCAGACAGTCACCGCTTGAGCGCGCGGGGAGAGCAGGAACTGCTGAGTCATCCGATGCCGGAATCGGATCGGCAGCTGGCTGAGGCGCGGAAGCGCGATCACTTGACGCGCGCGTTGGCGGAGTATGACCAGGTGCTGGCCGCGCTGGAAGGGCGTGATTCGCGGCGGCGGAGCGGTCTGGAAGAGCTCACGCTGCGCAATACGTGGTTCTATCTGGGTGATGTGGCGTATGACCTGGGTGATTATGAGCAGGCGATACGGCGTTATGACAGTGCGCGGGAGCGATATGGCAAGGAGCCGGCAGCGCTGGTGGCGATGACGCAGATCGTGAGCTGCTATCTGAAACTGGGTGATGTGGCGCGGGCGGCGACAGTGAACAACCGGGCCAAGAGCTTTTACAAGAGCTTGCCGGAATCGGCATGGGAAGACCCGAATCTGCCGATGACGCGGAAGGATTGGGAGCGGTGGCTGGACGCGGCGGAGGAATTGATGCGCGTGAGCGCGGTCGCGGGAAGTGAGAAGGAGAATGAACCCCCGGGGCGGTAAACGCTCTGGCTTCGTGGCAGGATGCCGCGATGAACACGTCAGGATGACATGCAAGGCGAACTCTCTCCATCTCAGCAATCGATTCATCGCCAACTGGTTGAGCAGTTGGAGGAGCATGCCGCGCTGTGCGGGGAGTTGGATGCAATCAGTCAGCGTCAGGGTCAGATTGTGGCGCATGGGGAAGCGCCCGCGATTCTGGCTGTGTTGGCTGAGCGTGAGCGTGTGATTGAGGATTTGTCGCGGTGCAATGCGCGGATTGAGCCATTGCGGCGGGTGTGGGATTCGGTCGCGGGGACGGCGAGCAAAGAGCAGCGCGATGATGTGTCGGGGCGGATCGATGCGCTGGCGGGATTGATCGGGGCGATTTCTGAACGGGATGCGGCGGATCGGAGCGCGCTGGAGCAGCGGCGCGATGCGGTGGTGGCGGAGTTGCACGCCCTGAATGCGCAGAAGCAGGCGACGGGAAGTTATGGCCGGGTGGAGTCGAGCGATGCGCGTACATCCAAGGGGGTGACGGCATGAGCTCTGCAAAGGTGAATCAGGGCGGTGCGACGGGTGGAAGTCAGCCGATGAGCGCTGGCGATCTGGCCGAGCTCATGAAGGCGTTTAATGAGGTGACGCTGCGGCTGGAGGCGACGCATGAGACGCTGCGGGCCGAGGTGAAGCGACTGACGGGTGAACTGCAGGCTGCCAATGAGCAAGTGGCGCGGAGCAAGCGATTGGCAGCGCTTGGAGAGATGGCGGCGGGAATCGCGCATGAGGTGCGGAACCCACTGGGGAGCATTCGGTTGTATGCGCGGCTGCTGGATGAGGACCTGGCTGCGTTGCCGGAGCAGCAGACGCTGGCGCGGAAGATTGGTGGATCGGCAAGGGCTCTGGAGGCGGTGGTGGGGGATGTGCTGACGTTTGCGAGAGAGATTCGCTTGCAGATGGAGCGGCATGAGGCGAGGGAGTTGTTTGAACATGCGGTGGATCAGTGCCGCGCGGAGATGGGGAAAGTGCCGGGGATGAGTGTGGTGATTGAGGGGGAACTGGAAGTGCGCGGGGATGCGACGCTGTTGATGCAGGCGTTGGTGAATCTGGTGCGGAATGCGGTGGAGGCGATGGGAGAGGTGCCGGGGAGAGATCACACATTGACACTGCGAGCGCAGTCGCGGCGAGTGGCACGGTCGCGCGCCAGTGTGGAGACGTGCACGGTGCTGAGCGTTGCGGATACGGGGTGCGGGGTGACGGCGGATGTGATTGAGCGGATGTTCAATCCGTTCTTTACGACGCGGGCGTCGGGTACGGGGCTGGGACTGGCGATTGTGCATCGGATTGTGGATGCGCATGGGGGACGGATCGCGGTGCAGAGTGAGCCGGGGCAGGGGACGGAATTTGAGATCGTGCTTCCCGAGCATGGGGAGAGTGGGTTTGCCGGGGAGGATCGCCCTGGTGAACTGGAGCCGGTTGTGGCGCTACCACGCCGGGTGTGTGCTGAAAGCGAGGTCGGGTCATGAGTCTTGTTTTGATCGTGGATGACAAGGAAATGATGCGTGACAGCGTGGCGGCGACGTTGTCGCGGGCTGGTTTTGAGGTGAGCACTGCAACGGATGCGGGGGCAGCGCTCGAGAGCATGGCGAAGCGCCGGCCGGATGTGGTGATTACCGATCTGCGCATGCCGGGGCAGACGGGTGTGGAGCTGCTGGAGGCGGTGAAGAAGATCGATGAGGATCTGCCGGTGATTCTGATGACGGCGTTCGGGACGATTGAGACGGCGGTGCGGGCCATGAAGAGTGGCGCGTTTGACTACCTGACCAAGCCGTTTGAGGGGGATGAACTCATCATCGCAGCCAAGCGAGCGGTGTCACACGCCAAGCTGACGCGCGAGAATGGCGTGTTGAAAGCGGCGGCGGATGTGCCGGTGCGGCGTTTGCCGACGGATAACAGTGGCAAGGGAATTGATCGCTTGATCGGTGAATCGGCGGCGATGAAGGGGATCAAGGACCAGCTCAAGACGATTGCGCAAAGCCACGGCAACGTGCTGGTGACTGGGCCATCGGGCGCGGGCAAAGAAGTGGTGGCGCGGGCGATTCATGAAATGAG
The DNA here is from genome assembly GCA_018968885.1 of Planctomycetota bacterium. Taxonomy (GTDB): domain Bacteria; phylum Planctomycetota; class Phycisphaerae; order Phycisphaerales; family UBA1924; genus F1-120-MAGs238. Next base: position 35,308 of record JAGWZK010000016.1, on the reverse strand, counting down.
CCCGCGGGCGAGTGGGCCTTTCCTGGCGGTGAACTGTGCTGCGTTGAGCGAGTCGCTGCTGGAGTCGGAGTTGTTTGGACATGAGCGGGGCGCGTTTACGGGCGCGGATAAGTTGAGAAAGGGGCGGTTTGAATTGGCGGATGGAGGAACGCTGCTCTTGGATGAGATTTCGGAAGTGAGCCCGTCGATCCAGGCGAAGCTGCTGCGCGTGTTGCAGGAGCGGGCGTTTGAGCGAGTGGGTTCGAGCGTGACGATGGGGATTGATGTGCGGGTGATTGCGACGAGCAATCGCGATCTGCCCAAGATGGCGGCGGAGGGTGGGTTCAGAGAGGATCTGTTTTTCAGGTTGAATGTGCTGCCGATCACGCTGCCGCCATTGCGGGAGCGTTTGAGTGATGTGCCTGCGCTGGCGGCATCGTTTGTGAGGGAGATTTGCCGGCGCGAGGGGCGGTGCGGGATGCGATTCTCGGATGATGCGCTGAGGAGATTGCAGGCGTATGAGTGGGCGGGGAATGTGCGGGAATTGCAGAACATCTGCGAACGGGCGGTGGTGCTGGGAGCCAATCTGGAGAAGTCGGAAAATGAGATCGTGATTCCGGCATCGCTGATTGAGCCGTGGATCAGGGTGAAGGCCGAGCCATTGACGAATCGTGCGGAATTGGAGGCCAAGCCGGTGCCTGCGGCGCCATCGAATCAGGTGGTGGCGGCGGCGGCGTCGGATCTGATTCGGACGTTGGATGAGATTGAGCGCGAGGCAATTGTGCGGACATTGATGAAGATGGGGCGGCATCGCCAGCGGACGGCGCAGGCGTTGGGGATCGGGGTGCGGACGTTGGGGCTGAAACTGAAGAAGTGGAAGGAAGAGCAGTTGATCGAGCAGACGTTGTGAGTGGTCCGGTAGTGGTTTGGCGGTCGATTGGCGCGGGTCTTGCTGAGAAACGGGTGGTGTGATGATCAGTGAACTGACCAATTCGGGGGCGATTCCGGCGTTGGAACTGACCATGCGGTTTGCGGGTCAGCGTCAGCGGCTGATCGCCAACAACATTGCGAATATCGATACGCCGGACTATGTGCCCCTGGATGCTTCGCCCAGGGAGTTTCAGAGGTTACTGGCGGATGCGATTGAGAAGCGGGATGCGGGGAGTGCCGCGGGGAAGGCGGAGTCAGCGGGCTTGCCGTGGGCGGAGGGGGGGGCGTTTGTGCGGGATCAGCGGGGGGAGTTACGGCTGAGGCCGACGCGGCCGGCGGATAACGTGCTGTTTCACGATCGGAATAATCGGGATCTGGAGAGGTTGATGCAGGCGAATGTGGAGAATGCGCTGACGTTTCGCGTGGCTTCGGATTTGCTGAGGAGCAGGTATGACATCCTGCGGACAGCGATTTCGCAGCGGGTGTGATGATCGATGGGAATTGAGGTGATTGATGTTCGGGATTCTGGATATTTCGGTGAGCGGGATGGTGGCGCAGCGGACGCGGCAGGCGGCGATTGCCGCGAATTATGCGAATAAGGACGTGATTCTGGATGCGAATGGCAATCCGGAGCCGTATCGGGCGCGGCATGTGATGTTTTCGCCGGGGGACCCGACAGCAACCTCGGTGGCGGGGCGGGGGATGGGCGTGCATGTGTCGGAGATCGCGATTGATGAATCGCCGATCAGCTACAAGTGGGATCCTGGGCATCCGTTGGCGATCAAGGATGGGCCGATGCGGGACTATGTGCCGCAACCGAATGTGAATCCGGTGATTGAGCAGATCAACATGCTGGAGGCATCGAGGGCGTACGAGGCGAACGTGGCGGCGGCGGAGGCGACCAAGAGCATGGTGGCCCAGAGTTTGCGTATGCTGGCGTAGCTGCGTTGACGCGCAGTGATTGATGAGGGATGTTCATGTCAGATCCACTGGGATTGATTTCGAATGCTGCGGGGCGGAGCCCATCCCAGATCGGGCAGCAGAATCGTGCGGCCGCGGGACCAGGGAGCGGTCCGGGCTTTCGTGATGTTTTGATGCAGAACCTCAATGAGGTCAACCAGTTACAGCAGGATGCGAGCAAGGCGATTGAGGATCTGCAGACTGGCAAGCGTGAGGATCTGGAAGGTGTGATTCTGGCGACGCAGAAGGCGGATACGGCGTTTCGCATGCTGCAATCGCTGCGGAACAAGGTCGTAGATGCGTATGACGAGGTGAAGCAGATCCGGGTTTGATTGGTGAGGGGTATGGGCAGGGTTTGCGCGTGGGGCGGTGGGGGAGAGCGCAAGAAGTGAGCAATGTGGAGGAAAGTGCGCCCGATTGCCGAAAGGTGACGATCGGGAGCGGCGGTCTGTCGTTTCCGACCCGGACTGGGATGGTCCGGATCATGAGGCACGGAGGCCGCACCGGTGGACGCCTTACGCAGGGTCATCGCCAATATTCAGACGTATCTGGGGCAGCTCCCAGCGAGTGGCAAGCTGATCATCGGACTGGTCGTGGTGATTGCGGCGTTGGTGTTGTTGGTTGTCAGTCAGGTGGCATCCAAGCCAGCGTGGGTTGAACTCCTGCCGGGTGCGCCGGTGACAGAGCAGCAGCAGGCGATTGCGACGCTGAAAATTCAGGGCATCGGGTATCAGACCGAAGGCAACAAGCTGATGGTTGCTCCTGGCGATGAGTGGGCGGCGCGGGCGGCGTTATCTGAGGCAGGAAAGATGCCTTCGGATGTGAGCCAGTTGTTCAAGAATATTCTTGAGAAGCAGACGTGGCATACGTCGCGTTATCAGAGTGAGCAGTTGTACAACCTGGACCTGCAGAGCGCGCTTGGGAAGATGATCAGCGGGTTTACGGGTGTGAAGGGGGCAACAGTCGTTGTCAGTGCGCCCGAGCCGAATGGATTGGGCGCGGCGGTGCGAAAGCCCTCGGCGACGGCGAGTGTGACGACGGGGACTGGGCGACCATTAACGCAGCAGCAGGTGGATGCGATTGCGAATCTGGTGGCGGGAGCCAAGGCCGGGTTGGATGTGTTACAGGTCAAGGTGATTGATACGGTGGCCGGGAGGGAGAGGCGAGCGACGAGCCCGGACCAGGCGGCGACGAGCACCTACATGGAGCACGCTTCAGCGGTGGAGCGGCAGATGGTTGAGAAGCTGGGTGACTTGCTGGCTGGAATCCCCGGAGTGCGGATTGCGGTGACGGCGCAGGTGGATGTGACGAGTGTGAATGCGCGGGTGCGGAAGAATCTGCCGACGGGTGAGGGAACGGTTTCGCTCTTGAAGAAATCGGATGATCAGAAGACGGTGCAGAGTGAGCCGACTCGGGGTGCTGAGCCAGGGCCGCGATCGAATCAGACGGCGGACATCAATCGGGGAAGTGGGAAGCAAGGGGCCAAGAGCGAGATGGAGTCCGGCGTCGCGGAGATGGAGAATCACGTGGGAACGCGTGATGAACAGATTGTGGATCCGCGCGGCATGCCCACTGCGCTGGCGGCGAGTATCAACGTGCCACGAGGATACATCGTCAAGTTGCTTACTCCGAAGGCGGATCCTGCCAACGCGGATGCCAAGACTGATGCGAAGGCGGCCGAACCGAGCGACAAAGACATTGATGACCGATTCAAGCTGGAGCAAGCACGGATTGAATCACTGGTGAAGCCGCATCTTCGATCACGTGGAAGCGATGGCAAGACTGTGGATGGCGAGGTGGTGGTGTCGCTGGTGCCAGGGGAGTTTGCGAGCGAATCGAGCGGTGCGGCGGCGAGTTCGGGCATGCTGAGTTCGTTGGGGCTGGTCACTCCGGCTGGCGGCGGCGCGGGATTCTCGCTGGGAGGATTGCTGGACAAGGCGCTGATTTCGCTTTTGGCGGTGGTGGCGCTGGGGATGATGGTGATGATGGTGAAGAAGCAGGGGAAGAAGGTGGAATTGCCTTCTGCGGAAGAGCTGGTTGGAATCCCGCCTCAGCTTGAGATCAAGAACGATCTGGTCGGTGAGGCGGATGAGGGTGAGACGGTGATGACGGGTATTGAGATTGATGAGGGGGCGATTCAGCAGCAGAAGATGCTGGAGTCGGTGGGAGAGTTTGTGAAGACGCAGCCGGATGGTGCGGCTCGACTGGTGAAGCGTTGGTTGGTTCGTGAGGATTGAGTGTGATTGAGGAGCAGGGATGCCGCGGAAACCGCATGAAAAACTTCCCGACGATCCGGGTGCCCTGGAGGGGACGACCAAGGCGGCGATTCTGCTTTTGGCGATTGGGAGCGACTCGGCATCGCTGGTTCTGAAGGCACTGGAGCAAGAAGAGGTCGAGGAAGTGACGCGCGAACTGGCATCGCTGGGTCGCGTGCCTGCACGTCTGCAAGAGGCGGTGGTCAGCGAGTTTTACTCTCTGACGATGGCGAGCAGTTACATCAATGAGGGCAATCTGGACTATGCGAAATCGCTGCTGGTGGGGACGATGGACCCCAAGCAGGCGGACAAAGTGCTGTCGCAAATTCAAACGCAGGTGCAGAAGACTCCATTCGCCTTTCTGCAGCGGGCCGAGAGCGAGAACCTGCTGACCTTTATTCAGGATGAGCACCCGCAGACGATTGCGTTGATTTTGTGCCATCTGGCGCATCACAAGGCGGCTGAGATTCTGGCCGGGCTGCCGATTCAGAAGCAGATCGAAGTGATCAAGCGGGTTGCGAACATGGAGCAAACCAACCCGGAGATCATTCGCGAGGTGGAGAAGGGGCTGGAATCGCGCCTGGCGAACATGCTGACGCAGAGCATGGAGAAAGCAGGCGGGGTGCCGACGGTGTCGGAGATTCTGAACCTAGCGGATCGAGCGACGGAGAAGGCGATTCTGGAGGGGCTGGAATCCGATGATCCGGATCTGGTGGAGCAGATTCGACGGTTGATGTTCGTGTTTGAGGACATCAAGATGGTGAATGACAAGGGCATTCAGGCGGTCCTGAAGGAAGTGGACAATGAAGAGCTTGCGCTGGCACTGAAGACGGCGAGCGAAGACCTGAAGAACAAGATCTTCAAGAACATGTCGGAGCGGGCGGGACAGCTGATCAAGGAAGAGATGCAATTCATGGGCCCGGTGAAGGTGAGCGATGTGGAAGCCAGCCAGCAGCGGATCGTGGACATCGTGCGCCGCCTGGAAGAGGCGGGCGAGGTCGTGGTGCAGGGTCGCGGCGGCGAAGAAGATCTGCTCGTGTGATAGGGAAGTCTGATGCCGATGATTCGCCAATCAGACCGACACGAGATCGCACGCGATGCGATCGCATTGCACCTTGGTGATCTGATGGCACGTGGTAAGGCGATGCGCGAAGAGGCGCATCGCCGGGCACAGTCAATCATCGACAAAGCGCATGCGGAGAGGCAACGCATTCTTGAGGGCGCACAGGAGAAGGGGTTTGAGGCGGGACGGGCGGAGGGCTTGAGTGCCGGATACAAGGACGGGTTTGAAAAAGGACATGCAGAATCGGTTCTGGAAGCCAAACGAAGCACTGCAGCGCTCGCAGCGGGGTGGGAAGGAACTCTGCGCGAGTTTCTTGACCAGCGGCAGGAGCTGATTGATCGAGCGGGAGCTGATGTGCTCGCGCTGGCGCTGCAGATCGCAGAGTTGGTGATCAAGCGATCGATTGAAGCGGACCCCTCTCTGGTCGTGCAACAGATTGAACACGTGCTTCAGATGGTTTCGCGACCTTCGAGACTCGTCGTCCGGGTGAATCCGGCTGATCGAGCATTGGTACAGGAAGTCCTTCCGGAGGTTGTGGCAAAGTTCAGCTCTGTCAAGCATGCGGAGCTTGTGGATGATCCGACGCTGGCTCGCGGTTCGACGGTGATTGCGGAAGCCGGTGCCGAGTGTGCGAGCGTTTTTGACGCGGATGTGCAGCGACAGATCAGCCGCATCGCGGAGGCGATTGTTCCAGGAAGGGCGTCATCGTGAACGCGATTGCCGCGGCGAGAGAGACGCTTGGGCATCTTGAGCCGGTGCAGATCACCGGCAGGGCGGCGGTGTTGCGCGGGATGACGATTCTTGCAGATGGGCTGCCGCTGCCTGTGGGTTCACTGGTTGCATTCGGAAGCGCCAAAGGGGATGGCACGCGTGGACTGGGTGAGGTGGTGGGATTCAGCAAGGATCAGGCGATCATCATGGCTTTGGCATCGAGCGTTGGTGTTCGCGCTGGTGACGCTGTGGTGGGTTTGCAGGTCGCGCAGACGGTGGGGGTGAGTGACGGCATGTGCGGCCGCGTGATCAACGGGCTTGGCGAACCGATCGACGGCAAGGGGCCAATTCACGGGAGGGTGCCGCGATTGCTGGATCCTGCACCGATTGGAGCCATGGAACGTCGGCGGATTACGCAGCAGTTGCTGACTGGTGTGCGTGCGATTGATCTGATGACGCCGCTTGGAAGGGGGCAGCGACTGGGACTGTTTGCGGGTCCTGGCGTGGGTAAGAGCACTCTATTGGGCCAGATCGCCAAGGGAACTGAGGCGTCGGTGAATGTGATTGCGCTGATCGGTGAACGTGGCCGCGAGGTTCGAGATTTCATTGAGCACACGCTGGGTGATGAGGGGATGCGGCGATCGGTGGTGGTGGTGGCGACGGGTGATGAATCACCGCTGATGCGACTGAGAGCGGCGCGGGTGGCTGCGGTTGTTGCGGAATGGTTTCGAGATCAGGGGCGAGATGTGCTTCTGATGATGGACTCGGTGACACGATTTGCGCACGCGCAGAGGCAAGTGGGGCTGAGCGTTGGTGAACCGCCGGCGACGAAGGGATATACACCGAGCGTCTTTGCCGCGCTGCCGGTGCTGCTGGAGAGAGCGGGCGCGGTGGAGGCATCGGCCAATCGCCGAGCTGGATCAATCACCGGGCTTTACACGATTCTGGTGGAAGGTGACGACATGACGGAGCCGGTGGCGGATGCGGCGCGCGGCATTCTGGATGGTCACGTGATTCTGAGCCGGAAGCTCGCGCACAAGGGGCATTATCCGGCGATTGACGTGTTGGATTCGATCAGCCGCGTGGCGACTGACATTACAGCGCGTGAGCAGCAGCAGCAGCGGCAGATGGCACTGCGCCTGCTTGCTGCCTATCGCGAGGTGGAGGAACTGGTGCAGATCGGGGCGTATGCGAGAGGGAGCAATGCCGAGGCGGATGCGGCAATCGAGCTGTCACCATTGATCAACAGCATTCTTCGTCAGGAGCAGGACGAGTCGGAGACCATAGAGGCGTCCCGGGCGAAATTGGCACAAGCGGCGCGTCAGGGGGGAGAACTTCTGGCACAGCGGCAGAAGAAGAAATCAGCGTGAAAGGCAAACAGGATTGACTTGGTATGGCGGCATTCCGATTCGCATTGCAACCCGTTCTCAACCAGCGACAGCGCACCGAAGAGGAACGTCTGGTCGCTGTGGCAGAATTGGAACGGCAGCGCATCGAGATCGAAGATCAGATTCGGGTGTTGCAAGGGCGAATTGAATTTGAGCGAAGCGAGTTGCGATCAGGTCTGGATGCGACCGTTCAGATCGCGGCGATCCGGATGCAGGCAGCAACTTCGCTGCATGCGGTTGCCGAGGCCCAGAAGCTGGTTTTTCGTCTGGCTGGATTGCTTCAGAGGATCAAGGCCGCTCGGGCAAAGCTGGTGGAAGCGATTGCAGCCAGGAAGGCGCTGGAACTGCTGAAAGAACGCAGACATGCGGAATGGAAAGCATCTCTGAATCGTCAGGAAGACCGCATGCTGGATGACGTTGGAACTTTTGGAGCGATTCGAAGTGCACAAGGTGAGGAAGAGGGATGCGTCGGGGGCGATGGGGAGTTGAACCAGATCATGCCGATACATGAGTGCGAGTTCGGGAAGGATTTGACATGAAATCGATCTGGACCATTTTGAGCGTCATTGCGGTGGCAAACCTGATTGCACTTGTGTGCTTTGCGGGATGGTTGCGCGTGTCTGATCGGCTGAACATGGATCGAGTTCGTGCGGTGCGGGAGGTGCTTTCGCCGACTTTGGCCGATGAGGCGGCCAAGAAGAAGGCCGACGAAGCTGCGGCGACTGTGGCGCTTGCTGAAGCGAAGGAAAGATCGCGTCGTGAGGCACCGCCTTTGACTGCGGAAGCCGCGTTGACGATTCGCGATCAGGCGGCCGAATTGGAGCGTCAGAAAGTGCGCCGACTGGAGCGCGAAGTCGCTGACCTGACGACTGCTTTGGATCAGGCCAAATCGCAGTTTCTGGCTGCAAAGGCGGAGATTGACAAGGAGCGAGCGGAGGCGAGGGCTGGGCTGGAAGCGGGTGAAAGCAGTCCGCAGTTCAAGAAGACGGTTGGCGTGCTGGAAGCTGTCAAACCTGCGGAGGCACGCAACATTCTTGCGCAGATGCTGGTGGATGCCGGTGCTTCAACTGCGGCGGGTTCTGCGCCCAGACCCACCGAAAGCGGGTTGAAGCGGGTGGTGGGGTATCTGAACGCGATGCAAGATCGTTCCAGGGCCAAAGTGATTTCGGAGTTTCAGAAGGAAGATCCCGCTCTGGCAGCAGATTTGCTTGAACGGTTGCGGGCCTTTGGCACCGTCGTGCTTCCCAACGCACGAGGATCTCAGCCGCGAGGTACGGCACTCCCTGTTTCAGGGGATTCTGCGCGTGCAGGCGGATGATGCCATGGCCCGGAGACGGGTATGGCGAGTGTTCAATCTGTTCACAATCCACCTCGCGCAAGTCAGAATCGCGATGTCGCACGTGATGAGGCGACGATCGCGTTTGATTCGATGATGAGCGCGGCGGTGAGTGTGCCAGCGGTCAGTTCGTTCGTCGTGTTCACGGACTCCGGAGAAGATGCGCCGCAGGCGCAATTGGCACCCAAGAAGGATGGCGACTTGGATTCGATTGCGGATCTCAGTCCATCTCAGCAGGCAATCCTGAAGATGATGTCGAGTCCGCCCCGGGGTCAGGATCCCTTGGGGATGATGGCGGAGGTCGAGCACGATCTGCATTCGGCGGGTGTGCACGAGGCCGAAGTTGAGCAGGCCGAAGCGGGTGAAGTGGATGTGCGGAGTGAGGTCAAACCTGAGTCGCGTCGAAGTGAACCCTCGGGAACACCACATTCCATTGAAATGGATGAAGGTGACTGGCAGAGCACAAGCGGTGCGGAGTCGGCGACCAGGTCGCCTCGGAGTGTGCCTGAAGCGGCTCCCAGAGGTTTTGATGTCGTTCGACTATCTGATCATGCGGTACGAGCCGGTCAGGGGACGGCGATCACGGCCGCCTCTGCGGGTTTGGCGTCGATCGTGCGACCTGTGGCAACGACTTCATCCGCAGTGACAGCAATAGCGATTGGCGGAGGATCGGGTGCCGCGAGCACAGCGACGGCCAGTGCGATTTCGGCGGTGCCTGAGACCGCGCTTGCGGGGGACCGACTGCAGGGCCGCGACGTGCGTGTGCAAGGAAAGCCAGTTGAAGGTGGTGCTGGTTCTGAGAGGGTTCAGGCGCAAGCGTTGCGCGGGGTGATTGCGGCGCTGCGCAATAAGGGTGATGCGGTCACGGTTGTGCTGCGCCCTGAAGCACTGGGCAAAGTACGCGTGGATTTGCGATTTGGAGCCAGCGGCGTGCGCGGGATGCTGACGTGCTCGACCGATTCGGCATGCGACTTGCTGAAGCGGCAGGTGGATGGGCTGCAGCACGCGCTGGAAGCGCGTGGGATCGTGGTGGAACGACTGGAAGTCGTGCACGATCCCAGAATCGACCCGGACCCTGGAACGGGGTCAGCCGCCGGAGGGCGGGAGGACGGCCGAGCTTCAGAACAGCGGGACACCTCTCATGCAGGCGGTGGTCGTCAGGATCACGAGCATGTTGCGGATACCGATTTGTCAGATCAAGACCAGACGGTCCTGATCTTGCACGACCCGGCATTCTGCTGGGATGGCTCGCGGCTCGCGTTAAGCACTTTGGCGTAAAGGAAGCGATATGGCGACTGTTGATGCACTGACCAACTCGTCGGGCACATCCTCTACAAAGGCGACGGGTTATTCAGCGATGACCGCGGAAGATTTCACCAAGCTGATCTTTGCCGAGCTTGCGCGGCAGGATCCGAGCAATCCGACTGACACCAACGCACTGCTGCAGCAAGTGTCGATGATCCGGGGCATTCAATCTGATCTGGATCTTTCGACCAATCTGAAATCGCTGGTCAGTCAGAATGAGATGGCGAGCGCTTCGGGTCTGATCGGGCTGAGTGTGAGTGGTGTCAGCATGGAGAATGCGCGGGTGACAGATATCGTGAAGAGTGTCAGCCGCACGAATGAGGGAACGGTTCTCAATATGCTCGGAGGAGCCCGAATTCGCATGTCGAATGTTGACACGATCAACCCTGAAGGTGTGGCATGAGTCTTTCGGCTGCTCTGTTGCAGCGGCTGGCTGGTCTTGCATCACCTGCTGGATCTGTGCGCGTGAGCGCGACGCCGGCGCAGGGGATGGACTTTGCCTCACTCTTATCAAAAGTGGAGCAAGGTCAGATTTCCAGCGGCACTCAGGTGACATCAGCGCGGGGGCTCGCACACGAGCTTTCGAGCGGTGAGATTGCCACGTTGTCAAAGGCCGCTGACCTTGCGGAGTCACGCGGCGCAACGCAGGTGGCGGTGCGGATGCAGGGGATGATGTACACTGTCGATATAGGTGTGCGTCAGGTCACATCAGTTCAACCGGCCAACCACGAGCCGCTGCTTGGAATCGATGCACTGATTGATCTGGATGCAGCAGCGGCCGGGGCTGCTCAGGCACCGGCGATTGGCAGTGATCCGCTTCGATCTCAGCACGGCCTGAATCAGACTTTGCGGACCATTCTGACGGCGATGAAGTCTGCGGCGTAGTCGGGAAGATCCGGCGGTTGCTCCATTTGTACTCGGAGATCTCTTATGGCATCGACAACTGCTCTGTACGCCGCGCTTTCCGGGATGAACGCCAATTCGCGTTCACTGGACGTGATCGGCAACAATGTTGCGAACGTGAACACCACGGCGTTCAAGGGGAGCCGGACGCTATTCTCCAACATGTTCAGCCGCAATCTTTCGGAGGGGACGGCACCCACGGAAAATTCAGGTGGCACGAATCCGAGTCAGATCGGCCTGGGTGTGCAGGTCGGTGGCATACAGAAGCAACACGTGGGAGGAACAATCTCGGCGACAGGAAACTCCAACGATCTGGCGATTGATGGGGATGGTTTCTTTGTCATCAGTGATGGCGGAGTTCAAAAGTACACGCGTGATGGAAGTTTCGGCAAGAATGCAGCGGATGAATTGGTCACTATTGGTGGCGCACGCGTTCTGGGTTACGGCGTTGACAGCGAGTACAACATCATTGATGGTCAGCTGCAACCGATTTCGATCCCTCTTGGTCGCGATTCGGTGGCGATTGCAACCACTCAGGTGCACATGAGCGGAAACCTGAATGCATCTGGTGACCTCCCCACGCGTGGCGCACGGATCACACTCTCAGGCACGGAAACCACGGGATTCGTGGCGATCACGACGGCAAACCCGGCACCGGGGACGGGCAATCGTGTGGAAGCGACGACTCGATTGGTCGATCTGGAGGACCCGTCTCAGCCGGGTTCTGATACCGCCCTCTTTTCCGCAGGCCAGTCGTTGCAGGTGCAGAATGCAGAGAAGGGAAGCAAGGTATTGCCGGCACGATCATTACTGATCACGTCGACAACGACCGTTGCGGATCTCAATCAGTTCCTTGCTGATTCGCTGGGCATCGATTCGACAACGGGGGCGAATCCGGATGGTCGAACTCCTGGAGTGACGGTTGATCCGGCGACGGGCAACATCACCATTGTCGGGAACACGGGATCGGCCAATGACCTACGTGTGGATGCCTCGGACTTTCGATTGCTGGACACGAACGGGACTCTGGTCCGTTCACCATTTGTGCCGAACAAGGCCGTCGCGGCGGACGGTGAAAGCGTTCGAACCAGCTTTGTGACATTTGACTCTCTGGGTTCCGAAGTTGTGGTGGATGTCACGCTGGTCGCGGAGAGCCGCTCGAATGCGGGGACGACGTGGCGATACTTCCTGGAATCTGGGAATGACACGGACCCCAGTCGTCAACTGACGACTGGAACGGTTTCCTTTGACACCGCCGGGCAATTACTCACGACAGATCCTGTTACGGTCAATGTGGATCTGGATGGAACAGGCGCGGGAACGCCTCTCACATTCGAGCTTTCGTTCTCGTCATCAGATGGAAACGTGACGGCGCTGGCGGATGACACTTCCCAGTTGGCTGCGGTCTTTCGTAATGGTTCACCGATTGGCTCACTTTCCGGATTCGGAATCGGCGCAGATGGAACGATTACCGGAAGCTACTCCAACGGCCTGACGCGAACCCTCGGACGAGTGGTCGTTGCGAAGTTCTCAAGTAATGAAGGGCTGGTGGATGATGGCAACAACACGTATCGAGTCGGGGCCGACAGCGGCAACGCTCAGATTCTGAATCCCGGTTCACTGGGCGCGGGCACAATCGTGTCCGGCTCGCTGGAACTGTCGAATGTGGACCTTTCGAACGAGTTCATCAAGATGGTGCAGGCGTCAACGGGATTTTCGGCCAATTCGCGGGTCATTCGAACTGTGGATGAACTCATGCAGCAGTTGCTGGTCATCGGACGATGATTGATGCCGGCACGTCAAAGTTGCCTGTTGTACAGTCATTTTCGAACAACGGGCGAGTCTGACGAATGTCTGGAACCGCCACCGTGCTGGCCGGTATCACCTTCATAGGCGGCAATTCAGGAGACCTGCGATGAAGCGAACTGTTGCACGAATCATGCTTGGAATCGGAATGAGTTTGCTTGTGGTGGCTCCGACATCAGCAGCTTCCGTTTCGATGCATGAACGAGTCGCGGCTCATCAGCCAGAGCGGGGACGAAGTGCCAAAGTTGACCTTCGGCCCCGATTCAAGGTGGGCGAGGATGTCCGGCTGCGCCTTTCCACCCAAGAAATGACCAAGACGTCTCTGGCTGGTGAATCGGGACTGAATCAGGACAGTTCGAGCAGTCGCGAGATGGTGATTTCGCTGCGGTGCACGGGTAAGGAAGAGAAGAACTCAATCGTTGAAATGAAGATCGAGAGTCTGAAGGCCTCGTTGAAGGGTGCTGGGATTGATGGTGCTGATGGGACGTTTGATAGCACATCCCCCGCAAGCAAGGACGCTCAGAATCCGCTGGCTGGTGCCTTGAGGCCGCTGGTTGGGCAGTCATTTACTCTTGTCTTTGATGCTAATGGGAACATCACCTCGGTGAAGGGAACCGAAAAGGTTGGAGACAGTGCGATGGGAGGGGTTGCCGGGCAACTGGGATCCGTCTCGGGGGTGCAGATGCTCCTGAGTCCGATCACGACCCCTGGCAAATCCAGCGGCGAAGCCACGGTGGGGCAGACTTGGACGACTCGGGACGTGATTGATTCGCCGTTTGGACGCCTGAACATGACGACGGACTACAAGCTGGCCTCCCACGTTGGAAATGTGGCGGATGTGCCCATCCAGGGCAAGCTGGTGCTGGATTCTGAATCCGGAGAGATGGGGCAGTCGCTGGGGGTGAAACTGAAGAAGAGTGATTATTCCGGCCGCATGAAGTGGGATACCGATCGTGGCATGATTCAGACCATGGAAGTGAATCAGTCGATCGTGCTGGAGGCCTCACCGGGCGGGCAATCCGTCAGTTTCACGCAAACGAACAACACAAAGATCACCCGGCTGACCGCCGGGAGCAAGTGACATAAAGTTCAGATATGCAGCGAGAGAAACGGCGAGAATTGAGCGGAGTGTGGTCGGGGTTTCACGCGTGCCTGGTTGTGGCGTGCCTGACATCGGGAGCCACCGCCCAGTGGAAGAATCCAGAGGATCGGCCTGAGGCAACCCCACCTCAACCCATCGTTCAGCCCCCGGAACCAGCAATCGGACCGCTGAGTTTTGGTCCGGAAATGCCGCCGCCGCCTGTGGTTCTGACGCCGCGGTTTGTGAAGGGGTGGACGCAGGAGTTGTGGTTTGGCATGGACGTCAGGGAGAACAAGCAAGACAGCAAGCGTCCGAATGAGTCCGGCGAATTGCGCACACAACAGCAGCTGGTCCTGACGCTGACGTGTCTGACGGCGGATCCGACCGGCGAATGCAGCTTTGAAGTGCGGATAGATGAAGTGAAGTTGGACCTGAACGGGCGTGGGGCAAATGTTTTCTTCGACAGCACACTGGCTCCGAGCCCGGTGTACAACGAAGAGACAAACAAGCGTCTGGCTGAGGAAACCCCGATCAAATCGGCAATCAAACCGCTGATCGGCACGTCTTTCACGATTCTTGTGGATAGCAAGGGCAATCTGGTGCGAGCGGTGGGGGGGCAGGCATTTGAGGCGGCTCAGGGCAACCCCCTCAGCAGTGCCATTTTCAATGTCGGTGCGTTGCGAGAACTGCTGGGGCCGGTCCTGACGACCGCGCGAGTCCCCAATCGACCGGTTCAACTCGCCGAACGATGGCGCGTTGAGGAACCAGTTTCGCTGAGCACCGGGAAAGTAGTGATTGGAGACGAGTATTCTCTGACTCGCCTGATGGACGGTGTGGCCGTGGTGACGATGGAAGGAAAGATCACTCCGGAAAAGGCTGATGCGCCCGTCAAGGTGGTGGGCAGCCGTCGACAGGGGCTCATTGAGGTTGAATCAGCGTCTGGTATGTTGAAGAACTTTGAGTTTCAGGAAGACCTGCGGATGAGCGGCAAGGCGATCGAAGATGGTCGTGAATTGACGGCGCTGACCGTGCGGCGTTTGAAGATCGCCCCGAAAGCGGCTTTGCGGCCGAACGCCGCTCCCCCCGCTTCCGGGGGGGCGACGCTGCCCCGATGAAACTGCATCGAGGTGGCACGCCTTTCGCGTAAAGCGAAGGTGTGAATTACGGGTTGCAAATCTCGGCCTCTGGACTGCTGACATCCATGTATCGCCAGGATGTCTGGAGCAACAATCTCGCGAATGTGGGGACGGCTGGCTTCAAAGCGGATTACCCGCTCACCCGGCAGCGCGATGCTGTGCGGACGGAAGACGGGCTCATGCAAATGCCTTCCAATCAGCTGCTTGAGCGGCTCGGTGGCGGCCTGCTGCTAGATCGAAATCGACTCGACTTTTCCCAAGGATCACTTGAAACGACTGGTGACCCGTTCCATGTGGGTGTCGAAGGGGACGGATTCTTTCTGGTCAAGGAATCAGGCGACAGCCGCTCGGACATCATTGGAGTGACGCGAGACGGGCGTTTCTTGCGCAACGCGCAAGGCGTGCTGGTTCAGGCCACCAGCGGGTTGCCGGTGCTTGATGAGCAGAATCGTCCTATCACCATTTCCGATGAGGCAACGGTAAAGATCCAACCGGATGGAACGATCATTCAGAACAATGAGCGGATCGCCCGGCTGGCATTTGTCGAGTTTCCCAACAAGGACCGATTGATCAAGAGGGGTGAGGGTCTTTTCGGGGCAGACAGCGTGACCATGAGTTCCAAGCGGCCTGCGAGTGGAAAGCTGGTTCAGGGTGCGATCGAGCAAAGTTCAGTGGACGAGGTCAAGGCGCTGCTGAGCATGCAATCAGCCGCTCGCGATGTTTCTGGCAATGCGGGAATGATCCAGGCGCATGACCGCACCATGGATCGGGCCATCAATGTGTTCGGACGGTTGAGCTGATCGCGGGCACCGCCGCGCGAAGCAATCTGATGGAGACGACGAGACATGGCAATCAATGCACTTCAATCCGCTTCGAGTGCCCTCAGCGCACTCAACACCGCGCTGGACGTAACCGCCAACAATCTGGCCAACATCAACACGGTCGGATTCAAGGGTGACCGAACCAACTTTCAAGACCTTCTGTACCTCGAAAAGGGGCAGCCGGGTGCGGAAAACGCCAATGGCGATCAGCGACCCACCGGGCTGTATGTCGGTCTGGGTGTCAAGGTGAGCGGCACGCAGAAGTCCTTCGTTGAAGGTGCTCCGCAGGTGACTGGCAATGAACTGGACATCCTGATTCAGGGAAAGGGCTTCTTTCAGGTTTCTGTGGAGCCCGAACTGGGCAACACGGCGTACACGCGAGCGGGCAACTTCACACTGAACAGTGATCGTGAAATCGTTCTGGCAAACGATCAGGGGCGGCGATTGCTTCCAGTGACGACCATTCCAGAGAATGCGACAAGGGTAACCATCTCAACCGACGGAAAGATCTTTGCCACGCTTCCCGGCGAGACTGAGCCGCAGGAGATTGGTGCCATCGAGACCGCCAATTTCGTGAACGTGGCGGGCCTCACTTCGATCGGCGAGAACCTGTTCATCGAGTCCAAGGCCAGCGGGAATCCGCTGGTCGGGGTTCCCGGCACTGACAGCCGCGGCGGAATCAAGCAAGGCATGCTTGAGTCATCCAACGTCGATCCGACACGCGAACTGATTGAGTTGATTCGCACACAGCGGGCGTTTGAGTTCAACAGTCAGAGCATCAAAGCCGCTGATGAGGCACTTCGCTCTGTTTCGCAGCTCCGTAACTGATGGATTTGGATGAATGATGGGAGCGCATGAGCGATGATTCGAGCACTATTCATTCTGTACGGTGTGTTGTTGGGTTCGATCTGCTGCGCTTCAGCGGAATCGATTCGAGCGGTTGCACCTGAATCCGAAGTGGATTCTGTTCGTCTGCTGTCGGCGGCCAGAGTGATGCCAGGAAGAATCACGCTTGGCATGGTTGCCTCAGTCGATGGACCCCAGAAGGAAGAGCTCTTAAAGGTGGTTCTGGCGGAGTCGATTTCGCAGGTCCCGGGACCACGGTTCACCTTGGACAGCGTGATGGAACTAGTTCACGCTGCTGGTGCGGCGCGTCGTGGCACGTTGAACGCAGGCAGAGTTGCCTTTCACGGCTCGGCATGCACGTTGACAGTGGCATCGGAAGTCGAGCCGCCTGCATCGCCCATCGTGGAAGCCGCGCTCCCACCAGTTCCGGAGTCACCGAATCAGGGGAGTATTCAATCAGTCGTGATTGAGCGATTGCCTGGGTTGCTTGGGATCAACGCAGCCCAGACGCGGCTCACCTTTGACGAGGCCGATCGTCGTGTGCTGGCGACCAATGCTCATGAAGCCAAGATCGATATCAAGGTGCTGGCGATCGCGGATCGGGTGCCCGTGCAGGTGACGGTGTATCGCAAGCAACCGGACGGCGAGTACCTGCTTGGCAACAGCATGACGATTCGAATCGGGGTTGAGGTGGAGAGGACGGTTGTCGCGACCATTGCACCGTTGCGGCGAGGAGACGTGCTCGAACCAGCCATGTTCACGGCGCGGACCGAGTGGCTGGCACTCACCAAACAACCTCTGGATGTCGCCGATGCGACTGGATCTGCTGTCAAACTTTCCAAGATCGCCGGTGGAGCCACCCTGCTGAAAGGTGATGTTGAGCCCGCCATAGCGGTGCGCAAGGGTCAGGTTGTCACAGTGCACTGCATTTCCGGTCAATTTGTCGTCAAAATGCAGGCCCGTGCCCTGGAGACGGGGAAAGTTGGTCAGGTGATCAAATTTGCCCCGTTGGATGTACGCGATCGCAAGGACACGCGGAGCTTTCTGGCCAGAGTCGAGACATCAGGTCGAGCCATGATGACAGTCGGCGATGCTGCCGCAGATTCCGGGAGTGAACCATGAAGAAGCCAGTCGCTCAGATGTTGTTGATTGCGTGTATTCTGGGTGGGCCGGCTTCGCTTGCCTGTGGCCAGAGTTTGTATCTGCGCAAGCCCAAAGTGGCTGTCAACGAGCGAGGCGAGGTGGATCCCGGGGCAATGCTCAAAGAAGTGAGCATGACTTACATCGATCCGCCCAAGCCCAAGACATTCAAGATTCACGATCAGGTCACGATTATCGTGGATGAAACCAGCCGCGAAAGCAGCAAGCAGACCCTCGATACCAAAAAGGACTATGACAATTCTGCTGGGTTGAGCAAGTTCCCCAGTCTTGAAGCGCTATTGGACCTGCAATTGCAGGGTGGTGGAAATGACAATTCGGCGGAACTCGGGATCGACAGCAAGCAGAAGTTCAAAGGGGAGGGCACGTACGACCGCAGCGATCGGTTCAGTGCTCGCATCACCGCCAAAGTCATCGATGTCAAGCCCAACGGCATCCTGGTGCTGGAAGCTCGCAAGACCATTCAGAAGAACGAAGAGCACCAGAGCATTGTGATGAGTGGGCAATGTCGCACCGAGGATGTTTCAAACGCCAACACGGTGCTCTCCAGCCAGTTGGCAGAATTGACTTTGATTTCGCAGCAGGAAGGGCAGGTCAAGGACGCGGCAACCAAGGGTTGGATTCCGCGGATCATTGAAGCCCTGTTTGCATTCTGAATTCCGAGGATTCGGCACGCTGATTGCGTTCTCGTTCAGGTGAGCGGGCCTCGATGGCCTCAGCTCCGTGGCGGAGACACGCAACATGATTCGACGTGAGCAACTAGCCCGAGGATGTGCGCAGATCCTGCTGATGTGCGCAATGCTGACGGAGTGTGCCGCGCCCGCGAGCGCTCAGACTGTGCAGGACTTTGCGCGGTTGAGCGGGCAGGGTCGCAGCGTGCTGCAGGGCGTCGGGTTGGTGGTGGGTCTGAACAAGACCGGCGATGATGGCAAGGAGCTTGCCATGGCCCGGCCTCTTGCTGCGATGCTGCAGAACCAGGGCGTTCCGATCGGGAAGATGTCCGACTTGGAGAAGGGGAAGTCGGTTGCCCTTGTGCAGGTCATGTGCCGGCTGCCCGAGACCGGCGCCTTGACCAACGATACCTACGACGTGTCTGTGTCCACCTTGGGCAGTTGTTCGAGTCTGCGAGGCGGGCGTCTGTATCTCACTGCGTTGCGGGGTCCATTCAAGAACGATCCGGAGATCTATGCCTTTGCCGAGGGCCAGATTGAACTGGACGATCCCACCATCACGACCAGCGGTCGAGTTCGCACCGGTGCGCAGCTGGTGACGGACATCAAGATGGAGCCGGTGGGGGACGAGTTTGAGCTGGTCGTTGAGCCCCACTTTGTCGGCTGGGGAACCACCGCAGCGATTGCTGAGGCGATCAACGCCGAGTCCGGCGACCCGTCTCAAGTTCGCGAAGGCCGGCGAATCGCCGTTGCCGTTGATGATCGCAGTGTGCGGGTGATGGTGCCGCAATCAGAACGAGTGCAGCGGGCGAACTTCATGCGCGATGTGCTTAAAGCGCCGGTGAACACCAATGCGATGCCGGCCACTGTGGTGGTGAATCAACGCAATGGAGCCATCATTCTGACCGGCAACGTCACCATCGGTCCTGTTGCCATCACTCACAAATCTCTGGTGATCACCTCAACAACGCCTGCCCCGACACCTACGCAGGACAACCCTCTCGTGCTTCGAGATCGTTGGGCTAGGGCAGAAATTCCGATTACAAACCCCGCCGATTCCCTTCGATTGAGCGACCTGACTGCGGCGTTCAAGCAACTTGATATCTCAGTCTCTGATCAGATCGAAATTCTGCAGATGCTGCACAAGACCGGGTCATTGAAGGCACGGATCGTGATAGATTGAACGCCATGAGTTTCACTGCATCCATCTCCTCAGGGTTCTCCGATTCGGCCGACGCCACGTTGCCTGTTCGTCAGGCAAGTGCGCCAGGCCGGGACCAAGGCAGCTTTGCAGCCGTATTGAGCCGCCAGCAGAACCTGCTCCAGTATCAGCCAGAGTCGGAGAAGGTGAGCCAGTTACGTTCGCGCATTCGCGACGTATCGGTGCAGTACATCGCCCAATCTCTGGTGCAGCCATTGCTCAAGCAGGCGAGAGAGATGCGTGACGACACGCCACCTTTTGGTGCGACTCAGGCAGAGAAGCAGTTTGGAGCGTTGATGGATGAACGAACGGCCCTGGACATGGTGAGTCGGGGTCGTTGGGGAATCGTGGAAAGTGTGGAGCGGCGTCTTCTCAAGGCTGCTGGTCTGTCGCAGCAGCAGCAGCCGACCGAGGTTAACAGGGGAATGACGGAGATCCAATCGTGACCACTCAACTCAAAGCCAAGCATCAGGCATCAACGAATTCGGCGAACGTGCCGTCTCGAGACATGGCTGCGCAGGTGAGTAAGCTCATCGCTGATTTCCTGCATGCGCATCAGCGCATGCTGCTGGCCGTACAAGCACATCGTGACGCTGTGCGGCGAGCAAGTCTCGATGACATGGCCCAGGCGCTGAATGCTCAGCAGGCATTGATGGAAGAGATTGCGGCGTTGGAAGCGACACGAACAGCGCTCGCGAAGGTCTGCGCCGGAAACACCTTGCGGAGCGGGCCGATTACTCTTTCTGATATGGCAAAGGCGGTTGAGCCGCTGGAATCGGACGCCAGAGACTTTCTGCTGGCACAAGTATCGGAACTGCGCATCGTCATGACGAGAGTTCGCACCGAGCAGTCTGCCCTCGGGCAGGCAGCGATGCAGCTGGCGACGCACGTCGACAGTTTGATGCGGCTAGTGGTTCAGAAGTTGTCGACCGCAGGCGTGTATGGGCGCACGGGGCGCGTGGATGCTCATCGCGCTGCGTTGGCTGTGGATATGCGAAGCTGAGAGGAAATCGATGAGTCTGTCCAATGCAATGCAGATTGGTCGGTCGGCTCTGGCTGTCAGCCAGGCCGGGATCTCTGTCACCAGCAACAACATTGCCAACGCGGGGACTGCGGGTTACGCGCGACAGATCGCACGCATGGAACCCATTCAGGGTGCAGGCGCTGATGCCGCGGGTGCGGCTGGACGGGGTGTCAGGATCAGTCAGGTGCGTCGTCAGGTCGATCAGGCGATCGAACATCGACTCCGGGGAGCGATCAGCGATGAGGCGAGCGCGAATCAGAATTCGCTGCTGATGGGGCAGATTGAAAGTGTTCTCGGCACCATCGGCGATGGTGATCTTTCCAATCAGTTGAGCCAGTTCTTCAATACCTGGAGTGAACGAGCCAACGGCACACGAACCAGTGCTTCGGTGGTTCAGCAGGGGCAGCAACTCTCCAACTATCTTTCGCGTCTGCGCTCGGATCTGCGCAGTCAGACATCGCAGATTGATGGTCAACTCTCGGCCTCAGTCAGTCGCGCAAACACGATTTTGGGACAGATCGCCGATCTGAACACGGCGATTGCTGGGAACGAGCAGGGTGGTAACGAGGCCAGTGCGCTGCGCGATCAGCGGGACATCGCGCTGACTGAGCTGTCGTCGCTGATGCGCGTTTCCACCGTCGAGCATGAGAATGGAGCGATCGATGTACTGGTGGGAAGCACTCCGGTCATCCTCGGTGGTCGGTCAAGAGGGTTGGAGTTGTCCTTCACAAGCGGAGACGACGGAAGCAGTGAGGCGCGCATCGTCACGCGCAATAGCGCTGAGAGAATCGACATGCTGGGCGGGTCAATCGGCGCACTAGTTGAGCAGCGTGTGAATGGCTTGGGCGACACGCTGGCATCATTAGATCGCATTGCGTCTCAGCTTGCGTTCAATGTCAATCGGTATCACTCGACGGGAACCAATGCTCAGGGCCTGACCGGCACTTCAAGCCAGGTCGCATTTGCCACTGCGGACCGAGCTTTGGCCTTGAATAGTGCCTCAAACCAGACCATGGCAGCTTTGCCATACGTGCCGCAGGACGGCTCATTCAAGGTGCAGATGAAGAACACGGCGACTGGCGAAACTCGCACTGTTCAGATTCGCGTCGATCTTGACGGCTTGACCGATGCCGGCTTGCCCGGAACCGACGACGATACGACAGCGCAGGACATTGTCTTTGCACTGAATGCCGTTCCGGGCTTGAATGCCGGATTTTCCAGTGAAGGGAAGCTGACCATCACCTCTGATTCAGGTTATGCCTTTGCATTTCAGGATGATTCATCCAACGTGCTCGCGGCGTTGCAGGTCAATTCGTATTTCACTGGCACGACAGCGTCATCACTTTCCGTCAGAAGTGATCTGGTGACGTCTCCATCCAGTCTGGTCGCTGGCCGTTGGGATGCATCGGGCAACTTGGTTGAGAACGGAACGGCACTTGCGATTGCCCGCCTACGCGATGAGCCCAACTCTGCATTGGGAGGGGCCTCAATCGTGTCTTCATGGAGCGATACCGCGCAGCGAGTTGGCGATCGCGCGGCGACGGCCCGGATTGACGCCGAGGCATCGACAACGGTGCGAGCAAATCTTGAAGGACAACGCGCCAACGTCAGCGGCGTATCGACGGACGAGGAGTCGTTGAACCTGATGCAGTACCAGAGGCAGTATCAGGGTGCGGCACGGTTGATCAGTGTGTGCGATGAATTGATGCAAACCCTCATGCAGCTGGTGTGAGTCTAACTATGAGTATTCCCTCCTTTGGCATCACTCGTTCGCCCGATCTCTGGCAAAGTCAGGTGTCGCTGTCGCATATCACCAGGTCGCAGTCTGCGATCGGCCGTGTGCAGGAACAGTTGTCCACAGGGCGAACGGTCACACGCTTCAGCGACGACTCGGTGAAGGCGGCACTGATCAGCGCCATCAACGGACGACTGAATGCCAGCACGCAGCTGAAGCGAAACATGGAGAATGCCTCAGCTTCGCTGGCGGTCCTCGATTCCAGCTTCAAAGACGCGGGGGATCTGGCTATCGAAGCTCGTGACATTGCTTCGACCCAGGTGAATGTTGGGTCGTCCGCAGCCGAGCGTGAACAGCAGGCCACAGTCGTGGATCAGATGATTGCATCCTTGCTTTCCATTTCGCAGCGCACGAGTGAAACTGGTTACGTGCTGGGTGGTGGCATCATCTCTTCCCCGCCCGTTCGGGAATTCCTCGGTGGATATCGATATCAGGGTCAAGGTGACGGCATGCTCGCAGAGCTCGGATCAGCCAGCTCCGTGCCGATCACCCTTGGTGGGGGGACCATGCTGGGTGGGGTCTCAGGCCGCATGCAAGGACTTGTGGATCTCGATCCCGGGCTGACTACTGCGACTCGTCTCAGCGACGTCAACGGTGCGCGCGGACTTGGCGTTTCACTGGGCACGCTGGAATTCAGCGTGAATGGGCAAGCTAGCGTGTCAGTTGATCTGACTGGCGTTGACACCGTTGACGCCGTCGCGCGTCGCCTGCAGGCCGCCATCGAAGCTGAAGCCACTCGCCAAGGAACGGTCGTGCTTGATGCTGGTGGGGTGGGGGTATCAGGTGAATCCCTGTCGATTGATGCCGCGGCTGGCGCGACAATCGAGTTTTTTGACCTTATCGGGGTGACGACTGCCGCGGATCTTGGCTTGACGAGCTCAACGGGTCCTCTCACCTTCTCTCAGTCGGTTTCAGACGGATTGAGTCTCTCACCTCGCCTGACGATGACTACGCCTATCACCTCTTTAGGGGGGCTGTCCGAAGCGTTGGGCAGTATTCGCGTCAAGAGCATGGGGTACAGCGCCGTTGTGGATCTGAGCGGTGCATCGACCATCGAGGATGTGAGAAATCTCATCGAGTCCACCAATCTTGGGTTGCGTGTCCGCATCAATCAGGCGGGCAACGGAATAGACATCTTCAACGAAGTCGCTGGCAGTGCCGCCCAGGCCTTGAGCATTGAGAACGTCTCCTCGACCGACACCACCGCACAGGCCCTCGGAATCCGCACTTTCACCGGCGCAACCCGAATTACGGATCTGAATGATGGTCGCGGTGTTCACATCGTGGATGGCCGCACGAATCCGACATCCGGTCAGATCGATGCGAGTCTCAACACCGACATGGTGATCACTCTCGGTAATTCTGCCGGGACCGAATTGACCATCGATCTGCGTCCGCAGGACATGCTCACCGTGCAGAGCGTTATCGATCGAATCAATGCACAAGTCGCGCCGCAGCTCGTGTCTGCCGGTCTTGCACCAGACGCATTGGTTGCGGCGGTGAATCCGGCAAGCAACGGCATCGCATTGATTCAAGAGTCCGCGTTTTCCGCGGCCCTTTCGGTTCGTTCGTTGAACAACTCTCAAGCCGCAGAGGATCTGGGCTTGCTCGACTCCACGTACGACGTCACCACATCCACCCTTTTAGGGGAGGATCGAGCCAAGATCCGGGTTGACAATCTTTTCACACAATTGATCGATCTGCGCGATGCGCTCAGGCGCAATGACACGTCTGGCATCTCACTTGCGGGAGAGAAGTTGGGCGACGCGGCAGGTGCTCTCGCGGAAACGCGAGGGCTGGTCGGCAGCTACTCCAAGCGGGTGGAACAAGCCGACGCCTTCCAGCAGGACCGTGACACGCTTGATGAAAGCGTGCGCAGCACCTTGCAGGATACGGACTTTACCGCTGCGGCCACCCAGTTCTCACTTCTGCAGAGCCAGCTCTCGGCGGCGTTGCAGGTGACGGCAGTGGGGAGGCAGCAGTCGCTCATGGATTACCTCGGCTGATCGCTGAGGAGAATTGATTTCCGCCACTGTCCGGCCGGCCTGGGTAGTGGCACAAGGCAAGGATGCCGCCCCGTGTGCAGGATGCGCACGGGGAAGATCGCTGGAGTGCGTAGGCCGCGGAAAGGTGGAGCGGACGTCATGGAAGTACGTACGACTCGGTTCGGAACCATCGAGATTCGAGAAGATCGCGTGATCACGTTTCCCAAGGGCCTTCTTGGCTTTGGCAATAACAGGCGTTTCTGCCTGCTTGAGCCCAGCGAAGATGCCTGCTTCTTCTGGCTGCAATCGCTGGATGAGCCGGCCTTGGCGTTTGTGATTACTGATCCATCGCTTTTCGCGCCCGAATATGCCGTGCCCATCCGTGCCGAGCAGATGGATGAACTCTGCCTGGGCAAGCTTGAAGACGCTCAGGTCTTTGTCATCGTCAACAAGGTCGACGAAACCCTGACGGGCAACCTGCAGGGGCCGCTTGTGATCAACACGCTCACCCGCACGGGCGAGCAATTGGTTCTGGCGGAAAAGAAGTGGACCACCCGCCACCCATTGGTGAACGTGGCTGCCCAGGTCAGGACGACCTCGCAGCCGCGGGCCATTCCCGCCTGATGCTCTTTAGTCATGCGGCGGGCGTGCCCGCATGATGAACCTACCTCAGCACGCACTCACGGAGGAGACTCTCTTGCCTTTGTACGCACCGTCGGTGCGTGGCACGGGAGAAAGGCCCTGAACGGATTCGGGAGCCCCACATGCTGGTTCTGTCCAGACAACGCGACGAAACGATCATGATCGGCGACGAGATCGAGATCACGGTCGTTGATATCCGCGGTGACAAGGTGCGCGTGGGGATCAACGCCCCCACACGCATCGCCGTTCACCGCAAAGAGGTTTACGAGGCCATTCGACGGGAGAATGAGCAGGCCGCGCGGATCGACCGCACCGACCTTGCCTCGCTTTCCCCCGTGGCTGGGGCAACTGGGCCCATGGGCAGCATACTGCCTGGCCCGGCCAAGTCCGCAACTCGCGCAATCGCTGCACGAGTGCCGGGCGCGGATGTTGCTCCTGCACGTGAGCTCAAGCTCGCGCAGAGTGTGCACGCGGTTCGGGATGCTGGCCGTGCGACGCCGGTCCCCGGGGCCTCAACCAACAGTTCCACCGGAGTCAACCGAGGACGGAAGGCAGGATCATGATGTTCCTCACCCTTCCATTGTCTCTCCTCGTCGTTTCAGCGTTGCGTTCTGATCGTGCATCACAGTCCACCGGCCTGGCCCGGCGCAATCACGGAGGATTGCCATGAGCCGCATCAATACGAACATTTCTAGCGTCATCGCCCAATCCAACCTGCAGAAGACCTCGAAGGAATTGAACCTTCGCCTCGAGCGTCTCTCCACGGGTCTGCGCATCAATCGTGGTGCCGATGATCCCGCTGGCCTGATCATCTCCGAGCGTCTCCGCTCGGATATTCAAGGTGTCAGCACGGCCGTCAAGAACTCTGACCGTGCCTCCAGCGTCATCGCCACCGGCGAAGCCGCGCTGGCCGAAGTCGGCGATCTCTTGAACAGCATCAAGTCGCTCATTGTCGAGTCCGCCAACACCGGCGCCACCAGTGCCGATGAACGCGCCGCCAACCAGTTGCAGATCGATTCGGCCATCGAATCAATCACTCGCATCTCCAACACCACCACGTTCGGTGGGTTGAAACTGCTCAACGGCACCCTGGACTACCGCACCAGTGGCATCAGTGGCTCGGCCATCACTACCGCCCGAATCCGCAACGCTTCATTCGTCGGTAACGCCTCCTATCAGGTGGATGTCGATGTCGTCACCAGCGCCCAACGTGGCGAGGTCTTCTACCGCGATCAGACTGTCAACCCCGGTCGCATGGTTTCCGCCGTCACGCTGGAAATCACCGGCACCCGCGGCGTGGAAACTATCAGCTTGCCCCAATCGGCAACCATCCAGAGTGTGATCGACGCGGTCAATCGTGTCACCATCTTGACCGGCGTTACCGCCGAGAATTACTCCGCCAGCAGCATCAACGGCATCAAGTTCCTCAGTGAAAACTACGGCTCAGATAACTTCGTCAGTGTGCGGCGTCTGCAAAAGCCCCAGGACCCCGCCGGCGACTTCTGGTCCGGTCAGGTCTTCAAGTGGGATCCGGCTCACCAGGCCGATGCCACCAATACCTGGGTCAACATGTTGCAGGGCGAACGTGACGAAGGACGCGATGTCGCCGCACTCATCAACGGCAGTCTGGCTACCGGACGGGGCTTGAAGCTCAGCACCAACACCGCCTCTCTGGGCCTTGACTTGCAGTTGACCTCGGCTCTTGCGATTCGTCCCAATGCTACCACGTCCACCTTCTACGTCACTGGTGGCGGCGCACTTTTCCAACTTGGGCAGGATGTCACCGCTCTTCAGCAGGCCAACTTCGGCATCCAGTCCATCGCGTCGACCGGGCTCGGCGGTACGCTGGCGAATAACCAGGTGCAGTACCTGAACTCGCTCAAGGATGGTCAGGTCAACTCGATTGCTGAGTCGGTGCGGCGCGGCGATTTCTCCACCGCGTCCGATATTCTCGACACAGCCATCGATGAGATCAGTCTCCTGCGTGGACGCCTGGGCGCGTTCGAGAAGAATGTTCTCCAGACCAACTCACGTAGTCTGCAGACCGCGTTCGAGAATCTTTCGGCCAGCCAGTCGCAGATCAGAGATGCGGATTTTGCTGCGGAAACAAGCAAATTGACTCGTGCCCAGATTCTCTCCAGTGCCGGCACCAGCGTGCTCTCCTTGGCCAATCAGCAGTCACAGCAGGTCTTGAGTCTCCTTCAGGGCTGATCGCGTCGGCTGAATAACAAATCACGAAGTGCAAGGGCTGCCCTAAGTCGGGCAGCCCTTTTGTGTTTACGGACCGTGCGTGGATGGCGCACTCGGAAAGTCCGTCACCGCCAAAGGTGTCAGTGTGCGCCATGCTGAACCCTGGGGAGAACGTCTCCGATCCCAGCGTGTTCGCACGCTCAGCCGAGCGGGCATGCCACGTGGACACGGAAGTCTGCGCGGCGGGCTCCTGCGGTGTTCGCCGGAGTTCGTACCGGGGCCTTGCCAGCGGTGGCAAGGTAACCGATCGCGGGATCCTCCCGCTCGCACTGGGATCACGGAGGTTTCATGAGTCGCATCAATACCAACGTCACGGCCATCAGCGCTCAGCGCATGCTCAACTCCAACAAGTTGATGCTCAACACGTCGCTGGAGCGTCTCTCCACCGGCTTGCGCATCAACCGCGGTGGTGATGATCCTGCCGGTCTGATCGCCAGCAACAATCTCTCCAACGAGCTTAAGGGCTTGAACGCCGCCATCGCCAACAGCGAGCGGGCGGATCAGGTCGTGGGCATCGCCGAGGGTGGTCTGCAGGAAGTCTCGGGTATGCTGGAAGAACTCCAGGGCCTCGTCACCGCCTCAGCCAGCGATGCCGGTCTTTCCAAGGAAGAGAAGCAGGCCAATCAGCTGCAGATCGATTCGATTCTGCAGACCATCGATCGCATTGCCAGCGCCACCAGTTTCCAGGGCATCAAGCTGCTGAACGGTAACTTCGACTTCCGCACCAGCGGCGTGTCGACCGGCGTTTCCGACTTCAAGATCAACAGCGCCAAGTTCAACACCGATTCGCTCAACGTTGACGTTCAGGTCACCCAGTCTGCTCAGCAGGCCGGCCTGGTCATGAGCATGGGTGGTACAACCCTCGCCATCGGAACCAGCGAGTCGTTCGTCGTTGAAATCACCGGCAGCAAGGGCAGCCGTCAGCTCAGCTTCGCCAACGGCACCACGGCCAACAACATCATGTCGGCCATCAACACCTACTCAGATATCACTGGCGTTGAGGCCACCACTTCGGGTGGCGCGATCAAGGTTGTTTCCGAGGAGTTTGGCTCCTCTGAGTTCGTCAACATCAAGATTATCGATGACGGCGGCCTCGGTTCATCCACGGGCGGCGTCTACCAGATGACTTCAAACGCCTTCGGTACCACCAACACCTCTTCACGCGTCGCTCTCGACGCCTCGGCTGCCAGCAACGGCATCCGTGACGAAGGCCAGAACGTCCGCGCCACTGTCAATGGTGTCGCCGCGACCAGCGATGGTAAGCGCGTCCGCGTGTCGACCGACTTCCTCGATGTCGACCTCACGCTGACCGATTCCCGCGCTCAGTCCAACGGCACCTTCACCGGTCTGACCGTGACCGGCGGTGGCGCCTCCTTCCAGCTCGCTGGTAAGGTGGATATCGGTGGCAAGGTTGCCCTGGGCATCAATGACGTCGCCGTGCGTAAGCTCGGTTCGTCCGCCCTGGGTTATCTCAGCGATCTGGCCAGCGGCAAGGACAACAACGTCGTCGATGGCGACGTGACCGATGCCCAGCGCGTCGTCGAAGAGGCCACCAAGCAGGTCTCGGCGCTGCGTGGTCGCCTTGGTGCCTTCCAGAAGAACGTCATCGGTGCGACCACTCGCTCCTTGAACGTCGCTGCTGAGAACACCACCGCGGCTCAGTCCACAATCCGCGACGCCAACTTCGCGACTGAAACCGCGAATCTGACCCGCGCTCAGATTCTCGTCTCCAGCTCGACGCAGATTCTCTCGTTGGCCAACCAGCAGCCACAGGGCGTGCTGCAGCTCCTGGGCTAATCCCAAGGGTTGAAAGGGCCGGATAACTGGCCCAGTTCCTGATAACTCAAGGTTCTTCCTTGCACCCTCGCCCGGAGTCCCCGAGCGAGGGTGTTTTGCTTTTCCGACTGTTCCGTCTGTGAGGGCTGCGCCGTTTTGGGAACGGGCTTTCGCGGTTTCCGGTCCCCCGTCACACATGTTTCCGGTGATTGAACCCGATCCAACGGTGTCGGCGGCACAGTCGGTGCAGGTCGCGTTGACCACGCACGTCTGAACCCCGGAGATTGGACCCTCCCGGGGCGCCAAGGGAATCGGTCGTTCAAGGAAGAACCCCATGAGTCGTATTAATACCAACGTGACCTCGATCTCGGCTGAGCGCATGCTCAATTCCAACAAGTCGATGCTCAACAAGTCGCTGGAGCGCCTTTCCACCGGCCTGCGGATCAACCGTGGCTCGGATGATCCTGCTGGCCTCATTGCCAGCAACAACTTGGGCAACGAACTCCGCAGCATCAACTCGGCCATCGCCAACAGCGAGCGCGCCGATCAGGTCGTGGGCATCGCCGAAGGTGGTCTGCAGGAAGTCTCCGGTCTTCTCGAAGAACTTCAGGGCCTCGTGACCGCTACCGCCAGCTCGGCCGGTCTCTCCAAGGAAGAGAAGCAGGCCAACCAGCTGCAGATTGACTCGATCCTCCAGACCATCGATCGCATTTCCAGCGCCACCTCGTTCCAGGGGATCAAGCTCCTCAACGGCAACTTCGATTTCAAGACCAGCGGCATTTCCACCGGTGTGAGCGACTACAAGATCAACTCCGCCAAGTTTGCTGGCGACTCCCTCAATGTTGATGTCCAAGTGACCCAGTCGGCCCAGCAGGCAGGTCTGATCATGAGCATGGGTGGCACCACGCTCGCCATCGGAACCAGCGAGTCATTTGTTATCGAAATCACCGGCAGTAAGGGCAGCCGCCAGCTCAGCTTTGCCAACGGTGCGACGGCCAACAACATCATGTCGGCCATCAACACCTACACCGACATCACCGGCGTCGAAGCCACCACATCCGGTGGTGCCATCAAGATCATCTCCGACGAGTTTGGCTCGTCTGAGTTCGTCAACGTCAAGATCGTCGATGATGGCGGCCTTGGCTCAGCCACCGGCGGCGTCTATCAGATGCAGTCGACGGCCTGGGGCACCATCAACGCCGGATCACGCATCACTCTGGATGACTCTGCTGCCACCAACGGCATTCGCGATGAAGGTCAGAATATTCGCGCCACGGTCAATGGCGTCGCCGCCACCAGCGATGGCAAGCGGATTCGGGTCTCCACTGACTTCCTCGACGTCGATATGACCTTGACCACCAGCCGCGCCCAGAGCAACGGCACCTTTACTGGTCTCACCGTCACTGGTGGCGGTGCGGACTTCCAGCTCGCCGGTCGCGTGGATATCGGCGGCAAGGTCTCACTGGGTATCACCGATGTCGCCGCTCGTAAGCTCGGCAACGCAACCCTCGGATTTCTCAGCGATCTGGCCAGCGGCAAGAACAACAACGTCGTCGATGGCGACCTCACCGATGCTCAGCGTGTTGTTGAAGAAGCCACCAAGCAGGTTTCCGCTCTCCGCGGTCGCCTGGGCGCATTCCAGAAGAACGTCATTGGCGCGACCACTCGCTCCTTGAACGTCGCTGCTGAAAACACCGCTGCTGCTCAGTCCACCATTCGCGATGCCAACTTCGCGACCGAGACAGCCGGTCTGACCCGTGCACAGATTCTGGTGTCGAGCTCGACCCAGATTCTGACCCTGGCCAACCAGCAGCCTCAGAGCGTCCTCCAGCTTCTGGGCTAATCGCCGAGGGGTTTTACCCCCTGATCGATCCCCCAAAGTGATGGTCCAGAAGGCCCGGGCTCATGCTCGGGCCTTCTTCTTGCGCCGTTTTTGCGCCGCTGCGCAGGGGATTCGTCGTCAAGATCGGTGGAAACCTCACTCGCGGCTTAACCGGCATAGATGTCACGACGATGCCAGCAGTGTCCAGATGGTTCTCGGGTGTGCCGCGAATCACTGGATCCCGTGGTGTGGCCAGGTAGGGCCGACTGCGAGACATCAGTGACCACGGGTTTCACGGAGGTTCGTTATGAGTCGCATCAACAGCAACGTTCAGGCCTCAATCGCTCAGCGCATCCTGGGTCAGAATAAGGGTGCACTTAACACTTCGCTTGAGCGCCTTTCCACCGGCCTGCGGATCAACCGCGGCAAGGATGATCCCGCTGGCCTCATCGCCAGCGAGAATCTCCGCTCCGAGATCAAGGCTCTGAATGCCGCCGTTGCCAACAGCGAGCGTGCGGATCAGGTGACCAACATCGCCGAGAGCGGTCTGCAGGAAGTCTCTTCACTCTTGGAAGAACTCCAAGGTCTGATCACGACCTCTGCCAGCACCGCAGGTCTTTCCAAGGAAGAGAAGCAAGCCAATCAGTTGCAGATCGATTCGATCCTGCAGACCATCGACCGCATCTCCAGCGCGACCTCGTTTCAGGGGATCAAGCTCTTGAACGGTTCGTTTGACTTCAAGACCAGCGGCGTTTCCACCGGCGTGAGTGATTTCAAGATCAACTCAGCCAAGTACGCTGGCAATGCTCTGAACGTTGATGTGCAAATCACGCAGTCGGCCCAGCAGGCCGGTTTGATCATGAGCATCGGCGGCACAGCGCTCTCCATCGGCACCAATGAGTCTTTCCGGATTGAAGTCTCCGGCTCCAGGGGCAGCCGTGAGTTCACCTTCTCGAACAACACCTCGGTGGGTTCGATCGTTTCGGCGATCAACACGTTTGCGGATATCACCGGCGTGCAGGCGACGGTCTCTGGTGCTGCGATCAAGATGATCAGTGGCGAGTATGGCTCGACCGAGTTTGTCAGCGTCCGCGTCGCGGATGATGGTGGCTTGGGCAACGCAACGGGCGGCATCTATCAGATGCAGTCCACCGCATTCGGCACCATCGATGCCAGCAGCCGAGTCGCTGTAGATTCCTCGGCGGCTCTTAACGGCACGCGTGACACCGGCCAGAACATCCGCGCCACGGTCAACGGCATCACCGCCACGACAGATGGCCGCCGCATCCGGATCAATACCGACTTCCTGGATGTGGATATGACTTTGACTTCCGCTCAAGCACAGACACCCAGCGGGTTCAGCTTCCGCGCCTTCAGCATCACCGGCGGTGGTGCTGACTTCCAGCTTGCTGGCAAGGTTGACATCGGTGGCAAGGTGTCGCTGGGTATCGCGGATGTCGCTGTCCGCAAGCTCGGAACCGCGTCCATCGGCTTCCTCTCCGAACTCGCCAGTGGCAAGGCCAACAACATCGTCGATGGTAACCTGACTCAGGCCCAGCGCGTGGTTGAAGAATCCACCAAACAGATATCGGCTCTTCGCGGTCGCCTGGGGGCTTTCCAGCAGAACACCGTGGGCGCGACGATTCGTTCGCTCAATATCGCGGTGGAAAACACCACCGCGGCTCAGTCGGTGATCCGTGATGCCGACTTCGCCACCGAGACTGCCTCGCTCACCCGAGCCCAGATCCTGGTGCAGAGCTCGACGCAGATTCTGACCCTGGCCAACCAGCAGCCGCAGAGCGTGCTCAGCTTGCTGCAGGGTTAATCAAGCTGAACCCAACCTGACTACCCCCTCCGGCGGCCTGGGCGAGATTCGTTCAGGCCGCTTTTCTGCGCGCATGCCGAGAAAGCAGCCGAAATAGGGGTATGTCCTCTGCGCGGCAAACTCCAGATTCATCACTGCGGCGAGGCCGTCCGGCGCGAGAGAAGCCGCCATTGCCCAAGCCACTGGCCGATGCTTTGGGCGACGTGATGATGTACTACCGGGTGGAGGCCGGGCTGTCTCCGGCCACTTTGGATAGTTACGGGCGCGATCTGCGGCAGCTCTTGGGGTGGCTGGGTGAGCGAGGGACCACGCAACTCGAAGCGGTGACGTACCAGGATCTGGCCGAGTACATGCAGTGGATGCGAGTCGAACGGAAGTTGGATGCGCGGAGCGTCGTGCGGCATTTGTCAACGATGAGATCACTTTTCAAGCACCTGATCGCGAACAAGAAGATTGAGCGTGATCCCACCGAGCATCTGGAGCGGCCGCATCAGTGGCGGCGTTTGCCCAATGTGTTGACTCCCCGGCAGATGCGCAATCTGGTCGATGCGCCGGAAGAGTCACCACGACGTGAGCGCATTGCCAGGAAAAAGACCGGTGATGACATCGAGCAGGATCGCAGCGATGTTGACCTGCGGATTCGCGATCGGGCAATTCTGGAGTTGATGTACAGCAGCGGCTTGCGGGCTACGGAAACGATCACGATTTCGCTTTCAGATGTGATGCAAGAGCAGCAATGCCTGCGAGTCTTTGGCAAGGGAAGCAAAGTGCGCTTGGTGCCCGTTGGTGATCCGGCGTGGGCGGCATTACGTGATTATCTGAACACGACACGACCGCAACTGGTGACTATGGATCGGCGTGATAAGGGGCGGATCTTCCTTTCATCCACCGGCCGCCCGCTCACACGCATGTCGGTGTGGCAGGTGGTGAAGCGGTACGCGGCAGAGGCGGGCCTGCGGGATGTGCATCCGCACACGTTGCGGCACTCGTTCGCCACACATCTCCTCAGTGGAGGGGCTGACCTGCGAGTGGTGCAGACTTTGCTTGGTCATGCTGATATTGCGACGACGCAGATCTACACCCACGTGGACAAAGACAAGGTGAAAGACTGGCTCGCGGCGAATCACCCGCGGAATAGCATGAAGCTGTAGTGCAATTCAGGGCTTGATCATGCAGCGGCCATCGGCGCACTCATCTTTGCGGCCTGTCAGGCGCAGACGGTTACGGGCAAACCAGACGTAGAAACGGTCGAAAATCGGCTTCAGAATGGGCCAGCCAGTAGGTGCCCAGAGCCAGCCCCAGCCGACAAGCGAGTAGGCATCGCGAAAGACCTGCATGCCGGTGGAGATGGTGCCGGTGTCGCGGTTGCCGCGATGATGGATTCCGTGGATCTGGCCCATGACCTGATCGAAGGTGAGGCCCCACTGGGTGACATCGACGGACGACTGGGTGAAATCGACGACGCTGAGCAATCCCCGTCCGCGATCCAACTTACGCAGCATGTCCCCTTCCATACGGCACAGGGGACAGAGGCCATCGACAAGTATGGTTAGGCGCGGCGAGGATGGTGACGGTGTGTCACTCATGCTCATCGTTTCGTTACGCCGCAGCGTGGGGATTCATGCGTGTGAAAGTTCGAGCCCGGGCGTAGGCGGGCTCAACGCGGGCCTGCTTTTCGCGGCGGTTCAAGTACCAGCGAATCGCCAAGGCGATCACGATCGCGGTCAGGATCAGGGCGACCACCGGGACAACGACAGCGACGACAGCGAGGATGAGCGAGCCCGCGTGCTCGACGGAGCTGACGATGGGGTTGGCGAGGCCACCAGTGGTGGCGGTTGAAGCGACGCGAAGGGCGACGGTGCCGAGTTGGACGATGAGTGCCGCGCCACCTCCCAGGACGGCGGACATGATCCAGCCGAAAGCGGGGGAAATCAATGAACCGGATTCAGGGAGGAGTGGGGAACCATCCGGTGCAGTGATGCCGGAGATTTGCGACATGGCCATGAGCGTGCCAGCGACTGCCGCGGCGGGAGTAGAGATGGTGTCGAGGGCGTGATCCACCCAAGGGATGTAGTAACCAGCGACTTCGGTGGCGGTGGCGACACCGAGGAGCGCGAGCGCCCAATCGGAGCCGAGCCAGTTGAAGCCGGGGCCGACGTTCAGCCAGCCGAGATGCACGCCGATGCTGGCGACCAGAAGAGGAACGAAAACGCGGAAGCCGCAGGCGGCGGCGAGACAGATTCCAGCGATGAGTGCGATGGCGATGTGCATGTGGTTCTCTCCTGAAAGCTTCTTATAGAGGTGCGCGACGGGCGTACCTGTTGAGATGCGGCGATCGCGCACCGGTCACCCGTGATACGGGTGGACCCACAGTTTGTTCGGGAAGGGGTGGGGAGGGTTTCAGGATTGAAGGATGGATGTCGATTGGGGGTGATTCTGAGGCAGGAATGGTGGTTATTGGGGCGTTGGGAGGAGTAGGAGGGGTTATTAGGACGTGGAACTGCTTTGTCCAAAACATAGCGCAACCGCTGTGGATATGCGACGAATAGTAGAGCATGGGCAAGAGCAAACCAGAACGTGGCCTTTTCGGTCAACCTGTCAAGGAACGGAGTGATCCGGAGATCGTGCGGATTGTGAAG
>JAGWZK010000040.1 GCA_018968885.1 Planctomycetota bacterium | reverse complement strand
ACTCCACCCTACCCCCCCACGAGACCACGACCGCCGAAGCGGTCGTCGAGGAATAGAGTTCAACCTCTCACTCGAGGTGGCTCAGGAAACCCAGGCACGTCATCTCGACTGAAACACATAGCGTGTGATCATGGCTGTTCGCCCACCGCAGTGCCGCGAGACAGATAGCGCTTTCGGTCGCGTCCAGAGACAACGCGGCGATGGCCGCCATCGCCCTGGCGTGCCACGGGACTTGGGCGCCCGGGAACGTCAAGCTCCCGCTGCGTGTCCGGTCATAGTTCCGGGGGGCTCGCCGAGCCGGGATGCTCATTGCACACCCCCACGGCGGTTGGCCCTTTCTGTGAGTACTCGATCCGCGGCTTCCACATCGATCAGGATGCGTTTGCCAGCGGACAGCGAAGGAATGCGGCCGGACTTTGCCTCATTCTTCAGCCACACAATCGGCACGCCGAGGAGCCTGGCGGCCTTCCGAATCGACTCAAACCGAGGAGAGTTGGTTTTGGGGAACATGCTGCGACGAGTATTGCCGTCATCGTTCGCCCTCAGCCTGGGAATCTTCCACCTTATTCGGTTTGATGTGCTTTCGTGTGCTTTCGTGTGCTTTCGTGTGCTTTCGCTGGGCCGGACGCTCGGTTGCCTCGCGAGCCGCTTTCGCCAAGGCTGCGTCGAGCGCGACCGCCCTTGCCGGGAAGGTCTGCTTGACACTTTCTAACTCGTAGTGGTGGCGACCGCCTTGCTTCCTGCCCTTGATCCGTTTCCTCTTGAACGCATTCAGCAACAGGCTTGGGTAGAGAAACTCGGCCGTCGCCTGAGCATACCAGGAGGCAGGGAGCCATCGTTCAGGGACTTCCGGGGCATCGCGAACATCGAGATGCCGATCATCCGGATCACCTGCAGCCCGGCCCTTCTCCTGACCAAGTTCGGGAACTCGGAAAGGCCCAGGCTGATCAGGACTGCCCCGGCCCCTCTTGACGGCTGCCATGACCATGTCACCCTCTCGGCTCAGGCGGATTCCCAGTTCCGTGTAGTCACATGGCTGGGCCCTCAAGCGTGCCAAGGCGTGCACGGAGCGTGCCGCGTCCATCGCCAACCACTCCTTGGCCACGAAGACGACTTCATCATTTCGCGACTTGAGATTGAGGCGGCGATGAACGGCATCGCGAGATTCCCGCGTTGGAAACTCCAAGACGTCATCCAAATGCAAAGGCGTGCCCGGCCGCTCCTGCCCGTGTTTCTCAACCCCATCGAGGAAGGCCTGATCCTCGCTGCGGACGAAGGGGCATTCTCCATCGCCATACAGCACGTCGACGAGATAGGCACCCAACACCCGTTCAACTGCTTCGAGCACAGAGCCCGCTGGCTCGCTGGCCTCATTCAGGCGAATCGCGCGACGTTCCCCCCGGTGCACCCACCGGGCGCGCCGGACGACTTCTGGGGTAATCGAGTACGTCAGATCGACCCAGGCAACAAATGCCTCGGCGAAGGTGATTGCCCAACCGACTGAAGCTCCGGCCCTCGCCGATTCAGGCCTGTAATGCTGGACGCTTTCAGCCAATACCTGCAGATTCTCCACCAGACGCCGCGCCGCCTCAAATGTTCGCTTCGACGTGGCTACGATCGAGTCTGACGAAGTGGGTCTTCCCATGACGCTTTGCCCTTACGCTTGAGATGACGACTCACGAGGCGAAGCGCAACGGGCGTCAGGATCACCGGGCGTCGGCACCGGGGCCGCTCCAAGCGCATGTTCCCAACACGCAGCAAGACGGCAACCGGAGGCCTCCTTGTGTGTTGACGCGGCAAACATTTTTTGGATGCAAGAAGGTGGCATTGTTGAGTGAGCGGAAGTCACATTGTTATCATCGCTACAGTGATCATGGACGTCGGACCAGACTATCAATGATGTCATCCACAGGCTGCCGATCCAGCGCTCGCTCCGCGATTCGTCGCCAAACAATCTCGGCCTCCGAATCACTAGCTTCATGCACCTCGAGCAAGCCGAAGGCTGTGTGGCACTGAGCCGCAAGCCTGCCTCCGTATGTGCTCGGAGTCTTGTGGGTTCTCAACAATTGCACCCGACCGCTCATTGTTACTACTTTGCTTCCAAACAACTTGCTCTGATCGAGACGAAATGGCGCCACAACTGAATGCCGCTCGGACGAGCTCACGAAAATACCCGCAAAGAAAAGTCGATCCTCTATAAATCCATCAGAAAGTCGAAGCACACGCTCGGTGGTAAGTAGCGAGCACACCAATATGAGAACTCCGATGACTGCTAGGGTCACTAGAATCGCGACACGTCCTCGACTACCCCATTTACCCTCCTTGCAACGGCCTTCTGAATGACGGTCACTTTCTCTCGATTTTCTTGTCACAATCATCCTCCTTGCATTTCTTCTTGGCCGCCGCCAGACGCATCTGATACTCATTGAGTTTGCTGACACCTTGAGAGAAGTACCCGCTAGGAAGATTGATGAAAGTCAAGTCGTACAAATTATTAGTGCCGTCGTAATCTTCAGGTCCTTCAACAATATGCGACAACTCATGAAGCAACAATGCCGACAAAGGGTCGAGTTTCATTCGACGCCAGTTAGGGTGCAAGGGATCCGGCGCGTTATTAAGTTGGCAGTATGCATCAAAATACAGGCGATAACCTTTCGTCACGGCTTCGATGTCCGGACCCAGGTTGTCTTGATAGAACTTAATGGTCTTTCCTTGATCGCCAATCAACGCGATGACATCCACCATTCGCTTTCGGAGCTCATCAAGTTGTGAATTAAGTTCCTTCGCCACACATGGCGAAAGCGACGCCTTGATGTCATCAACCTCCTTGATCAACTCTTTAGCCCTATGCTTGGCTCGTTCAATCGCAAGGCGCACCTGCTCCTTCTCTGCGGGAGCCCAAACACCTTTCCAATTCAAGACGGCCGAGCACGCGCATCCAAGATAATCCCCATAAGGATCATTCCCAGGTCGCTTCGCCCACCCGACATCCAGCCCAAAGGGGTCTACGCCGTCAATCGGCCGATTAGCGGCGAACGCGTGGACGTTCACCCCACCCCGCTCTCCAATCGGATCCCTGTTCAACCACCTGCCCGTGCCCGCGTTG
Organism: Planctomycetota bacterium; assembly: GCA_018968885.1. Lineage (GTDB taxonomy): Bacteria > Planctomycetota > Phycisphaerae > Phycisphaerales > UBA1924 > F1-120-MAGs238. The sequence continues at coordinate 1,419 of JAGWZK010000040.1, read as the reverse complement.
TAGTACCTGTAACCGTAGTACACCAGACCGCTCTCGCCGTCGGTGTACTTCGTGCTCCAGCGGATCGGGTTGTCGGCCGCGAGGTCACCCTCGGACGTCAGCGTCTCGCCGAAGGGGCCGTACTCATACTTTGCGCGGACGCGGCCGAGGTCATCCAGCGCCGCCATCACGTTGCCGTTGCCGTCAAACACATACCGCAGCGTGTTGCCGCCGGTGCCGTTCACCTCGCCGCCCAGCGTGCCGTTGGCACGCGTCCAGCCCAGGACCAGGCCGCCGATGCCGCCCGCGTCCTGCTCGCTGCCTGAGAGGTCAAGGCCCCACGCAAACGTCCGCACGCTCGCGTCCGTGATGTCCAGCTCAGCCAAGAGGTTCCAGCCGTCCCAGACATACTTGGAGAGCCCCACCTGCGACCAGCCCACAGGGGCCGAGACCGCCCAGGCGGGCAGCGTCTCCGTCGCGGCGTCAGAGCCCGGGCCAGCCACCGAGGCCGTGGCGCCGTCGATCACCGCGGTGGTCGTGCCGACCGTCTGGGGCTCGTCCAAGGGGCCGCCGGAGATCTCCGCAACCGCCACTGGGATGTACATCCGCTTGACGTTGCGGCGTGACATGAAGTCGTAGCCGAACTCCACGCGCTGCCGCGGCATCGCCGTGGGCAGATCAGTCCTGCTTTCCATCCAGATCAGCCGGTTCTCGCCGTCCCACCCGTAGTTCCACCGGCCGTCCTGCAGCAGGTTCCCATCCACGTCGTGGGTGAAGGCCTCGGGGTCCTTGGGCAGGAATACCCAGAGTTCCTTTTCCGTGCCTGCGTGGGTTGGGTCGGATTCAACAAGCACCTGTTCAAACCTCGCCGCCGCGGTGTTGGTCCAAGAGACCTTCTTTTGATAATATTCCAGCAAGCGGAAGTCCGCGGGGACCGTGCTGCCGCCCGTGGTGATGCTCACCGGGTAGGTGGCCATGGGCGCGTAGCCCATGATGTCAACGCTGCCGGGGGAGCCGCGGCCCGTGTACATGTTGAGCAGGTTGGAGGTGTAGTTGGCCGTCCGCAGGTTGTTGCCCGAGGCATCGCCGCCAGCCTTGGCCTGGGTGCGGTTGCCGATGTCGTCGAAGGTGTACTCAAACTGCTGGCCGGGGATGGGCGCGCCGGTGCTCGAGTATCGCTTGCCGGAGCTCACCTGGCCCAGGTCGTCGTAGACGTACTGCCAGTAGGACCCGTCGGCCAGCGTGGTGCGAGTGCGCTCGTTGGCCGTGTTGTAGAGGTAGGCGAAGCTGGCGACCGTGGCCTGGTTGTTGCCCGTGCCCGTGGTCCAGCCGATCGAAGTCAGGCGTTCGAAGCCGTCGTAGACGCGGGTGCCCGTGTCGGTGGCCTGCCATGCGTTGGAGGCAAAGCGCTCGTGGATCACGGCCTGCACCTGCCCGGGG
>JAGWZK010000039.1 GCA_018968885.1 Planctomycetota bacterium | reverse complement strand
GCGATGATCGAGTCACCGCGTCTGAACCTCAGCGCCTTCTGCACAGCCGCGCGCATCACCGCCGCCGAGGCTCTCGCTTGGCTCAATCGCGCAGACATCAAAACTGCCCTACAATCCTGCATGGATGTCATCCAACTCTCCGCCCGCATTCGCCACGCCGTCCTCGACACCAACGCGATGGGAACTCTCGGCCAGATTCTGAAAACGTCAGAAAACCAAGTCGAACTCCGCCGCGTCGCCACCACCATCATCACTCGTCACAAGGCCGATCTCCGCACTTCCGGTCAGTTTCCTTGAACACCACAAAGGCGTAATCATCATTCAGCACCGCGTCGTACGCGTCGATCGCGCCAAGCGTCTCGATGATCTGCGAATCTGTGCTGGCGGGGGCTTCCATCATGGCTGTATGAGGCGCGGTCTGCATGAGAGTTCTCCTGAGCTGAAGGCCGGTGAGTTACTCCGGCAGGTTGAGGTTGTTCACCACGCAGTGCGACATCCGTGCCGCAAGCAGCTAATCACTTTTCCGCCGTGTTTTTCGATCTTTCTCGGGCCAGCGCCCATCAAGTCAAGGCCCAAAGGCAGGCACTCAGTGAATCATCCCCGCACCAACCGTGTTGTTCGTCTGATCATCGATGATGATGCAGCACCCCGTGCCGCGGCACTGGGCATACCCATCCGCCGCCACCGGTGCTGCCAGCTTGATCACCACGCGGCCGATCTCATTCAACCCCAGCTGCGTCACCTGGTCATGCTGCTCCAACGTCTGAATGTCCAGCCGCTGCGCGATCTCCTTCACCACCGCCGCGACCGTCTTAGCTGCGAACTGAACCGTGACGCGTTTCCCCGGCACCAATGGCTGGGGCGCCATCCACACCACCGTCGCCGTAATCTCCCGCGCTTCGCGTGGGGGCTGGACGTCATCCGCCCGCACGATCATCTCACCTCGCGAGATGTCGATGTCGTCGGCAAGCTCGATCGCCACCGATTGGGGTGCAAAGCACTCGGTGAGTTGCTCTTCACCGACATGAATCCGCGTGATCCTCGAGCGATAGCCACTGGGTCGAACTTCGACTTCATCGCCGATGCGAAACGCACCCGCCGCCATCTGCCCGGCGTACCCCCGATAGTCGTGATGATCCTTGCTTTGAGGGCGGATGACGTACTGAACTGGGAATCGTGCGGAACCACTGTGCCGGCTATCTCGATCCGGAACTGCCTCAAGGAACTCAAGCAGCGCAGGGCCGGTGTACCACGGCATGACATCCGTTCGCTCCACCACATTGTCACCCTTGAGGGCCGAGATGGGAAAGAAACGGACCTGAGCGCGGTTGGCAACCGGCGTATCCCCATCCGGTCGCGCGGTGCTTGCGAACCGCTCAAAATCGTCGCGGATCTCCTCGAATCGCGCCTGCGAGTAGTCGACCAGATCCATCTTGTTCACGCACACGATCAGGTGCGATACGCCGAGCAGCACGGCGATGCAGGCGTGCCGCCGCGTCTGCTCCACCACGCCCTGCCGCGCATCGATCAGGATCACTGCGACATCCGCCGTGCTCGCGCCTGTCACCATGTTGCGGGTGTACTGCACGTGTCCCGGCGTATCCGCCAAAATGAACTTGCGCACTGGTGTGGCGAAGTATCGATACGCGACATCAATAGTGATGCCTTGCTCGCGCTCCGCTCGCAGGCCGTCAGTCAGCAGAGCCAGATCCACTTCTTGGCCTGCACCGGAAGCCGACCCCGCCCCGCCAATCCCGCCGCGTGCGGCAGTGGTCTTGCGCACGGCCTCCAACTGATCATCATGAATCGCCTTGCTATCGTGCAGCAGGCGGCCGATCAGCGTCGACTTTCCATCATCCACGCTGCCGCAGGTGATGAGCCGCAGCAGACCGCCAGCGTGTTGAGAGGAACTCATCATCAGAAGTACCCCTCCTTCTTGCGGTCTTCCATCGCGGCATCACTGAAGGTGTCATCCAGCCGCGCGCCACGCTCACTCGTGCGGCACGCCATCGTTTCCGCGATGATCTCCATCGGGTTCGAAGCCGGGCTTTCCACACCTGCCGTGCACGTCATATCGCCGACCGTGCGGAACCGAACAGTGCGCCGCTCGACACGTTCGCCAGCACGAGCCGGGAAGAAGTCCGAAGTCGGGCAGATGCGCTCGGCCCGAATCACGATGTCGCGCTGGTGGGAGAAGTAAATCGATGGAACCGGGATCTTCTCCACCACGATGTACTCCCACACATCCAACTCCGTCCAGTTGGAAAGGGGGAACGCGCGGATGTGCTCGCCACCATCACCCGCGACCGTGCCGCGGCGGATGCGGCCGTTGTACAGGTTCCACAGTTCAGGTCGTTGGTTACGCGGATCCCACTGACCGAGGTCGTTGCGGAAGGAGAAAATGCGTTCCTTGGCCCGGGCCCTTTCCTCGTCTCTGCGCGCTCCGCCGAAGAGGGCATCAAACCGGAATTCAGCAATGGCGTCCAGGAGCGTGGGAATCTGGGCCAGATTGCGGCTGGGCGTCGCGCCCCCCACCGCTGGCTCTTCGTGGACCAATCCCTTGGCGATGGCCTGGTCGACGGTGCGCACAATCAGACGCTCGCCGATCTCCTTCACCAGATCATCGCGATACTGGATCACTTCGGGGAAGTTGTGGCCGGTGTCGATGTGCACGATCGGGAAGGGAAGCTTGGCGGGCCAGAAGGCCTTGCGGGCCAGGTGCAGCATGACGATTGAGTCTTTGCCGCCACTGAAGAGGAGTGCAGGGCGCTCGAATTGTGCCGCCACTTCGCGGATGATGTGGATGGACTCGGCTTCGAGAGAGCGGAGGTGGGTCCAGTTCGCTGATGGATGTGCCGAGGTCGTCATGATGGAGATGGCCGAACGCTACTTAATCCTGTGAATGGGGAGCAAGTGTAGTGGGGAATCGGGCAATTGTCGCGCGCAGAATCAGGTGGAAAAGCGTGAATCAGGGCTTGCGGCCCAGCAGGGTGGTGCGCTTCCACTCGTCCTTCTTCTTGGCTGCGGCTGCCGCGGCAGGGGCATCGGCGTGGTCTTCGGTGAGGTACATCAGCGTGGTGCCACCAATGCGGATCTTGTCACCATCCAAGAGGGGAACATCATCGACGATCTTTTTGTCGTTGACAAAGACGCCGTGGGCACTGCGTTAGTCGCCAGCGACATGGGCGTTGAAGCGGGCATCGAAGCGGACTTGAAGATGCTTCCGCGACACCTGAGCATCGAGGATCTGGTAGGTGCAGGTGTCGTCGCGGCCAATGAAGACGATCGGCTCTTTGATCGCGAGTAGACGACCCTGATCTACACCTTCGACGATCACGAGTGATGCCATGCACACCTCCGGCGTTGAGTGTAAGCGAGGAAGAATCATTGCGAGTTGGCCGACTTGGTGTACTGCATTCATGGACAACTCAAGCTATCAATGCCATAAGGTGATGCGTTTGCCGATGCTGGGCATGGTGATCGGGCTCATGCTGGCAGCGCATATGGGATTGACCGGGTGTGCTTCGAACTCGTCCAGCCGGGCAGATGCGGATTATGTCTTTGTCTACCTGAAGTCCGGACCCAAGAGCGGACAAGGGGACAAGGAAACTCGGCAAAAGATGTTTGCCGGGCACATGGGCAACATTCAGCGACTGGCGGATGGTGCGACTCCGATCGAATCGGTGCTCGGTCGCCGCGCGCCTAGAAAAGATGCGCCGTGACTCGACTCTCAGTCAAACCTGTGTTGTGAAGGAGAAGGTGATTGGTGCCGCGCGAACGCGATGTTCTGCGGAGAACAGAGTGACATGACCCATCGCAGCCGGGAGGAGAATCCCGGCCTTGGGCAGGCGAAAGTCGTCACTAGATGAGCAGGCGGGTCGCCTTCAGTGCAAGCACTTGATCGCTGACGCTGAAATCCGGCGGCTTCAGCCGCGCAACAGGCATGAGCGGAAACTCGAAATCCAAGGCCAGAACAACAGACACAAAGAGCGGCACCATTGCCAGGCGAAACTCGGCGTTGTCTCCCCGTGGCTGGCTCGGCACCCGCTCATTCTGAGGCACCTGAATGTGCAGGTGACAGGCACATTCGTCTTCGGAGTGCATCACCGCACTGAAGGGACCATGTTCATGGTCTTTGCGGTGGTCACTGTCACACTTGTTCGCGCACCGATCTGCGTGGCGGTGTCCAGAGGACTCGTGGCCCCCCTGTTCGTGCGTGCCGCAGTGCTGAAGGGGAATACAAAGCACCTGGCCAGGCGCAATCGCGACCAACCCCTGCACAATGAGCAAGAGCATGCCGACGAGTTTGACAAGCGCTGGATGCATGGTTCTAGGGCTATCGACAGCGGAGTGTACGCCACTTCCGCGGCGATTCCGGTTGGGGTGGTAGGGTGAGTGCGAGTCATCCCACGCTCCTCTGCTGGTTCCTTCTGCGGCCGCGCGGACCTCTGCCCGGAGCATCTGGAGGCTGAGCGCCGCGAGGCGCGCAGAGTCCTCACCTGTCATCTCGCACAAGTGGGATCAACTTCACGATGCGGACGGTCGTGTATGCAGTTGTGGAAGGAGCGGCGGTGTTGCTATGCGAGCCAGTGCCAAGCATCCGTTAC
>JAGWZK010000015.1 GCA_018968885.1 Planctomycetota bacterium | reverse complement strand
TCATACTGCGGCAGCGCGGACTTGAAGTCGCGCCCCCGCTTGTCGGTCATGAACGTGTCGCCCAGGTCGATCATGAAGTCGGGCTTGGCCGCGAGCATGTTCGCGAGCGTTTGCTCGTAGAACTTCGGTTCCACGCCTTGGTCCAAGTGCGAGTCGGCCTGAATGGTGAACGCAAACGCTTGTCCGGTCGCCCGCGGCGTGTGGAACGAGTAGTACTCCGTCGAGGCAAACTCGCCCGCCGCGCTAACCCCACCGGCCGCGCGGCGGTAACGCACGCGGTAGATATACGCCGTGTCGGGGCTCAGCCCCTCGAGCGTGAAGAGCACCGGCTTGCCCGCTGGAAGCGATTGCACAGTCGTCTTGCTGATCGGCGCAGCGTCGTCGCGGCGGAACTCGACATACCCCTCTTGCGGCTGGTCCTCATAGCACGTAACGCTGACGGCGATGGACCGGTGCGTGGGCCGCGCGAGCACAACATCGATGCTCCGCGACGGCACTTCCGTTTTGAAGGCGGTCAACTCGGCAAGCAGCCCACGCCGCCCGTCACCCCGACCCCCTCCGCCCGGGCGGCCCGGCTCATCCCGGGTTGGCGTCTTCGAGCTGTCGGGCTGCTGCGCTCCGGCGGGCTGGCCGTAGCAAAGCACGACGCACACAGGAAGAGGCATCAGCGCCGAGCCGATGAGCGAGCCGACAGCAGCGAAGATCGCTAAGTGATTCTGGAATCTCATTGCTTCCTTGCCTCCAGGTTACTTCGTAGCCCGCGCGTACTTCACGTCGACGCTCGCCGTGGCGAGTGTGGTGTCCTTGATCGCCGCCAGCAGCACATCGCGCGTCAGCGGCGTCGATGCCGCGGGAAGTGTCGCGTCTGCTGAGAGGGCATACAGCGTGATCGTGTAGGTCTTGTCCCCCGGGCCCTGCGAGCACGGCGGCGCGTACACGCTCTTGCGATTCACTGTGTTCTGGCCCCACGTGCCCAGACCAGTCCCCACGCTCGCGTCGCCGCTCTTGAGTTCGCGCGCGGCTGCGGGGATGTTCGCCACGACCATGTAGACGTGCGTGTCGTTGTCGCGCGTGATGTGGTGCATCACGACGGCGAAGGCCTTGGTGCCGTGGGGCGGCTTGCTCCACGCCAGCGTTGGGGCACGCGGCGTCGCCTTGCTGTCGCAGGTGCATTCGATCGACAGACGACCGTCGGCCACGTCGGCGCTCGAAAGGGCAAAGCCCGGCGCTGCGGCCTTCGGAGCGGCCGGGGTGCCAGGCTGCGAGGGCGGGTCATTCGGCAGAGGCGGCTGATCACGGCGTGGGCGATCGCCGTCGTCGCGAGGCCTGCGTCCGCCACCCCCTTCGCCGCGGCCGCTACCGCCCCCCGGCCGGCGCTCCGGCCTTGTCGGGTCATACGTGTCGGTATTGGTTGCGCCGGCGGCATCAACAAAGTCGAAGATCCACTTGCCGTTCTCCAGCCGGTAGTTGACGAAGCTCTTCTTCCCGCCCAGCGTGTACTCCAGCGACCACGCGGGCTGGGTCTCAGCGCCTGTGGCCCGGAACCCCGTGATCTTCGCCCCGCGCAATGGCGGCAGCGCGGCCCGCGGCGAACTCGCCCGAGGCTGCGGATCGATCTGATCGTCCTTCACCGTCACCACGCCGCGCATGCCGCCGTTGAGGTACGGGTACTTCACGCTCGCGTGGTAGTGATAGAGGCCCTTGCCCGCCGCCCCCCCAACGGTCCCCCCAACCGTTCCCGGCGTCTCACTCGACGCCGCGCCATAGTGCCCGTTCAACTCGTCGAGTTTCTCCGTGCCGCCCAGCGGGCAGCACTTGTCTTCGTTGGGCCCGCCCTTCTTCGCGGCCGGATCAAATAGCCCGTAGATCGGGAATCCATCAAGCGCATACGCGATCGGCTGCCCCGCGCCGACGTACTTCAGCAGGTGCGTGGGCGCGATGTGATAGTGATAGTCATCGGCCCGCCCGCAGTGCCCGCCGAACTCGTCAAGCTCGCCCGCGAGGAACGTGTCGGTGCGGCCATCGTTCTTGATCGGGTTGAAGATCGGCACGCCGTTGGCGGCCAGCGCGATCGCGCCGCGGAAGAGTTGCTCTTTCGCCGACACCGGCTTCTCAGCGATCTCCGGCTTCAGCGGGATCCGCCACGCGTTGTCGCCCACATACCGCTGCGGCAGCGGCACCTGCTGCTGCCACGCCGTGATCCCGACCATCATCGGGTGCGAGAAGACATAGGTGCCGGGCTTCCCGCCGGGCACATGCGGCAGCCCGTCGCTCTCGACATACAGCCACCGATCATCCCACCGCGTGCTCACGAACGGCGCGAACGCGTTGAACGGCGCGGCCTGCGCTGGCGTGCCGGGCTTCGCCGGCGCGGGCTTGGCCTGCTCGGGTTGACTGAGCGCTTGCGAGGCCAGCCGCTCGTTCATCGCCTTGACCTCGTCGATCCGCCGCTGCGCCTCGAGCCGATCGGCCTCAGCGAGATCCACCATCGGGAAGACGACAACATCCCCGCTCTCGCGCTCGATGCTCACTCGCACGGCCCCATCCACCACGCGCGCAGCCAAGAACGCCCCGCGCACCACCTCGCCGGTCTTGGCGTTGGTCCATGTGCGCATGTTCGCAGGATCGACGTGATGGTGGTCATCGTGCTGTCCATCCGTGCCCGGCGGATGAGCGAACGTGGCACCTGCACAGAGGAGCGTTGCGGCGGCAACGAGGGAACCAACGTGTCTCATCGTGGGGACTCCGGTTTCTTTCGAGGAGCGCTGGCCGCCTTGGCCGCGCGTGGCTTCACCGTGTACTCGTGCACGATCGAGCCGTTCTCGCCGTGCGCGGCTTCATCGCCGGGGCGGGCGGCTCGGACGTACTCGACCTTGCACGTCGCGTCCGCGCCGCCGCTGACGGTGACGCGCAGGTGCCCGGAGTTGGGGAAGATGTCGCCGCTCTTGTACGCCTCGCGGTTGAAGGCGGTGAACGTCGGGTCGGCCGGGTTGGGGCAAGACTGGTAGATCACGCCGTCGAGTTCCTGGCGGGCGTATAGATGGTCGTGGCCCTGGAAGAAGATGGTGACGCCAGTGTCACGCATGAGGGCGTGAATGGGCTTCTCCCATGTGGGCCGCATCTGGAAGAAGCGTTCGAGGCCGCGTGCGGGCGCTGCGGGCGGCTCGGGCTGAGCGTCTCCCGCCGCGCCCTGGCTATTGCGACCTCCGCCGCCCCGGCGATCCTGACCGCCCCACTCGTAGTACGGCGCGACTTCTACGCCGCCGCGCCCCGTGCCCGAGACGTGATGGCTGAAGACGAACTTGAACTTGGCGTTGCTCTTGGTCAGCGTGGTCTGAAGCCACTTGTACTGCTCATCGCCGAGTGTGATCTGCCAGAGATCGCGCTGGCCACGTCCACCGCCGCGACCGCCGCCGCGAGGCTCGGGCTGCGCCTGCGGCTGGGTGGCAGGGGTACGAGCGGGCGCTTGGTTCGCTCCGGCATCCTGTTCTGCTCGACCCTGGCGATCACGACGACGCTGCCGCTCGGCGGGCGCGCCTTCGTCATCGCGTGCCGGTGCTCGTGTTCCCGCCTCATTGTCGACCGCCACCGGCGAGTGCCAGTACGGATCGATGACCACAAACAGCGCATCGCCCCATTCCCACGCGTAGTAGTCGCGAAGCAGCCCGATGTGCTCGACCGGCTTGGAGTTGCCCGTGTAGATCCCGCCCGGCGCGGGGAGCGGGAAGAACGTGGTCCGTGCCTTGCCCGCGAGCACCGCGAAGTTGTTCGCCGTGCCGTCGAGCAGGTACTTGGCCGCTTGCTCGTGGTTGCCGTTGACCAGCATCAACGGTGTGGACTTGCCGACGATGCCGAGAAACGACCGCTGGCTCGCGTACACCGCGTTGACCGCGCTCTGGCTCTTGTCGCCCTGTTCGATCAGCCGCTCGATGCTGAAATCGTCACCCATCATGAAGTGGAAGTCGGGGGTGTCCGCCGCGACGTTGGTCAACGCCCGAACATACAAGTCGGGGTCGTACATGCGGCCCGCTCGCTCAGGATGCGAGTCCCCCTGCACTGTAAAGGCAAAAGCCTGTCCTGACGGCCGCGCGGTGCGGAAGCTGCCCGATGCTTGCGGCCGCCAGTCAGCATCTCCCGCCGCACGGAGCACCGCGCGATAGACATACTGCGTGTTCGGGCTCAACCCTGCAATGTCGATGTGCAACGGCACGCCCGAAACCAGCGAGAACGGTTCAGTCTTCTGATTCAGGCCAGCGGCCGACGTCCCGTACTCGATCCGGCCCTCCCCGGCCTTCGCACTCAGCACGCTGATGACCACCGCGCGGTCCGTCGGCGATCCGACGAGCGTGGAGAACTCGGACTCAGGCCCGCCTGGCGACGTTCTCGCTCTCCCCTGGGCCAAAGTAACGGCCGGGGCAGCCAGCACCATGAACAGAACGACAGCGGTCGCGAGCCAGAAGCAGTTACGCATGTCTAGCCAAACGACGAACAGAACTGCGTATTGCAGGACATTCTCTACCGCGGATGCCGCGTCCCCCACCCGACCGTCGCGGCTGGGACCGGGGCATGATTTGCGCCTCACCCGTCCAGGTTCGAGACTGGGCCGTCGGTCGCTTCATCCCAGTCGAGGACGTAGCGCTCGGCGATGTCCTCGAGGTCGTGCTCGGTGAGGTAGTCGGCAGTCTTCCGCTCTTGGCAGGCGGCGACCGCCCGCGCGAGGTCCGTCCATTCCTCGATGGTGAGCATCTGGTCTTGGCGAGCGCCGAGCAGGTAGAGCGCGGCCTGGAGCACGGCTTCGAGTTGCGCTTCGCGGTCGGGGGCGGGAGTCGCGGTCATGGCTCAGGCTCCCTTCCACACGACGAAGACACCGCGCTCGTGCTTCTTGAACCGTGCGGCCGTTCCCTTCGCGGCGATCTCCCGGATGATGGCGGCGTAGAGCGTGGCCTCGGGCGTCTTGCCGCCGGGGGAGCGCCACAGGCCCTTGGCCTCCATCGCGGCGATCATCTCCTTGGCCCGCATCGGCACCTCGCTCGCTGCGAGCACCTGCGCGGCAGCGTCGAGGGCGCTCATGCGCTTGGCGGGGGCGGGCGTCGTGTCCTTGGCGGGCGGTGCGGCCTTTGCCGCCTTGCGGGCCTTTCGTGCGTCGCCCATCTCGCGGTGGACCTTGCCCATGTTCTTGATCGTGCCCTTGCGTGCCATGTCGGACTCCTTCGTGTCGGGTGCGAACCCCGCCGCACAGCGCGGCGGGGGAAACGTGGCGGCCGCGGTTCCCCGCGACGCCGCGTGGGGTCACTCGGCGTCGGCCAGGAAGGCCTCGACGTGCTCGCGGTCCCTCCCGCTCATGAACCCAACCAGGTCGATCAGGTCGCTGCGGACCTTCCCGAGGTCGCCCGTGTGGCCCCAGTTGCGCGGGTCGACCTTCGCCTGCTCGGCGTGCTTGTCGAGTTCCATCTGCAGGACGTCCATCAGGCGGGCGATGTCATTGCGCCTCGCGGCGTAGGTTTCGGCGGCGGTCGGTTCGGGCTTGGTCGTGCGCTTCGTCATGGTCGTGCTCCTCGGGTTTTGGGGGTGTGGTTCTCTGGTAAACAGCGAAGCCCGCATCACGCGGGCTTCAGGTCGTCGGATCGGTTGTGCGAGTCGTGCTCGGCCGGGGCTTCGGTTGACCGACCGCGTTCAGATAGTCGATCAGGTCGCCCATATCCCAGGTGTCGTAATCCACCGGGTCGTGCTCGATCGGCGCATCGTCGCGTTCATGGTCGATCTCGAACAGGCGGAAGCCGCCCAACGCTCCGGCCTTGGGCCCCCAGTGCCCATCGGCATGGCGGGCCCGTCCGGGGGCGACCGTGTCGATGCACCAGCAGCGGCCGTCGGGCGTCTGGATCTCGATGCTCCGCACCGCGAACCCGCGGCGGGCCAGCGTCCTGGCCATCTCGATCGTCGTCTTCGTCGTGGCGTCCATGTTCGTGGCCTCCGTCGCGGGCGGCGATTCCGCCCGCGTTGTGACACATGAAGCCATGACATCCGCCACGAGGCAAGGCAAACCGCAGCGGTTTCGCCGTCATTCCGCGACATGTGGGCAAGTTCGGCGACATGTGGGCAAACGGCCGGATTCGGTCGGAGATCGGCCATCCCCGCGCGAAACAAACTCTGTCGCCAAGCGCGGCTGTTCCCGTAGGCATCGCCTTCGACCGTCCCCCGCCAAGTACCTACGCCGGGGCAGCCGGGCGTCTATGTCTACAGAATCCCCGCCCACGGCGGTGTGGTCGCGGGTTCTGTATGCGTAGACGCGTAGACGCCGCCAACGTCCCGCCACGCTGGCCCGACGTGCGGCCGTTGGGCCAAGCCCGGCGTCGGGGCCAGTACCGGGCCGGGCCGCCCGTGGGCGAACGTAGCGGGGCGGGCGCGGGGGCGGGATTTCCGATTATGCGCGCGCTTGTGCAAGCGCGTGTGCAAGCGAACGTGGCGTACGTCGAAAGTGGCCAGATTCACGGGGCTTTCGATCGGCAGCCCGGGCGTTCCCAACCGGTGATGCCGTCCTCCTGCTGTTTCACCCGGCGTACGCCGCGACGCCAGGAAGGGGAGTTCCCACTCACGGCACAACAGGCCCGGGCCACATCGCATTCCGCGTAACCGCCGGGATGCTCGATCAGTGGCTCAAACGGTTTGCGGAGTTAGAAGTGGAAGTCGAACTGGATCGCACCTGGAAGCGCGGCGGGCGCTCTCTCTACGTTCGTGATCCTGCCGGGAACTCGGTCGAGTTGGTTGAGGGCGAAATCTGGCCCGCGTGAAGGGATGGCGATACACCATTCGCCGAGCGGTGCCGCCCCCGACAACTCACTCAGGACACCCCGCCAGGCTCCATTCCACCACACTGGATGGCGGCAGCGGATTCACCCCGACATGCCGCAACATGTTCAGCATCTGGGCCCGATGGTGCATGCCGTGCGTCGTCACGTGCATGATGATCGTCGCACGCGTGTAGGTGTACACCGTCCCCAATCGTTCACGCTGCAAGGACTGATCTAGCGGGCCAGAGAGGGCGACCGCCGCCAGGTCCGTCGCGGCTTCGGCGTGCAATGCCACTAATTCCGCGACTCTACGCCGCGGGGCTTCATCGATCCACGGCCGCACCTGCCGCTGACCCAGCGTGTCAGCCCAGACCCGCATAGCACCGATGATGTGCACGGTTGTGTCGTGCAGCGTGCCGCACCCCATCTCAAACTTTCGATGCAACTGCTCAAACGCCAGTGGCTCACATGCATTCAAGATGTTTCGCGTGGCCCAGCGGTCGTGCGCGAGCAGGATGAGTGTGGGGTCGGTGGGGGGCATGGTGAACCTCCTGAATATGTGCCTCGAACTGTAAACTCTACACCTTTGTGACTTTCTCGAGGATGGTGACACACTTCGCCACCGCCTCATTTCCGATCACTTGCGGGTGTCCAGCGGCATCCTTGGCATAGTCCAAAGCCGTTCTTCCTTGCGTACACCGGGCTTGGGGATCTGCACCGTGCTTCAACAGAGTCTTGATCAGATTTGTGTCGTCGTATCGCTGGACCATCAGAGGTGTGGCACCGAGCGGAATGAGCGTGTGCGCCTCGCCTTTCCACACAGCGTTGGGATTCGCGCCGTACTTCAGAAGCATGATTGCAACCTTGTCGTGCCAGTAATCCCACCGCCCTCCAATATCCTTCTCTCGTGTCAACCAGTCGCGATGCTCGGCTAGTTCATCCGCATGCGCTTTGAGTGCTGACCAAATCGGTGGTTCAAGCGACTGCGGAGTGCCGTGAATTGATTTGCCTCTCTCGAGCCAGAATCGCAGTTGCTGTTCCAAAGCTTTGTCACGTGTGCGGTGGTAGCAGTTTGACGTCGCAATATCTCGAAGAACATCAATTTCGTCTCCCTTGCACCCGTACTTCTCCAGCAATTCCAAGTGCTCAACAGTGCATCGCCCATCATGAAGCACACTCTTCCGAAATGACACGCTTCGCGGATCGGCACCATACTCAATCAATAGGTTCAATACATCGATCTTTGCCGCTCCGAATCTCCACAGGCAGTCATCTCCACTGTTGTTCTTCTCCTTCGCACTTACTCCACGGTGCAGGATCTCTCGAATTTCTTATATGTCATTAAGCCAAGCACGAAACAACAGCGTTTCGCCACTCGTCTTTCCTCTCCAGTTCGGGTCACCGCCACACTTCAAATACTGCAACGGAAACAACTCAGCCATCCTGTCATCCGGCGGCTCTGTTGGCTTCCTCGCAAGTGTCCCCCTTGGAAACTTCCCCCACTCCCCATCCACCAATCCCCCCACAACATCACAATCTCCTGATGCCCACCCGCACGTCACGCCCAGCGGCTCGCGTTGCTCCTTCGCCAACCGGCTCAATGGCAATCCATTCAGCACCAGTAGCAGATTTACGCCATACACAACGGCGTGCACTGCCGCCTGCACAGCATCGTCTTCACACTTGTCACCCCACCCGCCCATCTCCATCGCCTCATCCACCAGAGGCATCATGAACTTCCCCCGCTCTAACGTGTTCCCCTCTTCATTGATTGGCCACACGCGATCCTCATCTGCGCCCCACGCATCATCCTTTCGCCCGACCTCCTTCCACCCCGAGACCGACGTCATCGTGTCGTTCAAAGACTCCGGCGTCTCAAACCACACCAGCCGCACCAGCGGCGGCTTGTGCTCCTTCACCAGCACATCAAGCCACTCCACCCATTCATCCAGCAACTTCCGCCACGGCAACTTCTCGCACTGCTTCCACCCGTGCTTAGGGTACTTCTTATCCAACTCTCCAAAAAGCAATTCCACCCCTGCAACCACCGAGGGCTTCTCTGCCAAGATCAATTTGGCTACACGCCGCTAGATCGCGAATTCGCCCATACCCGGATTCTACAGACTCACGCAACTTCCCAAGCGCACGCTGATCAACACGATCCGCTCCCTTTCTGCAACCCTCAACCCTCCCCAACACTATTCTCTTCTCTCGTGCAGCTCGTTTTCCGCTCATTCCGCGGCTTCGGTTGGTTCGGCCTCGCCGGCCTTCCCGTCGTCGCCTTCCTGCTTTACTGCCTCGTTGGCGGCTATGACCTGCGCTACGCACTCTTTGCTCTCATCGAACGCTTCTGGGGAATGGAGGTCATCTACCGCGTTGTCATTAGCCAACTGCTCTTTGGTGCCTATTGGCCCTCACTGACAGGCATCCTTGTCTCTCCTGTCACGCTCCTCTGGCTCCTGATCGTAATGTTCCTGCTGCCGCGCCGTTGGGCATGGTGGCAGTGGGCATTGATTTGCGTGTGGATGCTCACAAATGCGCCGCTGGTTTTCTATCTCGCACGCTGGCTATGGCAGTATGTTCCTGCTTCGCGTGCGCTGATGACGACTTTCGGTCGAATTCCTATGCACACTTCCGAAGCGCCATCTCTCGTCCTGCTACAGCACATCGTTCTATGTGTGGTTCTGTGGATCATGTTGACCACGCGCAGACCACACATCCCACGAATCGCCCGGATCGCGCCCTTGACGTTGTTCACCCTCGGTGTCTTGGTTGGTTCGCTCCAATATTGGCTAAATCTGACTCGTATCCAAGCGACCCTAAAGACTCCTGTCGAGATTTGGGTCATGATCGGCATCCTCTGGCACACCACCTGCGCCACCCTCGGCATCTGGGCCGCCATCGCCGTGCGGCACGCCGCCCGCACCTCTCGTCATTGCGCCCACTGCGGCTACGACATCCACGGCCTCTCCGCCCCCACCTGCCCCGAATGTGGCAACACGATTAGCACAGACAAAGTGGTCGCGCCACCAGCCACGACCACCACTGCGGCTCAGTCCGGCACCTCATCACCAACCTGATTCATCCCGCTCAGTTATTAAACAGGAAGTGGCACACATCCGCATCCTGCATGATGTAGTCCTTGCCCTCGATCCGCATCTTTCCAGCTTCCTTGATCGCCTTTTCGCTCTTGTGCTGCTGCAAATCCGCTACGGAATAGATTTCAGCCCGGATGAAACCCTTCTCAAAATCAGTGTGGATCACACCCGCCGCCTGCGGCGCAGTCGCCCCAACCGGCACCGTCCAGGCCCGCACTTCCTTCTCACCCGCCGTGTAGTAACTCTGCAGGCCCAGCAACTTGTACGCTGCACGCGCGAGCGAAGCCAGCGCTGGCTCCTTCAATCCAACCATCTCCAGCATCTCATCGCGCTCGGCATCCGCCAGCTGCGACAGCTCACTCTCAATCTTCGCACACACTGGCACACATTCTGAACCTTCCTTGGCCGCATGCTCACGCACACGCTGCGCCATCGGCCCGGTGCCATTCACATCATCCTCATCCACATTCATCACATACAGCACACGCTTGGCCGTCAACAGCGACAACCCCTTCATCTGCTTCTGCTGCTCAGGGTCATCAATCTTCATCTGCCGCGCTGGCTTTCCTTCCGCAAGCAGTGGTTTCACCTTCTTCAACAACTCATACCGCGCCACTGTTTCGGCCTCGCGTCCCTTCGCGGCACGCTCTGCCTTGGGCAACGCCTGTTCCACCGTTTCCAGGTCTGCCAGCACCAGTTCAGTATTGATGATGTCGATATCACGCAGAGGATCGACTGAACCCGCCACGTGCGTGATGTCTTCACCGCCCGGTGCCTTGGTGAAGCACCGCACCACCTGCAGAATCGCATCCACCTCACGAATGTGCGAAAGGAACTTGTTCCCCAATCCTTCGCCTTCGCTTGCCCCCTTCACGATGCCCGCGATGTCCACCAGCCGCAGCGCGGCAGGGATCACCTTCTGCGTCTTGATGAAACTCTGAATGATGTTCAGCCGCGGGTCAGGAATCGGCACCACGCCCACGTTTGGCTCGATCGTCGCGAACGGATAGTTCGCCGCCAGGGCATTGGCCTTGGTCAAAGCGTTGAACAGCGTGCTCTTGCCCACATTCGGCAACCCGACAATGCCAGCATCCATCAGAAACTCCGATCCTGTATCCGCTGCGGGCCGTAATGGGCCGCCGCGATATGTCCCAGATTGGCTCGATTCGCCCCGTTTTTCCGGGCCGCGATACTAGGTTTCCTGCCTCGAAAAATCAGCGACACCGACCGGTCGTTTTACCCCAAAATCCCCGCAAAACCGGCTCTCAGCGGCACGCCGCCTCCACCTTCCGGCTGATCGCGTTCCCAACTTCCAGCAACTTCAGAAACTGCTCCCGCGCTGCCCCCTGTTGGTCTGCCGACAACCCCGTCAGATTGATGTGCACATTCCATGCACTCGATCGATTCGTCGCCTCCGCCAGGACCGTCGCGATTCCCAGATCACTCTTCAAGTACGCATTCGTGATCGGCTGCAACGCCTCGCACAGCCGCAGCAACTCAACGCTCAGTGCCATCGCCGCCAGCGGCACATCCACCGCCGCCCGCTGCGCGGCTGGCAATTCTGCAACACGCCGCGCATCTGTCTCCGGTAGTTTCTGCAACTCATTCACCAGCCCATACGCCGCGGCATCCTCCTCAGCCAATTGCACATACATCTCGCGCATCCGAATCAACTGCTTCGAAGCCGACTCCAGTGCCGGTTGATGCTGCGCCAGGTTCTTCTTCCCCACTGAGTACGCCACCACCATGTGGGCAAGCGATGCCGCGATAGCGCCGACGCTTCCCGCCACTGCGCCACCACCGGGAGTCGGAGTCTTGGCGGCGATTGAGGTCAGCAGGTCGCCAAAGGTGTGAGCGGTCAGGGAAGGGGTCGAAGGGGTGCCAGTCATGCCGGATTGTGGCCCCATAACCATGAATCTCCAGATTCTGCCCTGTCATCTAGGCGCGAAACCAAACCCACCAAAAACCCAAACAACTGAACCCAGTCCACGCTCATCTACGGAGTTTGTCATGTTCCGCCGCCTCTACTCCAACCTCGTTCATCAATTGCACAGATTCACCTCACGCGCCCAGTTCGCTGCGGCTGTCGTGCTCACGCTGGTGTGCAGCGTCGCCGCGGCCCAACCTATTACACAGCCCCAGGTGCCACCTGCACCCTCAACTCCACCAACGTCCGTTCCGCCCGCGAAGCCCACCTTTCCCGCCCCTACGCGCGAAGACCTCGCTATTGCGTACCAACGCATCGATGCGATGATCAAAGTCAACCCTCCACCGCCTGAGCAGCTCGCGCAGGTCAACAAGACCTTTGACGCCGTAACCCTCTCTTTTTTTGCGGGACGTTTCGCTTCCGCTGTTCAGGAACTCGCGCAGCTCGCTGGCACACTTTCGTCCGCGGAGAACCAAACTCAAGCCCAAGCATGGCAAACTCTTCGTTCTCTCACCGTTCGCTTTGACCTGACTGGTCCCAATCCATCCCTCACATTCCACTCCCTCTTTCCACTGCCGCATGACATCAATGCCAAACTCTTCTACGAGATTGGCTCGATGGGCAGCGAGCTGCATCAGATTCCTCTCAATGTTCCCGCCGGACAGAAGTTTGAATCGTCCATACCACTGTCCAAGTATGTTCACCCGCATCTGGATCGCCCCCTCTCCGTCACATTCACCATCCCCACGCCGGGCAGCAGTCTGGAACTCTGGGAATCACGGCAGTTCATCCTCCCCTCGCCAGAACACGCCGCCAACATCGCCGAATGGCAGGGCCAACTTGCTGACACCGCCGATAAACCCGGCCTCGACATCGCCCGCTCCATCGTGCAGGCCCGCCTCGCCCTCGTCGATCAGCCGCACAACACCCAGAACTCCGCGCACTTTCTCGGCTTTCGCGCGGGCGTGCTGGCCGAACTCCCTGGCAATCTCAAACTCATGCGCTACGGCATGAATCCCTTCAAGAATCACGATGGCCTCGTTTTTCGCCCAATCATCGCCGAGGGCGCTGCAATCCCCATGTACGTCTACGCACCACCTCAGTCCTTCAATCGCGGTCCCGTTCCTTTGATCATCGCGCTACACGGTGCCGGTGGTGATGAAGCGATGTTCCTCTCTGCCTACGGCAATGGCGAAGCCAAGCGTCAAGCGGAAGACCACGGCTGCATACTCGCGTGCCCAAGCACCACCGCATTCATGACCAGCCCCGCGCTCTTTGACACACTCGTCAACCAACTCGCCGCGGATTATCCCATCGACCGGTCCCGCGTCTTCGTCATCGGCCACTCCATGGGCGCGGCAGCCGCATCCGGCCTGGCCCGCACCCGCGCCACTTCACTCGCCGGTGTGGTGTGTCTCGCTGGTGGACGTATGCCCACCAAGCCCATGAACGCTGGCGAATCTCTCGCGCCGATGCTCGCGATCTATGCCACTCTTGACCCCCTCACTGACAAGATCGATATCAATCGCATCAATGAAGCCGCAAAGACAAACGCATTGCCCATCGAGGCCCGCGAGATGCAAAATTGGGGCCACACCCTCATGGTCGGGCCAGCACTGCCGCAAGCGTTTGAGTGGATGATGGAGCAGAAGCCGCGGGCGCAGATGCCCCCGACCGCAAAGTGATCAACCTTCACCCCGGCGCAGCGCCTCCAGCATCGGATGCTTGCTCGCCTTTTTCTTCTTCAACCCCTCAATCACGAGTGGCGGCACCATCGCCTTCAGCGCGTTCATGTCGTCACCCATCGCCGCGATCTGGCGGATCAGTGACGAACTGGTGTACGCGAAACTCTGCCCCGCCACCACAAACGCCGTCTCCAGGTCCGCTACTTCACGATTGGTCACCGCCTGCTGAATCTCGTACTGCAGATCATTCAGATTCCGCACGCCACGCAACAGCACAGTTGCGCCGACGCTTTTGGCAAAGTCCACGGTCAATCCATCAAAGCTCGCCACCCGTACCGGCGCATCGTGAGGCGATTCCCTCATCAACTCCTTCACCAACGCCTCGGCCATCGCCGTCCGCTCTTCGGCGGAAAATAGCGGCTGCTTCCCGGGATTCCGCCCCACCGCCACCACCAACTCGTCAAACAGACGCCGCCCCCGCCGAATCACATCCAAGTGCCCAAAGGTGATCGGGTCGAACGAGCCAGGATAGAGGGCCAAGTGCTTTGCCATGCGAGGAATCGTACCGAATGACATGAATGAATGCACGCAAAAACACAGGCCAGCACATGGCAACCCGGAATGGTCACACCATGCGCTGGCCTCTTGTGAAGGGGCTATCGGGATCCATTCAGATCTTGGGCGCGGCGGGGAAATCAACCGCCGTCTGATTCACGTGGTTGAAGTAGTTGGTGTACGTCGCCAGTGCCAACTGCGCCACCGCTTCCACCACATGGGCATCGGTGAAGCCCGCGTTCCTGAAATCCGCCACGTCTTTGGCAGAGGCATGACCCTTCTTTTCATCCAGGATCAGGACGAACTTGGCCAGCGCATCCAGCTTCTTATCCGCCAGCGCGCCGCGGCGTGCCTCGATGGTCTGCCCCTCAGTCAGCCCTGCGCCTTTGCCGATCGCCGTATGTGCCGCGACGCAGTAATCGCAGCTGCGCGCCTCGCCCAGGGCCAGGTGAATCACCTCGACTTCCTTGGCGGTGAACACACCCTTGGAGAGGGCACCGGAAAAGCCCAGATACGCCTGCAACGCGGCGGGCGAATTCGCCATCGCCTTGAAGATATTGAAGTGCTTGCCCTTCAGAGGACCATCGAAAATCTCCTTGGCGGCTCCGGTCGCAGAGGCAGGATCAATCGTGGTGAGAATGCTCATGGGTATCTCCTTCTCAGTCTTTCGCCGGTGAATTCCGACTCACTTTGGATGCCAGACGACCGCATCAGGTTTCCGCAATCTCAAGTCTTACTTCGCGGGCCATTTGCTCGGCCCCACCCACTCGGCGATCCACAGCTGGCTGCTGGGCCGGGTTTCGCCCTCAATCTTCGGCCCACGTTGACTGGTCCACATCATCCACTTGCCATCGGCAGAGAAAGCGGGAAGCAGGTCCGCGCCCGAGGCCGTGGTGATGCGGTGACGCGGAAGATTGGGAACCTTGACGGAGGAGCCCGCTCCTGCGGCGTTCATGCGCTCCCGATCGACTTCAATCGCAAAGACCTCGTAATTGCTGTGCCCGGATTCGCTGCTGGCGTACACCAGGAACTTTCCCGATGGATGCCAGTAGGGAGCCCAATTGACCTGTTCATTGTCGGTCAACTGATATTCGCGGGTGATGCCAGTCGGCACTTGCGCGCCTGTGGCATCACTCTCAAACCTCAGGTCTGCGACGTAGATCTGCAACAGGTCATTCCCAGCGCGATCACTGCGATAGCAGATGCTCTTGCCATCGGGTGAGAAGAAGGGGCCACCGTCATATCCCGACTCCATCACCAGCGGGACGTGCTTCTCGGTCTTGGTGTCATACACATAGATATTCGCATCCGGCTTCTGCCCCTCTTTTGCTGGTTCCATGTGCGAATACAAAATGAAACGCCCACTGGGGTCAAACGAACACTCGGCGTCGTAGCGATCGCGCGAGAAGACCGGCACCGTCTCACTCAGCGACTCGATCGTGGCGGCATCCACCCCGCGTTCCGCCAGCACGCCCTTCACCACCCGCGACACGATGTCCATCTCATCAGGAAAGGCCCAGCGGTAGCGGCTTGTGCCGCGCTGATACCCACTCGCCGCCTCCTCCTTCGGAGCGACCAGCGTCGAACCAAAGATCACCCGCCCCGGCTCCGTTGGATGAAACCAGCCGCAGGTGTTGGCCGAGCCATCTGGGCTGACGAGTTCAAGTTTTTCAAGGCCGGTCGGGCGGCCGTCCGTCCACACGATCTTCGCGACATACATGGCATAGAACTGCCCCACTTCGTCGCCACGCTTGGGCGCATCAGTGGCCTGAAAAATCACCCACTTGCCATCCGGGCTGAAGTACGACTCTCCGGCTTTGGCAAAGCGATCGCGGAAGGTGAGTTGCACTGGGTCCTTCAGATACCCTCGTTCGGTGTCCACCGCTTCGACCACCGGGGGCGACTGATTGCCACCCGCTGGCTGCGCCATCGCGCTCGACATCGCAACACTACACACCGTCAACACCATGCAGACCTTGAGCTTCGCACACGTCATGCTTGATCGTACGATGGCTCTCCACCCTTGGATACAGACGCTTGCCCACTGCCGACATCCACATTCTGCACGCCACCAGCCGCTACGCCGTGATCGTCAAACCCGGCGGCATGCTCAGCGTGCCTGGAAAAGGTGAGGAAAAGACAGATTGTGCTGCCGCCCGTGTCCGTGCGGCGTTTACCCACTGCTCTGGACCACTGGTGGTCCACCGACTGGACATGGACACCAGCGGAGTGATGGTCTTTGGCCTCGATCCCGATGCGCAACGCGAGCTCTCAACCCAGTTTGAATCACGCGCCGTTCACAAGCACTACATCGCGCTGGTTGAGGGCGCGGTGATTCCCGATCAGGGCACCATCACACTCCCGATCCGCGCTGATATCGACAATCGCCCCATGCAGATTGTGGACCATGATCAGGGACGCGAATCTACCACGCACTTTGCGGTGTTGGCGCGTGAGATTGATCGCACCCGAATTCGATTGGATCCGATCACGGGGCGCACTCATCAATTGCGGGTGCACGCCGCGACACCGGCGGATCAGGGTGGATTGGGACATGCCATTATCGGCGATGTGCTGTATGGATCAGGGCGCGACAGAGACACCTTGTGCCTGCACGCGGCATTTCTATCTTTCCTCGAACCGGGCACACAGCGACGCGTGGAGTTTGCCACTCCACCAGCCTTCTGATCAGTTGCAGAAGGGACCAATTTCAATCGCGATCTGGGCGCGGAGTTGTCGTAAACGTCGACCGCGCATCACGAACAAACGTCTCAAAGCGCACGCTGCCATCCGCGGAAAGCATATTTCCTGCATCCTGCTTGCCGTGCCAGGAGGCTTCGAAGCCCGCATCGGAATGATTCGCCGCGCGGGTGCCGTAGTACCACGCCGTATCGCCCAGAACCAGCAGACGACTCGCCGAGACATACACCTCGTGGCTCTTCAACGGACGCATTAATCCGGTGCCATCATCCAAGGGCACTTCAATCACCGATTCATTGGCGCGATACGACGTACCAAAAGTCTGATAGCAGGACTCGCGGCTCAGAATGCTGTTGCGAGTAGTTCCATTCCCTGATCCACGTGCAAACACTCCCGCATCACCGGGGCATCTGAAGAGTTGCGCCATGGACTTGGAATCAAGCGCGGCATCGTCAGCCAGATAGCGATTAATCGGCCGCTCGGCATCGAGCACCGCCACGCGCTCCGTGCCTCTGAATGACACGCCACCGTATCGCCACATCGGCTCGCTCTCGGTGCGCGGCGCCTGACCCTGGTTGCGCGGGTCGTCCTGATACCCCTCCCACGCCATGCCGATTTGCCGCAAATTGCTGGCGCACACGGCACTGCTGCTCAACTTGCGCGCGTAAGAAAGGCCCGGAAGCAATATTGACAGGAGCACTGCGACTATCGCAATGCTGATGAGAAGTTCAATCAGAGAAAAACCGCGATACCGAATCACTGCGACCTCTGAGCTGCCACCACGCGGCCCGAACGAGCAAGCAAAGTGTACCAAAGTCGTCGGGTCAATACGAGCAGACTCCAACTATTCACGTCCGATAATCCAACGCAGATTCGCGGCTCGACTCTGGCAAAAGCAGCACCAGGCCCCGAAAGGCCCGGTGAGAAGGGTCATTCATTGGCGTACAGCGATCAACGACGACGGCGACGAGCGGCCAAAGCCAGACCACCGAGGGCCAAAGTCGTCGCGCCGGGGGTCGGGGTGATGGTGACGGTGGCGGAAGCTGTGGCGGCTTCATTCACTCCCAGGGAGAACGCCCACTGATACGCTCCTTGGAAGTTGAGTGCGCCAGCCGGAGGTAAGCCGCGGTTACCCAAGGTGTTGACGTTGGCATCCATGAGGTTGCCCAAGACATCGATGGCGCCATCAGTAACGTCGTAGACCTCGGTACCTTCATAGGCAGCGCGCCAGCCGGTGCCCATGCCATCATCCACGCGAATGGTGTTCATGGCGATAAGGTTGGCCTGATCATCTCCAGCCGTGCCACCCATCGCCAGATTGTTGAAATTGAAAAGGTTGACTGAAATACGGCGATCTGTGCGATTGAGGATCGACACCGTCTGCACGAGGACGCCAAAACCGCTCCGCACGCCGATGACGCGGAACTGCATGGTGGCATCAAACTCGGCAGTCGAATAAGTGAGCCGCGCCACGTTGCCGGTGTATGACCAGTTGGTGGCGTTATTGAATGCGGTTTCACGGGATTGACCGTCCACGCGGTACCACCACCAGGCGCGGTTCAGGTGATCGGGATTGCCGGTGCCGCCGACGCGGAAATCACTGGTGGGACCATCGCCGGTGCCGTCGCCGACATAATCAACAACAGAGAAGGAAGAAAACCCGTTAGAGATGGTGCCGCCTGAGCCAACCTGAGCAAGCGCCATGCTTGAGCACAGGCCCACGGAAGCGAACGCACCAACGAAAGTCAGACGATTGTTCATATTTCACACTCCCCCGCCTGTTCGCTGCGCTCCCACGCGGCGAACGACCCTTCCTGTTCAAGATTCCACGAGCACCCCGACCACCGAGGCGCGCTCCGCGTGCGCGAAGCCCTGGAACCACACCCTATAAAGGTGAACCAAAAACCGGGGGATGCCAACAAAAAGTGCGAAAACGACTTGTTTTTGCTAAGAAGTTTGGCTGGCGCTCTCGGTGCGTGGGGTCATTTGCAGAAAAACAAAGACCACGAGCGACGAGCGCTCGTGGTCTTGAATGATCACATTGCCGTCAGATCAAGCGCGTTCAGCGCTTGCGACGGAAGGCAGCCAAGCCACTGAGACCGGCAAGGGCCAGAGCGCCGGGGGTGGGAATCGTGGTGATGGTGAGGGTCGAGGAGGCGGTCACCGCGCCGCCTGCATTCAGAGTGAAGGACCACTGGAAAGCGCCAGTGAAGTCGCCAGGGCCGAAGGGAAGACCGTTGCTGGCCATGTTGTCGATGCCCTCGTCTGCGAGCTCGGCGCGAAGGTTGGCGAATGAATCGACGCCGTAGGCGTCAGTTCCCTCGTAGAAGGCAACCCAGGGAGTCGATGCATCAGTGACGCGAATGACGTTGGGGCTGTTGAGCGTGGCAGAATCGCCGCCAGCCGTGCCGCCGAGGTCAATGTCATTGTAATTGAAGAGGTTGAACGTTTTGGTGCTGCTGCTGGTATTGAGGATGGTCAGGGTCTGCGTGAGAACGCCGTAGCCGTCCGCGATACCAGTGACCTGGAAGTTCATGACTGCGAAGAAATCGTCAGTCGTGTATTCCAGGCGCCCCTGACCAGCGTTGGACCAGTCCCAGCCAGACGCGTTGGCAAAGGAGCGTTCACGAGTGTCACCTTCCACGCGGTACCACCACCAAGTCTGGAACGCGTGGTTGGGGTTGCCAGCGCCGCCAACGCGGAAGTTGGACAAAGCGCCTGTACCGGTATCGGTGCCGGTGTAGTCGCTCAGAGTGAACGTCGAATTGCCGTTCGTGGCGGTACCGCCGCTGCCGACCTGAGCGAACGCAACGGACGACAGACCAGCCGCCGCCATCAATACGAGAACATTGGACAACTTCATGTGATCTCTCCTCTAAAACCTCTAAAAAACCGCGAGCGCAGCCCATGCCGCTGAGAGCACCCTCCAACTCCACTTGCCGATGGGTGAACGAACCACCAGCCGAATGACAAACCAAGTGCTTGCACTGGGTGTGACGAGGGAAAGGGCGCGGCACCTTCCCCACACAAATGTGACACATGGAATCGATTGTGCCAACAAAGTCGTTACAGCCGGCCCAAAAAGCAGCAAAAAGCCGTGCCATCAAGGTCCAATAACACAAATTGGAACTCCAAAAACACAACCGCCCGGGGGTCGACCGGGCGGCTGTTGGGAATCGAGGTGAACTCGTGAGGAGTTCTACAAACCTTCTTCAGATCAGCGGCGACGGCGAGCCGCGAGAAGACCACCAACACCGGCCAGAGCGAGAGCGCCCGGGGTGGGGATGATGGTGATCGTGGCGGAAGCGGTAGCTGCCGAGAGAGAACCGAGGGAGAAGCTCCACTGGAAAGCGCCGGTCCAGTCGCCAGGGCCGAAGGGGAGGCCGGTGTTGTTCAGGTCGTCGGCATTCGGATCGTTCAGAATGTTGCGGATGCCAGAGAACGAGGCGACCTGGTAGGCGTCGGTGCCTTCGTAATTGGCACGCCAGCCGGTGTTGCCACCGTCGGTAACGCGGATGATGTTCACGCCGTTGAGATCGGCAGAGTCGTTGGAGGCCGTCTCATTCATGTCGAGGTCGTTGTAGTTGAAGAGATTCAGCGTGAGAGGGTCAGCGGAGGTGTTGAAGACCGTGCAAGTGGTCGTCAGAACGCCGAGGCCGTTGCGGATGCTGGTTACGGTGTACTGGATCACGGCATCGAAGCTGGCGGTGCTGAACTCGAGGCGAGCGGTGTTGCCGGTGTATGACCAGTTGCTGGCGTTGTTGAAGGCGGTTTCATTGGCATCGCCCTGAACGCGGAACCACCACCAGTTCTGAAAGAGGTGGTCGGGGTTGCCGGAGCCACCAACGCTGAAGTCAGCCAAGGGCTGATCCGAAGCACCGGTGCCGACATCACCGAGGGTGAAGCTGCTGAAGCCTTGGGTGACCGTGCCACCCGAGCCGCTCTGCGCCAGAGCCGAGGAAGCCAGCACGAGGCCAGCCGCTGCAATAAGAACGTTCTTCATCTCTATCTCTCCTCCCATTTTTCCACGCGAGCCACACTGCTGCACGCGGAACTCTCCCTTATTTTCTGCGGCTTGTGCGTACCGGCGAGATTCGCCGGGCGGAACAGCACAAACCTCAGGATTTTCGTTGGGAAACTACCCCCGATAACACGTATTAAACACACTTCCATCACAGAACGCAAAGGGTCGGACGTCGATTTGGGAGGATATTTTCAAAAGTGCAACCAATAGTTTCCCTGATTCAAAGTTAGTCCTATAACATAGTGACTGTCGATGCCCAGATCGGGGCCTGTCACGATCAAACCGCCCAGATTCACTATGTAAACACTTGGGTCTTATAAAAGAATTTTCTTCTGCCGTTCCACCAAACGACACAAGGGCACCCCTCAGGGCTTCCCAGAAGTACCATCGAACGCATGCCTGTGATCCTGCGTTGGCTATTGCGACTTGGACCGATGAACCCCATTGCACAACGACTGGTGCAGAATGGATCACGGCGCACGAAGCACTTTTATCTCCGTGCCGCGTACTTGGCGGCACTGATTCTGGTGCTGCTGTGGAGCTTGCTGTATTCGACGATGAATGCGCAGGGATCGCTGGACTATCGCACGCTGGCCGCTGCTGGTGCGAGCGCGTTTACTTGGACAGCGTATTTGCAGGTGGCACTGATCGCATTGCTCGCGCCCGTGTTCATGGCGGGCGCGATCGCGCAAGAGGCCAATCCACGCAATTGGGACATTTTGCTCACCACCCCACTCTCGGCTGCGGAGATCGTGCTGGGAAATCTCTTCGGACGATTGCTCTTCATCCTGGCACTGCTGCTGGCCAGCTTGCCGTTGTTTGCGATTACGCAGTATTTCGGTGGCGTTCCTGGAAGATCGATCTTTGCCAGTTATGCGATTGCCTCGAGCGCTGCGATCTTTGTCGGCAGCGTGGCGATTGCGTTGTCGGTGTCGCGACTTGTGGGCAGGCGAGCGGTGTTCACTTTCTACATCGCCGTGGTGACATATCTGGCCATCACCATCGGCATGGATGTTTGGATCAATGCGCAGCGAGCTCAGGCGAGCGTGACGTGGCTGACTGCAATCAATCCATTTCTGTGCCTGCGTGCCCTTTTGAACCCAACCACTTATGCACGCGCGCCCGAGGGCAGCCAGACAGGATTGGCGTCGTGGTTCCTCGAGAGCCCGGTGACGACATTCTGCACGATCAGTCTGCTGTTGAGCGCGGTGCTGATGATGGCGTCGACGATCACGGTTCGCCTGGGTGGATTGCTGCAGGCGGGAAGCGAATCCAGCGGAATGCCTTGGTATCGCAAGATACTGGGGATGCCAGCCAAGGACGCAGAGCATCGGGCCCCGCGAGGGGTGTGGACGAACCCGATTGCCTGGCGCGAGGCGGCGGCTCGAAACGCGACGATGGGGCGGATCGTCGCGCGGTGGTCATTCATTGGACTGGGCGGATTGCTGGGGCTGTCCCTGATCGTGATGTTTCACATCGGGACGCTGGATGCATCAGGGTTTCAACTCGCGCTGATCACGGTCGTCATGGGTGAATTGGGCGTGATTGTGCTGGTGGCGGTGAATATGTCGGCGACGGCGATCAGCCGCGAAAGAGAGGATGGGACGCTGGACCTGCTCTTGACGACACCGATCACGCCGAGCCAGTATCTGACGGGAAAGCTGCGGGGTCTGGTGGCGTATCTCTTGCCGATGCTGGCGGTGCCACTGGGGACACTGCTGCTGGCTTCAATCTACACCTTGGTGGGAGGATTGGGACGTGACGGTGGCGTGACGATTGTGAACACGGTGCTTCAGAACAAAGTGGAGTTGCCTGTGGTGTTGCCGGAAGGTGGATTTGTGGCACCGCTGGCCGTGGTTCCATTCGTGGCATTCTGCTTGATGGTTGGGTTGCAGTTCAGCTTGAAGAGCAAGGGGACTTTGGGCTCGGTGGTGGCAACATTTGGAGCAGTTGGCATCGCGGCAGGCATTCTCGGCCTGTGCGCGTGGAACGCCGCGTCGGATGTGCCGGTCGCCGGACCAGCGTTGGCGGGGCTTTCGCCGGCGGCAGCGATCTTTGCGATTGTGCACCCGGCAGACATGATGCTGAGCACATACAACAACTCAGGCGGTGCAACAGCACGCACGGCTCTGGTAGTCGGGTGCCTGTTGGCGGCGCCGGCGTATGCGGCGTTTATCTATGGCATTCACGCGAGCATGGTGCGAAACTTTGATGTGACGGTGCGTAAGTTGGCTGGCAACAAATGATCTGACGATTACCGGCAGACTTTGGCGTTGTTGAACTTGGCGTATGTCTCGATGGCCTTTGTCAGGGCCTGACGATCAGCACGATTGCCCCGGCCCGGCTCGAACCATGTGTTGCGCACGCGGAACGTGCCGCTAGAGCGATCCAGATCGGGATCGATGCGGGCGATGAGATGCTCACCTCGCAAGACAGGAAGGACAAAGTAACCGTATTTGCGTTTCGCCGCGGGGGTAAAGGCCTCAAAGCGGTAGTCGAAGCCAAAGAGCCGCGCACAGCGGGCGCGATCGCGGATGATGGGATCAAAGGGGCTGAGGATGCGGGTGAAATCTGGTGGTGGTGCGATGCGACGCTTGCTGGCCATATGGGGAAGTGCGAATGCGGGGCGCGCGATGCTATCGAAACACATCACGTTTGCGGCGACGAGGCGGCCTTCGCTTGCGGCTCGCGTGCACCACTCGCGGGCCTGAGCGATAGAGACGGCATTCCAGAAGCGCGCGATCTCGGTGGGGGAGGCGATGCCAAGCCGCGATATGGCGGTGGAGCATGCCCAATCGATATGGTCGACAAGATCAGGGACTTCGGCGGCGTGGGGTTCAGGGTGAATGCGAGCGGTGAAGTCGTAGACCTTTTGAAAGTTCACGCGGCGGGGGACGGTGAGTTCACCACTGCGCCAAAGGAGTTCGAGTGCGGCTTTGGCGGGTTTCCATTCCCACCAGGTGCCGCGACGTGCCGTGGGGTCGTCAAAGTCCGAGGCCATGAGGGGGCCCTCGGCCTGAATGCGGCTGCGGACCAGATCGAGCACGGCAGCACCATCTGGGCCGAGTCGCGACTTAATCCACTTGGACCAGACAATGCGCTCGAAGCGGTGTTTCCAATGAGGAAAGTGCTCAATAGGGATCAGCGAGGCATCATGCGTGAAATGCTCAAAGACATCCCCACGACGTTGCAGAGTGTCAAGAAATCGGGGCTGGTAGTTGTGATTGCGGGCCCAGAGGATGTGATGATGGGCACGCTCAACGGCGGTGATGGTGTCGAGTTGCACAAAGCCAAGGTCGCGAATGAGTTTGAGGGTACGGGCGGGGGTGCAAGATGTGGCAGGGTCAGTCGTGAGGAGATGGCGCGAGAGAAAGTCACGGCGTGCGACTTCAAGTGAAATGACGGGGATGGACTTTGGCTTTGGGCTCATGCCACAGCACGCGGACCGATGATGGCCATCATGCGCCCGGTGCGCCCTGCATCGCGACGGTGAGAAAAGAAGAGTTCCGGACTGGCAACGGTGCAATGTGGGAGTGTGTCAATCATGACCAATCCCATCGCGGTGGCCTGCGATGCCAGTGATGCCTTGAGATCGACGAACGACTTCCCGGGCGAGGTCAGATGGGGCGCGACGAAATCAGTGTCTTTTCCAAAGCACTTGAAGAACTCTTCCGCGACCTCCGGCCCCACTTCAAAGTGCTGAGAGGAAATGCAGGGACCTATCGCGGCGTGAATGTTGGTTGCGCCAATTGCTCGCATCGCCCGAATCGCTGCGGGGAGGACTCCGGCAATCACGCCTCGCCAACCGGCGTGGACCGCAGCGACGACGCGGCCATCGGCGGAACTCAACAGAACCGGGGTGCAATCGGCAACTCGCACTGCGATGAGACGGGAGGGATCGTCGGTAACCAGGGCATCGGCCTTTGTATCTGTGGGCGTGGAGTGGTCAGGTTGGTGGGCACGAAGGACATGCACGGCGGCGCCATGGACCTGATGCACTTCGACGATGCGACGGTCGGCCGCGTTTATCGCTTGAGCAACTGCGGCTTGATTGGCCTTGATATTTGTGATTGGATCGCGATGGTCGACGGGAAGGTCGCCCGGGTTGCCAAAGTTAAGGGAAGAGAAGATGCCGCTGGAGACGCCGCCGCCGCGCGTGGTGAAGGCGTGCGGCACCTGACATGTGCACAGAGCGCTGGAAAGCATGAAGCCGGGGTGTGATGAAGCGGGATTCCGGATGTTGGGGGCGATGGTGTGATTCACTCTCAAAACCATAGCGTGGAGACTGCATCCAGCCAGAACCTCGGACGAAAGCGTTGGGATTCGCCTGTCGCGCAGCAGACGCTTAGACTGCCGCAACTCAAGAGGAATCCGCCCATGAAGACCGTGGAAGCATCGACACTGATTGACAATCTCAAGTGGCGTTACGCCGTGAAGAAGTTTGATGCGCAGCGGAAGATTCCCGATGCGATATGGAAGGCACTGGAAGAAACTCTGGTGCTGTCGCCCTCGTCGTATGGTTTGCAGCCGTGGAAGTTTTTTGTGATCAAAGATGCCGAGGTGCGAGCCAAACTGCGCCCTGCGAGTTGGAATCAGAGCCAGATCACTGATGCCTCGCATCTGGTGGTGCTGAGTCGCAAGACAACCGTGACCCCGACAGACGTTGAGCGATATGTTCAGCGGATCATGGCGGTGCGGAATACACCGGCTGCCGCGATGGAAGACTACAAGAACATGATGCTGGGGAGCGTGAACAACCCGGCGACGCTTCCCGGCGGAAACATGGAGACATACACGCGCAGTCAGGTGTATATCGCGCTTGGTTTCTTCCTGTATTCGGCAGCGCAGCTCGGTATTGATGCCTGTCCGATGGAGGGGTTTGACCCTAAGCAGTATGACGAGATTCTGGGGTTGCCAGCGCTGGGGTACAACGCCACGGTGATTGCGGTGGCGGGATATCGCGCGTCGGCTGACTGGCTGGCACCCCTGGCCAAAGTGCGATACGAGGCCAAAGACGTGATTCAGAGCATCTGAGCCCTGCTGGAAAGTGGGCTTGGAATCACTTTTTGGATTCGTGGCAGCAGCGATCGATCACTAGACAGCAGCAGATGAGCTGAATGTCGTCCTGCCCATCGGCAATGTCGATGGCGTAGTGGTCGGTCAGAGAGATGATGGCCTTGGAAATGGTGGCGACGGGGCCGTTGGCACCGGTGATGGTGTATTCGTAATCAAAGAGCGAGCCCTTGGCTTCCAAGTCATTGGGGCCGGGCACATCTATTGAGAAGCGACAGCGAAAGAGCGTGAAGATGTGTTTGTGAACGGTGGTGACGTGTCCATCCCGTTCGATTTCGTAGGTGGTGCCGATACTGAGCAGGCGGCGGCGAATGGTGGCGACGGTGTTGCCGCGAGCGTCCTGAACGTCCAGAGCATCGCGGATGGTGAAGACCTTGCCGTCCACCCGGAGCACATCGCGGCCCCGGGCATCCTGCACGGTGAAATCGTCACCAAAGGCAAAGATCTTCTCACGCACGATGTATCGGTTCATGGAGAATCATTCGGGACTGAGGTCCCTCAGTTTCGCGACTCGGAGCCACACTTTGCCGATCTATCATCGGGACATGGCGGCAGCCCCGGACTCTCAAGCAAACTCGCAACCAGACCCTCAAGACACTGGATCCAGCGTGAAAGAAACCATCCTTTCCCTCACGATCTCGTTCGTCTTTGCCTTTGTCTTCCGCGGCTTTGTCGTGGAAGCATTCATGATCCCCACGGGATCGATGGCCCCCACTCTGATGGGCGCACACATGCGCTTTCACAATCCGGAGACGGGGTACAACTGGTCGGTGGGGCCGTGGAATCTGCAGCGCGACAACCAGACCCCCTTTGCCCAGCAGGGAACCACCAAGCAGCCGGTGCGGGTCAATGACCCAATGTCGCGCGAGGAGATCGGTGGCGGCACGGGACTGACCAACGTCCGACCCAGCGCTGGCGACCGGATCTTTGTGCTCAAGTATCTGGACAAGGTCTTTGAGCCGAGCAGATTTGATGTGGTGGTCTTCAAGAATCCTCTGCGCCCGGATCAGAACTTCATCAAGCGTCTGCTGGGGCTTCCCGGTGAGGATGTCGCGCTGGTGGAGGGTGATGTCTTTGCACGCCCTGCAACTGCAGGAGTCCCGAATGAACAGAGTTGGACCGGGAGCGCGTGGAACATTCAGCGTAAGCCCGAGATCGTGCAGCGCGCGGTGTGGCAACTGCTCTTTGACAGTGCCTACACACCCATTCCCAGCACAACTACCACTATCAATCGCGGCTCATTCCAAACTCCGTGGCTGGGCAGTGGTTCCGGCTGGGACATGAGCCGCAAGAGCGTGTATCGGTATTCATCCACCGACACCACGCGGCTGGCGTGGGACCACGCTCGCTTGCCCATCGTGGATGTGTATCCATACAACCAGATTCCCCAGTTTGTTTCCAATGATCTGTACGCATCGTTGTTTGGTCCGAAACCAAATCTGGACAACTTCTTCCGCCGCGGGTCTTTGTATGCACTGGTGTATCCGGTTTCGGACATCAAGATTGCAGCGAACATCAAGCCCGACACCGCAGGGCTGAAGACCGCGGCAGTGATCGAAGCGCGCGGTCACCAGTTCCGAGCCAGAATTGAAGGGAGCACGGCCACCATTGAGATGCGCAAGGGCACTGACGGCGCCTGGACATCGATGGCGACTGCCAATGCCACGCTGGAGGTGGGAGTGGCCACACCGGTGGAGTTCTGGCACGCAGATCAATCGCTTTCGCTCTACGTTGATGGAAAGCGGATCGCCTATGCGACGTACGACTGGAAGCCGGATGAGCGTCTGCAGAATGTCATCGGCATTGATTCGGTCAAGGCCGGAGTATGGCAGCGTGATAGATTGACCGCGCTGAATCAGGCCAGCGCGATGACACGGTCGCAGGCGTGGTTTGAATTCTCAGGTTCGGCATTGGAGATGTATCACGTGGTCCTGGCACGCGACATTCATTATCAAGCCGCGATCTACTCACCCCAGAATCAGGAAACCGGCGATGTGCACACCCGCGCAGGGCAGCCAGCGCTGGCCACCAATCCATTCAGCACGCTCACGTTGGGATCAGGAGAGTTCTTCTGCTGTGGCGACAACAGCCCGGCGTCTTCAGACGGGCGCCTGTGGGATGTGCCGAATCCGTGGGTGGCGAACGAGTTCAAAGATCAGCCGGGCGTCGTCGATCAGCGCTTGATGATCGGCAAGGCCGTCTTGGTGTATCTCCCCGGCATCGGCAGGCGTGGCGATATTCCCATGCTCGACTTTGGCCGCATGCGCTGGATCTGGTAAAGCAATTCAATCGATTTCGAAACTGGCGATGGTGACGTCATCCGCAAATGCGATATCACCCACAGTGTTGGGCATCGCGTGTTGAGGTCCAGCCGCGACCGTGAGTGCGGAGAGCAAACGCTCAACATCGGTGCGTGCATCGGGAGAATCGTGCAGGGCCGCCAGGGTTCGAGCCAAGCCGAATTCCTCGCCGTCGGTTGTGCGCTGCTCGTGCACACCGTCGGAGTAGACCACCAGCCGCGAACCGGGAATCAGATCGACGGTTTCGGTCTGATAGGGGAAGCCACCCAGCACGCCCACCGGTGGGCCCCCACTGACATCGGGTTTGGCGGCGACCGCTGCACCCTGCCGCACGAGCCAGTATCCATGCCCTGCGTCCGCGTACCGAAGCAGGCCGGGCCGGCCGTCGCGAGGAGGATCGATAATGGCGGCAAACAGCGTGACAAAGCTGCCGGATTGCACTCTGTCAGAGAGATAGTCATTCAAACGCTGCACAACGTATCCCGGTTCATCGTGCTGCTTGAGCAAGGCATGCAAGTGCGATTGTGCCGCAGCCATGAGCACCGCAGCGCCAGCGCCCTTGCCAGCCACGTCGCCGAGAAACACACCAACTTTGCCGTCCGGCAGGGCCAGCACGTCAAAGAGATCCCCCGACACAAGACGGCCGGGGCGTGAATGCATGGCGTAGCGCACACCCTTGCCCGAACCCACTTCAAATTCCCGCGCCAAAGGAGGCATGATGAGTTTCTGGGCCTCGCGAGCGGCGTGCAATTCCAGACTCACCACTTTTTGTCGCTGCTCAAGTTCAACCCGTTTGAGATTTGAGAGTGAGAGCCCCGCGAGGCGAGCCACCGCAGAACAGAACGCCGCGGCATCGGGCTGCACATCACGCTCCTGGCCGCGGGCATCGAGATAAATCAGTGCGGTCAATGCGCCACCGATCATCACAGGGGCACACAACGCCGAGTGAATGCCCAGCGACATGATTGATTGGCCGTAATCGGGCGCTGCCACAGCCGAGGCATCCAATCGAACCACACGCCCTTCGGCGGCGGCCCGCAACAGCGAACGCGACAAAGAGAAACCAAGTGTGCCCGCCTCGCCACCGAGCGTGGCGACAAGTTCGACCTGATCGTTGCCACTGGGTTTGACGAATGCAGCGCGAGGGAACCCGGTGCCACGAACCAGCACACTAAGCACTGTCTCGGCCATCAGCCGCTCACTGGCAGCACTGGCAATGGCAGCGGCATTCTCCAGCAGCAGATCAAGCTTGGCCTGAGCACGCAGCGCGAGTTCTCGCTCAGGAATCTGCTCAACGCGCAGCTCTGCACCAGAATCCATGCTGGTGACGATGGATGTGGAGCTCACGCGCCCGCTGTCTTCGCTATGAATCCTCGCGATGAATGACCAAGGGCCAAAGCGAATCGAATCGCCAGAACGGACCTCCTGATAATCACCGGACTCAAGGCGCACGCCGTTCAGGAATGTCCCGTGACGACTCGCCAGATCGCTGACCACCCAGCGATCGCCACGCCGCGAAAGCTCGGCGTGTTTGCGGCTCAAGGTGTGGGTCTCATCCGCCAGAACGATGTCCGCCTCGGCACTGCGACCGAGCGTCACCGGCCGTCCGGGCTGAATCACCACCGGACCCATGGCCTGAGTAATACCCATGGCCAGAATTGGCTCCAGGGTCAGCGGGTGTTCGGCGCGAGTGTCGGGCATGGGAGGGGGAATCTATCACGGACGGGGTTGATCCGCAGCGGGCTGAATACGGAAAATTCCGATTCCGTAATCCGCAATGGAGAGGTTGAACGCAGACTTATTACTCGGGGTCAGGCGTGCCGGGGGGAGGGGATTGGCGAAGTTCTCCAGTTCCATCGCCAACACATCGAAAGACTGCTCTCCGACGACCAATTCGGAGAGATCTGCTCGAATGTCCATCGCCCTCCCCACCATATTGATCGCGACGAGCACCAACTGCTCAGGTATCGCCTCGCCACCAGGCCCGACCGTCGCTTCGCTGCGACGCAGAAAGCACCACGCACCCGGCTCTGAAACCGTCACTGGCTTGTACGCTCCGTGCGTCAAGGCGCGATGGGTCAGACGCACCCGGATCAACTCGCGGTACGCCTCAAGGGGCCACCCTTGCCGCCCCAGTTGTTCCTGCACGCTGCGGCCGTCGTTGTCTTTGGAATACGCGGCCGACTTGGCCTCGGGGCTCCTAGCCCAATAGTCACTCATCGGCGGGGCAGCGACCGCAAACCACTTGAAGGGTTCGCGGCGGGGAATGTCATTCGCATCAGTCCCAAACTTCCCTGCCTTCCCAAGCATCGCGATCTCATCACCTGCGTACACGATTGGAGGAAAGGGAGAAAGAAGGTGCAACGCCGCGGCACAGCGAGCCTTCACCAGATTCTGAAACGGCGCGGTCACCGGATCGACATTCAAGGATGATGCCAGGCGATCCACGTCATGATCGCCGATGATGCCCAGAAACGTGCGTCCATTTGGGCTGATATTGGGGCGAAACCCATCGGCACTGAGTTCACCGCCCAGTTCCTGGAGTGTGCGCTCCACGCTGGCATAGATCGACGCTGCGAGTTGATCGCGCAGCCCGTCACGCATGGCAAACTCCAGGGGTTTGGTGAACGCCGCGTCAAAGGGGCCAAGCAGATCGGCCCCGGTGGTTTCCCAGCGGGCCTGCTCAGCAAAGGTCACCACCTTGGGATTCACCTTGCGCAGTGCCGCCTTCCAGGGATTCCAGAAAGTGTCGACGTTGTAACCCCAGCCATCTGGGGTCTTCTCACCGGGTGGGTTGTACTTGACCCACACATGGTCAAGCCGATAACCATCAAGACCATCCGAGGGATCCCCATCGCCGTTGGGGTCGAGCCATTTGGTGCTCCAACTGGTCACCAGGTCGCGCGGCCCGTCTTGCCGCAGATCCCACCAGCAGATCCCCATCTTGCTGCCATCCCAAGTCGTGAAGGTGTATCCCTGGTAGGACTTGTTGTCTTTGTCTTTGAATGCCAGCCATGACGAATAGGGGCTCTTGGGGTTGTTGTGCGCATCTTTGAAGTACTCGCTGTCGGTGGAAATGCCATAGACCACCAGATCGCAGTAGGCCTTGAGGTTCTGCTCGTGGGCAGAGCGAATCAGGTTGAGAAAATCCTCCTCGGTCCCGAGCCGCGGATTGATCCGGTCGGCCCGGTCATGCTGATAGCCGTGATACGCGGCGGAGGGAAACGGGGGGGTGAACCAAAAGCCGGTGAAGCCCATTTCTTTGATGTAAGGTAGGGCGTCGGTCATTCCGCGAAGGTCACCAAACCCTTGGTTCTCGGGCGTTTTGGTAGCCGCATCTGCCTGCCGCCACGTCATGGGCATGATCTGGTACAAGACTTGATCGCGTAAATCTGGGGAAGGCCCCAGCGCAGGCGCCTGGGCCCGTGCCCATCGGCATAGGACGACGGAGAGCACGAGGATGATGAGGAACACGGGAAGCGATACGACCTTCATGCCAAGATGGTAGAGAGGTTCGCTGTTGTCGCACCATGCAAAAGCTAAGGGAAAGCCGC
The DNA here is from genome assembly GCA_018968885.1 of Planctomycetota bacterium. Lineage (GTDB taxonomy): Bacteria > Planctomycetota > Phycisphaerae > Phycisphaerales > UBA1924 > F1-120-MAGs238. Next base: position 59,166 of record JAGWZK010000015.1, on the reverse strand, counting down.
CAAATCAGGGGCTCCGCGTCGCCAAAGACAAAGCCCACGACGTACCGAAAAGGCTCGCCGTGGGCTTGGGGTTGGGGGCTCTACTTGTCTGACAGAGGCAGCATAGCAAGTTCTGCAAAGCGATGCAAACGCTTTCGACAGGACTTTTTGATTGCTTTATCGGAATCGCCGTGAGCGGAGCAGGGATCCGACGTTCAGCATTTGCAGGTTTGAGTGCAACTCCGGCCCCAATCCGTGCGGATTGAGGCAGGAATCACTTCTTGCTCGATTGCCCCGACATTTGACTGGTTCACCCTTCATTCGCGCTCGCCTCCACCCGAAGTGGTTGGCGAACGGGAACTGAATTGTGGACCTCAAGGCCAGAAGAATCGCTGGACATTCGGTCAAAGCGGGTCTGTTGCGGGATTGGGATTGGTGTTAGGGGATCAGGTCGGGTTGGGGCGGCTGTGTGCGGGGCGCAAGCAGAATCACGGGGGAATCTGTTGAAATTCGCCTGCGGTTTGTGGTACCTTACACTTCGTCCGATGCTCGTGGAGATTCTGGGTTCACGGTTTTCAGAGAAAGGGAAGAAAGGTTATGAGGACTTCATCGCATGTCACTGCTGCCGCTCTGTTCGCTTCGGCTGGTTGTTTTGCTTCCATGGCTTTGGGTGCGGATATCCGCACCACGGCTGATGTTCTTACCAATTCGCTGTGGTTGCAGCCGGGTGACGCCCAGCTGATTTCCAACCTCGGTGCACCGGCACTGCGTTGGGTCAACGTTCCCATGGTGACGGAGCTGCAAGGCAAGATGATCGTGCGTCCCGTCGTACGTGAAGACCTGATGGCTCGCGGTATGAGTCAGATCGAGGCCGAGGCACAGGTGCAGCGTGCGATCTCCCGACTGTCGCCCCTGACCTGGAACTTTGTCCCTGAGACCCAGCACATTCTCATCACATTGCCGGCTGGAGTGGAAGAGAATGCCATGACGGCGTTCCTGATGTCGACCGGTGAGTATCAGTACGCCGAGCCCGACTACATCGTGTATCCCACCGTCGTCCCCAACGACCCCAGCTACGGCACGCAATACGCCCACCAGCGCGTCAATTCTGAACCAGCGTGGAACATCACCACTGGCCTGTCGACCAACATCGTTGCGATCACCGACACTGGCATTCAGCTCGATCACGTCGAGTTTGTCGGCCTGCTGGTCTCTGGCGCCAACTCCGCGACTGGCACGGCGATCGCGCAATCCGCCGGTGGTGCGGTGGATGACCTCAACGGTCACGGCACGCACTGCGCGGGAATTGCCTGCGCCAAGGGCAACAACAACACGATCATGGCTGGCATGGGCTGGAACAACAAGATCATGCCGGTGCGCGTTTCAAACACCTCGGGTGGTAGTTCGAGCTTGGCAGCTCTTCAGGCCGGTGCCCTTTGGGCAGCTCAGAACGGTGCCGATGTGGTGAGCACTTCGTACTCGGGCGTTGCCAATGCCAGCAATCAAACGACCGGCGCGACCATGCGCACAAGTCACAACGCTCTTTGGCTTTGGGCCGCCGGCAACTCCAACGCCGACCTGGGCGCGGACAACTACGCCGACGTCATCATCGTCGCCTCGACGGACAGCGCGGACGCCAAGTCGAGCTTCTCCAACTTTGGTGCCGCCATCGATGTTGCCGCTCCCGGCAGCAGCATCTTCAGCACCTATCGCGGCAGTTCCACCGCCACGGCCACGCTCAGCGGCACCTCGATGGCTTGCCCGGCTGCGGCAGGCGTGCTGGGCCTGATTCGATCTGTGAATACTTCCATGACTGCTGTGCAGGCACGTAATTTCCTGTTTAACAACGTGGATGACTTGGGCACGGCAGGCGAAGACACCACCTTCGGCCTTGGCCGGGTTAACTCCGGCAAAGCCGTTGCGGATGCCTATCGCACGTTCAACGCCACATCCCTCCCCTTCTCTGACAATTTCGATTCTGGTTCACTCGCCATCAACAAGTGGGTCTATCAGGACACCGGCGTGACCGCCTCCACCGGTGGTGTGGCCGAGCCCAGCGGGGCCTTCTCTGCCAACGTGAACACTGCGGACCGTCTCGAATCCAACGCCATCAACCTCGCGGGCAACAGCGCCGCGCTCACCTTCACCTTCTCAACACAAGCTCGCGGCCCCGCAAGCGGTGAACAGCTCGTGGTGGAGTACCTCAACTCTTCCAACACCTGGGTCAATCTCGCCACCTATTCGTCGACCGGCGCCTCCGAATCCACGTTCACGCCCCGCACGCTGACGATTCCCACCGGGGCCGCGGCCCGCCACGCCAAGTTCGCTGTCCGTTTCCGGGCAGCTGGCAACGCCGCGTTGGATAACTGGTACATCGACAATGTCTTCATCGGCGTCCCCGGCTGCGATGCCGACTTCAATGGCGACACTTCTCTCGACTTCTTTGACTACCTCGACTTCGTTGCCGCATTCTCTTCCGGCAGATCGTCGGCAGACTTCAACCGCGACACCACCATCGACTTCTTTGATTATCTGGACTTTGTCGCCGCCTTCAGCTCCGGCTGCTAAGACCTGACCTCGTTCTCTACCCATCGGCCCCGGCGCGTAGCATCACGCATGCTCACGCCAGGGCCGATTTATTGCGCCGATGCTCAGAACTCCGCCCCAGCTGGCGGCGAGGCCCCTCGTGCGCGGGCGTATCCCAAAGCCGTGGATCGATTAATCGCTGAGCTGGCTCACTTGCCGGGTATCGGCCGCCGCAGTGCGGAGCGGCTGGCGTTCTATCTGCTCAAAGAAGATGCCAGCATCGCCATGGCATTGGCTCAGGCCGTGACCGATGTCAAAGAGACAGTGCGAAGCTGTTCGATCTGTTCCAACCTTACGGATGCGGTGCCAGGATGCGTCGCCATCTGCTCGATCTGCGCTGATCCGCGCCGCGATCGAGCAACCGTGCTGGTGGTGGAACAACCCAAAGACCTGATCTCATTCGAACAGGCAGGTTCGTATCGTGGGCTTTACCACGTCTTGATGGGCCGACTGGCGCCCTTGGACGGGATCGGGCCTGCCGAATTGACAGTCGCCCAGCTCCTGAATCGCATCACCACTCCTTCATCCAATCCTGGAGGTTTGGCCATTCGCGAGGTGATTCTGGGCACCAATCCGACGGTTGAGGGAGATGGCACATCTTTGTACCTCGCCGAGCAGATTCGCCTGGCCAGCACCCAAGCCCCGGCAATTGGCAAGACCGTCATCAACATCACACGGCTGGCCCGGGGGTTGCCAGCAGGTTCTCACCTGGAGTTTGCCAATAAGGCGGTTTTGGCAGATGCCATCCTGTGCCGCCAGTCGATGCAGTAGACTGTGGCGGGGAGGTCGCAGCCACGGAGCGGTATGCGAATCGATTTGATCCACACGTTTGCCACCCATGCGGTTTGAGTATTCACAATCTCTGAAGCTTGGTCAGAACCTCAAGCTGGCACCTCGGATGATCCAGTCGATGGAGATTCTGCAGATGTCGCTTGCTGATCTGCAGGAACGCATCGAGCAGGAACTGGAGAACAATCCGACACTGGAATTGGCGGAGAATGAAGTCGAACCGGGTGCACGCTCCGAAGTCGACACCTCTCAGCCCAGCAACCCGGCCGAGCCGTTGAACATCGGTCAGGATGACAAGGCGGAATTCTCGCGCCTGGATGAATTTGAAGAAGAGCACCCCGATGCCGCAGATAACGCCATCGAGGACCCGCGTCCGCGTGAGCGTGATCTGGAATACCGCCCCACTTCCACCGGCGATGCGGAGGGGGATGCCAAGATGGAGGCGATGGCGGCTCTGCCTGCGCGGTCTGCTCCTCTTGTGGATCAACTGCAGGACCAGTGGGCTCTGTCCGATGCCGATGAGGCTTTCAAGCCGCTGGGCGAAATGCTGATCTCGTACATCGACGACGATGGATACCTGCGCACTCCACTACAGACCATTGCGGACCGCGCCACGGAGATGCTGCTGCCACCGATGGCTACTGGTCAGCCACCCGTGCGGGGCATACCCAGCACTGCTCATCTTGAGCATGTGTTGCAGGCGGTGCAGCTCTTTCTTGACCCTCCCGGCATCGCGGCTCGCACACCGAAAGAGTGTCTGCTCCTGCAACTCGATGCACTCGCGGAGGAAGATGCTCCCGGGCGGGATGGCATTCCCGCCGAACTCATCGATCAGGCCCGCCGCGTCGTGGCGGATCACCTTGATGACCTGATGAAGAACCGCCTGCCTTTGATTGCGGAAAAAACCGGCCTGACGCTGGATCAAATCAAGCAGACGCTGATGCTGCTCAAGAAGCTCTCGCTGGCACCAGGCAGGCGGCTGGTCACCGACGCGCCAAGCACCATCATCCCTGATGCGATTGTGGAGTGGGATCCAGATGGTGATCGCTACATCTGTTTTCTCAACGATTCGCGGCTTCCAAATCTGCGCGTGAACCTCGAATACGCCATGCTCAGCAAAGACAAGAGCATGGAGCGTAAGGACCGCGAATTCATCAAGACCAACCTGGGCAACGCCCAGTGGCTGATCGATGCGGTGCATCAGCGCAAGCACACGCTGCTGAAAGTGCTCCAATCCGTAGTCGTGCACCAGCGCGAGTATTTTGATGTCGGTCCGCAGGCACTCAAGCCCCTTCCGATGACTCAGGTCGCCGAAGAATTGGGCATTCACGTGGCGACCGTCTCCCGCGCTGTCGCAGAAAAGTACATCCAGACGCCGCGGGGGGCAGTGCCATTACGCAAGCTCTTTTCCGGGGGCATTCCGACGGCCGTAGAAGCAGGCGATAGTGGCGAAGCCGGTGGCGAATCCATGGCTTGGGATGCGATCAAGGAAGCCCTGCGCGAAGTGATCGACGGTGAAGACAAGGCCAAGCCCCTCAGCGACGATGCACTGGTGCTGGAACTGAAAAAGCGCGGCATTGACATTGCCCGCCGCACAGTAGCCAAGTATCGCGATCAACTCGGCATTCCCACCGCGCGGATGCGCAAGACTTTCTAAGCCAATCTGACTCTATCTTTTCAGCACTTCGCCGATAGCTTCTCCCGCCGCAGGAACCGCGCTGCGAAAGTCCTCGCCAAGCAACGCGCCGATGGTCGCGGCAAGTCGATCGTGCGTGATTTCCGGCACGTTGCGCCGTTCTCCCAAGGCCGCTGTGTCCGGCCCTATGACTGCCAGCCACGTGGCCTCGCACCCCGGGTGCTTGGGAAGACTGTGATTCCACCAGTCGTTGTGTCCACCACGAGTGTCGCCTCTTCCATGATCGGGATGGATGATGAACGTGGTGGTGCCTCGATACTGCTCCATCGATTGAACCATTGTCCAGAGTTCACGGATGTATCCATCCGCGCGGTGTGCCGCTTCCAGATACCGAGAGTAATCCCCTTCATGAGCGAACTCATCGGTTTCACCAAGGCACAGGAATGTCAACTGTGGTTGATTGACTTTCACCCAATCCAGCATGGGAATGAAGACCAGCGAATCAAACGACGCTGATGCCCAGCGATAGGGTGTCTCGGCCCGCACGCGGTTGATCACTTCGATGGTGGGTGTCAGCGTCCCGAAATCGATCGGCCCCATGCTGTCATCCACAGGGACCTTGGAACGTTCCTGATTGAAAATGAACGGGAACACATCCCACGCGCCAAATGCCGCAACCTTTCCCGCAAACTGCGGCTTGCCGTTTAGCCACTCATACACCGAGGTGTTCGGATTAGGAATCTTGCGATTCCCCGTGATCCGCGCATCATCCGCGACACCCGTAATCGCCTCGCTATATCCCGGGTATGAAACTCCGTAGCGGTTGGTGATACGGACCACACTCCCGATCTCCTGATTGCCGAAGATCTGCCCCTCTTTGGCGACCGTGCTCCACAGAAACGGCATCAGCTGCTCGCGGCGTTCGTGCGGCCCGGAACCACCAAATCGTTTGTTGAGTGAATCGGGGCGTTCCACCTTGTTGTCTTTGGTCAGCAGTCCTGATTGCATGCCACCAAAGACCTCTTGCCAGCGCAGGCCATCGATCATGATGTGAAAAACATTTTGCGTCTGCCGCGACGATTGCGTGGCTTCAATGGCTGACTCCACGCTCGAAGTTGTGACACCGGAGATGTCATGAGTCAGGCCAAGTGGAGTGGTCGCCAGAAAAACAACGCACGCATGGGTGAGCATGCGTGCGATGATACTTGATTTTCAGTCAAACGTTCCGCTGCCGGGATTCAGTCTTCCTTCACGCCCAATCGCGTGTGGGCTGCCTGCCGGAGCTTCTCAATCGAATCAAGACCAGCTTTGGCTTCGGCAGTCTTGCCACTGATGATCGCCTCTTCGACATCGATCATGGATCGCATGATCTTGATCATGTCCGCGCGGTACTCGCCCACAATCTTTGCCTTGGCGGCATCGTCCTTTGCATCCTTGAGAAATCCCTCTGGCAGGGGCAGGCCCTTGGCCATGGCGCAGCCGCGCTGCATCTCGTTGATCAGACGGATGTTCTCGTCCTTCTTGGTCGCATCGCTGATCTGCGTCGTCAACGCGCGGGCGGCGCGATTCATCGCCTTCATACCGGCATCCACGCTGGCCTGACGCCCCTGGCCGCCGCCACCGGGAAAGCCACCGGGTCCGCCCGGCCCACCAGGACCGCGCTCAGGCCGCTGTTGAGGTTGACCGGCAGGTTGTTCAGCGGGCTGAACCGCCCACAACGTGCCAGCACCCACCATAATGCACACCAAAGAGACTGCGAGTTTGGACATGACTTTCTCCGTATTGCGCCCTGAGATCAGGACGCGCGCGTCGCCGAATTGTTCCCGTCACAAAAGGAGCGGTTACTTGGCTCGAAGCCGCACAATCTTGTCAGGATTGTTCAGCGCAACGTACACACTTCCGTCGGGCCCCACAACCACGTCCCTCACGCGGCCCATGCCAAAGAAGATGTCTTCCTCTTCGACAAACTTCCCCTGTTCAACGCGAACACGCCTCACCGTATTGCCAGCCAAGCCGCCCGCCAGCAAATCACCCTTCCACTTGGGGAATTCCGAGCCACGAACCACGTCCAGCCCGCACGCCGCGATCGATGGCAGCCAGCGATACACCGGCATGGTGATGTTGTCTTCCTTGGCGGGCCAGGGCATGACCAGCGGCATATCGCTGTAGTTGATGCTGAATGACACCTTGGGCCAGCCGTAATTGCTGCCCTTGGTGATGATGTTCACCTCGTCGCCGCCACGGGGTCCGTGCTCGGTCTCATAGATTGTCCCATCATCGGCAATAACCAATCCTTGCGGATTGCGATTGCCGTAGGTATAGATGCTCTTGTAGTTGGCTTCGTTGGAAATGAAGGGGTTGTCGGCAGGCAACGAACCATCGTCCCATAAGCGGTGCACTTTGCCGTTCGGACGAGTCAGATCCTGCGCGTGCGGCCCCGTACCGCGCTCGCCGATGCCCCAGTACACATATCGCTTTCCCTTGTCAGGTCCGTCCGCAACTGGCGCGGAAAAGACTACGCGGCAACCAAAGTGCAGGTCTGAACTGCTGTAGTGCTCTTTCTTGGCTTCAAAGATCGTCTGCTGATCCACCCATGCGCCGTCCTTGATCTTGCCACGCACCACCTTGGTCATTCCCAGGCCGCGACTGCCATCGCGATACAGATCGCTGAATGCCAAATAGACCCAGCCGTTGCTGGCGTAATCAGGGTGTACGGCCACATCCATCAGACCACCCTGACCACGATTGCGGACCGGAGGAGTGTCTTTCAACGGTTCAGAAAGAGTGCCCGAGTTCCACAAGCGGACTCGACCGGCCTTTTCAGTGACCAGCATGGAACCGTCGGGAAGAAAATCCACCGCCCAGGGGGTTTCGATGTTGGTGGAGATCACATCCTCCACGCGCGCGGTGTGGTACTTGCCGGGAAACGTCCCTTTCTCACGCTTCACGCTGTCACGCTCTTTGCGACGGGCCTGATCCTGCAACTCGCGCAGGTGAACAATCACCGCCCAGCAATCCACATCCTTGAGCTCTTTGAAAGTATGAGAAGGCAGCTCTTTTGAACCATTCCGCACCATCTCATAGAAGGGGCGATCCAGATCCTGTGAGCGCTTGTCCACACCCAAAAGTGACTTGGCCTTGTCGCTGCCCTCGGCACGCTCGCCGTGACATGATGCACAGTTGTTGGTCCAGCTCATGCTCGCCGGTTGCGCCAGTGCGCTGGCACTCAGCGTCGTCACGGCAGCGAGGATGAGACGGTGGCGAATCCAACGCGGGGCGGCAAAGGAGTGTTGCTCTCTGTTCATGGTGCAGAGTGTAACCCTGTAAACGGACCTCACGCGCGCAAGTCAAGCATTCCGTAGGTGCCGAATAACCCGCACTTTTTCCTGCAATACGCGCGCGAGTACCGCGTTATGCCCCTGACGCGCCAGTCGCACTGAAATGGAGTGAATCATGTCTTTTTCTCGTCGGTTTCTGACCCCTTCGCACGCCTCAGCAGCAGCCCGTTTGTTTGTTGCCGCGCTGCTCGCCACTTCGGTCACTGCCACCGCCTCTGCCCAGATGGCTCCGGACGACTATTACTCGGTCGCCGCCAAGCGTGCTGCAATCCAACCCATGCAACAGGATGGCAATCGTGGCTTCCAGCCGCCCCGGCGCGATGATGCGCCCGCAGGTGCAGAGAACCGTCCTGAAGGTCGTCCTGATGGCCCCAGGCCCGACATGCGTCGCGAGCGCGATGGCCACTCCGGCAGAGATTCTTCCGGGGGCCCGGATTCTCGCGCGGAGATGCGCGAACGCATGAAGCAGCGTATCGAGTCGTTGTCTGATGAACAACGCGAGCGGATGCGGGAGCGCATGCAAGACATACGTGAGCGTGGCCGCGGCCCTGGATTCGGCCCAGGCTCCAGGCCTGATCGTGGTCCTGATCGTGGCGGCTCAGAGCGTCGCGATGATCGTCGTGAACAACCGCGGGGCGGTGATTTCCGCGGCCGCCATCGCTTCGACGATCGTGATGACCGTCGGAGTTTCCCTGACGGCTCAGATCGACGCCCACCCATGGGTGGTCCACAAGGCCCCCACGGTCCGAATGGTCCTCGTGGCGAGCGTGGCCCCACCGGACCTCGTGGTCCTCAGCAGGAGCACATGCAGCGCGATCGCGGCCCCAGCGACCGCTTCCGCGATGGACCTGATCAGCGCTTCGGTCCTCGTCATGGCCCTGGTCTTGGTCATGGCCCTGGTCATGGCCCTGGCCCCGGTCCCCGCCCCGGTTCACATGGTCGCGATGACGATCGCCGTGATGATCATCGTGGTGGGCGTGACCATCGCGACATGCACGATAAGCGCAAAGGTACCGACTCGCGTCGAGATATGCACCGCGATGACCGCAGCGACGATCGTCGTGAACATCCTCTGATGAAGCAGGATGGCAAGGGCAAGCACGATCAGCACCCCAAGATGAACCGCGGCCCGCACGACGATGATCGTCGTGACAACCGCAATCGCGACGAGCGTCGCCCCGGCCGTGGCGCAGTCGAAGGTGGTCCGAGTTTCCAGTATCCATCAGAACCGGCGTGAATCGCTGATTCTGCACACTCGTCTGATAATCAATTGAGAATCTTCTTTCCTCACTGCCGCGAGATTCGTCTCGCGGCTTTTTCTTGGCGCGCGGAGTGATGCAAGGTAAACTGTTGACGTTCCGCAGTGATTCTTCAAAAGCTGAGATTCCGTTCAAAGAAGAGATTGACTCATGACCCGCTCATCTCGCGTGGCCACCACGCTTTGCCTCACTATCGCGTCCCTTGCGCAAGCAGATGTGGTCTACAGCGACGGTACGTTTACTCCATCGAATTGGGGACTCGAAACCTTCACCGCTAACGGAGCCGGTGGCAGCGTGACCGCAGCGCAGTTGTCCAGCGGTGGCAATCCCGGCCAGGCCCGCAGCGTGACCAACACCACTGGTACCGGCCCCGATCAGACCATCTTTGGTTTGCATCGCTACGGCACCACGAACGCAACTCGCTATGAACCTTTGAACCAGGGTGCCATCGCTTCCGTCGATTTCTCCATCGACTTTGCCTTCCGCTCGGGCGTTGGTGGCCAAGGACATGGTCTGGCTCTGGGTGCCAAGCAGGGAACCGTGATTTACGCCGCTGCGGCAACTGTGACCGGCTCTTCTACGGCGTGGAACACCTACTCGGTCACCGGGCTGTCCGCCGCTGACTTTACAGCGGTTTCAGGGACTGGCGCCATCAATTTCTCTGCCTCTGGAGCACCCATCCGATTTGGCTTTATCACATCCAATTCCAATGGCTCGAGCGGCACCTCGTACTTCAACGAAATCGCGTATGACAATTTCCTAGTCCGTGTGAACCAGGTGCCAGCTCCGACATGGACGAGCGTCGTCTGCGGCACCCTGATCACCACTGCGTGCCGCCGACGCCGTTCACGCTGAACGCGATGCATTAAGGAGTATCTGGGGCGAAAACCCCATACCTATCGACTGGCGAGGGTGGTTACAATCTGTCAATGGGACCTCTCCCCCCCGAGCCATGCGGATTGGCCGGACTCGCGGCGTCTTTGCCAGCGGAAGCTGTGTGGTCCGCTTTGGTCACCGAGCCGGGAACCGGCGTCAGCATCTTTGACATCGACGGCCTGTGCCTCTTCATGAGCCAGACCGCCTGCGATATTTTCATCGGTCGGGGCGTACGCAGTGAACAGGTGTCGGGTCGCCACGCGCGCGAGTACTTTCCAGAAGACTGGGTCACGCAACGCCTTGCTCTGCTTCGCACGATTCGCGATGGAGGCGAGCCGCGAGGTATCCGCACCATTTGGCGCGGGTTTCAACAAGTGACCTGGATCACTTTGATCGAAGACGAAGAGGATGGCCCGACGAGTGCTCCGGCCAAGGAGCGCTTCCTTTGCATCACTCGCCGTATTTCCGCCGACAGTACGGTGGATATTCCCGGCGGAGTCGAGATTGTGGATTCCAACGTCATGCGTCTGGGCCCGCTGGACGTGCTTTCGGCTCGAGAGTTGGAAGTGCTTTCCCTGATCGGCCAGGGGCTGTCACTCAAAGAAATCGCATCGGTGCTTCATCGCTCGTACAAGACTGTCGACAACCATCGCGCAGCCATCGGTGCCAAACTCAAGGTGGATGATCGAGTGAAGCTCGCAGAAATTGCACGCCGCGCAGGACTCACCCTTTCTGATGTCGACCGCCCGCGCGTGTGAATCCTTTCACCCACGCGGAACAGCATCGAATCACACTGCGAATGTGCAAACACCTGTCATGTGGGAGCCAAGGAACACGTATGCTCTATTACGCGTTGGTCTTTCTCGTCGTTGCCATCGTTGCCGCTTTCCTCGGTTTCATTTCTCTCCCGGCCTTGCTGCCGATAACGCCAAGCTGCTGTTCATCATTTTTCTTGTTCTCTTTGTGATCAGTCTCTTCCCCAAGTTCAAGAAGAAGCAATCCTGACAGTTTCGCTCGTCACGAGCAGGTGCTTTTCCATGACAACCACCTCAACAACCATGATCTGCGGCGTTCTCCTTGTCTCCGCAGGCCTGCCGGCCGGTTGCACCAGAGATCACATGCAGGATCGCACCGGCCCAATCGCCTCCGCCGTCGAACTGCAGACCACGGCTGGCACGATTCGCGTCGAACTCGACGGGGCTGCGGCACCGGTCACCGTCCGAAACTTCCTCTCGCGCGTCGAAGCGGGCCAGTACGACGGCACGATTTTCCATCGCGTGGTTCCCGGCTTTGTCATCCAAGGTGGCGGCTGGACCATCGATTTGAAAGAGCGAGCCAAGCTTGACGCCGCGGCGGGCCGCCCTGACGTCCCCATCGTCAATGAATGGAAAAGCGGCCTGAAAAACCTCCGTGGCACCATCGCCATGGCTCGCGAAGAAGCCCCGGATTCCGCCACCCGCGAGTTCTATATCAACCTCAGTGACAACGCTCGTCTCGACACCGCTCGCCCGAACACCGGCAATGCTGGATACTGCGCCTTCGGCCGCGTCGTCTCTGGCATGGATGTCGTGGACACCATCGCCGCACGCAAGACCGAATCTCGCACCATCGAAGGCGTCACCGATGGCAGCATGAACAACGTGCCCTTGAAACCCGTGATCATCACCAAAGCCCGGGTTGTGCCACGCTAACCAATTACTCGCGCTTGAGCGAAGACTTCACGCGACCCAGGAGCGACGCGGCCTCCTGCAGGCCCCGCCCCGCCGGGCTGACGAAACGCTCGCTGAGCACGTTGAGCATCTGAAAAAAGTTCAAGAGTGATTCCAAGCGTCGGTTCATTTCCGCCAGATCACGCTTTTCACTGGCCGAAGTGGGCTTGGCCCGCGAACCCGTCAAATCGCGAATCTCGTGCAGTTCCGCCAGCAGTGGCTCGGCCTCGCGCTTCATGCGCTCACGCACAATCGCCCGGAACATCGCCCACACGTCCTGCTCGGCCTGAAAGTACTCTTTGCGATCGCCGCGCTTGTGTGTGCGCGAGATGATGCCCCAATCCAGCAGTGACCGCACGCTCATGCTCGCGTTGCCACGCGAAATCTCCAGCCGCTCCATCAGATCATCCATCGAAAGGGGTTGCCCCGTGATATACAGCACGGCGTGAATCTCCGCCATCGTGCGGCTGATCCCCCAAGACCCCGCCATCTCCCCCCACACGCTGATGAAACGATCCTCCGCGACTCGAAGATCGTCCGGTGTTCCGCCCTGTTGCTTTCGCGAAATGGATTCAGTCACGCCCTAATTATGGCCCCACGCCCGCGCGCATTCCCGCCTGAAACAGTCAAACCAAATAAAAAGGCGGCGAGACGCTGTGGCGACCTCACCGCCCTTCCGGGGGCTGATTTAGACCTGCGCAGCATACCACAAGCCCGGCGATGCGCCAAGCAGGATTCTGCCGCGCTTGGGCCAAACCTGCATACCGGACTTGGTTATCACGACATTCCCCGCCGCCGGTGACGCTCACCAGATGACATCAGCCACGCCCAGCACCCCCACCACCACGCTCACCACGCCATTGAGAGTAAAAAACGCCATGTCCAATCCCTGCTTGCCACGCTTAGCCAGAATCACATGCTCGACCACCAGCAGCACCCCCACCACTCCCACCGCCAGCGCAAAGATCGCGCCAAACCTCGTTTCCGCCCGTGCCGCCATGATCAATGCAGCAAACGCCACCACATGCAATGCGCGGCTCACCCACGCTGCCCCCTGCCAACCGAATGCCGCCGGTATCGACCTCAGCCCCTTCTCACGGTCAAAGTCCTGGTCCTGCAACGCGTAGATCACATCAAACCCTGCAACCCAGCACGCGACCATCACCGCGAGCCAGGCCAGCGCCACATTGCCACCACCCACCCAGCGCACGCCATCGGCAGAAAGCCCGACCGAGGCGGGATCGACTGCCAGTGCCGCCGCCAACGGTGACAACGCCAGCGCCGTTCCCAACACCAGATGGCACAGCATGGTGAATCGCTTGGTGAGTGAATAGAACGCGATGAACGCGAGCACCGGCACACTCAAAATCAATGGCCACCAGTTGCCAAAGCGCACAAACCCGCCAGCACAAACAATGAACAACGCGGCTGAACCAAAGGCATACATCCATCCCGTCCGCGCCGAGAGATCCCCCTTGGCAAAGGCCCGCCGCGCTGTGCGTGGATTGGCGGCATCGATATCCCGGTCAAGGAGTCGATTGGCAAGCATGGCCCAGGTGCGGGCGGTGACCATGCACGCGATGATCAGGACGAACTGCAAGGTGGTGCGGAGCCAGGGTTGATAGGGTGAGAGGGCGATCGCCGCCGCGAGAATCGCGAATGGCAGAGCAAAGATCGAGTGGGCCAGCTTGATATCCAATGCGATCAGCCGCGCAGCGCTGGCCGGCGTTTTCGGCATCAAAGTGGATTGTGGTGCGACCTCAGCCATGCTTGGGCATCAGAGTACGACGGGTACGGAAGGCCCGCACGTGCATCTCGCTCGGCCCGTTCACCCTTCTATCCTTGCCAGCGTGGCACTTTCCTACTCCACCCCCATCCTCGGTTCGATCGCGCGGCTTGGCGCCAGCGTCCTTGAGAACATCGAGGCCTTTGGCCGCTTTTCCAAGTTCTGCATCCGCACCGTCGGCGGCCTCCCCGCCACCAAGGTCTGGACGCGGAGCGATCGCCTGGCCAGCCAGCTCTACAGCGTGGGCACGCTCAGCATCCCGGTCCTCCTCATCACCGGCGCCTTCATCGGCATGATCCTGGCGCTGGAAAGCTACCTGCAGTTCAAGAGCATCGGGCAGGAAACCCGCCTCGGCGGCATCATCAACGTCTCACTGTGCAAGCAGCTCGGCCCGGTGCTGGCCGCCGTCATGCTCGCCGGTCGCGTCGGCTGCGCCCTCACCGCCGAACTCGGCTCGATGCGCGTCACCGAGCAGATCGATGCCATGCGGGCCATGGCCTCTGACCCCATCAAAGTCCTCGTCGTCCCCCGCGTCCTGGCGTGCATGTTCGCGATTCCCGGCTTGACCCTCCTTTCCAACATCGCGGGTGTCGTCGGTGGCTATGTGATCGTCGTGCAGTTTTACGGCACCGATGAAGGCCTGTATTGGCGCTACAGCGACATGATCGTGGATTGGTTCAGCATCACCAACGGCCTGATCAAGAGCGTCTTCTTCGGCGCGGCAATCGGCCTGATCGCCTGCTACAAGGGTTTCAACTGCAAGCCCGGTGCGGAGGGTGTGGGCCGCGCCACCACCGAGAGCTTTGTCTCCAACTTCCTGGCGATCATTTTCATCAATCTTGTTCTCGCCAAAGTCCTCAACGACTTCGACCTGTGGATCATCAAGGGCGGCGAGTTGCAGAGCGTTTTCCGCTGATGCGGGGGTTCAACACAATCACTTCTCAACGCAGAGGCGCAGAGACACAGAGGTCGATCAGAGGAATACCAAGAGAAGAGCAGAGGCAGATTGTTTTCGGCCCGGAGGGTCGCCGGGATGTAGCCGCGGATGGAGCGAAGCGCAACCCGTGGAAACCAACCCACTCACCTCTACACGGTCTCACGATGCACTGACCTCTGGCGAAAGCGAAATACACCCAGTGCAGTGAAGAAGTGCCATTTCACTTTGCCACTCCTTCACTCCGCCACTCCGTCACTTCTCTGCCCCCTCCGATCGACCTCTGCTACTCTGTGCCTCTGCGTTGAACTCTTACTGCTTCCCATCCCACTTCCACTCCGCCTCGCCCGTGGACTTCAGATCGGTCTTCAATAAAAGCGCCCGCACCATCTCCATCGGCATGGTGTTGGTCTGCAGCACCGCATCGTGGAACTGCTTTTCACTCATCTTGCCGCTTTCCACACATTCGCGGTGCAACTGCCGCAACTGCAGGCCGCCGATCATGTAGCCGCACTGATAGAGGGGTGAATACGAACCATTGATGTAGCGCCGAACCTCAGCCACGGCGTTGGCCCGCTCATGCCCCACTTCGGCGACCAGAAAGTCCACCATCTGCTCGGGGGACATCTGATTGAGATGAAACGCCAAACTCACCTTGATGCGGGCGCAGCGGTGGGCCCGCCAGAAGAGCATGCCGATGCGATCCTCGGGGCCGCGGGCCCAGCCCAATTCCCACTCGCGCATTTCCCAATACAAGGCCCACCCTTCGACATAGAAGGGCGTGGAGAATTGGCCGCGATACGGCCTCGTCCGATCCGCATAGAACCTCTGCAAGTGATGGCCGGGGATCATCTCGTGCGGCACCACCAGCCGCGTGAAGTGCTTGTTGTTCCCGCGCATCGCCATCAACTTGTCCGCGTGCGTCATGCCGCTGGTGGGATACGCCACCAGCATCTCATGATCTCCATAGGCCTGAAATGGCAACACACGCTGGCTCTCTGCACTCAGCATCCGCGTCTTCCACATCTCCTTGGCCATTGGCGGGATCGTCACCAGATCACGCTTCTCCAGCCACTCCACCATCTCGCGGCAAACCGCCGCCGAATACTCCGCCTGCTTTCCCGGCGGCTCGACGATGTTTTTGACCTTCTCAATCGCCGCTTTCCAATCATCACCCAGACCCATCTCCTGTGCCGCCTTGATGAATTCAGCGCGGCACCATGCCATCTCTCGATCGGCAATGGCGATCAATTCCTCCGGCGTGTACGCCACCATCTCATCACGCAGGGCCTCCATCAGGGCTTCACGGCCGATCGATTCGCCGATCAAAGGGTCGTTGGCCTCCCCCTTTTGCTGGGCTACACCTTCGCGGAGTTCTTTGGAAAGAGCATCCAAGGCCGATACCGCTTCGCCGCGCGGCTTGGCACACCACCACGCCACATCGGGGTCGTAGGACTCATACTGCGAGAGATACTCGGTCATCGCGTTCTTGAGTTGCCCACACGCCGAGGCGGCACGAAGGGCCGCGACGGACTTCATCGGATTCGCAAATGCGCCCTTTTTTCCTTTGATCTCATCCAGCGTGGCTCGAGCGGATTTCTCAATCTCCGTCAATTCCAAAGCAAGCTCCTTGGCATTCACCGGAGCGAGACGGGCCCGCGCTTCTTCCATGGCGATGATGCGCGACGCAAAGGGAATGGCAGCTGCAATCTCACTGAGCCGCTCACGCTCAAGCCGAATCCCTGTCTGCCGCGAGCGCAGGTCATTGCGCATCAGGAGGTAATCAACCCGTCCATCCTGATCCAACGCGTTGAAATCGACGCCCTGCAACTGTGTCATCTGCGTCTTGGTCAGGGCATCGAGGCGGTCCAACCGAAGCAGCGAAGCGCGGCACGGCGCAAATCGCTCCGTAGTCTGGACATCCGCGTTCATGCGATTGATGATGTCGGGCATCGACTGCAAGGCCAGCACGGACGCAGGCGGGTTGAGTGTGGAAGTCGCCACACCCTCGGCAGGTTGCATGCGTGCCGCGTGGCCGCAGGCGCTCAGGACGAGCACGCAGCCCAGAGCACTCCAACCGGCACGACCTATGAACACGTGAGAAGTCAGCTTCATGGCCCCAGCGTAGCAAAACACCGTGTACGCTGTGCGTGCTGTGACCTTCTCCACCGTCAACTCCGCACGCCCGGACCTTCCCCGCACTCTGGGGTTCTGGCCCGCCATCGGCGTCATGGTGGGTGTCGCGGTGGGCAGCGGCATCTTCAAAACTCCCGTCTCCATCGCGCAGGCGCTCCCTGACCCCACTTGGACGCTGGTGCTGTGGGGTGTGGGTGGTGTGCTGTCGCTGCTGGGGGCGCTGGCATTCACCGAGTTGGCCACCGCGATGCCCGCATCCGGCGGCATCTACACCTTTCTCAGGCAGGCATATGGCAAGCCGATGGCCTTTGTCTTTGGCTGGACGTACATGCTGATCACAAAACCCTCCGCGGCGGCGGGAATCGCCATGGTCTTTGCCGAGGCAGTGCGGGGGGTCTTCAAAGTGGATTGGGATCCGCGCGTCATCACCATCGCGGCGTTGATAGGTCTGACCATCCTAAACGTGATCGGTACGCGGTTGAGTGCCGGCGTGTCTTTGGTCAGCACGATCATGAAGTTTGCCGCACTGATCGCGCTGGTGGTGTGCGCGCTCACGCTGGTGAAGGGAACCACCGACAACTTTGCCGCGCCGAGTGAGCCGATTTCACTCCGCACGGCAATCGTGGGCGTGATGGCATCGATCATGTGGACATATGACGGGTGGTCAGATGTTGGCGCCATTGCCGGCGAAGTGAAAGAGCCGCAGCGCAACCTGCCCCGCATCTACCTGCTGGGCACGATGGCGATCATGGGTATCTACTTGGCGGTGAATGCGTCGATGTTCTGGGCCTTGCCTCAGCACGTGATCGCCAACAACACCATGCTCCCCGCGGCTCGGATTCTCGATATCGCCTTTGGCGCCGGGGGCGTGGTTGTGATCCTGGGCGTGATCGGCTTTTCCACGCTCACCAGTTCGCACGCTTCGGTGCTGACAGGCGCGCGGGTGACATTTGCTCAAGCGCGGGATGGACTGCTGTTTTCGTTTCTGGCCAAGGTCAGCAGCCGCGGCACACCCGCCGTCGCCCTGTGGACGCAGTGCATTCTTTCGATTTCAGCCACGCTGATGCTTGGCACCTTCAGCAAACTCGCCGATACGTTCGTGTTCACCATGTGGATCTTCTACGGGCTGGCCGCGGCAGCTGTGGTCATCCTTCGCATCACTCAACCCAACCTGCCCCGCCCCTACCGCTGCTGGGGATACCCGGTCGTGCCCATCGTGTTTGTGCTGGTGGCACTCGCGATGACGGCGCTGGCCATCTATGAGGATTACCAAAGCACCCTTCCGTGGATCGGCGTGCTGCTGGCTGGTTTCCCCGTGTATTTTGTGTGGCGGCGGCTGTTTCCAGAGCCGGTCAACCCAGAATCAACTAACGTAGTTGCCGGGCCAGATGCAGATAAGACCTGAAGTTGGCCACGAACTCGGCCACGCTGTCGCCGCCGAATTTTTCGCACGCAACGCGAGCCACCTCAAATGCCACGACATTCTCAACCACCACGCTGCACGCCGGGACAGCACAGACATCGCTGCGTTCGTAGGCGGATTGATCCGGTTGCTTGGTCTTCAGGTCCACCGATGGCATGCCTCGGAGCAGCGTAGCAATCGGCTTCATCGCGGCACGAACAACAATGGGCTGCCCCGTCGTCATGCCACCTTCGGTGCCACCGGCGTTGTTGGATGGACGCACAAATCCGAGGGTGGATTCGCCCGTGCGAGCCGCATCAAAGGTGATCGGGTCGTGCACCTGCGAACCAGGACGCGAAGCCACTTCCTTACCAAGTCCGATCTCGACACTCTTGATCGCCTGAATACCCATGACGGCATAAGCCAGCCGGGCATCGAGCTTTTCATGCCAATTCATGCACGAGCCAAGCCCCGGAGGCGCACCAAAGACGTGGGCCTCGACCAAGCCACCAATCGTGTCTTTGTCGATCTTGGCCTGACGGATCGCATCACGCTGGGCCTGTGTCGCGCTGGCTTCCGGGCAATACGTCTCGCTGGCATCCCGCTGCGCGATCAACCCTCGCCAGGAAGATTCATCAACCGTCACATTGGTTTGGATGCCGCCAATTGACCGCACCAAACCAAACGCCTCGATGCCGATCTCGCGCAAGAGCAATCTTGACAACGCACCAGCTGCCACCCGAGCAGCTGTTTCGCGGGCGCTCGCCCTCTCCAAGGTTTCGCGGCAGTCGTTGCTCAGCCACTTCAAGGCCCCCGCCAGATCCGCATGCCCCGGACGAGGCCGGGAAATCGGCGGAGTCTTGACCAGATCATCCATGCGCGAATCGCGATTGGCGATCATCAAGGTGATGGGCGAACCCATCGACACACCGGCCCGCACGCCAGAGAGAATCTGCACTGTGTCGGTTTCGATGTTCTGGCGACCACCGCGGCCATAGCCGCCCTGGCGACGTTCCAGCTCGCGATTGATGAAGCCCTCATCGATCGCCAATCCCCGCGGCACACCATTGACCACAGCCAAAAGGGCCGGGCCGTGTGATTCTCCTGCGGTTTGATACGACAGAATGGGCATGACGAAGAGTAGTTGTTATCGGCTCAGGTCGATGCGCACTTCAGGTGAGGGCTTTAGGTAGTCGACTCGGTCGGGCCATCTCAGGGCTATGGCCGCTTGTAGATCATCTCAATGCGATTGCCCTTGGCGTTGTGGGTGACGCTGGACATGTAGGCCCGGATCAGAATGACGCCGCGACCAGACATCTGTTCAAGATTCTCATCCAGTGTGGGGTCTTTGACAGTGCTTGGGTCAAAGCCGGGGCCCTGATCCTCGACCGCAAAGAAGCACTGCTTGTCGTCGATTGCATACTCGACGTAAATCGGCAAAGACGATGGCAGGTGTTCGTGGCCGTGGGAAAATCCGTTGGTGATGGCTTCATCCAAAGCCAGGCGAATGGCAAATCGTGACGCCTTGGTGTAACCCTGCTGCTCGCACTCGGCGAGCACCGTCTCCTCCAACCGGTCGATGAGTGGACGCTGGTTGTGCAGCGTCACGCGAATCGGAGCGGGGGTGGTGCGATGCGTCGTCATGAGGGCAGGAGGCAAACCATGGTCCGAAACGTCGGCAGGCCAGGGGGCGCAGCGATTACGCCATGATCACGCGAGGGACTTCATCGCATCTTCGGTGGTAGGAAGGATCTTGAAGAGCTTGTTCAGACGCGTGATGACAAAGACCTCATAGAGCTGAGGATCGATGTTGGCCAGGCGCAGTTCGCCGTTCTTGGGGGCCTTCATCTTGCTGTTGATGGCGATCAGCATCGACAACGCCGACGACGAAAGGTGATCGACGTTTGCAAACGAGATCAGAAGCTTTGGCTTGGCCTCTACCTCAATGATCTTGGCGATTTCCTCGCCGATTTTCTGGATATTGGCTTCATCAAGGATCGAACGGTCCACAAATTCGATGTGGGTGACGGTGTCGATCTTCTTAACGCGAAGGCGTGAGTCGGCTGCCATAGCGGTACATCTCCCAAGTCATGCCACTGTAGGGGCGATACGGACACCACGCGGAAACACCCGAGAAAACAAACAGGCCCCGGCAAGGACCGGGGCCTGAAAGATGCAGGGGTGAACCAGATCAGTTGCCGCTGAGCCCGGAACGGATCGAATCGAGAAGGCCGGGGAATGCCCGCTCTTCATCCTCATTCTGGATCATGATCGTGGGCTTGATCAGAATCATCAGGGTCTGCTCGCTCTTGTTGGTCACACGGTTGGTGAAGAGACGGTTCAAGATCGGAATCTTGGAGAGCACCGGCACGCCAGTCTCCACTTCGGACTCGTTGATGACGCGCTGGCCACCCAAGAGCACGGTGCCCTGATCGGGAACCGTGACCGAGGTGTTGACCTGCGTCACCGTCACCGTGGGCAACTGCAGGAAGGACTGCGTGCTGGCAGAAGACACCAGCTGACCACCGGCGATTGCCGTCACGGCAGAGGTCTGGAAACCGTCAATCTTGGAAACGGCCGTCGAAACGTTCATGGTCACGTAACGACGATCGCTGGAGACGTACCCCTCAACCAGGAGGAGCACGCCTTCGTTGACGACGCCGGGAACCGGGTCGAACGCTGCGGACGAGTCCGAGGTCTGGGGAGTCAGGTCGCTGATGAAGGCCACCTGCTTGGCAACCGAGAGGTTGGCGATCTGACCGTTGGCAAAGGTCAGACGTGGAGCCGTCAAAGTCACGTTGCGGCGGTCGGCCTGCGTGGCCTTCACGAGGAAGTCCACCTGAATGTCATCCAGGAAGGTGCCAGCAATGCCCAGAGCCGGACCGTTGCCGATGATGTTGCCCGCGAGACCGGTCGTGGGTGTCAAAGACTCCGCCAGGCCCAGCGAGTTCTGCTGTGTGCCGATGGGCGACCAGCGATCCGCCGTTTGGCGCACCATCTGGTTCGTGTTCTGCAGTGCCGTGCCGGTCACGGCACCTTGCTGTGGCGTACTGAGGTTGCGGTTGTACTGACCGTTGGTAAAGAAGTTGCTGGGAACGACCGTGTTGTTGTTGGCTTGAGCCGCGCGGACCACGCCGGAGTTGGCGTTCAGGTACACATCCAGATCGAAGCCGATCTGCTCAAAGTACTCGTTAGAGACCAAGAGGAAGCGGGCTTCCACGCTGATCTGCAGCGCACGCTGCTGACGCAGTTTGCCAAGGAGACCGTCGATGGAGCGGTGCACGCGGGGCGTGGTGGTGACAATCAGCGAGCCCTGATAGGGCTGGATCAGACCGACTTCGCCGCCATTTTCCTTCCAAGAATCAAAATCGACGGTGTTGGTGATCAGAGCCACCAACTCGCGTGTCTTCTCTTCCGCGCTCTTGCGCATCGCCATTTCGCCACGGCCGGGCTTGGTGGCAAAGGGAGTCGCGCCCCCAGCGGTGCTGGTGTCACCCTTCAAGACCGTTGCCAGATCAAAGACCGGGGCGTTGGTGAAGTCGGGGATATCGACCATGAGGTCGCGGATCTCGTACACAAAGGTCGTGGTGTCGCGATCCAGGGCCTTCTTGGTCGAGAAGCGGACCGTGCCATCCTTGACGGCAACCGCAGCGCGATTGGCCGAGTCAGGGCTGACCACTTCGGCGACACGATCCAGCACCGAAGCGACGGAGGCGTCGGCCAGGTTCATCTCAACCGCGCTGTCGCGGCTGATGCCTGCGGTCTCCAAGGCGGGCCAATCGATGACCATGTTCACCTTGCTGACATCCTGCACGTAGGCAAGGGCGTCTTCCAGGCGGTTCTTGGCAAACACGCCGGGGATCCGCGTGGTGTCGATCATCGACTGGGTGCGGCGAGTCTCGGGGCCATCCTGAAACTGAATCGGCTCGCCACGACGGTATGAGATCGATGGCCAATCGGCAGGATACTCAACCGGCGTGCGGGGAGCAACGAGGGCGTCTGCGGTCTCAAGACGAAGACGGGCATCGCCATAGCCGCGACGGGTCTGAATGTCCCACGACTTGCGATAGATCAGGGAGTTCTGAATGACTTCCTTCAAGATCTCGGCGGCAGGGTTGTTAGCATCGAGGAAGAGGATCTGGTCGAGGATCTGCAGGGCTTCCTCGTACTTCATCTCCTGCTGCAGAGCACGAACCCGCTGCAAGCTCTCAGTGATCTGGCGATCCTTCTTCTGGCTGGCGGCTTGCGCGGCATCCTGCGCCTGCTTCATCTGAGCATCGCGCTGCATGTCGGCCTGCTTGGCCTTGAGCTCATCGTCGGCCTTGGTGATGGCGGCGAGCTTGTCGGCGGCCTGCTTGCTCAGGGCGTCAAACTCACTCTCAGAGAAGTTGCCACGACCGTTGTTCAGCAGCACGCGACCCTTGATCACCAATTCGCGAGCGCGAGAGGTGTCGCCAGTCTTCATCGCATCATCGGCCTGAGCCAATGCCGCGTTGAATTCGGCCATGGTCGACTGCTTGGCCAGGGCGCGGTCAGCAATCACGTTGGAGAGGAGGCCAGATTCGTTGCCACCGTTCGAGCGGAGGCGGGCCTCGGCCTCACCCAGCTTGCGATTGACATCAGACAACTGAGCCGAAGTGAGATCGGCGGAGTACACATCGCGGAGGCGGCGATACTTGTCAATCGCAGAAGCCAGACGATCACCTGCGAAATCCTGATCGGCTTCGACCAGAAGTTCCTGAACGCCAAGCTTGCGGGCGAGCGTGACCAAGTCGTCGTTAGAGGAGACCACCGGGGCGGCGACTGGCGCGGGTGCCGGCGTGGGGGTCGCCTGAACCGCAACCACCTCAATCACCGGAGCAGCGGCCGGTGCCGGTGCCGGTGCAGCAGCGGGAGCCGGGGCCGGAGCCGGAGCCGGAGCCGGAGCAGGAGCCGGAGCAGGAGCCGGAGCAGGTGCCGGCGGAGGCGCGTCGTTGATCATGGGAACGGGCGTGCCCGGTGCATCGCTGGGAGTCGCGGCAGGGGTTCCCTGCTTGGGTGCCTCGAAAGATGGGTCCTTCGAGGGGGAGGCCGCAGGTGCCGGTGCAGGAGCCGGTGCAGGAGCCGCTGCAGGTGCGGGTGCAGCGGCCGGTGCCGGTGCAGGAGCCGGAGCCGGAGCTGGTGCCGGAGCCGGATCTGCCTTCTTGGGTTCAGTCTTGGCCGGTTCAGTCTTAGCTGGCTGGGTTGCAGCGGGCTGCGTCTTCTGGTCGGGGTAATACTCACCGGGCTCCTGAGGAGGAGTGCGGCGCTTGATCACACCCGGGTCATCAAAGAGGGCGAGGGACACAGCCGTCGTATCAACCAACTGGCCGCGGGTCGTCTCGAGAGCGACCACCTTGCTCTGATAGTCGCGCAGGGCGGCAGCATCGACATTGCTGAGGGCGACGCCGGAGCGTTCAATAGAAGCGAGTCGGAACTTGGCCTCGGCGACATTCCCTGAGTCGTATGACGCAACAGCTTTGGCGAGGGCGGCAGAAGCGCCCGGGGCAAACTTGGCCTGCAGTTGCTGAGCTTCGGTCAGCAACTGAGCCGCACGGGGGTCAGAGCCAGCGACCTGAGCGTGACGAATGGCCGAGACCACATCACCCTGATCCAGTGCCAGATCCGCGCGCTGCACCGACATGGTGGTGCGATCCAGAGAGTTCACGCGATCTGACACGCTCGACAGCAGTCCAAAGGCGCGAGTGCGGTCTGCGTCTGACAGCGTCATGCCTCCGGTGTTGACCAGACCAAGCAGCATGTGCTTGGCCTTGACCACCTGACCGGTGGAAGCCAGCTGTGCCGCGGCGTCAATCTGCTCGGCAGCGGAAGTGGCCACCGTTGCAGTGCGCACGGTGTGCTCGGCAGAGACTCGAGTCGAAAGGCCGATCGCAAAGCCGCAGGTGGTCACCAGCGCGGCGGCGGTCAAGATGGAGCGGATCGGCGTGTGCTGACGATTCAACATGCTGCTCTCCGAAGTTTGGTCGCCGGGCACCCACGCATGCGACCAAACTCAAATGCCAAACCTGAATTCCCGGTTGTTCCCGCAGGAATCTGCCGGGGGTGCGACGAAACTCGACTCGCCGCACCACCAATACATCCAATACAACTGCATGGGGCGCATTTCCGCGAAGAAACCGCCTCACCTCACGAGACATCAGAACTGCACGAGGCACGCCTCATTCATCTCCGCGTCGCGCTCACACTCCGTGGTGGTCGTCCCTGAAGGGACTTTGGCAGGCCGATGCATGAACCCGGCGCGACAACGCACGCCAGCATGCAGCAGGATCCGCCTCACCACTCCCCATACTCGCCCGGGTCACGGACGCTTGGGAACGAAATGTGAGGGCGGAAGATAGCGGCCCGCCGTCAAACTTGCAAACCGGCCCCCCCACTCAAAGTTGCACCCCTGGACCCCAAGATCGCCGAAATTGTCGCCTGGCACGCAAGAACCACACCCAAACAGGGGATTTAGATCATTTAGTCCTATAACTCGCAGTCGATTTGCGGCATCGAGACAGTGAGATATCCTCGACCCACATGCCCCGTTGCCAAGCCGACAAGTCGATCACGCGCGTCACTGTTGGAGATTTTCAGTTTCCGCTGGGGGTCTATCCCGTGGAGAAAATGGACCCAAAGCCCGGGTACACAGTGACTTTTGAATCGGCAGATGGCGGCGGCGAGGGGGGAAGCGGTCCCGGAAACACCTCCGGCGGGTTCCATCCTGAACCGGATGGAGCTGAACCAGGCGAAGAGGGAGAGCGTTCCGGGTCAGGAAACCCCGACGATTGGGAAGAATGGCCAGATCGGTATGTTTTTGATGCCGTCATTTCTGCGCACCGGGTGGAATCGCTGTGCCGCGCTCTGTTTAGCTTGCTTCCCGGACGGGTGTACCCGATCCTGGACGTATTGGGGCGAGACGCGTTTCGCGAGGTGGACCCCTACATCACGTACGAACTGGTGGGTACGGATCGGTTTTTGAATGCCTGCCGCTGGTTGCGGGATTTTTTCTTTGAGGATGGTCTGGTGGGCTTCGGGGCGATGAGTGAAGAGCCCTTTTTCTACATTTTCATCGATGAGCACAAAATTGTCACGGTGCGAGCCGAGCCGGTTCTGAAGGAGAAGATCGAGAAGGTTCTGGCTGCATTTGATCTTTCTGCGATGAGTGATCCGGCAGGGGCCGACTCGGCAAGCCATGAACATCGCGGCGTGCTGCTGGCACCGGGCGATCGACCCGAGCTCTTGGATGGAGAGCAGATTCTTGAGTTTCTCAAGGACGATTGGAAACTGGTACTGAACATCGATCCAGAAACCAACGTGGATGATGATCAGAACGCGCTGGGCACCACAGCGTGGCGATGCCTGTTGCGAGGCGAGAATGAGAAAGAGACCCGCTACGCCCAGGTGTGCTTGGCCGCGGATCATCTGAAGCAAGCCGAAGAGACCGCCTTTGACACTCTGGCAGAAATGTGTGACAAGGCGGAGATTGATTTTGACGATGCAGTTGTGATCTCAGCAGACCGGCTCAAGACCGAAGAGATTCCAACGATTGTCGAGGCGATCACCAAGGCGCGGATCAAGCCGGTGAAGGGGCTCCAGCCCGGCAAGGTGTATGGATTCGGCTGGGTGGGAGAGCGCGAGGCGCGGTAAGTGAATTCAATTCACTCGACTCATTCGTCCTGCTTCAATCCTCTTGCTTCTTCATGATGAAGAGATAATTGAAGCCGCGAAGGAAGAAATTGCCTTCTTCGGCGGCTTTGTGCCAGTTGCCCTTGCCGAGTTTCTGATTGTGCCGCACCACGGTGATGATGTCGGTGGGGTGAAAGCACTCGCACATGATGTTGAAGAGTTCAAAGCCGATGGGTACAAAGCCAGTGCGGCTGTTGCCACCCTGCCCCTTGGGTTTTTTGTATGAATCGCTGACGTACAGCGCAAAGTAGCGACGGTCTTTCAGCACGCGATTGGCCTCAAAGATCGCTTTGGCCATCCCTTCGAAGTACTTCTCTCGACCCGAATCCTCGTGCACATCGTGATGGCCGATGTCGCCAGGGGTCTCGCTGTAACGCACGTGGGCGCCGTAGGGTGGATCCATGAACACAAAGTCTGCGCTGCCGTCCTGCAAAGGGAGCTTGATGGCGCTGGCCTGACGAATATCCGGACGCCGGGGGGTGAAGTCAAACCCAATCCCCGTGCGATTCAGGTCCGTGCACACATCCAGCGTTGTGCCGCTGCCACAAAAGGGATCGACGACCGTGTCTCCTTCGCGGGTGTAACGCATCAGCAGTTGCCAGATGACCCAGGAAGGTGTCGCACCGACGTAGTCCTTGTCACCCTGCATCACCTTGCCACTGGTGCTGGTGTAATGCTGGCTGGGATATTCCCACAGTGTTGTGGTTTGCAGGCGCAAGGGTGGGCGCTTGAAAGCGGGATTTCGTGGGGCGCGATCGTCATCGCCCAGCTCGTGCCGATCAGCACGCTGACCATCCATGCGGCGGATCCCTCCGCTGCGTTGGTGCGGCCTGCCGCCGGGTTTGCCACTGCGATCCTGGTTCATGATGCCTGTCCCTGAGACACGCGCATTTGCTGAATGATGGCCTCGATCACGGCCTGTTTGGCCTCAGTCAGCGCGAGCGCGGTGCGTCCACCAGCGGCGGCGAAGTGACCGCCCCCACCAAACTTGCCAGCAACCGCGTTGACATCCACTGCGTTTTTGCCACTCTTGGAACGCATGCTGATCTTAGTGAGGGATTGACGCGTGGCAAAGTCGTCGGTTTCAGTCAATAGCGCGACGACACGCACGGAGGCGATGAGGGCGGGAAAATCAACAAACCCACCACTGTCATTCAGCGTCGCGCCAGCGGAGGCGAAATCCCGCTTGGTAAGTGTCATCACGCCGATGGTGCCGTCGTTGACGATCTCGAGCGAATCCATGGCACGCGCAAGCAGTTTCAGGCGAGGCAGTCTGTCCTGCTGCTCGACCAGTTGATACAGACCCGAGGGGTTGGCGCCGGATTCGATCAGATCAGCAGCAAGGCGCATGACATCACCATTGACGTTGCTGTGACGGAACCAGCCGGTGTCGGTGGCCAGGCCAAGGTACAACGGTGTGGCGACGTCTACCGGCAGGCGATTGATCGGGGTACTCAAGAGAGCAGCCGCCACGTGCGCCACCATCTGGCACGCCGCGGCGGCAGATGTATCGATGTAACGACGCAGCGCCAAACGCGCCTCACCCTGGCGATGATGATCGATGATCAGACACGACGATGCTCGCTCATCAATCCAGCGCTGCACGTGTTCGAGCTGCGTCCAACTGCCGGTGTCGACGATCACCGTGAGGGACACACCCACGGGGTCCACGCCCCCACCTGGCTCCCAGCGAGCACGGTCGACGAGTTCATAGGGCGTCTGACCGTGCAATTCCGACATCCACGCCGGAACCGGACCGCCGTGCCAAACCGTGACACCACGATTGCCAGAAAGAAGAGTGATCGCGCGAGCCAGACCCAGCGCCGACCCCGCGGCATCACCGTCCGGTTTCAAGTGCGTGACGATGATGATTCTGCCCCGCTGCGATGCCTGACGAATGGCGTCGGCAATCTCAGCGGCAGTTGCATTCGCGGTGTAAGCAATCGGTGGCAGAGAAAGATGGATCGGTGCGGCATCAGGCATGAGCCAGATTGTTGCCGCGTGATTGATGCTGCGTGGTGGCCAAATCGCGCACACGCGCAATATCACGGGAAATCTGGGCACGAATGGCATCGAGTCCAGGCAGTTTCAGATCATCTCGCAGCCAACTGTGGATGGCGACCTGGATTTCCCACCCATATTCAGGAAGGCCGGGGAGGTTGGGTTGATGGGGAGATGTCGGACAATCCAGCAGGTGCGCCTCCAGCCGCACACCATTGCCACCAAACGTGGGGCGAGTGCTCACGCTGATGGCGGCGGGCACTTCTCTCCCATCAGGCAGCTTGACTGAACCGGCATAGACACCAAGAGCCGGGAACACCTGATCCGTTTGCACATTGGCTGTGGGAACGCCAATCGTGCGGCCCCGGCGATCACCCTGCACCACCGTGCCGCGGATCGTGTACGGGCGACCCAGCACTCGCGCAGCATCATTCACACGGCCTCGTGCAAGCAACCAGCGGATACGCGTGCTGGAGCATGTCACCAGCGTGTGATCATTGAGATCGATCTCGATGGGGTGCTCGATGTGCACGGCGAACCCACGCTCAGTACCCAGTTCTTTCAGCACAGCGGGGGTGCCAGCCCGGCCTTTGCCAAAGTGAAAGTCCGGCCCTTCCACGACGGCCACGGGCGCAAGTGGCATCAGAACCTGATCCACAAACGCCTGAGGGGAGAGATCAAGGAGCTCAGGAACGGGGACCAACTGCCGCACGTCGTGAACGCCGCAGTGAGAGAGCCATTCTTGCCTTTGTGCGAAAGTGGAAAGCCGTGGCGGCTCGGCCCCGGGGCGCAGCACACTGGTCGGGTTCGGATCGAACGTGAGTGCAATCACGCGAGTAGGAGTAGGTTGCGCGTGAGCAATCGCGACGGCTTTGGTCACCAAGGCCTGATGCCCAAGGTGCACACCATCAAAGTTGCCGATGAGGATGACGGATCGCTGGCCCACCGCGCACTCCCTTAGTTCACAGTGGTGGCACTGGGACGGTGCGTCCCTCGCGGAGTGCGGCGCGAATGAGCGCGAGCTTGTTGAGCGCGGCTTTGTGTGCGCCGGCCTGCGTGATCAAGCCGCCGGCGGGCATTTCCGGGGGACGGGCGCGGCCTGTGACCTCGACCATGTCCTGCCAGCAGACACTGGCGATGCCGGGCTTGGCTGCACACACGGCAACAACCTGAGCCAGCCAATCGGCCTGCGTCGCCTCGTTCCAGGGCTTGCGCCATGTGCCAGGATTCAGAATCGGCCCGGAATCCACGGTGGCGTCTTCGTTATCCAACTCATCGGCAAAGGGGTTTGCGTTGGCCGCGCGACGGGTGGGCGGGGCTGCGGGCTGCATCGCCTCACTGGGGCACCCCACTGCTGTGATCGCGATTGGTCGATCAAGCGCGGCAAACTTGTCCAGCATCGATGAGATCGCCATCAGATCGCGCGTCATCTGACCGGGGAGGGGCTGGGCCATCTGCAAGCGCAGAGCGATGATGTCCAAAGGCACGCCTGCTTGTATCAGTGTGTCGGCATACACAAGCGGCGGCACGCTTCTGCGGTTGAGTGAGAAGTACTCACCCCAGGGCTGACTGATCTCGACCTGAATTCGCGCCTGAGGGTGCAACTTGCGCACGATGAAGGCACATGAGCGAGTGAGATCCATCACCTGCTCAGGACTTAATTTGAAGCTGGTGCCCGTGTTCAAGCCACTGCAAATCGTCCAGCGGCTGATGGTGCGGCGATAGCGCGTCACCACCGCCTGCACGTGCTCATAGATCATCTCGCGCAGGGTTTCGTAATCATTCTCCCAGATGTACAGCCAATCGGGAGTGGAGTTGATACGGAAATCCAGCAGCGGCCCACCCACCACCGGCAACTTGGCCACCTTGAGAGCCCACTCGATCCAGCGATCGGTGGGGCCAAAGGCCTGCTCACCTTCTTCGGGCTCCAACTCCAGCCAGCGCATCGGCATGGTGACAAAGTCGCAGACGCCCGTAAGTGCCTTGGCGACGGGCTCGCTGATCGACACGGGCGAAATGGCGCAGCCGATCTGAGCCACGCCGGGGAGAACTGTCAGGTGTTCGCCGGGCAAGGTGATGGGCACCCCGGGGGAGGGAGCTTCCTGAGTCAGGGCTTCCAGACGCTGCGCCGCACGCGCGTACAACTGACCGGATTGGCGCAGAGGCAGAGTGCGCTGGGCGTTCAACAAGGCCAGACGCTCGCCGGCATCAACCGCCAGACCAAGAGCATCCTGGGCCAGCAGGTCGGCCTTCACCAGATCCGATTGGGTGGCGTGCGCGTTGGCGGTGACCAGGGCTGCGGTAAAGGCCTGCCGCGCACGCTCGAAAATGACCATGACGGGGTCGTCGGTTGCCAGATCAAAGAAGTCCCACTCTTCCAGTTTGTTCAGAAAGAGCATGATGCGGTGGCGAGCCAGTTCCAGCGACAGCGTATATGGCTCGACCCGCTCTGGCAGCAAGCACGTCTGCAGAGCCAGCAAGCCCAGCGAGCCCTTGCCGTCAGGAAGCCGGGCAGCGGCCTGCAACGCAAGCCCAGCGGCATCGGTACCCGTCCGCTCAATGCGGATGATGTCGTTCTCTTGCACGACGGCAGCGGAAATCGGCACATCGTCCTGCCCAAAGGCGTACGCCTGAGTCAGATCGAGTGCACGGCCGGGGCTTCCCTGACCACTGGTGTAACTGTCAAAACAACGAAACGCCAGCATCTGTGCCGCCAAACCTCCGCGTGTGAGCCCGCTTCCCCAAGTCCCCACAACACCACCCAGCGTCCTGTGCTGGCTCGAAGGCAACGGTAGCAACTGGGCGGGCAAGCCGCGTCGGCATTGAGACCGGAAATGTCGGAACCGGGCGAGCCGGAGGGGTGATTGAGTACCCTGCGTACATGCCCCCCACAGCCCCGAATGCTCCTGAATCGCCCTTGCTGGAGACCTCGTTGCAGTTGCCTCTATTACGCAAAGGCAAGGTGCGGGATGTCTATGAAATTCCTGCCGGATTGCTGACCGGGGCACTCCCCGCGGCAGCCGGCGGGGCACTCCTCATCACCGCTAGCGACCGCATCTCGGCGTTTGATGTGGTCATGCCGACGCCGATCACCGGCAAGGGCGCGGTTCTCACGCAACTTTCCACCTTCTGGTTGCGGTTTATCGAAGCGCGGGGCCTGGCTCGCACGCACCTGATCTCCACCGATCACACCCTGCTACCTGAAACCATCTTTTCACCCGGTGGCACCACGCGAGAGCAACTGGCCGGTCGCATCATGATCGCGCGAAAGGCACGGGTCATCCCTATCGAGTGCGTGGCCCGCGGCTATCTGGAAGGGTCTGGTTGGAAGGAATACCAGCAGAGCCAATCAGTCTGCGGCGTGAAATTGCCATCAGGACTCACCCAATGTGCCAAACTTCCAATGCCGATCTTCACTCCGGCGACCAAAGAAGAATTGGGAAAGCACGATGAGAACATCTCGTTTGACCGTGCCGCGAGCATCGCAGGCGAGAACGTGATGGAGCAGCTACGCGAGACGACGCTGGCGATCTATATGGCGGCGGCAGAGCACGCCCGCAGCCGCGGCATCATCATCGCCGATACCAAGTTTGAATTCGGAATTCCTGAAGGTGGCACCGACCCGATCCTGATCGATGAGGCACTCACGCCGGATTCGTCACGATTCTGGCCCGCGGATGACTACGCGCCGGGGCGGGCTCAGAAGAGCTTTGATAAGCAGTACCTGCGTGAATATCTGGAAACGCTGGTCGCAAAGAACGAGTGGAACAAGCAGGCCCCGGGGCCTCAGCTTCCCGGCGAGGTGGTCGAGCGGACCATCGCCAAGTATCGCGAGGCAATGCAACGCCTGACGGCGTGATGCCCGCAGCACGGCGGAAGCGAATCCCTTCTCTGCTACTTTTCTTTCACTTCTCTTTCACATCGCCACGATCCTGGGAACGTTGCTCCATGACGCGCTGGCGCTGCGCTCTAAAGAGATCCATTCCCGGCGGCTCGGGGAAGACCGTGGCAAAGGTTCGACCACCCTTTTCCGCGGCTTGGGCGTACAGCTCTGAATATATCCCCTTGAGCTTGTCGAAAGCCCAGCGACGCAACTCATCATCGGCCCCTGCATAGGCGGTCTCGGCCTCATCCGGTGAGAGCATTTCGATGAACTGGCTGAAAACCACGCCGGCGACTTCGTTGAAATCTCGCGGCATCTTCTCGGTGCGGGCACCGACGATGAGATCTTTGAGCTGCTGGGCCATGTAGTTGCCGTGAAAGGCGCGAGCGTAGTCAACAGCAGCGCGATATCCCTCGGTATCACGCCCCAGAAGCCCCTTCTGGAATCCATCCATCAATGAGCCGACGACCTCTTGCACTGCGACGTCAGGAGAAGTCTGCCGATCCTTGAGTTCCTGTTCAACAAACTTGTCGAGATCAGAGAGTTCGTACTTGCGATCGGGGTTGTTGAGATTCTGAATGGGAATCTGGCGGAGGTAGGACAGGTACTTTTCCGCGACATCACGCTCGCCGCGGCGATAGAAGAACCGCGTTGCGTCTTTGAGGAAGTTCTCGTACCCCGCGCCGTAACTGGTGAAGGCGCGTGTGCCGCGATTGTCTGCCCACGAATCATCAGCGAGGCGATAGACGATGTCGCCGTAACTCTGCACGAAGTACGAATTGGGAATGCCCAGATACGTGCCTGCCTGACCATTGGCGGCCTGGACAAAGTCAAAGTACAACTCACCACTGCGCCAGAGTTCCTGCAGCGAGTGAATGGTGATGCGGTCAGTGTTGACAAAGTCAAAGTCGAGGTGATTGGCATCGTTCCAGCGCATCTTGCCCTGCTCGCTGCCACGAAACGACCAATACAGCCCGTGCGCTGCGGGGTGCCGCCAATCAATGGGACCAAAGAGCCGCGTGTATCGCAACATGCGGTCCGGCTCCATGTTGTACTTGGAGACCAGCACATGCTTGCGCACCATCCGCACCACGGTATCCAGAGCGGGGCGCTCCTCGGTGTTGTCCATGATGGTGGCGATGGCGCGGCTCTTGTTGCTCATCTTTTCCGACATGATGGGCTTGAGCACAGACTTATTCATCGCGTTGATCATCTCAACGCGAGTGAGCAAGTTCATTCCCAGTTCGTCGCCGATGATGTCGCGGACGCGCTGGTACATGGCGCCAGCGACAGGATCGACCTCGTTGAGCTTCTTCAGCGTGTCAGGAGCATCGACAAAACCACGAATCCAATCCGCGTATTGCTTGATGACGACATCGCGCCCGCGATTCTTGAAATCAATCTTGGGGGGTTCGCCCATGATCACCTGCCACTCGGCGGCAACCTGCTGCTTGTAGTACATGTTGGCGTCGTCGGTGTATCCCTGAATCTTGTGCAGGAAGATCCAACCCAATTCCTTGTGAATCAGCGTGTCGTTGGGGTTGGCAGGAATGCCCTCGTCGCGAAGCAGGTTGATCCCGGCATTGACCCAGTTGTAGCGTTCCTGCTTGGTCTGAGTCGCGACCGAGATGTTGTACGCCATGTTCCAGGCGTGAAAGACCCATACGCGGGGAAAGCGCGGCTGAAGCTTGGTGATAGCGCGAGCGAGCTCGATGGATTCGTGATACTTGCCGGCTTCCTTGAGGTTGTTGGCACGGATCCAGAGGAAATTGACAAAGATGCCACGAAACGCGCCCATGGCGATCCCAAGTGCGACCTGCGGGGGCTGCCCTTCTTCAGCGCGCTGGGTGTAGACCAGTTTGGCGCGGCCAGCGGTGGCAGAGAGTGATGTAGCCACGACACCCGAGGAGGCGAGTGAGGCAGCCGCGACAGTCCCGGCGATCAGTTGTGTCAGAGTCTCGCGTTTCATGAGTGACGTGTCCTGATCTGACTGCTACGAAATGCCCGAAAGGAAAGTGCGATCTGACCTGTTCATTTGCGACTAATTGCCCGAATACGTCGCCAATTCACGACGCTTGAAGATGTACACCGAGGCCAGGTACAGCACGGCGCTCACCAGAGCCAAGGAGCCGGTGCCCAAGCCGACGCTGCTCCAGGGGATCAATTCACCATCCACAAGCCGCTGAACGGGTTGAAGGTCCGAATACAGCTTGAAGAGGTAAGCAACTCCGTAGGAAATCCAACTGATGACGAGCTTGAAGATGACGACGTTTCCGTCGCGATCTTCGGTGGGGTAGTTGTCAAGAGAATCAAAGAGGAACTGAGTCGTCTCGGCACTGAAGAAGACGCCCATGGCGACCAGGCAGGCGACCGGGAAACTCATGAAGGTGGAACAGAAAATGGCCACCATCGCCAGGAAGGCGAGCTTGACCCACATCACCGCGACAGCTCGCATGAAGTTGGCGCGATACGAGGCCACCGGGTAGGAAACCTCCAACCCACCCTTTGGGAAGGTCAGCGTCATGTCGTTGCCAGCACCGGTGAAGACATCGCCATTGACAACCTGAATGTAAATGCGACCATCGTCATCGATGACGTTTGGCGAAATGTTGAAGGACATATCCTGCCCCAGCACCACATCGCGCACGATCGGCGAAGAGCGGCTGAATGCAAAGGTCAACTTCAGAAACTGATCGGGACGATTAGACCCGGCATCGACGCGGTACTTGAGCACCAGAGGGCGATTGAGCTCGCGCACTCCCTGCAAGCCACTGAACATGTACGTTTCGTTGGAGCCCGGCTCAATCGTCCGATACGCCGTCATCAACTGCTCGCGCAAGTCGGCCGCGACCTTGTCCACCATGCGAGGGTCGAGATCCTCGGGCTTATCCGGCAGGCGGGCAAAGTCAGGGTTGGTCTTCCGCTCGTTTTCGATAAACGCCAGAACGGTGCGATTGAATTTCTCCGGATCGAGCTCGATCTCATCAGCGCGCTTGGTCTCGCGAGCGGTGAGAATCTGAGTCTCGAGAATCAGGCGATCCTCACTGATCGGGATGTCATCGCCTGCGATATACGCGCGAGACTCGCCGATGGCGCGCTGGTTGCGCATGAACTCCGTGAACATGAACACGCCGCCAGCGCACACCATGAGGAGCACGCCCGCCATGCACACCGCACCCACCCACTTGCCCAGGAGGTACTGGGCATGCGTCACCGGCTTGGTCATGGTCTGCCAGATCACCTTATCGCGCTGCTCAAAGCAGATGCTGGACATGGTCAAGAGCAGAACCAGCAGCGCGATGATCCAGAACGACAATCCGGTGCCAAACTGCAGCACCGTCTGCACACGATATCGCAGTGGGGTCTTGTCGCTGAGGTACTCCGGCAAAATCGCCAGCATCAGCACCAGAAGCACGATGAAGACCAGGAAGATCTTCATCCGCACCGCCTCATTCACCACGTTGCGGGCGATGGCAATCACCGGGTGAGACCCAGACAGCAAGGCGCGAAGGGCAACGAGCATCGTCGAAAACGCGGCCGTCAGGGCCAGCGATCCCCACGCCAATCGCGTGAACCCTGGATACCCGGCAAAGCCCGCCACCAACCCGACGGATATCGCCAGAATGAGCAGCGCCAGATATGTAATCGCTAACCCCAGCCAAATCACCACGAGCGAAAGGCCAATCAACACCGCAACAGTGAAGCCCGCGGCGGTCGGATCCGCCTGCGCCGACAACACATTCGTTATCGCGGCACGAGTCGCCTCAATGTCCATGGTGCGAATCTGATCGGGCGTCAGCCCCCCGGCCACCGGATTGGTCCCGTCCTGCGGCTTCACCGCTGGCTCAGGTGCTGGAGTGGGCTCGCTCCACTTCACCTCGGGAATCTGCCGATGCGCGACGATGCTGGAGATCATCACTCCGGCACCGATCAAAAGCACCACGATCGAAGCGATGATCTTGAAGAGCTTGGCCTTCTGCAGCCGGTCGAGTTTGGCAAAGAGGTCGCCGACTTTCACGACTTGTTCTCTCCCGAGCCACTCGAGGGCTTATTCAGCAACGAATTGATCAGCGAGGAATCCACCTGCTCAGACGGCGGAGGCGTGGCGGGCGTGTTGCGTTGGACAGGTGCTACAGCTGCCGCTGGCGCGTCCTTGGATTTGCCCAGGAGCAGATTGCCGATGAGGTTCTCATCCGGCTTGGCGGGTGCCACAGGCGCGACTGCTGCGGGCTCGACTGCCCCACCTTTGGCCGCAACCAATTGTTCGATGAGTTCGTTGCCTTCGGGACCCTTGAGGAAGCTGGCGGTGGTGCCGCCATTCTGGGCGCCGCTGGTGGAGGCGTTCTCCTGCCGCGCTTTGGCGACGATGTCGAGAAAGAGGGCTTCGAGGGATTGACGCGGCTTGGCAACCTTGAGAATGGCACGCTCACCGGCAGTGCGGCGGCGCACCACCGCATCAATCTCCGCAATCGTGGCATCATCCAGCGGATCAAGTTCCAGCGTGGTGCGGTCCTGCTTGGTCAGAAGTGTGTCGCAAGTTCCTTCAGCGCGAATCTGCCCGCCATAGAGGATGACCATGCGGTCCACACAATCCTCGACATCGGCGAGCAAGTGGCTGGAAAGGAGCACAGTCTTGCCGCGACGTCCCAGTTCAATGATCAGATCTTTAACCTGGCGCGTGCCCACGGGGTCCAGGCCGGTGGTGGGTTCATCGAGAATCAAAAAGTCGGGATCGTTGATCAAGGCCTGGGCCAGTCCGATGCGCCGCTGCATGCCCTTGGAATATTCACGCACAGGACGGAACTGCGCACCCGCCAGCCCGACCATGTCGAGAAGCTCATTGATGCGCTTTTCGCGTGTGCGATAGTCAATCTCAAAGAGCTTGGCGTAGTACTCCAGCGTCTCGCGCGCATTCAGAAAGCCGTAGAGATAAGACTCTTCGGGGAGGTAGCCGATGCGCTTCTTGATCTCGACTTCGCTTGGCTCCTTACCCAGAAGCGCGATGCGCCCCGTGGTCGGACGCAGCAGGCCCAGAATCATCTTAATGGTGGTGGATTTACCGGAGCCGTTGGGGCCAAGGAGCCCGAAGACCTCTCCTGAATGAACCTCGAAGCTCACGCCATCGACAGCGCGGGCCCGATCACGCAGCCAGAAGTCCTTGAAGATCTTGGTCACCTGCTGCACGGCGACGACGGGTTGCTGATTGCTGGTGTTGCGCATGGAGTTCTTCTCGCGTGCCGATTTTCACCGTGCTGATTCCACATCCAATCGATACATCCCACTCATCACGACTTGGGCGTGACCTGCAGGCCCGTCGGCGTGTCGAATCGCTTCTGATCAATTTCCTTCTTGCGCTGCTCTTCTCCCTTGGCGCCTTCCGCCACATTCTTCAGGCGTGCAAGATCACGCAGCACATCAGGATCAGGAATGACGCTGATCGACAACGTGGCGGTGTTCTGAGGCAGATAAAGCTTCAGCACATTCTCCCTGGCCAGGAACGTGGAAAGCCCATTGGCCCACTCGTTGTGCACCGTGACCAACGGGTTGCTCTTGAACTGCTCGTTCTTGGCGATCACCCGCGCGAGCTCACGCTGACGTTGGTTGACCACAGTGCCACGATATTGATCCGCATCCGCCAGCAACCTCGCCACCTCGCCCGAGACCACCGGCGTCACTTTCTTGCCATCGATCTCGATTTCCTTACCTTCCAGGATCGCGTCGATCCGCGTCAGCCGCGCTTCCGCGTCTTTGCTGTCGCTGGTTTCGATCGCCTTTTCATAGGCATCGATCTCCACTTTCAACAGTTCCGCCGCAGTCCCCGCAGTGGCATTCAGTTTGTTTTGTGCGTACTGCGCTGCCTGCTCGCGCCGCTGGGCAGCGTTCTGACCGGCGGAGAACACTTCTTCAAACTTGGAGCGCACAGCCAAAGGAGGCATCTTCTGCCGCAGAGTCAGCCGCTCGATCGAAATCCCCGATTCGATCGCATCAAGCGACCGCTGCGCGACCTGTCGCGCCTGTGAAGCAACGCTTCCCGTGTCGGCATCGGGTTGGGCAATGAAGCTGTCCAGATCGATCATCGCCATCGCGTGCACCACGCCTCGCGACACCGCTGCTCGCACGATGTTCAGTTCGTTCTCACCCGGCAGCACGTTCTGAGCATACTTGGCGCTGTTCCGCCGCACATACTCGACCTTCCACTGCGTGTGCGCCAGATTCAGGTCCGCCGTGATCAGCGATCCATCGCGCTCCGGATTCAACTGCGGATTGCGCGGCAATTGATCGACCGTCTTGTTGGCGTCCGAATCCGCAACGTACGGCCAGAACTCCTTATTCAACTCCACGCTCTGGTTGCCGGTCGAGACCTTCTGCAACTGACCGATCGGGTACGGGAATGAGAAGCGGAATCCGGGCTCCAGATCCTGGGCATCAACCTTGCCAAAGACCAGACGCACGCCCGACTCACCCTCCTTGATCTGCTGAAATCCGCTGAGAATGTAAAAGACCGCGATCACCACCAGCGCAATGTTCAGAATGCTGAAAATCAACTTCAGCGCATCGGCCAGTGATTGATTCGCCGCATCGAGTGACGGCCCTTCTTCGCGGGCCTGAGCACCCGCGCTGGTGAGAGCCACGCTCTTGCCACCTCGCGCACCGGCCGGAGCGGGCGCACCGCCACCGATCAGGTTCGGCTCATCCGGGCTCAAAAGCGGATTGGATCGCGTGCGATGACTCATGTTCAGCGACCCTCCGCGCTAGCTGCCGCCACTGGCGTCGGTTGCGCTGCATCGCTGCGGGGCTTCCCCGTCACACCCTCCAAATTGGTGCTGGGAATCTGTCCTGGACGCACGTTGTCCATCGCGTTAGGGCTGAACACTCCCATGCCAGGAGCCGAGAAGGGAATCACCAGCGTTGCCTTCTTGGCCAGCGAATCACGCAGGAGGTCGATGTTCTTTAAGAACACCGCCAATTCCGGATTCACATTCATCTGACGAATGAACTGCGCTGCCTCAAGGTCACCCTTGTTGCGAATCTCCTGAGCGCGGCGTTCGGCAAAGGCCAGAATCGTCTTGCTCATCGAATCCGCCTTGCCCTTGATGCCCACTTCCTCCGCCTCGGCCTGACTCTGAATCGCCTGGGCCACGCGGTCGCGGTTCGCAGCCATGCGCTCATTCACGGCCTTGCTGGTCGCCTCAGGGAGAATGATCTTGTTGATTCCCACATCCCGCGCTTCGATGCCGTACTCCGACAGCGACACGCCGCTGCTTCCCCCCACCATCGCCTGCATCATCCGACCTTCCAACTGCGTCAGTTTCGAAGCGCCCTGATCGCGTGCGAACAGCTCATCCATGTTGAAACTGCCGATCTCCGTCATCGAGCCCGACAGTGCACTGGTGATCACTTCGTTGGCCTTGCGGAAATGCTCATCCGCCGAGGTGCCGGCGTTGGAGAATCGCTCATAGAACTTGAGCGGATCGCTCACCCGCCACGTGCAGTATGCCTCGACGATGATCAAGCGGCTGTCTTTGGTGCTCACGCTCTGACCCTTGGCCGGCGAGAAGCGCAAGCGCGTGTCATACGTTGTCACCGATTGAATCGGGTACGGCAGCTTGAAGTGCAGGCCGGGCCCACCCTTTGATGAATCCGGGTCGGCCTTGCCGAACGTCGTCAGCACCGCTTTCTCGGTAAACCGGACCTGATAGGTCACGGTGAAACTCACCAGCACCAGCACAAACACCACGCTCAGCACAATCCAGAGAGTCCGTTGCACGTTCAGTTGCTCCCGTTTGATCACTTCTTACGACTAATCCAACCCGATGTGTTCCGTCACGCTCAATTCGACACCATGAATCGATTCTCACCGAATCCACCCATCACTTGGCACGCTATTTGGGTGGCTCGGTCTGGAAGACGTTCACCGTACTGTCCTTCTCTTTCAGGTCCGCCTCGATGCGCAAGTCCTTCACCCGATCATCCGTCAGATAGACCAGATTCCCGGCCATCGCTTCGCGCCAAGCCTCAAAGTACAGCGATGCCCGGAAGATCGCTGGCGAAGCTTCGTAACTGGCGTTCAAGCCCACATAACGTGAGGCCAGCCCGCGCTCGCCCATGTGCTTGCCCCAGCGACCACTGGCGGCATCCGCGATATTCGCCGCCGCAGTGCCGGTGCCATCTTCCAGCATTTTCTGAATCTTGAACTCCAGTTCAACCACCTGCTCGCGCGGCGCCTTGGCGTCTTCCAATTTCCGCAGCTTCTCAATCTCCGCCAGAATCTCTTCGGCTCGCTCGATACTTCCCGAGACCTTGGCCAGCGTCTTGATCTTGCTCGCGTTGGCCACTTCCAGACGTTCCTGACGCTTCTGTTCGGCGATCACAATCTTCTCATACGACGGAGCCACATCCTTATGTGGATGCAGCTTGCCGATCGTCAGCGACACCACCTGCACGCCAGCTCCCATCGACTTGCCCGACGCGTCGGGATTCAGAGCCCCCAGAGCCGCCTCGATCTTGCCGCGAATCTCACCCGCGAGTTTCACGCGGTCGGCTCCCAGCACTTCGTCCACCGAAAGGTGTGCCATGTGCCGCATCACTTCACGCTGCGCCACCGAGCGGATGATCTCTTCACGCTGATAGTCCGGAGCAAACTGCTCAAACTTGGCAACATCGCCGACGCAGTACGCCAGCGTGCACTCCATCGCCACTTGGGCAATCTCGCCACCCACCTGCGCTGCCTCGCCAAATCGCGAGGGCTGCACAATCTCAAAGACCTCGCCTCCGCCGTGCTCGTTGGTCCACAGCACCGGACCCGGCTTGGATGAGGGCGTCGAACCGAGTTGCACCACGCGAATGCCCGTCGCCGTGCGCGCCACTTCCTGCATCCGACCTCGCTCATCGCGCTGCAGATACACCGGCACTTCGACGCGCTCCACCGGCCACGGCCACTTCACATGCAGGCCCGGCCCCACTTCGCGCATCATTTTGCCAAATCGCGTCACGATGCCGCGCTGATGGGGCTCAACCACTGCAAACGCAGAAAGCAGCCAAATCACCACCAGGCCGACACCCACCAGCGGTGCCACCAAACGGCTGACCAACTGGAAGAACCAGTTCCCCTTGACGTCATAACCAAGCTGATAGCTGACCGCATCGCCGATGCTCTTGATCACCGAATCCGGTGCCGCCACCAGACTCATGATCCCCGAGTCAAACGCCGGGCGAGGAGTCTCACCCGCCTTGCGCGGGCGATACATATTCAAAAGGAAATTCAGCACCACCTCGCCGCCCAGCAGAATCATCACGCCGGGGACCACCACCTGCAATGTGCGGCTCACCACATCCGGACCCATCAGGTCCACCAGATGGCCGATACCGATCACAAACGCAGTCACCGCGCTGCCGCCAGCGACCGCCGCACCGCCACGCAGATTCGCCCACACCTTCTGACGCGACATACCCGCGACATAGCGGGCGATGAAGAAACCTGCCACCGCCAGACCGATGCAGATCGCAAGACCCCATTCCAGATGCTGCGTGGGAATCTTGAATCCCAAACGCTCGCGCCCCTCGATCAGTCGCCACACGCCCATGCCGATATAGCCCGCGGCCATCACCAGACTGATGATGGGGAGGAACACCCGGTGCATCGCCGCCAGCCGCCGCGCTGCAGGCTTGAACTCATTCTCATTCTTCTGACCAAAAACCGATCCCACGCCCTGCTCGCCCAGCGTCGAGGCCTCCAGCGCCTCGATCCGCTCGCGCCGATGCTGGTCAAAGGTGATCGCCAGGGCCAGCCATGCCAGGCACCCGACACCCATCATCATGGCCGCGGCAATCGCCGGCAGATCACCGATGGCGATCCGCGACTCGGCCTGTGCCCTAAGCACATCCGTGGTCGCGTCGGCCGGATACGCATCGCGCATCATGAACCCATAGACCAGAAGCGTGATGCACATCAGTGCCTGCAGCGTCAGTCCGATGAGACTGACGCTGGTGGCCCGACGATACGTGATGTAGTCCGCGTTCATGCGTTCTTGACTTCCTTCACTGATCGCCATCCCCCTCGTCGGGTGATCGCGCAAACCTCAAACCAAACTATCCCCGCCATCATCTCCGAAAACCCGAACTCGCGGGCCGACTGTTCGTCGACCCGCCAGCTGGCTCAGGGACTTCACCCTGAGCGCTAACTCACGGGCCCAATGGTGGACTTCCCGGATGCGGATGTCCACTGCCATCGCGCTCTCGCCCGACAGCACCCTTGAGAACCAACCTTTCTGTCAAGCGATCACTCGCTCGACATCAGATCAGCGTACAGATTCTCCCGCCTCAGGTTTATCCGGTCGCCAGAGAACCCGGCGACCTCCGCCGACGTACCACCCGATTCGCAGTGGGCACGGCAGACGATCTTGAAGTACGCTGCCTGCGCCGCTAAGTTCGATCCGATTCCTCGCTTTGCATCCCTTTGTCACCGGTACATCGCCTCAGATCCCCCCCATTTCGGGTCTGCGGCAGGTTTCAAGCCCTGATTCCTCACTCTCAATCCTTCCCATGATCTCGCAAACCATTACCATCGCCCGCAACGCCTTTGTCGAATCCATCCGACAGCCCATCGTTCCCATTCTGATCCTGTTCAGCGGCATCACTCAGATTCTGAATACCGCGATGACCGGATTTTCCATGGGAATGACCGAGTCGAGCGAAGTCACCAGCGACAACAAACTCCTCTTTGATATTGGAATCTCAGCAGTCTTTGGCTTCGGAATCGTCCTCTCCGCCTTCATCGCCACCAGCGTTCTCTCTCGTGAAATTGAAAATAAGACTGTCCTGACGGTCGTCTCCAAACCCGTCGGCCGTCCTACCTTGTTGATTGGCAAGTACTTAGGTGTCGCCGGCGCAATTCTGGTGTCGGTCACCATCATGCTCATCTTCTTGCTGTTGGCGATTCGCCACGGCGTCCTAACCACCACTTCCGATCTAGTGGATTTCCCCGTCTTGATCTTCGGAATCTCCGCCGTCGTCCTCTCTGTTGCGTTGGCTGCATGGTGCAACTACTTCTATTCCTGGCAATTCAGCCAGACCCTGATCCTGTTTCTCTTCCCATTGATCCTGCTCGCGTACGTGCTCTG
The DNA here is from genome assembly GCA_018968885.1 of Planctomycetota bacterium. GTDB lineage: Bacteria > Planctomycetota > Phycisphaerae > Phycisphaerales > UBA1924 > F1-120-MAGs238. Next base: position 16,025 of record JAGWZK010000015.1, on the reverse strand, counting down.
CCTGAAAATCGGTAAAGAGTGGAAGCTGCAGGAGTTACACACCGATTTCAAACCCCAGATCACGATCGCCTGCATCTGTCTGATGATGGCCCTGATGGTTTTCGCGGCCATCGCGACAGCGATCTCCACTCGACTTTCTCAAGTCATGACCATCGTCGTCTGCGTCGGTGTCTTTGTGGCTTCGCTGATGTCCAATTACTTCCTGGGGTCCCGGGCCTTCAATAACCAGATCGCCGCTCGAATCAGCTCCGCCGACTCCACCGACCCAACCATCAAGGTGCCCTTTAAAAAGGATCAAGACGAGGTCACGGTCAAGATCGCCGGAACGCCATTCATCGAATTCAAACCCGGCATGCCCTTCATGTACAGCAGCAGCCCCAGCGGTTTCCCCATGTCCACGCCGACTTTCAAGCCCTTCGAAGGCGACCCGGCAAATCAAGACGCACTGGCTCAGGCCCGCGAATCAGCTTTCATCATCACCAAAGTTGATAACGAAACCCTCACTGTGCGGCGTGTCGGCCCGTATGAAGAGTCGGCCCTGATGGAATATGTGCCGCCACTCACCGGCGACTACATCTTTGTGACACCAACGCAAGTCAACGCGCCGGTGCTGGCCGCCTGGGGAGCGGTCCCCAACTTGCAACACTTCTGGCTGCTGGACGCCATCACCCAAAATCAGCCCATCCCTGCGTCCTACGTCGTGCGCACCGTCATGTACGCCCTGCTGCAGATCGTCGCCTTTCTCGGAATCGGCATCATCCTCTTCATGAAGCGCGATGTGGGCTGATGTGTGTTATCGGTCTACACCTGTAATCTTTGGATCATTGCTGCAAATATTGACCCTGCCTCCCCCCTCCCCTAACGTTCCCCCCGGTCGAAACCGGTTTCGGTTTGTTCAACTTATGCCACAGGAGACGGCTCCTGTCGCACCTCTGGCTGGGTCGCACCAGCCTCTGGAGAATGTCAGAATGCTCCCTCCACAAAGAGTCTCCTACGGCCGCACCCGTCGTCGTCGTAATCACCACGCCATGAAGGGCATCGTCGGCGGCATGGATCCCCTCTCGGGCATGCCCAAGATGCACCATCGCGCCTGCGCCCAGTCCGGCTACGTCCGCGCTGGTCTCAAGATCACCGTTCCCAAGCTCAAGATCGGCACCCAGGGCTAATTGCCCGGGATGCGAATGAGTCAGGGGTTGGGTGTTTTGGGTCAGTAGGTTGGGTGAGTTGGCTTGGGACTGCTGGTCCTTGTCACGACCAATGTCCCAATCGACCGGTGTGATGCACCGGATGCAAGGACCCTGCGATGCGTATTGGTGTGGACGTCATGGGAGGCGACTTTGCCCCCGACGCCATTCTCAAGGGGTGTGCAGAGGCACTCCCCGACCTCGCCCCCGACGACCGTCTGGTCTTGATCGGTCCGCGCCCCATCATCGAAGAGTTTCTCACCGAGCGCGGCATCAAAGATGCGCGCATCGAAATCGAACACTGCACCGAAGTCATCGGCATGGGTGATCACCCTGCCGAAAGCGTCCGCAAGAAGCGCGACTCCTCAATCGTCCGCATGGCCGAAGTCGGCGCCTCACGCCATCCCCGCTCCTGCGACTTTGTTCTCTCCGCCGGCAACACCGGCGCGTGCGTCTCTGCCAGCGTGCTGAATATGGGCCGCCTGCCGCAGGTGCATCGCCCCGGCATCGCTGTCACCATTCCAGCGTTCAAGGGCCACATCGTTCTCATCGACGCTGGCGCGAACCCTGAACCCAAAGCCATCAATCTGTACCAATATGCCCTGATGGGCGAAGTCACCGCGCGTCTGGTGCACGGCATCGCTCGCCCCCGCATCGGCGTCATGAACATCGGCACCGAAGAGGGCAAGGGCGGAGCGATGGTCAACGAAGTCGCCGAAAAACTCCGCATCACTCCCGACTGCAACTCCATCGGCTTCATCGAAGGGCGCGACCTCTTCGAAGGCGTCGCCGATGTCGTCGTCGCCGATGCCTTCACAGGAAATTCGCTCCTGAAGACCGCCGAGGGTATGGTCAAGAGCATCTTTGCCTTTGTCACACAGGAAGTGCTCAACACCGATCCCATGCTGCTGTTGAAACTCGAGCCCGTCTTCAAGGGCATTTACAAGAAGCACGACTATCACGAACACGGCGCTGCGCCTCTGCTCGGCGCAAAGGGCTACTGCTTCATCGCCCACGGCAGCAGCGAGGCCCGCACCATTCGCGCGGGCATCCGCTCCGCACGCCGCTATGTCGAGCTTGACCTCAACACCGCTATCACGACCCGTCTGGCTCAGGCCATGCCGATTGCATACCCCGGTGGCATCCGCGAACTTGATCGCCCCGCCGCTCCTCAGCAGGTGAACGCATGATCAGCACCCGTCCCAACATCGGTGTGCGTCTGGCTGGCACTGGCTCGCATCTACCTGAAAATCGGCTCACAAATGCCGACCTGACCAAGTTGATGGAGACCAACGACGAGTGGATCGTGCAGCGCACAGGCATTCGCGAACGCCGCAAGATCGACCGCGCCAAGGGCGAATCCACAGCCACGCTCGCCGCTGGAGCACTCAAGAACGCCCTCGCCGCCGCGCGCCTGAACGCAACTGACCTTGACCTCATCATCTGCGCCACCATGACGCCGGAGATGGAGTGCCCCGCGACAGCGTGCGTCGTCAGTGCGCTTGTCGGCGCGGGCCACTGCGGCGCGTTCGATCTCAACGCCGCCTGCTCGGGCTTTATCTTCGGCATGAACACCGCCCACGACCTCATCAAAGGCGGGGCCTATCGCACCATCGCCGTCATCGGTGCTGACACTTTGACCGAGTTGATGGATTACTCCAACAACGGTCGCGGCACAGCCATCATCTTCGGCGATGGCGCAGGCGCCGCGATTTTCCGCGCCACCGACGACACCACCAAGGGCATCCTCGCCCAGGGCATGCACGCCGATGGTGAAGGTTGGAAGGAAATCTACGTTCCTCACGAAGAACGCGACTTCCCCAAAGGCATCGCCTGCGACACCAGCAAGTATGGCTATGTGCAGATGAACGGCGCCAGCGTCTTCAAGTTCGCCGTCGGCACCTTCCCCGAATTGATCCAGCAGACCCTCGACAAAGCCAACCTCACTCCCGACAAGATCGACATGTACGTCTGTCACCAGTCCAACGCCCGCATCCTCGGTGCCGCTCGCGAGCGTTTCGGCATCCCCGAAGACCGCCTTTACGTCAACATCGACCGCTACGGCAACACCGTCGGTGCTTCTGTCCCGCTCTGCCTTGACGAACTCGTCCGCGCTGGCCGCATCAAAGACGGCATGAAAGTCATGTTCCTTGGCTTTGGTGGCGGCCTCACCTGGGGCAGCTCCCTCTGGCAGATGTGAATTTCTTTCCCAGAGTCATTACATGGCACGGGTGTACCTCGAAACAACAGTCCTGAGCGCGATCGTGACTGACCGCCTCGATCTTGCCAGCTTGTATCGACGAGAGTCTTCGCGAAAATGGATGCAAGAGGTCGGCCCGGAACACGAACTGTTCACCAGCGTCGAGGTTATTCGGGAACTTTCCGACCCCAGATTTCCACTACGAGTCGCCGCTCTGGAACATGCAGAGCAATTGCCACTACTCGAAATCAACGACGAAGTCATCGCGTGCGCACAGATGCTGGTCACATCACTCGTGATGCCTCAACCGGTCGCGGGAGACGCTTTGCATGTAGCCGTCTGCGCGGTTCACGGAATTGATTATCTGCTGAGCTGGAACGTCAAACACCTTTCAAATCCAAACAAGGTACCCCATCTTCGTTCTGCATTGGCTGAAATGGGGTTGGACGCACCTGCGATCTTGACACCTGACATGCTCTAGAATAACTCGGAGCACCCATGCCTCGACCCAGAACTCCAGATCCGCTCATCGACGAGATCCGCGCCATTCGCGAAGAGCGTTCAGCGGCCTTTGGCAACGATGTCCGGCGACTGGGTGAAGATGCCGCGAAGCTTCAAGATTCCCTAAAGGCCAAAGTGATCCCCGCTCCCAAGCGACCCTTGCGAGGACCTTCCGGGCCTGGTCGCGGCCCCGACGCCACCAAGAAGTGACAATCCGCTGCAACTTCCTCACGGGTCGTTCGTTACACTCTCATCGTGCCAAGGCCTCACATCCGCCGCCCCTTCGGCTTCACGCTCATCGAGCTGCTGGTGGTCATTTCCATCATCGCGCTCCTGATGACTATCGCTCTTCCCGCCCTGTCCGGTGCCCGCCAACGCGCCCGCAGCGTCGTGGGCCTCGCCAACCTCCGCTCCGCCGTGCAGATCATGCACCTCTACCTGGGCGATCATCAGGAAGTTTTCCTCAACCCCTTCCGCGCCACCTGGCCCGCTGATATGACCGGCGGCCCCGCGACGTGGACCCAAGCCGTCCACGCCCGCGAATCCAATTGGCGCTGGGATTTTGACTCCCCGGATGCCGCGTCCAAAACCGAGGGATTCTGCAACGTCTGGTATTCGTACCTCAGCGACTACCGCTCCGCCAATCCCGTCGCCCAGGAAATGGTCTCCCCCGCCGATGCCGAACTCATGGGCGAATACCGCACCCGCGCTGCCGACATGAGCAATCAGCAGGGGGACCTCCTCTTCCCATCCTCATTCATCTACTCCCCCACCTTTTGGAGTGCTGCCAGCCGCTACACCGGCGCATCCCGCACCCCCATGACCGCACAACTCCTCCGCTTCAACGCCATGGCCGATGTCGCACACCCCGCGGCCAAGGTGATGCTCTACGAACGCATGGATTTCTCCACCACCCGCCCCACGGCTGTCGCAGATCCAAAATCCAAGATCAACATCGGCCTCACCGACGGCAGCATCGACACCGCCAACATGTCCACGCTTTATCAAAAGATCTCCGCACCAGCGAGCGACGGTGGCGACCCCGCCATCGCGCCCTGTTACGCCCAGCAGATTCCGCTGTTTTTCTACGCCACACGCGATGGCGTCCGCGGCCGCGATCTTCCCCGCAATTAGGCACTACATCAGCACGCTTGCAAATGCCGATATGCTCTCAGGATCCTTCGAGTGTTTTCCATGAGCGGCTTTGAAGATAAATTGAGCAGACTCGGCCGCGCTGTCGACGACCGCGTCTATGCCTATCGCGCCCGCCGCGCTTTCGGCTCCGGCAAACCTTCCATCGCCTCGCGCCTCTCTGACTGGTGGGTCCGCACCCGCGACGATGCCAAATACAACCTCGACACTATGCGCGCCAAGCAGCGCGATATCGACCTCGAACCCGCCAAGCGCACCCCCGTCTTCATCACCATCATCATCGCCGCGTGCATACTCACCGCCTGCATCACTTACTTCGTCGTCGGTGGTGGTGGCAACTCCTCAACCGTCATGGTCGGCGTCAAAGGCGCGCCCGGCACACAGCAAGTGGACCAATCCACCCTGCCCCCGGGTCTCGCCACTCCCACCATCAAATTGGCCGATCGCCCCAGTGGTGCTTCACAATCCGCGCCAGCGGCAACCTCTGATTCTCAAGACGGCACAACATCCAGTGGCCCAACCACCGGCAAGCCATCACCGCTGCCAGCATCAACACCCATCCGCGCCAAGCCACCGAGCGACCCTCAGTAACGGCACAGCCGAACTTAAACCATCGTCATGCCGCCATCCACCGTAATCGTCTGACCAGTAAAGAACCCCGCTTCATCGCTGGTCGCATACGCCACCGCCGCCGCGATATCTTCCACCGTGCCCAATCGCTTCACAGCGATCATCTCGCTGATCTTTCCCTTGATCTCTTCCGGCAGATTCTCCGTCATATCCGTCTGGATATACCCCGGCGCCACCACGTTGCACGTCACACCCTTGCTCCCCAACTCTCGCGCAAAGGTCTTGCTGAGTCCCAGCAAGCCCGCCTTTGCCGCGGCATAGTTCGCCTGCCCGGCATTCCCCACCAATCCACTCGTGCTCGCGATGTTCACAATTCGCCCAAAGCGACCCTTCATCATCGGCCGCGCCGCCGCGCGGCTCGCCACAAACGCGCTCTTCAGATTCGTATCCACCACCGCATCCCAATCCTCATCGCTCATGCGCAGCGCCAGATTGTCCTTGGTGATTCCCGCGTTGTTCACCAGAATGTCGAGCCGCCCGTGCTGCTCAGCCACTTTCTCAATCGCAGCGGCCAGCGCCTTGGCATCACTCACATCCGCCACCGCCACGCTCGCGCTGCCGCCATTCGCCTCAATCTGCGCCTTCAGGTCATTCAGAGGGCCTTCACTCCGTGCCATCAGAACCACATGCCGCCCATCACGCGCCAAACGCAACGCGATCGCCTTGCCAATGCCCCGGCTTGCCCCTGTCACAATCGCCACACGCTTGATCGAATCAGCCACGGTGAAACTCCCACTTGCAAATACCAAGCCCGGTGCCACTCACACAGCACCCTCCACACCATTGAAAATCAAACGCAGTCGATCAATTCAGCCGCCAGGATTCGTACCCGGCACTGTCACCGGCCCGTGAGGTGTGCGCACCTTGCGGTCGCCACCACCACCCTTGCCATCACCCTCTTCCTTCTTCTCTTCGCCCGCGGGTGCCGCGCCAGAGTCAGGAAGCTCAGACATCGGGCTCGCCGCGATATTGGCAGAGGGGAAATAGCCGGAGAATCCCAGCCCGTCCCATTCTGCAGCGCGAGTCTTGCTCGCACTGGTCGACGGCGCGGCAGTGAAGATCCACTGCTCACCCGCCTTCACCGCAACCCACGACACCACATACGACGAACCGGGTTCCTGGAACGCCAGCACCACCGAGCCGGACGATGACTTGCCGGCGTCAATGCCGCCCTCTTCCAGACACACCACGCGCACGCCTTCCAGCTTCTTGGACACATCCTCAAGCGAGCCATCCGCAGAGAGCTTGTCCAGCGTCACCTTGGACACCGGATCAAGCATGCCGCCGATCTTGGCCGAATCACCCTTGGCAAAGCCGTTGGCCAGTTCAATCACGGCCTTGGCCAGCGTCGCATCGATCGGTGCACGCTCCTGAGGGAACTGCACGCGCGCATCCGGCTTCACCTCGGCCAGCACCGCATCGACCTTGATCGGCTCCGGCGGCGGAGGGGCCTCAATCTTCGGCGGCGGGGGCGGGGGCGGCGGCGGGGGTTTTTCGCATCCGCACAGGGAGACGCTCAACGCGACTGTCGCCAACCCGCACACACTCAGCAATTGCTTGCGATTCATTCTTTGCATCCTTCCTCGAACCAGCCCCGAACGACCCACATGTCCCAACTCCAAACTTTTCACCGCAATCTAACGCGACATTAGACCGGATTCCTTCACACTACTGTATCAACCCGGCTCATCGTGACTGGTGACCCTCGTTCCCTTAAAAGCCCCACCATCGAGCCGCCGAATCATCCCCGAAAGCGACTTTCCGGGTGCCAATTCCCGATAATCCCCCACCACATTCGTCAACAACCAGCGGCAGTTGTGCGACCACTTCACCGGATTGGTCAATTGCTCCACCAATCGCCGCCGGATGCTCTCGGCAACCCCAAAATCCTTACTCGCACCATGCGGCTCACCCGTCACGTTGCTCATCACTTTGGAGCGTGGCTCGCGAATCGTCGTCTTGGCCAACGCCTCTTCGAGGCGGTCTGCCGCGGGACGCATAAGGGAGGAGTGGAAAGCACCGGAAACCGCAAGCATGGTGGAGCGAATTCCCATCTTGCTAGCGACTTCCGCCGCACGGGCACACGCCGATTTGTGCCCGCTGAGTACCACCTGGCCAGTTGTGTTGAAGTTCGCACACACCAGCACATCACCAGCGCGGGCCTCATCACAGATCTGCTGGGCCTGGGCATCTTCAGCCCCGATCAGGGCCACCATGCCGCCGCCACCACCGGAGTTCGCCTCTGGGCTTTCCGCGGCATCCTGCATCGCCCGGCCGCGCAACAGCACCAACTTCAACCCATCCTCAAATGAGATCGCCCCGGCCACACACAACGCCGTGTATTCACCCAGCGACAGCCCGCCCGTCGCGGCAAGCCCTGCCTCGCCATTCCCCATCCCAGTCGCCGCGAGCACACCCTTCCATGATGCCAGCGAAGCGACATAAATCGCGGGCTGGCTGACATCCGTGCGGTTCAGAAGTTCCGCCGGACCATCAAAGCAAATCGTCGAAAGGGGTGCGCCGAACCGGTCCCCCACGATCGCATCGGCCTCGGCAAAAACCCGCTTGGCTTCGGTTGAGGAATCAAACCACTTGCGGCCCATGCCGACGACTTGGGCCCCCTGCCCCGGACACAAAATGACGAGGTTGGATGACATAGTCTGGATCATACGGAAGCGGTCGCCCACCCGCCGCTCTGATCCCCCTCTGACGCCTGAAAACTGCACGGGTTTCGGTAGGGGTGAGGGTGCTACACGACTTGTGAATTGATCGCGGGTGGAAAATAGTTCTGGGTGGAATTGTCTTGGGTGGAACCGGTCTCCAGACCGGTTCATTTCTCGTTCTCAAAAAAATCCACACCGCTCTGGAGAGCGGTGCCACCCAAGTAGCAAGATGCATCAAGCCCATCACACGCCGCAAAGTCCTATTCGTTGTGACTTATGACGTGGCCCAGAACACATTCGTACCAACATCGGCTTTGAAGTGACTTGATTCTGCATCGACCTGAACACTAGAGGAAGCGGCCTCGATCGAAAGAATATTCACCGGCGTTTGCAGCTTGATGTCAAAGTCATTAACCTGTGCAGATTGAAATGACCCAGTGATTATTACGGTAGTTCGCCATGGATATCGTCTGTCGTCTTTCTCTTCGCTCGACAACAAAGGTACTTGCAATCGCCATGATGGCAGTTGTAGGTGGCCTTGTCAGTACCTCCAAAGCCTACACCGCCCCAGTGGTCACTGGAACGAAAACTAATCTGGATAGCGGTTGGACACTGCATCCCGCAACGGACGCATCCAACAAAGTGATTGGTTATCTCGCTCAACAGACGTCTGGAACGGCGGCACCAAATGGATACTCGGTCGTTTGGCTGGAACGACAAGCCAATGGCGATTTCTCAATGAAGGGCTATGACGGAGTCAATCTCGTTGATGCAGCCAGAAAAGTACAGGCAGCATCAAGTGTCGCTGGGTTGTTCGTGCACACTGAATTTGCAGAACTGCTCTATAACACTCCTTCATTGTTTGATGCTGAACCGATGTCTGGATTCACAGTGATGTTTAGCGGATTGGCAGTCACCGATCCCCTTCAACCGATTGCGAGTGAAATTCCGCCAGAATGGATGGAAGCTCTTGTGGAATTTGGCTCGCTCGGTGCGACATCGCTCTCGGCCTCTACAGTCGACCACACCGTTGATTGTGTTCCCACCGACAAGCTGAATGCAACGCGTATTATGCTCACTCCAGACATTGAGAGCATTTTGGCGACCGATGGAGTGCAAGTTTCGCAAGCAGTCAATGCGTTTTTTACTTGCTGCTTTCCTTGGACTCGGACAACATACTTTGAGACACCATCGGGCCCTTGGATTTCCACAAATCCAACCGGAACAACTTGCAATTACTCACGTCCAACCACAAGGCACGAGATCACTTGCACCACTTCAATTACTTGCGCAACAACCTGCGTGTCCGTCATTGTTGGTGCGGGAACGCCACAGACGGGATCGTGCCCTGGCAATCCCAGCGGCAACTGCCCTGTTAGCCCGCCCGCTGGTTGTCCGTGAACGCATCACCAAGAAACACTCTATCGCGATGGCGGCGTGCCACAACAGTCGCGCTATTGCTCATCGCATGGTGGGGCGCGGGCGTGATCTACGCCGCTGCCCGTGGTTCTCTCACCGAACGACCCGCCGTCTGGCTCGCTAACAAAACAGCGCCGTTCTTCCCCAATGGCGGTGTTTTTCAAGGAGTATGGCCCCCATCGCTTGCGCGAGAAGGCGGCATCTCACTCACATGGCAGGGTGTGACGAGCGTGTGGCCTTGGATGATCTTCAACGACATGCCACTGGGTTTGCTCCTGCCCTTTCATGCCGCGTGCTGTGCGCTCATCGCTTGGAGTTTGCATCGCTGGGGCTTCCCTCGATTCTCTCTGAACACAACAATCACCATTCAGACGTTTTGGAAAACACTGGCATGGGGTGCATTCTGGTTGGTCTTTCCTGTCTTTGTCAGTCGCTATTGGTACTTTGCCAGCAACCCTGCACTAGCAATGCGTGGAACTCCACCACTCATGATGACGCCGCTCATCGACATCAGCGCGGCATCGCTGAACATGCCACTGTGGGGATCACTGCTTGGTTACTTGGCCAGTGTGATTCACATCGCACGCAAGAACATATGGAATTCTACGATACCGGCACAGTATGAACCTCCAAAGTGGTGTCACACATGCCTGAAGTGTGGCTATCACGCCGCTCCTGATCGCCCCTGTCCGGAATGTGGCGAGCCCAATCCCCTCTCCATCGGAATGCTTTACTTCAACCAATCGCACGCACGGTTGTCAAGGGGTACTCGCTTCGACCCGGTTCGAGTGCTGTTCGCTTTGATTGTCACCTTGCTGTGCTTTTGGCCACTGCTCTCGGGGGTGCTCCGCTGATATGGGGCATGATCATCGTTTCACCAATCAAGTTGCGTCATCACAATCAATAATCCCTCCCCGAAATCCCCTCCGGCGTGTCATGCAGCGTGACCGGCGCACTCGATTTCAGCGGATTTCCCACTGGCCGCGTCGCCTTGGTCGGGTCCTTGGCCTCCGCATGTTGATCCGCAAATGCCATCGGCGTCGCGTGCGCATACTGCCCATCCTCAATCCGCGGCGTCTTTCTGATATACGCCAGATGCGCATCCCACAGCATCACCTTGGAACTGGGAAACGTCACCTCATGCGGCTGCGTCGAAGCGATCAGCGTGTTGTCCGCCGCCGCGCCTGCCTTGAATAACCCCGGCCGCGCCACAAACGAGTTGGAGTATCGCAGCGACACCACATTCTCCAGCCGCGATGGATCACCACCACCGAACGAGAAGTCTGGAAGCTCGGTGGTCATCCCCGGCGACACCCACGTCTTGTAATTCTCCGGCCACGCGCTGAATGCCGACACGATCCCCGGCCACATCCACGCATGATGCCAGTGCTCGGTGGTGCCGATCACCACACCCTCCGGCCACCAGCGCACAAACATCACATCCGGATCCGGTGGCACGGGCAGCCCATCCGGCGCCTCACCTTTCTTACGAAACGGGAAACTCTTGTATTGATCAGCGTACTGCGAGAAACTGATCGCCACACTCCGCTGATTCGCCAATCCCGCCGTTTGTCGCGCTGTCGTCCGCGCGCCCGACAACGCCGGAATCAACAGCCCGATCAGAATCGCGATGATCGCGATCGACACCAGAATCTCAATCAACGTGAACCCGCGCGAGGAGTGACGCTTCACTTGCCACCGCCTTCGGCTCCCTCAGTCTTGCGCTGCGGCGTCGGCGCGGCCATCCTTCCCTGTGGTGGTCGATCCTTCATCACCTTGGCGATCACACTCGGGTCTTTGATATACAGATTCACACCGCCGCCCGCCCACGTCTCCCCATTCTCGCCGCGCCGCAGCACAATCCCGATCTCTCCATCATCACCCTTGCGATCCGATCCCTTCAACCGCACCGGCACGCGCAATTCACCACCCGGGTCCTTCTCGGTTCCCTGGCTCGTGGCAAAGCGCATCACGCTGGCGAATCGCTCTCCACCGCCGCGCGCGTTCTTCATCCCCGCGCCAATTCCTTCAGCCAGCGACACCACCCGCGCCCGCGACAGGTCATATTTCGCCCCCTCAAGCAGTGTCCCCATCGGCCCGAGCTGCGCCCGCACCTGCTTGCGAATCGGCTCCTGACCATCCTTCGGAGCTTCAGCACCAGACGCTTCCGCCGGGCGATCCATCACACCCACCAAGCCATCCTTCATCAACGCGGCAAGCTTGTTCATCGCCAATCCGACAAACCCCTGCACGCTCGCTTGCGTCATCGCCACATCACCAAGTTCCGTCAGCTTGGCGGGCAACGCGTTCGCCAACGTGTCCACCGCCGCCGCCGCTTCAGGCGATGCGCTCTCCAAAAACTCGCGCACAATCCCATCATCCACGTCTTCGGCGGCTTCAGGCATCGCACCCCCGGGCGCACGCTGACCCGCACCCGGGCCCCCCGCCACCATCCGCGCCGTATCGCTCGCACTGCGAATCTCGCGCGGCTGCATGAACCCATACACCTGCCACGCGCCAAAGCTCAAACCCGCGGCAGCCAGCGCAATCGCGCCCGCCATCCGCAACGTGCGAGCATCCGCGCTCTTCTCACTTCGTGCCACAGCCGCGACGCTGCTCTGGGCCTGCGATGTAGACATACCACCCTCAATCCGTCTTGTACGCGCGTGATCTATCCAGTTCCTACCACCCGGCCAAATGCCAAAGTGGGCCTTCCTTATCCACCCGGATGCGCGAGAATGGACGATCCGTCAGACCCGCGCCAGCGGCTCACATCACCCCCCCAAAAACCGGCCCCGAACAAACCAAATCGCCGATATCCACTGCCTTATGGCTGCCAAGAAAACTGCCCCGTCCGCCGGGAACGACGCCCCCACGTCCACGATTCTGCTGCGCAAGCTGCCGCTGATCGTGATCATGATCACCTGGCTCTTCATCTTCCTCTCCCTCGTCGGCTTCGACCGCGCCGATTGGCCCAGCCAGGTCATCTGGCCAAACAACGAGCAAACCTCCAACTGGTGCGGCAGGGTCGGCGCCTGGACCGCCTACCACCTCTTCAAGCTCCTGGGCTGGGGTGCCTGGATCGGCGTCCTCGTCTCCGGACTCATCATCCTCGCCGCCGCTAGCGGCCAGATCATCCGCCACGTCGTCGTGCGCGGCTTTGGCCTGGCCATGATGGTTTGTGCGCTCTCGGGCCTGCAGAATCTGCTCCTGGTCACCACCGGCCCGATCCCCGATCTCGCCGGCGGCGTCCTCGGCACCGTCGCCAACCAAACCCTCACCCGCTACTTCGGCCCCATCGGTTCCGGCCTCTGGCTCGGCGCGATGCTTCTGGTCGGCATGGTGGTGTGCATGGATGACTGGTTGGCCGTCGGCGCACGCTTCAGCCGCACCTACGTCCTCCCCGTCGCCAAGCCCGTCGTCGCGATGGCCGGCTCGGCCACCCTCGTCGCCGGTCGCGCCGCTGGCAAGGGCGCAGTCGGTCTCTTTGGCTCGGCTCGCGAAGCCCTTGCCGCTCGCGCTGCCGCCAAGGGTTCTCCGCCCCTCCGCGACAACGATCTCGATGATGACCAGCCCAACCTCGCTGGCATCCGCGAAGGCATGGATAAGGACCTCGCCAAACTTGCCAAGATGCCCAAGCCCCGCGTGCGGCTGAAGATCAACAAGAACGGCGAGTCGGAAGGTGCGGACGCCGCGACCGCCGTCGCCGATCTGGACATCGCCGATCCTGACCTTCCCGAGAATCAGCCGGCACCAAAGATCGGCAAGTCCAAGAAGCGTGCCGCAATCGAAGAAGATGACGAGACGCTCGACCTTCTCGACATGGATTCCGACGACGACGGCCCGGTCCGCGTCATGGATGAAGACGAAGAGGAGCAGGAAGAACTCCGCGAACTCAAGCGTCAGCAGGCCGAAGCCGCCAAGGCCGCAAAGCTCGCCGCCAAAGAAGCCGCACTGAAGGCCAAAGAAGCCGCCAAGCAAGCCGCGCTGGCTGCAGATGCCGACGATGTCGACACCGACGACGAGACAGATGAAGACGGCGACGACACTCTCGATGAAGAGGCTCTTCGCGCCAAGATCGCCAAGCTTCCCGTCATCTTCGGCCAGCAGAACAAGCACGTCGCCAGCGATGCCGACCTGCGTGATGTCCAGAACCTCGCCAACGACGATGCGTACAAGTTCCCGCCCATCGATCTTCTTGAGAACCCTGAAGAGAACTTCAACGACAAGCTCAAGACCATCGTCCAAGACCAAGCCGTCGCTCTCGAAGCCGCGCTCCAGCAATACAAGATCATGGGTGGCGTCGTCGGCATCGAGTCCGGCCCCGTCGTCACGCTCTACGACGTCCGCCTCGCGGCGGGCACCAAGGTCAACCAGATCCAGGCCGTGGCCAGCGACATCGCCCGCGCCCTGAAGGCCGTCAACATCCGCATCGTCGCCAACCAGGTCGGCCGCGACACCATCGGCATCGAAGTCCCCAACACCCAGAAGGAGAAGGTCCGCCTCAAGGAACTGATGGGCAAGACCGAGCACTTCAGCAGCATGAAGCTGCCGATGTTCCTGGGCAAGGATGCCAGCGGCGCGCCCCTCATCGCCGACCTTGCCGCCATGCCCCACATGCTCATCGCCGGCACCACCGGCAGCGGCAAGTCGGTGTGCATGAACACCATCATCATGTCCTTCCTCTACACCAAGAAGCCCAGCGAGCTCAAGCTCGTCCTCGTCGATCCCAAGATGGTCGAGCTCAGCCAGTTCAAGGATGTCCCCCACCTCATGTGCCCGGTGGTCACCGACATGAACAAGGCCGCCGCGATCCTGGAATGGGCCGTGCAAAAGATGGGTGAACGCTACGAACTTCTCAGCGAAGCCGGTTGCACCAACATCAGCGGCTACAACGGCCTCGAATGGGACGACCTCAAGGAACGCTTCAACGCCACGACGCCCGAAGAGGAAGCCCGCATCCCCCGCAAGCTCCCCTACATGGTCTTCATGATCGACGAGCTCGCCGACCTCATGCTCACCAACAAGGAAGTCGAAGGGGCGATCATCCGCATCGCCCAAAAGGCCCGCGCTGTCGGCATCCACCTCATCCTCGCCACCCAGCGCCCGCAGGCCAACGTCGTCACCGGCCTCATCAAGGGCAACATGCCCTGCCGCCTGACCTTCAAGGTCGCCAGCGGCTTGGACTCACGCATCGTGCTCGATCAGAAGGGCGGCGAACTCCTGCTTGGTCAGGGCGACATGCTCTTCCTTTCTCCCAAGACCAGCAAGGTCAGCCGCGCCCAGGGCACCCTGGTCGATGATGCCGAGATTCGCAAGGTCGTGAAGTTCATGAAAGAAGTGGCGCGGCCCAACTTCGACCGCTCGCTCCTCACCCTCAAGAAAGCCGGAGAAACAGCCAGCGAATTCGAAGGCGTCAGCGAGAACAACTCCGCCGAAGCCCTCGCCGAAGCCCAGCAGGACCCCGACTTTGAGAAGGCCGTCGAGATCGTCCTCGAGACTCGTCGCGGCAGCGTCTCCCTCCTCCAACGCCGCCTGGGCATCGGTTACACCAAGTCCAGCCGCTTCATCGATCTCATGGGCATGGCGGGCATCCTCGGCGAACACAAGGGCTCGATGGCCCGCGATGTCGTCATCACCCTTGATGACTGGAATCGCATGAAGGAACTGGCGGGCAAGGTCGAGCCGCGCCAGCCCGACCTTTTTAAGAATGAACAGTCCGGTCGCGCGACCGGCGAAGGCCGCGATCTCGACGGCTCGCCACCGTGGGAAGAGCGTGAGGAGGATGAAGGCACTCCCTTCATCGACTCCGCCGATTCGGTGAAGAAGGCCGAGGCAGAGAAGGAAGCCCGTCGCCAAGCCAGGAAGCCCAAGGATGATCTTGCCGCGGGAAAGGGCTTTGACCCGGATAATGATTTCGATCAGGATGACGAGTAAGGCAGGGCATCAGGCATCAGACCTCAGAGAACCCCGAGAGCGATCTCGGGGTTTTTGTTTTTGGGTTGGGATGTCAAAGAATGACCTGCACGTGGGATGCACGCGATCGGATGGGATTGAGTTGTCCGTGCGATGCAGCGAAGAAGTGTCAGGGACGGTCGCGTGATCGGCGAGTGCAGGGTTCTTTCAGCCCATCGGGCTGGGGGTGAGTAGGCGGGGGTACCCGCGTAGCGGTCGCCCCGTTGGATGTTTCCATTGATTCGGCACCACGAAGTGGTGCGGGTGGAGAAGAGGAAGAAGGTGTCGAGGTGTCAAGGTGGCAAGGTGTCGAGGTGGATG
>JAGWZK010000030.1 GCA_018968885.1 Planctomycetota bacterium | reverse complement strand
AAAGCCGTCCCGAGAGAGGTCGCGTTTCGCATTCGCGAGCTCTTAATTGAAGAGGGCCTGCCGCAAGCGTCGGTGTGGCTGAGTGCGAATCGCACAGCAACGTGGCTGGACAAGAGGCATCACTTGGATGTGGAGTTCGATGCGGAGAATGACAGGTTGGTGATGGTGGAGCGGGATTGATGCGTGAGACAAGTTTGGCGGCGACGAGAAATCGTTTGATTTCATGCCGCGATCTTCGCGGCACAATGTGGAGGAAGAGTGAGCGAGGCCGTGTAGACGTGTGGGGAGAAGCTCTCCACCAGTTACGCGATGCTGCGCATCGCTCCACTGGTGGCTACATCCCTTCGACCCTCCGGGTCTGAAAACCACACTCGTCGCTCAGAGCCGCGACCAGTGGCACAAAGACCAAGACCTCGCTGCTCCGCAAAGCCGGAACGGTGAGACGGGATTTACCAATCCAGCGTGCCGCGCCATGAGGTGGTGAGGGCATCGACGGATTCTGAGAGGGCGGCGGATTTCCAGGTGAGGGTGCCGCTGGTGTTGAGGGTGCCGAGGCGTGTGACACCGATGGAGGCGAAGTGAGCAGTGACGCGGGGGACGTCTGCGGCGGCAACTTCGATGACGTAGCGGCTGGCGGATTCGGCGAAGCCCCAAACTGAGGCGGAATCGGCAACGGCAGTGTGCTCAATGTCGAAGCCGAGTGAGCCAGAACCATTGGCAGAACCGTCAGCGGAGCCGATGAGCATTTCGGCGATGGTGACCAGCACACCACCTTCGGAGCAATCGTGGGCGCTCTTGACCAATCCGGAAGTGATGGCCTGGTGCATGAGCGCGGCAGCGCGGGGGCCGCGAGCGAGATCGACGGTGGGGACAGCGGCATCGCCGATGACGAGGCCGAACTTTTCGGCGAAGATTGAGCCGCCCATGCGGGTGTCGTGCTTGTTTGAGTCTTGGCCAATCAGGAGCAGCACGTTCCCACTCTGCTTGGCATCGCTGGTGGTGGTGTGGTTGAGATCGGTGAGGATGCCAAGGCCGGTGATGAGGAGGGTGGGGGGAATCTCGATGACGCGCTGCGTGCCGCTGGAATCGATGTAGCTGAGCTGGTTGTTGAGAGAGTCTTTGCCACTGACGAAGGGGGTGCGGTAGGCCTTGGCGCCGTCATAACAACCGGCGCAGGCGCGGACCAGCAAGCCCAGATTGGTGGGCTTGCCACAGCTGGGCCAGCAGAAGTTATCGAGGATGGCGATGCGGGTGGGATCGACACCGGTGCAGACGAGATTGCGGACGGCTTCATCGATGCCAGCGAGGGCCATCTGGTAGGGATCGCCACCACGGGCGGGATCGCCGACGCCCAATGCAAGCCCACAGCCGACTGCGATGCCGCGATTTGAGTTTGGGACGGGTTCGAGGACAGCGGCATCGCCCGGGCCGCGAGATGCGGGGCCAACGAGGGGTTTCTGGATGGTGTTGCCTTGCACCTCGTGGTCGTATTGACGGATGATCCAGTGCTTGCTGGCGATATTGGGATGGGCCAGGAGAGTGTGTAGCGCGGTGCCGATGGCGGGAAGGGCTTGCTTGGATTTTGCGGGGAGGGCGGGAGAGGCGGGAGTCCAGGTTGCTTCGCGGCGTGGCATGGGGATGCCATCGTGGAGGAAGTGCATGCTCATGCGGCCGACTTCCGTGCCGCGATAATTGAGGATGAGCTCCTCGTTGTCGGTGCCGAAGGTGCCGAGGTTGGCGAGTTCGACGCGCTCTTCATCGCAGATCTGCTGCAGCGCGGCGAGATTGGAGGCGGGGACGGCGAGGACCATGCGCTCCTGGGCTTCGCTGATCCAGATTTCGGTGTAAGACAGGCCAGCGTATTTGAGAGGAGCGAGGTCGAGGTGGACGGTGGCGCCGAGCTGGGAGCCCATTTCGCCGACGGCGGAGGAGAAGCCGCCTGCGCCGCAATCGGTCATGGCGGTGTAGAGAGGGCCGCCCTTGGCATCGCGAGCGCGGAGGATGGCATCCATGACGCGCTTCTCTTCGATGGCGTTGCCGATCTGCACGGCGTGGGAGAACTCGTCGGCGGAGGTGTGTTCAAGTTCGGTAGAACTGAAAGTTGCGCCGTGAATGCCATCGCGACCGGTGCGACCTCCGAGAGCGATGATGAGGTCGCCCTTCTTGGCCTGGCCTTTGATCTTGTCGCGGGGGATGAGGCCGATGCAGCCGCAGAAGACGAGGGGATTGCCGACGTAGCGATCATCGAAGAAGACGGCGCCGTTGAGAGTGGGGATGCCCATGCGATTGCCGTAATCGCGCACACCGGCGACGACTTCGGAGAGGATGCGCTTGGGATGAATCGTGCCCGGTGGTTGCGAAGCGGGGTCCATCGTGGGATGGGCGACGCAGAAGACATCGGTGTTGGCGATGGGTTTGGCACCAAGGCCAGTGCCGATGACATCGCGGATGCAGCCGCCAGCGCCGGTCGCGCTGCCGCCATAGGGCTCGATGGCTGATGGGTGGTTATGGGTTTCGACCTTGATGCAGACGGCCTGGGTGTCATCGAGCGCGATGACGCCGCTGTTGTCTTTGAAGACGCTGAGGGCCCAATCGATGCCACCGGCGATGAGTTCGTGGGTTGCCGCAGCGACGGTGTGTTTCAGCAGATTGTCGATGGTGACGACGGTGCGGCCCTGAGCATCGGTGGTGACGGTGTGGCCGGGGCGGTTATTCCAGTTGATGGTGGTGTCGCCGGAGGGAAGCGTGAATTTGATGTTGGCTTTGAGGGTTTTGTGAACGCAGTGCTCGCTCCAGGTCTGGGCGAGGGTTTCCAATTCGATGTCAGAGGGATCGCGGCCTTGGCGCTGGTATTCGGATTGGATGGCGGCCATCTCTTCGGGAGACATGAAGAGGTGGGCATCGCGACTCAGTTTGGCGAGTTGTTCGGCATTCAAGCCGCGAATGGGGATGTGGCGGAGTTGGAGGGAGTAAGGCGCGCCGCTGGGGAGACGATCGGGGGTCCAGGGGGAGAGATGGATCTGGTGGATGACTTCGTTGGCGATGGTGCGCTGAGCGAGGAGTTTGGCGGAGTCGGCGGTGACACCGACAACATCGAAGCGGAGACCGGTGGAGACGGAGATGGAGGAGGCGGCGTCGGTTCCGAGTTGGGGGCCGATGAGGTCGGCGATGGCATCGCGGACGGATTGGGCGGCGGGGTCCATGACTCCGGGAAGAGGGTGGACTTCGATGGTGGAGGCGCCGGGGCGAGGAGCGCGGGTGCCGAGGGTGGACTCTTCGGTGACGGGGTCGGCGAGGAGGCGAGTGGCGATACGTTGGAGGGCGGAGTCGGAAAGGTTGCCTTGGATGAGATAGATGCGGGCGGACTCGGTGGACGAAAGGTGGTAGCCGAGAGCGGAGGCCTGACGGGCGAGGGAGGCGGCGCGGGGGTCTATGCGTCCGGGCTTAATGCGGACCTCGAAGCGATGGACCCGCCCGATTGAGGGGGTAGATGTGGAGGTATGCGCAGAGGTTGAAGCGGGTGATGAGGTGCTCACGGCCAAGGGTATGAATGGATGGATCAAAAGGCCTTTTCACGGGCCCAATTGGTGGGGGTGGTCAGGCACGCAATCGACAGCAGGCACTACACTCGGTTTACATGGCTTCGCACATGAAGGCACTTCTCGCGCAGGATGGGTTGTTGGGTGGCAGCGGCGGTTCACTCGATGGGGTGAGCGGCGGAGGAGTGGTGCGCGCTCCGGCTTCGAGCGTGCTTTTTGAGATTGCGTGGGAAGTGTGCAACCAGTTGGGCGGGATTTATCAGGTGATCCGGTCCAAGGCGCCGCTGATGATGTCGCGGTGGGGGGATCGGTACACGCTGGTGGGGCCGTATGAGCCGGGGAAGGCGAATGTGGAGTTTGAACCCACCAGCCCGAGCGGGTGGATGGGGCGGGTGATCGAGCAGTTGCACCATCAGGGCTTGCGGGTGCATCACGGTCGGTGGTTGATTCCGGGACGGCCGCGGGCGCTGTTGATTGAGCACCAGGTGCCGTGGCAGGAATTGGACAAGATCAAGTTTCGCCTGTGGGCTGATCATGGCATCGAGAGCCCGGCGGGCGATGCGATGATGGATGGGGTGGTGAGCTTTGCGGATGCGGTGCGGCGGCTGTTTGAGGCGATCAGTTTTGAGACGGGATTGGGGAGCACCTTGCCGCAGAGTGCGGCGAGAACGGGGCCGATCGGGCCGCGGGGAGTGATTGCGCATTTTCATGAGTACATGGGTGGTTTGGCGATTCCGATGATGCGGAAGCAGGGGCTTCCGATCGCGACGGTGTTTACGACCCATGCCACGCTCTTGGGAAGGTTTATTGCACTGTCGGGTGGAGATCTGTATGGGTCTCTGGGGCATGTCGATCCGGGGGCGGAAGCGGCGAAATTCAATATCAAGTTTCAGTATGGAGCGGAACGGGCGTGCGCGCACGGGGCGCATGTGTTTACGACGGTGTCGACGATCACGGCGGAAGAGTGCACGAGCTTGCTGGGTAGAAGCGTCGATCTGGTGACGCCGAATGGATTGAACGTCGAACATTACAACAAGCAGCATGATCAGCAGCGATTGCACGCGGAATTCAAGGAAGCGATTCACAGATTCACGATGGGGTATTTCTTCCCCTCGTATTCGTTTGATCTGGATAAGACGATCTATATGTTCAGCAGCGGCAGATTTGAGCCCAGGAACAAGGGCTTTGATCTGTGCCTGGAGTCGATGGCGCGATTGAACGCCGAACTCAAAGCCCGGCAGAGTGATGAGCGGTTCGCAGGAAGGACGGTGATCTTCTTCATCATCACGCGGCGGCCGACCAAGAGCATCAATCCCGCGGCATTGGAAATGCGCGGGGTGTTGAATGAACTGCGCGAGGTGTGCAACCGGATCACGGATGGGGTGGCGGAGAAGCTTTTCAAGCGGTCAGCAGCGCGAGGAGCGTTGCGGCTGGATGACCTGGTGGATGAATACTGGATGCTGCGGTATCGGCGGGCGCAACATGCCCTGAAGCAGAACTGGCTGCCGATGGTGGTGACGCACAATCTGGAAGATGATCAGAATGATCAGGTGCTGAATCACATCAGGATGCTGGGGCTGGTGAACGGGAAGGATGATCCGGTGAAGGTCGTGTATCACCCGGATTTCATCACGCCGACGAATCGATTGTGGGGCATCGAGTACGACGAATTTGTGCGCGGGTGCCACATGGGGCTTTTCCCCTCGGCGTATGAGCCGTGGGGGTATACGCCGTTGGAGTGTCTGGCGATGGGTGTGCCGGCGGTGTCGAGCGATCTGGCTGGCTTCGGTCGATATGTGAGAGAGCACTCCAAGGGTGTGAACCCGGATGACTGGGGCATGTACGTCGTCGATCGCCGCTTCAGGGATTATCACAATTCGGCGAGCCAGTTGACGGGGATGCTGCTGAATTACTGCCGCATGGATCGACGCGAGCGGATCGCGCTGCGCAACGAGGTGGATCGCCACTCGTGGGATTTTGACTGGAGCAAGCTCGGGCTGGCGTATCACGAGGCGCATGATGTGGCGCTGGCGCGGTGTGAGGCGCAAATGGCTTCGACAACGACTTCGACGGCGACTTCGACGATGCCTTCGACGAGGACGACGGCGTGAGCGGGCGTGCGCCTTCCAAGCTGCTGGGTGATGATGTGCCGCGGATTGAGCTGTACACCGATGGTGCGTGTTCGGGGAATCCGGGCCCGGGGGGGTGGGCGTGCGTCTTGAAGCATCCGGCGACGGGCTCGCGCAAGGAACTGAGCGGAGGCGAGGCAGCGACGACGAACAACCGGATGGAACTGCGTGCCGCGATCGAGGGGTTGAGATTGCTCAAGACGCCGACGCGGGTGGACCTCACCAGCGATTCCAAGTATGTGCTGGATGGGTTGTCGAGTTGGTTGGCGGGATGGAAGAAGCAGGGATGGAAGACGGCGAGCAAGCAGCCGGTGAAGAATCAGGATCTGTGGCAGGTGCTGGATGAATTGATCCAGATGCACGAAGTGCACTTTCACTGGATCAAGGGGCACAGTGCGCATCCTGAGAATGAACGGTGCGATGAGTTGGCGGTTTTAGAGGCGAAGAAGTTTGGGAAGTGAGTGAGGCACTAGCCACTAGGCACTTGGCACTAGGGCCGAAAAGAAGAGGACTCTCAGCGCGAACTCACAGATTTTCGTTCGGTTTCACAATGCACGGACTTGTGGTTTCGCAACTTCGAAAGCCGTGCCGCATTCGGGGCACGCTTCTTTGCTCACCAGACCTGTGATGTCATAGCCGCACTTGGAGCACGTGCCTGGCTTGTGGGGGCGGTTGATGAAGTACGATCTCCACATCAGGATTGTGGGGATGACAAGGAGAAGTGGCGGAATCCAGGCCGGGAATGTGATGTTCTTTGTGAAATACTGGTTTGAGTAATTCCAGGTCAGAGGGAGCAGGTCGAATCCGGAGTCTCTTTGACCTTCCCATAGCACACCAAAATTGCTCGGCCACTTTCCGGTGGTTTGTTCGAGTGAGATGTAGAAGTTGCCAGCGCTGAAACTGAGTGGCAGCTTTTCCTTGTTCGCGGAGATGCACCAATAGATGACGCACCCGAAGGTGAACCAGCCGCTCGCAATCCACGCCGCGGTGAGGGCGACCAGTAGGATGGTCACGACCCAGCGGTTGAAGGTGGCGAGTATGAGGCGCGGCTTCATCGCGAAGATGGTAAGTATTGGCGGTGGGTTGAAGATCGCGGCGGGGAGTTGTGGTGTGGGGCGCGTGCATCGTGAGACCGCGCAAAGTAATGAGAGGGACCTTTCCGGGGGTATGGCTTCGCGATGACCCCAGGCTATTCACTACCACCGCTACGCGGTGAAGAGCCAGATTCTCACTGTGAGGGGGCGGGTGTAAACCCCCCAGATTGCAGATATTTGCGGCACAGCAAGGTAAATTATCCACCGGGCGAAAATGTCGAGGCCGCCGCTTGACAGCGGCGGTAAACTGAAACCGGTGTCCATCTGCCCCATTCAACCTTCGTCCGTGCGGCGTTCCCATTAGTCTTGGGAACGATGCACGGACGGTGTGTTTCAGGAGGTTTTTATGCCCGCACGCAGCCCCGCCGATGTTCGCAACGTTCTCCTCAGCGGCACGGGTGGTTCGGGAAAGACCTCGATCACTGAACGGCTGCTTGCCGCCACCGGCATCATCAAACGCGTCGGCACCGTCGAGGAAGGGAACACCGTCAGCGACTGGACGGATGAGGAAAGGCATCACAAGCACAGCATCTATCCCACCGTCGTGCACTTTGATTACGAAGGGCACGAGGTGCATCTGATCGATTCGCCGGGGCGCGCGGATTTTTTGGGCCAGACCATCGCGTGCCTGCCCGCCGTCGAGACGGTGGTGGTGGTGGTCGATGCCTTGCGCGGTCTGGAGACGACCGCGCGGCGCATGTTGAACGCGGCGGGAGAGCGGGGAATTCCGCGGATGATCGTCGTCAACAAGGTGGATGATCCGAACGCGGATGTCGAGGCGGTGACGGAGGCGATTCGCGAGGAGTTTGGAAATATCTGTCTGCCGATCAACCTGCCCACGCCGGATCGCAAGGGCGTGATCAATGTCTTTGAGCATGATGGGAGTGACAGCGCGGGGGATAAGACGCTGTTTTCCAGTGTGCATGAGGCGCACAAGTCGATCGTGGAGCAGGTGATCGAGGTGGATGATGATCTAACCGAGCATTATCTGGAGAAGGGTGAGGGGTTTGATCCGGTGAAACTGCACGCCGCGTTTGAGCGGGCGTTGGAGCAATCGCACCTGGTGCCGATCCTCTATTGCAGTGCACGGAGCGGGGCGGGGATCGACGACATGCTGCATGTGTTTGCCAGCTTGTGCCCGAGCCCGGTGGAAGCGCATGTGGTGGAGTTTGCCCGCAAGGACAACGAGCGATCGGAAGAGAAGGACTATTACCCCGAGCCCAATGCAGGCGGGCGATTGGTGGCGCACATCTTCAAGGTGATGACAGATCCCTTTGTGGGCAAACTGGGCGTGTTCCGAGTGCATCAAGGAACGCTGCGGGCCAAGACGGATGTGTTTATTGATGATCAGAAGAAGGCGATCAGGATCGGGCACCTCTTCAAACTGCAAGGCAAGGAACATGTCGAGGTGCAGGAGGTGGGGCCGGGAGAGATCGCGGCAATCGCCAAGGTGGATGAGGTGCGCTTCAATGGTGTGCTGCATGACAGCCACGACCTAGATTATGTGCGTGTGAAGCCGCTGCCTTTGCCCAGGCCGATGTACGGACTGGCGGTGGAATTGAAGAATCACGCGGATGAGGCCAAGTTTGCCACGGCGTATCACAAATTGATGAGTGAGGACCCATCGTTCGTGGTGGATCGCATCGCGGCGACGCATCAGACGGTGATGCGGGGACTGGGCGAACTGCACCTGAGGATCGTTTTGGAGAAACTCAAGAGCCAATATCACATTGAACTGGTGACCAGCCCGCCCAAGGTGGCGTACAAAGAGACGATCACGGGGCGCGCGGATGGACACCATCGGCATAAGAAGCAGACGGGCGGATCGGGGCAGTTTGGTGAGGTGTATCTGCGCATCGAGCCACTGCCGACGGATCATGCCGAGGGATTTGAGTTTGTGAGTGAGGTGGTGGGTGGAACCGTGCCGCGTCAGTACTGGCCAGCGGTGGAGAAGGGGATTCGCCAGGTGTTGGCGGATGGGGCGATTGCCGGATACCCGATGACGGGTGTGAAGGTGGCGCTGACCGATGGCAAGTATCACGATGTGGACAGCAAGGAAATCGCTTTCATTTCCGCAGGAAAGAAGGCGTTTCTGGAGGCGGTGGCCAAAGCCAAGCCGAGGTTGCTGGAACCCTTTGTGCACATTGAGATCAATGCGCCGAGTGCAAAGATGGGTGATATCGCCGGGCACCTCTCAACTAAGCGCGGGCGCGTGCAGGACACTCTGTTGGTGGGGAGCGATACGTGCGTGGTGAAGGCGATTGCGCCCTTGGCGGAATTGCAGACCTTTGCAACGGAACTCAAGTCGTTGACGGGTGGCGCGGCGTCATACACGATGGATTACAGCCATGATGAATATGCGCCGACGAATGTGCAGCAGAACCTGATGAACGCGTTCAAGCCCAAGCATGATGAGGATTGAAACGCTGGAGTGAATCAGCGATCAATTCGAGCCGCGCAGGAGCGTGCGAATGTCAGCATTGGCATGGCGTTGGCATCCTTGCTCTTGATCGCGGCGATGTGGGCTTCGACAGCGCGGCAGAGTGCGGCGAGGGCATCGGCACGTGCGGCGAGTGCTGTTGGTGGTGTGCCGCAGAGAATGCTTTGGAGGGGGTGAGGAGGGACGCTGCCAGGCAGGGTGGGAAGTGCGCGTCCGATGGCAGCGGAGATGGAGAGTTCATCGCGGAGAGACTGGATGTGCTGTCGAGTTGGGACCGCGCCTTTGGCCCATTGATCCAGCAGGGCATCGGCGGTGGTGAGGGTGCCGCGAGCGCGGACGAGGAGCTCGTTGAAGGTGGGCTCGGTGAGGTGGAGGCCGGGAACGCGGGCGAAGATGAGGTGGCGCGGAGAGGCAGCGAGGGGGAGGTCGATGAAGCGCGAGGTTTGAGAGAGGTCAAGGGCGAGGGCGCGGAGGTCGGCGAACTGTTGATCGAGTGAGGCGAGGGTTGATGCGGATGGGTCGGCTTTGTGGTTGAGAAGACCTTTCTTGCGGTCTTGCAGTGATGCAAAGAGTGTGGTGAGGCGCTGCAGTGTGGTGGCACATGATGGATCGGTGGGCGGCGGTGCAGGAGAGAGTTCGTCAGTGTCAAAGCCGCTGGCCCAGGAGCGGAGGGTGGCCAGGGCGGCATCACGCTTGGCGGTATTCTGGAACTCGACACCCAGTTTGGTGAAGCGGGTGGCAGCGAGGGGGGACTGATCGTTCCACTGATCTTTGGTGCTGAACGTGGCGCGAAGGTGTTCAATGGAATCAAAATCAGATTGCGCTTTGCGGAGAGCGGTCAACCCGGCGAGGACGGCGGGATCGCGGGGCGAGACTTGCGTGCGGAAGAGATCGGCGAAACTCTTGGAGGCGTCTTTGGCGGCGGCGACGGCGCGTGAGGTGATGACCTTGTCGAGTTGCTTCAAGGGCGGGGGCGTGGTGCGGGGCTTGCCGGCGGTGGAGGCGAGCTTCGACATGGTGGCGAACCACGTGTGGGCAGTGTCGATGCGATCGGAGTTCATGGATGAAGGGCCGGAGGAGAGGGCAAAGCGGGTGATGGCTTCGCGCTCGGCGGCAGAGAGTGAGGAAAGTGGATCGGTGGCGGGCTTGGGTTGAGATTTTGCAGAGGGCCCAGCCGATGGGAAGATGGCAGCGATGAGATCGGCACTCTGCACGAGGGTGTCGAGATCGGCGGCGTTGATGGGGTCGAAGGGGTCTTGCTTCAGGGCATTGAGGATGGCGGTGAAGCGGGCGTGGAAGATGGTGAGGGCGGAGCCACTGAGCCCAGAATCGTCGCGAGCATGCTGGCACGCGCGAGTGAGAAGTGATCGCGTGTGGTTGCGGGCGGGGGCAAAGGCCGCGAGGGGAAGCGTGGGTGCGAAAGCGGATTCGATATCGCGGACAGCGCGATCGAGGGCTTCGACACCGGTCGGCGTGGTGGCGGGTGCGATGGCGTGGCCTGTCCAAGTCAGCGTCGATTCGTCACCTGTGATGAAGACACCGAGACGGCGACGGAGTTCGGTGGCGAGGGGGGTGGCGTCATCGGGCCACGCGGATTGGACTTCCGTGGAGGCGTGATCGATGAGGGATTCGTCGATGCGCGTGAGGAGGGAGGTGAGTTCTGAGGTGTTGGCGACGTCGGCGACGATGCGTGCCGCGAGAGCGTGCTGATGACCCTTCACGCCTAATTCATCAGCACGAGTGGCGAGGGAGAGGGCGTTGCGTCGGAGGACGAGGGAGGCACGATCGGACTTGGAGAGTTTGGCCCAACTGCCGCCGGCCGGCTTGGGAGTGTCTTTAAGGGAGGTTTCGAGTGAGGAGATGAGTTGTGCGAGTGAGCGATCGGTTCCGGGTGAGAGAAGGGGTGGACCGTTGTCAAAGGTGGGAATCTGGGCGTGGGCAGTGGAGTGCAGCGCCGGGACCGCGCTGGTGAGCAGAAGGGTGGCGAGCAGAAGCGAGTTACGAACGCGCGGCACGGATGGCCCTTTCATAGACGAGTTCGAGGTCGCTGACCATGCGCTCGACCGTGAAGCGTTCCAGGCACCAGGCGCGGCCTCGTTCAACCATGCGCTGGCGAGTGGCTGGGTGTTGCACCAATTCGAGGATGGCAGCGCGCAAAGCGGGAACGTCTCCGAAGGGAATGAGACGGCCAGTTTCGCCACCACGGCAGACTTCGCCGGTGCCATCGACGTCATACGCCACGGGGCAGGTGCCGGCGAGGAGGGCTTGAGGCACAGTGCGGGGAAGACCTTCGCGGCTGCTGGGGTGGGCCAGAATGTCCATGGCGCGCATCAGTCCGGGGACGCGATCGGGGGGAACCAGGCCGGTGAGGATGACTTGGCACGAGAGGCCGAGAGATTCGACGCGCGACCAAAGTCGTTCACGCCACCACCCATCACCAACCCAGAGAAGTTTGAGGTGAGGATTCGCACGCATGTCGTCGGCGAGGGCATCGAGAAGGTCATCGTGGCCCTTGTGTTCGGCGAGCCGTGCGACTGTGCCGACGACGAAATCCTGATCGGTGAGGCCGAGTGAGGCGCGAATAGCGGTGCGATCCTGACCAGCATCTGGCGTGAGGAAACGTGCGACTTCCATGCCTGAGTAGACGGTGGTGTAAAGCGACGGATGACCGATGCCGCGAGCGAGGAATTGGGAGGTCATGGCAGCGGCGACGCTGACAACGGCGTGGCAGTGGTCGGCGGCGTGGGCTTCGGCCACAGTGTAGATGGTGTTGTTCAGGCGGCGCTTGAGGCGGTTGATGGCATTGCCATCGATGGGCATGAAGGGGGGGCCATGGATGGTGTGGACGATGCCGGGGGTTAGTGGTGAGCCGCTGGGAAAGGCGTACCACGCGGCGAGGCGCCCGAGGATGCCTGCTTTGGATGAGTGGGTGTGGACGATGTCGGGTTGCAGGGTGCGGATGAGTGCAATGAGCTCGTGGAGACAGTGAAAGTCGGCAGTGGGGTGCACTTCGCGGATGAGGTGGGGAACGGTGTGGCTGGTGATGGAAGTGCCGCGGGGGGAGCGAAAGCGGGTGACGCGATCAAGGAGGGATCCTTCCGGGCCATAAATGGGTCCGAAGGCCAGATGCACGTCGTTACCACGGGAGGATTGGCCTTCGCAGGAGAGGACGGTGTTCTCTTGCGAGCCCCCCAGTATGAGGCGAGTGGAGATGTGAAGGATGCGGCGGGGCACGTGCAGGGGAGAATACCCGAATCAAACCTCGCGCAGCATGAACTTTGGCCGGGGAATCCCAGTACACTCTGCTCACATTATCAACTCTCAGGAGATCGCATGCGTCGTCAGAATAAGACTGTGTTGATGCTGCTTGCTGCAGTTGCCTTTACGGCGAGTTTCACTGGTGCGTGCAGTACCGCCGAAAAGGGTGCTCGCGTGAGCTCCGCCGAGGGTGAAGATCTCCGAGAGTTGATCGCCCAGGCACGAGACAAGGTTTTTCCGGCGCTGGTGAATATCAGCGTGGTGACGGTGGATTACTACGGCGGCCAGGAACACAAGGGTGTTTCGACGGGATCGGGAACGATCATTGATGTCGCAGGGCATGTGCTGACCAATGCGCACGTGGTGAATGACGGTCGCAAGTTTCGCGTGACGCTTTCGGATAAGCAGGAGCTGCCAGCGACACTGGTGGGTGAAGACCCATTGACGGATCTGGCGATTCTGAAGATTGATCTTTCCAAGTTGGCACCGGGAACAACGTTGCCGATGGCGGAATTGGCGGATTCAAGCACATTGCAGACCGCCGACAATGTGCTCGCGATGGGTTCGCCTTGGGGCTTGTCGAGGTCGGTGACGCTCGGCATCGTCAGCAACACGCAGCGAGTCTTCAGCCAGGGCACCGGCGATGATGCCATCGACATGATGCAGGAGGAGCGTGGCGAGCGTTATGGCCTCTTCACGCAGTGGATTCAGCATGATGCCGCCATCAATCCGGGAAACTCGGGTGGGCCGCTGGTGAATCTGCGTGGGCAGGTGGTGGGGGTGAACACGCTGGGCAACGGCAATATGGGCTTTGCCAGCCCCAGCAATCTGGCCAAAGACATTGCCGCGAAGTTGATTGCCAACGGCGAAGTGCCACGCTCGTGGATCGGTGCCACGTTCAAACAGATCGGGCGCACCAGCTACAGCAACGGTGTGCTGGTGACGAGCGTGATTTCCAATTCTCCGGCGGCAAACGGAGGATTGAAGGCAGGCGATCTGGTGACAGCGGTGGATGGGCAGCCCTTGACGGTGAAGTTCCCTGAAGAGGTGCCGCCACTTTTGAAGTTGATTGCCGATCGTCCGGTGGGCTCGCAGATTGCATTTGCCTATCAGCGTGATGGAGCAGCGGGTACGGCAGCGGTGACGACGGACAAGTTGTATCGCGACCGGGGAGATGAGACGCTCCTGCGTGGCTGGGGCGTGGTGGCGCGAGAGATCACCGACAAGATCGCCCGGGATCGGCGCTTGCAGGGAAAGACAGGGGCGCTGGTGTGGGGTGTCAGGTCCGGAAGCCCGGCCGGATTGGCTGAGCCGCCCTTGGGCTGGGGTGATGTCATCACCAAGATTGACAATGTTCCGGTGAATTCGCTGAAGGAAGTTGTTGAGCGGTATCGCGAGATCATGAAACAGGAGAAACTGCCGGAGTTCATTCTGGTGGAGTTTGATCGGCAGGGGAAGAACCAGGTCACTTTGCTGAAGCCGCGGCAGGACAAGCAGACCGATCCACCCCGCGAAGTGCCCAAGGCATGGATCGGCGTGGCGACGCAGCCGATCACCAAAGACTTGGCGAACAAGTTGGGTGTGGAAGGAACGTTTGGTTTCCGCGTGACGCGGATCTATCCGGGGACTAAGGCGGCAAGCAGTGGTATTCAGGTCGGTGACATCATCACTGTGCTGGGGACTGAGAAAGTCGCACCCAAGGGGCCGCAGGATGCCGGGCTGTTGCAGCGGACGATCCGCAAACTGCCTGTGGATGCGCCAACAAAGTTGACGGTGGTGCGAGCTGGAAAGCCGGTGGAGATTTCGCTGGATCTGGAGCGGACGCGCCCCGGAGCCGATGAAGCGCGCAAGGCCGAGAACAAGGATTTTGAGTTGAACGTGCGCGAACTCACGTTCTTTGATCGCGATGATGAACGCTGGGATGACAGCGTGCAGGGTGTGCTGGTGGATAGTGCCGAAGAGGCGGGTTGGGCCGGATTGGCGGGGATATCAACCGGCGACCTCATTCAACAGATTCAGGGGACATCGATCACCTCGATAGATGAATTCCGCAAGGCGATGGAGGCCCTGGCCAAGAGTCAGCCGGCCAAGGTCGAGTTTGTGGTGCTGCGTGACAATCGCACCTTCTACAAGTTTGCCGAGCCGGATTGGAAGCCCACGCTGCAGGGGGAAAATCCGCAACCATAGCGATGGTGGCGCGCATCACTGTGGCTTGGCTCGCACCCGGCTAACCTCTTTGGTCTGTCTGTGTCATCTTCGTCACCACTTCGGAGCATCTGATGAACTTTGCTGCTTTCTCGACAACTTCACGCCGCAACACGATCCTGACGGCGGCCGCCGCGCTGACGCTGCTGGCGGGTTCGCTGTTCACCTCGCCGGCTGTGGCGCACGTCACTACCGCAGCCCCCATGTCTGCCAAGCAGATTTTGGAGAAGCACAGCCCAGCCCTGGTGCACGTGAAGTTTGTCCTCAAGATCGAGGGGATGGGTCAGGATCGCGAAATGCCCGAAGAGATCGGCGGAATCATGATCGAGGATTCTGGCCTGGTGCTGGTCTCCAACTTTCAGACTGGCGGCATGGCGAGCATGATGGGCGCCAACGGCATGTCGGCCACCCCTCGCGAGATCAAGGTCTTGATCGGTGATGATCAGGAAGGTGTGGATGCGACGCTGATCGCTCGCGACAGCGAGGCAGACTTGGCGTGGGTGAAAATCACAGATCCCAAGGGAAAGAAGTACGACGCGATTGATTTTTCCAAGGGGGCTTCGCCCGATCTTGGCGATGAAGTGATTTTTGTGGGCCGCAAGGGGAAGTATTTTGACCGCGTGCCATTTGTGCAGATGCACCGCATTGAGGCGGTGACCAAGAAGCCGCGGCATCTCTTCCTGGTAGAGACGCAGGCATATGGCTCTCCTGCGTTCTCCTCTGAGGGCGCACCGGTGGGCGTGGTCATCTTCCAGACTCCTAATCGTGAGGAGTCCGAAGGCGCTTCGATGGATATGAGCGATCGTGGCGGGCTGGCGATTCTGCCTGCGGCGGACATCATGACGGCGACGGCTCGCGCCAAGGAAGCCGCGGCGAGTGGCAAGCCGGTCGATCCTCCGGCTCCCAAGCCGGATGCGGCACCGGCAGGTGATGCTCCCGCAGCACCCGCCAACCCGAAGTGATGCATTCGATGTGCCGATACCACAGGCGGCGGCGAAAACCAAACAGCCGACGTGCCGATTGGCCATCCGATGGCCAACGGGCTAAAATGCCGCGTCTAAAGACTTTGCTTGGGGATTAGTGTAACGGTAGCACAACTGATTCTGGCTCAGTTAGTAAAGGTTCAAATCCTTTATCCCCAGCTTTGAAAAAGCACTAGGCCCGAGGCGAACGCCCCGGGCCTGCTGGTTTTTTGGAAATTGAAGCGTGGCTCAATACGGCTCGATCTCGACTTCGGCGCGAGTGCCGGCCACACCATCGCGCGTGACCAGGAAGAAGTCACTGGTGATGGGGTACGGCAGCCGCTTGTAATCCTGCTCCACGCGGGTGTGCAGGCGATTGACAAAGGGTTGCGGATCGACGGAGAGGGCCACGAACATGTCGCGGGCCGGCGTCGCCACATAGAACTCACCACCCAGGTGCTCTTTCAAGCGGTCGTGCAGATCGGTCAGCAGCAGGCGCGCCGCGTCGTAGCCGTCGTGATTGCCAAGGATGGCAGCGCGGCCGCCTTCCTTGCTCTCGATGAACTGCACATCAAGGTCCTGGGCGTAGTTGTTCAGGTTGCCGCGAGCGATTTCGTCGAGTTCTTCCACAGCCAGACCCCAGCGGACCACCTGCTCAGTGGTGATGCTGATCGTCATATTGGGAAGATCGGTGACAAAGACGATGGCAGTGCCGTTCACATAAGGAACGTGGGCGACCTGTTCGCGATTCAGATGCTCAAAGATCGTGTCGGGCTGAATCCGCGGCATGATCCGCGTGCGTGCAAAATCCAGCGACATGGCCATCAATTGCATGGCCTCACCACTGAAGAGCTGGTCGAGGTAGTGATCGACGATCTCACGACCGCGCGCGGGCTCGTGCGAGACCATGCGGTAGAGATTCTCCAGGTCGAGGCGGCGGCCGTTGACGATGAGCTCACGCTCGCCCCCGACATCAACGTCGAACTTGGGCTGAATCTTGCGAATCAGTCCTGCCACGAATTCGGTGAACGCCTTCGGATCCTTCGGCATACGGGCCATCACTCACCCCCGGACCTGACACACTGATCCGGGATGGAGCACCGTTAGAACGGAAACCCCACCCCCAACTCGCCCACCCCCACGCCCTCTCATCACCAGTTCCCTCAAACCGGGGTTTTCCCGTTCAGGGTGTCTTGGCCGGTGAAGGCCGCGACGACTGATGGTGGCTTTCCCCACACACAGCCCGTTCCATCGTCTTCCGATGCGCTGTGAACCAGCCCATCGGTTGCGAATTGCCACCCAAACCGCGCCAAGATCCACCCAATCCGTCGCAACCGGCGCAGATGGTGAGGGTGTGTGGTCTGAGCCGGACCGAGAACGTCTTCGTCGCCCTCTCTTTCCCGGATGTGTCGGCCGCAGACGCTGCCATTGGATCGGTCTCCAGGAGACTACTGCCCAAGTCCTCACACCCCAGACACTTGGAGTGCATCCGGCATTCCGGTGCTCAATCGGCACAGGTATTTCCCTGTCTGTAGCCAGTGGTGTCTTGCCCTGAGCGGTTGGGTGCTGTGCCGGGCAGCGGGTATAATGACCTTCACTCGTCTGCGGCGTGGTTTTCGGCCCAACCCAAACCAATGCCGCACGACGCGGGTGCGTTTTCGTCTTTCATTGACAGGCCCATCTCAGACTGGGTCATCCGTTCGGGAGGTCGATCGTGAACGAGCAGCAGATCGAAGCCAAGGTCATCGAGATCGTCGCTGAGCAGATGGGCACTGATAAGGCCAAGATCAGCCGCGGCACACGATTCGTGGAGGATCTCAACGCCGATTCGCTCGATCAGGTCGAACTGGTCATGGAGTTTGAAGACGAGTTCGAGACCAACATTCCTGATGATCAGGCCGAGAAGATCAAGTCGGTCGGCGACGCGATCACGTTTATCATGGCCAATCGCGGCGGCGAGTAAGACTGCCCGTCGGGCAAGCCG
This sequence comes from Planctomycetota bacterium, assembly GCA_018968885.1. Lineage (GTDB taxonomy): Bacteria > Planctomycetota > Phycisphaerae > Phycisphaerales > UBA1924 > F1-120-MAGs238. The sequence continues at coordinate 9,970 of JAGWZK010000030.1, read as the reverse complement.
CCCCGCAGTCCCGTCATGACGCCTTTGGAATAAAGCAATCGCATGGCACCTGCCTCTCGATCCACGCGCGTGGTGATCACCGGTTTCGGTGCTGTCACCAATCTGGGCTTCAACGCCACCGATACTTGGGCTGGTATGCGCGAGGGGCGCAGCGGCATCTCCGCGCTGGAAGGCGAGGAGTTTCAGAAGCACTGGGACAAATACTCCGTCAAGTTTGGTGGCCAGGTCAAGAATTGGACTCCCTCCAGCGTTGAGCACCGCGAGGCCAAGCGTCTGGATCGCTGCTCCGTGCTGGGTTTGGAAGCAGCCGCCGAGGCCTTCAAGCACTCTGGCCTCGATCTGACCAAGGTCGATCACGAGCGCTGCGGCATCATCATCGGCTCCGGCATCGGCGGAATCCGCACCATCGAAGAAGGCATGTGGGTGCTGGTGGACCGCGGACCGGATCGGCTGTCACCCTTCACGGTGCCGCGGTTGATGCCGAATGCCACCGCAGGCAACATCTCGATCAAGTACGGATTGAAGGGACCATCCAGCACGCACGCGACTGCATGCGCATCGTCCGGTCATGCGATGGTGGATGCGTATCACACCATGCAGCGTGGCGAGGCGGATGTGATGGTGGTGGGTGGTGCGGAGGCGGCGTGCAGCCCCCTGTGCGTTGGTGCGTTCATGACGATGAAGGCGCTCAGCAGCCGCAACGATGCGCCGACCAGGGCGAGCCGCCCATTTGATGTTGAACGCGATGGTTTCGTGTTGTCCGAAGGCGCTGCGATGTTCATTCTGGAAACAGAAGAGCACGCCAAGAAACGCGGCGCGACAATCTACGCCGAGTTTCTGGGTGGAGGCATCTCAACCGATGCCGGTCACATCACCGCGCCGGACCCCGAGGGTGGCGGCGCTGCACGCTCGATGTCGATTGCACTCAAGGGCACCGGGCTCAATACCACGGATATTGACTACGTGAACGCTCACGGCACAAGCACACCGCTTGGCGATAAGGCCGAGGTGGCGGCAGTGACGCGGATCTTTGGCGACCACGCCCGCAAGTCCAAGGGTGGGAAATTGATGATGAGCAGCACTAAGAGCATGCACGGGCACTGCCTTGGTGCATCTGGTGCGGTGGAACTGATCGCGTGCATTCACGCGGTCCGCGATGGCATCATCGCTCCCACGATAAATCTGGACAATCCCGAGCCGGATTTCGACATCGATTTCGTGCCCAATCACGCGCGAGAGCGGCGGATTCGGTATGCGATGAACAACACGTTTGGCTTTGGCGGCCACAACGTGACGCTGGTGGTGGGCAAGTACGCGTGAATTCCGCGTCAATTGTTCCGACACAATCGCGTGGCGAAAAACAACACCGGTCCATTGCTGGACCGGTGCGAAGTGGTCTATTTAAATGAATGGCGGTTTACTTGCCGCGGGCTGCGACCACGGCCTTGAGTGCCGCGCGGGCCTGATCGGCATTCAAACCCTTGAAGACACCTTGCACGGCAGCGACCTTGGACGCGTCGTCTTTGGCGGCGGCAACGGCGGTCTTGAGTGAGCCAAATGCCGCGGCATCGAGGCCCAGTGAGCCCTCAACCTTGGTGAGGTTGTTGGCCAGTTCCAAGAACAAGCCGCGACGGGCCATAAGAGATTCAGACACGGCTTGCCGCATCAGGTGAGGCGTGACCACATCAGCAGCGGCCTTCTTGTCACCCTCTTTGCTGCCAGCGGCGGCCTTGAGCTCGGCGATTTCGGCCTCGTTGCGCTCCTTGACGATTTTGTCGCCAAAGCGGATCTGCGTCTCCGACAGAAGTTTGGCATCGCGAAGTGCCGCGCTGAGTGTCCCCTTGCCAGCCAAGGCGCGAATCTTCTGCACCTTCTTGGCATCGTTGGGGTCGGCCATGTTCAATTTGTCCACCAGACCGTTATCGATCTCCTGCAGGAAGTCGATGTTGTCGATGGCGATCTGCTCGTACGACTCGCGCCGGGTCTTCAAGTACGGCTCGATCTTGCTGCGCTCATCATCTGTAACCGTTGGGTTCACGCGCAACGCGGCGACGTAGATTGGTTCGGTAAGTGCGACGAGCTTGCCGTCGGCACCCTTCTCAGCCAGAGACTTGTATGGGAGCGAAGGGAGAGTGACCGGTGCGGCTGGTGGCGGCGTGGTCGGCTGTGCTTCGCTGGGCTGGGCTCCTTCGAAGGGCTTGGGGGTGGGGGGTGGCGGTGGGGGCACATAGGCGGGGGTGGGCGCACGACCTTCGGTTGGTGGGGTGACCACTTGGGCGGATGCCTCGGAAGTGACCATCAATGCACCAGCCAACCACAACAGTTTCGACGTGACCTTCATGCCTGTGCTCCGGTTTCCCGACAAGTTCCCTGCCGCCGGGCCTGTGCCGGAGATCAGGGGCGTGTTACGACGCGGAAGTGTAGGGGGCGGTTCCCGATTCCTCATGCAGCGTCAATCAGGATGGGCGGGCAGGATGGGCCGGTTGGTGACTCATGAAGTGGCAACAATGGACCCGCCGGTCCGAGAAGCCGGCCCCGGAGAATTGCATGACCACTGCCGCGTATTCGTCGCTTCTGGCACATACCCGTCGTACCGCCACCTTGGGCTCAATCGATGCACTGGTCTCATGGGATCAGGAGACGTATTTGCCTCCGTCGGGTGCGGCGTTTCGAGCCGAGCAGATGTCGCTGCTGGCGGAGTTGACGCACACCGCCCGGACAGACAATCGCGTAGGGGAGTGGCTCAGTGCGTGCGAGAGTGATGCGGCATTGAAGCCCGATCCTTTGGCGCAGGCGAATCTGCGGGAATTGCGGCGGGACTTTGACCGGGCGACGAAACTGCCAACGGAGCTCGTGGCCGAGATGGCCAAGGTGGGAAGTCAGTCGCAGGAAGCGTGGAAGCATGCGCGCGCCAACAACGACTTCAAGCACTTTGAGCCGTGGCTGGAGAAGATGTTTGCCTTGATGAGAAAGAAGGCGGAGTGCTACGGCTGGGCCGCCGGTGGTGAGGTGTACGACGCGTTGTTGGGTGAATATGAACCCGGCGCGAGTGCCAAGGAGATCGAGGCGGTCTTTACGCCCCTGCGTGGGCGGCTGGCGAATCTCGTGGCCCGGTATGCGGGTGCCAAGAACAAGCCCTCGGATGCGGTGCTTTCCAAGCTGATTCCCGCGGACAAGCAACACGCCTTTGGTCAGGCGGTCTTGAAGGCGATCGGCTTTGATTTCCAGGCCGGGCGGCTCGATACAACAGCCCATCCCTTCTGCTCCGGCATGGCGCCCGGCGATACCCGTCTGACCACGCGCTATCGCGATGAGCACTTCTCAGATGCGCTGTACGGCAGCATGCACGAAGCCGGACACGGCATGTATGAGCAGGGCCTGCCCAAGGACAAGTACTTTGGCCAGCCGATCGCCGATTCGATCTCACTTGGCATTCACGAATCCCAGAGCCGCATGTGGGAGAACTTTGTGGGCCGCTCTCGCGAGTTCTGGGTCTTTGCGCTGCCCTTGGCGCGGCAGCACTTTGGCGATGCCCTGCCGCAGACAACGGTGGATGAGTTGTATCGCGCGGTGAACACGGCCAAGCCGAGTTTGATCCGCGTCGAGGCCGATGAGGCCACGTACAACCTGCACGTCATGATCCGCTTTGAATTGGAGCGGGCGTTGCTGCGTGGCGATCTGAAGGTGAAGGACCTTCCCGGAGAGTGGAACAAGCGATACAAGGACTATTTGGGAATCGACGTTCCCAGCGATGCCAAGGGGTGCATGCAGGATGTGCATTGGAGTTTCGGCCTGGTTGGCTACTTCCCCACCTACACGCTGGGAAATCTGTATGCGGGGCAATTCTGGGAGAAGATCAACAAGGACATCCCGGATCTCTCTTCCCGCATGGAAAAGGGTGATTTTGCGGCCCTGAAGACGTGGCTGAACACCAGTATTCACGCCCATGGCAAGCGGTATCGCGCTGGTGAACTCTGCCAGATGCTGACCGGCAAGCCGCTGTCGGCTGACCCGTTGTTGAATCACTTGCAGAGGAAGTTGGATGGGGTGTATGGGGTGTGATGGGAAGCCGTGATCGCCCCAGCCTTTGGAATGTTACCAAGTGGCCTGATTACTTATCTCACCCAAAATCTCCAGTTTTCGTCCATGCGCCGATGCTCATCGCCTGAACGAATACAGCCACATTCGGGGCATTGTGTGGGCAAGGAACTGAAAGGAATCGGGTATTCACAACTCGAGCACAAAATGAGTCCGTTTTTCTGTGCGGTGATGAGTTTCCGATAAGCGAGTGCTCTCGGTACGAATTGAACGAGAAACAATATGGGAAAAACGGCTATCGACCGCATCGAATATTTGAAAAGCGATTGTTGGAAAATATAGAAAAAAGCCGCGCAAAATCCCCAAAGAATGAAAATTCCAATAGTTAGAAATTGAAGGAGAAAAGTCCAACTTCTATAATGCATCATTACATTTCCACAATTGTGATTCCGCAATCGCGCAGGTCGATCGTGAGTTGCCGTCTTGCGGTGTTCATGCAGCTGATGTAATCAAGCATGGCTGCCGCCAGAGCCGATGCTAGTGCGACGGATGCGGCAACTACACACAAAATAGCGCCAGCAAAGCTGACTGGGGGCGCCACTATTCCTGCGCCACCGCACAATATTATTGCCGCCGCAAACCCTATAAATGCGGCAGATGTATAAATTGCCAAAACCTCACGGCATCGACGCGCGGAATTATTGTACGTCATACTTTTTGTTTTCACGCAATCAAGATCGACGACACCCGGGCCGGGAGGAAGGTTGCCAAAGTGGCAATAAACAGTCGATAAATCAGTGGAATTCGCAAAAGCGGACACAATCGGCCCAGGGAAAGTTGAATCAAGACTGTGCGATGTTCCTGTTGTAGAGTCGACAAATCTTAGCCCACCCTGCATGCGGGTATCGCTTGTAAGCTCGTCAAGGTCTGACTGTGTCAAAAATTGAGTGATCATCATATTGTACAGTCGAACGCCTGTAGAGGCGTTCTTGTACGTGAAGGCAATACCTAACACTGGAACAGTTGTACCTGAAGCATTCGCAAGTTTACCAGCGAAAGTGCATGCGCGAAGACCGGGAAAGGCGTTTGTCACGGAGGGCAGTTCAATGTCATTTGCAGCTTGAACCCATACCACGTTGAGTTTTGCAGACTGACCTAGCACCCCGGTTGTGTCATAATAACCTGGCTTTTGAATCTCTTCTTGCATTTGGTAAATGACTGTCGCATCTGCTGCGCCAGGAAAAAGTTGCGATTGGACAGTGCATTGCAGATTCACGAACGCCGCAGTGTTGGGATCGAGCCCCGAGGTGTCGACGCAGATTGGAGGTTGAGTCTGCGTACTGGCTCCATGCTCGATTCGACCGATGGCATCTGCCGTGAGGGACAGAAAGTAGCGAGCCCCGCTGAAACAAAGTGCTTGGCGAAGCGGATCATGATTGCTCCTCAGGGTAATTCTGGAAAACCCGATGCTGAACTCGTATATACCCTACACACGCAGCCTCTCGCACGCAAATCTGACTGAACAGTATCAGGTTTGTACAGCAAGCCCTAACAAAACATTGCGAGTTTTCCACAAGTTCGTGCTATTCAACGTGCTTTTCATCACGTGTTCCGCCGATTTTCTGATAGTTGGACTACCAGAAGGGCGATACTTTGCGGCTGATAGAGATTTGATTTGTCTTGCCTAGTTGTTGATGCTGCGGCACGAGAATCAACTGCAATCTTTATGCGAGACATTGTCTTTGGTTGATTTACGATCTCTCAACGTGATTCTGTCGGTTCAATCGCGATTGCTACTGTATGATGCATGAAGTGCGATCGTTGCGAAAACGAAGCCACCGTCCACGAAGTCACCATCGTGAATGGCGTCGCCACCGAAAAGAATCTGTGCGAGCACTGTGCCGCGTCTGATGGCATCGTGCCTGCACCCGTTTCTGAAGCACTTGATCCCGGTGCCGTGATTGCAGGTCCTTTGGCACCGGCCACTCCCGGCCGGGCCACTCGATCGGGAAGTTGTCCGACGTGCCGCTCGACGCTGAATGATTTCAAGCAGTGCGGCTTGCTCGGATGTCCGGATTGCTATTCCACATTTCGCACGCATCTCACGCAGCTTGCCGCTCGTGCTCATGAGGGGGCCAGTCGTCACATCGGGCGCACGCCAAAGCGGGCTGGTGGCACGCTGGATCAAGCCGCACTGATTCAGGAACGCACAGAGCGTCTGAAGCGTCTGCACGCCCAACTTGATGAGGCCGTCGCGGGTGAGCAGTACGAACGGGCTGCACGCCTGCGTGACGAAATCCGTCGCCTGAGCACGCAACCCTCAGAGAGTGCGGAGCGAGAATCATGAGCGCTGGCCACACTCCTGAACCCCTCGGTGTGCACTTTGAATCCGTCCCCGAATGGCTCCGTGGCGATGGTGAATCCGCCGATGTCGTGGTTTCCTCACGGGCGCGGCTGGCACGCAATCTCGCCGGTCATCCTTTCCCCGCTCGTAGCACTCAAGCGCAACGTAAAACCACGCTGAAACTCTGCAAGGATTGGTTGAGTAAAGCCGGGCTCAGTGCGCAGACCACGTGCATCTCGCTGCATCAGGCCGCGCCTTCAGAGCGCACTCTGCTGGTTGAGCGGCACCTGATCAGTAAGCCACTGGCCAAAGGTCGCCCACTTCCCGATGCGCAGGATGATGACCGTCCGCCCGGTGAGACCGACCCTCGTGCCGTTGTGGTGGGGCTCCCTGATGAGAAACTCGCGGTGATGATCAACGAAGAGGATCATCTGCGGATTCAGGCCATTTCATCCGGCCTTGATCTGCGCGAAGTCCTCCGCCGCGCGATTGATGCTGATGACCGCATCGAGGCCGGGTTGGATTACGCCTTTGACGAGCAATTTGGGTATCTCACCGCCTGCCCGACCAATGTCGGCAGTGGTCTGCGCCTCTCCTGCATGGTGCACTTGCCTGCCCTGAAAATGACGGGCGAATTGGAAAAGGTCAAACGCGCCGCGGCAGACATGAACCTTGCCGTGCGAGGGTTCTATGGCGAAGGCAGCGACGCTATCGGCGACCTTTTCCAGGTCAGCAATCAGACCGCGCTGGGCAAGAGCGAGGACCAGATTCTGCATGAACTCGATGGCGAGATCATTCCGCGCATCGTGGAATATGAGCGTTTTGCCCGCAAAACCCTCATGAGTAAACGCCGCGCCGTCGTCGAAGATCAGTGCTGGCGCGCCTTCGGCACCCTCACCCGCGCGCGGCTGATGGGCGCTGAGGAAGCCATGCAGCTTCTCAGCCAGGTGCGGCTGGGCGTCTCCATGGGTCTCATCCGCGATACCACGGTGCGCATCGTTAATCACTTGATGCTTCTGGTGCAGCCCGGCCATCTGCAACGCGTTGTCGGCCACGAGATGGATCAGGAGCACCGCAAGGAAGCCCGTGCCACGCTCCTTCGCACGCGGCTGGGTGGTTGAGATACTGGACACTCTCAGTATGCTGTTGCGGTGGAGCAGCGAATCGATACTCAGTCAGGAGAAGAGACTTCGGCACCAGCCCCGTTCGTGTGGCCGCCTTGCCAGCCCGCGCAAGTTGCGAACGAAGATATTGGTCGATCTCAAACCGCCAGAATCAAGCCGTCCGTCCCTGCGATCCCTGATTCGGAAAATCCGCTCACCTGCTGGCTTGGTCAGACTCGCGAGCCCCTGCGTCAGCGACTTGCTCGCGCAGGCCTCGACCTAACCCAACCGGCACCATACTGCCCCCGTTGCGGCGTTTCGATTTCCCCTGGCGAAGTGGCCGAGGATGATCCGGATTCCGGCTGTCATCACTGTCACCAGCAGAATCTGCCGTGGGATCGCTTTGTTCGGCTTGGTGAATATGAAGACGAACTCCGCCGCGTCGTGCTCGACATCAAGTTTGGCGGCTGGCGCGAACTGGGCACCGAAATGGGCCAGCTAGCCGCTCGGCACCTCGCCAACCGCCTGCGTCTGGCTGGGTTGTCACACCTGCCGGTGATCCTGGTGCCCATCCCGATGCACTTTGTGCGTCGCATGACCCGGGGGATTGACCACACTGCGGTGATCTGCCGTGGCATGGCAAGAGAGTTGCAAGCATCGGTGATTCCGGCGTTGCGGTCGCGAGCGTGGCGGCACACACAGCTCGATGTCGCCGCCAGCCGCCGCGAAGCCCATGCGCGAGCTTCGTTGGCGCCCGGTCGCTGGCCAGGTTCGTCGCGATTGGCAGTTGCCGTTCGGAATGGTGGGGTGGTAGTGGTTGTGGATGATGTAAAGACCACAGGTTCGACTCTCGCGGCGGCTGCCAGGATCGTGCGAAAGACGGTCAGGCGCGAGACATCTCGCGGTTATCAGACCTTAATGATCTGGGGTCTTTCCTTGGCAGTGACCCAGCCAGGAAGGGAAGGATGAGTGAGCGGTGGCAGACTTGAGAAATGGGGGGTGGCGCAAGCGTGGCAAAATTCGGAACTTGCGCTAGATTTTGCGGAAGTTGGTTCCCCGGCCGCTTGACCCCGGGCGAGATGCCGTTATGCTTCCCTCCCGCCACACAACCGGGTCGACCCGCAAGGGACGATTCTGGGTGGCACTGCCTCTGATTCTTGCAACTCGCAGATCGGAACGCAGTCATTCCTTGACAAGTGAACAGTTCGAAGACCGCGCGAGAATGTGCGGCTCTGATAGGGTCTTACACCCGACGCTCAACACGTCAATCAGAGTCGATCAAGTTGTCAGTGTCCTGTCGCAAGACAGGGTCCACTGAAGCTGACATTCTTGTGGCGGACCCTTCCTTGACTCGCCCGAGTCAGGAAGGTCTAGTGAATGTCAGCGACCCTTTCCTGGTCATGTGTCTTCACAAACAATGGTCAGGAGAGACAATGAACGTCTGATTCCACCGGCGACCTTGCCGGATATATCAGACACCATAGTCGACCTTTGGTTGACCCATTCTGAATTCAGCCGACGCAAGTCGGATGCACAAGAAAATCAATTGAAGAGTTTGATCATGGCTCAGCGTGAACGCTGGCGGCATGGCTAAAGCATGCAAGTCGTACGTACCAGCAATGGTAAGTGGCGGACGGGTTAGTAATGCGATCGAACGTACCCTGAGGTGGAGGATAGCGATGGGAAACTGTCGGTAATACTCCATGTCCTCTCCGGAGAAAAGCTTTTGCGCCTTTGGATCGGCGATCGTCCTATCAGCTAGTTGGCGGGGTAAAGGCCCACCAAGGCGAAGACGGGTAGCAGGTGTGAGAGCACGACCTGCAACATCGGAACTGAGACACTGTCCGGACTCCTACGGGAGGCTGCAGCGACGAATCTTCTGCAATGAGCGAAAGCTTGACAGAGCAATGCCGCGTGTGGGATGAAGCGTCTATGACGTGTAAACCACTGTCAGGGGATGGAACCAACGATTATCCCCAGAGGAAGGGCCGGCTAACCCTGTGCCAGCAGCCGCGGTAATACAGGGGGCCCGAGCGTTACGCGGAATCACTGGGCTTAAAGGGTGCGTAGGCGGTTCGGAAAGCATTACGTGAAAGCCCCCGGCTCAACCGGGGAACTGCGCGATGTACTACCGAACTTGAGACAGGTAAGCGACGAGGGAACAGTGGGTGGAGCGGTGAAATGCGTAGAGATCCACTGGAACGCCGATGGTGAAGATGCTCGTCTGGGCCTGTTCTGACGCTGAGGCACGAAAGCGTGGGGAGCAAACAGGATTAGATACCCTGGTAGTCCACGCCGTAAACGATGATGACTGGACCGGTGCGGGTCTTACCCCGTATCGGTCGAAGCGAAAGCGTTAAGTCATCCGCCTGGGAAGTACGGTCGCAAGACTAAAACTCAAATGAATTGACGGGGGCTCACACAAGCGGTGGAGCATGTTGCTTAATTCGAGGCAACGCGAAGAACCTTACCTGGGTTTGACATG